>NZ_JAGXKB010000124.1:0-278 GCF_019091025.1 Pantoea sp. GbtcB22
TTTTTCGAGGATGAGATAAGACAGATAAAATTAATAATTAATTGATTGTGTTCCTAAAGATGGTCTAAAAAGATGGATTCGATTAAGGGGGAGTGTTGTGAAATATTCAGGGTTGTCTCATCCAAGAGGCACCCATTCACGCATGTGTTTGGTTCGGAGACAAATGGGGATGAGATGGTTTCGTCCTTGATTTTTGGAATGGAACCATTCCATCATGTGTTTGGTCAGTAGGGATGGGTCTATCCTCATTTTCTGTTTGTTTGTAGGGATGGATGTGT
>NZ_JAGXKB010000125.1:0-278 GCF_019091025.1 Pantoea sp. GbtcB22
GGCAACTTCCATCCAATGCAATGGGGACTTAAAATGTATGCTTAAATAATATGATAATGAATCTGGGTATCGGTAAAGAGGAATCCCAATAGCTTTCTTTTCAAAAGCTCTTAGTTTGCCCCATTGGCTTCCTGTCTGCCTCCAACAATAGTCTTCGCAAATTCTTCGAAGCGCGGGTATGACCATCCATCTTTATATTGTTCGACGAGTGGTCTAAGGTCCGGCTCGACAGGGGGCTGTACTTCCTGCTTTGTGTCCTCATCTTCATCCTCATCGTC
>NZ_JAGXKB010000126.1:0-278 GCF_019091025.1 Pantoea sp. GbtcB22
GAGCTCGAGGACAAAGTTCACGAAAGCAAGGTTGGAGATGATTCGGCCATCCCTGTTGATTCTGAGGGGGCACACTCGAGTGCGAAGCCCGAAAAGCAAGACCTCTCACATATTTCTGCTGAAGTTGCTTGAGTGATCTCCGCTGTATGCTATCTGGTCATATGCTATCTGGTCATATTCGACTCGTCTTCACGATTTTCATTGCTGTATAAAAACATGATACCTCGTTCATATGCATTATCTGGGAGTTTGGATTTATTGGTTTTCATGGGGTCTTT
>NZ_JAGXKB010000127.1:0-278 GCF_019091025.1 Pantoea sp. GbtcB22
ATGTCCGCCCGTTTGTCGGCGACCATATGCCCTTCCGGTTCAACGGTGATCCCGAGCGGCTGCAACGATGGGCGCATGAGATCGACGAGGTGATCCCGGCAAGCTTCCTCGGGTCGCGGGGCGGAAGGGCGTGCATAGTGATCGAGATTCCAGAAGCCCTTGAAGATATCGGTGTTGGTTCGCGCTATGCGACGTTTTAGGTCATGGAGGTGCGCGACGAGAAGCGCATGCAGATCGGCCGCGGTGGCCGGGCGTCCATTCTCCAGGGCGGCGATCGT
>NZ_JAGXKB010000128.1:0-277 GCF_019091025.1 Pantoea sp. GbtcB22
CATACGTTCTCCCCGGCCGCAGGGAAATACTTTGGTTCGTTCACCAATGGGTTGATGACCGGCCCCGTCCCGATTCTTGCAGTGTGGTTCTTCTGCATGGGCGCATCCATCAAACTCAGCGCCACCGGCACAGTACTGGGTAAATCGGGCACGCTCGTCCTCACCAAGATTGCGGTGGCGTGGGTGGTCGCGGCGCTTGCTTCACGTGTGATGCCGGAAAATGGGGAGGAAGTGGGTATGTTTGCCGGTCTCTCGACGCTGGCGTTAGTGGCGGGGA
>NZ_JAGXKB010000129.1:0-277 GCF_019091025.1 Pantoea sp. GbtcB22
ACATGAACTACGCCAACGGTAACAATGCCTCGCTGCCGTTGATCAATGCGGACGTGCGCAACAATCCGGGCATTTTCCCAGCGCCGGATGCCATGGCCAAACTGTTTGTGCTCAAGGTCCAGGATCCGAAACTGGATCGTGTGCGCTCCCGTGCATGGACTAAAGTAAAAAGTGGTAAGTAATTCGTTCTGAACGATTATTGCCAGAAGACGACAGCAGAGGCGCAGTAATGGCCTCTGTTGTGCCATTTTTAGCGGCTGGCTGTGCCGCGCGATTT
>NZ_JAGXKB010000130.1:0-277 GCF_019091025.1 Pantoea sp. GbtcB22
GGCGCTCTCCGCACTTCCCCACCAGCGCCGGGACCTGCTTCACGCCGTAGCGCTCAAAGCGCACCGGGTCAATCTGGATCCCGCGCACCTTGTAGGTCGTGATCAGGTTCAGCATGTACTTTGCGGTCTGATCCATGTTGTCGATGATAAGCCCCCGGAAGTAGACGGGGATGTTCTTTGCCTCCGCCGCCTTCATCAGAAGCGCGAGCTCTTTAACCAGAAGCGATGTCGACAGGAAATACGCCGTTTCGTTTTCCGTGCTGCTGACCTGCGTGCC
>NZ_JAGXKB010000131.1:0-277 GCF_019091025.1 Pantoea sp. GbtcB22
TAACATTCTAAACTAGATAGACTCATATGCATATTCGGCGTTTTGGAAAACAACTCTTCGTCCATAGCTGTCCCCAGTACTTGTGGAAGCTATCGGAGTTTTGCGAATGGTTGTATACCCTGCATTCATGCTGTATAAGTAAATGCTCTTTAAGGGTGGTGGGCATGCTTGGGGCTTTCATGCCCACCACACTTACATTCGGTTTTTGGGATCCATCTTTTTCTCGACGATCCCCAGTACTGGTGGAAAGTCAGGCTTTGAGGAAAAGGTGCAGCGG
>NZ_JAGXKB010000015.1:0-7453 GCF_019091025.1 Pantoea sp. GbtcB22
ACAGCGCCGAGGCGACGTCGCCGGTGCTGGCCTGGAATTCATAGCGGCCGTACGGCAGGTTGCTGCCCGGCGTCCAGCTCCAGGTGTCGCCGCTGAGGGTGGCGGTGGCGCTGCCGGCCCAGGTCGGGCTGCCGGCGAGGCGGTAATAGACGATAACGGTGTCAGCGGCGGAGACCTCGCCGCGCAGGGTCGGCGTGGCGTCGTCGGTGAGCGCGCCGTTGCCGAGCGCCCCGGTGAAGCTGCCCGCGTCGTCAAGCGCATCGGTAATGGTAACCGTGACGTTGTCGCCGGCAATCACGATGTCAAACGCCGCCGAAGGCGCGCCGGCGCGCAGTTGCTTACCAAAGGTCTCTTCGGCCATCAGGCGCAGGCTGTTAATGCCGTCTTTTAAGTCCTGCGATGGCGCCATCACCCACTTGCCGGTGACCTTGTCCGCCACCGCGCTGCCGATTTTTTCATTTTTGTCGTTGAGCAGGTAAACGGTGCTGCCTTTCTGCGCGATGCCGGTCAGCGTCGGGCGTTTGTCGTCGGTGGCCTTGCCGGCGTCAAAGCTGCCGGTCACGGCGCCCTGGTCGTCGTAGAGGTTAATCAGCTCCGGCGCGTCCGGCGCGGTGGTATCCACAATCATGGTGCCGAGCGTCGGCGGGTTGCGGTTGCCGGCGTTGTCAAAGTGGCGGATGGAGAAGCTGTACTCGCCGTCGGCGTAGGGCGTCGGCGCTTCCCAGCGATAAAAGCCTTCATCGTTTACCGGGACGCGGAAGGTGTCGGTGCCGATGACCAGCTCAATAAAGCCGCCGGGCTCCAGCTTCTCTTTGTTCCCAAACACCAGTTTGCCGTCGGCGCTTTCAAAGTAGAGGGTCTTGCTGCGGGCCAGCGGTTCGGTGGCGGCCGGTGCGGCCTCGCTGACCGGCGCGGCGGCGGCGTCACCGGTGTGTTCAACCTGCGCGCTGCCGTTGCCGGTAATGATGTTAAACGGCGCAGACGGCGTGCCGGCGCGCAGCTGTTTACCAAAGGTCTCTTCGGCCATCAGGCGCAGGCTGTTGCTGCCGTCTTTTAAGTCCTGCGCCGGCTCCATTACCCACTTGCCGGTGACCTTGTCCGCCACCGCGCTGCCGATTTTTTCATTTTTGTCGTTGAGCAGGTAAACGGTGCTGCCTTTCTGCGCGATGCCGGTCAGCGTCGGGCGTTTGTCGTCGGTGGCCTTGCCGGCGTCAAAGCTGCCGGTTTTGTCGCCCTGGTCGTCGTAGAGGTTAAGCAGTTCAGGGGCGGCGGGGGCGCTGGTGTCAACAATCACGGTGCCGAGCGTCGGCGGGTTGCGGTTGCCGGCGTTATCAAAGTGGCGGATGGAGAAGCTGTAGTGGCCGTCGGCGTAGGCGGAAGGCGCTTCCCAGCGGTAAAAGCCTTTGTCGTCTACGGGGACGCGGAAGGTGTCGGTGCCGATGACCAGCTCAATAAAGCCACCGGGCTCCAGCTTCTCTTTGTTACCAAACACCAGCTTGCCGTCGGCGCTTTCAAAGTAAAGGGTCTGGCTGCGTGCAAATAAATCAATCATAAGGATCGTCCATAATGTGTTGTCAATGTAAGTGCGGCGCGGTTTACACGACATCGCACAGCGGCGGGAATGGTAGAGCAGCGCGTTACGGACTCGTATCAAGAACCGTCTGCAAAGGAGGAAAACTCCTGGAGGAACGGAGAGAGAGAAAAGGGGGGAAGGGCCGGGCGGGCGGATACGGCCAGATGAGTTAACCGCAGCCGCAGAGGCTGGCCGTGTAACGGAGGCCGGGGCACGGTGCCGGCACGTTATGAGTTGGTAAACAACAAAAAAAAGCCACCGAATTTCGGTGGCTTTCCAGACAGATTTAGAAGGATCTAACCGTTAAATCAGCTCGGTTTTCACCCCCTGCTGCACCAGCAGTTCCGCGTCGTCGCCGTGGCTGTACACTTCGTACTCCACGCCTGCAACCGTCACGGTGCCCTGCTGATGCTGCCATTCGCTGATATCGCTGCCTTCCGGCAGAATATCTTTCAGCTGCACCACATCGCCGGCATCGCCGTTGATCATCAGCTGGGTTTTACCGTCTTCGATAAACAGATCTTTTTCGCCGTAATGCAGCAGCGCATCCAGATCGATTTTCAGCGTATTATCCCCGCTGCCGCGAATATCGAAGATCTCCACCGACTGAATCTCTGCTTGATGCTGAGATAAATCGAGCAGCTGATCTTTGCCGGTTAATTGCAATGTATCCACCTGCGTTTCACTGCCGATGATGGCGTGCTCGGTTAATGCGTCGACGCCGTCAAGGACGTGGACGAGGTTTTCTACATTATCCACGAAAGGTCTAAATGTGTTAGGGCTGTATTCAATATATAAATTATCTATATAAAGTTCATGCATGTAAGGCTGAAACTTAAAGCTTATATGATATATTTCAGGCTGTAGGGACTTATCTTCAAAATAATCTTGCATATTTAGCGACAAAACTTCCCCAGCTTTTATGATAATCGTAAATTCCTGCGGATTACCATTTTTTTTGTATGATAAATAAAAGCCTTCTATTCTAATGTCATAATTTGCTCTGTTCCAAATGTCACATTTGAAATTATCGTACAGACGAGTACCTGTGACAGTAGAGTATGCTACGCTGGCTACAGTAGCTTCTCCTATAACAAAACATTTATCTCCAAAAATATCAGGCGCATCATCTGGCGTGTCAACTACATGAGAGAATTTTTGATCTCCCATAAAATCAAGTAGACGGAAATTAAAATTATCCTCAAACCAATACTGATTTTCAGGGTTAACATCACCCGCATTAAATTCCTCAAAATCAATTATTGAACTTTTAACAGGGCCTCTATCCAAATTCAATTCGAATGTTTGACCCCAGCTTTCCGCGCCGGATTTTTTTACCTGGAAATCCCAGTCCCCCTTCGCCAGCGGCTTATCCGGCGTCCAGCTCCAGTTACCATCCGCACTCGCCTTCACGCTGTAGATTTTCTCACCCGACGCATGCTGTGCACGGATCATCACCACGCTGTTTGCCAGCGCGGTGCCGCGCAGGGTCGGCGTCTGGTCATCGGTGGTATCACCGCTGGCGAGGCTGCCGGTCTCGGTACCAAAATCGTCAAACGCATCGGTGATGACAGGCGCGCCAGGCGCTGCCGCGACGTATTCCACTACGAATTTGTCGCTCCACGCGCTGTAATGATCGCCAGTCTGCGCGCGGGCCTGGAAGTTCCACGTATTGCTGCTACTCAGCGCCGGTGAGGTCCACTCCCAGGTGCCGTCGGCTTTCACCACGGTGCTGCCCACGCTCGCCCACTGCATACCCGACAGGCATCTCTCGATGTGGATGATGGTGCCGGCCACGCCACGTCCGCGCAGGGTAGGCGTGCTGTCGTCGGTGGTGTCACCGCTCTTCAGGCTGCCGGTGACCGCGCCAAAATTATCCCAGGCATCGTCGATGATGGGCTGCATATCCAGCGTCGGATCGATGGTCAGCTGGAAGCGGCTCCAGTCGCTCTGGCCAGCTTTCTGCACCTCAAAGGTCCAGCTGCCTTTCGCCAGCGCGGACGACGTCCACGTCCATTTGCCGCTGCCGTCTACGTTTACGGTGGTGGAGGCGTAGCTGTCGTTACCAAGCTTATAGCGCAGCGTGATGACGCTGTTAGCCGGGCCGCTGCCGCGCAGGGTTGGCGTGGTGTCATCGGTGGTGGCGCCGCTCGCAAGGCTGCCGGTCACCGGACCCGCGTTGTCGAGCGCGCTGTCGATGGTGGCGTCACGGTCCGCGTTGGAATCAATGGTCAGCTCATAACTGTTCCATTTGTAATCCCCCTGTTTTTTCACCTCAAAGGTCCACTGGCCGTCAATGAGCTCTGGCGCAGTCCATGTCCAGTTACCGCTGGCGTCAACGTTGATGGTGTCTTCATACATGGTGGCCAGGCGGAAATAGCGCAGCAATATCGTGCTGTTCGCCGCGCCGGTGCCGCGCAGGGTCGGCGTACTGTCATCGGTGGTGCCGCCATTGGCAATAAGGCCGGTGGTGGCACCGAAGTCATCCCATGCGCTTTCAATGATCGGCTTGCGGTCGGCGGTAGGTTCGATGGTGAGCTGGAAGCTTTTCCAGTCGCTCTGACCGTCCCTCTGCACCTCAAAAGTCCAGCTGCCCTTCGCCAGCGCATCCGGCGTCCAGCTCCAGTTGCCGCTGGCATCGACGCTAACGCTGGTCGTAATGTAGGTGCCGCTGCCGAGCTTATAGCGCAGGGAGATCACGCTGTTGGCCGGGCCGGTACCGGAAAGGGTTGGGGTGGCGTCATCGGTGATACCACCTCGCGCGATCAAGCCTTTCACATCCCCAAAATTATCATAGGCGTAGTCAATAGTCGCATTGCGATCCACGGTTGGATCAATGGTCAGTGTGAAGCTGCTCCAGTCGTTCTGGCTGGCTTTCTGCACCTCAAAGGTCCAGTTGCCCTTCGCCAGCGTTTTCGGCGTCCATGACCAGTTGCCGTCTGCATCCACGCTCGCGCTGTCGAGGGTGTAGCCACCGTTGCCGAGCTTGTAGCGCAGGGTGATAACGCTGTTGGCCGGGCCGGTACCGTGCAGGGTTGGCGTGGTGTCATCGGTGGTCGCGCCGCTGCTCAGGCTGCCGGTCACCGGACCGACGTTGTCGAACGCGCTGTCGATGCTGGCGTTGCGGTCCGCGTTGGCATCAATGGTCAGCTCGTAGCGGCTCCAGTTTTCCTGGCCGTCCTTCTTCACCTCAAAGGTCCAGTGTCCCTCCTCCAGCTCTGGCGCGGTCCACGTCCAGTTACCGCTGGCATCCACTTTAACCATGATGCCGGCGCTGCGGTCGCCGTTGCTGTACTTCAGCGTGATGCTGCTGTTGGCCGGGCCGGTGCCGCGCAGCGTCGGGGTGCTGTCGTCGGTGATCCCGCCGTTGGCAATGGTGCCGGTCACGGCGCCGAAGTCATCCCAGGCGCTGGTGATCACGGCATCGTGGTCCACGGTCGGGTCGATGGTCAGCGTGAAGCTGCTCCAGCCGTTCTGGCCGGCCTTCTGCACCTCAAAGGTCCAGCTGCCGCTGGCCAGCGTATCCGGCGTCCACGTCCACTTGCCGCTGCCGTCCACGTTTACCGTGGTGCTGGCGTAGCTGCCGCTGTCGAGCTTATAGCGCAGGGTGATAACGCTGTTGGCCACGCCGGTGCCGCGCAGGGTCGGCGTGCTGTCGTCGGTGGTGTCGCCGCTGCGCAGCGTGTCGGTCACCGGGCCCTCGTTATCCAGCGCGCTGTCGATGGTTGGGTAGCGATCGAGCTCCGGGTCGATGGTCAGCGTGAAGCTGCTCCAGTCGCTCTGCCCGGCCTTCTGCACCTCAAAGGTCCAGCTGCCTTTTGTCAGCGTATCCGGCGTCCACGACCAGGTGCCGTTAACATCTACGCTCACCGTGGTGGAGGCGTAGCTGCCGCCGTCCATTTTATAGCGCAGCGTAATGGTGCTGCTGGCCGGGCCGCTGCCGTGCAGGGTTGGGGTGGTGTCATCGGTGGACGCGCCGCTGCTCAGGCTGCCGGTCACCGGGCCCGCGTTATCCAGCGCGCTGTCGATGGTGGCGTTGCGATCCAGGTTAGGATCGATGGTTAGCGTGAAGCTGCTCCAGTCGCTCTGGCCGGCCTTCTGCACCTCAAAGGTCCAGCTGCCTTCTGCCAGCGTATCCGGCGTCCACGTCCACTTGCCGTTGCCGTCCACGCTCACCGTGGTGGAGGCGTAGCTGCCGCTGCCGAGCTTGTAGCGCAGCGTAATGGTGCTGCTGGCCGGGCCGCTGCCGTGCAGGGTTGGGGTGGTGTCATCGGTGGACGCGCCGCTGCTCAGGCTGCCGGTCACCGGGCCCGCGTTATCCAGCGCGCTGTCGATGGTCGGGTAGCGATCAAGGTCCGGATCGATGGTCAGCGTGAAGCTGCTCCAGTCGCTCTGCCCGGCTTTCTGCACCTCAAAGGTCCAGCTGCCTTTTGTCAGCGTATCCGGCGTCCACGACCAGTTGCCTGCGTTGTCCACGCTCACCGTGGTGGAGGCGTAGTTACCGCCGTCCATTTTATAGCGCAGGGTGATGGTGCCGTTGGCCGGGCCGGTGCCGCGCAGGGTTGGGGTGGTGTCATCGGTGGACGCGCCGCTGCTCAGGCTGCCGGTCACCGGGCCCGCGTTATCCAGCGCGCTGTCGATGGTCGGGTAGCGTTCGAGGTCCGGATCGATGGTCAACTGGAAGCTGTTCCAGCCGTTCTGGCCGGCGTTCTGCACCTCAAAGGTCCAGCTACCCTTCGCCAGCGTATCCGGCGTCCATGACCAGTTGCCTGCGTTATCCACGCTCACCGTGGTGGAGGCGTAGCTGCCGCTGCCGAGCTTGTAGCGCAGGGTGATGACGCTGTTGGCCGGGCCGGTGCCGCGCAGGGTTGGCGTGCTGTCATCGGTGGACGCGCCGCTGTTCAGGCTGCCGGTTACCGGGCCGACGTTGTCCAGCGCATCGGTAATCACCGGTCCGGCGGCAGCAACGTACTTCAGAATAAATTTCCCGGTCCAGTCGCTGATAACCTCGCCGTTTTGCGCCTTCGCGTGAAACTCCCAGGTGCCGTTTTTGCTCAGCACCGGTGAGGTCCACTCCCAGGTGCCGTCCGCTTTAACGACGGTGCTGCCCACATTAACCCAGGAGCTGCCTGCCAGACCGTTCTGGAAGTGGATGATGGTGCCGGCCACGCCGGTACCGCGCAGGGTTGGCGTGTTGTCATCGGTGGTGTCACCGCTTGTCAGGCTGCCGGTTACCGCGCCAAAGTCGTCCCAGGCGCTGTCAATGGTTGGCTTCAGGTCCAGCGCCGGATCGATGGTCAGCTTAAAGCTGCTCCAGCCGCTCTGGCCGGCCTTCTGCACCTCAAAGGTCCAGCTGCCTTTTGCCAGCGTATTTGGCGTCCATGACCAGTTGCCGTCTGCATCCACGCTCGCGCTGTCGACGCTGTAGCCACCGTTGCCGAGCTTGTAGCGCAGGGTAATAACGCTGTTGGCCGGGCCGGTCCCGCGCAGGGTTGGGGTGGTGTCATCGGTGGACGCGCCGCTGCTCAGGCTGCCGGTTACCGGGCCCGCGTTGTCCAGCGCGCTGTCGATGGTCGGATAGCGATCGAGGTCCGGATCGATGGTCAGCTGGAAGCTGCTCCAGTCGCTCTGGCCGGCCTTCTGCACCTCAAAGGTCCAGCTGCCCTTCGCCAGCGTATCCGGCGTCCACGACCAGTTGCCGTCTGCATCCACGCTCACGCTGTCGAGGGTATAGCTACCGTTGCCGAGCTTGTAGCGCAGGGTGATAACGCTGCTGGCCGGGCCGGTGCCGCGCAGGGTTGGCGTGGTGTCGTCGGTGGACGCGCCGCTGCTCAGGCTGCCGGTCACCGGGCCCGCGTTGTCCAGCGCGCTGTCGATGCT
>NZ_JAGXKB010000132.1:0-277 GCF_019091025.1 Pantoea sp. GbtcB22
GTCCAGATACGTCCAATATTATGATAATCTAAAGTTAACCAAACAGGCAAAAACCCTCTTATAAATGACTAATCTTTGGACTGATAACTCATTGGTATAGCTCTATTGAAGCACTCCAACAGATCCACGCACTCCAGCTAATCGTCCAAGGATGAAAGTTCAGCTATGCCCGATATTTTGAGCTGGGTAGCTCGGGTTAGAAATACTGTGCCCAAAATGTTGATTTGTGATCTAAATTTTTATGAGGTGGCCAAGTTGACGAGTGAAGCAGAGGTCC
>NZ_JAGXKB010000133.1:0-277 GCF_019091025.1 Pantoea sp. GbtcB22
TAGGATAATGATGCATATATTATATAATTTAAAGAAGGCTTAATGCTAGAAATCTAGGAGAAACTAATCTAGATAAATTAACTAAAAACACTAAGTAAGATGATTAAGTAAGTAGTTAAGATTAATAATAACTTATATAATTTTAACATGTGTAAAAAAGATAGAAACTAAGAAAATTTTAGTAGTAAGTATACTATAAATTATTAAGTAAATAATAGAAGGCTAGCTTAATTATAAAGCTAAGAATATACTAATCCTTATAGGCTATAACTAATAG
>NZ_JAGXKB010000134.1:0-277 GCF_019091025.1 Pantoea sp. GbtcB22
ACAACGAACAAAGAAGCCTCATGATGCCAGCACATAAAAATGTTTGACATCCGTGTCACCGTGTCGGTACCAAGGCTACAAAGAAACGTCAGGCAGTGGACATTGTTCAGTAATCAGAACAGAGTAAGACGCATAAAAAGAATACTGACAAAGATCAAGATGTTTCGAAACAACAATCAGCCTACGTATTCCGAAATTCAGCGGAGATCTTATAATGATGTTTCGAAACAACAATCAGCCTACGTATTCCGAAATTCAGCGGAGATCTGACAAAGCA
>NZ_JAGXKB010000135.1:0-277 GCF_019091025.1 Pantoea sp. GbtcB22
TGGATATACTCGCCGTGGCTATATAACCAAAGGTAGCCAGGGAGGCTAATCGCCAACGGCGCAAAACATAAACTTCCAACTAACGCCAACACGTAGTTGAAGATCGGAATCGCACAGGCCAAGACGAATGAAATTGCGGCCATACCTATTGTACAGCTCAACCAGGTGCCCCAATGCACCTATGTATTAGCTTGCAGGTGTCGCGAGTTGCGCAAGATTCGTACAAAGAGATACTTGGCCGCAACATGCACATACAGACAGCCACTGATGATCAGGC
>NZ_JAGXKB010000136.1:0-277 GCF_019091025.1 Pantoea sp. GbtcB22
TTAATAAATATAGTAGTAAAAAACAGTTATATAGCCTACCAGGACTCTAATATTCTATATATTAACTTTTGCTGTCTAGCTTATTCTAAGAATTACTTCTAGAGTACAGTAGATATTAGGCTGCACTAATCTATTATATATATCCCTAATATAAGCTTCTCTAAAGTCTAAAAGTAGTGGCATCCTAAAACCACTCTATCCCTTCTTATAATAAAATAGTTAAGATAAGTAGATAGTATAGTTATCCTTAACCTTCTAAGGGCTTAGGTTAGCAGCC
>NZ_JAGXKB010000137.1:0-277 GCF_019091025.1 Pantoea sp. GbtcB22
GAATTGGTCCCATGATCCATTTTGATCCATGTCGGCCATTGTCTTGAGAGAATCCACAGCGACGGTGCAGCCCACTGCATGAGCTGTGTAGCTGTGACCGTGTAGCAAGGCGTCACTTTTCTCGGGGCTTGAGAAAGTTTCGAAGATTTCTTGACTTGCAACAGTAGTACACAGAGGAATCAAACCACCGGTCAAGAGCTTCGCGTTTACAGCGATATCTGGGTGGACATCAAGGAAGGAAGCAGACGAGGAACGGCCAAGTCGGTAGAGACCAGTG
>NZ_JAGXKB010000138.1:0-277 GCF_019091025.1 Pantoea sp. GbtcB22
TGGCTACTTTACACCCTTTCAACAGAAGTACGACGGGGTTATTGGCCTCAAGGCTCCGTCACTGCACGCAGTTATTTCCTGTTTGGAGCAGAGCCCCTCAATGAAAGGCCCTGTCTTGTCAGATTGTATCATCTTGGTATGCCTTGCCTGAGGAACGGTGAAAAAATTGTTTCTACAGGCCAACCACCGCGTGGTGTGCTTGAAAAAATCGAAGATTGCGTGTCGGTGTCAGCTCTTGGCACCAGGCAAAAGGTGAAGTCCTTCCTTGGAGAGATAT
>NZ_JAGXKB010000139.1:0-277 GCF_019091025.1 Pantoea sp. GbtcB22
AAAATTGATTAAAAAAAAGGGCTCGTGTTCGCAAAAAAAAATAATAATTGAAAGGAGAAACTAATGGAATAAAACTTAATAAAAGTGCAAGTATCAACACAGCATGGAATTTGTTGTGCCTAAAAACTAGTTGTAAAAATGATTGTTAGATTCCATAAAATTCGAATGAAGTGCCATAAGCATCATGGCACTGTGGGTTGCGGATATAGATGAAGGCACAAATACCTAAATTAAATAAAAAACATTGGATAAATTTGGCAAAATACATCCCTAGATA
>NZ_JAGXKB010000140.1:0-277 GCF_019091025.1 Pantoea sp. GbtcB22
GAGGCCTTGGGACGACGTGTCCGTCGCCTTCGTACCCTCTGGATTGTTCCCGGTCTGGCACTTTTCCTGGTGGTGGCGGGTGCCTGGCCCGTGTACGTCTACTTTACACAGACTCAGGCGCTCGGCGTGTGGCGGACCGAGTATTTGGGCCGTTATTTCGGTACGATGAGCGGGAGATTTTGCCCATTCTGGTATTACCTTCCGTTGATTTTCGGGCTGATCTTTCTTTTTCTAGCGTTTCTACCGGAGGCTGTCGCTGCTCCGATGCTACCTCGCT
>NZ_JAGXKB010000016.1:0-3633 GCF_019091025.1 Pantoea sp. GbtcB22
CCGCCGTGCTGGTTCTGCATGGCGCGCACGATGCCGCCGAGGCCGAGCAGCCCGGCGAAGGCGGCCATCGCCATCCATGCGCCGCTGTTATGCTCCGGCACGAACAGCGGGGCGCTATCAGCCGCGGCGTCGCCGCTGAGCATCAGGAAGGCGCTCTCGCCGTCGTCCATGTCGCTGGTCGCTTCGCCGTTATCGGCGGAAACCCAGTCGTGCGGCATGCCGTCTTCGCCGATGCCCTGCAGGCGGGCGTTGTTCTCGTAGAAATCGTAGATGACCAGGCGCGGTTCATCCTCGCCCGGCACGGTCAGGAGCAGGTTTTTGCCGTGCCGCTTCATCGCCATCCGCGCGGGCTGACCGGGATGCTGCGCATCGGACAGCACGATGCGCTGGCCGGGGGTGGAGTGAATGTACTGAGTGCCTTTGCCGGACGGCAGCATCAGCGGCGCAGAGAGGCGGTTACCTTCGGCCGTGGCGACGGCGAGAACGGAAGCGGACATAAACAGAGTTCCTGAAATAAGTGGCTGAGATTAAATAAATAACGGGAATTATGCCGGGAGGGGATGCGATGAAATACAGGCCGGGTCTGGGAAGGTAAGAAAAGACGGAGAAAACAGTGAGTTTTGTAGGAAAATATTTATTAAAAAAAACTGACCCGCAATGAAGGCGGGTCAGTCTGAACGTTAGTGATTGTCGAGATTAACCGTTACGTTTTGCTGTACTAACAGCTCAGCATCTAGAGCAGAATGCTGGAATATCTGATATTCAGTACCGCCAACGTTAACTTTACCTCCGCTGTTCCAGTCACCGGCATCGGCACCGTTAGGTAACATGTCAGAAAGATTAACCGTATCGCCGGCATTGCCTTTCACCATTAATTGCAGATTACCGTTTTCTCTAAACAGATCGACCTGACCATTTGCCAAAATATCGCCCAGTGATAACATCAGTGTATTATCACCGGTTCCGGTAATGTCAATGACCTCAATAGAACTTATCTTGCTGGCTAATCGGGTGAAATCAAGCACCTGATTAGCACCGGTTAATGCCAGTGTATCAATACCACTGCCACCCCCAAGCTGAGTAACAGTATCAAGGTGATGCACGTCAGTGACAGTAAAGCTGTCATTTAGCTCACTACCGATTAAGTACTGGCTCTCATCCGTGACTGCATGGTCTTGGTCTGGGGCATGTGTATAGCTACGCATGATGTTGAAATCCCAAATGCTGACATTACCACTATACGTGAATAAAACACGGTATATTGGTATGTCTGAGTGATATTCCACCAGGTTGTTAACCGATGTGTTTGCATTCGTGACTAATCTGCTTCCGAGTAGATTGTTATCTTTATCATAAAAGTTGAAATTAATATTTCCGGTGCCAGAAAACATTCTGGTATTAAATGAAATATCTTTAGTGCCTAATTCGCTACGATTGAGATCAAGAGATGACGATCCTCCCCAAAAATGCAACAGCCATCCTTTACTTGTACCTGCAGTGTAGGAGTCTCTATTATGAAAATGCCCCGTTGAATTAAATGTGACCCCATCTACGATAGTACCTGCTGGGAAATTGTAACCGCCAGTATATAACGAGAAATCAATCTCTTTGGATTCAGGAATATTTCGATATTCTGATAATTTACCAGCCTTGTTTACCACTGCCGCGAGCATATTATCATTGGGTTCAATCGATGTAGGCAACGTAATAACCATATATCCCCGATCACTATCTGCGTCAGTGACCGTGAAGAGATAATAGTTTCCATCAATGTTAAGGCTTACCTGACCACCTTTTTCAGTCTGGTTCCCGGAAAAGTGAACCGTGACATCCTGACCTGAATATGTCAGTTCAAACGGTGCCTCAGGTTTAGTGGTATCAACATTAACCTGCTGTGTTTCTACTGGACCAGTGCGACCTAAATTATCAATAACTCGCGTCTGGATTGACCAACTATTCGCGTGGTTTTCACCGTCAAACCAGTACCATCCACCTGATGGATCTCTGAGTGCATCATGCCAGCTCACACCGCCATTGACAGAAATCTGGATACGTTCATTGGCATTAACAATGCCATCAAGCTGACCACGGATCAGATGCCCAGTTGTGCCAACGTCAGTGTAGAAATCCCCCGCGTTATTGAGATAGCCGCTGTCATGGGTTATTGCTGCTATTCTGGCCATGCCTGACGGTGCCGAAGTGTCTACGGTGATTTCAGTCGCTGCACTGACATCACTGGCGTTACCTGCTGGATCGGTGATGATGATGGTAAAGCGATAGTCGCCGTCATCCAACGCGCTATCTGGCTGCCAGTGCCACTGATTATTGCTCCCAATTATTTGTGTTCCAACGGGAACTCCATTCAGATAAATGGTAACGGTGCAGTCGGCTTCACCCATACCACTGAGTTGCGGACGATTGTCATCAGTAAAGGCACCGTTCCACAGCTTGGTGGGATCTACACTCGAAACGTTCTGCCCGGCATTAAGTGGCTTGACGGTATCAACATTGATTGTGAAAACATCGGACAACACTGACGTGTTACCTGCGGTATCGACTGCCTGCACGCTCAGCGTGTGCGGACCTTCCTCAAACCTATCGGTGCCGGTGAACTGCCAACTCCACGTGCCACTAATGCTGTCTGCACAAACACTTCCTATTGCCGCAGTGCCGTTAAATATCGTGACCAGACTGCCTTTTTCGGCCGAGCCGCTCAGCACAGGGCGGGCATCGTTGGTGAGGCCGGTGCCGTCGTTGGCAATTGGGCCGAGTGCGCCGCCGGTTATTGCATCGGTGATGGTGGCCAGCACCGGCTGTGCGATTTGCGTGTCAACGGTGATGGTAAAGGTGTCGGACAGCACGGAAATGTTGCCCGCCGGATCGACGGCCTGCACGCTCAGCGTATGCGAGCCTTCGTCAAACTCATCGGCACCGGAATACTGCCAGCTCCACGCGCCGGTGCTGACGTCGGCATAGACGCTGCCCACCGCCGTAGTGCCGTCGTAAATAGTTACCAGACTGCCTTTTTCGGCGCTGCCGCTCAGCACGGGTCGGGCGTCGTTGGTGAGGCCGGTGCCGTCGTTGGCAATGCCGCCAAACGCACCGCCGCTTACCGCATCGCTGACGGTGGCCAGCTCTGGCTGCGCAATTTGCGTATCAACGGTGATGGTAAAGGCGGCGGACAGCACGGAAATGTTGCCCGCCGGATCGACGGCCTGCACGGTCAGCGTATGCGAGCCTTCGTCAAACTCATCGGCACCGGAATACTGCCAGCTCCACGCGCCGGTGATGACGTCGGCATAGACGCTGCCCACCGCCGTAGTGCCGTCGTAAATAGTTACCAGACTGCCTTTTTCGGCGCTGCCGCTCAGCACGGGTCGGGCGTCGTTGGTGAGGCCGGTGCCGTCGTTGGCAATGCCGCCAAACGCACCGCCGCTTACCGCATCGCTGACGGTGGCCAGCTCTGGCTGCGCAATTTGCGTATCAACGGTGATGGTAAAGGCGGCGGACAGCACGGAAATGTTGCCCGCCGGATCGACGGCCTGCACGGTCAGCTTATGCATGCCTTCGGTGAACTTATCGGTACCGGTGAACTGCCAGCTCCACGCACCGGTAGCGGCATCGGCGTAGACG
>NZ_JAGXKB010000141.1:0-277 GCF_019091025.1 Pantoea sp. GbtcB22
AACGGTGAGAGAATTTCTCTTTGACTCAAGAGTAGTGGCGGCGCAATGAATGGGGAACACAAGTCAAATGACTTCAAAGGGATAAACGGTGAGAGAATTTCTCTTTGACTCAAGAGTAGTGGCGGCGCAATGAATGGGGGAACACAAGTCAAATGACTTCAAAGGGATAAACGGTTAGTGTATTGATGACCTCATATATACCCTTACGGTGTTACTTCGAAACTACTAAACGATGTAAGTCCAGTTAACTCGGGGGCTCACCCCTTCGTTCGGCATG
>NZ_JAGXKB010000142.1:0-276 GCF_019091025.1 Pantoea sp. GbtcB22
TCTGAAGGGGTCTGCAGATGATAACAATTGTCAGCGTATTGCGGAGCGGCCAGCGCCTGATGGCATCTCACTCTACCCTGAGCGGATGCCTCAATCAGTTCGCTGAAGACCTCTTGCGGGATCGGTTGGCGCCAGGCGGCCCATACCGCGCCGTACATTTTCATAAAGCGCAGTTTTTGAACCGTGGTAAAAGCGTTCCAGATCTTGTGCATATAAGGGCGGATTGAGACCAGCACGTCCTGCCAGGGCAGGTTGCTGTTAGCGGCGCGCGTAAGC
>NZ_JAGXKB010000143.1:0-276 GCF_019091025.1 Pantoea sp. GbtcB22
GGAGCTTGGGGATATTTGTCCCCCACAGGTTCAACTAAATCCCAGACATGGTTTCTCTCAAAGTTCTCCAACTCCAAGTGCATGGCGTTCACCCAGTTAGGATTAGACAATGCATGTGACACATCCTGGGGTTCTAAAAAAGCAACAAATGCAGAGTAGGAAAAAAATGCTAGAAAGTTAATCGATGATCGCGTGACTCGCTAGTGAAGATCACCAATCATCCTCTGTACCTATCGAGCATAAGGTACTGGCTCGGAGGTCACCTGCCCTGCGTCC
>NZ_JAGXKB010000144.1:0-276 GCF_019091025.1 Pantoea sp. GbtcB22
CAATTCACGTTGTGGGTGAGAAGATCGATCGACTTGAGAGACCAAATTTCTGGGCAGACCAGCCAGTGTGACTTCAAATTAAGATACTCACTGACTGATATACTTATATCTCGTGTCAGCGCAACCAGTCATTCACTAGTTGATGTAACAAGTTCAATCTTACTATTATATTGTATATTGTATATTCTATTTTATGTAGTTAGTAGTATGCTGTTGTTGTTGTTGTTGTCGTTGGAAGTAGATGTGTAAGCTAGGCTTGCCGATGACGACATCGGT
>NZ_JAGXKB010000145.1:0-276 GCF_019091025.1 Pantoea sp. GbtcB22
ATGGACCTACAGTGTGGAAGGCAGAGGACTACCGGCATAATCCTGAACTTTGGACTCACCAGTTCAGTGAAAGTGAAATCCAAGAGATTGGTGCTGCAGCAGATGCTTTCATTGAGAAAGATCTGCCTTTGACGGGAATCTCAAAGGTGAAATGCCAGAAACCAAATTGATCGCCCTTTCCAATTATTAATCTCGATTAGACAAATTTCCCACTTCCAAATCTCTCCAAGCGTATGGAAGAACTTCGTCAAGATTTGATCAATGGCAAAGGCTTCT
>NZ_JAGXKB010000146.1:0-276 GCF_019091025.1 Pantoea sp. GbtcB22
TACGGCAACAAGGTAACCGAGGAAATTGGCCCGGATATTGTATTTCCGCGTCTTGGGGCAGTTGCTCCGAAGGCTCATAGCCGCCTACAATGTACGGTTAGTCATGAGTCTGATATGGATGCAGGCGATTCTGTTACGGTACAGTACTGACCTTTTGCGCTGATTTCGAGTCGGCTGCCTCGAATGCATATGTAAACGACCTTAACTGAACCTCTAAGTCTTGACGTTTTCTTTAGGCAGCCTTCTCCCACAAGCTTCCCATGGTATCCGTTTCAC
>NZ_JAGXKB010000147.1:0-276 GCF_019091025.1 Pantoea sp. GbtcB22
TTATAACAATGCGGCGAAAAGACAATGCAGAGAGAATATCCACAAACAGACGATCTCAAAAAACACAGTTGCGTCAAGAGCATTGAGATAATGTCACAACGGCCAGTATCCAAGCTGCACATATCATACCGTTCAGTCTTGGATTATTCAATGAGAACAGCAAGGATGATGTGAGGCGACGCGCAGAAATATGGGACAATATCAATCGATACTTCCCAAGTCTTGCTAGGATGCATGGGATTTAACCCAGAGATTCTTGATGCAATCCAAGCTTCC
>NZ_JAGXKB010000148.1:0-276 GCF_019091025.1 Pantoea sp. GbtcB22
TATTTAATGAATGTTCGAAACCTTTCAACATTGCACCAATCAAATATTTTCTGAACTTGATATACTCTCCATAATAGTAGTAAGTAAATGATTAGATTATACATGCTCCATGGAACCAAAAATGCTAATTAAAATATACATAAGAATCTTTCTCGAATGAGAATAGCCAGCCATAAACCAGGCTGGGGGTATATGCGCACGCTATGAGAGAAGGCCGTGTAGTGTAGTAAGAGCCTCAGCGAAAGTATAATAAAGACAATGAAAGAAATGAAAGCC
>NZ_JAGXKB010000017.1:0-3179 GCF_019091025.1 Pantoea sp. GbtcB22
GCTGTCGTCGGTGGTGTCGCCGCTTTGAATTGGACCGGTAATTGGGCCGACGTTGTCTTCTGCCGTCAGGTCGTCTGAGGCATCAGGTTTGGTCAGGTCCAGCTCCAGCTGGAAGTTGCCGGTAGCGGTTTTGTTGCCGGCTGCGTCGGTCACTTCTGCGCGGAAGTTGCGCACGCCTTCTGGCAAATCTGTTGCTGGCGTCCAGTTCCACTGGCCGTTCGGGCCGGCGGTGGTTGAACCCTGAACCTTGCCGTCCATGATGATGGTGACGATGTCGCCGGGCTGTGCGGTACCGCGCAGCTCAGGGCGTGCGTCGTTGGTCAGGTCGCCGTTATGCAGCATCCCGGTGTTGCCTTCCACGTCATCCCACGCGCCAGTAATCGCTGGACCAGTGGCGTTGCCGCCCGCGATCAGGTCAAAGCCAACACTGTTGGATTCGTCGCCGATGTTGCCTGCTTTATCCTGTGCTTTAGCGGTAATTTCATGGTCGCCGTTCAGCAGCGGCGGAACAGGAATGAATGACCAGTCGCCATTTTCATCTGCTTCAACACGACCGATTTCAACACCTTTATCGTAAATGATGACGGTGCTGCCTGCTTCTGCGGTACCACGGATTTCTGGCTGTGCGTCGTCGGTGGTGTCGCCGTCTTTTATTGCGCCAACTACGTCGCCCTGGTCATCGATGATGTCGACAATAACCGGTGCCGCAGGAGGATCAATATCGATAATCACTAACCACGGATCGGATTCTGGCGAGATATAGCCGGTTGGCGTTTCGATGATGATGGAGAACTGATGATCGCCCTCTGCCAATTCGGTTGACGGGGTGAACTGCCAGCCACCGTTTTTATCCGCTACAACGCTGCCGATAACGGTGCCATTGTCGATAATGGTAACGATGGTACCTGGTCTTTGATGGGAACCTTCGAGGGTCGGTTTGGTGTCATCGGTGATGCTGCCATTTGGCAGTGAACCGGTAACCGGACCAACATCATCAATGATGTCGTCGAGACCCGCGGTGGTACCGGTGCCTGGTTTGCCAGGGATTTCGGTGTCTACGATGACTAACCAAGGTTCAGAAGGCTCTGAACGGTTGCCCGCCGGATCGCGCGCCACAATCTCAAAGTTATGGTCACCATCTTCTAAAGGTTCTGGGGTAAATGACCATGAACCATCCTGACCAACGATTACCGAGCCGATTTCTTTGCCATTATCGATAATGATGATGGTGTCGCCGGGTGTTTGACCATCGCCGCTCAAGGTTGGCGTTTCGTCGTTGGTATAGCCGCCGTTCGCGACTGGACCCATTTTCGGTTCCACGTCGTCATAAACCTGACCAATATCTGGACGTGCAGGTGCTTCGGTATCGATGATGACTGTAAACTCATCGCTTGGCGCACTTTCGTTGCCTTTGTCGTCACGTTCTACCAATTCAAATCTATGCTCGCCATCGTCCAGTGGGTTTTCTGGGGTGAATTCCCATTTGCCATCTTCGCCGACGATGACGCTGCCGATCTCTTCACCGTTATCACGGATCACCACGATGTTGCCCGGTGTACCGGTACCGCTGAAGGTTGGTGTGCTGTCATCGGTCAGACCGCCGTTATGGATTGGACCGGTAAAGTCACCATGATTATCGTTAACGTTCGTCAAGCCAGGAGTGAATACGGTGCTTCCGCCACCGCCTTCACCGCCTTCACCGCTACCGCCGTTTCCATCATCTTTATTATGATTGGCGATGGATTTAGCAAGACCCGCTGCAGCCAGCAGACCCGCTAACGTACCCAACGCCAGTAGTGCTGGAGAAAGCGCAAAAGGCGCAACGGCCAGGCCATCAAGACCCGCAATGACTCCCGAACCCAATACCAGTGCTGAAGACTCGCCATCCATCAGGAAAGCGGCTTCATGATCGCTGTCGCCATCAGAAGAGATAAATTCGTGCCACTGACCGTCTTCGGCCTTACCGACCAACTCGCCTGGATTTTCGAAGAAATCTTCAATGATCAGCTGTGGCTGGCTTTCATCGGTGCCTTCCAGCATTACATGCAGGTTTTTACCCACACGTTTAACGGTAATGTTCTCAGGAGCGTAACCTTTTTCACCTTGCGCCAGAATGTATTTTCCACCTTTTACGGCTTTGATTTTTACCGCTGAACCGGCTTTTTCAGCACGCAGTACATCGGATTTAACAATGGTGTTGTTCTCCACCACTGCAATGTTAACTTGATTGAGACTCATAAAGACCCTTTACACAGTATTTAGCCCAATTCCGCTGACGCGGATGATTGACTGGGTTAATTGATCTCTTACCCAGATAACACCGGAATTTACAGACGTGTCTTAAGGTTAAATACGAGCGCGGTCTTGGTTGAGTTTGCTGACGCCTATCAGAGCAATATGCCCTCTACAGTTAGGGATTTTTGAGTTGAGCGAGAGCCTTACCAGCAGTGAAATGCACCCTTCTTGTCCGAGTTATTTGGTACGTGATGAATGTGGGTGTTTTGGGAATTATCTGTCACACATTATTCAAAAACAGGCAGCCATTATTTGGCTGGTTTATGTTCAAAATATTTTTGCTTTATTCCACTTTTCATCCCAGACCCAGCCTGTATTTCTTTCTGCCACAGCCCAGCACACTCAAGAGCAATTTACCCAGCCGATTAATCTGATAACAGGGATCTGTTTATGTCTGCTTCCGCTCTCGCCGTTGCCACGGCCGAAGGTAACCGCCTCTCTGCGCCGCTGACGCTGCCGTCCGGCAAAGGTACCCAGTACATTCACTCCACGCCCGGCCAGCGCATCCTGCTGTCGGATGCCCAGCATTCCGGCCAGCCCGCCCGCATGGCGATGAAGCGGCACGGTAAGAACCTGCTGCTCACCGTGCCCGGCGAGGACGAACCGCGCCTGGTCATTTACGATTTCTACGAGAACAACGCCCGCCTGCAGGGTATCGGTGAAGACGGCAGGGCGCACGACTGGGTCTCCGCCGACAGCGGCGAGGCGACCAGTGACATGGACGACGGTGAGAGCGCCTTCCTGATGCTCAGCAGCGACGCCGCGGATAGCGCCCCGCTGTTCGTGCCGGAGCACAACAGCGGCGCGTGGATGGCGATGGCCGCCTTCGCCGGGCTGCTCGGCCTCGGCGGCATCGTGCGCGCCATGCAGAACCAGCACGGCGG
>NZ_JAGXKB010000149.1:0-276 GCF_019091025.1 Pantoea sp. GbtcB22
TCTGTTAAGCATACTTCGTAGATAGATCGAAACAGTCTTGGTTGTACGCCTGGTGATAAACAGGAAATGTGTAGCTTACTTTATCAAAATGAACATGATGTCATAAAATTAGATCTTTAATTCTTTTTCCTTTATTTGATTATATTAGGTTTCACATCAGAGATTTCCTGAAAATCGAACAAAAGATAATTAACAGGCTTACGATGTTTTCAATACATGCATGACAAATTAACAATGAAGTGGGGACCAAAGGAGAACATAAACAGAGGAAACGTT
>NZ_JAGXKB010000150.1:0-276 GCF_019091025.1 Pantoea sp. GbtcB22
CCAAGCCCATCGGCCTCACCAAATACTTCGATGAACTACTCATGGCCCAGCAGCTGAACCAAGTTGACGAGCGCACCCAGATCATCCAGCAGACCCAGGACGCACAGCACAACCACCTCCTGGAAGTACATGCAATCACCCAACGCAACTTTGAAGAAGCCCAGCAATTCTATCAATACTTCGGGTATTACCCCGAGTAGCTTCGTTGAAGCTTGGGGGGAACCCGACCGACACTGGGTACGTATGATAGTCCTCCTCACTCTTTGCACCATCCTT
>NZ_JAGXKB010000151.1:0-276 GCF_019091025.1 Pantoea sp. GbtcB22
ATAAAAACGAAAAGATCCCTGCTATGGTGATATGCATTGTCTTCCATAATGACTCTTGCGAGAACCGCATCCCAGTAAAACACCCCAGTTCATTCCACATTTGACCCAAAAGAACTCACTAACATTCTAAGATTACGAATGTCACCAAGCCCTTTCTATTGTTTGCGACAATCGTCAGCAGCCTAAACGAATCTAAGGCACCCACCTGGTTGCCTTAGATTCTCTGCTTCCTCGCCTTCAGAACATGGAGGTCGACGAAGGCTTGGATCGTCTTCT
>NZ_JAGXKB010000152.1:0-276 GCF_019091025.1 Pantoea sp. GbtcB22
CTGCGTCAGGTGTCGCACGCAGCTATCGTGACAACCCTAAAGCTACTTCATCTGCATGTCAAGTGAAAGAAGTGTACACCGTCATTAAAAAAAAATAATTAGCGTTGCATGCAACATTTAATTACAAAAGTAAGATGATTGTTTGACAAGCCTTTTTTGAAGTGACTTTGAAATGCCAACAGAGATTCAACCAAATGGAGAAAATGAACCTCTTCACATTAATCATCAAGAAATTTAATGTTTAGAATTCCCTGGACTGAGTAATATGTCTGAGTG
>NZ_JAGXKB010000153.1:0-276 GCF_019091025.1 Pantoea sp. GbtcB22
GATGGGGGAAAGAAAGACTTTTGTATAAGAAACCTGAAAAAGGCTTTAGGGATCCGGACTCGTGGGTTTCAGGGCTTCGGCCATGACCGCATCCTCCGTACAGTTACTCCACCGACTTGCGCAGCTAGAAAAGCTTCTTCGAGACTGTAGATCGGCCAAGCAAGTGGATGATCCTGTCAATTGTCCTCGATACTTAGGGAAAACGGAGTACTGGGTACGAAGGAGATCCGTGGTTCCCATCTGGCATAGTGGGCAAACTATTTAGCGAGGCTGTGG
>NZ_JAGXKB010000154.1:0-276 GCF_019091025.1 Pantoea sp. GbtcB22
TCACTCACCACCGTGTCAATGAATACCTTCAACTTGCAACTATCGTCAAGATACATCCCACGAGGTCACAAACATGGCAATATTGGTCGGACGCCGATCGTAGCATTGAAGTGTGAGCTCAACTACTGGCCTCCTGAAGCGTGGGAACTTCAGCCGGAGCTAGCGATACAATCGCTTGTAGGCCATACTAAGTCTGACAGGTGTATCATTGTCACCCATTGCTCTTGGTTGACGCTCGCGTTGACTATGCATCCTAGAATGTACAGGATCAAGTCT
>NZ_JAGXKB010000155.1:0-276 GCF_019091025.1 Pantoea sp. GbtcB22
TATCCCGTACCCCGTGAATCCGGCAATAATGAACTGTCCATCCTTTCCCGGTAGCTCACCAACACGCGGCATAATATCCGAACTATAGCCCAAGACTATGATGAGTGGTTGTTACTATCAGTACATAGTATCAAGCAAGCTGTTTCAGCGCTAGACCAGCCTTGTTGACAGGAATGACGAATCTCAAAAAGGACTGCAAGATTCTGATTTGTCCAATGGACGAAGTGAGTGGGGAAAACATAGAAACCGCCCCCAATTTGATTACATGTCGCTTCC
>NZ_JAGXKB010000156.1:0-276 GCF_019091025.1 Pantoea sp. GbtcB22
CTGCGCCACTTATCCGGCTATTTCTGGCGTTGCCTTGGGATATAGCCGAAGGGAATGAATGGAATATGCGGTTTGCGCCTCGGCGCGGCCGCACCCGCCATTCCTCTTCCCACCCGCGATTATCTCGCCATGATTCCGCTCGCCTCGACGCGCGCCATGACCCACCGTCGAATCTCGCTGGACCTGGCCCTCGCCTTGTCGTCGTCCGGCTGCCGTTGTCTCATGCCGACGATTCACACCGAGGTCAATGCCGAAGGGCACATGCTCAATGAAGTG
>NZ_JAGXKB010000157.1:0-276 GCF_019091025.1 Pantoea sp. GbtcB22
TTATAAAAACTCTAAAAATATTATTAAAATATAAGAAATTTTTTATCTTGGCTTTGCTCAGAATCCCCAAGGCAGTATTTCTGACATACCTTTCTATATTGGATAGTATATTTATCATTCTCTCTAGATATACTTGTTTGCCATTGTATCTTATTCCCATTTCCTTGACAAGTCAATATGTCCTCTGGAGACCTGGAGTCAAAATCTGATTTTCTGAGCATGGAGTGAATGGCCCCTGTGCAGATGGATGCTGAGATCTTTGACTGCCCAGCTTAT
>NZ_JAGXKB010000158.1:0-276 GCF_019091025.1 Pantoea sp. GbtcB22
CTTGGTATTTCCATATAGCATACGTATTTGTACTTACTCATACATAGCTAAATTTCGCTGAAAATGAAAGTTTGATAGCATAGTGTACTCGTGATAGCCACTTAGCTTATTGCAATACAACCTATTAATTATTCCATGGAAGTTCTTTTGACTGCCGAATGCAGGGCCATGACCCATCCATTCTTTAGATATTTTAGCTTCCTTCTTGCCCCAAGACCGGGGATTTGCTGCAGGCTTCTTGGATGAGTTTGTAGTTTGTACAAAAACAGAACACTT
>NZ_JAGXKB010000018.1:0-3110 GCF_019091025.1 Pantoea sp. GbtcB22
GTGGCTGAGATTAAATAAATAACGGGAATTATGCCGGGAGGGGATGCGATGAAATACAGGCCGGGTCTGGGAAGGTAGGAGATGTAGAAAAGAAACGAAACCTGTAGGAAAGAACTGATCGAAATAAACTGATTAGATGGATTTAAACCAGACTCTCCTATTATAGGAAAGCCTGTTTTATTTTGATCGCAGCCTAAACGTGGAAGCTATCAGCTTAAAATAAGGATTAATTGTTTTCCATATTAACGTTTATACCCTGCTGTATGAAAACTTCAATGCCTGCGCCGTCATGCGCATAAGATATATATTGCACACCAGCAATTGTAATGTCTCCAACCTGATTCCAGTCACCTGAATCAGTACCATCAGGAAGTAAATCAGACAAGGTTATATTGTTCGTATCGTGTCCTTCGATGAGTAATTGAATATTATCATTACTTGCGAAAAAATTTCCCTGGCCATGACTTAGAACATCACCTATGGAAAGCATCAGTGATTCAGGCTCAATAGTTTCAAGGTTAAGACGATGATCCTGAATGAATTGATTAAGATTAACTTCGTGTTCTAGTTCAAAAAGTATAGAGGCAGAATCATTTAATGGATTATCCATCAGACGGGAAGTTACGCCTAAATTATCTTGAGCACGATTACCTAATGCGAAATTATCAAGACTAATGCCATCACCTGCTCTGAATTCAAAGCTTACGGAGTGAAAATTGATCCCTTCAGGCATTTCGGCCTGAAAATTGATGAGAGAATCATTACCACCTGAAGGTTGTAAAACGGTGTGAGCGAGGTTACCAGAGAGGTCATAAAACCTAATAGTCAATAGGCTCTCAAGATCTCTGATTTCTACACTGAAATAGGTGGCGCTATCATTACCTTTCAGTGTTAATTTATTCAGCTCACTGCCACCAGAGCTGCGTAATAAGAGAATGTTTGATGTGGGAGAGGCCATTCCTGCAATCACAGTTCCAGGAGCAATAATGCCAGCTGTCCCATCATTGATGCTGTCATAACTGCCGGCAGTAAAGTTAAATAGACCAAGATCTAATGAAGCTCCTGATGCCACCGTTTGAGGAGTGATACTTTCTAAATCAGTGTACTGAATGTAAGGAATGCGTTGTAATAATGGCGATTCATTCCCGGCGATGTCAGTCAAGGTAGCGTTGTAAGTGTCGGTGTAGGACCATTTTTTTAGCGTGATATCCACTCTGCTAGCAGCAACATCTTCTGCGGTAAGCAGATGTTCAATATTTTCGCTACCTATTTTGATCTTTAACAAATCACCGATTTGGGCATGAGTTCCTGTTAAATCGACTTTTAATATATCACCGATCCGTATCAATCCCTGCAGTACCGGTGGAGTGGTATCGATATTAATGATGTATTGACTACCCAATCCACTGTAATTGCCCGCCAGATCAGTTTGTTCAGCGCGGAAATACCATTCACCATCCGGCAGTGTTTCGGGAATAGTAAGCGACCAGTTGCCATTTTTATCTGCGATAACATTAAAACCTTTACGGTTAACGCCATCCTCTTCACCCCATTCAGACCCGTGCCCTAGAGTCAGTCGCAAACGTACTAACGCGCCGGGTTCAGCGGTGCCCGTTATTGTCGGTGAGCTATCATTGGTAATTCCGTTATCACTGATTAATCCAGTGATGCCGCCAGCAACTTTATCATAAATACCGGTAACCAGCGGAACGCTGACCACATCATCAACGGTGATGGTGAAGCTTGGTGAGCGTGCAGAAATATTGCCCGCTTGATCGACGGCCTGCACTGTCAGAGTGTGCGGGCCTTCCTCAAACTTATCTGCACCGGAATACTGCCAGCTCCACGCGCCGGTAGCGGCATCGGCGTAGACGCTGCCGATGGCGCTGATACCGTCATAAATGGTGATCAGGCTGCCTTTCTCAGCATTGCCGCTGAGCAGCGGACGCGCATCGTTGGTGAGGCCGGTGCCGTCGTTAGCAATGGCGCCAAGAGTGCCGCCGGTTACCGTATCGGTGACGCTAGCAAGTGTTGGCTGCGCAATGTGGGTATCGACGGTGATGATAATGCTATCCGACAGTTGCGATCGATTACCTGCCGGATCGGCAGCGCTAACCGTGAGCGTATGGACGCCATCTTCAAATTTTTCTGCACCAGCATATTGCCAGCTCCACGCTCCGGTAGCGGCATCGGCATAGACGCTGCCCACCGCCGTGCTGCCATCGTATATCGTCACCAGGCTGCCCTTCTCGGCGCTCCCACTAAGTAGGGGACGCGCATCGTTGGTCAGGCCTGTGCCGTTATTAGGAATTGAGCCCAGATTGCCACCGCTTACCGCATCGGTGATGGTTGCCAGTATCGGCTGGGCAATCAGTGTATCAACGGTGATAGTAAAACTGTCAGACAGAATGGAAGTATTACCGGCTGCATCGATGGCTTTAACGCAAAGCGTGTGGCTCCCTTCATCAAACTTATCTGCTCCAGTAAATTTCCAGCTCCAGATGCCGGTAGCGGCATCGGCGTAAACGCTGCCGATGGCGCTGATACCGTCATAAACGGTGACCAGGCTGCCTTTTTCCGCTGTGCCATTAAGCAGCGGCCGGGCGTCGTTGGTGAGGCCGGTGCCGTCGCTGGCAACGGCGCCGACCGTGCCACCGCTGACCGCGTCGGTAATGGTCGCAATCACCGGCTGCACAGTCAGGGTATCTATGGTGATGGTGAAGCTATCTGACATCACCGATACGTTGCCCGCCGGGTCGGTGGCCTGCACGGTCAGCAGGTGCACGCCTTCGCCCAGGTTTTCGCTGCTCTGCCAGCGCCACGCGCCGGTTGCAGCATCGGCCCGGACGCTGCCGATGGCTGAGCTGCCGTCATAAATCGTCACCAGGCTGCCGGCTTCGGCGCGGCCGCTGAGTACGGGGCGGGCGTCGTTGGTGAGGCCGGTGCCGTCGTTGCTAATCGCACCTTCCACGCCGCCGGTCACCGCATCGCTCACGGTTTCCAGCAGCGGCTGCGCAATTACGGTGTCCACGATGAAGGTGAACGGGATGGAGGGTAATCCGGTGTTGCCCGCCGGGTCGGTGGCCCGGGCGGTGAAGCTGTGCGGGCCG
>NZ_JAGXKB010000159.1:0-276 GCF_019091025.1 Pantoea sp. GbtcB22
GGCGCGCGCGGCGGCGGGCGCGTGCCCAGGTGCCGGCGGGGGGATGCCCTACGGGGCGTCGAGTAGCTGACGTCCGTCGAGGCTGGGGGCGGGGGTGGGGACGCTTACCGGCGCTTTCAGGGTGCCGCTGCGCCCACCCGTGCCGCCCTGCGGCACGCCTGCCCGCAGCTATGCAGGAGGGGGCTGGGCAGCGCCCCGTAAGGGACGCGGGGCTGTATTTGATTTGCGGCTACCGCCGCGCGGGCGCGATCAGCCCCCACCGGCCCGCCAGCCGAG
>NZ_JAGXKB010000160.1:0-276 GCF_019091025.1 Pantoea sp. GbtcB22
GGTTAGATCGAGACATGGACAGCCCTCAGAGAAACCACCTTGGCGCCAGTGATCTATATCAAGGGAGCCTTCCTGTTCTTCCTGTTCCTCGGGATAGCCAAGACTTTCTCTGAATGAGGAATTCGTGAGTGCCGTACTAATCAGGCTGTTATGAGCACAATTTGCAAGATGATGATGGCGGACATTGTTGAGACATGCAGGACCGGCTTGTTCGGGAAAGAGATCCTGATTGCTGTCGGAGTAGCTCGAATGCCCATTTTGCTTTATTTCCTGGGC
>NZ_JAGXKB010000161.1:0-275 GCF_019091025.1 Pantoea sp. GbtcB22
TCGGCATATAGCGCCCCTCCGGGTCCTGTCCCAGATTGCCGACCAGAATCACTTTGTTAACCCCCCGTGAAGCCATGTTCGTTCTCCTCATGCAGTGGTTTTTACCCCCGTCACCCGTTGAGTTTGGGGAGCCGCGGTGTTGACGTTTTGTGGAAATCGGCTGGTTTTTTCCTCCGGTATTCCCTTCACCCGTTTGAGATCCTTCGCCGCGAGGGCGTAAACCAGCGCGGGTGACGGCAGCCGTCCGGGGCGACGGGGGCATTTATTTCGGGTCT
>NZ_JAGXKB010000162.1:0-275 GCF_019091025.1 Pantoea sp. GbtcB22
CAAAGTAACACGTGCGAAACTGGAATCACTGGTTGAAGACCTGGTTTCCCGCCCTATCGAGCCGTTGAAAGTGGCCCTGCAGGATGCAGGTTTGTCTGTTTCAGACATCAACGACGTGATCCTGGTGGGCGGCCAAACGCGTATGCCAATGGTTCAGGCCAAAGTGACTGAGTTCTTTGGTAAAGAGCCACGTAAAGATGTGACCCCGGATGAAGCGGTCGCCGTGGGTGCTGCGGTTCAGGGCGGCGTGTTGGCGGGTGAAGTGAAAGACGTTC
>NZ_JAGXKB010000163.1:0-275 GCF_019091025.1 Pantoea sp. GbtcB22
CAGCGCCGAGGTGAATGGACGCCCGGTGTAACCGGTATACAGCTGACGCGGACGGGCGATTTTCATGCCTTCGCCGTGCATCTCTTTCCAGTGTGCAATCCAGCCCACGGTGCGCGCCATGGCGAAGATAACGGTAAACAGGGAAGACGGAATGCCCATTGCTTTCAGGATGATGCCTGAATAGAAATCGACGTTTGGATAGAGTTTCCGCTCGATGAAGTACGGGTCGTTCAGCGCGATGTGCTCCAGCTCCATCGCCACTTCCAGCAGATCAT
>NZ_JAGXKB010000164.1:0-275 GCF_019091025.1 Pantoea sp. GbtcB22
GTAACCAAGCAGATTCGCCGCGCGGATGATATCCCGCAGCTGCTGGTGGATCCGATGAAGAGCATGGCGGCCTTTATTGTGATGGTGTTTCCGCTGTCGCAGTTCGTGGCCTTCTTCAACTGGAGCAACATGGGCAAGATTATGGCCATCGGCCTGACCGATGTGCTGGAGAGCGCGGGCATCAGCGGCGCACCGGCGTTTATGGGCCTGGTGTTCCTGTCGGCGTTCCTGTGCATGTTTATCGCCCGCGGGTCGGCGATCTGGTCGATTCTGGC
>NZ_JAGXKB010000165.1:0-275 GCF_019091025.1 Pantoea sp. GbtcB22
TAAGTTCACTTGTCTTATAAATGGGTAGGAAAATTCCCTCGAATTACCTCATTACTCTGTTTTTATAAGTTCATCCAGTTGAAAAAATAATGATTACAATTGGAAGGCAATTTAATACTCGATGCTGACTCGATTAACTGAGTGTTTTTTTCTTTTAATTTAAAAGAAATTAAATAATGGTTACAGCTTTAATTATGCTTTGATAAGATGAGGTTAACTTTTAGATCGTAGAAGATTGATTTTAATCTTAAGAGGATATCTTTATTCAATCTTAT
>NZ_JAGXKB010000166.1:0-275 GCF_019091025.1 Pantoea sp. GbtcB22
TCCGGGCTTCCCGTTTCCAGTTCCAGGGAGAGCGAAGGACACGGAGGCTAGTAGTCAATGTGTAAATTACCACGGCTGATTCTTGCATTGTGCTGCAAACATCTTGGTTCGATCGACGATGTGATAACCCGGGCTCTGGGTGAGAAATGAATAAACTGTGTGTTACCGCTGACTCCTCTTGAGCCCTGACACGTTAATTTTGCACCCAAGATCCAGGGAGTGTAATAATCCAAGAAGGGAAGGCAAGGAAATAGAGCCGTCGCCTACCTCGCTTT
>NZ_JAGXKB010000167.1:0-275 GCF_019091025.1 Pantoea sp. GbtcB22
TCGGCAGATCCAGCAGCCATTCGCCGGGGTAATCGACAATTTCAAGGTAGAGAGTGGCGGTATCTTTGAAATGGCGCAGCAGCGATTCATCCGGACGATAGCGCAGCGCCAGTCGCATTTCGCTCACACCACGCGTCGGCGTCGGCCACATCGGCGGCGTGCCGTACAGCTGCGCCAGACCTTCGACGTAGGTGAAACGCGGCGTGCCCAGTTCACGCTGCGGCACGCGCTTGACGCCCAGCAGGCGATCTTCGCGCACCACGCAAAACAGCGGC
>NZ_JAGXKB010000168.1:0-275 GCF_019091025.1 Pantoea sp. GbtcB22
ATCCTTCTCGGCTTGATCCTGAGGGACCTGCTCGCGCTCAATTTGCTGCTCCAGCACGTAGAACAGATGCACCGGGTTGGCCGCCACTTCAGCATGGGCAAAGTTGAACACGCGCGACAGGATTTTAAACGCGAAGCGGGTTGAAAGACCGTGCATGCCCTCATCAACGCCCGCGTAATCGTGATACTCCTGCCAGGATTTGGCTTTTGGATCGGTATCTTTCATACTTTCGCCATCATAAACGCGCATTTTCGAGTAGATGCTGGAGTTTTCCG
>NZ_JAGXKB010000019.1:1295-2785 GCF_019091025.1 Pantoea sp. GbtcB22
CCGTATACGTCCACTTTCGTGTTTGCACAGTGCTGTGTTTTTAATAAACAGTTGCAGCCAGCTGGTATCTTCGACTGCCTTCAGCTCCATCCGCGAGGGACTTCACCTGATGACAGCGTGCCTTCTCCCGAAGTTACGGCACCATTTTGCCTAGTTCCTTCACCCGAGTTCTCTCAAGCGCCTTGGTATTCTCTACCTGACCACCTGTGTCGGTTTGGGGTACGATTTCGTGTTACCTGGAGCTTAGAGGCTTTTCCTGGAAGCAGGGCATCAGTTACTTCACCACCGTGGTGGCTCGTCGTCACGCCTCAGCCTTAAGATACCCCGGATTTACCAAAGGTATCAGCCTACACGCTTAAACCGGGACAACCGTCGCCCGGATAACCTAGCCTTCTCCGTCCCCCCTTCGCAGTAACACCAAGTGCAGGAATATTAACCTGCTTCCCATCGACTACGCTTTTCAGCCTCGCCTTAGGGGTCGACTCACCCTGCTCCGATTAACGTTGAACAGGAACCCTTGGTCTTCCGGCGAGCGGGCTTTTCACCCGCTTTATCGTTACTTATGTCAGCATTCGCACTTCTGATACCTCCAGCATGCCTCACAGCACACCTTCAACGGCTTACAGAACGCTCCCCTACCCAACAACACATAGTGTCGCTGCCGCAGCTTCGGTGCATGGTTTAGCCCCGTTACATCTTCCGCGCAGGCCGACTCGACCAGTGAGCTATTACGCTTTCTTTAAATGATGGCTGCTTCTAAGCCAACATCCTGGCTGTCTGTGCCTTCCCACATCGTTTCCCACTTAACCATGACTTTGGGACCTTAGCTGGCGGTCTGGGTTGTTTCCCTCTTCACGACGGACGTTAGCACCCGCCGTGTGTCTCCCGTGATAACATTCTCCGGTATTCGCAGTTTGCATCGGGTTGGTAAGCCGGGATGGCCCCCTAGCCGAAACAGTGCTCTACCCCCGGAGATGAGTTCACGAGGCGCTACCTAAATAGCTTTCGGGGAGAACCAGCTATCTCCCGGTTTGATTGGCCTTTCACCCCCAGCCACAAGTCATCCGCTAATTTTTCAACATTAGTCGGTTCGGTCCTCCAGTTAGTGTTACCCAACCTTCAACCTGCCCATGGCTAGATCACCGGGTTTCGGGTCTATACCCTGCAACTTAACGCCCAGTTAAGACTCGGTTTCCCTGCGGCTCCCCTATACGGTTAACCTTGCTACAGAATATAAGTCGCTGACCCATTATACAAAAGGTACGCAGTCACCCCATTAAAGAGGCTCCCACTGCTTGTACGTACACGGTTTCAGGTTCTGTTTCACTCCCCTCGCCGGGGTTCTTTTCGCCTTTCCCTCACGGTACTGGTTCACTATCGGTCAGTCAGGAGTATTTAGCCTTGGAGGATGGTCCCCCCATATTCAGACAGGATACCACGTGTCCCGCCCTACTCTTCGAACTCACAATCTGTGCACTTTCGTGTACGGG
>NZ_JAGXKB010000169.1:0-275 GCF_019091025.1 Pantoea sp. GbtcB22
AGCGTGGCAGTCGTTTATCGAAAAATATCCCGAGCTGAATACGCCGCTCAATCACGAGGCGTGGCAGGCTACGTTGCCATATTTCGCCCAGCACAGTGCGGCGTATGATCGGGCGCGCTATCAGGCGTTTGGTGAGTATATGAAGGGTAATGGTGTGATTAAGGCTGTGGCGCCGATGGGGCTTTATTCGTTGTAGGTTGGTGCGATTTGCCCCCCACCCCAGCCCTCTCCCGCGCGTGGGAGAGTGAGCCGACCGCGCCCACCTAACCATTCTC
>NZ_JAGXKB010000170.1:0-275 GCF_019091025.1 Pantoea sp. GbtcB22
GGGCCTTGATCATCCTGTTCGGCCTGCATTTGATCGGCGCTTTGGCCAAGCTGAAGCCGATTCCTGGCGTTGTGATCGGCGCGATTTTCCTGGTTCTGGGGCTGCTGGCACTCCTGCGCGGCGACGAGTTGTTTGCCGGACTGCAGGCGGTGCACTTCTTTTCGCTCTCGGTGATCGGATTTCTGGGCCCGGCTTTGGCGCGCTGGCTCAATCGCGATGTGCATCTGCGCAGCACCGGCAAACAGCCGGGCATGCTGAGCGGATTTCTGTTGGGG
>NZ_JAGXKB010000171.1:0-275 GCF_019091025.1 Pantoea sp. GbtcB22
GCTAGGGAAGTGGGAACGGATGGTGTACTGGGTGGACAGGCTCAGGTCGAGAACGTCGAGGGCAGATGGCGGGACCTGACAGACAACGTGAATACAATGGCTCAAAATCTCACGTCACAGGTGAGACAGATCTCGAACGTGACACAGGCAATCGCTCGTGGCGATCTAAGTACCAAGATTGAAGTCCATGCCCAAGGCGAAATATTGACCCTGAAAGAGACAATCAATAGCATGGTCGATGGCCTCAGTCAATTCGCGAGAGAGTTGAAGGTTGT
>NZ_JAGXKB010000172.1:0-275 GCF_019091025.1 Pantoea sp. GbtcB22
GATCGCGCGACAGACCAACTTCGCGGCTTGGCTTTGACCGTAGCAAGAACGCTCGATCCGTCTGCCATCGTCGTCGGAGGCTCGCTTCCCGACTGGCTTATTAGCGAAATTGTCAATCGGCTCGGTTCTCTGGAGACCCTCGGAGAAGATTTTTTCGTAGAGCCACCGGAAATCCGGAAATCGGAACTAAGCGAAGCCCCTCATCTGGGAGCAGCCACGATCCCGCTCTATCGTGCGACAACGCCAAGCTATTATTCCGGCAGGGCACTCAAAGG
>NZ_JAGXKB010000173.1:0-275 GCF_019091025.1 Pantoea sp. GbtcB22
TGTTGTATGCTGAGCCAAAGTCAAGGCTTGGAACTGAGTGGCCAATAAATTCCCAGTTTTGCAAGTCAGTGGACTGCAAGATCGGGGCACCAGGTGAGTAAGCCATAGTGCTTGCACTATAGTAGAAGGTTTCGTTGACGCGAATGACTTCGATGTCGGCAAGGTCTTCCCATAAAATAGGTTGGTTCACAGTCAAAGAGCTTCTGCGAACAGCGGATCCTCCCTTGTCCGAATTGTGACTTTCGTGGACATCTTGAATCACTGGTGATCCAAGT
>NZ_JAGXKB010000174.1:0-275 GCF_019091025.1 Pantoea sp. GbtcB22
CGTATAAATACCTTCAAACATGCCTCGGCAGACTGTACTAGACTGTAGATGTACATTTTCGAAAGCTCTGGTCCGGACACATTATCAGACTCCAAATTTTGAGACCGTTCAATAAGTTAACACTTCACTATGGCACCAGAAATGATGAAAGCTGCCTTTTTGCAAGAGGTATACCAGCACCTCTCTATATCATCCAACCGCACTATCTCTACCAAAATGGACCTTCGCTTTTCTCCTTCAAGCTAAACCCCCAAGTCGCTCGAAGCCCCATTTCG
>NZ_JAGXKB010000175.1:0-275 GCF_019091025.1 Pantoea sp. GbtcB22
TAAAGTACGAGCCTCTGCATGTTAAGTTTGAGTGGTGATTTGAAAATAACAAAGTGTCACATGCTTAACTAAAAAAAATGAGGAAGTGGTTCTAGGATGGTGTGCTACTAGTATGATAGGGAGTCCAGAAAGTATGTTTGGAGAATTTATTAACACAGATCATATGTACATCTTAATTTGCATGAGATCAATATATGGAAAATAGATGTCCTATCAAACTATGGATTTTGTGCTTGTTGATTTTTGTATATGATGTTTATGCCATGAAATGCTTG
>NZ_JAGXKB010000002.1:0-796110 GCF_019091025.1 Pantoea sp. GbtcB22
ATTCCGGTGCCGATGAGTTTGACGAAGGCTCGCATACGCTGAGCGTGCAGGCCGTCGATCCGGCGGGCAACATTTCCTTGCTGTCCGACACCTTCACCATCACCGTCGATACCCTGATTACGCAGCCGGTGATTGCGACCGTTACCGACGCGGTAAGCGGCGGCACGGTCGGCGCCATTGCCAACGACGGCACCGGCCTCACCAACGATGCACGTCCGCTGCTTAATGGCACGGCGGAAAAAGGCAGCCTGATCACCATTTATGACGGTATCAACGCCATCGGCAGCGTCTACGCCGATGCCGCTACCGGTGCGTGGAGCTGGCAGTTCACCGGTACCGATAAGTTCACCGAAGGCATGCATACGCTGACCGTGCAGGCCGTCGATCCGGCGGGCAACACCTCAGTGCTGTCTGAAAGCTTCGTCATCACCGTGGATACGCAGATTGCCAAGCCGGTGCTGGCCACCGTCATCGATTCGGTAACCGGCGGCACGGTCGGCCCGATTATTAATGACGGCACCGGCCTGACTAACGATGCGCGTCCGCTGCTCAGCGGCAGCGCTGAGAAAGGCAGTCTGGTCACGATTTACGACGGCACGACGGCGGTGGGCAGCGTTTATGCCGACATCACCACAGGCGTGTGGAGCTGGCAGTATTCCGGTGCCGATAAGTTTGACGAAGGCGCGCATACGCTGACCGTGCAGGCCATCGACCCGGCGGGTAACATCGCCACCGGCACCGATACATTCGCGCTGAATGTCGATAGCCAAGCTGATGCTGCCAAAAATGTTACGCTGGAAGGCCCAGTTCCCACACTAAGCGGCCCAGATGGCAGTGTAGAAGCCCATGCGGTGGTGCTCATCATGGATGGCACCACTCAAATTGGCTCTGCGCAGGCGGATGAAAATGGCAAGTGGACATGGAAATCTGACTCGGCGCCCGTTAGTGGCGATCGCACTTTCAGCGTAGTGGTTCAGGATGCAGCCGGAAATCTGAGCGAGAACAACCCAAGCTTTGGTCTGAAAACCAACGTCACCGACTTTACTAATGATGATATGGATGGCTGGGTATTAAGGGATCACGCAACGAATACTAAATTCAGTGTTCCAGGCCAGCTTTCGATTGATACACCGACAACCTTAGTGGATCAAAGCGGTGACTTCTTATGGAAGGACATTATTGTTAAAGCGGGAGAAACTTATCACTTTAGCTTCGATGTATATAATGCCCTGAACTTAGCCAACGGTATTCTGGGTGTCAATTTCAACGGGGATAATGTAATTCCTCCTACGTCGCTCGACACCATCGGGCAGTGGATTACGCTGTCCGGTTCATGGACTGCAACCGCGGATGGTTCGGTGCGTATTACCATGTTTAATAATCAGTCCGAAAACTGGGGCAATGATTTCAGTCTGGATAATCTGATTCTTTCTCATGAATATACCCCCGCGGCGAACCCAGTATTCATTTACGATCAGGGATCATTAAGCATCAACCTCGATGAGCAGCATCTCGATTTTTCTCAGCTAAGTATTGATACTGATGAGATCAATCATGTGGAGCTGGAAGGACACGGCAATAATACCCTCGCCCTGTCGCTGGGTGACGTTCATTCATTGGGAGGCGACGACCTGTTCCTCAACGACGGTATGACGCAGATGATGATCACCGGTAATGCTGGCGACGTGGTGAACCTTTCTGACCTGCTGCCGGATGGCTCGGACGTGGGCGACTGGAACAACGCAGGCGACATCATCGTGGGCGGCGTGACCTATCAGGTTTATCAGCACTCCGGTCTGGATGCCGACCTGCTGGTGCAGCAGAACGTCACGGTTAACCTCGATAACCACTGATAGTTAAATCCTGCTCAACCCCCTCAAAACCCGCCTTCTGGCGGGTTTTTTTGCCCTGTACTTTTCATCCCAGACCCGGCCTGGCTTTTTTTCCTCAGCTTTTTCGCACAATTCACTTCAGTTACGGCGTGGGAATTTTCCCCGCCCTCTCAGTGCATTTTATTTTCTTACTTTATTGAGGTCAGTTATGAGTACACCTATCAACGTCATCATCGTGGAAGGCAAAAACATCACCGGCAGCGCAGAGCTTGCGCAGGCCGCTAACGGCGCACCGGTGCGCATGAAAGCCGTCAAAGGCGCTAAATTCCTCTTCACCAGCGGCAAAGACGGCGCGGTGAACGAGCACATCATCGTCAAGCGCACGGGTAAAAACCTGCAGGTGTTTCTCGATAACAACGACGACCAGCCCGCGCTGATTATTGAAGATTACTACGGCAATCAGGCTGAACTCGCCGGCATGGGCAGCGACGGCCAGTACCACACCTTCATTACCGAAGGCACCGACTCGCAGGCCTTTATGATGCTGGAAGACGGCGCGGCCACCCCGCTGCTGATGAGCAGCAGCGCCACCGATGGCCTCAGCGGCCTGAGCCTGGCAAGCGCAGCCGCGGGCGGCATGTCCATGGGCTGGATGATTGCCGGCGCCATCGGCGGACTGCTGGCGCTTGGCGGCGTGGCTGCCGCAGCGGGCGGCGGCGGTGGCGGTAAAGGCGGTGACGATAACCCGCCTGAGCCTGCCCCTGCTCCCGCGCCGGTTGATATGAACAGCTTCACCCTCACCGACGGCGTCGGCAGCGTCGGCGGACCGGTCAGCGCCGGCGGCACCACCGACGACGCGCGCCCGGTCATGGCCGGCTGCGGCACGCCCGGCAACGTCGTGCGCATCTATGACAACGGCCAGCTGATTGGCAGCACCGTTATCGACGACAGCGGCCGCTGGCAGTGGCAGCCGGAAAGCAACCTCGCCGCCGGTCAGCACGACCTCAGTTTCTCTGAAGTGAACCATGACGGCGTCGAAGGCGAGCGCTCACCGGGCTTTGGATTTGAGCTTGACCTCACCGCCCCGGCGCGCGTCTCTGATTTGGTTATCGCCGACGGCGTAGGCGCCTCGCAGGGCGCCATTGCCGCCGGCGATACCATCAATGACCGCAGCCCGATCTTCTCCGGCAAGGCCGAGGCCGGCGCCACCGTGGAAATCCGCGACAACGGCGAGCTGATCGGCAGCGCGCTGGTCGGCGCCGACGGCAGCTGGAGCTTCACCCCTTCCCCGGCGCTGGCCAACGGCGAGCACAACTTCACCGTTATCGTGGTCGACCCGGCTGGTAACGCCGGCCTGCCGGTGGGTCTCGGCCCGGTGATCATCGACGACACGCTGGTTGACGTGCCAGCCTTCGGCGAACTCACCGACGGCAACGGCAACCCGTTGCAGCCCGGCGGCGCCTACAACACCAACCCGATGCACATGGGCGGCAACGGCAATCCCGGCGACATCGTCACCATCATCCGCAACGGCCAGCCCGCCGGCTCCGCGGTGGTCGGTGACAACGGCGAGTGGCAGTTTGAGCTGGTGATCCCCGAAACCGACCAGGGCGAGCAGGTTATTGGCCTGATTGTGACCGCGCCGTCAGGCGAAGAGCTGGGCCGCTCCGAAGACTTCAGCTTTGAATTTGACACCACGCCGCCGGCCACGCCGTCAATGGATGACGTCAGCGTCACCGACGGCAGCGGCAACCCGCTCACCGCCGACGACGTGACCAACGTCAGCGATCTGGTGTTCAGTGGCAGCGCGGAAGAAGGCGATCTGGTTAAGCTGTATGACGGCGACAAACTGATTGGTTCTGCGCTGGTGGGTGCGGATGGCAGTTGGTCGATCCCGGTCTCCGATCTGGAGGGTGGCAGCCACGACTTCCGCACCGAGATCACCGATCCGGCGGGCAACGTCAGCGAAAAATCCGACGGCTTTGGCCTCGAAGTGGACTTTACGCCGCCGGCGCAGACATCGGCTGACGTGACCGACGCGGCGGGCAATCCGGTCGCCAGCGGCAGCGCGGTGAACGGTGACCTGACCTTCCGCGGCACCGGCGAGCCGGGCGACACCGTTTACCTGCGGGACGGCGGCAATCTGGTGGGTACCGCAGTCATCGACGCCAGCGGCAACTGGAGCCTGGTGGCGAACATGACCGAAGAGCGCGACTACGCGTTCCAGACCGAAGTAAAAGATCCGGCGGGCAACAGCAGCGGCCTGTCTGAAGCAATTGAATTCAACTTTGATATCACTAAACCGACTACGCCTATCGCGCCTGGAGTCGGCCTGCAGGATGGTAGCGCCATCACCGATCCCGCTATCAATCAGTCGGATATCCGCCTGAATGGGCAGACCGAAGCGCACGCCACCGTCATCATTTATGACGGCAGCACGCCAATTGGCAGCGTGACGGCGGACGAAAACGGCGCATGGTCATTTGACTATACCCTGACGCAGGAGCGGGAATACACCTTCCGCAGCGAGGCAGTAGACAGCGCCGGCAACGTTAGCGACCGCTCAGACAGCACCACCATCAGTTATGATGTGACGCCACCGGATACAGTCAGCATCATCGGCGTTGAAAAAAATAACGGCGATGCCATCAGTGACGGCGGCTACAGCAACGACAAAAATCCGCTGTTCCGTGGAACTGGCGCGCACGGCGACCTCGTTTATCTGGTCGATGACATCAGCGGTCAGACATTGGGATCGGCGCTGGTGGATGAGAACGGCAACTGGAGTATTACACCTGATGCAGCGCTGGATGACGGGGCACTGACGCTGCGAATTGATGTTAAAGATCCGGCGGGCAATACCGCCACCGGCACCGATACATTCGCGCTGAATGTCGATAGCCAAGCTCCTGATGCTGCCAAAAATATTACGCTGGAAGGCCCAGTACCCACACTAAGCGGCCCAGATGGCAGTGTAGAAGCCCATGCGGTGGTGCTCATCATGGATGGCACCACTCAAATTGGCTCTGCGCAGGCGGATGAAAATGGCAAGTGGACATGGAAATCTGACTCGGCGCCCGTTAGCGGCGATCGCACTTTCAGCGTGGTGGTTCAGGATGCAGCCGGAAATCTGAGCGAGAACAACCCAAGCTTTGGTCTGGAAACCAACGTCACCGACTTTACTAATGATGATATGGATGGCTGGGTATTAAGGGATCACGCAACGAATACTAAATTCAAGGTTCCAGGCCAGCTTTTGATTGATACACCGACAACCTTAGTGGATCAAAGCGGTGACTTCTTATGGAAGGACATTATTGTTAAGGCGGGAGAAACTTATCACTTCAGCTTCGATGTATATAATGCCCAGAACTTAGCCAACGGTATTCTGGGTGTCAATTTCAACGGGGATAATGTAATTCCTCCTACGTCGCTCGACACCATCGGGCAGTGGATTACGCTGTCCGGTTCATGGACTGCAACCGTGGATGGTTCGGTGCGTATTACCATGTTTAATAATCAGTCCGAAAACTGGGGCAATGATTTCAGTCTGGATAATCTGGTTCTTTCTCATGAATACACCCCCGCGGCGGACCCCGTATTCATTTACGATCAGGGATCATTAAGCATCAACCTCGATGAGCAGCATCTCGATTTTTCTCAGCTAAGTGTTGATGCTGATGAGATCAATCATGTGGCTCTGGAAGGACACGGCAATAATACCCTGACCCTGTCGCTGGGTGACGTTCTTTCATTGGGAGGCGACGACCTGTTCCTCAACGACGGTGCTTCACAGATGATGATTACCGGCGACGCTGGCGACGTGGTGAACCTCTCTGACCTGTTGCCGGATGGCACCGATACCGGCAACTGGAACATCGCGGGCGACGTTATCGTGGGCGGCGTGACCTATCAGGTGTATCAGCATTCCGGTCTGGATGCCGACCTGCTGGTGCAGCAGAACGTTACGGTTAACCTCGATAATCACTAATGATTTCATTCTGCTGATAATTGCCAAACCCGCCTTCATGGCGGGTTTTTTTCGCCTTGAATTTAATTGATAACATAATCGCTCTAACAATTCATCCGAGACCTGGCTTGTCGTGGTAGTGCGGTATTATGGGCAAAATACACAGACTTTTCCCACTTTAATTAATTCGGAGAATCCCATGTTCTGCTGCCCTACTGCTTATGACCATTCTGCTGCCGCCCGCAAAGAGAAGTTTTTGTCTTCGGTATTGTTTATTCGATTGAAGGCGGATTCACATCTGGATACCCGCGCCTGTCTTCATCTTCCTTACGCTAAAGCGCCGAGTGACAGTCTGGTCGCGATGCCTGATAGCGATGAAGCGCCTTTTATGTTGGGTCAACTGCCCCCTATTTTTTGGATGTAAAGTTCATTTTTTCTGGCTTAGCGTTCAAAAACCAAGACCCAACCAAGACCTGGCCTGACGGCTAACATGCTTATTTTTAGTACAATTTACAATGATTGCAGGTGTCCATTGCGCCTGTTTTATTCGTTTGTGAGGCTAAAAAATGGCACAAAACATTCAACACTCTCAGCGCTCAGCATTGCCCTCGGAACGCGAGGCAGAAGAGGAGCTAATTGCATTACATTCCGATAACGAAAGTTCGCTCGACGAGCTTGAATTTAGAGAGCGTCATGGTGAACATTACACGCTTCGTCACCATCTTAGTGGCTGCGCGCAAACTTTATACACCGTCGATTTCGCTCAAGATTTTCAATCAACCGCTGTGGAATCTTACCAGCCCTTACTCATCCCGGAAGGTGAAGGTGTCACGATGACACTGAATGCTGGCTTAAACGCGCCCGTTGTTGAACCTGTTACTGCCGCGTTGCAGCCAACATCAGCAGAGGCATCAATTACGCCAATCGAAGGGCATTCCATCGTTGCTGAATCCCCGACAATACAGCTCAACGCTGCGCATGCGGAAACGGACGTTATGACTCAAACCCCTTCGCCCCTTTCAAACGGGAATGCAGCAACAATGACTTTACCTGAAGTCTCCTCCAGTCAAACCGTCGCTGAAAGTAACGCCCCCACTCCTACACTTATCACCGATTTTAATGATGGCACGTTAGGCGGCTGGAGCCTGGGCGGCGGTTTAAGTGTTGATCAAGTATTGGAAGAGGGTCAGTTGCACTTCTCTGCTGATTATCTGGCTAACGGTCAAGCGGTGTTATCGCAATCAATGGCGCTGGTTGCCGACCAAAGCTATCAATTTCAGATGTCAGTTCACAACGCCGATGGCTCCCAGCCTTCGGAATTTATGTTGAACGTTAACGGCGAGTCGCATCCCATGGAAGTTGTACACATGGGTGACAATTACATTCTGCGTGTTGCGTTTGTGGCTCCTCATGTCGGTAACGCAAGCATGTCGATCGTGCCAATGGGTGATACGAAAAGTGCCGCTGATGTCTGGCTGGATGACGTGATAGTCATGCCGGTTGCGCCACAAGTTGGCTTGCCGATAGAGATGAGTTTAATGCTGGCAGAGCCGACCTTTGATTTCGCCCAACTCGAGAGTGAGCCATCGCCACCAACTGCTCCAGCCATCCACCCTATTGCGTTATCGATGATACTGCAGAATGTCGAGCCATCATTGTTCGCTGAGATAGAGCACGCTGTGATGCCAACTTCTGAATCTGTGTTATTAAATGCAGAAGCGGTGATGGATGTTTCACATAACATGGAAGCAAATTCATCAGATATGCCGATGATTTTCGCTGAGACAGCACAGATTGAGCCACTGCAATTGGGTCCAGACTTTACTTAAAAAAAAGCCTGTCTAAGACAGGCCTTTTTATCTGAAATATTAGCGGAATAAATCATCGCGATATTTAAACAATTCCAAATCTGAACTAAGTCCTAATTTTTTCATGCCGGTTTGCTTATGGCCGCTAATGGTTTTACGACTGCGTTTTAGCTTGGCCGCAATTTCGATGATTTCCATACCATCCAGATAACAGCGAATCACTTCGGCTTCACGCTGGGTCAAAAGTTTACTGAGTTCAGCAATCGGCGCAGCCTCTCCAGTTGGCTCAGATCCATCGAATAGGCTTTCATCGCGTTTGCGTGTTGGCACCATGGAGAGCGCAATCGCGACGTCTGAGGGCATATAGCGCTGACCGCTTGACACCATTCGAATAGCACTGAAATAAGCTGGGGCATCTTCACGTTTACCGATATAGCCTTTAATACCGGCTAAAAAGGCGGCGCGAATCACCGCAATACTTTCAATAGACGAGGAGAGCAATATTTTCAGTTCAGGGTAGTGCGCACGTAGCTGTTTTATCAAAGATAAACCGTCAAGCTCGTCTGGATTGAGAATGTAATCCAGAATCAGCACATCAACGCTGTTGTTACGGAGAAATGCTTGAAGATCACGACTGTGACCAAAACTGCCTACCACTTCCATATCTGCTTCAGAGGCAGTCACAACTTCCAGCGAGCGGCGGGTAATAGGATGGTCATCAAGCAGTGCAATACGAATCTTCTTTGTATTAAAAAGTGACATAGTTTGCCTCTGAACAGGTCAGCACGACATGGCGTGCGGTTAATTTGATGAGTTCAGTCTGACGTCGTAGCAAGACAATTCCTACCAGCCAGGTCTTGGATGGACTAAAAGTGAGAAAACTCAGCTAACCAGGACACTGCCTGGCGCACTGTTTATCTTAGTCAGAAATAATGCTTAGGCTGAAAAAATGTGAAGTAAAACTTTACTGCACCAGGAATCATCTGATCAGATATTTACCACTATGCTGTAAAAATATTGTTGTTACCATGGCAATTTGCTCATCTATTTTGATGAGATGTTAAACCTCTAGAATCAGGATAATGTTTTGAATAAGCGCGTAAGAACTATTCACGTTGTCACGTTTATCGCTTCTTTTATGTTCAGTGGATGGTTATACGCTGCGGAACTGCTGCTGCATCCGCGTATTCAGGTGAATACACCGCATGTCACCCTCAGCGAGGATGTACAAGCATGGCTAAAAGATAACGCGCAAATTGATGTCGGTGTTTGGGGCCCCTCTCATCCCCCCATTGGCGATGGCATGAACTATGGGCTGTATCAGGGCATCGCAGCTGATTACCTTGCCATGCTGGAAAATAGCCTCCAGGTTAAATTTGTCCTGCACTATTATCAAGACAGCAATGACGCGATGGCAGCACTGGGCCGCCATGATATTGATATGGTCGCGATGTGGAACCCGACGCGCTGGCCAAGCTCTGCCGCCAAAGCGTCCGCGCCATGGTTGCTCGATAAGTCGGTAGTCATCACACGCGATAACGATGATGCAACCACCTCATCTCTTGAAAATTTATCCTTGGGTGTCATTCCTGACGGTATGAATGCCGTCCAGTTGCGCGAAAACTATTCAGGCAGCCTGCTGCGCTATTTCAAAGATTTTGATCAAGCCATGAATGCGGTTTCCTATGGACAAATCCATTCACTTTGGCTGAATAAAAACACTGCCGACTACCTCATGCGCTATCAGCACATGACGGGACTCAAAATTACCCCCAGTACCGCCCTGCGCAATCTAAATTTAAGTTTTGGCGTGGACCGACAGCTCCCGCTGTTGCTATCAGCCATTGATAGCACCTTGCAACAGATGCCATTAGTGTCACGCATGCGTATTGCTACCGGTTGGGGGTTGAATCGCGAGGCGGTCATTACGCGCAACCCGCTGGGCCTTACCGTACAAGAAGAGCGTTGGCTGCACACCGACAAACGCATTCAAGTCATTATTGATAGCCGCCGGCCACCCATCAGCTTCCTAAAAAATGGTGTGCCTGCTGGTTTAATTGTCGACATGCTTGATACCCTGACACAACGCTACGGCCTTAATTTCAGGTTATTAGTTGCCGATGACAAAAATTCGATTATGTCATTGCAGCAATCGTATCCCGATGCGCTTCAGGCCAATAACTGGTTGTTAGCAGGATTAGCAGAACCTGAAGAGAATGCAGCATTGCGATCAACCTTAATGACCTCGCCAATGGTGGTGGTGATGCAGCAATCAAATGGCCGACCCGATTCCTTTGATAATCTCAAAGGCGAAAGAATAGCCATTAATCGCGACAATCCATTGGTATCCTGGCTGCAAACCTGGTATCCCTCGATTGAATTATCGCTCACTGATGACTTATATCAGGCGACAGAGTTGTTACGCAGCAACCGGGTACGGGGATTTATCGCGCCGCAAATCGTTGCGCGCTACCTGGTTGATTCCGAGGGTGACAATGAATGGCAGATTGCGATATCGGTACCGATCTCAACAGCGCACCTTGTGATTAATGCCGATCACTCGCCCTCTATTCCTCTACAGATTATTAATAAAGCCCTGGCTGATTTGCCGCCAGAAAATGTGATTGAGCTTACAACCTCATGGCATCAACGTAATAACTCCCTTGTACCGGGCGTAAGTGATAGGCAACTCGGCTTAACTCTGGTTTCTGGCAGCGTCGCGGCACTTACTTTATTAATTAGCACTCTGTGGATACGCCGCTTACGCGCCGCGCTTAAACGTGGAAAGCAAGCTAAGGAAGCTTTAACTGATCAATACAATTTCACTCGCGCGCTAATCGACAATGCGCCCGTGGCCCTGTATGTGCGTGATACAGAAGGCCGACTGATGGATTGCAACCAGCACTGGAGTGACACTGTCAAACTTGACGGTCAGCAACACAAAGGGATACGCATCACCGAAATTAGCAGCATGGATGCGGAAACCGCTGTAAAACTTGAAAAGCAATATCAGCAAGCACTGAAAAAAGGTGAGCCGCAACTGTGGTCTGGACCTTTTCTCTTCGATAATGAACAGCATTATCTTGAAGGGTGGACGGTGCCATGGCGCGATAATCGCGGTGAAATTGGCGGTTTAGTCGGCGGCTGGCTGGATGTTACAGAGAAAGAGGCACTGATTGCCGGTTTAAAACAGGTTAAAGAGGATTTGGAGCAGGCTAATCGCAGTAAAGCGGCATTTATGCAAACCATGGGTCATGAAGTTCGAACCCCATTGAATGCCATGATCGGCTTACTTGAATTTGAAATACAGAATCAGCAGCAGGGTGAACCAACGGGTGAAAACTTACCGCTAATCTGGGAGTCAGCGGTAAATTTATTGTCTTTGATAGGTGATGTCTTTGATATTTTCCGCGCGGATAATCTGACTCTGCGAGGTATGGTGCGTAGCGTGAATCTGCCGCAGCTTATTGAGAGCACAGTGGCTTTATATCGTCAGCAGTTGGAAGAAAAAGGACTCACGCTGGAGGTAGAGACAGCACTCAATACACCGCGCTTTGAAGCTGATTCCCTGTTAATTATTCGTATTTTCTCAAGCCTTTTACGTAATGCCATTAAGCATAGTCAGGGAAGAATCATCTCCGTTGCGGTGTATCAGGGACGCCAGGATGACGATGAAAACGTTCCTCTGGTGATTGAAGTCTCCAATGAAGGAGAAATCAATGCCGACGATCAGCGGGTTGCAGAGCCAGAACATGTAAAAACGGGCTGGCAAGAAACGGGTATGAATTTGTCAGCTTGCCAGGTAATGGCAAGTGCAAACGGTGCAGAATTGAGTATTGAAAGCGATGCTGATGAAGGTACAACCATCAGCTTTTATTTTAACGCCAAACCCTCTTTGGATAGTCGCCCGACCACGCAATCGCAAGCGGCGAGAGTATTGAACATCTTGATTGTCGACGATTATCCGCCAGGTCGTCGCGCATTGCAGCAGCAACTCGAAGGCTGGGGACATCATACTTTGCAAGCTAACAACGGCGAACAAGCGCTGGAATTATGGCAGCAGCAAGGCGCAACGCTGGATCTCATCATTACTGACTGCACTATGCCCGTCATTGATGGCTTTAGTCTTACAAGATTGATACGTGAAGAAGAGCAACGCCTTGAAATGCCTGCTTTGCCCATCTTTGGCCTTACCGCTATGACGGGTTTTGAAATTACCACGCGATGCCTGTCTGCCGGCATGAATGAATGTCTGATAAAACCGCTCTCTCCTGCCGCCTTACTAACGGTACTGCAACGCTATTTCAGCGAGCTCAATCCGATAAACGTTACAGCGCAGAAATCAATAACAGATGACCCTGAAACATTGCGCGAGATGATGCAGATAAATGTTGAGGATGAAGCGCAATTGCGCGATGCGCTAGCAGCACAAGATTTTGTGCTCGTGGGACGTGTAGCGCACCGCCTCAAAGGCGCAGCAACATTACTTCATGATGATGAATTTTACTCTTCTTGCGAGGCCGTGGAAAAAGCCTGTGGGCAGCATCTCACGGCAGAGGTAATTGAATCCCTTGCGGAAACACTTTTCAAGGAACTCGAACGAACAAAAGCAATACTGACCAGGAAGTTAGAATAAAAGGTTTCCAGGACTGTTTCTGCATTATATTGAAAAATTTCAACCGACCCAGGAAGGGTCCTGTATTTATTATCACTGGAATATGTTTGGCTATTAGAGAGCCAACATGAGGACAAGGCTATGACCAAAAAAATTGTTATCTATGATAACAATCCGGTATTGATCGCCGGACTTAAACATTTATTAACTCAACAAAATTTTGAGGTGGTAGGTGGCACAACTGACCCAGATGAACTGATTCGCGCGATTTTATTATTAAGTCCGGATTTTGTCATCATGGATCCGTCATTAATGAAAGAGGAGTATCTGACCAAGCTGTGTAAAGTAAAAAGCCTTTTAAAAGGTATCCAGATTGTTATCTTTGCCAGCTCCGAGAGTGTGTATCATATTCTTCGCGGACATCGTCTAATCTGGATGGCCTATCTCAGTAAAAGTCAGCCTCTGGATGAACTGTTTGATATCTTGCGCAAGCCGCCACAGCACCGCTCGCTGCTAATTGATATTCAGCATGAGAGGTCAAACGACCATTTCACATCCCAGGCTGCGTCACTGTTACGCAGCCTGACTGGACGTGAAATGCAGGTGTTACGTGAAATTGGTGCAGGTAAAACGAATAAAACCATCGCGAACGAGATGAGTCTCAGTAATAAAACCATCAGTACATACAAGCGTAATATCATGGATAAATTTAAGACTAATGATGTCCGAGAAATTATGGATATTGCACGCCGCCATGGTTTTTAAATAACAGGGCGGCGGCATCAATAAAGTGATTATTGCCAGGGAAATGCCTGTTCCGCTCTGCTAACATTTTTATTTTTCCGAAGCCACGTTAGCAAGCCAACTTTCAATCTGCTGTTGAAGTTGTTGCCATTTTTTGTAGCAAGCTGGAACATCCAGAGGAATCGCGAGACAGGCAGTCTCAACTTGCTGACAGGCTTCTGCTAATTTCGATTCACGCATAATCCGTACACTTCCCATGACGCGATGGGAAAGGTCAGCGAGTAAAACCCAATTCTGATGCGCAACAGCTTCCGTCATTGAAATATAATCTTCTCGCAGGCTGGTTTCTAAGCGGTGCATGAGCTCCTGCTGTAATACGTTATCCTGTGAGGTTAATGTGGATAGATTGATTTGGTCTGCAGCGACGTTAAGTTTTCCACGTTTATTTAACGCATCAGACAAACTATTAATAGTGCAAGGCTTGAACAAGCAACCATTCATGCCTGAAGCCAGGCAGCGCTCAATAATTTCATGCATCGCGTTTGCGGTGAAGCCAAGTATCCATACAGGCTGCATTCCTTTGATTCGCTCATTTTCACGTATAAATTGTGTGAACTGATAGCCATTCATGCGCGGCATATTACAATCAGTAATAATGACATCAAAGGTTTGTTGTCGCCATAATTCAATCGCCTCCTCACCCCCCTCGGCAATATGAGCATGGTGACCTAACCAGGCGAGTTGTTTAGCTAATAACATACGGTTTGCAGCGTTATCATCAACCACCAGTACACTAAGCTGCTTACTATTTTCTTCAGTACTATCCGTATTGGTTGCAAACTTTTCCGGAACCGTATCAATGGCTTCTGCAATCGTTAACACGATTTCCGCTCGAACACGTGTTCCCTGATATTGCACACTGTATAAAGTTAAATCACCGCCCATCACCTTACATAAATTACGGCTGATAAATAGACCGAGACCGGTACCTGCGCGGCGATTATCTGCCTGTGAAAATGGCTGGAATAACTTAGCCTGCTGACTTTCGTCAATGCCAATACCGCTGTCTGTAACATCAATGGTATAACATATAGTTTTGCCATCCTCCCGAATTTCCTGGCGAAGATCTAAAGTCACACCACCGGTGTCGGTAAATTTAATCGCATTACCCAACACATTAGACAACACTTGTTTAATACGTAGCGGATCCCCCATCACATCGGGAATCGCTTCAGAAGGGAAGTTTTTATGCAGAAGAATATTCTTATCGATGGCCAATCCGTTAAAAATAACTAACAACTGATTGATTAGCATCCCGAGATTAATTCGCTGCGGACGGAATTCTAATTCTCCTCCTTCCACTCGTGACAGATCTAAAATATCCCCTATCAATCCTACCAGCCCTTCGGCTGACTGCTGTGCAACTTCAAGCGCTTGAAGATCCTGCTGACCTTGACGACCTTTTTTGATCGCCATATCCAGCATGCCAATAATCGCATTCATCGGTGTGCGAATTTCATGGCTCATGGTTGAAAGGAAAGTAGATTTGGCGCGATTCGAGGCTTCAGCGCGGTCGGAAGCTTCAGATAGTTGTTGTAACAGCGTGGCCCGTTCTGACACATCCCATAAGCCTCCAACCACACCAATCACTTTTCCGGCCCCATCACGCCATGGGAGCATCCAGATATTAGCAGTAATCTTTTTCTGCTCATTGTCATGCTGATCTACAATAGAAACTTCTATATCCTCAATATACGGTAATGATGAAGCGATAACTTCGTCAGCCTTCTGTTGAAAAAATTCTGCCTGCTCATAAGTGATATTTCTTGGATGATCGGTCAGTAGCGTTCCTTTGATATCGTTAAAAGGAACGTTAACCAGAGAAAGATAATACTGATTGCAATAGGTTAAGCGGCCTTGTAAATCACGCAGACTGATGGGGAAAGGAACATCATTTAGCAATTTTTCAAGCATCTGCGCCTGAGCGGCGGCCAGCGAAGCACTCTTTCGCAGCCATATGCTTCGTATAACGACGAAGAGAAGAATGACTAAAAGCGATGAAGTAAGGGTAATCAGCAAGATGCGATTGCGCCCCCAGAAATCATCTACTATTAATAAATTATTAGGCCGCCAACGGTTGGCCATTATTGAAAGCTCCTCAGGCGGCAGACTTATCAATACTTTATTGAGAATGCTTTTTAGTTCCGGCTTATCCTTCCCTAAAGCAAATGACACAAACGCAGCACCAGAGCCAATCACGTTGACTACTTTCAAACGTTCTCGATAGCCAAGGCTAATTTTATAATCCGAGGTTATTAATAAGCCTACAATAGCGTCAACGCTATTATTCGCTGCGCTACTGAACATCTTCTCATCGTTATCGAAGATCACTAATTTAATTTCAGGATAGTTTTCACTTATAAAGTTTATTAACGCCGCCCCCTTAAGTATCCCAAGTTTTTTCCCGCGCAAATCAGAAATATTTTTAACTTCATTATTTTTCTTATTAGTTATAAGAGAAAAAGCCGTACGAATGTAGGGGTAAGTGAACAGCATCTGACCAGCACGTTCGTTACTGGGTGTCATAGCAGCCACCATATCATCATCGTGAGAATGAATTCGTTTTTCCAACTCACCCAATGTAGATACGGCTTTGAAATTAAATTTCAGGCCAGTCTTGATGGTAACGATATTTAAAACGTCGGTAGCAATTCCGCGCAGCGTACCATCACTATCAATAAAAGCTACTGGTGCCAAATTATCCCTTCCATAAAGGAGAACACTCACATTAGGATTATGGCTGATCCAATTTCTTTCCTCTTTAGTTAAGTCCAGTGGCTGATTGATTCGTCTCAACTCGTTAGACATCCACGCTTCTTGCATTTCCTGTTTTTTTTCAACTGGAACAGCATTCAAAGCAGAGTTAATGAGTTCTGCTAGCGGGGAGGATTTATTAAGAGAAAAACTTGTGTTGCGCGGAGGCAGAAGAGAAAATCGTTCAATGCGTAAATTATTAATGAAATTACGACTCACCAAAAAACTCGGCCCCAGATAAACTTGCGTATCCCCAAACGCTACAGCACTGAGTGCTTGCTGGTAATTATCATAAATTTTGAAAATGGCCTTAGGATATATTTTTTTCAGTTCATTAAGTGGCCAGTAGCCTGCAGCGACAGCTACTGAAAAATTATCAAGATCGGCAGGCAATCCAGCCTTCATTCCATTGCTGACTGCCAGAATGGGATATTCGATATTATAAGGTTCACTAAATACTATTCCTGGAGAATTATACTGCGCGGTGCTGTTAGGAATAACGTCGATTTCATTATTTCTGAGCGCACGTAATCGTTCTTCCGCTTTTTGAAAAATGACTAATTGAACCTCCAACCCCAGTTTCTTACCTATGATGCTGATATAGTCCGCATTCAATCCTTCGTAATTATCAGGCAATGTAATGAGGCTATAAGGAGGCGAGTCATAAGCAAAAACGCCCATTCTCAGTACCTTTTTTTGCTGAAGCCACTGACGCTGATCAGGCGTCAACGCCAATGGCTTGATATCGTTCAAGGACGTATGCGTCAGCAAGTTAAGATGGTCCATCTGCTCTGAAAAGACGGAGACAGGCACCATCAAGAGCAAACTTAGCAGTATTGAGCAGAGACGTTTATTCAATCAGTTGATTCCTACGGGCAAAGTCAATTAAGTCAATAATGGAACGCGCATTGAGTTTCATTTTCAAGCGATGTTTATACGTGCTAATGGTTTTCTCACTCAGCGCCAACCTGATACTGATTTCCTTGTTACTCAAGCCGCTGACCAAGCCCGTTAAAACGCTCATTTCCCGATCGGAAAGTTGCGCAATTACCATGCTGTCCTGCGCCGGAGTGCGTTCATTATCCGTCCAGTTTTCCATGTAACCCGGTTGCGGATAGTAAGTATAGCCGCGTCCCACCACATTGATCGCCTCAATTAAACCTGAAAGCTCTTCAGTTTTAGTAATGAAGCCGTTCGCCCCCGCTTTTTGACAACGCTGAGCAAAGTGCGGTGATGCCTGAGACGTTAACACTAAAATCTTTGGTGAATGCGTCTGATTGCGTAAATGTTCAATCACCTGGAAACCGTCAATTTTAGGCAAACCGATATCCAGTAAAACAATATCCGGGCGTAACTCTCGCGTTAAGCGCAACGCATCGGCACCATTCTCGGTCTCGGCTAGCACCGTATTGCCGCTTTGTTCAACCAGCATCCGCACCGCGTAACGGATTACCGGATGATCGTCGACCAATAGAATTTTAAGCATATTGCCTCTATGTAATAATCAGTATGTGCAAACAAGGCATGAACAATACCTTTTTTTATGCTTTCGCTTGAGTGAAAAAACTCAAATACAGCGCTATACAAACAATCCAAGACCGGGCCGGATATTAAGACCTTTTTATGTCTAATAATCGTTCCTTATTTAACGCTCTTCGACGGATTGATCCAAGACGCGGCCTGGCGTTGTCCAATCCCATATTTATTAATCTTACCGTCAGTATTTTCTGTCAGTCCCGATTAACTTATTTATGGAATATCCTGGTGAAGACTACGTCGCAAAACTCAACCGCTTGCCCAACCTGGGCACGCCATATGATTTATCTACAAATAGCCGTACAGGCCGGAATGGCACTCACACCTTTTTACGCCGTGACGGTTAATGCCGCATCAAAGCAGCCTGCTGAAGAACATATGCTTAGCGGCACTGCACAACACGCCAGTGTCTTCGGCCAGGCTGTGCAGTCGGGTAGCCTTAATGGTTATGCCGTCCAACAAACTACTGGCATGGCTTCGCAGGAATTGCAGCAGTGGTTAAACAATTTCGGCACCGCACGCGTTGAGTTCGGTACCGATAGTCACTTTAGACCGCGAGCTGGCGCAGTAGATTTATTACTGCCACTATACAAAACTCCTGAGCGCTTATTATTCACACAAAACGGTGTGCGCAACGTTGATGGGCAAATCACTGGCAACTTTGGCCTCGGCCAGCGCCATTTCATTGGTGACTGGATGATTGGCTATAACGCCTTTTATGATCAGAATTTCAGCCGGGATCATAAGCGTCTGGGAAGTGGTGTTGAAGCGTGGCGTGACTACCTTAAACTGTCTGGTAATGGCTATTACCGCCTCAGCGATTGGCGCAACTCAGGTGATGTGGAAGATTACGATGCGCGTCCGGCCAACGGCTTTGATTTACGTGCTGAAGCCTGGCTTCCCGCCTACGCTGCTATCGGTGGCCGCCTGATGTATGAAAAATACTACGGCAACGAGGTTGCGCTATACGGTAAAGACAAGCGCCAAAAAAACCCTGATGCAATTACTGCTGGCCTGAGTTACACGCCCGTCCCACTACTCTCCTTCACCGCCGACCATAAACGCGGTGGTAGCCAGAATGATACTCGTTTTGGTCTGCAGCTTACTTATCAGCTCGGTCAATCGCTGGCGAGCCACTTCGACACCTCAGCTGTAAATATGAAACGTACGCTGGCAGGCAGCGGGATGGATCTGGTTGAGCGTAACAACAACATTGTGCTCGAATACCGCAAACAGCAACTGATTGATCTGGTGCTGCCGAAAGAGATTAGCGGCCAAAGCGGCAAAACCGTGCCCGTGAATTATCAACTCACGAGTAAATACGCCCTGGCGAAAATCGTCTGGAATGACGCATCTATTGTGGCTGCCGGTGGCAAAATGCAGGACCTCAGTGGCGGAAAGTATCAGTTGATGCTGCCGAAATACAGCGCGGGTGCAATAAACAGCTGGCCGCTGAGTGGTGTGGCTTATGATGCACGCAATAATGCCTCTAAAGTCGCCGCAACCATGGTTACCGTAACCCGTCCTCAGGTAAGCGCTGAAAAAAGTGTCGTCGCCGCTTCGCCTGAAACCATTCTGGCCGATGGTACAACAACCTCAATTGTCAGCTTTACACTGAATGACGAAACCGGCACTCCTGTTACCGGGATGGCAGCGGACATTGCCGTGACGTTGAAAGAGGAACAGGCCAACACTCCGCTGTTGAAAGCAAAAGCCAAATCTAAAGCGGTAACGGCAAAATCGGCCTCAATCAGTGATGTCACTGAACAGGCCAATGGTGTTTACACCGTAACGCTAACCTCAGGTACACGCCCGATGCTGGCAGTTTTAACCGCGACACTGGGTGAAATCGCTCTGCATTCCGTCGCAGTGAATCAGATCAGCGACGCCGCTTCCGCACAGGTTAAAGAGGGTGATTTAAAACTGATTGCTGACAACGCCGTGGCGAATGCCAGCGCGATTAACAGCGCTCAGGCTCGCGTGACGGATGCCACGGGTAACCCGGTGGCCGGCGTGGCAGTGACATTTGCCTTGAGCGGCTCCGCACAAGTTGCGCCAGGCAGCAGCCTGGCCGCTGTTAGCGATCAAAACGGTTACGTTACGGTGCAGTTCATCAGCAAAGTTGCGGAAACCGTTAGTGTGACCGCAAACACGGCGAACAATGGCAGTGCCAAAGTTAACGCAACATTTATAGCCGATAAGAATACCGCAACCCTGGCCGAAAACGACCTGACAGTTGACCGCATCAGTGCAGTCGCTGATGGCAGCGATAAAGTGACCTTTATAGCCGTGATTAAAGATGCCAATGGCAACCTTGTCTCCGATGTACGCGTTGACTGGTCGGCTAACGGCGGCAGCTTGTCCGGTAGCAGCAGTGTTAGCGGCACAGACGGTAAAGCGACCATTACGCTGTCGAGCACCGCTGCGCAGATGGTGCAGACTTCTGCAACACCAGAAGGCCGTGCATCAGTGAGCGCACCCGTCGTCAGTTTTGGTGCTGACGCTGCTAGTGGTGGCATTGGTCAGAACGATCTCACTGTGAATAAAGCTAGCGCTACCGCGAATGGTACAGATGGCATTATTTACACCGCCATGGTGAAGGACGCCAACGGCAATCCATTGGCTGGCCAGACGGTTAACTGGCTGACCAGCGTCGGCAATCTGAACGCAGCGTCCAGCATCACCGATGCTAACGGTCAGGCCACGATTATTCTGACATCGTTACAGGCAGCGGCGGCACAGGTTACCGCCAGCCTTACTGGCAAACCCGCTGTAAATGCACCGCAGGTTAGCTTTATTGCCGATGCCGCGAGCGCACAGATTGGCAGCGGCGACCTGACTGTGGACAAGAGCAGCATCGTCGGCAACAACGCAGATGCGGCAACCTTCACCGCCATCGTCAAAGACGCCAACGGCAACCCGTTAGCGGGCCAGAACGTCAGCTGGAGCACCGATCGCGGTAGCCTCAATGCAGCAAGCAGCACCACCAACGCTAGCGGCGCGGCGACCATTCGACTGACCGGCACAACCGCGGGCATCGCCCAGGTTAAAGCGCAAGTGAACGGCAACGCGGCGGTTAATGCTCCGCAGGTAACCGTCACCGCCGACAGCAGCAGCGCACAAATTGGCAGCGGCGACCTGACAGCAGATAAAACTACGGCGTTAGCGAACGGCACTGAAGCGGTGACTTACACAGCACAGGTTAGAGATGCAAGCGGCAATCCGGTATCTGGCATTACGGTGAGCTGGGGCAAAAACCTCGGCAACCTAAGCGCCCCGACCAGCAACACCGGCGCAGACGGTAAAGCGACCATTACGCTAACTTCACCAACAGCAGGCAGCGCTACCGTGACCGCAACACCCGGCAGCGGCAGCACAGCCTCCGCCTCAGCGGTCAGCTTTACGGCTGACGGTAGCACCGCTGTCATCAGCAGTGGCGATCTGAGCGTGGATAAAACCACGGTGGTAGCCAACAATATCGACATGGCGACCTATACCGCACTGGTGAAAGACGCCAACGGCAACCTTGTGGCGAATCACAGCGTGAGCTGGAGCACCACTAAAGGCACCTTAAGCAGTGCCAGCGCGTTGACCGGACCGGATGGTAAAGCAACTATTGAATTGCGCCACACTGTCGCCGAGCTAGCTACAGTGACAGCAACAGTGAATGCTGTTGCTACTAACGCGAATCCAGTTACGTTTGTTGCGGACGCAGCGACGGCCAGAGTGGCTGCCATCGATTCTGTAAAAGAACAGATTGTAGGTAATAACGAAGATTCTACCGAGTTGCGTGTAACGATTCGTGATGCTCACGGAAATCCAATCAACAGTACGAGTGTTACATGGGGTGCAGTCAATGGCATGCTCAGTGGAAGCAACTCAATGACGGATGACAATGGTATCGCCAATATTACACTCCAACCTGTATTACTTAATGCTCCTGCAGCGCAAACAGCTGTGATTACTGCAACGATTAATGGAACATCGCTTAACAAAAACATTGCAATAATGAATGTTTATTCTTTGAATGGTCGAATGTATTGGACCCAAAATAGTTTTGCGCTGACTAACGTTGAGTCTACAGCAATTGCTGCTTGTTCATTACGCGGAGGTACCGTTGCCAATCGCACAGATATTGAATCGTTTTTGAGCAACGGCGGTGATTTCAAAAGATTTTCAGGTTCTTCTTCACCTACCGTCGAATTTTCAAATATCCGTTACTCTCTCGGCGGAGAATGGAACTACAGCGCTGACTTAAGCGGTGTAAATACTGGACCTACAGGACCGAGAATGGAGCCCGGGGTATCATACGTATGTATAAAATGATGATATAGTCATGGTTATAAAGGAGCCTTAAAGGCTCCTTTTTTTTAATAACCTATTTCTAAAACATGTTGTTAAAATTACTTCCTTATCCAATCAAATGACTTCCTGCTTACGTTTGCGCCATTTCGAGGGAGAAACATCACACGTCTTCGGTAGCATCAGCGTAAAGTTCCCCCGCCATCACCAGCGCGATAGATCGCACTGCTCTTTACGGCATTTTAATCATTAACGCTGTGGATGATTCACTTCCAGCGGACGCAGATCAAACACCAGCACTTCCGCATCATCACCGTTAGCAAACTGCAGCGCGCTTTCGTTGCGAACGCGTGCACCGTCGCCCTCTTTGAACTTCACGCCGTTCACTTCGATGCTGCCGCGAGCCACGTGAATATAGGCGTAACGATCGGCATCCAACGCGAAGGTTTGCTGCTCGACACCGTCGAACAGTCCGGCATAAACGCGAATATCCTGACGCACGCTGAGTGAACCGTTATCCCCTGCCGGCGAAATAATCAGGCGCAGCTGACCGCGTTTGTCACGTTCCGCCACTGAAATCTGCTGATAACCGGGAGGCGAATTACGCTCGCCAGGCACGATCCAGATCTGCAGGAAGTGCACGTTGTCCGTTTTCGAGTGGTTAAACTCGCTGTGCGTGACGCCGCTGCCGGCGCTCATTAGCTGCACATCACCCGGCACAATCACCGAACCGGTGCCCATGGAATCTTTATGCTCCAGCGCGCCTTCCAGCACGTAGGAGATGATCTCCATGTTGTTGTGCGGATGCGCACCAAAACCGCGACCCGGTGCAACGCGGTCATCATTGATCACCAGCAAATCTGAGAAGCCGGTTTGTTTTGGATCCCAGTAACTGGCAAAAGAGAACGTATGATGCGAGTTCAACCAACCGTGGTCACCCACTCCGCGTTGTTCTGACAGGCGTTGTTCAATCATGGTCTGCTCCTCAAATTTGCTGTTGGGGGGCGATTGCCCTTCCCGTTGCAAACAAGTATACGTAAACTGATTTGCCTAACAATGCGTCAAAATGACAATGACTGTCACCGATAAGTGGACAATATGCAGATTGAAGATCTCCGTATTTATGTAGCCGTCATCAAAGCCGGCAACTTCACCGCTGCCGCCGAACAGCTGATGCTGTCGAAGCAGTATGTCAGCCGCCGCATCGCCGCGCTGGAGGAATCGCTTGGCGCGCGGCTGCTGAATCGCAACACGCGGAAGTTGTCGGTAACCGATAACGGCCAGCTGTTTGCGCAGCACGCGCAGCGCATTCTTGATGATGTGCAGGAAGCCGAGCTGGCGGTATCGGGGCGTCGTCAGGTGCTGCAGGGCAGCTTCCGCCTGAGCGTGCCGATGTCGTTTGGTATCAGCCATTTGTCGCCGTTTATTGCCGAGTTTCTCAGCCAGCATTCGGGTTTGCAGTTTCAGGTTGAACTGGCGGATCGGCATGTCGATATGGTGGGTGAAGGATTTGATATGGCGATTCGCATCGGTACGCTGCCAGATTCGAGTTTGATCGCCAGGCGACTGGGCGAGTTTCGCCGCGTGATCTGCGGCAGCCCTTCCTACCTGCAGGGCGCAGGCGCACCGCGAACGCCGGAGGAGCTGAGCGAACATTTGTGTCTGCGCTACGGGCGCGAAAGCCAGACCGGCTGGGAACTGTTTAACGGCGACCAGCGCAAAGTGATTAGTGTGCATGGGCCGATGGTGAGTAATAACGGGGAAATGCTGCGCGACGCAGCAGTGGCCGGATTGGGTCTGATTATGCTGCCAGAGTTTATTGTGGCACCAGCGCTGGCGAGCGGTGAGCTGGTGAAGGTGCTGGAAGAGTGGCAGCCGACCTCGCTCCATCTCAATGCGCTCTATCCGCAGCACCGTCAGCGCAGTGAGATCAATCGGGTGTTTATGACATTTTTGCAGCAGAAGTTGGCGTAATAATTAATTACCCTTGCGGCGCGATCTATTGCGCATATTAAGGGCGGCAATGTGCCCAGCCCGGCAATACGTAATATATCGCGCCGCTACGGTAGGTAGGGTGTTAATGACTTTCGTGCGCGAAGGTAATCGATTTACGGCGCGCATCGCGCATCGCCACCGCGTGGATCAGCAGACCCAACACCGCCAGAATCGCGCCCACCCAACCGGTGGATTGCCATCCCAGACCAGCGGAAATGGTCACGCCGCCCAGCCATGCACCGAGCGCGTTAGCGAGGTTAAACGCCGAATGGTTCATTGCCGCCGCCATGGTTTGTGCATCACCGGCAACATCCATCAAACGGATCTGCAACACCGCCGCCAGCGCCACCATGGTGCCCACCAGCATGACGTTGATGGCACCTGCCAGCGCATAATGCGCGGCAAATACGAAGGCGCTGAGCACCAAAAATGACCAGATCAGCAAAATGCGGATGGTCTTTTCAATGCCGCGATCGGCCAGACGACCGCCAGCGATGTTACCGATGATCATGCCTAAACCAAATAACGCCAGCACCGCCGGGATCCAGCTCACCGGCATCTGCGCCAGTTCGGTCATGGTCGGCTTCACGTAGCTAAACACCGAAAACAAACCGCCGCTGCCCACCGCGCCAATCGCCAGCGTCAGCAGTACCTGTTTGCGCGTCAGCGCCGACAATTCGCGCAGCGGGCTGGCATTTTTGTCGCCCGCTACGTTTGGCACCCACAGCCAGATCAGCAGCAAGGTCACCAGCGCCAGACCGCCGACAATGGCAAAGGCATCGCGCCAGCCAAACCATTGGCCGATAGCGGTGACGGCGGGCACGCCGAGTAAGTTGGCGATGGTCAGGCCGAACAGCACCATCGAGACCGCTTGCGCGCGTTTGCGCCGTTCAACCAAACCGGCTGCGACCAGCGCCGCCACGCCGAAGAAGGTGCCATGTGGGAAACCGGCGAGGAAACGCGCCAGCAGCATCGAGTAGTATCCCGGCGCTATGGCGCTCAGCAGGTTGCCGGCGGCAAACAGGCCCATTAGCGTCATCAGGAAATTACGACGTGAAGCGCGCGCGCCCAGCACCGCCAGCAGCGGCGCACCAATCACCACGCCCAGCGCATAGATGCTGATGAGATGCCCGGCCGAGGGGATCGATACGTTGAGACCTTTGGCTGCATCAGGCAGCAGTCCCATAATGACGAATTCGCCGGTACCAATGGCAAAGCCGCCGGTGCCGAGCGCGAACAAAGCTTTTAGCACGCTCTGACGCGGCAGCGATGCCTCATCCGGCAGCTGAGTAAGTTGGGGTTGTACTGATGACATGAGTTTTCCGAACCGCAAGTGAAGAACTCAGTCAGGATCGTGATTGCCTGAAACAATCATCGTCAGGACTGAGCAGAGTGAGCGGCTTATGATAGCGCAAAATCCCGCTTCCGTAGCGGCGCAATTCATTGCGCGATAAATCGCCCCGCTACAGAGTGTGCGTATTCTGCAGCGCCAACAGCGCTGCGCCCATCATGCCGCCGTGATGCGCGAACTCACCTGGCACCACCAGACGATGTACGGTGCGGCGCAATACGTAACCCTGCACCACCTCATCTAACGCCGCGATCAGCGGAGCCACCGATGCCAATCCGCCGCCCACCGCCACGCGCGACGCGCCGGTGATATTGATGGTGTATGCCAGCGGCTGACCGACAATTTGCAGCCATGCCTGAACGGTTTGCTGCGCCAGCGCATCCTGCTGCTGCCAGCATTCGATAATCTCAACGCTGCTCGCCGTGCGGTCATGCAACGTCTGATGCAGATTTTCCAGCCCGCGCGCACCGCCGTAGCTGTCGAGACAGCCCTTTTGCCCGCATGGACACGCCTTACGCGGCAGTCGCCGCGTGACGCCATCAATCTCCACTTCGGTTAATGTGATTGGCCCATGTCCCCATTCGCCGGTCAATCCGTTTTGCCCGGTAATGATGCGGCCATCTGCCACCAATCCGCCGCCAACGCCCGAACCCAGAATCGCGCCAAACACCACTTTGTGACCTTTTCCCGCGCCCGCCAGCGCTTCCGCCAGCGTGAAGCAGTCGGCATCGTTATGCACAATCACCTGGCGTTGCAGCAGCGCACCCAACTCGTTCGCCAAACTGCGCTGGTGAAACGCGGGAATATTGCTGGCAAATATCTCGCCAGAGTCGGGTGCCACAATGCCCGCGGTGGAGATCGCTACCGCACTGCTGGCGGTAAACTGCAGGTGATGCTGGGCTATCATGCGACTAACCAGCGCGGTGAAATCGTCCCAGCTGGTAGCCGGAATTTTATGCTGATCGAGCAGGATTAATTGATCCTGCGCATTCATCACGCCTAGCTTGATAAAAGAGCCGCCCAGATCGAGGCAAATCACCGCAGATTGTCTTCTCATAAACGTTTATCCATCACATCACGCAAACCGTCGCCCAACACATTGAAGCCCAGCACGGTAATCAAAATCGCCAATCCGGGGAAGAGTGACACATAAATATTCAGGCCGAGGAAGTTGCGCCCATCGCTCATCATGGTGCCCCACTCCGGCATCGGTGGCTGCACGCCTAAACCGAGGAAGGACAAACTGGCGGCGGACAGCACCACCGCGCCCGCCGTCAGCGTGGATTGCACAATCAGCGGTCCAATTGAGTTGCGCAGAATGTAGTGCGTAATGATGCGCGGATAGCGCACCCCGAGCATATGCGCCGCTTCGATGTACTCCATGTTCTTCAGGCCCAGCGTCAGGTTGCGGCTCAGACGCGCATACACCGGAATCGAAAACAGCGAAATGGCGATCAGCATATTGGTCAGTCCTTCGCCGAGCACGCTAACGATCAAAATCGCCAGCACGATGCCGGGAAAGGCGAAGATGATATCCATTACCCACATGATCAGCGCATCCATCTTGCATCCCGCTAAGCCGGAAATGATGCCGAGCGGAATACCGATCACCATGGAGATCGCGACGCTGAGGCTCACTTCAAACAGCGTGATACGCGCGCCGTAAATCACGCGCGAAAAAAGATCGCGGCCATAATCGTCGGTGCCAAACCAGTGCGCGGCCGATGGCGCTTGCAAGGTGTTGAGCAGATCCTGATCCACTGGATCCCAATGGGTAATCAGCGGAGCCAGCGCAGCAGCGAGCACCACCAGCAGCACTAACGCACCGCCGATGGCAATGGACGGATTTGCCAGTAAAGTGCTGATCAGGTGTCGGCTGCGCGAACGCGGCGGCAGCACGGAAGTATCAATGCTGTTCATCAGTCGAACCTTATTTTTGGATTGAGCAAGCCAATCAGGATTTCGCCCACCAGATTCATCAGCACCACGCCAGTCACGGCCACCAGCGTCACGCCCTGAATCACCGGATAATCGCGGTAGCGCACCGAGTCCACCAGCAAGCGGCCAATGCCCGGCCAATTGAACACCGATTCAGTGACCACCGCGCCGCCAATCAAGCTGCCGAAGTTGAGCGCCACAATGGTGACAATCGGGATCAGTGCATTTCGCAGCGCATGCTTCCAGTTAATGCTGGCGGAGGATAATCCCTTGGCTTTGGCGGTACGGATGTAATCCTGACTCAGCACATCCAGCATGCTGGAACGCGTCATGCGGGCGATCATCGCCATCGGCAGGATTGCCAGCGTAACCGTGGGCATGATGTAGTTTTTCCACGAATCGGCGCCCAGCAGCGGTAACCAGCCCAACTCGACCGCGAAGTAATTCATCGCCAGTAGCGCCAGCCAAAAGTTGGCAATCGACGCACCGGCAATGGTCAGCACCATCACGATTTGATCCGGAATACGCTGGCGATAAATGGCGCCGGTCATGCCCGCCGGAACACCTATCGCAATCGCCAGCAGATACGCCAGCGCCGCCAGCGATAAGGTGTACGGCAAACGCTCGCTGATCTCCGTCATCACCGGACGCTGCGACTGCAACGACAAGCCAAGGTTGCCGTGCAGCGCTTCCGCCGCGAACCTGACATATTGCAGCGGCAGCGGCTGATCGAGCCCCAGCCGCACGCGCATACTGTCCACCGCTTCCTGCGGCGCTTCCGGTCCCGCCATTAGCCGCGCCGGATCGCCCGGCAGCGCGCGGATGGCGATAAACACGATAATCGACACGCCGAAAATAATTAACGGCAGCGAAAGCACCTTTTTTGCGACGTACGCTTTCATATCACATCAGCCATGAGGTTATTGCTTCACTGCGTCGCGCACGACGATTTGTCCGCCCGGCTGCATAACCACGCCGCTGATATTTTTACGTGCGGCATAGAGATCGTCCTGATAGAACAGCAACACCTGCGGCGCTAATCCGCTGATCTGTTTTTGCGCCTGGAAATAGAGATCTTTGCGTTTGGCATCGTCGAGTGTGGATGCGGCGGTATCGATCAGATCATCGGTTTGCTTGTCGCTGAAGAAGCCCAGATTAGCCCCGCCCGGCGCAAAGCTGCTGGTGTGATACAGCGGACGCAGCTGCAGATCCGAGCCATATAAACCGGAAGACCAGGACGCCAGCACCGCATCGGTGCCCTGCGCGGCTTTCTCTTTGCCATCAGCAAATGCTGCTTTGGTCCACACGCCGCTCTCCATCTGGCGCACGTTAAGTTTCACGCCGATTTTGCTCCACATGCCCTGCAGCACTTGTGCGGTACGCGCATCCGGCGCCTGCACCGCAATCGACATCGGGAAACCGTCGGCATAGCCCGCCGCTTTCAGCAGATCTTTGGCTTTTTGCAGATCGTACGGATAGTTATGCAAGCTATTGTCGTAGTTGGGATCGACCGGTGCCAACGCGGAGTTTGCCGGTTGCGCATAACCAAACATGATGGCTTTCACCAGCGCCTGCTGGTCGGTGGCGAAATTCAGCGCCTGACGCACGCGCACATCGCTCAGCGCTTTGCTTTGGGTATTGAGATCGACCCAGAACACCGCCGCGCCCGGCGACTGTTTAAGATTTACGTTGGCGTTGTTTTTTAACATGCCGGCAAACTGCGGCGGCACCGGGTTAATAATATCAACCTGACCCGATTGCAGCGCCATATTCATCACTGAAGGCTCGCTGCTCCACGTCCATTTAATTTCATCCGGACCGGAAGATTTCCCCCAATAGTCGGGATTCTTTTGTTCAAGTACATATTCACCGGATTTGTACTGCACCAGTTTATAAGGCCCGGTGCCGTCGGCTTTATTGTTAATACTGCCCGCCTTGTCCGCTTTTGGGCTCACCATTAATCCTGGGCCGGAGGCTAAAACAGTTAAAAAAGCCGGATTAATTTTTTTCAGCTGAAACGTGACGGTAAGTTCGTCTTTTTTCTTCACGTCCTGAATAAAGGTGCGAATTTTCCCACTACCCGCTAAACCGCGCTGCGTATTTAAATGACGCTGGAAGTTTTCCACTACCGCATCGGCATTAAAGGGCGTGCCGTCGTGGAATTTCACATTGGGTCGCAGGGTAAAGGTCCAGTTAAGTCCGCTGTCATCGGATGTCCAGGATAATGCCAATGCCGGAATGATTTTGCCGTCATCACCGAGACGCGTCAGGCCTTCGTACATTGGGTCCAGCACCGTGCCGGTGAAGGTCGCGGTTTGGTTGCCAGGATCCATGCTGCGCGGTGGTTCGTTCTGCATGATCACCAGCTGGCTGGCAAAAACGGAGGCGCTCGCCATCGACGCCAGTAAACAGCCGGCCAGCGTCAGTACCTTGAAATGCTTATTTTTGCTTTCCATGAAGGCCCTCAATGAATCATTGAAACGATCGGTGAAATATCCACGCTATATAAGCCACACTCACCAAACAAAAGCCAATAGGTTGGTTCATATAATTTACTTATAATCAGATCTACATTCAGAAATTTAACTAAATAGCGTTGTATTTGTTTTCTGTCCTTATTATTGTCAGCGCATAGTGCTAACGCTGTGAGAACTTCAATGCTCAATGCCCACCAGCAACAAATTCTGCGCTTACTTATTGCGTCGCATGGCATGAGCCGCACCGTGCTTGCGGAAAAAATGAAATTAAGCAAAGCCGCAATTAGCACGCTGGTGAAAGAGATGCTGCAGGCCGGATTGCTGGAAGAGAGTATTCCGGAATCCAGCGGCCAGGGTCGCCCATCGGTGTTATTAAAAATGCGTGCCGACAGCGCCTATTTTCTCGGTGCCTCGCTGCTGGACGAACGCGTGGTATTGGTGCTGATTGATATGCACGGCCGCACGCTGGCCGCCACCCAGATGCCGTTGAATCTCGATCCGCCGCAGCTGGCCAAAACCATTGCGGCGGCGATCCCGGACCTGATTGCGCAGAAATCAATTACGCAGGATCAGCTGATTGGCCTGGGCGTGACGCTTTCCGGCTTTGTCGATGAACATCAGGCGATTTGCGTGCAGTCGGCGCTGCTGGGCTGGAAGAACGTGCCGCTGGCGGAACTGCTGAAACAGCAAACCGGGCTGGAAGTGTCGTTAGAAAACGATGCCAAAGCGCTGGCGGTGAGCGAGAAGATTTTCGGCGTGGCAAAAAAGGCGCGCAACTTCACCCTGATTTCGCACGGTGATGGCATTGGGTCGGCGCATTTCTTTCAGGGCCAACTGCATCGGGGCGCGCACGGCGCTGCCGGTGAAATCGCCCACTGCACCATCGAGCCCGGCGGACGTCCCTGCCGCTGCGGCAAACGCGGCTGCCTCGATACGCTGGCCTCGTTAACCGCCATCCGCGAAAGCGTGCGTGATAAAGCGCTGGAATGTGAATCGATTACCGAACTGGAAGCGCTGGCGGTGAAAGGTAACAGCGCGGCGATTGCCATTTTGCATCAGGCCGGTCATGCGCTGGGCTTATCCATCGCCAATATTATCCAGATGAACGATCCCGAGTTGATTGTGATTGCGCATCAGCCCAATGCGTTTGATGGATTGCTTAAAACCGTGGTGATGCAGGCCATCGACAGCCATGTGCTGCCGTCGATTATCGGCAAAACACCGATCGCCAGCATGGTGATCAACGAAGAGAGCTGGGCCAGAGCCGCAGCCAGTGTGGCGGCGTATCGTTTTATCATTCACTTACCCGACTAGCGGAGGCTGCTATGCGCATTGCTTTTGGTGGCATTCATACTGAGTGCAGTACTTATAATCCGGTGCTGAATTATGCCGACGACTTCCGCATCGTGCGCGGGGATGAACTGACCACCAATCCTTATTTCGCCTTTTTGCAGGATTATGATGCCGAGTTTCTGCCGACCTTCCACGCGCGCGCCATCGCCGGTGGTCCGGTGGCGCGCGTCACCTACGACGATTTTAAGCAGGATTTCCTGACGCGCCTCGCGGCACATTTGCCGGTGGATGGCGTTTATCTCGCGATGCACGGTGCGGTTTATGTTGAAGGCATGGAAGATGCCGAAGGCGACTGGATCAGCGCCACGCGCGAGCTGGTCGGCGCGGAGTGCCCGATCACCGTTAGCTACGATCTGCACGGCAACGTTACGCAACGCATCATTGATGCCATCGATATGTTCTCGACCTATCGCACTGCGCCGCACATCGATGTCGAAGAGACCATGCGCCGCTCGGTATCGATGCTGGTGAAAAGCCTGCAAACCGGCGTCAAACCCGGCGTGGTGTGGGCGCCGATTCCGGTGGTGTTACCCGGTGAACGCACCAGCACCGAAGATGAACCCGCCAAAAGTTTGTATGCCCGTTTGCCCGCGATAAACCAGCTGGAGCACGTCTGGGATGCGTCGCTGATGGTCGGTTACGTCTGGGCCGATGAACCGCGCGCCACCGCCGCCGCGATCATGACCGGCACCGATGCCGATGTGCTGGCGGAACAGGCGGCTAAACTGGCGCTGGCTTACTGGCAGGCGCGCGATGAATTTAGTTTTGGCTGCGTCACCGGCAGCATTGAAGAGTGCGTCAGCATGGCCATCGCCAGCGAAACCGCGCCGGTGATTCTGGCTGATTCTGGGGATAATCCCACCGGCGGCGGCGTCGGCGATCGCGCGGATGTGTTGGCGGAACTGATTCGCCAGGGTGCGCAGCAGGTGATCGTGGCTGGTATCACCGATAAACCGGCCACTGACGCGGCCTTTGCTGCTGGCGTTGGCGCAAGCTTAACGCTGAATGTTGGCGCTTCACTCGATCCGGCCGGCGGCAAAGTGCAGGCCGAATTTGTGGTGAAACATCTCAGCGATGATGCGCGTTCGCTGGCGAAACAGGCGCTGCTGCAAACCGGCGGCATTACGCTGGTGGTCGCCGACCGTCGCCGTCCTTATCACAACCTGGCGGATTTCGCCCTGCTCGGCCTCGATCCCGCAGCGGCCAAAATCGTGGTAGTGAAGTCCGGTTATCTGTCGCCGGAGCTGGCACCCCTGGCCAATCCCAACCTGATGGCGCTGTCGGAAGGCGTGGTTGATCAATATGTGGAACGCTTAACTCGCAAGCGCAAATTGCAGCCCGCCTATCCGTTCGATACCGATTTCACTTATCTGCCGGTTAGCCACTTATCGGCACGCTTTATGGCAGCGAAATGAACGCGCCCGCTTCAGCAGTCGAACCGGTGCTGCGCATCGAAAATCTGACCGTCGCCTTTCGCGTTGAGGATCACTGGCGCGAGGTGGTGAAGAACCTGTCGCTCACCGTTAATGCCGGTGAAACGCTGGCGATTGTCGGTGAATCCGGTTCGGGGAAAAGCGTCACCTCGATGGCGATCATGCGCTTACTCAACATGCGCCACGCGCGCGTCAGCGGCAAAGTGCTGCTGAACGGCGTCGATCTGCTGACGCTGAGCGAATCCGCCATGCGTGACATTCGCGGCAATGCGGTGGCGATGATTTTTCAGGAGCCGATGACCAGCCTGAATCCGTCGTTCACCATCGGCAATCAAATTGCTGAGGCGCTGATCAATCACCGCAAAATCAGTAAACGCGTCGCGCGTGAAGAGACCATTCGGCTGCTGGAGAAAGTGCGTATTCCCAACGCGGCGAAACGCTTCAATGATTATCCGCACCACTTTTCCGGTGGCATGCGCCAGCGCGTGATGATTGCGATGGCGCTGGCGCTGCGGCCAAAACTGCTGATTGCCGATGAACCGACCACCGCGCTGGACGTCACCATTCAGGGGCAGATTCTTGACCTGATTAAGACGTTGCAGGAAGAGGAAGGCACGGCGGTGCTGTTTATCACCCACGATATGGGCGTGGTGGCAGAGGTGTCGGATCGCACGCTGGTGATGTATCAAGGCGATGTGATGGAAACCGGCACCACCGCCGCGATTTTTTCCGCGCCCGCTGCGGATTACACCCGCACGCTGATTGCGACCGTGCCGCAGCTTGGCGCGATGCGCGGCATTGCTGGACCGCGTAAGTTTTCCTTTGACCAGCGCGACGCATCTGAGACCAACGCTGTATCGACATCGCAGCAGCCGCTGCTGTCGGTTAAAAATCTCAGCACCCGCTTCAGCATCCACGAAGGCGTATTCAGCCGCAAAACCGGCGCGGTACATGCGGTGGAGAACATCTCGTTTGATCTAATGCCGGGCGAAACCTTGTCGCTGGTTGGTGAATCGGGCTGTGGAAAATCCACCACCGGACGTTCACTGACGCGCCTCGTCACACCCGACGCGGGTGAAGTGGCCTTTGATGGTTACGACGTACTGAATCTTTCTGCTCATGAGCTGCGCACTTTGCGCCGCGCCATGCAGATGATTTTTCAGGATCCGTTTGCCAGCCTCAATCCGCGCATGTCGGTGCTGGAAGCGCTGACCGAGCCTTTTCTGCAACATCGCTTAGGCAGCAAAACCGAGGCGCGCACGAAAGCCGCCTCGCTGATGGAGCGCGTCGGGTTATCCGCTGACATGATGAAACGCTATCCGCACGAATTTTCCGGCGGCCAGCGCCAGCGTATCTGCATCGCTCGCGCATTGATGCTTGATCCAAAAATGATCATCGCCGATGAATCGGTGTCGGCGCTGGATGTCACGGTGAAAGCGCAAATCATCAATCTGCTGCTCGACCTGCAACAGAGCCTTGGCTTGTCGTATCTGTTTATTTCCCACGATATGGCGGTGGTTGAGCGCATCAGTCATCGCGTGGCGGTGATGCTGCTGGGTGAAATCGTCGAGATCGGCCCGCGCGCGGCAATATTTGAAAATCCGCAGCATGATTACACGCGTAAATTGCTGTCGTCGGTGCCGGTGCCCGATCCGGCGCGCCGTCATGTGAAGCGCCAGATTGACATCAGCGAGCTGAAAAGCCCGGTGCGTGCATTGGGATTTGTGCCCGAAGCGCGACGTTATCGTGAGGTGAGTGAGGGGCATTGGGTAATGGAATGACTGCTTTTTACAAAGCGTACACGCTGTAGCGGCGCGATTTATTACGCATGAAGTTTATGCACCAATGCGCGATATACCGCGCCGCTACGATTTGTGCGGTTTTAAACTATCATCCCCAAATCCAACATCTTCCCGCCGCTAAAACTCCAGTCTTCGGGCTGGGTTTGCTGGATGATGATCATTAAATCATTGGGATCGAGATTGAGCCGCTGTTGCAGCCGTTCACTCAACACCCGATAGGTTGCCCGCTTCTGTTCCGCGCTGCGCGGTTTGCCTGCCACAATGTTCAGCAACACATAGCGATCGCTACGACCACCGCTGAGATAATGGCGATCGTAGATAAAGCGCGGCGCCGCCAGCGATTCAATCACCTGAATGCGTTGCTGCCCGCGGCGGGAAATATGGGCATCGCACTGTGTCAGCACAATGCAGCAGATGGTGCGCAGCAGATGCTGGGGCAGCTTACGCGGCGTGCGGTGGCAGGCTATATTCATCACAGTGAGGTTGGAACGGCTTAGATGCGTTGTGCTAGCGGGTAAAACATCCATTGCTGGCCAGTTTCTGTCCTGCTCGTTAAAGTTAAATACAACCTTCTGCCGCTATTTTTCAGGCAGAAGGTTTTTCACACATTATTCTTTCATGCATAACAAGCAAAATACCGCTCGGCTGTTGGGATAATGCGTGTGGAAATATTGCCAGGCATGGTCAGGAGAATAAAATGATCCCATGAACACACGATTATCATAGGCAGGAGCCAGGCGGCAACTATCGCGGTGTAGATTGCAGCACCCTTCTGTATCTGCCTGACTAAAGACATAAAAATCCGTGATGCTTAAGTTCATCCGCTACTCCTCATGGGCAGAGATAAATACTAATTAATAAAAATCTTTAAAATCGCCCGTTGCGGATACTATTTGTACACTTTTTAGTAATCAGCCCAAAGTGAGCCATAAAATAATTATAGTCTGCGTGGAGTCGGCTGTCTTTAATTAAAAATAAACTTATTTAAGCCGAACGTAATAAAAGAGTAATTTAATAACTATTATTTAACCCTTTTTGTCGCTGCGCTTAATAGGGCCAGTATTTACTGTTAACGGCGGTCATCACTTATAAATTCGCGCTAAGATTTATCTTAAAAAAATGAAATTCATTTCTGGTCAATTAAACTTAAGTAAACTTAAATTAAGCCACCGGAGATAATATCATGCTCAGTTATACTATCCGTATCGAATTGAAAGAACCCACCGCTGGCGCGCAAATTGAATTGCTCTATGCGATGCTTGAGAATGGTTTCGCGCGTAGCTTGGTGTGCGAGAAAGGCTACACTTATGTGTTACCCACCAATGAATACGTTTATGTAGGCAGCGAGAATATAAGGAGTTTAACCGACCGGGTGGTGACTTTGGTGAGCGAGTTCAGTGAGGATCCTTCGGTGATGATTACTCAATCCGCCGCAAGGTGCTGGTCAGGTTTACGCGGCGTAAACCTCGCTTAATAGCGAAGATAAACGCCCTCTGCCCACTACGAAGGCGTTTATCCTTTAATTTAAACAAACTTAAAATATAATTAATTAGCCCGGATAAATACCGCGATCTTTACGTGCCAGTAAAATACGTTCGCAGGCAACGATATAAGCGGCAGTGCGCAGCGAGCAGCGCTTTTCGGCGGCCTTGTCCCAAACGTGAACCATGGCTTGGGTCATGATGCGGTCCATACGCTGGTTAATCTCATCTTCGCTCCAGAAGAAACTCGCCATATCCTGCACCCATTCGAAGTAACTCACCGTTACCCCGCCAGCGTTACAGATTACGTCTGGCACCACCTGCACGCCGCGACTCGCGAGCATATCATCTGCATCCGGATAAGTTGGGCCGTTTGCCCCTTCCAGTACCAGTTTGGCACTAATAACTTCTGCGCGCTCGCGGGTAATTTGTCCTTCCAGCGCCGCCGGGATCAGAATATCCATGGCGGTGGTCCAGAACTGCTCTCTGTCGATCTCTCGCGCGCCAGGGAAGCCAGCAATCTGTTTATGTTCGATCTGCCATGCAGTCAACGCGGCTAAGTCAATACCGCCTTCGTTGAGTAAGGTTGCGGTGTGATCCTGAATCACCACCACACGCGCACCGGCTTCGGCGAACAGACGCGCGGCTTCGCTACCGACATTACCAAAGCCCTGCAGCGCCACGCGTGCGCCTTCAATGGTGATATTGGAGCGTTGTGCCACTTCCCGACCGGTAATAAATACGCCACGCCCCGTCGCTTTCTCACGCCCTAACGAGCCGCCAAGATGGATCGGTTTACCGGTGACCACACCGGTAATGGTGGTGCCGTGATTCATGGAGTAGGTATCCATCATCCACGCCATCACTTTGCCATTGGTGCCGACATCGGGTGCGGGAATATCTTTCTGCGGGCCAATAATCAGGCCGATTTCACTGGTGTAGCGGCGGGTTAATCGCTCCAGTTCACCTTCAGACAGCGAGTGCGGATCGACACGGATGCCGCCTTTGGCGCCGCCATAAGGCAGGTTAACCGCCGCACACTTGATGGTCATCCAGGCGGATAGCGCCATCACTTCATTCAAATCGACAGCAGGATGGTAACGCACGCCCCCTTTGCCCGGCCCGCGTGAGAGATTGTGCTGTACGCGATAGCCTTCGAAGTGGCGAATCGAGCCGTCATCCATCTGCACCGGGATGTCGACAATCAGTGCTCTTTTGGGGTGACGCAGGGTTTCTATCCAGCGAGACAATTCACCAAGATGAGGCGCAACACGGTCAATTTGGCTCAGGTAGGTAGTCCAGGGAGATGTACTGCTTTCAGAAGCGTAAGATAACTTTTCCATGAGAAGCCTGTAGGTTCAGAGTTATTTATATTGAAAAGACGTGGAAAGGTAATGCATTGCACTAGACGGAAAGTAATTTAACACCTTTTCAGACAAGCGGGTCAGGCCAAATAAGAGGGGTTTAACTTTTTCGACACAAAAATGCCTGAATAAATGAATAACTAAGCATTAAAAAAGAGCCACATATGGCGCATATCCATGCATTAATTATGCACTTAATTGCATAAATTTTGATTTTATCCCTATTTTTCAGTTCTTTGATGGTCATCAAAAAGTGAATAAACTGTTATTTTTCCGCATTGACTTTGTTAACACTCGCCACCACGATGAGTAAAACCCAGCTGGAAACCTCCATCATGAATTAGCGTTTTATTAATTTCGTTTTTCTTTCATCTATTTAAACGTGCCTCTTTAAGGTTCAACCCATATTTGCCATTGATGCTTGCGGGCAGGCATCGTCATGCGTCTTTTCGCCAGACTGAAGGAATCATTGTGTCTAACAAACCTACACAAGGGCAGATTCAGCCTGCTCGGGCTCACGACGCCCCGCAAAAACTGCAGCGAGGGCTGAGCGAACGCCATATTCAGATGATCGCGCTGGGCGGATCGATCGGTACCGGGCTGTTTATGGGCGCGGGACGCAATATTGCGGTAGCCGGAACCTCGATATTAATCATCTACCTATTGGTGGGTTTTTTTAGCTATATGGTGATGCGGGCAATGGGGGAAGTGCTGCTTAGCCGGCTCGACTATCGCTCGTTTGCCGATTTTGTCAGTGATTATCTCGGCCCTAAAGCCAGCTTCTTTCTCGGTTGGTCGTACTGGCTAAGTTGGGTGGTGACCTGCATCGCCGATGTGGTGGTATGCGGCGCGTATATGCAGTATTGGTTCCCGGAAATGTCGGCGTGGATACCCGCGTTATTTACCCTCGGTATTTTGTGTCTGTTTAACATGTTGTCGGTGAAGGCTTTTGGTGAAGCTGAATTCTGGTTTGCGCTGATCAAAGTGATCACCATCATCGCGCTGATCATCACCGGCGGATGGATGGTATTTACCGGCTGGACCTCGCCGGATGGCGTTAAAGCCTCGGTGCACAACCTCACCGATCCTGCGGTGTTCATGCCGCATGGCATCACCGGTTTTCTGGCTGGTTTCCAGATCGCGATTTTCTCTTACACCGGCATTGAGCTGCTCGGCACCATGACGGCAGAAACGCGCGATCCCGAGAAAATTTTGCCGCGCGCGATCAACTCTCTGCCGCTGCGGATTGTGATTTTCTACTTGCTCTCGATGATGGTGATCATCGCGGTGACGTCCTGGCAAGGGGTATCGCCGGATACCAGCCCGTTCGTGACGCTGTTTGCCAAAGCCGGCTTGCCTGCGGCGGCAGCGATCATTAATTTCGTCGCACTCACCTCGGCGATGTCTTCCGCCAATAGCGGCGTCTACTCCAGCACCCGCATGTTATACGGCTTATCGATCGAGAAGCATGCGCACTGGCAGTTTCGTATTCTTTCACGCACCACGCGTATCCCGCTGCGAAGCCTGCTGTTCTCCTGCTTCTGCATGCTGAGCGGCACCTTGCTGCTGTTCCTGGTGCCGAATGTGACAACACTGTTCACCATCGTTTCGACGCTGGCCGCCATTCTGGTGATCTATTGCTGGGGTATGATTCTGGTCTCTTATCTGGTGTACCGCCGGCAGCGTCCGGATCTGCATCAAAAATCCAAATTTAAGATGCCCGGCGGCAGGATGATGGCGTGGGCGACGCTGATGTTCTTCCTGTTTTCGGTAGTGATCATGATATTTGATTCCGACACGCTCGCCGCGCTAGCCGCTTCGCCGGTGTGGTTCATTGCGCTGTGGCTGTGCTGGAAGATGAAGGAGAAGCGGAAAACGGCAGTGAAGGTCGCGGCATGATCAGGCCGCTACTTCATCAACACGTTAAACTGTGGATTGAACTCGTCAAAAATCGGCAGCGCGGCGGCACCCAGCGCGGCGGTATCGCTGCCGGTCATACCGATCTTTACGCGTGTTCCGGTGAGGTAGCGACCGCGCACTGACTGATAGAGCGGCGGCAGGCGACGCATGATTTTATCCAGCAGCACCGCAGGCATCATGCCGCCGATTATCACGCTTTCGGCATCGAAGATGCATTCCAGCAGGTTAATCGCCTGACGCAGCGGCGTTAACACGCTATCGATCCATTTATCGAACAGCGCCGGATCGACTTCCAGCAAATCTTCCGGCAAAGCGGTCATCGGATCGAGCCCGCAAAACTCGTACGCCGCCTGCAGTGAAACATAGCGTTCTAAACAGCCGTGGTTGCCGCAGTAACATTCACGTCCGCCCGGCTCCACCACCACATGCCCGACTTCGCCGGCGTTATGCGCATGGCCGCTATAGACGTGGCCATCCATGATGATGCCAGCGCCCAAACCGGTGCCGATGTAGAGATAGACAAACGAATTGAGCTGACGCGCGACGCCATGAAAGCGCTCACCAATTGCTGCCACCGTGGCATCGTTTTCCAACGTCACCGGCACGCCGCTCATCGCGGCGAGTTTGGCTTCGATGTCCACCTGTTCCCAGCCGTGCAGCGTGGTCGGCCCCATTGAAGAGATGCCCTCAACACCAAACGGACCGGGCATCACCACGCCAATGCCCAGCACTTTCTGCCAGCGATCGCCCAGCTGCGTTTTAATTTCGCTGAGCACGTCGGCGATGCGCGCTAATGTGGCATCCGGCTGGGGTTTTTGTACCAGAATCAGGCGGCGGAAATGAATTTCGCCGGTGAGATCCACCAGCACAATCAGCAACGTTTGGTGATCAAGATGGATGCCGATCGAAAAGGCGCTGGCGGGATTAAGCGTCACCGGAATTGCCGGTTGCCCGCGTCCTTGTTTGCGCGGCGCGCGACTGGTGAGCAGTTCGGCCTGCTCCAGCTCTGCCACAATATTTGACACGGTTTGCGGCGTCAGCGCGGTGAGACGAGCCAGCTCGGCGCGGGTCAATTCGCCGTGCAGGCGAATAGCTTCAATGATCACGCGGCGATTGTGCGCCCGTGCGTGTTCCAGATTGGTTCCCGACGTTTTCACCTTGATCCCTTCCCTTTCGTCACCTGCGCTGCGAATAGCCGCATCAATATCCCTGATCGTACACACATTTTACAACCCTTTCAGGCAGGTGAATGGTTGAGGCGGGGATGTCGATAATTTTAACCCTTGGTGACCATCCCAACGCTTATTTGATAAAAAACCAACCTGACACGGCTACCAGGCCAATTAACAACGATGCGAAAACCGCGCCTGTTACGAATGAATGAGTTGTCGTCTGAAATAATTGATGAACGGGCATGGCGCTGTATTTGTATTTGGTTAATCCCAGCAGTGGATGTTGCTGGTACAGCTAATTTTCCGTTTAATAGCCCACTTCATAATTTAAACATATCCATCCGGGGGCTTGCAGGAGACAGAGTTGAAGCAAAACGCTTCTGCCGCCCCTAAGTCTTGACCGCTCCATCCTTGCAGTTCAGGGCCGTCACGCTAAATTAATGTTTTATCAGCATGTCAGTATGTTTCTATGGATAAAATCGTCGATATCTTCCTTCGCCTGCTCTACTAAGCCTTTAGATGGCAGGGTTAAGATCTGCTCACTATAACCAAACAGCATTGCATCCAACTGGCGCGCTACGCGGTGCACATCAACAATTCGGAACGACTGCTCGTCCATGCCTGTCTGAATAATGTTTGCCAGCACCTCATGCCACTCATCCAGAAAGGTTTGCATCAGACTCGCGTAAGCTTCGTCATGGGTAGAGAGTAACCATAAGGAACCATATAATTTACGGGTCGGGTCGGGGGCATCGGTAATCATCCCGTTAATAAATTCCTGCAATTTTTGCCTGGCGGATAAAGGCTGAATGATGAGACGAAATTCCTTGATTTCTGCATTGATAAAACTTGTTACTGCCGCGAGACTCAGCGACTGCCAGTCTTTAAAATAATGGTAAATATGGCTTCGTGACAGGCCCAGATACTCTGTTACATCTCGCGTTTTAACCTTATCAATACCCTTCTCTGTAAATAACTCAATAACCGCATTAAGAATTTTCTCTTTCATTAGCTCAGATTTAGCGTTCATCTCTTACCTCAGTTGACTTTGAGCAGTTGCTCAAATAACATATACCATTATTGAGCACTTGCTCTATTTTAACAGAAGTACCACTCATGAACACTGAAAATATAAAGGCTATCTCCCCGACCACAAGCGCCTCCGGCACGCTGAAATCACTGGCTAACCGCTACCGCAAAAAGCTGTTCTTTACTTTTTTATTGGTCGTTGCCGAAAACGTCACTTATCTGTTGTATCCGATTCTGGCTGGCGTCTCCATTAACGCCATCATGTCCGGGCAGACGATAAATGCGATGCTCTATGGCGTATTGATCTTATTTATCTGGTGTCTGGGTGCAGCGCGCAGAAGCGTTGATACCCGCACTTTTGCCAGAATTTATGCGGCCCTGGCCGTATCCGTGATTAAGACTCAACGTAAAAATAACTTTAATCATTCAACCGTTGCAGCACGGGTTGTGTTGTCGAGAGAGTTTGTTGATTTTTTTGAACTGCACTTTCCTATGCTCATCACTTCGCTGTTTTCGATGATGGGTGCCGCAGTGATGTTGCTGATTATCGAATTCTGGGCGGGTATTGCCTGTTTGGTCATCCTGGCTTTACTGGCCTGTTTCCTGCCTGGTTTTGCCCGTAAAAATGAAGTGCTCTATAACAAACTCAATAATCGGCTGGAAAAAGAGGTTGATTTTGTTAGCAGGGCGACATCGTTATCTTTACAGCGACATTACTCCACGCTCGCCAGATTACGCATACGCCTCTCCGATCGCGAGGCAATGGGATATCTGTCAATCGGCGTGCTTGTCGCCATGCTATTTAGTCTGACCATTATCTGGATGACGCAGACAACGGGGATCAGTGCCGGGCACATTTATTCGGTCATGACCTATATGTGGATGTTCGCTACCAGCCTGGATAATGGCCCTCAACTGCTGGAGAAATACTCCCAGCTGAGTGATATCGGCCGCCGCGTCCATACGGAACAAATCTGATCCTAACGCACACTGCAAATTTTACTGCTTATTCCCGGATATTCCGATGCCGCAATTTTTTATTGAAAGGCCTGTTTTTGCATGGGTTATCGCCCTGTTTATTGTACTGGCAGGCATAATTGCCATTCCGCGGTTGCCCGTGGCGCAGTACCCCGCTGTGGCTCCTCCGAGCGTCAGCATTACGGTGACCTATCCCGGCGCCACGCCAGCAACGATGAATGAGTCGGTCATTTCGTTGATCGAGAGAGAAATCTCCAGCGTTGACGACATCCTCTACTTCGAGTCTTCAAGTGATACGTCAGGCACTGCCAGCATTACAGTGACCTTTAAACCCGGAACGGACATCAAGCTCGCTCAGGTTGATGTGCAGAACAAAATCAAGGTGGTTGAATCCCGGCTGCCGCTGACCGTACGTCAGAACGGTCTGAACGTGGAGGCGGCCAACGCGGGATTTCTGATGATCGTCGGGTTGCGCTCGCCCTCGGGTCGATTCAGCGAACAGGACCTGAGCGACTATTTTGCGCGTAACGTTTTTGAGGAACTACGCCGCGTGCCAGGCGTTGGCAAAGTACAGCTGTTCGGCGCTGAGAAAGCAATGCGCGTATGGCTGGACCCGGTCAAACTATTTAACTATAAGCTCTCGGTCAGCGACGTTACCACCGCGCTAAGCCAGCAGAACGCCCAGGTCTCGCCGGGCAGAATCGGCGATGAACCGGCGCAGCCCGGACAAGCTGTGACCTACCCGCTTAACGTACGAGGGCAGCTCAGTTCTGAGGAAGAGTTCCGCAACATTACGCTTAAGGCGCTAAGTAACGGTTCGCGCGTCCGGCTGGCTGACGTGGCGCGCGTGGAACAGGGTCTACAGAGCTACGCGTACGCGATTCGTGAAAACGGCCATGCGGCTACTGCCGCAGCGATCCAGCTGATGCCGGGTGCCAATGCCGTCAGCACAGCGGAGGGCGTGCGTTCTCGGCTAAATGAACTCTCAACGGTGCTGCCGCAGGGCATGGCGTTCTCGGTGCCGTTTGATACCGCGCCGTTTGTGAAGCTGTCGATTGAGAAAGTCATCCACACTTTTATTGAAGCCATGGTGCTGGTATTCCTGGTGATGCTGCTATTTCTGCAGAATCTGCGCTATACCTTTATTCCGGCAATTGTCGCGCCGGTGGCGCTGCTCGGCACTTTTACCGTAATGCTGATGAGCGGATTTTCCATTAATGTGCTGACCATGTTTGGCATGGTGCTGGCTATCGGCATCATTGTTGACGATGCGATTGTGGTAGTGGAGAGCGTTGAGCGCCTGATAGCTGAAAAAGGCCTGTCGCCAAAAGAAGCAACACGTGAGTCGATGCGCGAGATTACACCAGCGATTATCGGTATTACGCTGGTGCTTACCGCCGTATTTATTCCCATGGGATTCGCCACCGGCTCGGTTGGCGTCATCTATCGGCAGTTCACACTTTCGATGGCTGTTTCCATTTTGGTCTCGGCTTTTCTTGCGCTGACGATGACCCCTGCACTGTGTGCTTCCCTGCTGAAGCCGATTGCGCAGCACGGCGTAGATAAGAAAGGCTTTGCAGGCGTGTTTAACCGCCGCTTCAGTGCCCTAACGACAAGCTATGAGCGGGCATTGCACGCCACGCTGCGCCGTGGCGGCCGCGTCATGCTGATTTATGCCATGCTGAGTGCGGTGATTTTTGCTGCCTATCTGGCGCTGCCTTCATCTTTTATCCCTGAAGACGATCAGGGCTACTTTATGACATCGATCCAGTTGCCGTCAGATGCCACACAAGAAAGAACCCGTCATGTGGTTGATCGGCTTGAAAAAACGATCATGGAAAGGCCCGGCATTGCCAGTAATATCTCCATCTTTGGCTTTGGTTTTTCCGGATCCGGTCCGAACACCGCGATGGCCTTTACCACCCTGAAAGAATGGGGCGAACGGCAAGGCGCAACCGCTGATGGTGAAGCAAATTTTGTCCAGACGAAGATGAATGACGATCCCGCCGCAACGGTAATGAGCCTGATGCCGCCCGCGATTTCTGATATGGGGACTTCATCGGGTTTTGACCTCTACCTCGAAGATCGTGCCGGCCGCGGTTTTACAGCATTGTTGCAGACAGCCTCAGAGCTAACGGAGAAAGCCAATAACAGTGGCGTGGTCAGTGATGTCTACATTGAGGGTTTACCTGCGGGTGTAAGTGCCACTCTTGAGGTAGATAGAGAAAAAGCGCAGGCAATGGGCGTCAGCTTTGACGACATTAATCAGATGCTGTCAGTCGCGATTGGCTCAAACTACGTCAATGACTACGTAGATAACGGGCGAGTACAACAGGTTATTGTGCAGGCGGACTCCCGTTACCGTATGCAGCTGGCAGATTTACTCAAGCTTTACGTCAGGAATGCCTCGGGTGAGATGGTGCCGCTGTCGGCCTTTATCTCGACGGACTGGACCCAGTCGCCGCAGCAGCTCAGTCGTTATCAGGGCTATCCGGCGATTAAAATCACTGGCAGCGCCGCTGCTGGTTACTCCAGCGGGGCAGCGATGGCTGAAATGGACCGACTTGCCGCTTCTCTTCCAGCAGGCTATTACGCCGAGTGGACTGGCACCTCGCTGCAGGAACGTAGCTCAGCGGCTCAAATGCCGCTGTTGATCGCCTTATCCGTTCTTATTGTTTTCCTGGTGCTTGCCGCGCTGTATGAGAGCTGGTCAGTACCGCTTTCAGTAATACTTGTCGTTCCGCTGGGTATGGCTGGCGCTCTACTGGCGGTATTTCTCGCAGGTATGTCCAACGATGTTTTTTTCAAGGTCGGTATGATCACACTAATCGGGCTTTCAACCAAAAACGCCATCCTCATTGTAGAGTTTGCGCGACAACTTTATGCGCAGGGTGAACCGCTGCTTGAGGCAACGAAGCAAGCAGCCCGACTACGCCTGCGGCCAATTATCATGACGTCACTGGCTTTTACTCTTGGTGTGGTTCCCCTGATGATGGCAAACGGTGCCAGTAAGAGCACCCAGAATGCGATTGGCACAGGCGTGTTCGGCGGGATGCTTAGCGGTACGCTGCTGGCCATCTTCTTTGTGCCCGTATTTTTTGTGATTATCACATCGGCTGTGCAAAAACTTAGCGGCTTGCTGAAAAGGGTAAATAAAGGCTGAATGCTAAGCCCAGGCAATCCTGAGTTGATTGCATTGCCATTCATCGACAATGTTAATAAACCCTGCTTTAAACGCGACGACCCACTTTTCGCTCATAGTGGACGCTGTCATGCACAGCGTCCACTTTGGCAGGAGCGGACATTGTTGGTATCGTGTTTATTGTTAACTGAGCAGTTCATATTTCGATAATACCCGGCCATCGTCACTGAAAAGGTATTTAGCGCCATCTCAGCGACCCATCCTTAACAGGAAGAGCCACAGAGTAAGCTTACCTGAGGCTGTTTTCACACGGAGTCGAACGAAAAGAAATCAAACAATGCGGGGCCCAGATTAAATAAGAGCCCCAATGTGAATGAAAATATTAAACCTGGAACGCTTCAACCATGCCTCGTAAAGCATGTGCCTGAGCAGAAAGCTCTTGCGACGCAGAGGAGGACTCTTCAACCAATGCAGCATTGTTCTGCGTTACGCCATCCATTTGGCTGACGGCAATGCTGACCTGTGAAATTCCCTGCATTTGTTCGGAAGAAGCCAGAGATATCTCGTCCATCGCATCCGCGAGTTCACCTACCATGCTGACGATTTTCATGATGCTCTGCCCGGTTCCAGTCGCCACGTTCACACCACTTTCCACCTGCCCTACGGCCTGCTCAATGAGTTGTTTGATATCCCGTGCAGCAGTCGCACTTCGTTGTGCTAACGTTCTGACTTCACCGGCAACCACGGCAAATCCCCTTCCTTCTTCACCGGCGCGAGCAGCTTCAACGGCGGCATTGAGTGCAAGAATATTGGTCTGGAAGGCAATGCTTTCAATGACGGAAGTAATATCCCTCACTTTTGTCGCGCTGAGAGAAATCTCGTTCATCGTATCCGACATTTTCTGCACATCCGCCTCGCCAGCTCGCGCCAGCTCTGCTGTCCCACGTGCAACTTGTGCCGTCTGCTGTGCACCTGCAGTATTACTTTTCACCGTTGCCGTGAGTTGCTCCATACTCGCGGCCGTTTCCTGAAGCGCAGCGGCCTGCTGTTCAGTACGCGATGAAAGTTCAGTGTTGCCTTTTGATATCTCATCAGCGGCTAAAGCAACGGATCCAGCCGAGTCTTTAATTTGTGATACCAGTCCACGTAAACTCTCCTGCATACGATCTAACGATGCCAGTAGGCTGTGTTTATCGTTACGGCGCAAGGTTATTGAGGTTGTCAGATTCCCCGCGGCGATGGCTGCCGCCAGTGCCTGTGCCTGGGCGGGCTCGCCGCCTAGCTGACGCATCAGTACACGTACGATTAAATAACCGGTCACCACAGAAATAATCACCGAGAGCGCCGCCATTATTAATAAAATAAACGCTGTACGTGTCGTGGATGCACTGTTCTCAGCCATCGTATCCTTGCTGAGTGTCATTTCGATGTTTGTTAGCGCATCCAGCGATCCCATTAATGCCTGTTGCGCCGGTCGCGCAGTTTTCATGAGGTAAACCGTTGCTTCTTGCTGACGGTTATCGAGTCCCATTTGACCTGCGATCATTAACGTCTCCATCGCGGCGCTCTCAGAGGCAACGACTTTTTCAAGAGCCTCCTTCCCGTGAGAGGAAACATTGATCCTCATGCTATCCACCAGCTCACGGCGCTTCTCAATATAATTTTTCTGCTGCGAGATTAATCTTTGCCATTCAGGCTGCATTTCTACGGGATCGCTCAGTAAAGCCAGGTTGCGAACGGCAATGGCCATATCTCGAGCAATTCCCCGCATATCCTGAACCAGCGTAAAGCGCTTCATCTTGTTATTGACCGTATCTTCCATCCCATCCCGCGCCTGCCATAATGCGTTCAGAGCAATCCCCGTGCACAATACGAAAAGAATAATGAGCAGACTGAAACCCGCAGCCAGACGTGTAGATATTTTCATTTATAATTCTCTAAAAGTTCAAGATGCATTGCCGAAGAAGAGGAATTATAGACAGTGAAATTAACCCTGCCTGTGCGGCAAATTAATAAGGGCTTCACTCAAATTTATCACGCACGGAAATTATAAGAACTACTTGAGTTACCAAGGATAACTTAAGTTAAATTTGGCATTTTTAAATGCTTAGGTTTAATTTAACTCCATAAATAACTCAATTTAAATTAACCTTTATTTTAGGGAAAACATTTTAGATTTTTTTAGTTACATTATTTTAAAAACGAAGCGTGTTTTAAAAACACGCTTACTTCGAAAAAAATTTAACTTATGTTGCGCTCTTACCACTACTCAGATTGGATTGAAAAGGAAACGATAGCTTCCTGTAATACCAGTAAACGCCATAATCATACTGAAAGTCTGGCCTATTTTGCCCTCACCGTGGTAACGGCGAGCGGCATGCCCTCCTCTGGCCTGCTTCATCGCATACTTGAAGATCATGCTAAATGGAAAAGAAGTTGAGCGCCGAAGAGAGCATGTGAAACGGGCTGGCTTAATCTCACATTGGCAGCGTATCAGGTTGGAAAAATTGATATGACCCATCACGTCGTGCTTTAGCCTGATACATCGCTGTATCGGCATTTTCAAATAAGGTTTTTACCGTTTTTGTCCCAAATCGTGCCAGGCTGATGCCAATCGATGCGCCGATCTTTACTTCTACGCCATTGATAGCAAAAGGATCTTTCAGGCCGTCTATGAGGCGCAGTGCAATAGCGGCTGCAGCATCATGACTACTGCACGTTGCTGCCACGACAAACTCGTCTCCTCCCTGGCGTGCTAACGAGTCGCCCTGGCGCATGCAACTTTGTAGCCGTTCGCTTACCTGCTGCAGCAACATATCCCCTATTGCGTGCCCCATCGAATCGTTAACTGCTTTGAATCCATTCAGATCGATAAACAGGACAGTCGTATACGCAGGATCTTCTACGTGCGTAAGCATGGATTGCACTTTGTCGTTGATCCAGGCTCGGTTTGGCAGTCCGGTTAAGGTGTCGCGGGTCGCGAGCAGCTCAAGCATCAACATCTTTTCTTTATCCCGGGTGATGTCACGCGAAACCAGCACTGCTCCGATATTTTTACCTGTAGAGGGATCGCTTACGCCACAGGCCTTAGTGCCAAGTGTAATGTAGTGACCGTTACGATGCCGCTTGCGCACCTCGACGACGTCTGGTAACTCAGCACCGTTGAAGATATTTGCCAGAACTGCCGCAGCAGGCTTTTGATCGTCGATATGCAGGAAATCCACCACCAGCTGGCCCACCATTTCATCGGCTGACCAGCCTATCATTTCGCTATACGAAGGAGAGATCGAAACGTACCGACCATCCGCATCACAGTGGGCGATCAGATCAGTACTGTTTTCTATCAACAGACGATATTCTGTCGCCGTACGCAGCGCGTCCTGAAGGGCTTTGCGCTGTCCGGTAACATCTAAAACGAAGCCGCTAAACTGTGTATGAGAATCACCTGGTTGGCATGCCGGCAGACCTGAAACAATCACATGGCGCATCGTTCCATCCAGACACTTGATCGGCACCTCTATATTAAATGGCGTCTTAAACTCTAATGCCGCTGTCAGCTGCATCGCGATTTTTGCATCTTCCTCTACCAGCGCAAGGCTAAGCCACTCACAAAGGGTTATGCCTTTAAGTAGTGGCAATAAGCCTTCAGGGCTTTCCTGGCTGGCAATGCAAATGCCCCGTGCATCCGTCGACCAAACGGCAGAAAGTGTGGGTTTGATCGCGATATTCATGCTGGTGATTCCGTTGTTTGCCGATGATGCTGAACACATTTATTTCTGCTGCTAAAACCCATCAGGTGCTAAAAAAGTGCCTGATAATGATAACGTCAAGTTTTCCATCGCAGAGCTGCCAGAGCCTGTTATCAGGCATCTTAGGGCCGCAAAAGCTGATCTCTGTTTATCGGCTGATGAGTTCAGGATCTTTAGTGACCCGCATTAAACATCGCCGACCTCGACACGGCGTTTCGCTTCGTGCTTTTTATCGAGCAGGTATTATCCAGCGACATATGATGCTCATGCCATACGCGTGGGCGCGACTGAAAATGCATAGGCAATATTCAACGCTCCGTCTTCAGTCGGGCAAATATAGGTGAGTATTGAGTCATCATACTTTGCTTTCTTCTCATCGCTCTCCGAGCTGTTAACACGTGACCCGCTTCGCGGTTAAAGTGGATCGTGCAGTGTGCATGTCGGCTTTGTGCTGTGAGTTCAACTGATGGATGCAACACATTGGTTAAAACGCTCTGCGGGTGATTCATAGTCTAGCGTTTTTCTCGGTCTTTCGTTGAGCTGTCTGGCAACGCTGTTTAGTCTTTCTTGGCTGTGAACCGATAGGTCAGTTCCTTTTGGAAAATACTGCCTAAGCAATCTGTTTGTATTTTCATTGGAGCCGCGTTGCCAGGGGGATTGGGGATCGCAGAAGTAAACCTGGATATCTGTGGCTACAGTAAACCGGGTGTGGTTAGTCATTTCAGCACCCCGGTCCCATGTTAATGTTTTATAAAGCTCAGCAGGTAATTCCCGGGCTTGTTTGATGAGTGCAGATATAACCGTTATGGTCTTGTTGTCCCTGATCCTGGCCAGCATAACAAAACGGGAATGACGTTCTACGAGGGTGACGATATAGGAGTTTTTAGAGCCCTGGATCAGGTCACCTTCCCAGTGACCTGGTATGGCTCTGTCGGCGGCTTCAGGTGGCCTTTCGCTGATAGAGATCGTATTCGGGATTGACCCTAATCCTTTCCCTTTAAGCGATGATGTTCTGGATCTACGCACGACTCTTCCGCTTCTGAGGCATTGCTGCAGTTCTTTTTTTAATGCACCTCGGGTTTGTATAAAAAGCGTTTTATATATCGTTTCGTGTGACACATGCATTTCCTGATTATCCGGATAACAGCGTTTCAGCCAACCGGTGATTTGTTCCGGCGACCAGTCCTGATGCATCTTCTCTGCGATGATTTTACACAGTGTGGGTCTTTCAATTAGCTTGCAAGGTTTTGGTCTCAGAGCATTTTCCCACGCAGCAGTATCCGCTTTTGATGCACGGTATTGATTTGCACCACCGTGCCTCTTTATCTCCCGGCTAATCGTTGGGGGGGCTCTCGATAGTTTGTTTGCGATCGCCCTGATGCTGATTTTTGCTACCAGCGCTCTGGATATTTCCTCTCTTTCATCAAGTGAAAGCGCTAACGGATGCCGCTTTCGGACAGGGGGGCGGTATCCACCAGTCTGGTGGATAGTGGGCATAATAGAAGAATGATATCTGTCGAACATTCTGGCGATATCATGCAGGGAATCACCTTGCTTATATCTGTCCCAGATAATCGTCTTCTGCTCTGGCGTGTAGTTAATCCGAGTTCTTCGTTTCATGGCAACGCCCCCCCTTGATTAAGGATAGCGTTGCATCGACCCGTTGAACTCACAGCTCATAGCGGACCTGACATACCGGTCCGCTTAATGCCAGAAACCGACACAACTATTATTTTAGTGCCCACGCCTAAAACTATCTTTTGGCCACAATCCGCATTTCCACAAGGGCATTCTCAGGAATGAACTCTGACACGCCTATAGCTGACCAAGCTGGATATGGCGCCTTTACATACTCATCTTTTACTCTGGAAAAAACGTCGATATGTTTTTTGAGGTCAATGTGGAAAGTGGTCATCTCAAGTATGTGTTCATAGTTTAAACCAGCGGCATTTAAATAAACGCCAAGCTTATAAAAGGCATCATGAAATTGTTCTTCAGGATGCTTACTTATAGGTTTATCTCTTCGTGCTGCGGTAACACCGGAAAGATATACTGTGCCATCTGCTTCGATAACGGGGGAAAAGTGCCAATCATCGAAATAGTGTTGAAATTCTTCAGGGACGATAGATTTTTTCATAATTTCATCACCAGTTGATGAGTTAATAAATGTCAGCATTTACAACATTAAATGCTCTCAGCGCTCAGGATGTTCAACCTATCCACCCATTGCTCATTGAGCATAGAAGATATTGCCATGCGCGCATATCCTTATTGTGCCAGTAGCGGACGACTCTTATGTCACGATTCATTCATGAATACCGAATGAATCCCTGATACGATAAAATAAATAATCTGCCTGAAGTACGTGCAAAACGAAGAATTATCGTTGTGCATATTAACTGCAGAAACTGAACAGCCTGTCAGGAAACTAAAAATAAAAAAAGTTCTCAGCTTGCTGCCTAATTATATGGCGCTTACCGTCAGCTGAGAACTGTCGCGTTACCTTTGAGATAAGCCATCCGGAGTCATGGAGCGATCAAAGGAGCGCCGAATTAGCCTGATACTTAACCCTGCCCCTACAGCCAGGCAGATAGCCATCGTCAGAAGCGCGACGATAAAAGCATGGGTAATTATTGCGACGCTGTTACCGTTCCCCAGCATGCTGTAAAAAATGCCGCCGATAACCGCGACACTTAACGCAGTGCTAATTTGTAATGTCGAGCTGGTTACGCCAGCAATCATACCTGAAAACTGTGGCGCGACCCGGCCTGTCACCATCCGCACCAGAGTTGGCATCGCCAGCCCCTGCCCCAGCCCAGTCAGGAAAAGCAGCATGGCGAGCGGCAGCATCGCGGGAGAGTGACCGGGCATCGTCGTAGCGATCAATCCTGCCATACCTGCCAAACCTGCGGTTTCACATCCCATTCCGATGGCGCTAAGGTAATTCCCGGCATATTGCCTCAGATACGGTGTCAGTAACGGACCAATGAGAAAGCCGACACCAAAGGGTAGAAAAAGCGTGCCTGAAACCAAGGCATTTAAATGTAAGGCACTCTGCAGATAGACAGAAAACAGAAGAAAGAACGCGCCGATTGAATAAAACAATAAAACAATCATAAGTCCCTGTCCCAGCCCTGGCGCACGTAATACGCTCGGGTTGAGCAGTGGCGATCCCCCTTTGCGACTGAGGTGGTGCTCATATCGCCATAACAGTGAGGCCAGCAGCGGGAAAGCAAAAAATAACAGCCACGTCCACCAGGGCCACCCCGCCTCACGCCCTTCTATTAGCGGCACAATCAGTGTACTCAGCGTTAATGTGGCCAGCAGTGTGCCAACGGGATCAAGTCGCTGAGCAGCTCGCGCCCGTGTTTCTTTCAGCAGCGGCAGGCCAAAGAGAATCACCAGTAGCGTCACAGGCAGATTAACGAGAAAAATTGTCCGCCATCCAAGGTGGAAGAGATCGGCTGATATCAGAATGCCGCCCAGAACCTGTCCAATAACGGAGGCCAGACCAAACACGGCTCCATATATGTTGAGCGCTAAGGGTCGCTCCGCTTCGGGGAAAATGGCCTGCACGGCGGCGAGCGCCTGAGGAGCCATAATGGCGGCCGTGGCGCCCTGTAATATGCGTCCAGCAATCAGTATCCAGGATGACCAGGCAAAACCACACAGCAATGATGCCGCGGTAAAACCTATCAGCCCAAGAAAGAACATTTTTCCCCGACCATAAATATCGCCCAGGCGACCTCCGGTGATTAATGTCACGGCATACACAGCGGCGTACGATGAAATGACCAGCTGTTCCGCTGAGGAAGATGTGCTCAATTCATTATGAATAGCAGGCAGTGCCACATTAACGATAAAAAAATCGAGCGGCGGCAAAAATGCACCTACCAATAAAATGACAAACATAGTCCAACGGCGTGGCTCGGCTTGCAGGATGCTATGTGCCGACATAGATCACTCCTTATGGAACGGTACGGTCCCTGTTAGGGATGTGTGGTCATCGCAGAATGCGCAGTTGACCAATCAGTGAAGGTGAGGCCGCCTCCGGGAAACGCAACACCGCTCCGATCAGCGCATGCCGCCGGAAGCCAAAATAATCTCCCCAGTGATCCATCTGGCCTCATCGGAGGCGAGAAATGAGACGATTGGGGCGACGTCCTCCACCTGACCTACACGGCCAAGCGGCGTTTGCTCTTCATTCCAGGTTTGGAAGTCCGAGCCTATTGCGCCTGCGCTATGGCTTCCTTCCGTTTCGATCAGGCCCGGATTGACCGCATTCACGCGAATTCCCCGGGGACCGAGCTCAAGTGAAAGCACACCGGTAATGGCATCAATCGCCCCCTTAGCACCGCTGTAGATGGCACTTTCAGCAATAAAGACTCGGGTGACGAATGAACTGATATTGATGATGCTGCTGCCGTGACCCAGGTGCGGTGCGGCCGCGGCGCTTACTAACAAGGGTCCAAGCACATTGATATCAAATTGCCTGCGGTACAGCGCTTCAGTGCTCTCTTCAATTTTGGCGAACTGGTAAACACCGGCGTTGTTCACCACGATGTCGAGCCGCCCGAAAAGAGCAATGCTGGTATTAATTAGTGCCTCGACCTCAGTCTGACTGGTGACATCCGCTGCGACTGCCACAGCCTCACCCTTGGTGGCTTTAATATCGACAACAACCTTTTCAGCAGCGTCTCTATCTGAGACGTAATTGACGATAACCCTGGCGCCATCAGCTGCCAGCTGACGGGCTATACCTGCTCCGATACCTTTTGAACCTCCGGTAACCAGAGCAACTTTGTCTTTTAATTTATGCATAATCTCAGCTTCCTGTTCGTGTCACCTGAGGCGACGAATTAAAGAAGCCATGGTGATGCCTGCAAAGTTGTTTGAGAACTGACACTTTTGTATATTGGATGTTCATTTTTGAACGGTGGGATCGAAGCATGGATTGGGGGGATGTTCAGGTATTGCTTGCGGTCATGCGTAACGGCTCTTTCGGGAAAGCAGCCCTGAGTCTGGGCGTAAGTCATCCTACAGTAGGACGCCGTATCAAGGCGCTTGAGGATGAAGCGCAGCAGGCGCTGTTTCGCCGGACAACGGAGGGATTGGTGCTGACAGATGCCGGAGACGGGATCATGAAGCTAGCAGAAGCGATGGAAAATTCCGCGCTTGCCATGGAACGTCGTCTGGCAGGCAATCACGATCGCCTTGAAGGAATACTGAGAATATCATCAGCAGAATGGTTCACTAACTATGTGCTGGCCCCCGTGCTGAGTGAATTGACACGTCGTCATCCGGCGATTGTGCCGGAAATTATTGCAGGTTACCGCCTGCTCGATCTGTCGCGCCGTGATGCCGACATCGCGTTTCGCATCGTACCTTTTACCGATCCGAATATTGTTCAGCGCCGTTTGATGCGTGTGCCCTACGCACTTTATGGCACGCCACAGAATGCACAGGCACTGCTCACAGCCCCCTCTTCGGTGGGGCTGATCCTGATGAATACTGGGCAGTCACATTTTCCTGACGTCTCATGGCTTCTTGATCATTTCCCGCAGTCAAAACCTGCCTTTAAAAGCACAAGCCGCGCGGTTCAGGCGCAGATGTGTCAGCGGGGGATGGGCGTAGCCGTGCTGCCACGGCCTTTGGGTGATGCCACCACCGGGCTGCAGCGTATTGAAATGCCTGACATTCCCCCTTCAAGAGACATCTGGGTCGGCTACCATCAGGATCTTCGTCATATGGATCGCCTGCGCGCATTGCTGGATATCGCAGATATTATGTTAGCTTCAGAACAGGAATAGCCTGATGTGCCGGGTTATCAAGTTCGCCCTAAGCCGCCCATTAAATACTAATAGTCACACCATTTTTCCTGAACGCTCAGCAGGCAGCTTTATTTTTTACGCCCATTCTTTATGGTCAGTGTGATGGCTGAAATCAGGAAATAGAGAACACCAAAAGCGGCGTAAGGTGCAACCGTGGTGACATCCAGAGCAGCATTACTACTCGCCTGTTTAAACATAAACACACCCGCCAATGCAGATTGTGCTCCACTCAAGACCATAGCCCATTGTCCATTTGAATTTTTCCAGCGACGGATGGAAGCAGAAAGCTGCAATACACCAGAAAAAATCGCCCATATTCCAAAGACTTTAATGGTTGTATTCATGCTGATAGAAAGAGCCCAGATAATAGCCGCTGCGACCACCAGGCTAACGATAAAGTTAAATTTTTGGGGTGGGTTTAGTGCTAAGCCCCCTGACTGTCTTGCATCAAGATAATTGGCGAATGCGTCCCATGTAGGATACAAAACAAGCAGAATGGCACCAACTATGGGATTGTGTTTGCCAATGAATAGCGCAAGTGCAATCCAGACAATTGAACCTGCAGCACGGATATAATAATAAGCTTGAAGCCATTGATTTTGAATGTAGGTAGATGTAGCGAAATTGGATTTCATTATGATTCTCCGAAATAGGTTGGACTTCACAGAATATTCCAGACGATTGATGGCCGAATTAGAGTCGGCAATTAATCAGTCGTAGGATTAACAAAATGTGTAAAGCTTATAAAAACACGCTTTTTAAGGAAAAACAGAGCGTATAAAAATGTTGCTCGATAAAAAAACGACACTGTGTCAAAAAATTAATCTTAATTTTTTATACAGTCTTGGATTAACGATATAGGTTTAGGTCGCAAGCATTCTGGCGGTAACCTGTTCTGTCTAACCTACGTAGTCTGCGTAAACGCAAGGGCTGCCTTATGTAACCTGACACAGAGCTCCGGACTAAGTCAGGAAAAATCCCGATAAAAAAGTAGGTTAAAGGCGCCATCACAGCAACCGGAATCGTTTGCTGACATTCATATTTGAAATCGGTATTAAGTGAATAACTGCAGGGATCTCTGCGTACTTCAGGATGTTTTTTGTTCATTATCACACACGAATCAGAAAAGGATTCAGGAACATATTCCGCCTTACTGACGTCAGCTATCTCCCTGCAAAAACCGCAAGTTACGCTACGTTGTCTAAGGTGTTCACAATACTGTTTTCCTGAAAAAGAAACTGACCTGAATGGCTGTAATAACATCTTCCTGCTAGCGAGTAGTTGAGCAACCAGCGAGTCGATGTCTGCCAGGTGAGGTGGCATACTGATCGATTGCTTTAATACTGCTGACTCATTCAATCCAGAATTTCCGGAGAGTTTGAGCTGAGTCTGTAAAAAGGGCTGAAAACCTGACGCAGTGGTAACAGAAGATCGGGAATTCATTCTTTCTATGTTTAATGCTGCCAGGTCCGGCATTGAATGCAAAGCGCGGATAGTGTTCATTAATAATTTCTCCATCAAAGTAAAGTCACATTGAAATAGCCTCAATCAAAGTCTTCGCTGGCTATATCACTTCCTCCAAATCATGCTTACATTAGTACGGACAAACACTGCATTACATACCTACTAGAAGATAGGCTGAGTTACTACAATGCCACTTGCAGTTATTCTTTGTATGATCCGGATATTTCATTCAACATCACGAAATCCAGTCAACTAAATCGCTCTAATGTTTAAATATCTAACCGGTACAAAGACTGCCCATCAACTATTTCAGCCCGAGTAGCCGAACACTTGAAGAGTTCGGCTAGTAACGTTTTATTGTCTGAGTTACTTCAGCTGGTTTTCGTTAATCTTTTAATCACTGGCTCGACAATTTGCTGAAATACATCAGCGTTATTAAAGGCACGCGAAGATATAATTGCACCATGCACCGTAGCCATTAGCGATTTGGCCTCTGTAGCTGCACTTTCCCGTAGAATAAAAACGCCATTTTTTTCACCTCTGCTCAGTACATCAGTGAGCCAGTTAGTGAGATCGTTGAAATGCCCACTGACTTCCTTAGCCACTTCTTTAGGTAAAATCGTTAATTCAACAGCCAGCATCACGCAAATGCAGAAAGGAGAATTGTTCTCACGTATGCAGGTCGCCCAGAAATTCACGTAGCTGTTAATTTCACCTAATGCATCACCAGAGAAATGCTGGCTGGTTGCCGCCATTCCTGCTTGTGCCTGCTGTCGATAATCACTCACGACTGCCTGAACCAGATCCGCTTTGCCAGGGAAATGGTGGTGAATACTCGACTTACGAATCTGCACCCGCTCGGCTAAATCAGCATAACTGAAGCTGTTATAACCGCCTGCTGTCAGCAGAATTCTGGTGTGGTGCATAATCTCTTCGGCTTTCTGTGAACGTTCTGTACTCATGCTTGCTCCAGCAGCAACGGTAAAATAACTGCAAATCGATAAACGGCCACGAACCTACTCAGCGTCAGCCGGATTGTCAAGCGCACCGCGCGTCAAGCGTTTGCGTTTATATGCACCCGCCATACTGCTAAATACGCCGTCGCGCAGAATCAAAGCGTGGTACAGAGCTGCGGCAAGATGCAACATAACAGTGATGAAAAGCGCCATTGCTACCAGGCTGTGAAGCGGACGTAAAATGGCATAAGCGTTGTTGCTGATCGGAACAATGGGCGGCAGCACAACATGACCCAGTGTGACGGGATACCCCGCCGCTGACAGCATCGCCCAACCGATCAGGGGCTGAGACAGCATCATGGCATACAGTGCCCAATGAGACAGATGCGCTAAGAATTTCTGCCAGGCAGACAGCGTGGCTGGAAGTGCTGGCTTAGCAGTGCTGAATCGCAGCCAAAGCCGCACAATGACCAGCATTAAAATCATCAAACCCAGCGGCTTATGAATCGCAACCAGCAGGCCGTGCAATGATGAAACCGTGGATACCATTGCGACACCAATAAATAACATGGCCATAATAGCCGCAGCCATCACCCAGTGAAGTACGCGCAGTGCCGGGTGAAAAGTGTTGTTATGTTTCATCAGTGGGCTCCGGCCTGTTCATGAGTGCGTGCATTATAGGATTTAGCGTAAGCGGATGAGCGGGCATTAAGAAGCGGGTCATCCGAAGCCGTAATACCATCAGGTAAAATCAGCGGGTCATAGTTAATGTCGTTACAAACGCCCTGCTGTTGTGCCGTTGTCTTATTAATTGTCAGCGTTCCGGCATTAATCACCTGACGATCGGCAGGCCAGCCAATCGATGCGTCATTGCCTTTATCACCAGAGCCCGCCACTGTAACCATCAGATCCCATTTCTGCGGCCCGTTCGCTAGCCGCTGCTGTAAATCACGCTGCAAGAAATTGGCGTCGTTTTTCTCATTTTCATCCATCGCCTGATAGTCAGCGTGCGGCACCATACTCCAGCGCACCAGGTGGGAATGGCCCTCTTTATCAATGAAATTAAAGGCGTTCAAACTGTTAAATTGATCGCGGACCCAGCTGGAAGAGGGAACATATTGCTTTGCCCAGGCAAAGAAAGGTTTGATCTCTGGATGCTGACGTACAAAAGCCTGCATTCTGGCTGGATCAGGTTTACCGGTTTTTGTATCCGGTAGCGTGGCGGTTTGCAGGTCATAGAAGCCCTGCACGCTTTGTACCGGAAAAAAAGGCATTGCATTCATGCCTGTGCGCCACTGTTCACCATTTTTCTGATAGAAAGCCAGCGCCATACTGCGTATCGGTACTGCATAATCAGGCGCATTCGGATTTCCGCCTGCGATAGCTAAACGGCCCACCACGGGCGTAACGCCTGAGGCAAACAGTGCCGCACGTGACAAGGCGCTGGCGTTACCGTTGGCAGAAAAATCCCCCAGGATACAGACGCCCTTTGCATGATTACGGCGATAACCCGGGTGATTGCCATTAGATTTTTCTAAGGCAGTAATCAGCTTATCCGATGTCAGCCTGCCAGTATCCAGCCACCCGCCCGCCCACACGAACAAGGCGATCACCAGTAATGGGATCACAATTATTATCGCCAAGCGCACTATTTTATGACCGACAGAAAGAAAAGGTTTATTCATGAAAACACTCAACATTGCAGAATTTAGTTCACTGTTCATCCGGGCGTAATCATTAAGATTTTGCTTTTAATAACTGGATGACATTCAGAAGTCATGTAAGACGCTCGATAAATCTACTAGTAGGTAGGCTGCACTGTCAAACAATTATTCCTCCTTTCATAAGTCGCTGTCACCTCCATGTCATACCGGCTTGTTCACATTCTGGAGTGGCCCCGTTCCCGCAAACAATTGCTGTCCTTACAATGAGGGCTCTGCTCCTCACTCATAGCAGACCTCAAGACATTGCAAACTGGAGCCTCTTTTGCCACGGTTGTGGCAATCAGAAGGCAGGCAAGCCTGCCTTATTTTCACTTTAATGGGATTCAACAGCCTGCGGAGTGACAACGTCGCGTGACCGCAGCGTGATACGTACCGGCGCAGATTTATACGATGGCGTACCGCTCTCCTTGTCGATGTAATCCAGCGGGATAAGGACGTTAGCCTCCGGATAATAGGCTCCAATCGATCCTTGTGAGATGGCATAGCGAATTACCGTCATGGATTCCAGACGCATACGGTAGCCCGGCACTGCTGACTCCAGATCCACAACATCCCCGTGCTCAAGCCCCAGACGTTCCAGATCAAAGTCACACATAAACAGGACATCACGGCGGCCAAATACTCCGCGGTAGCGATCATCCATGGCGTAAATCGTCGTGTTGTATTGATCGTGACTGCGAAGCGTAATCAGACGTAGCACATCGTCACCCGGCACCGTCAAGTCTTCATGCGTGCCTTGATAAAGCGAAAACATCGCTTTACCGCTCGGGGTCGGCCAGATGCGATCCCGCGGCGGCAGTGGCATCTGAAAACCACCGGGTTGGCGAATGCGGGCATTGTAATCATCGAATCCGGGTATGGTTTTTTCGATCAGGTCGCGGATGAGATCGTAATCGGCTATCAACTCATTCCAGTTAACCCGCGTTCTCGGCAGAGCCGCGATGGCCATCCCGGCAACAATGGCCGGTTCAGAACGCAGCAGCGGCGACGCTGGCTTCAACTTTCCGGAAGAGGCGTGCACCATCGACATGGAATCTTCAACAGTGACCGACTGGCGATTGCCAGACTGCTCATCCAGTTCGGTACGGCCAAGGCACGGCAGCAGTAGTGTCTCTTTCCCGGTCAGAAGATGAGTACGGTTCAACTTGGTCGCGATGTGAACACTGAGTTCAAGTTCACGCATCGCCGGAAAGGTCACGTCTGAATCGGGCAGCGCCACGGCAAAATTTCCTCCGAGGCAAATGAGCGCCTTCGACTGCTTATCGACTATCGCTTTCATCGCCTGCACCGCATCATGACCATGATGCGACGGTGGTGTAAATCCAAACACGTTTTCCAGCTTATTGAGAAAATCGGACGACGGTTTCTCAGTTATCCCCACGGTACGGTTACCCTGCACGTTGGAGTGTCCTCGTAACGGACAAACGCCTGCGCCGGGTTTACCTATATTGCCTCGCATTAGCAGCAGATTGACCAACAGGCGCACATTATCCGTACCGCGGTTGTGCTGTGTAATGCCCATACCATACGTCAGGATAGTGGCATTCGATTTGACGTAAGCTTCAGCGACGCGCCTGAGATCTGCCTGCTTCAGGCCAGAGTCTTGCTCGATTAATGCCCAGGATGTGGCTTCGATGTCCGCCGCGAAGCGCTCAAACCCTTCTGTGTGCTCGCGGATAAAGTCATGATCCAGTGCCGTACCGGTTTCAGCCTCAATCGCCAGCACCGCTTTGGCGATACCTTTAAGCGCAGCCGAATCGCCACCGGCACGGACCAAATAATACGTTGACGCGATATCGGTTGAGCTGTTGGTTGCCATCTCCATGACATTCTGCGGGTCGGCAAAACGCTCAAGCGCGCGTTCGCGCAGCGGATTAAACACGATAATCGGTACGTTACGGCGCGCCAGCTCGTGCAGCGTTCCCATCATGCGCGGATGATTGGTTCCTGGATTATGACCCATTGAGAGAATAAGCTCTGCGCTATCGAAATCGTCCAGTGATACGGTGCCCTTACCGATCCCAATCGACTGAGGCAAACCTACGCTGGTTGCCTCGTGGCACATATTTGAACAATCAGGAAAATTGTTAGTACCATACTCCCGGGCAAAAAGCTGGAACAAATAGGCCGCCTCGTTTGATGCGCGACCGGAGGTATAGAACTCAACCTCATCTGGCGGCAGTGCAGCTAACTTATTGGCAATACGCGTAAAAGCCTCTTCCCAGCTCACTTCGATGAAGGTGTCGCTTGCTGCATCATAGCGCAACGGCGTGGTTAACCTGCCGTATCCCTCCAGCTCATAATCGGAACGCTGTAGCAGCGACGTAATAGTGTTTTCGGCAAGAAATGCCGGCGTAACGCGCTTGGTGGTCGCTTCCCATGTGACCGCCTTAGCGCCATTTTCACAGAACTGGAAGGTTGAGCCATGATCCTTATCCGGCCAGGCACATCCGGGGCAATCAAACCCATCGGGCTGATTAGTGCGCATCAGCGTAGGCGGCGCTTTTAAGGTATCCATTTGGTTTTTAACGGCTATTGCGGTTGCCTTAAGTGCTCCCCAACCGCCCGCCGGGCCATCATAGGGGTGTACGCCTGGTACTGTGCGATGATTTTTTTTGCTCATACAAATTCGGCTCACGTGAATGTAATTTATGATGCTGCAGCCCCTGTGGAGGTTGCTTAACGTAACAGCGATATGTGCAGGTGTTACCTGAGCCTGAATATCCCTTCATCCACTGATGTTATGGATAGTTTGAAGGTAGCAAAAAAAAACAGATCTCCCACGCTGGTTATCAATTGGTTACTTTTTAAATTCATTCCTCTATGTGGCTAGCAAAGAGTAACGACCGGAATTTCGATCTATCCACTCAGTGGAAGTGTATTGCCGCTTAAGGAAGGCGTACCTGACTGATTATTCTGGAACGTAAAGAGTGTCCCATCGGGAAAGCAGCCATTTGTACTTTCTTTAACGAAATAATTATCTAATGACGATACATTTATTTCATCTTGCAAACGTTTTACTTTTTCCAGCTAACTGTCACAATAAAAAAGCTACATAAATAGCGCGCTATTATAAAGCACACAATATACATAAATGATAAAAATTCTTATTTATAGTGACAACACCGGGGAAAACCTTATGCACACACGCTTTTGTTGGGCAGGTTTACGACGCGCCGCAAGTTATCGCGGGCATGTATAAGCAGCACTTCGCTACCACAAGGTCCGTTCGCCACCCTCACGGGGGTGGTTTACGGTTGACCGGCACTAACGTTTTGGGCGAGAAGTGGGGGTTGTCTCAAGCCACGCGCGCACGCTCTCCAGATCTGGCCCGACTTCGCGCAGGGCCTGACTCAGTCGGTCTTGTGTGGTGCTTAACTTCAGAGTCCAGAACGTGATTTGCCACTGCTCGCGTATCTCTACCTGACTGAGGTCTGCGGGAATACGCCGCTGAATGTATTCACGGTTTTTCATTATTTTTATCCTTTTTGTTTTATGCAGGAACGCCCGGCGTGACGCTTGCCAGCGCAATACATTCCCTATATTGAACAATCATCCTGGATAAAATAGAGGAATATTCCTGCTGTTGAGGTGGGGATAAAAAAGGAGAGTAATCCTGGCGAGGCCAGCGATTTATTCTGACGTGTGTTAACAATATCTATTTCATTAAACTAAAAAATAATTATTTTCATTTCTTCTTATTAAGCCTCTGATAAATGAGAAAATTAAAACACTGCATCCTGGTCAAGTTAACGTGATGTTTAGAGGCGGGAGAGCGATATACCCAAATTCACTCCATCCCGTATTTAAGGAGTTTTCTTTGAGAAATCAACTTTTAGAGCGGCCCGTGGCCGTACAGCATAATATCCGTGATCTCAGGCTTGCCGCTGGCCTTTCACAACAGAGTGCCGCTGAGCGTTTCGATCTTAGCCTGCGTGTTTGGCAGTCGAAAGAGTCTGCGAAGAATCCAGGACAGCTCAGCCAGGGCGAATATGAATTGTTATTGTTGCTGGCTGGTCAACATCCTTACTTTGCACTGGTGTCGCACCAAAAAAAGTAAGCTGCCTTGTCCGTGTCATTCGATAAAGATCAAGCACTGCATCAATGTCACAGAGTTAGCCGTATCACTGGCTAATCAAACTGAGTAGATGCATCACCGTCCTGGAGGGGTTGTTGCGCCGCCAGGCAAAGGCGATATCGGTAAACAGGGTGTTATTCTCTATTTCGCAAAACGTAACATGCGGGTTGTTCACACAGCACATGGACTCTGGTACCAACGCGATGCCGCAACCTGCTCCGACCATGCCGAGAGACGAGGTGATTTGGGGAGCCTGAATAAATCGTGTTGTGGTGAACCCCGCGCGCAGACAGGTGCTTACGATGAGCTCATACAGGCTGGGAGCGACTTCACGCGGAAACATAATCAATGTTTCGTCCACCAACTGCGCTAATGCAATGGTGCCAGAGGAGCTACATGCATGGCCCGCAGGTAACGCAATCATCATTCTTTCGGTAGCGATGACTTTCAAATTGAACGCTTTGCTGCTTTCACACGGCAAACGAATAAACGCCGCATCAAGCAACCCATCCCGCAGATCCTGCATCAGCAAAGCCATATTCTCTTCCCTGGCAATGAGTTCCATTGCCGGATAACGCGCTCTAAAACGCTGAAGAAGGTCAAACACGGGTGCCCCGAAAGCGACAGAACTGGCAAACCCGAGCGACATCTGTCCGCTTATACCCCGCGCCATACCACGGGCTTTCTCAAGCGCATGGTCGGCCAGCTGCACAATCTCAGTGGCGTCATTTAGGAATGCCCTTCCCGCCTCGGTGAGTTCAACGCCGCGCGTCAGGCGTTTCAGCAATGGTGTCCCAATCTCATGTTCCAGCCGCTGTATTTGCTGGCTCAGCGGTGGCTGAGAAATGCCGAGCATTTCTGCAGCGCGGGTGAAATGAAGCGTCTCGGCGACAGCAACAAAATAACGCAGATGGCGAAGTTCCATATCAAAAACGTCTCAAAGTTAACAGGTTTCGCTATTGGATTCGTTAAGCCAAAAAGCCCACCATGATATTAACACGGCTTAACTATTGGTTTGCGAGGTGGCAAATGTGTAATTTTGTATCTGCCTGTTCATGCGAGGAACAGCTGAAAGAAACCGTCTTTAAACTCCATGATGATTCACCAGAAAAGGTTATCTATCAGACTTCACTGATGAGCGCGCTGCTGAGCGGTGTCTATGAAGGATCCACCACGGTGTCCGATCTGTTAAAGAAAGGCGATTTTGGCCTGGGTACGTTCAACCAGCTGGATGGAGAACTCATTGCCTTCGACAGCAAGGTCTATCAGTTACGCTCCGATGGCAGCGCCAATCCTGCCCAGCCCGAGCAACAAACGCCGTTTGCTGTGATGACTTTTTTCAAACCTGAACATCGCCACCGCTTTACCGAAACCGCCACGCGAGAAGAGGTTCATCAGGTTATCGACAGCAAAATCACTTCAGATAACCAATTCTGTGCCATGCGCATCAGTGGTCGCTTTCATGCCGTACGGACTCGAACCGTTCCCTGCCAATGTCGCCCTTATCGCTCGATGCCGGAAGTGCTGGGCGATCAGCCAACCTTCGCATTTAAAGAGACGCAGGGTGAACTGATTGGCTTCCGTACGCCCCAGTACATGCAGGGAATCAACGTGGCGGGTTATCACGAGCACTTTATTACGGATGACCGGCAAGGCGGTGGGCACATCCTCGATTATGTGCTGAAGGAGGGAACGCTAACCTTTGGCTCCATTAACAAGCTTGTCATTGATCTTCCCCGGGATACCGAATTTCTTCAGGCAGAGCTCACGCCGCACAATCTTGATGAAGCCATTCGCGCCGTCGAAAGCTAACAATAGGGGGCAATATGAAAACGTTAAAAACCCACACCCACTGGAACAGCGGCGCCGATCTCGTGGTCGCGCAGCTTGAAGCACAAGGCGTAAACCACGTGTTTGGCATCCCCGGAGCCAAAATCGACAAAGTGTTTGATTCATTATTGGATTCTCCCATTCAGCTCATTCCTGTCAGGCATGAGGCAAATGCTGCCTTTATGGCCGCAGCGGTAGGCCGACTTACGGGACATGCCGGTGTTGCACTTGTGACCTCCGGACCAGGCTGCTCGAATCTGGTTACCGGCATGGCAACCGCCACCAGCGAAGGCGATCCGGTGGTGGCCATTGGCGGAGCGGTAAAACGATCGGATAGCGCCAAACAGGTTCACCAGAGCCTGGATACCGTGTCGATGTTTCGTCCGGTAACGAAATATGCTGTTGAGGTCACCGCCCCCTCCGCGCTGACCGAATGTGTCTCTAACGCATTTCGTTATGCAGAAAACGGACGCGGTGGAGGTGCCTTTATCAGCCTGCCGCAGGATATTGTTGATCAGCCGGTTTCCGGCAGCCCTTTGCAAAACAGTGGACACGTTAAGTTGGGCGCGGCCCCCGATGCCCTAATTGAGGCTGTCAGCCAGGACATCAGCCGGGCAAAAAATCCGGTTATCCTGCTGGGCCTGATGGCCAGCCAACCAGAAAACAGCGCCGCAATCCATGAACTGCTGTCAAAAAGCCAGATCCCCGTGACCAGTACTTACCAGGCTGCAGGCGCAGTCAGACAGGAGCACTTCTCAAGGTTTGCCGGACGGGTTGGATTATTTAACAACCAGGCTGGAGACCGGTTATTACAGCAGGCGGACCTGATCATCACTATCGGTTATAGCCCGGTTGAGTATGAGCCGGCAATGTGGAACAGCGGCAAAGCCATCCTGGTACATATTGATGTGCTACCGGCTGATACGGATAACCGCTACCAGCCCGACGCTGAACTGGTAGGCGACATTGCGCAGACCGTATGCAAGATTGCCGCCCGTATCCTCTCACCATTAACGCTAAGTCACGCTGCAGCCGCTGTACTGGAAGACCGCCAGCAGCAACGGCAATTACTGGCGATGCAAGGTGCCAGCTTAAATCAATTTGCGCTGCATCCCCTGCGCATCGTGCATGCGATGCAAGACATCATTAACTCTGACATCAGCCTTACCGTTGATATGGGAAGCTTTCATATCTGGATAGCGCGCTATCTGTATAGCTTCCGTGCGCGCCAAATCATGATCTCTAATGGTCAACAGACCATGGGTGTCGCCCTACCTTGGGCTATTGGTGCCTGGCTGGTTGATCCTTCACGCAAGGTGGTATCGGTGTCCGGGGACGGCGGATTTTTGCAATCAAGCATGGAACTGGAAACTGCCGTCAGGCTGAAGGCCAATATCCTGCACATCATTTGGGTTGATAACGCCTACAACATGGTCGCCATGCAGGAAGAGAAAAAGTATCAGCGAATTTCAGGCGTCAGTTTCGGTCCGGTGGATTTTAAAGCCTATGCCGAAGCCTTTGGCGCAGCCGGCTTCTCCGTTAACAGTGCGGCAGAAATTGAGCCAACATTGCGCAAAGCAATGGATGTCAGCGGCCCCGCTGTGGTCGCAATTCCGGTCGACTACAGCGATAACCCGCTACTGATGAGTCAGTTACACCTGAGTCAAATTCTCTAATTGAAAGGATATGATTATGAAAAACAGAGTTGCGTTTGTAACCGGCGCCGGACAGGGCATTGGCGCAGCCATTGCCTTACGCCTGGCAAAAGACGGCTTTTCCGTAGCCATCGCGGATTTCAATCTTGAAACGGCGCAGCATGTCGCTGATGAGATTGTCACATCAGGAGGAAAGGCTATCGCGCTGCAGGTTGATGTCACCCAACGCGATAACGTTTTTCACGCCGTTGAAGAAGCGCGCCATGCGCTGGGTGATTTCAACGTCATCGTGAACAACGCCGGTATTGCGCCATCAACACCGATTACCGATATCACCGAGGAGATCGTTGATAAGGTTTATAACGTCAACGTTAAGGGTGTGATTTGGGGGATGCAGGCGGCGATCAGCGCTTTTTCCGCGGAGAAGCACGGTGGCAAAATCATTAATGCCTGCTCTCAGGCAGGACATGTTGGCAATCCGGAGCTGGCAGTTTATAGCTCCAGCAAATTTGCCGTTCGCGGGCTGACGCAGACAGCGGCTAAAGATCTTGCGTCGAAAGGCATTACGGTCAATGCCTTCTGTCCGGGTATTGTCAAAACCCCCATGTGGGAATCGATCGACAGGCAAATTTCACAAGCGGCGGGTAAACCGGTTGGCTTTGGGACGCAGGAATTTGCAAAACGTATTACTTTGGGCCGGCTATCTGAACCGGAAGATGTGGCCGCATGCGTCGCATTTCTGGCGGGACCGGATTCCGACTACATGACCGGCCAATCGCTACTGATCGACGGCGGAATGGTATTCAACTGATTCACGGATCGTGCTTACCCATACTGCCGTGTGGGTAAGCTATTAATCATGCACTTTTGCCCGCCTGTCTCCGCCCAGCGCCTACCTTCCAGGGATTTTTCAGGACTGATGCAGCCGGATACCGTGATTGGTGCAGTCCGAAAGTAGCCACCTAAACAAGGTTGGTCAAATAGCAACCCACATATATCGGGTTTCGCCCATAGTGGACATGGATTCTCTAAAGGTAGATTTGTGCCAGAAGCGGACATTGTGAAGCCCGTATTGCATTGGCTAATGCGGAGCAGACCAAAGCCCTGCTAGCACGGGCTATTTCAATTCATAATCGAATTTTTCTTCCCAATTGAAATTCAGATCTTGCAGTTTTACCCTTTCAAAAACCTCGATTATTTTGTCGAAATAATTGCCAAGCCCCCCTCTGGATAGATCAGAATTCAGCCATATTATTTTTACTGGCCTTTCAATATCAGTGCTAAGGCGGTCCCACAATGCATCAAGATTTTTGCCATAGTAGGGTCAAAAGTTTAAAGATAAAGAAATAATAGAATGAAATTCTTTTTCATATAGGACGCATGCTCCATCCAAATAAAATTCATTAACTCTCATTTTCTGTTCACTCACTTTAACTTTCTACCTGCAAATCAACTCACGAAAATACAAAAGATGTCAACCTTGACCGTTTTTACAATTGTCAACTTCCGCAATTCGCTCTAAGCGGACCTTGTCTAAGACGGTCTTCTGCTTTGTGCCAAAAGCGGACATATTTTTTTATAAACCTAAACGGGCTCTGATGAAACTCATTAGATATTTACTGATCCAAATTGCATAATCTGGCTAAGATTCTCAGCATTAATTCCGGTGTTGAAACCATAGCTTTCAACTTCAGCTATGTACCGTAAAGATGTACCGATGTGCAGGTCCATATTCATATTTCCGGGCAAAGCCAGTTCCCTTCCGGTGAGGCCAAAACGCACTATTCCCTCATCAGCAGCAGCACGCCTGATCTGCGCGGCAAGGCCAGTCGCATCATTAAGATGAAGTGTGACCGTCAAATGGGGATAAAGTTGAACAATGCGGCGGCAGAGCGCAGCCGTCTCAGCGGGAGAGGCTGCCCCCGAAGAATCCCGAAGTGTTACGCCTTCAATTCCCAGCAGACAAAAATAATCAACAAGCTGAAGAACCATGGCGTCGTTTGCTCTTCCCTCAAATGGACTGCCGAATACTGCAGACAGCTGCAAATCCGATACCACCCCACCACTTTTAAGTACGCCAATGGCCGGAATAAGCTGACGGAAGGTCTCTATGCGGCTTAGACCAAAAAGGTGAGCATTCATAGTTCACTGACCGATATGACCAGAGAGGCGCTGTTCAGACCATTTATAACCGCAAATTGAGCCCCTTCCTCATCATTTATGGTAATGCCGTGTTCAGTCAGGGGGTCTCTCCGGGTTCCATGAACGGCTAACGTAGTCGCACATTTACTGTCGTTACCGTCTCCGTGGAGATAGGGTCCCAGATGGAGCATTGAATATCCGCAGGAATTTATGACCTGATTGATTTTGAGCCGGTTTTGCTGGCTAAGTGTGCGCCCTGTCCCTAAATAACATGCTAGAGATTCCCTGAAATAAAGCCTCATTCCCTTCTCATGTCGCAAAAATCAAATCCAGAAAATGCCAGCCTGTTTACCGCAGAGGTCACAGGCTGGCATGCGTTAATCTCCGGCGGGAAGGTGCCGGCGTGACGAAACCCGGAACGCCTGTCTGATATTCCAGACGCTCTCTGTGTTCCCTACGGCCAGAGCAAACAGTATTCCGCCCACAATGGAGAAAATTCCCAGCACACTCCATGCCAGCGTCATATCCGTTCCGCCACCCAGATGTTTGAGGTACCCGGCGACAAGTGGCCCGCCAAACTGTCCGATGAAGTTACTGCAAGCGCCAACAAAAGCCACTGCGGGTACCGCTTTACGGGTGGGCAGAATTTCCGTGAGCCGCACATAAACCAGCGGAACAAGCATCTTCATCGTCAGGCCGACGAACATAAACAGGGCAATCTGCACCCAGTAATAAGAGAGAGGGACAAACGCCGCAGCCGACAGCGCAATACCACACAAAACTGTTGGGATCGCTGCGTGCAGACGTCGTTCCTGGTTGTATTTATCGGAGCGTCGGGTGATGTACCAGATGCCGACCATAGTCATCAGGAACGGCAAGCCGCTAATCAGTCCGACCATAAATTCACTGAGCGTGCCGTAACCTTTAAGCGCCGTCGGCAGCCACAACGTGAAGCCGTAAGCCAGCATGCTATGCAGTGAGTAACCAATAAGCATCAGCCAGAGCGCGGGTATCTTCAGAATGGTCCACCACGGGTCTGATTTCTCTTTCACATAGTTTGACTGTTCGGCAGCCAGGTCTTTCTGGATGTGGTCACGGTCACCTGCGCTGAGCCAGCTTGCAGCCTGAATGCTTTTGGGAACCAGATAAAACCAGATGATGCAAAATAGCCACGCCGGCGCGCCCTCAATGACCATCATCAAACGCCAGTCATGATGTGCCAGAATCCAGCCGGAAATCGGACCTGCCAGAAACGCGCCGGCGCCCAGGCTCAGGTTCCAGATACCAAAAGCCCGTCCTCGCTCCGGTTTCATAAACCATTGCGCTAAAAACATCGCCGTGGCGGCCTGAATGGGACCTTCGGCCAGCCCCAGGAAGAAACGGATAGCAACCAGCTCGCTGAAGTTCCGCGTCAGACCGGTCAGCATGGCGCAGGCACCAAACAGAAACAGGCTGATGCCAATGATCCTTCGCGAACCAAAGCGGAGCGCCAGCCATCCCGCGGTAAACTGCGTAGCCACATAGCCCCATGCAAATGCGCCGCCAAGCCAGCCAGCTTCAACCGGACTGAGCCCCATTTCAGCCGTGATGTGCGGCAGCGCCATACCGATATTGACCCGGTCAAAGAATGATATGGTGTACATAATAAAGACGGCGGGTAATATTATCGTCCAGCGTTTTCTGCCGATAATGGTATTACCGCGGAGAGCATTGTCACTCATGATAACTTCCTCATTTGGTACTTATGTAGGGGGAGGAAATGCTGATTTCAGCTCCTTTTAAATATCAGCCAGTTCAGATTTTTATTATTTTGATGGTGAGACGACATAGTTAGTAAGTCGCCCGATAGATTCTATTTCGACCTCAATGACATCACCGTCATTAAGAAAAAGCGGTGGATTACGCGAGCGCCCCACGCCGCCTGGCGATCCCGTAAGAATGACATCCCCAGGAGAAAGTTGAGTAAATGTGCTCATATAGCTGATAATTTTATTTATCTTATGAACCATATTCGCGGTGCTGTCCTGCTGGACAATTTCGCCATTCAGCCAGGTTTTAAGCAGGAGATTTTGCGGATCAGTAACATCATCACTGGTCACCAGCCACGGACCGAAGCCACCCGTCTTGCTCCAGTTTTTACCGGCGGTGAACCAGGTATGTTGCCAGTCGCGTACAGAACCGTCCATGTAGCAGGAGTAGCCGGCAATATAGTCCGCCGCTTCTGCTTCAGAGATATTAAGACCGGACTTCCCGATGATAATGACAAGCTCACCCTCGTAATCTAGTTGATCGCTCTGGGCTGGCTTAACGATTTCTCCGAGGTGGGCGGTCTGAGAATCTGAAAAACGAATGAATATTGTCGGTGCATCAGTAGTAATGCTGAATTCCGTTCGCTTATCCTGATAGTTCATTCCCACACACAGTATTTTCCCCGGATTTTCAATCACCGGTAAAAAAGTAATCTCAGACAACTGATAATCAACGTCTGCATTGATATAGTTATCGGCAGTGGCTACTCCTTTCTCCCGGATAAAGCTTTTCAGGTCAGGAGTGTCTATATCGGTCCGGCTTCTTAAATCTATAATCCCTTCAAACTTCAGGATGCCGTAACTTCTATATCCATCAGGCGTCAGGTAACTTAAAAGTTTCATAGGAAGTTTCCGCGGTGCCTCCGGTTCTGCACCGGGAGGCACAATAAGTGATTAAGGAAATCGATATACCCGGCTGAAATTATTCCGCTAGCGCACGCATTTCTTTAATAAGGTCGGATTTGCCTTCGAAACCGATGCCCGGCAGTTCCGGCATGATGATGTGGCCATCCTCAACCTTCACAGAATCCGGGAAGCCACCGTATGGCTGGAACAGGTCTGGATAGCTTTCGTTCCCGCCCAGACCGAGACCCGCAGCAATGTTCAGGGACATCTGATGGCCGCCGTGCGGAACGCAGCGTGACGGTGACCAGCCGAACTGTTCCAGCACGTCCAGCGTGCGCAGATACTCAACCAAGCCGTAAGAGAGCGCGCAGTCAAACTGCAGGTAATCACGATCCGGGCGCATACCGCCATAACGCAGCAGATTGCGCGCATCCTGATGTGAAAAAAGGTTTTCACCAGTTGCCATTGAGCCCGGGTAAAATTCTGACAGCGCAGCCTGAAGGGAATAATCAAGTGGATCGCCAACCTCTTCGTACCAGAAGAGCGGGTATTCGCGCAGCATCTTAGCGTAGGCAATCCCGGTTTCCAGATCGAAGCGGCCGTTAGCATCCACTGCCAGGCGGGCTTCACTGCCGATTTCGTCAAGAACCGCCTCAATGCGGCGACGATCTTCTTCAAGCGATGCGCCACCAATTTTCATTTTTACAACGTTATAACCACGGTTAAGATAGCCGCGCATTTCCTGGCGCAGTGCGCTCAGGTCTTTACCAGGATAATAATAACCACCGGCCGCATAGACGAAGACACGTGGATTGGCTTCAACCCCTTTCATTTCTGCCAGCAGGCGAAACAGCGGTTTATTGGCGATTTTTGCCGTGGCATCCCAGGTGGCCATGTCCAGCGTGCCTACGGCGACCGAACGTTCACCGTGACCGCCCGGCTTTTCATTGCTCATCATTACGTCCCAGATTTTATGCGGATCCAGGTTGTCACCTTTGCCATTCAGCAGGCTATCGGGTTCAGCTTGCAGGATACGATCGCGGAAGCGTTCGCGGATAAGGCCGCCCTGACCATAACGGCCGTTAGAGTTAAACCCGTATCCCACCACGCGGCGTCCATCTACCTCAACGTCAGTCACAACGGCCACCAGGCTCGCCGTCATTTTACTGAAATCGATGTACGCATTACGGATAGGGGAAGCAATCGGTTTGGTAATTTCAACAACGTCAAGGATACGCATGTTCTCTCCGGAAGTTCTCAGTCGGGATCGGTCAGATATGTTTGCCAAAAAATGTGTTATGTCATGCCACATACTTATTGGCATAATGCATTTTCGTCGTACCTAAGGACCATTTCGTCCTTTCTGATACCCATCCTAAGCAGTTCTCACATGCTGTTCTAATGCCAAAGAGGCAGGTTGTAATGCAAAATCGGCATCACTTAGAGTTAACATGGCTTGAGGACTGCGTTGCGCTGGCGCAGTCACTTAATTTTTCACGTGCAGCAGCTTCACGATATGTGACACAGCCTGCATTCAGCCGGAGGATTGTTTCCCTTGAGGAGTGGCTGGGAACGCCATTGTTCGAAAGAAACCGACGTGGCGTCAGTCTGACGCGGGCGGGGGAAATTTTCGTTACGCAAATACCTGATCTCATTCGTGCGCTTTACACCCTGAGAAGTGAAGCTATCGAGGCAGCAGGAGAAACCCGGCCTGACGTTATTTTTTCGGCAACGCACTCCCTTTCATTTTCTTTTTTTCCTGCACTGATGCGTAACAACGAGAAAATTGCACGTTTCGGCTCATTCCGCCTGCTGTCTGACACGCTAAGCGCATGTGAACGGATGATTGAAAAAGGTGATGCCCAGTTTCTTCTCTGCTATTACCACCCTCACATGCACATTAACTTGGACCAGTCCAAATACCTCAGCGTCCGACTTGGGCAGGAAACATTACTGCCTTACTCACGTTGTGATACTGCAACCCGTGAGCCTATCTGGCAGGCAACAGGAGGGCGGAAATTTCCGTTTCTTTCGTTTTCTGCTGAGTCCGGACTTGGCCGGATCCTATCAAATACGTCACAGGTCAACCGTGCCAGGCGAGGTATGGATATAGCCTTCACCGCCGATCTTGCTGCAACGCTTCTGGCTATGGTCAGGGCGGGTGACGGCATCGCATGGCTACCGGAAACGCTGGCTGCACCGGATGTTGATGCTGGCGAGATTGCCGTTGCTGCGGGTAAAGACAGCGGCCTCTGGGTGCCCATTGATATCCGGCTTTTCCGCCCTGCGGCAAGAATGTCTCGTGCAGTTGAAGAGCTGTGGGAAATTTTCGTAGACGGTCAGATTTAGTCGGGGAAAAGGCGGCTCACAACACTAAGTGCGATACGAATAAATTTTTTCCGGCTTTGACTTCTTAAATGTCCGTTATTCGCTCATAGCGGACCTTGCATCCAAGTCAGTCCGCTTTGTGCCAAAAGCAGACGTTGAAGAATTGATTTAGGGCGAAGGCGGGCCCTAAATATATTAGGGCTTTCATTTTAAGCTCTGGCTCTATGGATAGGTGGGTAAACCGCAATTTCAGCAAAATTGCAGTGGCTTTTTTTCTCTGAAGACAAGAGCAATAGATATTCACAACGTCGGCATCTGATTTTGTTCTGCACTGCTTAAAATAGAGCTTAACAGTACCGGAGTGCTACATGCCGTGCTGTTTTGCCAGCCATTGACTGGCCGTTGTAGTTGAAATTCTCTGACGGTGATTGTAAGTATTGCGCTTACTCCAGGCTACGCCGTCTGGCCGTGCGAAAGCAATTCGGTAATTTGCACCAATATCTTGCGGATTGTGCTGCGCATCACCCTGAAGCTGTTGCCTGTCCAGTAATTTTCTGTTTAATTTGATGCCCCAGTAAGCACTCATTAAATCCGCAAGCTCGCTGTAAGTCAGCGTATCACCTGCAATATAGACAATCTCGTTTTTGAAAGTGGGCTGATGGAAGAAAATGTCCGCAGTCAGCTTGCCAATGTCTTCTGGTGTGGTTAGCGTTACCGCGTGCTTCCAGTCTCCTAGAGCACAGACGGTTTTACTTTGCGCGTCAATCACACCAAAACCGGGCTCAAACAAATAGCTGGTAAAAATGCCTGTGGATACGATGACCCACGATGTTGCGTTTTGCTGGCGTAAAAGGTGGCGAACTTCGAGCTGTTCATCCCAAACTTGTTGACCGCTGCCTTTACCCACTACGTCATAATCAACGCCAAATTGCCATGGGAAGTAGCGGGCTACAGCCGCTTTGAATACCGCCTGCGTAATTTTTATCTGTGTTCCTGGCCCGCCGACAAAACCACTGCAGTTGATGACGGCGTCGAAAGCAGCAAATAGTTCACTCAGTTCATCAATACTGTTTTCCTGCAGATCGCCCTCTACTACAGCGATTCCAAGTTTCGTCAGTTCATCCAGCCGTGCCTTGCGCGAGCCAGAAATGGCATAAGCGGCTTCGCTTCTGAGTAACACGCTAATTTTTACATCGGTATGTTCCTGCACTTTATTGCTCATCGCTCTCAATACCTGAATACCAAGCTCGCCTGCACCGAGTACTAAAACAGTATCTTTAGGTTTCTTTTCAGTATTCATTGTTGCTTCCTGTTGTATTAAAACGTCATCCTGACAGCTGACATGACCTGGTTCAATTAGGCACACGCATGATACCGGAGGTGATATGGAGTCTGAGCGGGAAGCACTGTTGCAATTTTCCAGGGAATTTTGTGAGGAATTAAGCAACGATGATGAGGGCCTAAAACGTGAGATCCTGGCTCATGCAGGTAATCGCTGGTCGCTAGGCGTGCTGCATATTCTTGGTACTAACGGACCTCTTCGTTACGGAGAGTTACGCCGCTACCTTACGAGTGTCACTCAAAGAATGCTGACGCGAACACTGCGACATCTGGAGCGGGACGGGCTTATATCTCGCTATGATTATGAGGAAAAGTTGCCCCGGGTGGTTTATGCAATTACAGATATGGGAAAAGAAATGCTTCTGCGGATGCTACCTTTATGGTCTTGGATTATTACATCCGCAAGCTATTTCCGGGAAACAAGAGCACAGTATGACGATGATTGAATCTTTTGGTGACAACATGGCAAAAAGAGACTTGAGGAATTTTTGCATGTTAAAACTCTCTTCAAGAAAGCTGCAACGTGATATTGCAGCCTACATTGAGAGCCGATAGGTCTGCTTCTCGCTCATAGTAGACCTTGCCACGCGAGCATGTCCGCTTTGTGCCAGAAGCGGGCATCGATTAAAATTGCTGTGAATTAAACGCCACGAGATTTCTCTAATTTGATGTCAGTGCCATTGAGATCTGTTTCATTACCCCAACCGAGCTGCATATAAAATTTCGCCGCTCGACTATTTTTATCGGTTTCCAACCAGGCAATCTCATGATGTTGGAATAACTCCTGCTCAGCTAGCCTAACAAGCCTGCGACCTATTCCTTTGCCTTCATATTCAGGCAGAACAAAGGCTGCAAATAGACAGCCTTCATCCGGCAAAATCATGGAGAAGCCAATAATTTTGTTATTTTCAGTCGCAACCCATGCGCAAAGACTTTTTTCAATCATATCGCCTACGACGCCTTCGGTAATACCCATCTGCCGCATCTCTTCACGACTCAGGTGATTCTCCATTACCGATGTTCTGACGTCGAACATACCCTCGATATCAGAGAGTTGAGCTGTTCTTACGTAGATACTCATTAGTCTAACTCCATGTATGACAAAATAATTTTCATAATAATGTCAAAATAAAATCAACGGAATATAAAGTTTAAGGTAGCTAATTATGTCCGCTGTTCGCTCATAGCGGATTTCCCGAGGTTGCAGCGACCTATGCGCAGCCGATACTTTGTCTAACTGCATGCGGATGAAGGGATTACCGTGGTGGTGCACAGTTAAATTTTCTTTCCGTGACGACTGTTCCTCAACCTCGCCTTTTGCTAGCCTATGCGGCTGGACTGCTTCCAGCCGCATTAGCGTTACCGGTTAAGGAGTTTCCATGTCGCCTTTCAACAAACACCGCCCCTTCATTTCCCTTTCTCGTCGTCAGCGTCGTAAAAAAGTCATCGAGCTTAAAAACCGTATCTATCGTGAACGTCAGCGTTGTGGCGGGTTGTTCTATGATGATTGCGATATTCAATACTACAAAGATAACCCTGACCATACTTGGGCATGGAGTGATATCTATTTTGTCGGCCGCGATCCCGCCGATCTCTGGAACGCTGAAATCATTACAGCTAAGTTGGCATTTCAAGATGCGGTACATGATCGCGCATTCAATGAAACCTGGGCGATGCTCAGTCAGCAGGAACAAGAAGAAGAGGCGCGATATGAAACAACTCCCAATGTGAATAGCAAAGGCAAAATCGTTAGCCGTACCTTTCTACACCGAGAAAAACAGGCTTATGCGATTTTTGGTGGGCTGACATTTTGGCAGTTTGTTGAGAAGCGTGAGCAGGAAATAGGACAAGATGAACAGCAGGATGTATGTTGTAGTTATCAATTTCTGCCGGGGTTCGCTTATGGGCATGGGCTACGGATGGTTGTTGATGCTGAGGCGCTTAGTGTGCCAGTTATTGAGGCTTCGATTGGAGATTTTTTGAAAAGAGTGAGTGATGTGCCTAGGGGACAGCGATTTATAAGTGGGAGGATTTAAGATGCGAGTGTCCATTAATTAGGGAATAGGAGGGAGTTAACCTTTATCACCCTCCCATATTATTATTTCCCAGTGGATTTACTAGGTTTTAATCCTGGAGTATTTCCGGGAGTATCTTTGTTGTCACGCCGACGCTGATCAGGCTTTCCTGTCGATTTAGCTATTGGTTTTGGACCAGGTTTAAGACCCATGATATTTATCCTTCTAATTTAAGAGGGGCTGCCCTCCTATTCGGTTTTATGGCATAGCTCAAAAAATAACAAGTGGATTAATACGTCACATGCCAGTTAAATTATTATTTTTGATCAGTGTCATTTTATGGCATGTAGCGGGCTTTCGAATGGAGCATTATTCACCATTTGCTATGCGGTTCTAACTAATATTGATGAGCCGGGGTTGTTAAGCTGGTTATCCCTCTTAATGCTTTCTTCTTACGTGCATCACAATCTCTTTCTGAATTCATATCACGCTGAAACAATAGGATTTATCATTTTCAAACCATAGTTATCAATGAGGCCATCTATGAATAGCACAGTATACGATGCTTTCCGCTGCCTGAACTTACTTGCGACAGCGACTCGTCCGCATGGAATTCGTGAAATGGGACGGGAGCTTGGACTGGATTCAGCTAAGGTTACGCGATTGATACAGACCTTGCTGACATTGGATATGGTACAGCGCGATGCCAACCGCAAATACAGTTTAGGTATCGGTATCCACCGCTTGTCGGCTCACGCGATTCACAATTCAGCATTTTACAATGCGGTAATGGACTTACTTGAAGAGAGCGGGAATCACGCCATCTCCATCGTGATCGGTGTTCTAAGTGGAAATAAGGTGGTCTATTTGATTCATACCCGCGGCGGAAAGAGTATTGCGCGTGCCATAGGCAATTATGAGTCCTATCCGGTCCATGATTCGGTGATCGGCATTAAGCTTCTATCAGCGATGAGCGACGAAGAGATTATCAGCCAGATTGGTATCCACGATTATCAACTGCTGAGAAATGATATTGACGAGTCGCGTCGGCATCAGGTGTTTGCCAAAAATTTTGGTGCGGGAGATTACCGTCTGGCATGTAATATTCCCGGCATGCAGGCAGCGATCGCACTATCGAATATCAGCAGTGAAAAAATGGATATTGAGAGCTTACGTTTGTACCTTACGTCGGCAGCGAAGAAAATTAGCGGAGAATCACTGCCGATGCTGCAGCAGTAACTCGCAACGAGCAGCTGTCTCAGACACGAGCTGCCCGGTTTTATATAGCGTAGAACCCAGTCCCACACTGTCGTAATAACGCAGGAACTCAGCTGCATTCTCCACCCCTACCCCGCCCACGGCTGAAAAGCTTACGGGCTGAGAGAGTGGACCTTTCACCAGTTGAGGGTAATTTTTCGGTAGCGAACAGGCCGGAAAAACTTTCATCACATCCACTCCCAGATCGATAGCAGTGAATATTTCACTCGGCGAAAACACCCCCGCGTACACTACAAGTCCATATAGTTTAGCCTGCGCAATCACAGCCGGGTTTAAATTAGGAGTCAGAATAAAATCCGCAGCGGCTGCAAAACTGCGCTGCACCTGATCTTCTGTGGTGACAGTTCCCACGCCAAGCTGGATATCATTCCCAAAGCGATGGCGGACTTGTCGCAGGCTGATTTCCCAGTTAGGTGAATTGGTAGTGATTTCTATACGATGAATGCCCTGCTCAACCAGGCAGGCAATATGCGGCACTGCGTCTTCTGGCGTTATCCCGCGGAGGATAGCGATGATTTGCTGATTATCCACCATAACTAAATACCCCATTTAATCCGGCAATGATTGCGTCTTCAGCAGCTAAGAGTTCATAACGACGATGCAAAACCTCACATGCCAACTGGTAATGTGGCAAAAGCATTTCACTACCAATAAAGCATACCGTTTTATTGCCGCCAGGGTGTCCGCATGCAACTTCGTATCCAATGAGCAATCCGGAAAGCCAGGAAGCGGCCTGTTCCTCAGCCAAAGCACCAAGAATATAACGGCCCCGGCAGCGAAACAGTTCCGTCACCAGTTCAACTTTATCATGCACCACTGATAGCGCGGTTTCGACACCCGCCTGAAAAGCGGCCGGTGAGTGAACTTGCTCCGGCAACCCTTTACCCACCACGGATTGATTGAGTAACAAATGATAAAGTTCGCCAGTCATCAAGGTCTGCATCTCAGTGACCTGCTGCTGCGAGCGTTCAACCCACAGCCATTTGCTGTGGGTGCCGACGGCGGCGAATGTGGAGGCATCAGAAAGCGTGAGCGCACCCGCCAGTTGCATCTCTTCACCACGGCAGATCTCATTCACTCGTTTATCGCAAATACCGGGCCGTATGGTCAGCGGATTTGGCAGGATACCCGGCAGTTCCAGGCCTTTACCCAGTAGTTGCGAAAAACTAAGTGGCATATTGAGGTAACCGGCGTCAGCAATACCGATATTGCTGCCAATCATGCCGCAGAGCAGCACGGGTATTTGTTCATCGTAAGCATCCTCTAGCCGATGCAGCTGCTGCTTTAAAATCTCAGGCAACGCTGAGCGCTGGCACTTGCCGACGCCGCAGCTGTCTTGCACAGATTTAATCACTACGCCATCGCGCACGCTGAGGGCGCGAAAGTTGCTGGTACCCCAATCCACCGCGATATAGTTCATGGACGTCCTCCTAACACGGCGAGAGGCAGGAAATCCGTGATCTCTTTCAATTCCCGACGCGTGGCGTCATCCAGACTTTTCGCCGGCTCACGTACATAATCGCTGGCAAAAATCCCTGCCTGATGCAGCACTGTTTTATGTATGGCTACCCCGATCCCCGGTTGCACTCCATAGCGCAGGAAAGGTAGATAGCGATAAAACAGCGCTTGCGCTTCCTGACGATCTTGCTGCCATGCCGCCAGGATGGCATTAATCACGTCCGGGAATTCGCAAGCAGGCATGGTGCCCGTTACACCACGGCATAACTCCTCAAAGAGGAAACCTGCGTTCAAGCCGCCAAACAGGCCTACGCTATCTCCAAGCGCCTGTTTTAACGCAGTGATTTTCAACGTCGTCGGCGGTTGTTCCACTTTGATATACCTGATGGCGGGAAAGTCCTGACACAAACGCACCAGCGTCGAAACGGGAATGTTAACGCCCGTCATCAGAGGTGCGTCCTGGATCATGATATCGATTTCGCAGGCCTGACATATGTCTCGCCAGAAGTGATAGATCTCCTCCGGACCGGGCTTAACCACCGAAGGCGGATTGACCATCGCCACCTGAGCTCCCCAGCGATGCACCCGGTTGATCTCTTCAATGGCAACAGCGGATGAAGCACCGCCAGCAGCAGCCACCAGCGGTAAATCCCCCACCAGCCTTTTGACGCAAAAGAACAGGATCTGCTTTTCATCCTGCGTTAAGGCGTAGCCTTCGGAAGCATTGCCAAACAATGCAAGACCATCAATGCCTTGTTGCAGCAGAAATTTCACCAGACGTTCAATGGATGCCAAATCCAGCTGGCCCTGCTCATCAAATGCCGTGGCGAGAATGGGTATGTTACCTTTTAACATGCAGCCTCCATCATCACGTCGCGCACGCGATCTTCATCAATTTCAATGCCTAACCCTGCGCCCTGCGGCAGGTGATACTCACCGCGTTCGCAAATCAGTGGCTGCTTGAGCAGTTGATTAGCGATGGCAAAAACTGGCGGCTGATATTCGAGCATAAACAGGTTGGGTATGGCGGCGGCAACATGGATCGATGCGGCGATGCAAGGACCTAGACCCACGCTTAAATGCGGTGCCACACGTAAATTCCATGTTTCGGCCAGCGACGCGATATGCATCAGCTCGCTAATGCCGGTTCTGCCGACATCGGGCTGAAGGATATCTGCAGCGCGCTGTTCAATCACTGCTTTGAATTGATAACGCGTACGCTCGGTTTCACCTAACGCAATGCTGACCGCACTTTTGGCACGTAATTCGCGATGGCCAGCGATATCTTCTGGCAGCAGTGGTGCTTCGAGAAAGCCGACGCCCAGCGCGTGCAGTTGCGCTGCTAAATCAGTAGCGTCTGCCACACCGTAATTCCAGTGCGCATCAATGAAGACTTGCGCCTCATCGCCGAGCGTTTCACGAATGGCTCGAATATTTTTAATGTCTTCTCGCACGCCGTAGCCCAGAGCTAACTTAACGGCATTAAAGCCTTTCTCCTTCCATTGCCTGGCGAGGCGGCTGCGGCTTTCAATATCAGGCTCAGGTAAACCCGAGACATAGCAAGGGATCACATCGCGAAAGGCACCGCCGAGTAGTTGATGGACCGGGAGACCAAGAATTTTGCCCTTGAGATCCCACAATGCGATATCCACACCTGCAATAGCGTCGATATGATAACCACCGGTATGTCCACGATCGCGCATGGAGTCATACATTTTTGAGTTGAGCACGCTGCTTGAGAATGGTGATTCCCCTATCAACAATGGCGCGAATAGCTGCTTAATCAGTTCTGCGATCACCTGAGGCACCACCGGCGCCAGGGCTTCTCCCCACCCTATATGCCCTTCGCTACTGGTAATTTTCACCAGGCAGGTTTCCATCTTGCGTGAGTAGACGCAGCGGTATTCTGAACGATAGTAATAATCCGGACCGGTTCCGTCCGGCTTACCGCCGAGGTAGGCATGTTCCGGGGTGATTTTGAGTGGGAAACACTCCACTTTCGTTATGTGCATAAAGGCTCCAGTTTCCATTAATCCAACACTTTTCCGGCAGTTTCTTTTGCAAACCACACTGCAATGAATGAAATTAGTGCGGTGATCATCACGTACCAGGCGGGTGACAGCGGATCTCCCGTTAAGGAGATCAGGCTGGCGGATGCCAGGGGTGTTACACCGCCAAACACCGCCACAGTCAGGTTGTAGGACATCGCGATGCCGCCATAGCGAATCGCTGTGGGGAACAGTTCGACCATTGCTGCGCCACAGCCACCGTTAAACAACGCAACACACACACCCAATACACTCATTGCCGCGATAGAGCTGCCCACCGATCCCTGTGTCATTAGCAGCATGGCGGGATAGGTCAACAGGATGAAACCAGCGCATGCCACCAGCATCAGCGGCCGTCGTCCCCATCTATCAGACAAGTAGCCCGTGATTGGCATGGAAATAGCGACGCTCAGTAAGCCCAGCGTGGTGATGAGATAAGAATCAGTACGGCTGTAGTGCAGATGCGTAGACAAATAGCCGGGCATAAAGGATTGCAGCACCCAGCTGCTGACCGCTTTGATCACGACGAAACCGGTACAAAACAGCAACGCCGACAATGAGGTTTTCAAGGCAGTGCGCAGTGGCGATTTTTCGATTTTGCCGGTGGCTTTTAACTTGTGAAATTCAGCCGAATCTTCCATGTTGCGGCGCATATATAACCCACCCAATCCGAGCGGTGCTGCGAGCAGGAAAGGAATGCGCCATCCCCAGTCATTCATTGCCGTCTCACCCAACCAATAGGTCAACAGCAGCACCAGTCCAGAGCCGCAAACAAACGCCATGAAACTGAAGTTCTCACTCCAGCAGGTAAGCGTGGCGCGACGATGCGGCTCAGCGCTTTCTGCCAGATAGGTAATTACGCCGGAACTCTCACCACCCGCGGCGAATCCTTGTACTAATCGAGTCATCACCAACAGCACCGGTGCGACAATTCCCACCTGATGCCAGGTCGGCAGAATGCCCATCACAAATGTAGATATTGAGGTGATGACAATTACCGTCACCAACACTTTGCGCCGTCCCAGACGATCGCCCATGGAACCGAAAAAGAAGCCGCCCAGCGGACGCATTAAAAAGCCGGATCCAAATACAGCAAAAGATTTCAGAAGTGCGGTAGCAGGGTCAGAACTGACAAAGAAGTTACTGGCAATAATCGCCGCCAGGGTCCCATATAAGCCAAAATCGAACCACTCGATAAAATGACCAATCCCGGCTGCCATCATGATTTTGGCAGTACGCTTTGGCGGATTATTGGTTTTTGTCGCCATGTACTCACCGCCATACTGACGGGTTGAATTCTCCATACGACCTCCAGAGGGTAAATGTCGCGCCATAGGAAGGCGCGTCATGTCTTGGAAGTTAGCGTATGAATTTTGATGAGATATTGCGCCGGCGATGAGAGATAGCGTGAAGCCAATCAAAGAACAAATCCGGCAGTTGCTTCACATAGTGAAGCAGAGAAGAGATCCCTTTCAAAGCGCTTAATGTAAGCCGGGTTTATAGTTATCAGACCAAGCCATTACGTATAATCCCAAAGCTTTGCCTATGCTGCCGGCGGTTTTATTCAATGCGTATATTTCATGTCAGTCCACCAAAAAACCGAATCGAAACATATGGTGTCAGCACATATCTCCTCGTCATTGAAACAGCGCTAAACGAGCTATCCTTCCATAAGGAGGAACAACCTATGTGCGGAAGATTCACACAGTTCCAGAACAGAGATACCTATTTTGATGCCCTTAGTGTAGCTGATGGTGACTACATCCATGATCCTGAACCTATCGGGACGCCGGGCTTTTTGATCCTTTTATCCGTCTCATTGTTCGTATTGTAAAAGGCGATCCGCTTAAAGTGATGATCGGCACTGCTATCCTTGGTATCAGCGTGGCGCTCGACGGCGATGGTGCCACCACCTATCTCATCTGTACGGCAGCACTTCTTCCACTGTATCGTCGGCTGGGAATAAAGCTTCAGTACATGGCCACCGTACTGCTGCTTTCAATCGGCGTAATGAACATGCTCCCGTGGGGAGGACCAACAGCGCGCGCTGCCAGCGCCATGAAGGTAGACGTTGGAGAGCTCTTTATGCTGCTTCTGCCCATTATGATCTGTGGCCTTGCCTGGGTAGTGCTGGTTGCCGTTATTTTTGGACTGCGCGAACGTCGCCGGCTTGGGGTGATTAAAATCGATCTGAGTGAAGAGACCGGGCAGCTTACATCTGTAACTAATTATCGTTATCTCTTTAATTCAGCGCTGACCATTGCCCTACTGGTTATGTTAATTCTGGGCATACTTCCTATGGCAACACTGTTTATGATCGCCTTTGCAGTGGCGATGCTAGTGAATTTCCCTAACCTGAAGCATCAGAAGGAGCTCCTTGCCAAACATGCAGAGAACGTGCTTGCCATTGTTTCTCTCATTTTTGCAGCAGGTATTTTTACCGGCATCCTGTCCGGAACAGGTATGGTAGATGCCATGTCTAACAGTCTTGTAAATTCACTGCCAGCCTCAGCCGGCCCCTGGCTCGGCATCCTCACGGCGCTGATCAGCATGCCGTTCACCTTCTTCATGACAAACGATGCGTTCTATTTTGGCGTTTTACCCATTCTTGCGCAGACAGCGACAAGCTACGGAATCTCGCCTATGCAGATGGCCGTTGCTTCATTGATTGGACAACCTGTTCATCTGCTCAGCCCGCTTGTTGCGTCAACTTACCTTCTTGTCGGCATTCTTAATCTGGATTACGGGCTGAATCAGCGCGCAAGCCTTAAATGGGCGGTGGGGACAGTATTGTGCATGCTGTCAGGCGCCATCGTGCTTGGCACATTACCGTTACACAACTGATCTATACACGTTAATTAATTCGCTGTGATTTAACGCTGCCCTTATTATTTATAAGGGCAGCGTTAATGTACGCTTTTCGCTAAAACCAGACATTGGGCTCGCGTCGTCCGCTCTTTTCACTAAGCGGGCTTTGCAAACATCACGGTTTTAATTAAAGGATAACAGCTAATAATATGTGGGTCTCATTGGCTGCGTTCCATTAATTCAAGCGTCTGACCATCAGGACTTTGTAAATATATTACTCTGGTACCCTGCATGGGTCCTGACGGCACTGTTTGAGGTTTACCCGGCGTCTTCCAACCGTAGTCCGATACTTTGCCTAAGAGCCTATCAAGATCCTCAACCATAAAAGCAAGGTGAGCGTAGCCTGGGATATAGGGCGCTGAAGGTTCTTCTGGCTGCTCAATGTTATTGTATTGGAGTAATTCAATTCGGATATCAGCCAGTTCAAGCAAAGCCATCCGTACATCAGCTCCCCTTGCACCTGTAACCTCATCGATTATAGGCCCAGACATTTTTCCTTCACGTAATAATTTACCGCCAAGAATCTGAGTCCAGAATAATAATGAGTCTTCAATATTTTTAACTGAAAAACCAACGTGATTGACACTTAAGATCATGTGATTACCTACTGAGTTTTGAAATTCCATCAGCCAACTATATAAAAAGAATGCTTTATTTCTACACCATAAATGCGCGAACGTTTTACAAGCCTGCATCCTATCGATAAATTGCGAATATCCTCTTTTCGCTCAAAGCGGTCTCTAATTTCCAATCGCGCAAAGGGGCTGCAGCGATTCAGTGAAGCACTTTTATGTTGAAAGAGAGCATACGGTAGGAACATTTGAGGATAAGCAGAATGCTACTGGAAAAGCTCAGGTTGCTTTAAGTTCGGAGGAAGGACAGTGAACTCTGGTTTTTCATCAGGGAACGCCAGCAGCAGATGGTGCTTAGTTTCAAGATGCGATGTTATGTTTGATGTGACAGAACTACCTAAGCCGTCATCATTTTGACGTCCGCTTTTGGCTGTATTATGAGCTGAAAATCTCATCCTAACCAGCTACTGATAACGGCATTTCGCCGTTAAGAGATGCGCTTTCATGCAGCAAGCCCCAACGCAACTGCACCTAAACAATGCATTCGGCAAAAAGCTGATCGGCACTTTTCACAACTGTCCTCCTTTTTAAAACCACATGAATATCTATGATCGGCCACACATTTTACAATCTGTTTACCTGACAGCGGCGAAAATCTGTGCAAAGTAGTGTCCAGCGGCAAACGAGATTTATGCCCTGGCACGTCAATTGCTTTAGCTAACCGATGTCAGCCGCAGCAACCTGACAACCTGTGCGCGTTATTAAATCCATCAAATTGATTTAATAAAACACCCTCTTTTTGCATCAAGGCGGAAAACACCATGAAAATCCGATTCAACCCAGTCATAAAAGGATGTTTTGCAGCGGTTCTGTTAGCCAGCGTAGGCAGCGCGGCAGCGGCAACCACGTTGAATGCATTGTTTATGACGCAGGCGGCGTATAGCGAAAATGATATCCGCGCCATGACGCAGGCGTTTCAGAAAACGCACCCAGACGTGCAGGTTAATCTTGAGTTTGTGCCGTATGAAGCGCTGCATGACAAAATTGTTGCGGCGCGTGGCGCGGGCGGTAACGGCTACGATGTGGTGCTGTTCGATGCCATCTGGCCGGCAGAATTCACTAAGTTCGATCTGTTGCAGGACGTCAGCAGCCGCATCAGCGCTGATGAAAAAGGCCAGATTTTCTCCGGCGCAATGAACACCGTTGAGTTCAAAGGCAAAACCCTCGGCATGCCGTGGATCCTCGATACCAAATATCTCTATTACAACAAAGCGATGCTGGAAAAAGCCGGTATCACCACCCCGCCGCAAACCTGGCAGCAGGTGATGGATGATGCGCGCATCATCAAGCAGAAAAACATCGTGAAATATCCGCTGGTGTGGAGCTGGTCGCAGGCGGAAGCGCTGGTGTGCGATTACACCACGCTGGTATCAGGTTTCGGTGGCAAGTTCTATAACAACGACAAACTCGATTTCTCCTCCCCGGCCTCGCTGCAAGCGGTGAAGCTGATGAAAAGCTCGCTGGATGAAGGCTTGAGCAATCCGGCTTCACGCGAATATCTGGAAGAGGATGTGCGTAAAGCCTTCTCCAATGGCGATGCAGCTTTCGCGCTCAACTGGACCTACATGTACAACATGGCCAACGATCCTAAACAAAGTAAGGTCGCCGGCCAGGTGGGCATCGTTCCCGCGCCAGGCGATGCGCCGGGCAAATTCGGTGCGGTAAACGGTTCGATGGGCCTTGGCATCACTAAAGGCAGCACGCATGCGGATCAGGCATGGCAATACATTCGCTACATGACTTCACAGCCGGTACAGAACCAATACGCCACGCTGAGTCTGCCGATCTGGAAAAGCTCGTATCAGGATCCGGCGGTGCTGAAAAACCAGGAAAGCCTGATCGCGGCGGCGGATAAATCGCTTAACGTGATGCTGTCGCGTCCGGAAACGGCTGACTATTCGCGTCTCTCCAACACGCTGCAGCAGCAGTTGCAGCAGGTGCTGGTGGGCAGCGCAACGCCAGATGCCGCGCTGCAAGCGGTAGATAAGAGTGCGGCGCGTCTGCGCTAAGGGGCAACAATGCTGAGTTTGCGTCAACGCGAACAACGGCAGGCATGGGTGCTGCTGGCACCCATGTTGTTGGTGATGCTATTGCTCACCGCATGGCCGCTGTTACGCACCATCTGGCTGAGTTTCACCGATGCCGCCCTGATCGGCAGCGGTGAAGCGCCGGGCTGGATTGGCTTTGAAAATTATCTGTTCGCCATCACCGATGCGGATTTCCGCAGTTCGCTATGGCGCACGCTCTATTTCACCGTGGTGTCGGTGGCGATTGAAGGCGTGATCGGCGTGCTGGTAGCGCTGTTGCTGAACCAGAAATTCGCCGGTCGCAACGTGCTGCGCGTGCTGGTGATTCTGCCGTGGGCGCTGCCGACCATCGTTAACGCCATGATGTGGCGTCTGAATTTCAACCCGGATTACGGCAGCATCAACGCCCTGCTGACGCAGTTAGGGATCATTGATGGCTATCGCAGCTGGCTGGGTTCGCCGGATTCGGCGCTCAACGCGGTGATGTTCGCCGATATCTGGAAAAACTATCCGCTGGTGACCTTACTGGTGCTGGCGGCGCTGCAATCGATCCCCGACGATCTGTTCGAAGCCGCACGGCTGGATGGCGCATCGGCGTGGCGGCGTTTTCGTGCTATCACCTTCCCGGCGATTGTTGGCCCGCTCAGCGTGGCGCTGGTGCTGCGCACCATCGACGCCTTCAAAATTTTCGACATCATCTACGTAATGACGCGCGGCGGTCCGGTCGATAGCACCAAAACCCTGAGTTTTTACGTGTATCAGGAGTCGTTTAGCTACCTGCGTGCTGGCAGCGGCGCGGCCTACGCGATGTTGATGACCTTGCTGTGCGCGGTGCTGATCACGCTTTACATGTTGTTACTGTGGCGCCAGCGCCGCAAAGGAAGCGCTCATGAAGGTTAAATTGCGCCATGTCGGTAAATACGCCGCCGCGCTGCTGGTGGCGTTCTCAGTGTTAGCGCCGATGGGCTGGCTGTTTTTGATGAGCGTCAGCGCCGCCAGCGATCTCACCCGCGTACCGCTGGAGTGGCTGCCGCGCCAGTGGGATTTCACCCGCTACGGCAAGCTGCTGTCGCTGGAGCCGGGCCAGCCGGGCGTACTGTTTCTGCATGCACTCGGCAACAGCCTTTTAGTGGCCACCGGCGCGACAATCATCTGCTTACTGCTGGCCATTCCGGCAGCGTTCAGCTTCTCGCGCTACCGCGGGCGCGACGGCTGGCTGTTTGCCTCGCTTGCCATCTATATGGTGCCGCCGGTGGCATTCGTGTTGCCGCTCTACTTCCTGTTGCAGCAGTTCGATCTGCTCAACACGCGGCCCGGATTGATCATTGTTTACTGCTCGCTGATTCTGCCGTTCCTTACCTGGATGCTGAAAAACCAGTTCGATACGCTGCCGCAGGATATTGAGCAGGCGGCGCGGCTCGACGGCCTGCGCGTCTGGCAAGTGCTGTTACGCATTACGCTGCCGCTGGCGAAGCCGGTGTTGGGGGCCGCCGCACTGTTTGGCTGGCTGCTGGCGTGGGACGAATTTTTCTATGCGCTGCTGTTTACCAGCAATATCGCCGCACAAACCTTACCGGTCACCATTGCCGGATTTACCGCCGGACGCGCCACCGATGATGGCTTGATCGCTGCCGTCGGCATTCTGGCGTCGGTGCCACCGCTGTTTATTGCCATCTGGCTGCAGAAGACGCTGGTTAGCGGCCTTGCCAGTGGCGGGAGCAAAGGATGATGGAGCAGAAACTCACCGCCACGCTGTATGTGGTGGGCAACATTAATGTCGATTTGATCATGGGCACGCTGGATAACTGGCCGCAGCGCGGTACTGAAGTGATGCTGAATCACAGCGAACTGCGTCCTGGCGGTTCGGCGGGCAACTGCGCGCTGGCGCTGGAAGCGATGCAGGTGCGCCATCGCGCGGTCGCCAATCAGGGCAATGATGGCCTGAGCGCCTGGCTGGCAAGTCATTTTCCGCACAGCGCTGCGCACTGGACGCGCTACAGCTGCGAAACCTCGCTTACCGTTGGCGTGACGCATTCGGATCACGAACGCTCTTTCCTGAGTAATCTCGGCCATATTGTGCAACTCACCGCGCAGGATGTGCTGGATCAACTGCCGGCTACCGCATCTGACGGCGATATCGTGCTGCTGTGCGGCACCTTTTTGTGTCTGCATCTGTATGACGATTATCCTGCGCTCCTCGCCGAGTTACAGCAGCGCGGCTTTGTCACCGCCGTCGATACCGGCTGGCCGCCGCAGGGCTGGACAAACGAAGTCCGTCAGCAGGTCACGCATTGGCTGCCGCTGTGCGACTGGCTGTTGCTCAATGAAGTGGAAACGCTGGGATTGGCGGCGTCAGACGACTTGCCCGCCAGCGCGCAAATGCTGGCGCAACAGCTGAGCGGACGCGGCGGCTGCGTGGTGAAATGTGGCCCGAAGGGCGCGCGCTGCTGGCAGGTAGATCATTCAGTGAGTCAGCCTGCGCGTCCGGTCACGGTGGTGGATACCATCGGCGCGGGCGACAGTTTCAACGCCGGATTTCTCACCGCCCTGCTGCATCAGCAAGATCTCACCACGGCTTTGCAATGGGGGATTTCGGTGGCGTCACTGGCTATCAGCACCTTGCCGCGTCGTTACCCCGACTGGCATCAACTGCAACTTTCCCAGGAGTTTTAAATTATGGCCAGTGTTGAACTCGTAAAAGTGGCCAAACGCTACGCAAAACAGTCGGTGCTGCATCCGCTCGATCTCACCATTCCTGACGGCAGTTTTACCGTGCTGGTTGGCCCATCCGGCTGCGGAAAATCGACGCTGTTGCGCTTGCTGGCCGGGTTGGAGAGCTTGTCGGATGGCGCGATCCTGATGGACAAAGTGCAAATCAACGACCGCGATCCAGCCGATCGCGATATCGCCATGGTGTTTCAGAGCTATGCGCTCTATCCGCACTTAACCGTGGCGGAGAATCTGGCGTTCCACATGCAGGTGAAGAAGGTGAAGCGCGAGGAGCAGCACACTAAAATTGCGCGTATCGCCGGAATTCTTGGCATCGATAAGCTGCTGCAACGCTATCCGCGTGCACTGTCAGGCGGACAGCGTCAACGCGTGGCGATGGGCCGCGCGATGGTGCGAAATCCCAAAGTGTTCCTGTTCGATGAGCCGCTGTCGAACCTCGATGCGCAGCTGCGTATGGAGCTACGCGCCGAGATCAAATCGCTGCATCAGCGTTTCAAAACCACCATGGTTTATGTGACGCACGATCAGGTTGAGGCGATGACGCTGGCCGACCAAATTGTGGTGATGAAGGATGGCCGCATCGTGCAGCAAGGCGCGCCGCTGGCGATTTACGACCGTCCGGCGGATACCTTTGTCGCACGCTTTATCGGCTCACCGCCGATGAACCTGTTACCGGCACAGCTGATTGCCCGCGATGGCGTGCCCGGCGTGCAGTGCCAGGATCTGTGGCAGCCGTTGCCCGCGCGTTGGCAAGCGGCAGCGCGCGAACGTGCTGGCGCAGTCGTGACGCTCGGGGTGCGCCCGCACGATCTGCTGGAAGCCAGCAGCAACGCCGCAGCATTGGTGAAAGTGGTGGAGATCACCGGCGAATCCACATTGTTGCATCTCGAATGGCACGGTCAGCCGTTGCATATGCAGATTGCCGGTCGCCACACGGCGGTGAGCGGCGAGAGCATTATGCTCGGCTTCAACCCCGAGAAGATTCATCTGTTTGATGCGGAGACGGGGCTGAGGTTGGCTGAGTCGCTCTAGGTTGGTGCTCAGGCCAGAAAAGGCCAACCCGTTGAGATGAACATCGCTGTTGATGGTACGATTTGGAAAACCGCAATGAATCGCCATCAAGGAGGAAAAGGTGGACAGTGGAGTAAAGCGTCCGCCGCAAGGATGCGGCGGCCGAGGCTACAGGGATGTATTCACGCCGTCTTTACGCAACGCCCGCCTTTTCCGACTGAAACGCACGTTTTTACCTAACAAATAAAAAAGCCACCCAAACCTGGGTGGCGAAATACAATTTATCACATGCATAACAACGATATTGGCGAACACTCATTCCTTAAGCATTTCACAACGGCTATTGTACTCTGCTGGCTATTTTATTCCGTCTTAACCGTTTAAAGATAATGTAAAACTCCTCTCAACCTTTAACGAATTAAATACATCTACCAGGTTTTACCAATATTAAACTGGAACTGCTCCGACTTATCGCCCTCATATTTTTTAATCGGCAACGCATACGAAAACACCAGCGGACCCAGCGGTGACTGCCATTGCAAGGCCACGCCACTCGACACGCGAATCTGGCTGGGATCGCCATAATCGGGAATCCCCGCCGCTTTAGTGGCTGCGGTATTCTGCCAGCCGGTATCCCATACGGTGCCGGCATCAACAAACAATGAAGTGCGCAGCGCATCGGCATAGCGCTCGCTGATAAACGGCGTAGGGACAATCAGCTCCGCGCTCACCACCGCCATCGCATTACCGCCCACCGCATCATCCGATTTCTCCACCGGGCAAGCACCGTAACTGCTTTCGCTGCCGCTGCAGCGGTAATAGGCGGCTTTTGGCCCGATGGTGTTGGAGGAGAATCCGCGTACCGAACTGGAGCCGCCGGCATAGAAGTTATCGTAGAACGGCACTTCTTTGCCGCCTAAACCGTCGGCGTAACCGGCTTTACTGCGGCCCATTAGCACCCAGCGATGGTCGCTGCTCAGCGGCACGTAGCCGTTTGCGGTCAACGTGCTTTTGTAATAACTGTTGGTGGAACCTGGAATGGTCACTTTGGTGTTGAAACCTGCGCTCACGCCCGAGGTAGGGAAGAAGCCGCGATCCAGCGAGTTGTAGCTCCAGCCTATGTTCCAGAAGAAATCGTTGGCGGTAAATTTGTCCGCCACGGTGGCGTCGTCATCGTCGTCATCGCTGGTGATGACTTTTGGATGAATGCCCTGCGAACCCAGATAGCGCCACATTGCTACCTGCGGTGCCATATTGCTGACGCGGTTATAGACGTAATCCAGCCCGCTGTTCACGCTGCTGTTTTCGCCGATTGGGAAGCTTAACGTGCTACTCGCGCCGAAGCTTTTCAGCGTGTATTCGGAAAGATCGTTATCTTCCGCGCTGTAATCGTTGTAGAACAGTTTGCCGCCAAGACTCACGCCATCCACGGTGAAATAGGGATCGGTAGCGGCGATTTCGACATAGGTTTGATAGCTGTTTTTCGTGCCGCTAAAACTCACGGTATTGCCGGTACCCATCCAGTTATCCTGGCTGACACCAAGCTGATAACTGATGCCGCTGTCGGTGCCGTAACCCAGTCCAACGTTGAAGGTGCCGGTATTGCGCTCCTTCACTTTGTACACCACGTCCACCTGATCCGGGCTGCCCGGCACGCGCTGCGTATCAACATCTACGCTTTCGAAATAACCGGTACGATTAAGGCGCGCCTTGCCCTGCTCCACCTGATTGCTCGCCAGCCATGCGCCTTCCATCTGACGCATTTCACGACGCAGCACCGCATCTTTCGAGGTGTCATTGCCCGAGAAACGCACCTGTCGCACTGAGAAGCGCCGCCCGGCATCGACATTCACGTGTAGCTGCACGGTTTTATCGCTGTCGTCTATTTCCGATTGCGTATTCACCTGCGGGAACGCATAGCCGTAACGACCGAGCAGGCTTTTAATCGCCTCTTCGTTTTGGCTGATTTTTGCCCCGCTGTATAAGCTGCCCGCCGGCATGTGCGCCAGTTTTTCAATTTCGGCGGAATAGCCGGCCATATTTCCGCTCAGCGTTACGCCGCTAACATGATAAACATCGCCTTCATGAATATTTATCGTGACGTAAATATGCTTTTTATCCGGCGTTAAACTGACTTGTGTGGAATCGAGGTTAAAGCGTGCGTAACCGCGATCGAGATAATAACTGCGTAGCGTCTCTAAATCGCCTGAGAGTTTCTGTTTCTGGTATTTCTGATCGGCGATCAAATTCCACCACGGCACATCGTCGCGCAGCTGGAAATGCGAGATCAGTTCATCAGCGGAAAAAGCGTGGTTGCCGACAATGTTGATCTGCTGAATTTTCGCCGACACGCCTTCGGTGAAAATGAACTTCAGATCGACACGGTTGCGCGGCAACGGCGTGACGACCGCTTTGACGCTGGCGGTATATTTCCCGGCGCTGAAGTAGAAATCTTCCAGCCCTTTTTCCATATCCGATAGCGTGGTGCGGTCCAGCGCTTCACCCACGCGCACGCCCGAGGCATCAAGGTTTTGCTTGAGCTGATCCTCTTTAATCGCTTTGTTACCAGAGAATGAGATGCTGGCAATCGCCGGGCGCTCTTTGACTTTGACAAGCAGCGCATCCCCGTCACGCAGCACCTGCACATCGTCAAAATTGCCGGTGGCGAACAGCGCGCGGATGCTGTGGCGAATATCATCATCATTGACGCGATCGCCAACACGCAGCGGCATATGCAGCAACGCCGCGCCGGGTGCGACGCGCTGAAGCCCAGCAAAGTGAATATCCTTTAGGGTGAAATCATCTGCACCAAAGGCAGTGGTGGTTACCATTAAAAGTAACCCGGTTAACATCTTCTTCATCTGTTGTGAGCCTGCCGTTTTTCCTGTGCCTGATTCAAGCGCCTTGCTTCCGCACCACATAAAAACGGGCTGAACACGAGGTTCAGCCCGTTAACTGCGGCGATATGTTCCGGAAAAAAGACCGCTGAGCCAAAGGTAAATTCATCGCGACCCGCGGATTTTCGGTTGTTTTACAATAAGCTGCATCGCTCCTGCCAAAATCCCCGCATAAGAATTACCCTTCTGCCGTTACCGGCTGAAACGTACGGCGATTGAGGCTGGTGAAGATCACCAGCAATGCCATCATCACCAACTCAACGCCGAGCGTACCGGTGATTGCCGCCAGATGATTGCCGTGCGTATAAATCTGCGTGAATACACCGCCCAGCAGCATCGGGCCTAAACCTAACGCCGATTGCTGAACCGTCGACAGCACCGCGCTGCCCGCGCCCGCCTGATGATGCGGCACGCCGCTCATGCCAATGCGGTAGAAGGTGCTGACGATAAACGACTGACCAAAGCCAATCAGCACCGTGGCGGGAATTAGGGTGAAAATACCGACCTGCGGCCAGGCGAGTTGCAGCGTGGCGATAAGGGCCACCAATCCAACCATCTGAATACCGCAGCCCATCAATAAGGCGCCGCGCTTACCTAAACGCTCGACGATGCGCGTGGATTGCATCGCCCCGATAAAATAGGCCACGCCAAGCGCGATAAACGCATTCCCGGATTGAAACGCCGTCAGCCCTAAACCGGCCTGCAGCGTCAGTGCCACAGAGAACATAAAGCCGCTCCAGCAGGAGAAGAACAGCACCGCCAGCGTCAGGCCAAAACGCACGCTCGGCAGACGCAGTAGTGAAGGCGGCAACAGCGGCGCGCCGTTGGCCGCTTCCAAACGCAGCGAACTCTGGCGCAGACGATGCAGAAACAGCGGGAACAGCACCAGCAGCAAGATGCACGGCCACGACCAATGCAGCAGCGGACCAAGCGCCAGTGCCAGCATCAGGCAACCAATCGCGCCCGCCAGCAGCAAGGTTCCGCTAATATCCACCGGTACGCGCTGCGTGTTCTGCGTCTCCGGCACAAAGCGGCGCGCGGTGATCAGCACAAACAGGCAAATTGGCAGGTTAATCAGGAAAACGCTGCGCCAGCCGTAGCCGCCGATATCCGCTTTGATGAGAAATCCGCCCAACACCTGACCGATGATAAAGGCCAGCCCGCCAATGCCGCCATACAAACCGATGGCGCGCGCATGCGCTCTGCCCTTCAGCGTGATGTGCAGCGTGGCGAGGATTTGCGGCACGATAAAGGCCGCGCCCACGCCTTGCAGCGCGCGGGCAAACATCAACAGGCCAACGCTGTTGGCGATGCCGCATAATAAAGATGCAATACCGAAGATCCCTACTCCGGCAAGGAACACGCGACGGCGACCGTAGTTATCGCCGAGCCGTCCGCCCATCGCCAGGCAGATGGCAAAGGCAATGCCGTAGACCGCGACGATCAGCGCCAGCTCAATCGCCGTGGCCTGCAGCGTGTGGGCCATCGCGTCTAACGCTACGTTAACGATAGAAAAATCAATCATGGGCAGCAGTTGCCCGGCAAGCAGGACCATCAATCCTGTGCGTTGAAGTTGCGATGTCTGCATCGGTTTTACCTTGTTTTTGCTGTCAGTACGGCATAGCATCACCTAACCGTTAAACGGGTACCAGTTCTTGATTATCATGGTATAAACACTACCCGTCTTGTCGAAGGATCTGCTTATGAGCCTGGCATCCGCGCCTGTTACCACCGAACAAAACAACCGTAAATTACTCGGCACCTTTCTGCGCACGCGCCGGGAAAATCTCGATCCCAATCGACTCGGTTTACCCCGCATGCGCCATCGTCGCACGCCGGGTTTACGCCGTGAAGAAGTCGCGCAGTTAGCGGATGTTGGCGTGACCTGGTATACGTGGCTGGAACAGGGACGCGATATCAAAGCCTCGCCGAAAACCCTGACGGCGATCGCTAGCGCGTTGCAGTGCAACGATGTGGAAACGCAGCACCTGTTTTCGCTCGCCGGGCACGCATTGCCCTCGGTGCGCGTGGTAGCCGCCTGCTGCAAAATTGCCGCGCACAATCAGCAGATGCTCGATGCGATCCAGTTACCGGCGATTATTGAGACGCCGCGCTTTGATATTCTCGGTTACAACGCTGCGTGGTGTGCCTTGATGGGCGTGGATCTAGCCGAGATCGCGCCTGAAGATCGCAACTGCATCTGGCTGGCCTTCAACCACCCAACCTGGCGCAAAGCGCTGAATGACTGGGATGAAGTGATGCCGCAGATGGTGGCGATGTTTCGCGGGCAGATGGGCGAGCACCTTGGCGATCCACACTGGGAAAGCTTTCTTGCCCGCTTGCTAAACAGTTCAGATGAGTTTGCGCACACCTGGCAGCGTTATGAATTGGGCCAGGTGGAAAATCGCGTAAAACGTTTTTACCGCGACGAAGTGGGTGAAATGACGCTGCGGCAAAATAACTGGTGGTCCGCGTCACGCAACGGCGATCGCCTGCTGGTGTATGTGCCGGACGATGAAATCAGCGCCGCGGCACTCCAGCAGTTGATCAATCCGTGATGCGTTATGCCTTGCCCGTCAGTGCCGGAACCGGTGTCTGCGGGCGGGCGCCCTTCTGGCTGTTTAACAGAATCTGACCCAACAAGCTGTCTTTGTTCACCACGCCATATTTCAGGTTGGTGTCGAGATATTTACGATCAAATCCCGTCAGTTTGGTCAGCGGCGGCAAGACGGCCGGCAGACGATCGACCATCAGCATGCGGCTCAGCTTCACCGGACGCCACTCCACCAGGCTTTGATATAGCAACGCGCTGGCTTCGCATTTACGCAAATAGAAGTTGTACTGATTGTTCTCACGCAGCGCCTGCTGCTGCGCGATATACACCACCAAATAATCTGGTGGCGTGATGCCCTGAACAATAGTTTCGTAATTGGGCAGCGCGAGCAAACGACGGAAAAACTCGTCGGCGCCCACTTCAACAATCGGGCGGAAAAAGTGCAACCAGCGCGCAATAAAGGCGTTATTTTTTGGCGCGGCCAGGAACCAGGATTCAATCACCGGATAGGCTTTATCCAGCGTCGAACTGTCGCGATAAAAGGCGATCAAGTCATAACCATCGTTAACATTCAACGCTAACAATTCGTCCATCGTGCGGTTGAGAATGATGGTGGCATCCATCCAGATTCCGCCATAGCGATACAGCAGTTCCAGCCGGATTACGTCACTTTTATGTGAAGGACGCATATCCTGATGCACGAAGTGCAGATCGGGCAGATAGTGCTGAATATTCAGGTTATTGATGACGATTACCTGATAGCCGGGGTTTTCGCGCACGATTTTATCGACAAAAATCTGCACTTCTTCCGGTAGCGTTTCACTTTCCCAGTACATCCAAATCTGACGCGGAATGGCAGCGGGCGCGGTCTGGCGTGCAACTAAATTGATATCCTGCTCTGCGGCAGGATTGTAATCGGGCAGCGTTCTGCGTTTGGTCAGCTTTTTTTCCGCCAGTAAACCTAGTGAAACCAAATGGGTTTTAAATTTATTCTTTTTCATCGTTTCTCCAGCAGCACAGCCGCCAGTTAACTACTTATTGCTGTTAAAAAAGGCACACATCAGCCCTGCACCTAATGCTGCAGAAAGCCGACAAAAGCCCGGAAAATTGGCTCAAAATTATCAAACAGCACTCAGCGCGACAATTTAATAAACCGCTAAAACCTCACTTTAAGAGAATACGTAGAACGCCGGGTGTGCGGGATCTGGCTTTGTGAAACGTTACGCAAAGCCGAACATCTTAAGTGAACGGTTAAAAATAATACTGGATATATAAACAGTGTTGCGTATACTTATTCAACAGCCACGAGGCTGAGTAAGTCTGCAAGAGGTGATAATGATGATGATCTCAACGGAAAGTCTGTCTGCTTTGAATGCATCAATGATGATGAGCAGCCGCGAAATTGCCCATGTCACGGGCATTACGCACGGCGAAGTGAAGCGCCTGGTGAAAAGCTTGGAAACCGCACAGCGTCTTTCCCAGCCTTTGACGGTTACTCTCTATGAGCATCAGGGTGAAGTGCGTCAGGAGTTTCATCTTAACAAGCGCGATTCATTACTTGCCGTTGCCCGGCTTTCGCCTGGCTTCACTGCGGAATTACTCGATCTCTGGCAGCAGCGTGAACAGTTTACTCATCTGCCTGATTTCACCAATCCGGCGGAAGCGGCCCGCGCCTGGGCGGAGCAATTTGAGCAGCGCCGTGCGGCTGAGCAGCAACTTGCGTTGTCGGCCCCTAAGGCTGAATTTTTTGATCGCTTTGTCGAGATCGAAGATTCGCTCGGCTTTCGTCAGCTGTGCAAGATGTTGAAGGTAAAGGAAACTGAGTTTCGTGAGTTTTTGTTAGAACGCAACATCATGTATCGCGAAAAAGGCACGCTGGCACCGCAGCAGCACCATATACAGGCGGGATATTTCACCCTGCGCTCCGGACGTGGCGAGAATCAGCATGCTTTCTCCCAAGCGCGTTTCACCGCCAAAGGCGTGAAATGGGTGGCCAGTTTATGGGCGGGACATCTGTCGGCTCAGCCGAAAGGTGTGGCTGCATAAAGTGTGCGCAGGTGTCCTAGCGGCGTAATTTATTGCGCGATAAATCGCGCCGCCAGGGAATGTGCGATCATTGAATGCTTAGCGTTATATTTACCTGTTGAATTACAGTTTCATCAGCATCTCATGCCACGCCATGCCACCGTGGTCTGACTCAGACGGTTTGATGTACTGATAGCCCCATTTTTTATACAGCTCAACGTGCTGGGTTTTGCACATCAGATGAATGGTTCGCTTGTCCATTTTCTTCATCAGCTCGATAAACTGGCGCATCAGCAGCGACGCATAACCTTTGCCCTGATAAGCGGGATCAAGCACCACCGACATAATCACGGCGTTGGGTGCTGCCGGATCGTGGCCGATTAACTCTTTGAACGCTTCATCCGACATCACCACCTCCCACGCACAACCGGCGTTGATAAAACCAATCACCTTGCCATCGGTTTCCAGACATAAAAATCCCTGTGGATACTGCGCAATGCGGGTAGCAATTTTTTCACGCGTGGCGGCTTCATCACCTTCGTAAGCCTCAATTTCAATCGCGTAACAGCGATCCACATCTGCCAGCCTGGCTTCTCTAAATACTAACGTTGACACGATTAAACCTCTTAGATTCCTCTATGAACGGCGGTCATTCTAACAGGCCGAATGTGTCTTTGCGCATAAGTACTCCCCTCAAACCATTAAAGTCGCCATCTAAAGTGATCAAAAAAATTAACGCCAACATTTATCCTGGTTGTAAATAAAATCTATTAAATTTTTATAACTCTCAGCGTCTTTTTTACGACATTTTTACGGGTTGGTCGGTTAGATTAATTTCATCGACAGCCCTGAAGGATTCGGAGAGGTAGCGCGAGATGAAAAGTATCGAACTCACTAATAGCGGTTCATCCGCATAACGTCAGCGGTCAACACGCACCGGTCCATTAACGCCTGTGAGCGTAAATCATGAGCGGCATGCTGCAATTTATACTGCGCCAACCTTTTTTAAATTCTCTGCCAATGATTCATGGGCAGATTAAGCAACGGGTCAAAACTATGTCAGGCTTGATTTTGGTATCACACAATCAAAATAATCACTCAACGCTTTCTAACATTTATGAAAGCATATTGACGCGTCGCGGTGGCATGTGGGTGAAATGGAGTGGCGAGTTTGAATCATTTACCACTGAACCTCATCGTGAGCTGAATTTTACTAGCGGCAAAGCATTCGACACGCTGACATTTCGCTTAACCAAAGCAGAATATGAAGAAGGTTATCATCAATATATTCATCAGGGATTGTGGCCGGTATTTCATCAGCGCCCCGACATGGCGCGTTTTTCCACCAGCAGCCAAATCGGTTATATGAAACTGAATGAAACCTATACGCGCGCCATCAGTGAATATGCCATGCCCGATGATGATATTTGGTTGCAGGATTATCACCTGATTCCCAGCATTAAAATGCTGCGCGATGCCGGCCTGATAAATCGTATCGGCTTCTTTTTCCATCAGCCTTTCCCAGCAGGACAATCTTTTGAATCGGTGCCGAACTGGCGCTATCTGGCCGATGCATTATTGTGCGCCGACTTAATTGGCTTTCAGACCACCCAAGACATGAACAATTTCACCGCCTGGATTGAATCCCGCTTCCGTTGCGAGCGTCTAACGCCTTACACGCTGCGTATCCACGGCCGTCAGATTCGCGTAGGCGTATTCCCGGTAGGCATTGATACCGTGGAAACCAGCGCGCTAGCTGAAAGCAACAGCTGCCAGTATATGGAGCAGCAATGTCGCGCAACCTTACCGGAGAATCTGATCCTCAGCGGTGGCCATTTTGACGACAGCACCGGCACGCCCTACCGCATCAGCGCCATAGAAGTTTTACTGCGTCAACACGAGGAGTATCACCACAAGTTTTCCATGGTGCAACTGGCTTCAGCGGCGTCAGGTTACAGCCATCGCATTAAAGAGTTATCGCGCGATTTGGAAACCCGCTGTGGCGAAATGAACGGCGTGCATGGCGAGCTGAACTGGTATCCGGTGCGTTATTTGAGCAACCATTATTCACATGAAGAACTGTGCGGATTTTACCGTGCAGCGCGTGTGGCGTTGGTCACACCGCTGATAGCCGGGATGAGTTTGATGGCGAAAACCTATGTGGCGGTGCAGGATCACGCTAATCCCGGCGTGCTGATTCTGTCGCAGTTTGCCGGCGCCGCCGAACAGATGCAGGGCGCACTGTTGGTCAATCCTTACGATCCCGATGCCATCGCCGATGCCATTCATACCGCGCTTATCATGCCGCTTTCGGTGCGTCGCGAACGTCACGCCAGCCTGCTAAAAAACCTGCATCTGCATGATTGCCACAAATGGGCCGATAGCTTCATTAACGCGCTGCAGCCGCGAGAACAGGAATGCGATTTAACCCTGAAATCAGGTGCGATAATTTCGAATGGTTTCAGTGGGCGACTGCGTTATTGATGCAAATGGATGAGGCCGCCTGCGAACGGCAATCATCGCGTTATTGCGCCGCCGGGAAATTACGCTTAATGGGCGCAAACGCTTCCACGCTTTTGCCCAGCAGACGCTGCGGACGGAAATCGCTCAGCAGCTCACTTGCCACATCACCGATCAGCTCTTCAGCCACCAGCTTGCCAATCAATGGCGAAAGGGTGATACCGCTGTGTGTCACCGCCACATACACGCGATGATGCGCGGTGACATAGCCCAGCGCCGGTAAACCATCGGCAGGTCGTGCGCGTTGCCCCACCACAATCTGTTCAATCTGCAACTCGCCCGCATCCGCAAACAGCGCGTGATAACGCTCGCGGAACTGCGCGGCGATATCGCTGGTGATTGAGGGTGGCGCAGCAGAATCGGCCAGGTGATCCAACTCTAAGGCTTGCAGCAGCAAACGTCCGCCGCCGTCCGGGCGTACGTTAAGTTGCGGAGAGATGAGATTGGCATTGAGCGATAACGGCTGCGGCGCGGTGCGCACCAGGAAACTACAAGCCACCGCGTTCGGTTTGCTGGTATCCAGCAACGCCAGATTGAGTCCCAGTGAATTTAGCAGCTGATTGGCCCAGCGTCCGGTGGCTAACACAATACGATCGCCCTGCCACTGCTCGCCATTTTCCAGCTGCAGCGTAACCCGATCGGCACTTTCACTGATGCTATTGATACGCTGATGCTGGTACAGCACCGCACCGCGCGCTTTGGCTTCTGACCATAAGCGCGCCAGATAGAGCGCCGGATGCAGCACCGATTCTGTCGGGAAATGCCACACGCTGCCGCTGATGGCCTGCGCCCGCAGCTCCGGAATATCGCGCAGCACATCTGCTGGCGACACTTCACGTGCCGCATAACCCGCCGATTGCAACGACGTGGCACGCTGCAGCAAACGTTGCTGCGCATCGCCCTCGGCGGCCCACTCCCATGTACCGCCAGTTTCCAGCCAGCGCAATCCGTTCGGCTGCGCTTGCTGCAGTTTGAGGTGCTCTTCCATCGAGAGCGCATTAAGCAGGTGATAACTGCGCGGCTGTTTGCCATTGGAGTTTACCCAGGCAAACGTCGTGCTGCTGGTGCCCGCGCCAATGTGCTGCTGTTCGAAAACGGTGACTTCAACGCCCTGCAGCGCTAAGGCGCGCGCCACCGCTAATCCGATAACGCCGCCGCCAATAATTGCAATTTTCTGTGCTGTCATAATGGGCTCCTGAATTAAGTGCCGATATCATAACAGCCTGGCTGAACGAAAATTGCTATCGCTAAATAGGGATTATTACGCAGGATATAAGAATTTCGTCTTAATCCGGATGCTTAAATTATACCGATGTCAGAATCTTCCCATCGGCAAAATAGGCCCGTAAATTCTCCAGCACATTATTGGTCATTTGCGCACGCGTTTCGTGAGTTGCGCTGGCAATATGCGGCGTTAATAGCACATTATTTAGTTTACGCAGCGCGGGATTAATTTTTGGCTCATCCGGATAAACATCCAGCGCCGCCCCTTTAATGATTCCCTGCTGCAGTGCAACGATCAGATCGGGTTCATTGATTACTGTGCCACGCGCAATATTGATCACTACGCCCTCTTTGCCGAGCGCCGCCAGCACCTTCGCGTTGACCAGTTGCACATTCTCTTTGCTGCCCGGCAGTGCCAGCACCAGAAAATCGCTAAAGGTGGCGAGTTGTTCGATCGTATCGCAGCGCTTATAGCTGACGTCTTTCGCCGAACGCGCGGTATACGCCACTTCCATACCAAAGGCTTCGGCACGGCGCGCGATGGCTAAGCCAATCGCGCCTAACCCGGCGATGCCAATTCTTTTTCCGCTGGCGCGGCTGGAGAGTTCGACGCCGTTATTTTCCCATGCCCCGGATTTCGCAAACTGATGGTAAGCGACCAAATTACGCGAGAACGCCAGCGTCATTGTCATTGCCAAATCGGCAACATCGTCAGTCAAAATGTCGCGGGTGATGCTGACCTGAATATCGTTTTCGGCAGTGTATTTCAGGTCAATACGATCGGTGCCGACACCGAATACAGCAATGACTTTACACTCCGGCAGTTGCTCCAGCAGTGCCGTTTCCACCCCGACATCGCCGCGCGTAACGATGGCATTGATCGCTTTGCCATGCTGCTGGATAAATAGCATTGCGTCATGCTGCTCATATAAACGATGGCAATGGAAATGTTGCGTGAGCTTTTCATCTAACTGCGGCATTAGCGGCTGAATAATCAGCACGGCAGGTTTGGTATTCGTCATTTTATGTTCCATTAGCGGTATTTATTGACCACCAGCCTAACGGAGTTATTTATGTTACGGCGTTGCTGTTACTTTTTTCGCTGATAAGATCACGCATAGTATTATTACGATGTTTACCTGGTGCGTATGAAGGCGCACGCTACAAAGTCAAGGCCCTCGCTGGCAAACTTACCTTACGCAGTCTACGGTTAATCAAAAAGCATAATAATTTCATCAACCATGGATAGCCATTATGACCACCCATGTCGATAGCACAGCGCATCAGACAAGCGAACTGCTTCAGCTGCAGCAAATTTTACAGGCGCATCTCGAACATTTACTGCCTGCAGGACAGCAAAGCGATCGCGTGCGTGCCGCGATGCGTGCCGGTACGCTGGCGCAGGGCAAGCGCATCCGTCCTTTATTACTGATGCTGGCAGCGCGCGATATGGGTTGCGAGCTGACGCAAAATGGCATTCTCGATCTCGCCTGTGCCGTGGAAATGGTGCACGCGGCATCGCTGATTTTGGATGACATCCCGTCAATGGATAACGCGCAAATGCGCCGTGGTCGTCCCACCGTGCATCGCGAGTTTGGTGAAAACGTGGCGATTCTCGCCGCCGTCGCGCTGCTGAGCCGCGCATTTGAAGTGATTGCCATCGCACCCGATTTGCCTGCGGTGCACAAATCTGAAGCGATTGCCGAACTCTCCGCCGCCGTGGGCCTGCAGGGATTAGTGCAAGGGCAGTTTCAGGATCTGCACGACGGCACCCAGAGCCGCAGTCCGGAAGCGATCGCCTTGACCAATGAACTGAAAACCAGCGTGCTGTTTCGCGCCACGCTGCAAATGGCGGCGATTGCCGCTGACGCTTCACCGCAGGTGCGGCAACGTCTTAGCTTCTTTGCTCAGGATCTGGGCCAGGCGTTTCAGCTGCTCGACGACCTCGCCGACAGCTGCAAACACACCGGCAAAGATGTGCATCAGGATCAGGGTAAATCCACGCTGGTACAGATGCTCGGGGCTGACGGCGCAGAACGTCGTCTGCGCGATCATCTGCGCAGTGCCGATGCACACCTTGCCTGCGCCTGCCATCGCGGCATCGCCACTCGCCAATACATGCACGCGCTGTTTAATCAACAGCTAGCGATGTTCAACTGAGCGCGGCTAAGCCGTTGGGCCACTTTGCGGTGATCGCGCCGCCGCTTTACAGCCACTTTCACGCGTTGCAGGCGTTAGCACAAACGCTGCTGGCGCGTGGCCATCGCATCACCTTCATCCAGCAAGCCGACGCCCGCACTTTGCTCAGCGACGAACGCATTAATTTCGTTGCAGTAGGCCAGCAAACGCATCCGGCCGGTTCGCTGGCGCCCGTGCTGCATCGGCTGGCTTCGCCGGGCGGCCTGTCGCTGTTTCGCGTAATCAACGATCTCGCCTCCTGCACCGATATGCTGTGCCGAGAACTGCCAGCGGTACTGAAATCGTTGAACATTGATGGTGTGATCGCTGATGAAATGGAAGCAGCAGGCGGATTAGTCGCTGAAGCGCTGCATCTGCCGTTTGTTTCGGTGGCCTGCGCCCTACCGGTCAACCGTGAAGCCGGCATTCCGCTGGCGGTGATGCCCTTCCGTTATGCTCAGGATGAAAAAGCGCTGAAACGTTTTCAGGCCAGCAGCGATATCTATGATCGCATCATGCGTCGCCACGGCGACGTCATCCTCAAACACGCGCGGGCGTTCAATTTGACGGAGCGGCGCGGATTGCATCAGTGCCTTTCGCCGCTGGCACAAATCAGCCAGATGGTGCCCGCCTTTGATTTTCCGCGTCAGCAACTGCCGGCCTGCTATCACGCCGTCGGACAACTGCGTGCGCCGCTTGCGGCAGCGCCGCTCAATGCGCCCTGGCCGGCGCTGCGCCAGCCGGTGGTTTACGCCTCGCTGGGTACGCTGCAAGGCCATCGCTTCCGCCTGTTTTTGCATCTGGCACAGGCGTGCCGCCGCCAGCAACTTTCGCTGGTGATCGCTCATTGTGGGGGATTGAACGCCGATCAGGTGCACAAGTTGCAACTGGCTGGTGCGGCGTGGGTGACGGATTTTGTCGATCAACGTGCCGCCCTGCAACACGCGCAGCTTTTTATTACTCATGCCGGATTAAACAGCGCGCTGGAAGCGCTGGAATGCGGTACGCCGATGCTGGCGCTGCCCATTGCCTTTGATCAACCCGGCGTGGCAGCGCGCATTGAGTGGCATGGCATTGGACGGCGCGCATCGCGCTTTAACCGCATTCATCAACTGGAGCAGCATCTGCGACAATTACTTACCGACGATCGCTACGCGTTACGGATGTCAGCGATACAGGCACAGTTGCAGCGCGCAGGCGGTTGCCAGCGTGCGGCCGACATCGTCGAACAAGCGCTGTGCCAGCAACAAGTTGTGCTGGCGGAGGCCACCTGATGCGTGCGCACTACGATGTGATTCTGGTCGGTGCCGGACTGGCAAACGGTTTGATTGCGCTACGTCTGCGCCAACTGAAGCCGCAGCTCAAATGCCTGTTGCTGGAGAGCGACGCACATCCGGCAGGCAATCATACCTGGTCATTTCATCAGAGCGATCTTAGCGCCGATCAGCTGCGCTGGCTGCAGCCGCTGATCACGGCGCGTTGGCCTGGCTATCAGGTGCGTTTTCCCGCGTTGCGCCGCAACCTGGACGGGGATTATTGTTCCATCGCGTCAGGCGATTTTGCCCGGCATCTACTCGCGGCGATGGGTGACGATCTGTGGACAGATGCTGCCGTTAAACAGGTAAAACCCACACAGGTGACGCTGGCGGATGGGCGTGAACTTGATGCGCAGGTGGTGATTGATGGCCGCGGCCTGCAGCCAACGCCGCATCTGCAACTGGGTTATCAGGTGTTTCTTGGACAAGAGTGGCAGCTGGCGCAGCCGCACGGCCTGCAGCAGCCGATTCTGATGGATGCCACCGTCGATCAACAAGCGGGCTATCGTTTTGTTTACACGCTGCCGCTCAGCGCCGATCGGTTACTGATTGAAGATACGCATTACGTTAATCAACCTACGCTGGCGGAGAACTCCGCTCGTCAGCACATCGCTGACTACGCCAAACAGCAAGGTTGGCGGCCTGGCACACTGCTGCGTGAAGAGCACGGCATATTACCGATTACCCTGAGCGGCAATATTGATCGATTCTGGCAACAGCAGCGCGGCCAGCCATGCAGCGGCCTGCGCGCCGGACTGTTTCATGCGACAACCGGTTATTCTTTGCCGTCCGCCGTGGCGCTGGCGGAGTTGGTAGCCACGCTGTTGCCCACCGATGCCCGCACGCTCAGTCAACACATCGAACGCTTTGCCCGTCAGCAGTGGCGCGAGCAGCGATTTTTCCGCCTGCTGAACCGCATGCTGTTTTTGGCCGGTAAGCCGCAGCAGCGCTGGCGTGTAATGCAACGTTTTTACCGGCTCAATGCCGGGTTAATCAGCCGTTTTTACGCCGGACAACTTCGTCTGCATGATAAAGCGCGGATTCTGTGCGGCAAGCCGCCGGTGCCCATCGGTGAAGCGCTGCACGCGCTGTTGAATTCTGTCGAACCAGGGAAGAAAAAATGAAACGCACTTATGTGATTGGCGCAGGCTTTGGCGGCCTGGCGCTGGCGATTCGCCTGCAAGCGGCGGGCATACCAACCACCTTACTCGAGCAGCGCGACAAACCGGGCGGACGCGCCTATGTGTTTGAAGATAGCGGCTTTACCTTTGATGCCGGGCCCACGGTGATCACCGATCCCAGCGCTATCGAAGAGTTGTTCACGCTGGCGGGAAAATCGCTAAGCGATTACGTCGAGCTGATGCCGGTCACGCCCTTCTATCGCCTGTGTTGGGAAGATGGCAAACAGCTCGACTACGACAACAATCAGCCGCTGCTGGAGCAGCAGATCGCTACCTTCAATCCACAGGACGTCGCGGGCTATCGTCAGTTCCTCGCTTATTCGCGCGAGGTATTCAAAGAGGGTTATCTGAAACTCGGCACGGTGCCGTTTCTGCAGGTGCGGGACATGCTGCGTGTTGCACCGCAGCTGGGACGTTTGCAGGCGTGGCGCAGCGTCTACAGCATGGTGGCGAAATTTATTCAGGACGATCACCTGCGGCAGGCGTTTTCCTTCCACTCATTGCTGGTGGGCGGTAATCCTTTTGCAACGTCATCAATCTATACCTTAATTCATGCGCTGGAACGTGAATGGGGCGTATGGTTTCCGCGCGGCGGCACCGGCGCGCTGGTGAAGGGCATGGCGCGACTGTTTGAGGATCTGGGTGGCGAGCTGTTACTGAATGCCGAAGTGAGCCAGCTGGAAACCAATGAAAATCGTATTAGCGGCGTCCAGTTAAAGGATGGACGACGCTTCGATGCCGCAGCCGTAGCCTCCAATGCCGACGTGGTGCATACCTACAACAAACTTCTGCGCCATCATCCTCTAGCAATGAAACGTGCGACATCGCTGAAGCGTAAGCGCATGAGCAACTCTCTGTTTGTGCTCTATTTTGGCCTCAATCAGCCGCATGAACAGCTCGCGCATCATACCGTCTGTTTTGGTCCGCGCTATCGCGAATTGATTGATGAGATTTTTAATAGCAGCCAACTGGCGGAGGATTTTTCACTCTACCTGCACGCGCCCTGCAGCAGCGATCCGTCACTGGCACCACCCGGCTGCGGCAGCTTTTATGTGTTAGCGCCGGTGCCGCATCTCGGCACCGCTGACATCGACTGGCAACAGGAAGGACCGCGCTTGCGCGATCGAATTTTTGCTTATCTGGAGCAGCACTACATGCCGGGATTACGTCAGCAATTAGTAACACACAGAATGTTTACGCCGTTTGATTTTCGCGACACGCTGCATGCTCATCACGGCTCGGCATTTTCGCTGGAGCCAATTTTGACGCAAAGCGCCTGGTTCCGACCGCATAACCGCGATGCCGATATCAGCAATCTCTATCTGGTGGGTGCGGGTACGCATCCAGGCGCGGGCGTGCCCGGCGTAATTGGTTCCGCCAAGGCCACCGCTCAGCTGATGCTGGAGGATCGCGCCGAATGAATCGACAGCCTTTACTCGAGCAAGTGACACAAACCATGGCGGTGGGCTCGAAGAGTTTCGCCACCGCCGCCAGGCTGTTTGATGCACCGACACGCCGCAGCACGCTGATGCTGTATGCATGGTGTCGTCATTGCGATGATGTGATTGATGGGCAAACGCTGGGCGAAGGCGGCACGCAGCATGCCGTCGAAGATGCACAGGCACGCATGCAGCATCTGCAGATTGAAACCCGCCGCGCCTACAGCGGCGCGCACATGGATGAACCGGCGTTTAGGGCGTTTCAGGAAGTGGCGCTTATTCATCAACTGCCGCAACAGCTGGCGTTTGATCATCTGGAAGGCTTCGCCATGGATGCGCGCGACGAACACTATACGAGTTTCGACGACACGCTGCGTTACTGCTATCACGTCGCGGGCGTAGTCGGTTTGATGATGGCGCGCGTAATGGGCGTGCGCGACGAAGCGGTGCTCGATCACGCCTGCGATTTAGGGCTGGCGTTCCAGCTTACTAACATTGCGCGCGATATCGTCGAAGATGCCGAAAATGGTCGCTGCTATCTGCCGCAAGCCTGGCTCGATCAGGCGGGATTACGCGCCGATACGCTGACAGCACCGCAACATCGTGCGGCGCTGGCCACGCTGGCTGCGCGTTTAGTGACGGAAGCGGAACCCTATTATCACTCGGCGCGGTTCGGCTTGCCGGGTTTGCCGCTGCGCTCGGCGTGGGCCATCGCGACGGCACGCGGTGTTTATCGCGAAATCGGGGTGAAAGTTCAGCACGCCGGTGTTCACGCCTGGGATTCACGACAGCGCACCAGCCGCAGCGAAAAACTGGCGCTGCTGGTGAAAGGGGCCGGCCTGGCGATCACTTCGCGTGTGGCTCGTCCGGCGCCACGTCCGGCTGGTCTGTGGCAGCGTCCTCGTTGATTTTTCTCCCGTGGCGCTGACGCAGCGTGGCTTGCAGCTTATTGAGCGGTGGCGCGTAGAGGAAACCAAACGACACGCAGCCTTCACGCCCGCGCACTGCATGATGCATGCGGTGCGCCATGTATAAGCGCTTGAGATAGCCTTTGCGCGGGATATAGCGAAACGGCCAGCGTTGATGCACCAGGCCATCGTGCACCATGAAGTAAAGCGCGCCGTAGGTCGTCATCCCGGCACCAATCCACTGCAGCGGCCACATGCCTTGCACGCCGACATAGATCAGCACGATCGCCAGCACCGCAAACACCACCGCATACAAATCGTTAAGTTCAAACTTGCCGCTGTGCGGTTCGTGATGCGACAAATGCCAGCCCCAACCCCAGCCGTGCATGATGTATTTATGCGACAGCGCCGCGACGATTTCCATCACCACCACGGTTGCCAGCAAGATAAGCACGTTCCATAACCAGATCATTGTTCGTCCATTTGTGGAAAAGGGAAATACTAAAGGTGGACGCGGATGAGCGATGGCGCAAGGTTTACCATGTTTAGAAATTTTAAAAGTCCATAGCACGTTAAGAAAGCTGCATTGCAGAGAGCGCAGATTTCACCCATACTCAACACACTGATTTATACACGTGTTAACTACACGGGGGATTTATGCCTTCTACAGCCGTAAGACAAAAAAAAACTGTCAGTGTGACACTTGAACCTGCATTACTCGAGCAGGCTAGAGAAGCAGGGCTCAATTTATCCGCCATCCTATCTAAAGCTTTGCAACATGAAATTCGCATAACCGAAGCGGAAAGATGGAAGCGTGAAAACAGTGAAGGTTTGCAGGAACTCAATCGCATAACCGAAGAACACGGTTTATTGTCGGATGAATACAGGACGTTTTAGACATGCAATATTTTATTTATCGCAATACCAATAGGAACAGCGAGTACCCTTATCTGGTAGACGTTCAAAGTGAGATTATCGGCGAACTGGCGTCACGAATCGTTATCCCGCTCTACCCTCTAAACCAGTTTAAAAAAAAGCAAGTTGAACGACTTAATCCGGTAATCAAGGTTGAAGGCGAGGAATTTCTGGTCATGACTCACGAAATGGCCAGTGTGCGCGTGTCGCTTCTAGGCGATCAGGTGATGGATGCACGTGTGTATCGCCAGCGGATTAAAGACTCGGTTGATTTTGTCTTTGATGGGTTTTGATACTTTACATCCTAAAAGCCCCTCGTTAGTATTGCCCTCCTTTCAGCAGTTAATCGCCGCTGCGTAAGCGTTAACGTCAACCAACGCACCATAAGCAGACTCGCTCTGCCTCATTGCTATGGTGCGAAAATATGACCCATACCGTTTTATCTGCGAATCCTGCTCTGCGTCGTTCTGGTTTTTTCCTGTTCTTACTGCTGCTGACAGCGGCCAACTTGCGCACGCCTATTACCGCGGTTGGCCCGGTGCTGGAAAACATCCGTCTGACGTTTGGCTTGAGCGCCAGTGCGGCGGGCGTGATCAACTTCTTGCCGCTATTGATGTTCGCTACCTTAGCGCCACCCGCAGCATGGTTCGGCAACCGTTTTGGTCTTGAGCGCAGTTTATGGGGCGCATTGCTGCTCATCACGCTGGGATCGATTCTGCGTATCAGCGGCAGTGAAAATGCGTTGTGGGTGGGAACGATCATCCTGAGCTCGGGGATTGCGGCGGCCAACGTGCTGCTGCCGCCGCTGATTAAGCGTGATTTCACCGAACACACCGCGCGATATGTTGGCTTGTACGCGATGACCATGGCGATCACCGCCAGCATTGCATCGGGCGTGGTGGTGCCGCTGGCAGAGCTGAGTCGCGCGGGTTGGCGACTCTCATTAGCGGTGTGGCTGATTCCGGCGATTATCGCTCTGTTGGCCTGGCTGCCGTACCTGAAAAAACCTGCGCCTCAGACCAAAAACAGCGCCAACGGCGCATCAACGCGCTCACCGTGGCGCGCGGCCTTAGGCTGGCAGGTTTCGCTGTTTATGGCCTGCCAGTCGTTGGTGTTCTACACCTTGATCGGCTGGTTTACGCCTTTTGCGCAAGACAGCGGCATTAGCCAGCTGGAAGCGGGTGGCATGCTGTTTGTCTATCAGATTGTGGCCATCGTTTCGAACCTGGCCTGCATGAGCGCACTGAAAAAAATGCACGACCAGCGGATGATTGGTTTTCTCGCATCGCTATCGATTTTTATCGCCGTCGCGGGACTGTTAATGGCACCGCAATACGCACTGCCGTGGCTGATTCTGGCGGGACTGGGCGCCGGTGCATCAATGGTGATTTGCCTGTCGCTGTTTAATCTGCGCACCCATGATCATTTGCAGGCTTCGAAATTGTCGGGCATGGCACAGTGCGTCGGTTACGGATTAGCGGCGCTGGGCCCGCTCTGTTTTGGCCTGCTGCATGATGTCAGCGGCAACTGGCAGTGGCCGCTGATGCTGCTGTTGGTGATTGCGGGGTTGCAGATGATTGTGGCTACGCTGGCTGGGCGTGCGCGGGTTATTTAATCTGGAAATCATCCAGCGTGGTGCGGGTCAGGGGATCTTGCTGGGTGGCGCTTAACAGCGAATCGAGCAGACCCGGAAAACGGGCATCGAGATCGTCGCGTCGCAACGACAGCAGGTTTTCACGTCCAGAGGGTTTCTGCCAGATAATGCCGCCCTCGCGCAGTACGCGCCAGTGATGGGTCAACGTGGATTTGGAGACGCCTTTCAGCAGCGATCCGCAAGTATGTTCGCCGCCGTCCGCCAGAATGCTGATTACCGTCATGCGCATCGGGTTGCCCAACGCCGCCAGCACATTCTCCAGCCTGATTTCGTCGCGCTGTGGATGGTTTTCCAGCATGGCGTGCCTCTTAATAGTGGGTGAACCACGGATTATCAGGCAGGCAAGGCTCGATGTACAGAACACGGCGAGCGGTTGCCCGCCGTGAATTTGACATTACTGGCTAAGGGTTTGCTTGAGTGCCGCAATTGAGGAGGTTACGCCCGCTTCCACCGACATGGTGAGATCTTCCATTTCCAGCGATACCCAGTCGTTGTAGCCCATCATGCGTACCACCGAGAAGAACTCTTTCCACCACTGCAGATCCTGGCCGCAACCAACGGCAACATAGTTCCAGGCGCGATTGGCGACATCTTCTACCGGTTTGGTTTCCAACAGACCATTGATATCCACCAGCCCGCGCTCCAGACGCACATCTTTGCCGTGACAGTGATGAATTGCCGGGCCGAGCGCGCGTGCTGCTGCAATCGGGTCCGCGCCCATCCACAGCAGATGGCTGGGATCGAGGTTGAGTCCCACCATCTCACCCACCGCGTCGCGCAGACGGAACAAGGTTTCCGGATTCCACACCAGCATCGAACTGAAATTCTCCAGCGCGAATTTCTCCACACCGCTCTCTTTAGCGCGTTGCACCAGCCCTAGCCAGTAAGGGATCGCCACTTCATTCCACTGATAATCGAGGCAGTTTTTCAGCGTCGGCGGCCAGCTTACGGTGTAAGTGATCCAGTTTGGAATGGTGTCGTGCGGGCTGGCGGGCGGCAAGCCGCTCATCATGACGATTTTCTTCACCCCCAGTTCTCCGGCCAGCGCCAGCGCGTTTTCCGTATCGCGCTTATGTTTGTTGCCTAATTCGCCTGGATCGAGCGGATTACCCGACACATTCAGCGCCGCAATCGACATGCCGCGGCTCTCCAGCGCCTGCAACAACTGTTGACGCTGCGTGGCGCTGCCAAGCAACGCTTCGGTACGCAGATGCGGCGCTGGTGACCAGCCGCCGGTCGTCATCTCAACGCCGTAAACACCTAGCTCCAGCAACTTATCCAGCATCTGTTCAAACGGCAGATGACCCAGGCTATCGGTACAAAACGAAAGTTTCATGGCAATCCTTATTCGTAGTTAACCCAGCTCGCGCCGTTGTCCGCAGAACGCACGCAGTTTTCAATCCAGCGCACACCTTCAATTCCGGCGTTAATATCGGGATAGATCAGGTTATCAAGCGTGGTTTGGTCGCCCTGTTGGGTGGCGTGGATGGCGATAGCAAATTTCAGATAGATATTGGCCCAGGATTCCGCCAGGCCTTCAGTGTGCAGCGCGCCCAGGCGTTCATCGGCCAGGGCGCTTTCATGCAGGTACGGCATGCCGTGATGCATAATCTGATTCGGCTGGCCTTGCACTTCATATTTCAGCTCGCCTGGGTTGTAGTCGCTCCACTCCAGGCTTGCGCGCGAACCAATCACGCGAATACTTTGGCTGTCCATCGAACCGGCATTAATTGATGAGGCCCACATGCGCCCTACCGCGCCGTTGTCGTAATGCATCAGCACCATGGCGTTATCTTCCAACGGCGCGCGCGACGGAATGAAGCTTTGGCGATCGCACAGCAGCGATTTCACTTTCAGTTCTGGCAACACCAGCTGGGAGATGTAGAAGGTGTGCGTCGAGATATCGCCGAGCACAAAAGACGGACCGGCAATCTTAGGATCGACGCGCCATTTTTGCGCTTCGCTAAATTTGTCGGCGCTGTCATTGGCGCTGAAGCCGTGGGTGTATTGCAGCTCCACCATGCGCACATCACCAATTTCGCCGTTGGCGATCATCGCCCGCATCTGCATCAGCAGCGGATGGCCGGAGAAACCGTAGGTCACGCCAACGATCAGCCCTTTTTTCGCCGCTAATGCTTTAATTTCCAGCGCTTCGGCGGTAGTGAAGAACAGCGGCTTTTCACAAATGACGTGAATACCGGCATTTAATGCCGCTTTGGTGATCTCAAAATGGGTGCCGTTTGGCGTGGCAATGGACACCACTTCAACGCCATCTTCACGCTTCGCCTCTTCGGCCAGCAGCTGCTGATAAGTGGCGTAGCAGCGATCCGCATCGAGCCCTAAGTTGACACCGAAATCGCGGCCACGCTCGGCATCGATATCAAAGGCGCTGGCCACCATCTGATACGCCGTGTTATCACGCAGCGCACCGCAACGGTGTTTATAACCCACCTGGCTGAGACGGCCGCCACCGATCATGGCCCAGCGCAGTGGGCGTGGAATACTCTTTTCACCGATGAGCATAACAACTCCTGTTTATTTTGCACTCGGGTGCAAAATGGTTTGAGGTAAGAGGTCAGAGATTAAATTTTAGCTGTTTTACTATTTGCTACCGGGTGCAAATTAAGCGACACACGTTAGATAAAAATGAGATTTGCTTTGTAGTGGTGAGCAAAATGTCAGCTAAGACGACTTTTTAGTCAATCTGGCAAAGTGCAAATCAGCGAAATCGATCACAAAAAGTTAATGAAATGCACCCGATTGCAAAAAACGTTGCAATCGGGTGCAAAGATCAAACATAATCGCAACATCCTAAAAATAGGGTTATTTGTCGCGCTTTACGCCAATTGCGTGCGCTTAGGTGTTTATTTTCCGTTGGGTTTCACGTTCAATGCTGGGGGTCTCCGCTTTTTCCCCTATGCAGGTGCTATGAGTAAACCAACCGCAAAATCTCACAAAGCCACCGCCAGCGATGTGGCAAGACTGGCTGGCGTCTCGAAATGGACGGTATCGCGTGCCTTTACGCCCGGCGCGTCAATTTCCGAGAAAGCGCGCGAACGCGTAATCGCGATTGCCACCGAGCTGGGTTATCGCCCTAACCTGCTGGCCCGCAGCCTGTCGCAGAAGAAGACACAGATTATTGGCGTGGTGATCGACGAGCTGAAAAATCCGCACTCGATGCTGATGCTCGACACCGTCACCCGCCAGCTACAGCAGCGCGGCTACATGGCGCTGCTGCTGAATATTGGTAGCGGTGAAAACTACCGCGCGGTGCTGTCGCTGGCCGATCAGCTGCAGGTCGATGGCATGCTGTTTCTCGGCACGGTGCTGAGTGATGAGCTGGTCGCCGTGGCGCGTGAAATGCACCACATTCCGCTGGTGCAGGTGTGCCGTAACAATGACGAGCCGGATATTGAAGTGGTCAATATCGATGGCTTGCAGGCGGGCAAACAGCTGGGCGAACTGCTGCTGGCGCAAGGTTATACGCGCATCGGGTACATGATGGGCCCGGCCACCAGCAGCCATCACACGTTGCGTTTGGAAGGTCTGCAACTTGCGCTGAACCAAGCTGGCCTGGCGCTGGAAGTGCTGCTCACCGCCGGTGAATACGCCCGCGAACGCAGCTACGCGGCGTTGACTGAGTATCTCAACGCGCACGCGCCCGACCAGCGGGTTGAAGCGCTGTTTTGCGAAAACGATGTGCTGGCGCTCGGCGCGCTGGCGGCCTTGCGCGAAGGTGCAGGCAACAAATTCATGGCGGTGGTGGGTTTCGATGACATCGATGAAGTCAGCTTGCCCAACTGGCAGCTCACCACCTTCAGCCAGCGTATTGATTTGATCATCACTGAAGCCCTGAACCGGCTGATTGATGAACGTGCCACTCCGGGTGGCGTTTGGTCTCAGGGAGAATTGCGTATTCGACGCTCTCACCTGAAGCCGTGAGGTAACAAGGAGGAGAGATGAAGTTGTCGTTGCATGGCGTGTCTGTTTGGTACAGCAATGCCGTCACTCAGTTACGCATCGCCCATGAGACTGGCTTTAGCGGGCTGGAGATCCTGCCAGAACATCTGTATCGCTATCTGGATAATGGTGGCAGCTATGCTGCCTACCGCGATCTGATGGCGAAATACAGCGTCGATATTACCTGCATCAATGCGCTGAAACGTATTGGCCGCCATGAGCCGGAAGCGCGAGCTGAGCTGCTGCGCGAAGCGGAAAAAATCTGCCAGGCCGCAGTGGAACTGCGTTGTCCGGTGGTGCAAATCATGGCGCTGACCGAACTCGATCACCTTTCCGCCGCCGAGCGTGATGCCATCCTGCTGGAGAATATCTCCGCCATCGCCGATATCGGCGCACCGCACGGCATTAAATTCCAGATTGAAGTCGTCGCCTTCACCGCGTTCAATTCGCTGCAACACGCGCTGGATCTGATTAAACAGAGCGGCAAAGACAATCTTGGCGTGGTGGTAGATTTCTGGCACCTGCATGCCGGCGGCGGCACCACGCCTGCCGAAGTGGCGCGCATGGATAAAGATCTGATTTACGGCGTGCATTTCTGCGATGGCCGCGCGGCCAAGCCGGGTGAAGCCTGGGATGAGTGGGTACAGCGCGACTACGCACCAGGCCAGGGCGATGTGGATATTGCCGCCTGGGTGGCGGCGGTAAAAGCTACCGGCTACGACGGCGTTTGGTCACCGGAACTATTAAGCCCGCAAAACTGGGAAGACGATTTGTGGGATATTTCCCGTCACTGCTATGAAGATATGAATAAATATATTCATTAACATAAAGGGAGCCCGATAAACGGGTTTCCCGTAAATACGGTCACCATAAATGGCGACCGTATATTTACCCTACCTCTGAAAAAAACAATAACGAACGCAGATTCGTCGCTAGCGCCTGCGCGCTATTTGCGCACGGTCATTGCGTCTGAAATATCTGAACGTCGTGCTCTGTCAATATTCATCTGTTGAAGTTTAAGGGATAAAAAGTATGAACCGAAGAGAAGCGCTCTTTTCGCTCAGTGGAATTGTGGCATCCCTCGCTGTCGCGCCGCAGCTACGGGCGAAAGAGCTGCACAATGTCCCGCTGGAAACCCAACTCAGCACCGATCACCTGCCGCAACCGGCATGGCAAGATGGTTATCAGGTGCTCACCAATCCGCTGGATCGCCAGAATCTGGCAGCCATTTTTGACCGCCTAATCCCCGCCGATGACCTTGGCCCGTCCGCCAGTGAAGCGGGCGCGATTGAATTCCTCGATAACCAGTTAGCCGGTGATTATGGCTCTGGCGCGGCGCTCTATTTGCAGGCGCCGCTGCATCCGGAAAATGAAGCGGCATTGATGGGCAGCCCGCAATTTCTTACCCCGCCAAAAGCGCGCTACTTAACCGGTTTAGCCGCGCTGGAAAAGTGGGCGCAGCAACAGCATCAGGCTTCATTACATACCTTATCAGCTGAACAGATCGATACATTCCTGACAGCAATGGAAGACGGCAAGATCGATTTAGGAAAAGACGTGAATAGCCAGGCGCTGTTTGAATTAATGCTGCAAAACGCGCGCGAAAGCTATTTAGCGGATCCGATTTATGGCGGAAATAAAAATATGGTGGGTTGGAAGATGATCGGTTTTCCCGGCGCACGCTATGACTATCGCCCTTATATCGAACGCCGCAACGAAAATCTGGCGCTTATTCCCGTCAGCCTCATTCCTAACGATTAAATAGCCGGAGCTGAGTCAATGTCATTAGTAAGAAATAAAGCTGACGTGGTCATCGTCGGCTTAGGTTGGGCCGGTTCGGTGATGGCGGAAGAGCTTACCCGCGCGGGACTTAACGTGGTCGCCATTGAACGCGGTGCCTGGCGCGATACTTCGACCGATTTCCCGATCGCCATTGATGCCGATGAACTGCGTTTCCACACGCGCCGCAAAATCCTGCAGCCGATGAGCGTGGAAACCACCACCTTCCGCAACCGCAGCGATCAGCTGGCGGCACCGGTGCGTAACTGGTCAGCGTTTCAGTTTGGCTGGAACGTTGGCGGTGCAGGCACGCACTGGGCCGGCATGTCATGGCGCTTTACGCCGTGGGATTTTGAAGTGGCGAAGCAAACCCGCGAACGTTACGGCGCGAAGAAGATGCAGGGTTTGCAGCTGCAGGATTGGGGCGTGACCTACGACGAAATGGCGCCGTTCTACGATCGCTTCGAGCGTATTGCGGGCACTTCCGGTATCGCGGGCAATCTCAACGGCCAGCCACAAAAAGGCGGCAATATCTTCGAAGGCCCACGTTCGCGCGACTATCCAACCCCGCCGCTGAAAGATACGCACTGGATGAGCAAGTATCGCAAAACCACCGAAAGCATGGGGTATCACCCGTTCACGGTGCCGGCCGGTAATCTGTCGCAAGCTTATGTCAATCCGCTCGGCGTCAGCATGGGTCCGTGCACCTATTGCGGCTTCTGCGACTTCCACGGCTGCGGCAACTTCTCCAAGTCATCGCCGCAAGCGTGCATTCTGCCGGTACTGATGCGACGTCCAAATTTCACGCTGCTGACCGAAACGGAAGTGTTGCACGCCGTAAAGCATGACGACGGTAAAACGGTGAAAGGTGTGAAATTTATCACCCAGGATGGCGTGGAGGGCTTCCAGCCGGCGGATATCGTCTGCATCACCGCTTATCAGATGGATAACGTGCGTCTGATGCTGCTCTCCGGCGTGGGTGAACAATACGATCCGCTGACCGGTCGCGGCACCATTGGCCGTAACTACAACTATCAAACCTGCTCCAGCGTCACCGGCTTCTTCGATAACGAATTTATGAACCCGTTCATCGGCGGCGGCGCATTGGCGGTGCAGATTGATGACTTCAACGGCGATAACTTCGACCACAGCGATCTCGATTTCATCGGCGGCGCGGGCATCATGGGCTTCTCCACCAACGGTCGTCCAATTCAGAACATGAACGGCCTGCGTCCCGGCACCAAACGCTGGGGCAGCGAGTGGAAAGCGGGCTATAAGCGCGATTACCAAACTGCCGGTACCATCTTCTGTCAGGGCACCTCGATGCCGATGCGCGAAGCCTATCTCGATCTCGATCCCAACTACAAAGATCGTCACGGCCAGCCGCTGATCCGCACCACGTTCGACTGGAACCAGAACGATGTGCGCATGGCGAAATTCGTTACCGATCGCGCCATCGACATCATGAAAGAGACCGGCGGCCAGCATATCGTGGTGGATAACCAGGCGGAGAAGAGCTGGAATCCGTACCAGCAGCACAGCTCGCACACCATTGGTGGCGCGGTGATGGGCAGCGATCCCAGCACCTCCGCACTCAATCCCTATCTGCAAAGCTGGGATGCGCACAACCTGTTTGTGGTCGGCGCCTCCGCCTTCCCGAACAACGGCGGTTATAACCCGACCATCACCATTGGTGCGCTGGCGGTGCGTGCTGCGCAGGCAATCCACCAGAAGTACATCCATAATCCGGCACCGCTGGTGGGGGCGTAATCATGGCGAAAGCAAAGAAGATAACTTATACGCTCGCCGCACTGGCGGTGATTGCGGGCATCGCGGCGTCGGGTCGTTTGTGGATGGTGTTAGACAGCGCGCGCTCCAACGTTGCCGACGACAACGTGCAGTTGGCCGATTTCCACAGCAATGACGATGCCGCTATTAAACGCGGTGAGTACGTGATGCGCCTCGCCGACTGTGCCGCCTGTCACAATGCGGACTTCTCCGGCGGCTACACAATCGATACGCCTTTTGGCGCGCTGCAAACCTCGAACATTTCGCCGGATCGTGAAACCGGCATCGGCAACATGACCGAGCGCGATTTCTTTAACGCGGTGCGTCAGGGACGCGGCGAACACGGCTTCCTCTATCCGGCGATGCCGTACACCGCTTATACACAGATGAGCGATGATGATATGCACGATCTTTGGGCCTATTTTTCGGCACAAAAACCGGTGCACAACGCCATCGATGAAAATGCGGGCATGAATTTCCCCTACAACATTCGCCTGGCAATGGCTGGCTGGAACCTGTTGTTCTTCGATAACAGCGCGTTCAAGCAGCAAACCGCGCAGAATGATGAGTGGAATCGCGGCAAGTATATTGTTGATGGTCCGGCGCACTGCAGCGTCTGTCACACCGCGCGCAACGCGCTGGGCGGCGAAATCAGTAGCCAATATCTGCAAGGTGGCAATCTGGGAAGCTGGTACGCGCCGGATATTACGCCGAATCCTCATGCTGGCATTGGCAAATGGAGCGACGCGCAGATCGCTGACTACCTGAAAACCGGTTCGAACGGTGCAAGCGTGGCGGCGGGTCCAATGGCCGAAGCGGTCGAGCACTCGACGCAATATTTTAACGATCGTGATTTGCACGCTATCGCCACTTATCTGCGCAGCTTACCGGCTTCTTCCACGCCGCAAGCCGCCGGATTCGTGATGGATAAAACGCGTCACGATCGGGCCGCACTGCGCTATGAAGTGGATTGCTCGGCTTGTCACGGGTTGTCGGGTGAAGGTATCACCGGCATGGTGCCCGCCTTTGCGGGCAATGGCGCGATGCAGAACGATCCCACCAACATGATCCACGCACTGCTGGACGGTGCCCGCGCGCCGCACACCGCAGGCCGACCAACGTCCGCAGGCATGCCGGCATTTTCCTGGAAGCTTAACGATCAGGAAATGGCCGATGTGCTGAACTACGTAAGGAATTCGTGGGGTAATCAGGCTGCCGAGGTGAAAGCCAGCCAGGTCGCCGATCTGCGCAAAGCCACTGGCGCAGGCGCTAAGCTGAAAGTACCGGTGATGAAATAGCGTTTCTTCACCGAGCTTCTGGTTACCTTTCAGAGTCGTTGCTGGTCGCTAACCAGCAACACTTTCAGGATACAAGGGTTGCCATTTATGGCGACCTTTTTATCGATGCCTCAACGCAGCAGCTGAGTAATCCCCCACAGCGCTAACGCATGATCGTCTGCAGACGGTAAACCGCTGATGGTGACTGCACCAATAATCGCGCCCTGAGCAGTGAGCAGCGGGAAAGAACCACCGTGATCGGTGTAATCTTCCTGGCGGATATTACGCTGCTGCGCCATACGCTCGCCCTTCTGTTCATTCAAAAGCCCCACATACATCGAAGAGTGGCCGGTCAACAGCACGGTATTACGCTTACGACGCATCCATTCCAGATTTTCTGGGGCGGATCCTGGCAACGCCGCCAGAAACACCACCTGACCAAACGCATAGACTTCGATAGCCACAGGCGCATTGTCTTCACGCGCGCGCTGCTGGATGCTTTGGCCGATTTGCCACGCTAAATCGAAATCAAACTGCGGTAAACGATGCTCGGCTTCCTGCTGCTGCAAGGTTTCTAAGGACGGCAGCGATGACATGATAGAATCCTCTCAATTTGAAATAAATTTTCCATATTTTATATCATGGAATGAATTTTTCGCATGTGATGAGGTTCTCACTTCAGATTGTGCTAACCGGAATCGCACCGTAATGCACCGCGAGCCACACCGTTGGGCCCTTGCTGTCGGTCCAGTTGACGCCATGGCGGCAGCCAGCTGGGATCTCGACAAAATCGCCGACCTGCAAGTGACGCTCCTGCGTTTCCCCTTCCAGCTGCAATCCTGCCGATCCTTGTAACACCAGCACCCATTCCCCTTGCGTCTGGCAGTACCAGAAATCGTGCGGACTGGCTTGTCCGGTAGAAACGATGCGTTCAATATGCAGATTGGGCTGCGTCAGCAGCGCTTCAAACGTCTCTGCGTTGCCGTTCTGTGCGGCGGCGGGGAAATCGTGAAACAGGTTAGTTATCATCGCGCGGGCTCGACATTTAATGAAATCAGCCCGCACTGTAACGCAGGCTTCACCCAAGAAACTCACAGAATTTCGCGCCGCCGATTGACGCGCTGCGCGCAAATCACCATCATCCTGGCCAATAGTGGTTACACGGAGTGTAAAGGTGTCGGAACTCAGTAATGCATTGCTAGAAGAGATTGTCAGCGAAGTTCGTCCGCTCACCCAGCAGGGAAAGGTGGCGGATTACATTCCGGCGCTGGCCGACGTGGATGCCGATAAGCTCGGCATCGCCATTTGCACGCCCGACGGACGCTGTTTTCAGGCGGGCGATGCCGCGACGCGCTTCTCCATTCAATCGATCTCCAAAGTGCTGTCGCTCAGCGTGGCGCTTACCTTGTATGAAGAGGGTGAAATCTGGCAACGCGTCGGCAAAGAGCCGTCGGGACAGGCATTTAACTCGCTGGTGCAGCTGGAGCTGGAACAGGGCAAACCGCGTAATCCGTTTATCAATGCCGGTGCGTTGGTGATGTGCGATCTGCTGGAAAGCCGCCTGACAGCACCACGCCAGCGCATGCTGGAAATTGTGCGCCGTCTGGCGCAGCAAAATGACATCCATTACGACCGCGTCGTCGCGCGCTCCGAATACGAACATTCGGCGCGCAACGCTGCCATCGCCTGGCTGATGAAATCCTTCGGCAACTTCCATAACGATGTCAGCAAAGTGATGGAAACCTATTTTCACTACTGCTCGCTGGCGATGAGTTGCGAAGAACTGGCGCACACCTTTCTCTATCTCGCCAATCATGGCCGCACGCAGGATGATGAATCGGCGGTGATCTCACCGCGCCAGGCACGTCAGGTGAACGCGCTGATGATGACCAGCGGCATGTACGATGGTGCCGGGGAATTCGCCTGGCGCGTGGGCATGCCGGCGAAGTCGGGCGTCGGCGGCGGCATTGTCGCGGTGATCCCCGGTGACATGAGTATCGCCGTCTGGTCGCCAGCGCTGGATCATTCGGGCAACTCTTTAGCGGGCACCGCACTGCTGGAGAAACTTACCGAGCGATTGGGAAGATCGATTTTTTAGACAATGTGGTTAGTGTGATCCGAAGAATGCACGCAATTGATTTGCCAGATAAGGCACTCCGGCTTCGCCAGTTGCTGCCATGACCGTCAATTCGACTAATTCAGGCCGGTCATGTACGCGTATTCCATTACGCTTCAAAACAACATGGTTACGTTAAGCGAGGTTCTCTTATTCGCATCGGCAGAAATATACCCGCGTGAGATTGCCACCCAATAGGTTGCTGCAAGCTCAAAAATATCCTGAATCCCTTCGTAATATTCACGATTAATAACGCGGGTAACAATAGCTTCTGCTCTTACGGGGTCGGGCATTCCTGCAACACCGGCATAACGCTTTAAAAGGTAATCGTGAAGTGCGATAACCTCCACAGCAGAAACGTGAATCATCTATCTGTTAACGCTTTATTAGATGCATCAAACTCACCCATTAACTCTGCGAATTCAGCATCCAGTACGGCTTTTCGATACGCCTCGAAACTGGCTTTGCTGATGACAACCGCTGAGTCACCGCTGCGTCGAGTAATTTCAACGGCCTCGCCTGCAATCGCCTGGTCCAAAACCTGAGATAAATTCTCTCTGGCGCTGGTATAAGTAAACTTGTTCATAATACCTCCAACATGTACAGGTGAAAGGTACTTCTCTTGACCTTTGTCATCAATGGTATTTTCCTGACGCGATATTATGTTTCCGCTCTGTTTTTATCAGGTTGCATTAACGTTAACAGCCGCATCTCTTTAAGTGACTATTTTCAAAAGGTGCGAATTTTTTCTTAAATAGCCTCTATTTTTTTAACCCATCAACGTCAATCGCGTTACACTTCCGCCTCATTTACGGAATCATCCACTAGCAACCATGACGTTTACACACCACTTCCGCCAGCGTTTGACTGCCTGCGTCGCCATTGTGGCGGTGCTGCTGCTGTTCGTTGCGCCGATTGTGTCGAAAACGTTGATGGAGCGTCAAAGCCAGCTGCTGGCGATGCCGCAGCACAGCATGATGGATAGCTCAATGAGCCATCATGAAATGATGATGGCGGATATGCCGATGCCCGGCATGAGCCATCACATGATGGACGACGGCGAGTTTGCCTGCGGCTATTGTGATCTGCTGGTGCATGTCCCGCTCCTGATGTGGGTGTTTATTCCGTTTATCTGGCTGATCATGGTGATCTCGCGCGCCCCGCCGCTGCCCCACGTGGTTGCGCCGATTGTGCGTCGCGTTAGCAGCATTCATCGTCCGCGCGCCCCGCCTGCACCGCTTTCCTGCTGACCTCATTTATTGCAGTGCACGCTCAGCTTGAGCGATGTGCTAAGACAATTTCTTTTTGGAAGGAAGACGGCTTTGTCTGCTGCTCACTCTGCAGCACCGCGCGGCGCGGTGCTTAATTTGCTACGTCGCTTACATTTTTATATTGGTCTGTTTGTCGCCCCGTTCATCTTTATTGCGGCGCTCAGCGGCACGCTTTATGTGTTGACGCCCCAGCTGGAAAACCTGATTTATGCCGATGCGCTAACCGCTGAACCTCAAGGCAACGCGCAGCCGCTGTCGGCACAAATCAGCGCGGCCCGTGCCTATGCGGGCGAAAATCAGCACATCTACGCCGTGCGTCCTGCGCCGGGCACAACGGATACCACGCGCGTGCAGTTCAGCGACGCCACGCTCGGCGCATCACTGTCGCGCGCGGTGTTTATCGATCCCTATAGCCTGAAAGTGAAGGGCGATATGCCGGTTTACGGCACCAGCGGTGTGTTGCCGCTGCGCACCACCATCGACTTACTGCACAGCAGCCTGCTGCTTGGCGATTTCGGTCGTAACTACAGCGAACTGGCGGCGTCCTGGCTGTGGGTGGCCGCTCTCGGCGGCGTGGTGCTGTGGCTGGGAACGCGTCCGAAACGTAAGCTGAAGCAACCGCGAAGCGGTTTCGCCTTCAGCCGCCACTGGCACATTACGCTCGGTCTGACGCTGGCGATCGGTTTGGTGTTCTTCTCGGTGACCGGCCTGACGTGGTCGCAGTGGGCGGGCGGTAATATCGATCGCATGCGTACCGAACTGAACTGGCTGACGCCACAGGTGAATACTTCGCTCAACAGCGATGCGCCTGCTGCACCGGCCAATCCGCACGCCGATCACATGCCGGATAGGGATATGCCGGGCATGAGTATGCCGATGTCGTCGATGACCAAACCAACGGCAGCGCCCGCCAAACCGGCGCGCAATAACGCCGCTGATGCCGACTGGGATCGCGTGCTGAATGCGGCGCGTCAGGATGGACTGAGCGCGGCGAAGCTCGAACTGCGTCAGCCGAAAAGCGCAGATAACGCGTGGGCGGTGACGGAGATCGATCGCAGCTGGCCTACGCGAGTTGATGCGGTGTCGGTGAATCCGCAGGATTTTAGCGTGGTGGATCACGTCTACTTTGCCCGTTTCCCGCTGGTGGCGAAGCTGACGCGCTGGGGCGTTGATGCGCATATGGGCGTGCTGTTTGGTTTACCCAATCAGCTGCTGCTGGCGTTCTTTGGCCTCGGTTTATGCAGCATGATCGTGTTCGGTTATCGCATGTGGTGGATTCGTCGGCCAAAAGATGTCGACGCGAATCCGGCACAGACCCTAACCGAAACCTGGATGGCGTTATCGAATTACGCCAAAGTCGCCTGGTTAATGGTGGCGCTGGCGCTGGGTTATGCGCTGCCGGTGATGGGCGCGAGTTTGCTGGCGTTCCTGCTGCTGGACATCCTGCGCTGGCGCAAACAGCAACGCGCACCGCTCGATGAAGCCGCGCTGTTGGCTTCACAGCAATCTCCGCTGGGCATTATTCGCGCGCGATTTGCCGTGAAGCGTAAAGAGATGCGCTACTTCCTGCGCGGTTTGTTTATCCTGGCGCTGATTGTCGGCACGGTGATGAGCAATGCGATTATCGGCGGCGTTATCGATCAATATGGCATTCCGTTCAGCCATTGGTCGCTGACCATGTACATCACGCAGGGCTTTATGATTGCGTTGTACACCACGGTATTTACCGCGCTGACGTCGATTCCGCTGTGGTATTTCTTCCTCGGCGAAAAGGATGATCGGGGATAAGTGCGTGGAGTTTAACGGTGCGCAGGAATGCGCACCGTACGGCCTGAGATCGCCATTCATGGCGACCTGTCATTGAGATTTAAAAATCGGCTTTCAACACTACGCGGTAATTGGCTTTACCCGCGCGTACGTGATCCAGCGCTTCATTGATTTTAGACATCGGGAACTCTTCCACCTGCGGTGCGATATCCGCACGCGACGCCAGTTTCATCAGTGAACGCAGCTGGCCTGGCGAACCGGTAGAGGAACCGGTCACCGCGCGATCACCCATAATCAGGCTGAACGCTGGCACTTCGAACGGCTTCATCACTGCGCCGACGGTGTGGAATTTACCGTGCGGGGCCAGCGCCTGGAAGTACGGCGCCCAGTCGAGATCCACCGCTACCGTGCTGATGATCAAATCAAACTGACCGGCCAGCGCATTCAGCGCCTGCGGGTCGCGGCTGTTCACCACGCGGTCCGCACCCATCGCTTTAATTGACTCGGTTTTGCTGGCGTTGGAGCTGAATGCCGTCACTTCCGCACCCATTGCACGCAGCAATTTAATCGCCATGTGGCCCAGGCCGCCGATGCCGATCACGCCGACGCGGCTGGTGGCGGTGACATGATGCATCAACAGCGGTTTGAACACGGTGATGCCGCCACACAGCAGCGGACCCGCCGAGGTGTAATCCATCGCTTCTGGCAGCGGGATCACCCATTGCCAGTCGGCGCGCAGATGGCTGGCAAAACCGCCTTTGTTCATGATGGTTGGCACCGAACCGTTCTCACAGTTAACGTGCTCGCCATTGATACAGGCATTACAGTGCTGGCAGCTTTTCGCCGTCCAGCCGATGCCCACGCGCTGGCCCACTTTCAAGCCTTTATTCTGCACCGCATCGCCTAACGCGCTGATGCGACCAATCACTTCGTGGCCGGCAATCACCGGGAACGAGGAGATGCCCCACTCGTTATCAATCATCGACAAATCTGAGTGACAAACACCGCAGTAATCGACCTCAACCTGCACCTCTTCAGCAGCCAGTTCACCGACTTCATACTCATGAGGCACCAGCGCTTCACCCGCGTTCAAGGCGGCATAACTTTTGATTTTCATTACTGTCCTCTGTATCCACGTTTTTGACAGGGCAAGTCTAGCAGAGCGTGTTTCCCGCTCTTGACCATTAATCCGTCACTTAGCCGCTTTAACGCGATTAAACCGCTGAAAAGCATCAAGGGTTAAAGCGGATCGTGATTAAGCGGCGTGCGGTACGCTACGCGCGCCTCTTCAATCAGTTGGCTGGCGGTCACCGTGGGCGGCAAGCGCGTCAGCACTTTGCTCGCTTGCCAGTAACACAACACCATAAGTTCATCGGATTCGCTTTCCGCCAACTCCAGCAGCCGCTCGCGCAAAGTGGGAACGTCCAGCGTTTGGTGTTCATCCATTAACTCGGCAATGGTTTCATTAAGAACCTGATGAATGATTTTCCAGGAGAGATTGGCAAACACATTGAACCTCGATGCTCTTAACGTTTGGCTCCAGGCAAATGAATCAAAAATGCTACAAATAAGAAGATTGAAACAGGATTAACTATAGCCGCTTATTTTCTGTGCAAGGCGGTTGCAGGCTGAGTTTCTTGTAGCTCGCGGATCTATAAAACGATTTTTCTTGCGCCACATTTGCAGCAATCGAATGGCTTTGTAACAAAAAAGCACAAGTCCATGCTGGCTGTTCGCGCCGCGCTTTGCCAAAGTAAGACAACTTTTATCGCTACAACAGGGAATGACCATGAGCCAATCCACCGCATTACACGCCGATCCGCTGGTTTGGGGCCACGGCCCGAAAGTGTTTGAGGTATTTCTGGAACCCACCTGCCCGTTCTCCGTGCGCGCATTCAACAAGCTGGACGCGTTGCTGCAACGGGTGGGCGAAGAGAAGATGACATTAAAAATTCGTTTGCAATCACAGCCGTGGCATATGTATTCCGGCGTGATTGTGCGCTACATCCTTGCCGCCTCAACCTTGCCGGAGGGCAAAGCAGCCGCCAAAAAGGTGCTGCAAGCGGTGGCGGATCATCGTGAAGAGTTCGAGTTTACCGATCACAGCCACGGCCCGAATATGGATGCCACGCCGAATCAGATCCTTGATCGTCTGGAGCAATACAGCGGCGTTAACGCGCGCGAACCGTTTCTGCGTGCCGAGCTGCAGAATGAGATCAAATGGCACAGCAAATACTCGCGGCAAAACGGTATCCACGTTTCACCAACCTTCATCACCAACGGTTTGGTGCAGCTGGATATCGGCAGCGGCGACGAGATTGAATCCTGGGCTGAACGCATCCTCGCTTAACGCCTTAGGCCCGTTGCGGCGGGCCTGTAATATAATTTCGCAATAGATTTTCGCTTGCACTGCTTTCCTCAACGCCGACAATCGCTATCTCTCTAATTATGCTGTCACAGGCACGCGGTCGGACACGGTTGCTTGTCGAACTGCTGCTGTTAACTCGCCGATGCCGCTAGTCTGTTTTGCACTGTCGCGCCGTAACTAACCAGGTCGCCATCAATGACGACCTGGTGCGTATTACTGAATGACTTTCAACGCATCCACCGCGCAGGCTTCATCCAAATGGCCGCCCGGTGCGCCGCCGATGCCGATTGCGCCAATCACCTGGTCGCCGCTTTTCACCGGCACACCGCCCGCCAGCAGCAGGAAGCCTGGAATATCACGCATGTTCTGCGCACCAGCATTATTCTGTGCGGCTTCCATCACTTTACCGCTTGGGTTTTTGGTGCTCAGCGCGGTATAGGCTTTCATCTGGCTGGCTTCAACGGTGTGCGGACCGGCGTTATCCATGCGCTGCACCGCTTTCACCAAACCAGCACGATCCACCACGGTCACCGTGACGTTGTAGTTTTTCGCCGCACACGATTGAATCGCGGCGCTCGCCAGCTTCTGTGCGTCAGCAAGGGACAGGTTGGATTCGGTTAATGCAGCGTGGCTGCCGAAGGATACCAGGGCCGCCGTAGCGGCAATCAGAGAAAGGCGGATGTTCATGTGTCACTCCTGTTTAATAGTGAATGACACTGTAAAGCGCGGCGGGCAAAAGAAATATTCGGGCGATTACCCGTTCGGCCAGGTAGTTATACCTGGTTCAACTGCTGCCAGGCGTGAATCAACTGCGCGAGATTATTGAGTTCCAGCTTGGCAAACACCGCCGCGCGATGCGCTTCCACGGTGCGCGGTGATAGCGATAAATCACGCGCGATTTCTTTGCTGGTTTGCCCGGCAATCATCAACTGCATCACTTCAGTTTCACGCGCCGATAAAAGCGCAAACCGCGCCTGCAAACCCTGCTGCGACTGCCAGCGATCGGCACGCTGCTCACTTTCGCTGAATGCCAGATGAATGGTCTCCAACAGCGGTTCTATCTCCAGCGGCTTGGTGTAAAACTCAAATGCGCCCTGACGAAATGCGCGACGACAGGCATCAATGGTGCCGTGACCGGTCATGATGATCACCGGCAGCAGCGGATGGCGATCGCCCTGCTCCGCCAGCCAGCTCAGGCCACTGATGCCCGGCATGCGCACATCCAACAGCAAACAGCCGCGCAGCGGTTGTTGCGCCTGCGTAGCCGCTTCAAATGTGGCCAAATCGGCAAAATCGGCCACGTCGTAATCCAGCGTTTTAAGCAGAAAACCGAGCGATTCACGCACGGATAAATCATCATCCACTAACCAAACCTTTGCGACCATTCCGTTACTCCGCCAGTTGGAAAATTAAGGTAATCTCCGCGCCGCCTGCAGCGCGATTTGCCAGCCGCAGCTGGCCGTTCATGCGTAACATCAAGCTCTCGACCAGCGTCATGCCTAATCCCATGCTGTTAGCGCGCGAGCTGTAAAACGGCATGCAAGCCTGCGCTAATCCTTCCGCAGAGAAGCCGGGACCGTTATCGCTAATGATGATTTTGATGCCGTCAGGAATAGGTTCAGATGCCATGTTCACCCATGCATCGGGACGTCCTTGCTGCATGTGAATGGCGTTCTGCAACAGGTTATGGAACACCTGTTCCAGCCATTGAGGATCGCTCAATACTTTTGCCTGACCGTGCTGCCACTGCTGACTCAGCGTGACATCGCCGTCATCCAGTTCCTGTTGCAGCAGCACCGTTACGCGCCGCCAGATGGCTTCCGGATTCACGGCGGTCATCGCCACCGGACGTTCGCTCACGATGTCGCGAAAGCGCTGCAGCAACGCAGCGAGGCGCTCGGTTTGCAGGTTCATCGCGTTGAGCGCCTGCGGCAGATTCTCGTACTTGCCCTGTTTCAGCAGCAGCTCACTGCTGTGCAGCCAGGTGTTGATGGCTGTCAGCGGCTGATTAATTTCATGAATGATGCCGGCGGTAAACTCGCCCAATGCTTCACGTCGCGTACGCTGGAAATAGTCCGCGCGCAGGCGCATCTCCACGAGCTGACGCCAGTGACGCAGCAGCCACCAGCCCAAACCGCCAATTACCAGCCACACCAGCAGCGCCAGCATAAATGGCAGCGCATGCAGCGCACGCCAGTCGGGATTGGCGCTGCCTTTCAGCAAGAATGGCTGATAGTGATTGATGAACGGCCGCTGCCATTGCCAGCGCGCGGTGTCCAAATAGTTCACCGTTTGCATGGCGGGCGGTGCGTGAATATGAAAAGCCAGCGCCAGCGCCACATCCGAGGTTTGCAGGGCAAAATGCAAATCGATCAGCATGCGAATCTGGCGGTAAGGATTGTAGAGCCAATAGCGACCACCGCTCACTTCTTCAAAACGCGGCGCGGTTAACGGACGATTTACGGTGTGTTCCAACAGGACAAGCTGGGGGAATTTGCTCTGCAAAGAGGCGAGTTCCTCATCGCCATTCAGCAGCGGCAACAACGTTTCATTCTGCGTTTGATAGGCGGCGAGACGGTTAAACTGCTGATTAAATTGCGCCTCGCCGACACGCTGCTGCTGCAAAATTTGATCGGTAAATAACGCTATCAAGGTGATCAGCGTTAACAGCAGCCAGACCAGCCAATACCTTTTCATCCATGGTCGGTAAGTGTGCGGCATAGAGTTCCGTGGTTCTGCAGTAAAGAAGTACTCCAGCAAAGGAGGCCTGACTAAAGTCAAACGTTTTAACCCGCACCGTAGAGGGATTCAACGACTTTTCCCGGTCGTCGCGTGTTTTCAGAAGTGTGCCTGGCGCGTGATTGCTGCTATCCGGACCACCCGTTGCTAGAGCAATGGCTTCAATTAGGAAGAAATTTAGGTAAAACATGAGACGCAGAAGAAATGCACCAGCTCACTCTCGTTGCTGGTGCGAAGGGAAATGAAACTGTTGTTAACTATTGCGCTGTAAGTGACTACTCACAAATGCGCGACAGCGCGCGGAAAGGGGATCGCTGAACACCTGCTGCGACGAACCGGCTTCCTCAATCTTGCCCTGATGCAGGAACACCGCTTTGTTCGAGACATCGCGTGCAAAGCCCATTTCGTGTGTGACGATGATCATGGTGCGCCCCTCTTCCGCCAGGCTACGAATCACGCGCAACACTTCGCCTACCAGCTCAGGATCAAGCGCGGAGGTTGGCTCATCAAACAGAATGGCTTTCGGCTGCTGCGCCAGCGCACGGGCAATCGCCACGCGCTGTTGCTGACCACCCGAAAGCTGCGATGGCCACGCGTTACGCTTCTCGTACAATCCCACTTTTTGCAGCAGCGCTTCGGCCTCTTCAATCGCCTCTTTACTGCTGCGCTTCTGCACATGAATTGGCGCTTCGATGATGTTCTGCAGTACGGTTTTGTGTGGCCACAGGTTGAAACCCTGGAAGACAAAACCGAGCTGCATACGCATCAGCTTGATACGGCGCTGCTGCTCGCGGCTCAGCTTCTCATCGGGATTATCGATAGTGACCACTTCGTCACCCACCGCGATTTCCCCGCCCTGCGGCACTTCTAAAAATGGAATGCAGCGCAATAAGGTACTTTTGCCAGAGCCGCTGGCACCAATCAGCGAAATCACGTCGCCATCCTGCGCCGTCAGGCTAATATCGTGCAGCACTTCGTGCCCGCTATAACTTTTTCTGAGATGACTCAGGACGATAGTGGGTTTACTCATGGACGTGCTCCAACGTGATAAGGGGACAAACGGCGCTCCAGCAGCGCCACCGCTTTGCTCACCAGCACGGTCAGTAGCAGATAGATAATCGCCGCGCTGATAAACACCTCCAGCGCGCGGAAGGTCTCAGAGACGATTGAATCAGCGATGCCGGTCATCTCCATCAAACTGATGGTGCTGACCAGCGAGGTCGATTTGATCATCGAGATAATTTCATTGCTGTAAGCCGGTAATGCCTGACGCACCGCCAGCGGCAGCGTAATGCGGCGCAGCGTGGTGAAGCGCGACATACCGCTCACTTTGGCAGCTTCCAGCGACTGCACGCTCACTGCGTTTAGCCCGCCGCGTAGAATCTCCGAGGTGTAAGCCGCATCGTTAAGAATTAATGCAATCAAACCGCACCAATAAGGATCGCGCAGCAGCGGCCACAGCACGCTTTCGCGCACCGCTGGCAAGCTGCCGAGGCCGTAATAGATCATGAAGATCTGAATCAGCAGCGGCGTGCCGCGAAACACCCAGACATAGAAACGCGTAACGTAGCTTCCGAAGCGATTCTGCCGCAGCAGATTGAGCAGCAGCGCCAATACGCCGCCGCCCAACAGTGACAGCAGCGCCAGATTCAGCGTCAGCGGCAGGCCGCGCAGCAGTGCAGCTAAGGTGTGCTGCAGGAAAGTGACATCCATCGTGGCTCCTTACAACCGCGCGCGTTGTTGCCCGCGCATGGCCACTTTTTCCACATAGCGGAAAACAAAATCGGAACAGGTGGTGATGATCAAATAGATCACCGCGCCAACGCTGTAGAAGAAGAACGGCATTTGCGTCGAGTTGGAGGCGGTGGAGATCTGGTTCATGGTTTCCACCAAACCGGTGACCGAAACCAGCGCCGACTCCTTGATCACCGATTGCCACTGATTTCCCATGCCCGGCAGCGCGGTTTTCAGCGCCTGCGGCACGATCATGCGGCGGAACAGCATCAAACGGCCCATGCCCGTAACCGTTGCGGCTTCCAGCGTCCCATTCGGGATTGCGTAGAACGCACCGCGGAACACGCTACTTTGATATGCGCCGGAGATCAGGCCGATGGCAATCGCGCCGGCGACAAAGCCGTTCACGTCGAACGGACCTTGCAAGCCGAGACTTTCCCCGACAAACGACACCACCTGACGTCCACCAAAATAGAACAGGTAGATCACCAGCAGCTCCGGCACACCACGAAACAGCGTGATGTAGCCGTTGGCGAACCGCTGTTGCCAGCGCCCGCCAGCAATCTGCATCCAACACAGCAGGCTGCCAAGGATTGCGCCCAGCAGCCATGCACACAATGAAACGGTGACGGTCACTGTGGCGGCGTTAAGCAACACGCCGCCCCAACCTTCGTCACCAAAACCTAAGATTTGCCAATCAATAGCCATAAGCGCCTGGAATTACTCTTTAGGTGCGACGTTTTCGCCGAACCATTTTTCAGACAGCTGCTTCAGCGTGCCATCTTTGATCATGGAATTTAACGCCGAATCCAGCGCCGCTTTCAGCTCCGGATTGTTTTTCTGAATCGCGATAGCGGAACCCTGGCCCAACACGCCGCCCGAGAAACCGTAACCAGTGCTGTTCACCGTATCCGCATGCTTTTTCACATAGGCATTCAGGTTAGTGCGTGATGCCATTACCGCATCGACGCGGCCATTCAGCAGATCGGCGAAGGTTTCCGGGCCGGCCTGATACGTGCGAATCGTCGCCACATCCGCCAGATATTTGTTGAGGAAGTCCGCCTGAATGGTGGCAACCTGTACCGCGATGGTTTTGCCTTTGAATTTGGCTTTCAGTGCATCAATAGATTTGGTCATCGCGGCTTCGTCATCCGCCAGCACCACTTCGCCATTGCCTGGCAAAGTATCAACCGCGCTGCCCTTCAGGGTGACGAAACCTGAAACACTGACGGTGTACTGGCGGGAGAAATCTACCACTTCTTCACGCTTCGGCGTGACGGTCACGGCATCGATTACCGCGTCATATTTGCCGTCGACTAAACCCGGAATCATACCGGACCATTTCTGTGCCACGATTTCGTATTTGAAACCGGCTCGTTTAGCGATTTCAGCCACCATATCCGGCTCATAACCGACGATTTTGCCGTTCGGCGTAGATTGGTTAAATGGCGGATAAGCGGCTTCGGTGGCGAATTTCAGCGTGCCAAAATCTTTTGCCTGCACCAGAGCGGAAGAGGCAAGCAGCAGCATGCCCACAGAAGCGGTAAACAGTCCATTACGCATCATCATAAAACCTCTAAGTTCGTTATTTTGAGAGTAAATCAATGGCTAAACGGGCTAATGCCTGCGTGCCGGCATGGATACTGCGCTCGTCGGGTTGGTAATCCGAATTATGCAGATGGTCGTCGCGTCCCGGTGCACCGGATCCAATGTGGATTTGGCAACCTGGCGCGCGCTCGGTAAACAGCGAGAAATCTTCGGCACCAAAGCTGGCGCTCGGTTTGGCGATAATCGCTTTACCAAACTGATGCGACAAAATCGGTTCCAGCACATCAATCAACGCATCGTCGTTCATCAACGGCGGTACACCGCGCTGATAATTGACCTCAACGCGCACATTCAGCGACAGCGCGACGCCCGCGCAGATACGTTTGAACGCCTCTTCAATGTGCGCACGCGCCGCCGGTGATTTGGCGCGCACTGTGCCCTGAATCAGGCAGCTATCGGAAATAATATTGTGAGTGGTACCGCCATGAATATGGCCGATGGTCAGCACCGCTGAATTGGCGGGATCGAGTTCGCGCGAAATAATGGTTTGCAGCTGGCTCACCAGATTGACGGCAGCAATGATCGGATCGGTTCCCATGTGCGGACGGGCCGCGTGGGTTGATTTACCGTGCACTACCACATCAAACTCATCGCTGGAAGCGGTGCTGGCGCCGCGCGTTAAGCCGATTTCACCGGCGGCCAGTTCCGGTTTGTTGTGCAGCGTGATGGCCAGATCGACGCCCTCTGCCGCGCCATCAGCGATCATCGCTTCGGCCCCGCTATCGGGCGTCTCTTCTGCTGGCTGGAAAATCAAACGTAACGTGCCATGCAGCTGCGCGCGATAGTGCGGCACTATCGCCGCCACGCCGAGCATCGTCGCGGTGTGAATATCGTGGCCGCAGGCGTGCATTTTGCCGGGATAGTGGCTGCTGAAAGGTAAGCCGGTTTGTTCGTGGATTGGCAACGCATCCATATCCGCGCGTAACAGCACGGTTTTACCGGGATGCGCGCCGACAATATCAACCATCACGCCACTTCTGCCAACGCCGGTTTGCGGCGTCAGACCCAGGCGCAGCAGTTCCTGCTCAACGATGTGGGCAGTGCGGACGGTGTCGAAACCCAGCTCTGGATGCGCGTGTATATCACGGCGAATGGCGATGAGATGCGCCTGCATGCTTTCACTTTTGGCGCTGATGTCCCTGGCTAAAACATCTTTATGATCGGTCATATGCAAAGATCTTTTTCAGGCGTAAACCTGGCCTTTATGGCATTTTTATTAAAATTGACTCCGTATTTATTCACAGCCCCCGGCAGAATGCAACGCGCAATCCGTTGCTTTACTTGCTGAATTTTCGCGATATTTTGCTAATTCACTGCCTTGACAGGATAAAACCCCATGTCTGCATCATTAAGCAGTTATAACATTCATGATCCCGCGTGGATCATCAGTTTTACTGATTTCGTTATTGAACAAATATCAGCCGCTAACCTGCGATAAAAGCCAATCGCGCACCGCCATCACCGGCGCCTGCTGGCGCGGACGGCGCGGCCACACCAGATACCAACCGGCATCCAGGGTCATTTGCTGCGTAAACGCGGGCACCAACCGTCCGCTGGCAAGATCGTTCTGCACGAAATGCGGGCTGGTGAGCGCAATACCCTGCCCGCTAATCGCCGCTTCCAGCGCCAGCGCGGTTTGATTGAAACGCAGGTGATGCTGATGATGCAGCGATAAATTCGGGAAGGTAAACGCGAGAAATGCTGGCCACAGATGGTGACCATCGTGCAACAAGGCGTAGCGCTGACAGTTGTCGCTTGCAGCCGGATCGCCAAGCTTGGCTAACAGCGTAGGACTCACCACCGCTAATACCGTTTGGCTAAACAGCAAAGTGGCATCAAGACCCGCGCCAAACGGTGGCCTGCCATAACGCACCGCTAAATCGACGCCTTCATGATGAAACTGCACCAGCCGCTCAGAAGCCATCACGCGCAGATCGATATCCGGCCATGCGGTGGTAAAGCCCGGTAAACGCGGCAGCATCCAGCGGCTGGCAAAGGTAGGTGTAACGCTCAGCGTTAAGCGATTCGGTTCTGGTCGCAGCGTGCGCGTGGCCTCATCAATCAATTCAAATGCCTGACGAATGCTGACCGCATAGCCCGCACCCGCGCCGGTCAGCGCCAGCGTGCGCGGCAATCGATCAAACAATTTCAGTCCAAGGCTGGCTTCCAGAGCACGAATTTGCTGCGCCACCGCGCCCTGTGTGACGCCTAACTCTTCCGCCGCCAGGCGAAAGTTAAGATGGCGCGTCACCGCTTCAAAGACTTTCAACGCATTGAGCGGCGGTAGTTCGCTGAATCCCTGACTCATCCTGTAGTTTTCCTATCGTCAATTGGCAAACAGACTGACTCTCTGCTGCCAAAATTACCTTTTATACTGGTTTTAATCGATTTTTAATTAACAGGAAGATTAATGATGACAGTAGAAAAAGTTGCAATAATCGTCGCCGGTGGCAGCGGCATGGGTGCAGCAGCAGCCGAGAAACTGGCAAGCGATGGCTATAAAGTGGCAATCCTCTCCTCCTCCGGCAAAGGTGAAGCGCTGGCGGAGCGTCTGGGCGGTTTGGGCGTGACCGGTTCTAATCAGTCGGTAGCGGATCTGCAGAAGCTGGTGGATCAAACGCTGGCGCGCTGGGGCCGAATAGATGTGCTGGTGAACAGCGCCGGTCATGGTCCGCGCGCGCCGATTTTGGCGTTAACCGATGAGCAGTGGCAGCTTGGCATGGAAACCTATTTTTTAAATGTGGTACGCGCCACGCGTCTGGTCACGCCAATCATGCAGAAACAAGGCGGCGGCAGCATTATCAACATCTCCTCCGCTTGGACGTTTGAGCCAACCGATATGTTCCCGACCTCGGCGGTGTTCCGCGCCGGCCTGGCATCCTTTACCAAAATCTTTGCTGATGCCTACGCGGCCGATAACATCCGCATCAACAATGTGCTGCCTGGCTGGATCGACAGCTTGCCGAAAACCGATGAACGTCGGGATAGCGTGCCATTACAGCGTTACGGTACGTCTGAAGAAGTGGCGGCGACCATCGCCTTCCTGGCTTCACCTGGCGCAGCCTATATTACCGCTCAGAATATTCGTGTTGATGGTGGCGTGACGCGCAACGTTTAGCGAGTAAATGCGTAGTGTTCAGCCGCTCAGGGATCAGCGCCCTGCGCGGCTTTTCTTTTATTTATGGTTTACATTCCAGACCAAAAACAAGACCGGTCTCGTCGATTTCATTACCAGATAAAAGACAGAATAGTCTGATTCGCTGACAGGGATTTCATACTTCAGCCAACAAACTTTCTTCTAAAATTCTGATTTGAGGTCGCTATGCAATCGATTTTACGTTCACGTTTCTCTTCTTTTCTGACAGTCGAACGCCGTGTAGTTTGGCAAATGATGTTTACCGGCTGCGCGGTATTCTGGATTTTGATGGTCGTCGCCATCATGAGCATTCGCTAAGCTAATGCGCCTGTAATCGGCCGGACAGCTGTTCCGGCGGTAACAACTCAAACGCCCGCTTCATCTCCCGCGCCTCTTCTGCCGGACTGCGACCAAACAGCCTTTTGAACTCACGATTAAACTGCGAATCACTTTCATAGCCGACGCGCGCTGCGGCACCTGCGGCGGTAAGATTGTCGCGGATCATCATCAGACGCGCCTGATGCAATCGCAGCGATTTTAGATATTGAATCGGCGAGGTTTGCGTCACCGTTTTGAAATGCAGATGGAAGCGCGGCACGCTCATCCCGGCTTCATTCGCCAGATGCGGTACATCCAGCGGCTGACGCCAGTCGGCATGTATACGCTGCAAAGCCCGCGCGATACGACCAAAATGGCCTTGATAAGTTAACGCTGCACGCACCGCGCCACCCTGCTCGCCCATTAATACGCGAAAACAGATCTCTTCGACCCGCGCGGGTCCCAACACTTTGGCTTCAAGCGGATCGCTCAACGCTTCCAATAAACGCAGTGTGCTCTGCGCCAGGATTTCATTGATTGGTGTGGAGATGATGCCCGCCGGCGCAGCGGTTACCGCCAATTCACTGCTGGCCAGCTGCGCCACCAGCCGCGCCACCATGGCAACATCCAGACGAATCGCGATGCCCAGCAGCGGCTCTTCTGATGTGGCTTCCGTCTCGGCAGAAAACGGCAGCGGCACTGACAACACCAGATAGTGCTGCGCATCATAGCGATACATCTTGTCGGCGAGGAAAGCTCGTTTTGATCCCTGGCAAATAATAATGATGCTCGGCTCATACAGTACCGGCGTGCGCGCCCACTGCCGATCGGCCCGCATAAAGCGCACGCTATCAAGCAGTGATTCGGTATAGCCTTCCTGACGCGCCAGCTGGCTGAGTAAAGCGCAGGTGCGCTGTTGCACGGATTGCGACATAAATAATTTCCACTGAGATATTCAGGCAAAGCATAGCCATCAAGCTGCTGTTTGCACAATGCACGCGAGAGGATCAGGCAAAGATGCGCCACAATCCGGTCTGTTGCGCATTGTGTGATTTATCAACAATAGCCTCGTCAATTCAACGAGGAATGCATCATGAACACAGCGAAGAAAGTGATTATTTTGACAGGTGCCAGCAGCGGCATAGGCGAAGGTATTGCACATCATCTGGCGCAGCAAGGTCATCAACTGGTGCTTGGCGCGCGCCGCACCGATCGTCTGCAAGCGTTAAGTGAAGAGCTGCGCATTGGCGGCGCGAACGTGGATTATCTCGCCACCGACGTCACCCAACGCGCTGATATCCAGCAGCTGGCCGATTTTGCACGGGAAAAATATGGCCGTATTGATGTGATGATCAACAATGCCGGCGTCATGCCGCTATCACCCATGAGTTCAATGAAAGTCGATGAATGGGACTTGATGCTCGACGTCAATGTTCGCGGCGTGCTGTATGGTATTGCGGCGGTGCTGCCGACCATGCAAGCGCAGCAGTTTGGTCACATTATTAATATCGCCTCGGTTGGCGCGCTAACCGTTTCGCCGACCGCCGCCGTTTACTGCGCGACTAAATTCGCCGTACGCGCGATTTCCGATGGCCTGCGTCAGGAGTCGCAACATCTGCGGGTTACGGTGATCAATCCCGGCGTAGTCGAATCTGAACTGGCGGATAGCATCACCGATAGCACCGCGCGTGAAGCGATGAAAAGCTATCGCCAGATCGCGCTCCAGCCAGCAGCGATTGCCAACGCGGTGAGTTGGGCCATCGATCAACCTGGCGAAGTGGATACCAGTGAAATCACCGTGCGCCCTACTGCCAGCGCACATTAAGCAGTAACAACCGTGGCGATTTCAGGCTGAAATCGCCAGCTTTCACTCCTCGCGCTTGAGCCGTGCAGCGGCACTTTCTGTCGCCGCACGTCGGCGAGCAATAAAATCCTGCATCTGGCTTTTTGCCTCGGCCAAACGTTGCGGCGAGGCGCTGCGCGGTGAACCTGAATGGAATGGCGGCGCCGGATCGTACTCCATCTGCAGCTGGATATTTTCTGCGATTTCACGTCCAAGCAGCTCTTCCGCTACGGTTAACGCAAAATCAATGCCCGAGGTGACGCCCGCGCCAGTGATGCGGTTGCGATCGCGCACCACGCGTTCGGCTACCGGCGTGGCACCGAGCAAGCTCAGTTGATCAAGCGAACCCCAATGCGACGTCGCGCGATATCCCTGCAACAATCCCGCAGCACCTAACACCAGCGAACCGGTACACACTGAAGTTATCCACTTTGCGTTCTCCGCCATACGACGGACAAAATCCAGCGTTTCGTCATCGTCCATCAGCGCAATTTGTCCGGGACCGCCGGGAATGCAGATCAAGTCGAGTTGCGGGCAATCGGTAAAGGTCACGGTGGGTACGATCGCCAGACCGCGATCCGACATCACCGGCTGGCGATCTTTCCAAATCAGATAATTGTTAGCGTTGGGCATGCGGGCAAACACTTCCCACGGACCGGTGAGATCGAGCTGCGTGAGGTTGGGGAACAGTAACAGACCAATATTAAAGGACATCTTTCGCTCCAGATCGCAGGAAGTTTTAAAAAATGCAGGCATTCAGCGGTTAAAGCCAACCGGCCTTTTTCAGCCGCCACCACATCACGCAGCAGATAACAACAGTAATGCCCACCACGGCGGGATAGCCAAAGTGCGTGTGCAACTCCGGCATATCGGGGAAGTTCATGCCGTACATACTGAAAATGATGGTGGGCACAATCAGGATCGCCCCCCAACCGGCGAGCTTTTTGTTTACTTCGCTTTGCTGCACCGACACCAGCGCCAGATTCACCTGCATCGCGCTGGTGAGCATTTCGCGCATGTCTTCCGCATCGATCATCACGTGATGCGCGTGGTCCTGTACGTCACGCAGATAGGCGCGCAGATTTTTCGGGATGATATCTTCGTGGAAGCGCACCAGCTGCTGGCAGATTTCCGTCACCGGCAGCGCCGCATTGCGTAGCGCCAGCAGTTCACGGCGCAGATGATAGACGTTTTGCAACGCGTCGCTGTCAAAACGCGTAGTAAACATGCCCTGTTCCAGCCCGCCAATGCGATCGTTAAGTGATTCGGTGATTTTGCTGTAGTTATCGACGATGAAATCGAGGATGCAATAGAGCGCATAACCCGGACCTTCACACAGTAATGCGTGGTTCTTTTCGGCTTTGGTGCGGATGTCGGCATAACCTTCCGATGAACCGTGACGCACGGTGATCAGGAAGTTTTTGCCAAGGAAGAAGTGGGTTTCGCCGAAGGTGATGCGCTGCATATCGTCCATGTGCGCGGTTTTTACCACAATAAATACCGAATCGCCGTACTGCTCAATCTTTGGTCGCTGATGCGCTACCAGCGCATCTTCAATTGCCAGTTCGTGCAGGCTGAACTCCTGCTGCAGCGTCTGCATAAAGGCCGGTTCGGGTTGGTACAAACCCATCCAGACAAAGGATTTCTCTTCTTTTAATACTTCACTAATATCAGCGATGTCGACATGCTCTTCACGCTTACCGTGGCGATACGCTACGCAATTAATGACCATATTCGCGCCGTCCTTGTTGTTTTCACTTTTTTTCATTTTAGCCTTAAAGCTCGCGTACCATTTCGACGCAGGGAAGATCGGCTTGTGCCAGCGCCGAGGGATAAAGCGTCTCACGCACCACACGAAAACCGTGACGCAGATAAAAGCCGCTCGCGTTGGGCGTGGCGGCGAGTGTCAGTTTATCAAAACCCCGCTGACGCGCTTCATCGATGATTACCTGCATGATGGCGCTGGCATAACCTTTGCCGTTGCAGGCGGGCAGCGTGAAGATCGCTTCAACGCTGCCGTTGTGCAAGTCAAGAAATCCGGTCGCGGCCACGCCATATTCAGCATCCTCAACCACATAAAACGGATGGCTTCTGACCGCCTCGAAATAGCCGGACGGTAACGCATCGGGTGTCCATGCGCTGATAACATCAGCGGGATAAACGCCCCGGCAACCGTGGCGAATGGCAAGGTTGCGGATGCGCCACAACGTGGCCGTTTCATCACAGCGGGCTAAACGCGGTTTCATACGTTTTCCTCTATGCTAGTAATCCGTGGAGTATCACAGTAACAAAACTCATCAGGAAGATAACGCCGGTTCCGGCTACAAAAGGTTACGACAATGCAACTCACTTCATCACGTTTGTTTCTTCGTCCGGTTGAACCCACCGATGTTCAGCGCCTGTTTGCCATCTATGGCGATCCCGCTACCAATATGTTCAATCCGGCGGGTCCGTTTCCCGATTTAGCCTTTGCAGAGGAGGTGTTAAATCGCTGGCTGGCGCACTGGCAATCCTTTCCCTTTGGTAACTGGGCAATTTGCCTGCGGGAACACCCGGATGAGGTTATCGGATTTGGTGGTTTATCGGTGCGCGAGTTTGCTGGCAAGCCGGTAAACAATCTTGGCTATCGTCTGGCGAAAGAGGCGTGGGGAAAAGGTTTCGCCACGGAGTTTGCACGAAGGGTTATCGCTTATGGCTTCGATGAATGCCAGCTTCCGGTTATTGATGCGGCGGTGCGTCAGGATCATATAGCATCACAGCAGGTACTGGAAAAGGCGGGACTGCGCTGTTACGGCCAGGTTCACGATGTCCCGGGCGCGCCCGCCAGTTTGGTATATGAATTACGCGCGCAAACCTGGCGCGATCAGGGCACGCCGAAGTAACGTAGCAACGCGGTCATTAGTGCGGCACCGATAATCACCAGGATTAGCGGTGTGCGGCGCCAGGCCAGAAACACCGCAAACAGCACGCCGACGATGCGCGCCACGCCGGCAAAATGCGTGCCTTCAAACAGCGCGGTGGTAACGGCCACCGCCAGCAGCAAAACGGTGGCAGCATCGGATAGCATATTGCGTGCGCGATCCGACATCTGCATGCGGCTGCCCAGACGATAACCGGCGAAACGAATCGCATAAGTGCCTACCGCCAGCAGCGCGATGCCGCCAATGATCAGATTATTTTCCATTTTTACGCTCCCGCCAGCTCAGTAATCCCAGCAGTGAAAACAGCACCGGCATGCCCGCTGGCACAAACGGTGTCGCCAGCACAGACAGCGCGGTGCCGAGCGTAGCGGGGATCAGCGTACGACGCTGACGCAGCGCCGGGAATATCAGGGCAATCAGGATCGCTGGGAACACCGCATCCAGACCAATGGCCGATACGTCGGGAATAAAGCGCCCGATCACCGCACCGCCAATGACCGACAGCGGCCAGATGGTGAAAATACCTAATCCGCAAATCCAGTACGCGGCACGACGTTGCGCCAGTTTTGGCTGGGAAATACCAAACACCACGCTTTCATCATTCATGATGTGGCATCCCAACAAACTGCGGCTGCCTTTGCCAACCAGATCTTTCACCGCAATGCCAAACGGCAGATGACGCGCGTTGACCAGCAAACCCGCCGCCGCCGCCGTTAACGGACTGCCGCCGCCAGCCACGATGCCGATAAACAGGAATTCCGACGCGCCCGCCAGCACCAGCGTTGATAGCGCAATCGGCACCCACAGCGGAAACCCTTCCGCTGCCGCCAGAGAACCGTAAGAGAGCCCGACAATGCCGTCGGCAAGACAAACCAGGAAAATGGCTTTTATTACTCCGCGATCAAGCGGTACTGCACCCAGACGCATCACAATTTGATCTCATATCGAACAGGAAAGCCGTTATAATGAACGCGCCAGAATCGTTTTACAAGACGAACAAATCGTTCGATATAAAGAACAGGAGAGGGTTTGACCACGCCAATTGATATTATTGCTGTCGGATTACTGCGCGAACGTCAGCGCGCGGGGCTTTCACTGACAGAAGTGGCGCGTCGCGCCGGTATCGCCAAATCTACGCTGTCGCAGCTCGAAGCGGGCAATGGCAATCCCAGCCTTGAAACGTTGTGGGCGCTGTGTGTGGCGCTGAACATTCCTTTCGCGCGTTTGATGGAGCCGGAAGTGAAGCGATTGCAGGTAATTCGCCGTGGCGAAGGCATGATCGTCTCGGCGGAGATGGCGGATTATCAGGCAGCTTTGCTGGCAAGTTGCCCGCCCGGCGGACGCCGCGATCTCTATCTGGTCACCAGCCAACCGGGCGCGCCGCGCGATTCAAAACCGCATCCGCCGGGCTCGGTGGAGCATGTGATTATCGCGCGTGGCCGGGCGCTGGTTGGGCCGCGCGATGCGCCGGTCGAACTGCATCCCGGTGACTACATTTGCTATCCCGCAGACGAACCGCATGTTTTCGAAGCCTTAGAGGCGGATACCATGGCGGTGCAGCTGTCGGAGCAGAATTGAGTGTCGGTGGGTCAGGTCGCCATAAATGGCGCCACTATGGAATTGCAGAGTGACCATCAGAATTTCCTATTATTAAATCCGATGATTCGCGTGCGGCGCGGTGGCATGCTGTGGTTTTCGCCGCTAAGAATCAGGAACATATGGACATTATTCCCGCCCGACCTCATCACGCCGCTGCCATTCAGAAAATCTACGCCTGGCATGTGCTGCACGGCACCGCGACCTTTGAAACTGAACCACCTTCGGCGAGCGAAATGCAGAATCGCGTGCAGGATGTGCAGCAGCGCGGCGGTTTTTGGCTGGTGGCGCAAGAGGATGATCAGGTGCTGGGTTACTGCTATCTGGCGCCGTATCGCCCGCGTTATGCCTATCGCTTCACGCTGGAGGATTCGATTTACCTCGATCAGCAGCAAACCGGCAGAGGCATTGGTCGCGCACTGTTGCAAAAAGCCATTGCGCTGGCAGAAGCGGCGGGATTTCGCCAAATCATCGCGATTGTTGGCGATAGCGCGAATGCCGGATCGCTGGGATTACACCGGGCGCTCGGTTTTGAGCACACCGGTGTAATGAAATCGGTGGGATTCAAACATGGCCGCTGGCTGGATACCGTAGTGATGCAGCGTTCACTCGGTCACGGCGACAGCCAGCCGCCAGAACGTTAAGCGACTGCCTCCATCGCGATCATACGATGCGTGCCCTTTTCCAGCAGATCGCGATCGTGGCTCACCAGCAACACCGCGCACTGCTGCTCGCGCGCCAGCGAGGTGATGAGCTGGATGGTTTGCTGCTGCACCAGCGGATCCAGACGCGATGTAGGTTCATCGGCAAACAGAAATACCGGATCCAGCAGCATCACGCGTAACAGCGAGAAGCGCTGCAGCTCGCCGCCCGACAGTGAATCGGGACGACGCGTCAGCAGTTCCGGCGTCAGCGCCAATTGCTCCATCAGCGCATCCCGCCGCGTGGAGGCGATGCGATGACGGCGCAACACATCGTCCAGGCTTTGCGCCAGCGTGCGTGTCGGTGGGAACAGCGCAGACGGATCCTGATAAATCTTCTGGTATTTCAGCCCATCGACCGCCGCATGCCGCGTCACCTTGCCTTGCTGCGGCGTTAGCAGGCCGAGCAGCACATCGCCAAAGCTACTTTTACCGCTGCCGCTGGCACCGTGTAATCCAACGATTTCTCCGGCGTGCAGCCTGAAGTCTTGCGGCACGCCGAGCGATTTACCGCCGCGCTGCAAGCGGATGCCCTCAGCGCTCACCACCGGTTTACTGCCCATAACGGTTTGTTGCCGTGCAGGCCAGGCGGTGGGATCGGCGGCGAGTAATTCACGCGTATAGCGCTGCTGCGGTTCATGTAACACCTGTTCCGCCCTGCCCTGCTCGATCACCTTGCCTTTATGCATCACGATCACCTCACCGCTCAACTGGCGGGCCAGCGCGATGTCGTGGGTGATGGTGAGCAGTGTGCCGCCGTCGGCCACTTCCCGGCGCAGTAAGGCCGCTACCTCATCACGACGCGCCACATCCAGCCCTTTGGTGGGTTCATCGGCAATCAGTATCTCCGCGCCACCTGCTCGTGCGGCGGCAAAGGCGGCGCGCTGCGCCATCCCGCCGGAGAGTTGCCACGGAAAACGCGGCGCCGCATCCTGTAAACCAAGCTGTTGTAAATCGCGCTGGGCCGACAGTGCGCTGGTGGATTTCGCCTGTCCGCGTACATAACGATAGCCTTCCGCAATCTGCTGAAGCACTGACATGGTGGGATCCAGCGACAGCCACGGCTCCTGCGGCAGCGACGCTAATGTGCGGCCCCATAATTCACGCAACAATCCGGCATCCTGTGGCAGAGTGAAACATTGTTCGTTGATGCTCAGCGTGCCGCTGGCCTGTAAATCGTCAGGCAAAATGCCCATGATCGCTTGTGCCAGCAGGCTTTTACCTGAACCGGTTTCACCCAGCAAGGTCAGCGGTTGTCCGGGCTGCAGGGTGAAATCAACCGGTTCCACCAGCGTGGCGCTGGCGGTTGTGACGCTGATGCCGATAACCTGTAATCCTTTCATTTACGCTCCTCTTTCATTAACAGATTCAGGCTGATCAACAGCAGAAACAGCGCGATTACCGGCTGCATTAGCAGCCACGGTGCTTCCCAGGCAAACGGCAGCAGTTCGGTCATCATCAAACCCAGTTCTGGCGTCGGCGGACGTACGCCGACGCTGATAAAGCCAAGCGCAGAGACCGCCATGATGGCGCTGCTGAACGAGAACAGAGTCAACGTGGTTAATACCGGCGCTAACGCTGGCCACAGGTGTCGGCGGAAACGGTAGAACGCCGAAAAACCGAGCAACTTTGAGGCCTGCATGCCGGGTGCCTGCACAATCGGGCGCAGGGTTGCGCGCGTGACGCGGAAGAACTCCACCCACAGCACCAGCGAAATCCCCAGCCACAACATGCCGGGAGAATCCGGCGCAATCGCCGCTAACAGCAGCACTAGCAGCAATCCCGGCAGCGCCAGACACATATCGCCGAGCATGCTGAGCAGACGATCCAGCCAGCCGCCATACAGTGCGCTGAATACGCCAGCCAGCACGCCCGCAAGCAGTGCGCTCATCACACAGAGCGCCGCGAGACCCAGCGAAAGGCGCAACGCGGCACTGAGGCGCGGCAGCATGTCGCGACCAAGATGATCAAACCCGAGAAGATTGGCGCCGCTCGGCGCGTGCAGCATCTGCAGCAGATCCTGTTCCAGCGGATCGCCGTGATGAATCAGGGGCAGCAGGAAGGCGAAACCAAGCAGCAAGCACAACAGCAGCAGGCCGATAAGACGCGAAAATGAAATTGTCATGCGCGCGCTCCTCTGGGATCAAGCAGATGACAACCCGCATCCACCAGCATATTCAGCAGTACGAACAGCAGTCCGAGCGTCATGGCGCTGGCCTGAATCACCGGCACATCGCGGGCGAAGATGGCATGCACCAGCGCGTGACCAATGCCAGGCCAGGCAAACAGCGTTTCTACCACCACCACACCTTCCACCAGCCAGACAAACTGCATGCCGAACCAGGTCAATACCGGCGATGCGAGGTTGCGCAATCCATGACGACGCAATAGCGTTGCGGGCGCTAATCCTTTCTGCGCGCCCCAGCGGTAATAGCCCGAGCTGACAACCTGATACGTGGCTTCACGCACCACGCGCACGCCCACCGCGGTTAACGACAATGCCAGCGTCAACGATGGCAACAGAAAATGACGCAGCTCGCCGTGCCCGGCGCTGGGCAGCCAATCGAGCTGCAGCGCCAGCAGGACAATCAGCAGCATGCCCAGCGCAAAATGCGGCACCGATTTCAGCAGTGCGCTCAGCCAGAATAATGCGCGGTCGAGCTTGCCATTGGCATGGCATCCCGCCCATATACCCAGCGGCAAGGTGAACAGTATCGTCAGGAAAAGCGATGAACCTGCCAGCGCCAGCGTTTGACTCAGCTGCCAGCGCAGTTCATCCATCACCGGTTCGCCGGAGACCAGCGAACGACCAAAGTTGAACTGCAGCAGATCGAATAGCCAGTGCAGCAACGCGCTGCCCTGCTGCAGCGAGTCACTTAGCTCCTGCTGCACCCGCGCCACCGCGTTGGCATCCACACGATCGTAGCCATAACGACCGCTGGCAATACGCCATGCCATATCGCCGGGCAAGGACTGCACCAAAAACCAGGTGAGTAATCCCACCGCCAACACCACAAAAGCTGCCTGCGCTACGCGCCAGCCAAGTAGTTTGAACATCATTGCTCCCACTCCATCTGACGCAGACCAAAGTGGCGTTCAAACGGATCGAGCGTGACGTTTTTCAGCTTGCTGTTAATCGCGGCCGATTGCTGATACCAGGCAATCGGGATCACTGGCAGATCCTGCTGTAACGAGGCAGTGATCAGGTTACGCGCCTGCGCACGTTCTGCCGAGTCAGTGGATTGCGTTAAGCTGTGCAACGCCGCGCTAAAACCGGCCGGATGCCAGTTCATCGCGCCCCAGTCGCCGCCCTTTTCCGCATAATCCTGCAGTAACGTGCCGGTGGGATCAGGCGTGAGTGCAAAGTTGCGTGAAAACAGCGCCAGTTGTAGACGATTGCTGTGATGCTGCGCCGGAATTTCGCTGGCGTTGGTGGAGTTGATCTTCACTTCAATGCCGACTTTGCGCAGTTGCTGCTGGATAACCATCGCCATCAGCGGCAGTTCGGGACGATCGGGGAAGGTCAGCAGCGTCACACTAAAGCGCTGGCCGTTACGTGCTAACACGCCATCTGCACCCATTTTCCAACCCGCCGCCTGCAGTTGCTGTGCCGCCTGCTGCGGATTGAATTGCAACGGTTGCAGTGCGTTGTTGTGCCATTCACCCATATTCGGCGGGAATAACTGAGTGGCCGCGCCTGGATAACGCAATACCGCCATCGCCAGCGCGTCACGGTCAATCGCCATGCTGATCGCTGCACGCACCGGCTGTTCGGCTAACAGCGGATCGCCCGCATTGAGTTTCAGCATCAGCGTGCGCGGCACCGGAATGGCCGGCAGTTGTAGCGCTGGCTTGCGCGATAAACGCTGACGGCTGGCAGCATCCAGGTTGAATACGTAATCCGCGTCGCCGCTTTCCGCCAGCAAGGCGCGTGTTTCGGCGCGTCCGGAAGAGAGATAGCTGGCAGCCGCAATCGCCGGCTTTTCGCCCCAGTAATCGTCAAAACGTTTTACTGCCAGCGATTGCGGTGGCTGGAATGACGTCAGCATAAACGGGCCGCTGCCGATGATGCGGGTGATGTTGCCCTGTGCATCCCAGCTAGCCAACGCCAGAATCTGGGAACGGCTCTCTGCTAATACCGAAAGCAGCGGCGTGAAAGGTTCGCTCAAGGTGATGGTGACGCGTTGCCCTTCCCCGCTGATAGCGGTGATCGGCGTTTTATCCAGCAGACCCGCTTTGCTGCGCGCGGTGTTGAGTGATTTCACCACCGCGGCCGCATCCAATGGCGATCCATCATGGAAGCGCACGTTGGGACGCAAATTCAATTGCCATTGCAAACCATCTGCCGATACCTGCCAGCTTTGCGCCAGCGCCGGAATGGGCTCGGCGCGTTCGTTCACTTCCACCAGCGTTTCCACCACATCCATCCGCAACAAAATGTCGCCGGAGAGTGCGGGATCGGCGCCTTTGATTTCAAACGGTGCCGCAATGCGCACCGTTTTATCCTGATGTTCAGCCGCCATTGAGGCGTAAGAAGCCAGGCCTAACGCCGAAGCGATAAGCAAATTTTTCATTGATTTCATTAATATTTCCGACTTAATCCGCTACATATTATGTGAGTTAATTACGTTATAACATAACAATACACATTTCAACACAGATTGCTGGCAAAGACGGGTGATTGACGCTGCGCGCAGTGCTTTTGCTGCGCTATGCTGAAAACGAACGTTTACTTTATGGAGCAGCAGAGATGCCAGAAATCGTTGTGTATGCGGCAGAAGGTCGCACGATTGAGCAGAAAAAGAAGTTGTTGAGAGCCGTTACCGCGGCGGTGGCAGATTCGTTTGAGATCGATGCTAATTCAGTGACGGTTTCCATTATCGAAACGCCAAAACATCATAAGTCGAAAGGTGGCGTGCCGTTTGATGAGCGCTAGAATAGCGCTAAGTTAGCGCTTAAATCTGAACAGAAATAACAGGCATAGAGTGCAAGACAAAACTAAAAAATTTGCGAATTTATAATGCTCACTCTATGCTTGATTGCTCTAATTTAAGTCAAATTTGTCAATAGCATTTAAAACATTATCGACCAATAATGCATCTTCTCCAACAACAAAAGTTGATGTGAAAATTTGATGACCATTCTTATAACCTGGCGACCATAATTTATTGTTATCAGAGATATCGCGATAAATACCAATTAACGGTTTGTCATACATAGCTGCAACATGTACAACTGCCGTATCAGGTGATATGACCACATCGGCTAAGTTTATCGTTGCCATAGCATGATAAAACGAGGGCACATGATAAACGTAAGCGCCGTGGAAGAAGTCATTGATAAAATTTTTTTTATAATCCAGGACCATAATATCTGCATCTTTATTTTTTGATAAGACACCACTAATTATTTCTTGTGTTTGTTGAGGTGTTAAATTCCTATCATTGTGGCTTGCGTACATATTTATAATAACTTTTTTACTCTCTTTTTTAAAGAACTCGATTGCTTTAACTTCATCTGTGATTGATTGCTTATAATACACTTCGTACCTTTGCTGCGAAGCACCAGGGATACCAAGGTAGTTAATAATACGAGCATAAATTTCTTTTACATGAAGTTCATAATGATTGAATCTAATATTTACGTCGTAATGCGAAAGCCACTTTTCTTTATTGAAACCTAATGAAATTTTGGGTGAGATAGCTTGTATCATATGCGGCATATATAGCCCTGTATCCCAAATACCCGTATCAATCATCAAATCATAGTTATTTTCTTTCAATGTATTAATTAAGTCATCGGGAATCGCATGGTTATACCTATCTTGATAATCCATTTCTTCCGTTAAATAAACTTTCCTGATAAAAGGGTTATCTGAGAAAACCATTTCATTTGCTTTTATCGCTAAAACATCAATACTTATCCCAGCTTCATGCATTGTTCGAAGTATGCAGGTTGATACGATTGCATCACCAATTTTACCTTCGTTTCTAATCATCAGCACTGTACGTACTTCCGATGGTGAAATTTTTACTGATGGCTCTCGATGCCATTTTTTTGTCGCTTTATACAAAGCAATTTTATACTTCAACCTTTTCTTGAAATAATTTCTTTTTCTATTTAATTCTCTAATTTTTTTTATAAATTTCATATCTTTAACGGGTCTGGAAATTTTAAGTATTGTACTATTTGTTAACTCTAAGATAAAGAGCCCAAAAATGGTTCGCGACCGCTTAAAAGTCAGTATCATAACGCTTTCATCCGCTTACCGGATTAGGTGAACACGCACATTATGACCGACCAAACTTCACTATTTTCGCGGCTTACTTCTACCCTTGCTGATGACAGCCGCACGCCGCTGTACAGACGCTTTGCCACTGCGATCAAAGATGCGGTGCGTGATGGTTTGTTAGTGCATGAAGAGATCCTGCCGAGTGAGCGTGACTTCAGCCAGTCGCTGAACATTTCGCGCATTACCGTGCGTAAAGCCATGGATGCGCTGGAAAAAGAGGGCGTGGTATTGCGCTCTCGAGGCTACGGTACGCAGATCTGCAGCCAGTTCGAGTATTCGCTAAAAGAGCCGAAAGGCTTGTCCCAGCAAGCAGTGTTGCGTGGTAAAAAGCCCGATACCGTGTGGATTAACAAAAGCAAAATCCAATGCGACGCAGCAATCGCAGAGAAATTGGGGCTGAACACTGGCAGCGAAGTGTATCTGCTGAAACGCATTCGTTATGTCGATCAGCAAGCGGTGTCGGTGGAAGAATCCTGGGTGCCGGCGCGCTATATCGCTAATGCGGATGAGATTGGCATTTCGCTTTACGACTATTTCCACCAGCAACAAATTCTGCCGGTAAAATCGCAAAGCAGAGTGAGTGCTCGCATGCCTGATGAGGCGCTGCAGCAGCAGATCGCCCTACCCGACAACGTGCCTGTTTTGGTGATCAAGCAGCTGGCGTTAGATGCGCAGGGCAATCCGCTGGAGTACAGCATTAGCTACTGTCGTAGCGATATGTATGTGTTTATTGCGGAGTAAGGCGCTGTTGCCAGTAAGCTGTTAGTGTGGCGCGATCGGGCGCGCAATCGCCGCCGCGTAGTGACACCACATAAGATGCCACCGCGTTGCCCAGCGCGACGCTTTCTGCCAGTGACCAACCCGACGCTAATCCCGCCAGTAATCCTCCCGCGTGGCTGTCGCCTGCGCCGATGGTATCGACCACTTTTGTCGGCAGCGCCGGCATCCAGCCCTGTGTTTCCTCGTTAACGAAACCGGCGCCTTCGCTATCAAGTCGCACCACCATCGCGCCGCCGAATCGCTGCTGCCAGCACGTCATTAACTGATGCGCATCAATGGGTTCTGTTTGATTCAAACGTTCATGCCACAGCAGTTCGGCTTCCTGTCTGTTCACTGTAATCAGTGGATGGCACGCCATAACGCGTTCGAACTGCGCATCACCGATATCCGCCAGACGCGGACCGAAATCCACCAGCAGCTGATACGGCTGGCTTTGCTGCTCCAGCCAGGCGATCAGCACATCACCGCTTTTGCTGGTGAGCTGATAGCCGGAAAGGTAGATCCAGCGATTGGCCGGCTGCGGCAACGTGTTCAGCAGCGCTGCATCCCACTGATTTTCCACACCGCTCACTGACAGAAAGGTGCGCTCACCGTCGGGCTCCACTAACGCTAAACACCAGCCGTTATCGCCTTTCGCCGTTTCCAGCACGCTGTGAATGCCATATTCCGTCAGCTTCTGCCGCACAATGCTGGCCCAGGTACCGTTGCCGAGCGGTAGCGCATTGATGGACGGTATGCCAAGCCGGTGCAGCGCAATCGCCACATTCAGCGCACAGCCGCCCACGTTGACGCCCTGCTGGTGGAGCTCAATATCGCTGCCACGATGGGGCAACGAGTAAGCATCAGCAATCACATCCACTACAGCCGCACCAATCACAAGCACTGGCAGACGGCTTTCAAGACTCTGCAGATCATCAGGCGTCAACATAAGCGGCCTCGCGCTGCTGGCGGAAACGCGTGAAGGCAGCGCTATAACGGGTGAAATCCAGCCCGTTAGCGGCATCCAGCTCGGCTTTCAAGGCAACGTCGATGCTGTCGATGCCGTGCAGCGCACCGCAAATCGCCACCGCCATCGCGCCGATGGTATCGGTATCGCCGCCGAGGTTAGCGCAAAGGATCGCGCAGCGATTAGGATCGGTCTCGGCCAATTCCACCATCGCAATCGCCGCCGGTACCGATTCAATGGTGCCGGTGCCGGTGCCCACCAAATCGTAAATCTGCTGCATGGTGGATTCCACGCCCCTGCCCTGCGCGACCACGCTTAACGCCAGTTCGAGGCGTGCCGCCATCGACGCGCTAAAGGTGGTGACACGCTTTTCCTGCGCCGCGCGTGCGATCGCAGGCAGTTCATCGCGGATTGTTGCCCAGTCGGCACCGTCAATGGCGCGTGAAACAGCCCACGCAATCACCGTCGCGCCGGAAATCGCGACATCCGATTTGTGCGTAGGACTCGACGCCAGTGCGACGGCATCGATGAATGCCGGTAAATCGCGTGCTGGCAGCAGACAGCCGAGCGGTGACACACGCATCGCTGCGCCGTTAGTCGTGCCGTTATTTTCCAGCTGCGACACCGGTGTGCCGGCTTTCATAGCTTTGAGCGCGATTTTTGAGGTCGGTCCAAGTACGTTCTTGTTGAAGGCATCAAACGACTCGGCCCACTGCAAAATATTCGCACCAATGGTTTGGGCGTTGATCTCGCCGTCGTGAGTGACGATCGCATCAGCCAACGCCAGCGCCATAGAAGTGTCATCGGTAAAGGCCGCCCGGCCAAAGTAGCAGGCGGCGTTGTTCTCAGCCGGACCAGGCAGGAAGCGATCGATCCAGCCAAAGTGCTGCTTCACGCGTGAGCGCGGCCATAATTCGGATGGCATGCCCATCGCATCGCCCAGCGCCTGGCCGTAAAACGCGCCTAAAATCCGTTTTTCTTGCGTTGTCATCGTCATGGTGAAATCTCTTATTTATGGCTGTCAGCGGTTGCTGAATTTTCGAAAGCGGTAAGTTCATCGCTGCGTTTTTTGCCGTCGCGGAACAGGACGATAAAGGCGATGGTGATCATTACGATCATCACGCTGCCAAACATCCACATGCCTGCCCAGTTGAAAGTCTGCCCGTCGCGGGGTTGGTCGTAGGCGAACATTTCCTGCATCAGATAGCCGCCAAGGCGGTAACCCAGCAGGCTGCCGATACCCTGACAGGCCAGCGTGATCAGCCCTTACGCAGCATTACGCATCGCCACTGGCGCTTTCTTATCAACGTAGATGTAAGCGGTGATGAAGTAGAAATCGTAGCTGACGCCGTGCAGCAGAATGCCCATGAACAGCAAGCCGTAAGTCAGCATGTTTTGATCGCCACCGAACACGAAGAACACGTAGCGCAGTGCGGCGGTGGTTAATCCCAGCAGCAGCACTTTGCCGATGCCAAAGCGTTTGATGAAGAACGGTAGCGCCAGCAGGAAGAAGATTTCCGAAACCTGGCCGAGCGTCATCCAACCGGTGGCGTGCGGCAAGCCGACTTCCGTCAGATAGCCTTCGGCAAAGATGTAGTAAAACGCCAGCGGCATGCTGAACAGGAAGGAGCAGACGAAGAACACAAGAAAGCTGCGATCCTTTAGCAGATGCAGCGCATCCAGACCAAGCGCGACGCGCAGGCTGAATTTGCCGGTGCTTTTCGGCTCGGTGGCGGGCAACGTCAGGGCAAAAATGCCCAGTAATAGCGAGCTTGCGGCGGTGATCAATAACGGCACGTTGCTGGCTGAGATATCGCCATAGCCCAGCAGCGGCGGCAGGAAACCACAAACGATGCCAGACGCGATCCAGCCAAGTGTGCCCATGACGCGAATGCGCGGGTAATCACGCTCCACATCCGCGACGTGCGAAAACGCGATGCTATTGGTTAAGGCGATGGTGGGCATGTAAGTGAGCGCATACAGCAATAGCAACGGGAAGAAACCGCCGAAATGCGTTTGCTGAGCTGCGAAGAACATCAGAATCGATCCGACGATTGTTAGCAGCGACAACACTTTCTGCGCCTGGAAGAAGCGATCGGCCAGCGATCCGACAAGGATCGGCGACAGGATGGCGGCTATCGAAGTACAGGCGTAACACCAGGCGATCTCAACCGGCGAGAAGCCGTTTTTGCTGAGAAATGCCCAGAGCGGTACAAACCATGCGCCCCAGATAAACCACTCAAGAAACATCATGAACGACAGTTTTGGGATTGTTGTTTTCATTTAAAAGGACTCCCCGGTGTAGGTGGAGGCAAATCTAACACCGGATATAATACCTTTGTAATACCACTGGTGGATTTTTTGAACTGGTCCACAACATTTTAAATGATGGGCAACGGTATGAGATGCGAGATATCTGGGGGCGGAGGATGGGAATAAGGACGCGCCTGACGCGCCCTGTGATGCTTAGCGGCGGTTTTTCCATACCGTCTGAATATTGCAGAATTCGTGGACGCCGAAGCTCGACAGTTCACGACCATAGCCGCTCTTCTTCACGCCACCAATCGCGACACGCGGATCTGACGCACCATTGCCATTGATAAATACCGCGCCGGTCTCCAGTTTTTCCGCCAGTTCGTTGGCCAGCGCTTCGTTGCCGCTCCACACTGTTGCACTCAGCCCGAATTCGCTGTCGTTTGCCAGCTCAAGGGCATGTTGTGCATCACGAGCAACACTAATTGCTGCGACCGGGCCAAAGATCTCTTGCTGGAATGCGGTCATGGCTGGTGTGACATCGGCGAGGATCGTCGGGGCGTAATAGTTGCCTGGGCCGTCGATCTTATGGCCGCCTAATACCAAACGTGCGCCTTCCTTGATGGTCTGCTGCACCTGATTATCCAGCTCGTCACGAAGATCGTAACGCGCCATTGGCCCGATGTAGGTATCTTCTGCCAAAGGATCGCCGATCTTCAATGCCTGTACCGCTGCGCTGAAACGCGCCTCAAACGCTTCTGCGACGCTTTCTTCAATGATGAAGCGCTTGGCTGCCATGCAGACCTGTCCTGTGTTCTGATAGCGTCCTGTGACCGCTGAGGCCACTGCAGCATCCAGGTCTGCATCCGCCAGCACAATAAAAGGATCCGCGCCGCCCAGCTCCAGTACAGTTTTCTTGAGTACTGCACCGGCTTGCGCTGCAATTGCACCGCCTGCACGCACGCTGCCGGTTACCGCTACAGCGGCAATACGCGGATCTTTGATCGCGGCCGAAACGCCATCGTTATCGACGTTGATCACGGTAAAGCCGCCTTTAGGCAGTTCGGTGGCGTCAAAAAGTGACTTCATCAGGTTAGCGGATCCCATTACGCTCGGTGCGTGCTTGAGCACGTAGGTATTGCCCGCCAGCAACATGCTGACTGCGCCGCGCAGAACTTGCCAATAAGGGAAGTTCCATGGCATCACGGCAAGGATCACACCGAGCGGACGAAATGACTGCCACGCTTGCTGGTTTTCTACCAGCGTTGGTTTGTCGGCCAGGATCGCCGGACCATGCTCTGCATACCAGTCACACAGATTGGCGCATTTCAGTACTTCAGCACGTGCCTGAGCGATCGGTTTGCCCATTTCCAGTGTGGCCATGGTTGCCAGCTCATCCTGACGCTGGCGGATCTGTTCAGCCAGTTGACGCAGCACTTTCACTCGCTGTGGCATTGCGGTATAGCGCCACTCTGCATAGGCATCAGCACTTTGCTGCAATGCGGCTTCCAACTCGGCTGCGCTCTGTAGCGGATAGCTTGCGAGGATGTCGCCGGTAGTAGGGTTGCGGGAGATAACGTTGTCAGTCATGAAATATAACCTCGTCATAAGTGATGTATTGTTCGATGAAGTTCACTTTACGCCGGGATAAAGTTTCTTAAAAATGAATAATAATGAGGAAGTTGTTCATTTATGAAGAAGCAGAAGGATCCTGATCGCACATAACTGATGATTTGGTGGGATCAAAGGGGATGTTATTGCAATGGAGCTGTTTTAAACATTTTGCCGGTCTAAAGCCGCGTCAGTCCGGGCGTTATTAAGTTATACAGTGAATAGATCTTAAAGAAAGATCATATAGAGATCTTAAAGAGATCCTAAGAGATCCCCGATCGTCGCAGGCCGCACCCCACAAGGGCTCAGAAGGTGATCGCGTTCACTATAATGAGTAAAGTGTTCACTGGAGTCAGTAGTTTATTCACTATAGAGAGTAGAATGTTCACTATAAACAGTGTTAATGTTCACTGTAATCAGAAAACGACCCTTTTCATCCACAGAATGAAGATCTCAGGCTATGGCAGATAAAGAGAGTGAAAACAAGGCGTTACTCGAGCCTTTTCTGTCGGTGACAAAAAATAGTGGTGAAGTTATTCAACTCCATCCCAATAAAAATAACACCGTACAACCGGTCGCTTTAATGCGCCTGGGTCTGTTTGTTCCTACATTGAAGTCCACCGCGCGTGGTAAATCAGGCGCAATGGCATCGACCGATGCAACGAAAGAGCTAAAGAACCTTTCTTTAGTGAAATCGGAAGGTTATGAAAAGATTACCATTACCGGCGCAAGGCTGGACATGGATAATGATTTCAAAACCTGGGCCGGAATTATTCAGTCTTTCTCGCGTTATCCTTCTAAGGGCGACACCGTGACGCTGCCGTTTATCGATTTCGTCAAGATGTGCGGGATCCCATCGGCAAACTCTTCGGCTGCGCTACGTAAGCGCTTAGATGCCTCTCTGCGACGCATTGCAACCAATACGTTGTCCTTTGAAGGTAATGGCAAAGCCTATCACACTCACCTTGTGCAATCGGCGTATTACGATCGTGAAAAGGATCTGGTGCGTATTCAGGCCGATCCAAAGTTGTTCGAGCTCTACAACTTCGACCATAAAGTGTTACTGCAGCTGCGAGCCATTTCGCGTTTAAAACGTAAAGAATCGGCTCAGGCGTTGTATACCTATCTCGAAAGTTTGCCAACGAATCCGGCGCCCATCTCTCTGGCGCGTTTGCGTATGCGTTTAAATCTGGGCTCGAAAACCACCACGCAAAACCACGTGGTGCGACGTGCGATGGAGCAGCTCAAAGAGATCGGCTATCTCGACTATTCGGAAGTGAAACGCGGCCGCTCAGTGTTCTTCATCATCCACAGCAGGACGCCAAAACTCGACGGCATCAGCAATCTTGAAAGTATCGATTCGCTGGAAGATATCGAGTTTGAAGAGTGATCTTGCCCGTTCACTGTAATAAGTAATCCCCTTCAAGCTGTGTCACTTTTTGAGCAAAAGTGACACATGCTCCTCCGCTAACATTCACTGCAATCAGCTGTCCTCGCGTCATTCACTGTAATCAGCAACGTTCACTGTAATCAGAAACCTTCTGCTTTTGTTGTGTCTTATGCGATGTTTTGCACCGCACTGTAGTCTTTCTAAGCGACTTATAAAGATAGTGAGTACTTACAAGGGCGGTGGCGTAGCACTCAACTTCCTTTTTTCACTGCCTTTCTACTGATCACAGTGAACGTTTGTTGGAGCGCTCGCTATCACTGATTACAGTGAATGCGAATTAGAGGCTGCATACTGAATACAGTGAACGATCAACTGCAACTTAATGATTTATAAATATTAAAAACGCCTGTTTCGAACTGATTCACTGTAATCAGCAATATAACTGTGAATACAGCCAGTAAAAGTGACAGGGTTGGTTACTAAGCTGATTACAGTGAACGTTTGGTTTGCCTTCTCACTACAGTGAACTGAAACGTGAGACGTTCGTGCTGACGCTCATATACTGCTTGAACAACATGTCACGCTGTCACTGATTACAGTGAACGTTTCCAACTCGTCCCCTACCCTGCCAGGTTTGCAGGATGAAAAAACTCGCTCAGCGCATCGTTTTTTACTGAATACAGTGAACGTTGGGCGTTTAAATCAACAGCGCACTTTTACTGATTACAGTGAACGTTCGTCTTATCATGCTTGTCGGGCTGTACTGATTACAGTGAACGTTCTGTATAGCGTCATAACTTTTACTGATTACAGTGAATGTTATCTCGGTCTGGCCAAATTGACTTACTGATTACAGTGAACGGTTTATCGCAGTGCGACAACGTCTACCGATTACAGTGAATCTTTGCCGATGAAGAGTACAAGGCTTTCACTGATTACAGTGAACGTTTGACGTTATGTGAAAACGTCTTCAGGATTTGCTGATTACAGTGAACATCTCACCAGCATGGCACTTATCGTTGCTCTCTCCCCTGTTTTTACTTCCAGGCATCATCTACTGATTACAGTGAATCTTCAGCCACCGCTCGCTAATTACAGTGAACCTTTTACTGATTGCAGTGAATGTTAGTCATCGACGCATTTTTGCTAGCTGATTACAGTGAACGTTCCAGCAATTTCAGCCGCCACAAACCTTCTCCTTTCTCTACTTAAAGCATACAGAATACAAATCAGCTACTGACTACAGTGAATCTTTGCCCCAATCAACAATAAATCAGCCGTTCAATATTGAACAAAAAAAACAATATGGCTAAATTATGAACGCTGATTACAGTGAATCTTTGCGTTAAATCGCTCTTAATCAAGGTCTTTTCACATAACTTATTCTTCCTGAGCAGAAGAGATATATTTGCCTCGTGTGCTGGATTTATGTATAAAGTCATAAATCCTACATGTGTGGAGAAAGTATGGCTAACGATGAGAAGCAAGTTCTGAAGGTCGCACAACGTTCAGAAAGAATGCTGATGAGCCTGACTGAACAGATTCAGGCGCAGAAAGAAGAATTGCGGGAAAACACGTTCTATCAGGTTTACGCTAAAGCGGCGTTAGCCAAACTGCCCAAATTGACGCGTGCGAGCGTGGATTACGCTGTCAATGAAATGGAAGAAAATGGTTATCCGTTCGATAAGCGTGCAGCGGGCAGCTCAACCAAGTATGCGATGTCGATCCAGAATATCATCGATATCTATCACCATCGCGGTGTGCCCAAGTACCGCGATCGCCACCATGAAGCCTTTAGCATCTTTGTTGGCAACCTCAAAGGCGGCGTTTCGAAAACGGTCTCTACCGTTTCGCTGGCACACGCATTACGTGCGCATCCGCATCTGCTGTTTGAAGATCTGCGTATTCTGGTCATCGATCTGGACCCGCAATCTTCCGCCACCATGTTCCTGAACCATCAACGTTCAGTGGGATTAGTGGAAGCGACCGCCGCCCAGGCGATGCTGCAGAACGTCAGCCGCGAAGAGTTGCTCAACGAGTTTATCGTTTCCTCGATTATTCCGGGCGTCGATGTGCTGCCGGCGTCAATTGATGACGCCTTCATTGCCTCGCGTTGGGAAGAGTTGTGTGCCGCTCACCTGCCCGAACAAAACATCCACGCGGTGCTGTATGACAATGTAGTGGCCAAGCTGAAGAAAGATTACGACTTTATCTTTATCGACAGCGGCCCGCATCTTGATGCCTTCCTGAAGAACGCCATTGCTGCTTCAGACCTGCTGATGACGCCAGTCCCGCCCGCGCAGGTGGATTTCCACTCCACGCTAAAGTACTTAACGCGTTTGCCGGAGTTGATTGGCATCATTGAAGAATCGGGCGCAGCCTGCCGTTTGCAGGGCAACATTGGCTTTATGTCTAAACTGTCGAATAAAGCAGATCACAAGCTGTGTCACAGCCTGGCGAAAGAGATTTTTGGCGGCGATATGCTTGATGCTGCGTTGCCGCGTCTGGATGGCTTTGAGCGCTGCGGAGAGTCGTTTGATACGGTTATCTCAGCCAATCCATCAACCTACGTGGGCAGCACCGAAGCCTTAAAGAATGCGCGTTCAGCGGCGGAAGATTTCGCGAAAGCCGTATTTGACCGTATTGAATTCATTCGCCTGAACTGAGGTTACTATGAGCGCAAAAAGAATCACTATTGGCCGAACCTTCAGCCAGACACCATTGCAGACTGAGGAAAGCGCGGATGGCCATTCTCAGACATTTATTCTGGCGACGGGTAAACGCGCCCTGTTCACGCTGAAGCACATCCCGGCGAAGGAAATTGAAGAGAAAACCTTCGTTAAGATGGAAACCAATGGCCGCGATCAGTCTGGCCTGACGCCAGAATCGCTGCGCGACATCATTCGCACCATCAAATTGCAGCAGTTTTTCCCGGCGATTGGCGTAAAGCGTGACGATCGCATTGAGATTCTCGATGGTTCACGCCGTCGTGCAGCGGCTCTGCACTGCAAAACTGGGCTTGATGTGTTGGTTACAGACGTGGCTATCTCGGCGGAAGAAGCGCGTCGTTTAGCCCAGGATATTCAGACCGCGCGTGAGCACAATCTGCGTGAAGTGGGCATGCGTCTGCTATCGCTTAAAGAGAGTGGATTGTCGCAGAAAGAGATTGCGCAAAGCGAAGGCTTATCGCAGGCCAAGGTAACGCGTGCATTGCAAGCGGCAAGCGTGCCGCTTGAGCTGGTAACGCTGTTCCCGAATCATTCAGAGCTGACCTATCCTGATTATAAATCGCTGCTGCAGGCGTATGAGAAGCTGCAGGAAACCGGACAAACGGTTGATGCCCTGATCGATACTATCGGCATGGATGTTGATACCGTATGCGCGCGCGATGGATTGGCCGAAGACGAAGTGAAGAATGGCATTCTGCGTTTAGTGCGTAACGGTAGCCAGACGCTGATTCAGTCACCGGCAAAAGATAAAACCGTGGCGACGCCATTGTGGAGTTTCGCCGATAAAGACCGCTTTGCGCGTAAGAAAACGCGCGGACGCATGTTCAGCTACGAGTTTAATCGCCAGTCAAAAGAGTTGCAGGAAGAGTTGGATAAAGTGATTAACGAGACGCTCAATAAGTATCTTAATCAGTAATTGAAATGCCGCCTCCGGGCGGTTTTTTTATGCCCTTCACAATGCCTCGCCAGCGCAATTTCATCGCTAACTGTATGAAATATAGCTTATCGACGCGGAAATTTCAGCCTGAAATCGCCACTGTTTTAGCCAGCAGCTCAAGGTATCCATTAATAAATCACCAATACCGATTAACTGACTGCAGCCAATTTAACCAGCTGTGCGCGAAAGCGACAATAGCCAGCAACAGCAGAATTGCCGTCAAGCCAGCGAGTGAAAATTCATCTGCTCGCCCAATCGATTTCATCTCTATTGTTATGAAATTTAAGGATTTTTATCTAAAATTTCAGGCTGAAATCGCCAATTAACTTTTAGTTTCAGCCACCCTCAAAAATCCATAGGCGAGATTAGCCAGATGATATTCAATGATTTATCCACAGAAAACGTGGATAACTTTCAAGACTCACCTTACTCAATTAACGTTAAAGCTGATGAAAATTGCCAGACCGCATCGCGCACGCGCACCGGTTTATTAATCAGCCCCAACGCATAAAAGCGATCGGCGATGGTCTGCTGCTCTTTGATTACTTCGAAGGCCATCGCACGTGTTTTGTGGCTGCGGCGAGTCAAGGCACGTTCAACTGATGCGATTTCCAATCCAAGCTCCTGAGCCAATAACATTGATGCTTCGTGGCGATGGCTATCGATGAACAAACCCGTTTGTTGCAAATTCTCCACCAGCTGTCTGAGGATGTCATCGTGCTGTTCAACGTAATCACGCCGCGCCAGATAGAACTGATGATTACGTACGCGCCCTTCACCATTAACCAAAACCCGCAGCTCGGGATTGCTCTCCGCGGCGCTGAGCAACGGATCCCACATCATCCAGGCATCAACCGAAAGATAATCACTTGCCGTCAGCGGATATTTTGGCGGCGTATACACCACTTTCAGTTCATCCAGACCAATGCCCGCTTCCTCCAGTAGCTGCAGCAGTAGCCAGTGAACGTTCGAGCCTTTATTAACCGATATGCGCTTACCGCGCAGATCGTTGATGGTGCGAATATCGCTGTCATGAGGCACCACAATGCCAACGCTGCTCGGCGCTGGCGGCTCCCAGGCAATATAAGTCACCGCATTGCCACTCGCCTGGGCGAAGACCGGGGGAACTTCACCGGTGGTACCAAAATCGATTTCGTTGTTTTGCAGCGCATACAGCAGCTGTGGCCCGGCGGGAAACTCACTCCACAACACGCTAATGCCTTGCTGAGCGAAACAGTGTTCGAGGCTCTGACGGGCTTTTAACACCCCGAGATTGCCAAACTTCTGGTAGCCAATGCGCAGCTCACGCTCCTGCGTCCCGTGTGTATGAGATGTCGACGTAGTTACCGGCGCTTTTCGCCGTCCTTTAATCATTCCCAGTTTCGCCAGATGCGTGCGCAATGTGTGGCGGCTGATACCTAATAGCGCCGCAGCCTGGGTTTGATTGTGATCTGTCATCGATAGCGCATTGCTAATGAGGCTGCTGATAACGCGATCAAACAGTTGTTGCGGCTGACTGGTTAGCTGCTGCTGAAGAAAACTGTCGAGCGTTGAATCGTTTGACTCGTTAAAGCCATGTTCACTGTAACCAGCAAGTCGCAACTGTGCGGGCGTCAGCGTCTCTTCGCGGCTCAGCAATACGGCGTTATGTAGCGTGTTCTCAAGTTCACGGATATTACCCGGCCAGCTGTATTCGCGCAGCGCTTCAAGCGCATCAGCAGAAAGACGCCGTGCCGGGCGCCCTAAACGTCGTGCGTAGAGGGCGAGGAAATGTTGCGCCAGCAACGGAATGTCTTCACGACGCTGACGCAACGGCGGTAATGGCACCACCGCAATATTCAGCCGATAGAATAGATCTTCGCGAAAGCGTCGCTCGCGAATCGCCTGCGCCAAATCCACATGCGTAGCCGCGATAACCCGCACATCCACCTTGATCGCTTTACGCGAGCCCACGCGCGTAATCTCACGCTCCTGCAGCACACGCAGCAATTTAACCTGCAGTGAAGGGCTCAGCTCGCCAATCTCATCCAGCAGCAAGGTGCCGCCTTGCGCTGATTCAAACCAGCCGGGATGTGACTGCGTCGCGCCGGTAAAAGCGCCTTTCTCATGGCCAAACAACTCGGCTTCAGCCAGGCTTTCCGTCAGTGCGCCGCAGTTAACCGCGAGGAAAGTGCCGTGACGTCGCTGGCTGTGATGATGCAGATAACGCGCCACCACTTCTTTACCTGTGCCGGTTTCGCCGACAATCAGAACGGTGGCATCCGTGGGCGCGAATTTATCCAGCAGCGATTGAAACGCCAGAGAAGCGGGATCGACTAAGCGCGGTGAATCGGTGTGGTTATAGGTGGTTAACATGGTATTGAGTCCTGTAACGAGCATATCGTTAACCTAAATGCTCACGCTGGCTATTAACACCATGTAAAAAGCATAAGCAGTTGCATATGCAGCAATTGCTGTTGCGCCAGAGTCGCAAATGCAACTGTTTTGGTTGACGGCGACAAGGCTAACCGCCTGAAATACGGGATTCGCGCTCGTTAACAACCTGGCACGCTTTCTGCTAACAGCTATATAACCAAATAAGCAGTTCAAAATGATCATTTTTTAATAAAGTTATATAGGAAAAGCATAATGGCCGATTCCGCGAACGATAAAATTAATGTCTTCTGGTTTTTACCGACGCACGGTGATGGACGCTATCTCGGCACCACGCAAGGCGGACGCCCGGTCGATTTACCCTACTTGCAGCAAGTGGCGCTCGCCGCCGACAATCTTGGCTTCTACGGCGTATTAATTCCTACCGGCAAAAGCTGTGAAGATTCCTGGCTGGTGGCCTCGGCGTTAGCGCCGATCACCAAACGTCTGCGCTATTTAGTGGCGGTGCGTCCTGGCCTGCAGCCGCCAACGCTGGCAGCCCGCATGGCGACCACGCTTGATCGTCTATCTGAAGGGCGTTTATTGATTAACGTGGTGACCGGCGGCGATCCAATTGAGAACAAAGGCGACGGCATTTTTCTCAACCACAGTGAACGTTATGAAGTCACCAAAGAGTTTCTCGACGTCTACAGTCGCCTGATGCGCGGCGAGAAAGTGGATTACGAAGGCAAACACATTCACGTTGAAGGCGCAGAAGTGCTGTTTCCGCCGGTGCAGGAAAAGGGGCCGCCGCTCTATTTTGGTGGTTCATCTGAGGCGGCGATTGATGTAGCAGCGGAACAGATCGATACCTATCTCACCTGGGGCGAGCCTCCAGCGCAGGTTGCCGAGAAGCTGGAAGTGGTGCGCGCACGTGCAGAACAGCGCGGACGTAAGCTGGAATACGGCATTCGTTTGCATGTGATTGTGCGCGAGACGGAAGAAGAAGCCAAAGCGGCGGCAGATAAGTTGATTGGTCATCTTGATGAAGAGACCATCGCGCAGGCGCAGAAAATCTTTGCGCGTATGGATTCCGCCGGTCAGGCACGAATGAGCGCGTTGCACAACGGCTCGCGCGACAACCTCTATATCTCGCCGAATCTGTGGGCGGGCGTGGGTCTGGTGCGCGGTGGCGCGGGCACTGCGCTGGTTGGCAGCCCGGAGCAGGTGGCTGAGCGTATCCGCGAATATCAGGCGCTGGGCGTCACCAACTTCATTCTGTCCGGTTATCCGCATCTGGAAGAAGCGCATCGCGTGGCCGAATTACTGTTGCCGCTGCTACCGCTGGCTAACGCACAGCAGCAGCGTGAACGCACCATTAACACCGGCCCGTTTGGTGAAACTATTGGCGGCGATAAGCGTCCGTCAAAACAGACGAGCGCCAGCTAATGCAGGAGAAGGCAATGGCACGGGTAATCATTGTTGGCGGTGGCTTTAGCGGCACAGCGTTGGCGATTCATCTCGCACGAACCTCATCGAGCAGATTACTGATTACAGTGGTCGAACCGCGCGCCAACCTCGGCGGCGGCGTTGCCTATTCCACGCAGGAGCCTGCGCACCGCATCAACGTACCCGCTTCGCGCATGCAGTTAAGCGGTGAAGAGCAGGGCGCGTTTGACCGCTGGTATCGCCAACAGCCGGAATGTTCACTGGACTCAGTAGCGCACTGTGAAGACGGCGCGGTCTATCCGCAGCGCAGCCTGTTCGGTCGCTATCTGGCAGACCAGTTTGCGCAAGCTGCGCAGGCGTATCCGCACGTCACGCTGCGCCATGTTCAGGCCAGCGCCGTGGCCTGGGAAGGCGAGCAGCTGTTGCTCAGCAACGGCGAAATGTTGCGGGGTGATGTACTGGCGTTAGCGATCAGTCATTCGCCACCATCGTTGCCGCGTGCGCTGCAACCGTTCTCGGCGCATCCGGCGCTGATTGCCAATCCGTGGCAGCACAGCGTATTAGACGCCATCGATCCTCAATCCTCGGTGGCGATTATCGGTACCGGCTTGAGCATGGCGGACGTGGTGGCTTCATTGGGCACCAGACAGCATCGTGGCCCGTTAATCGCCTTCTCACGCCGTGGGCAGCTCTCGCGCGATAACCTGAGCGGTGAATGGCCTGAATGGACATTAGCCCCGCAGGATGCGTCCAGCGCGCGTCTGTGGCTACGACATATCCGCGCCGAGGTTGCGCGAGCCGCGGAACAGGATTTGCCGTGGCAGCGCGTGCTCGATCAGGTGCGCGTGCAAGGCCAGGATATCTGGCAATCGCTGCCCCTGCGCGAGCAGCAACGTTTTGTCCGTCATTTGCGTTCGTGGTGGGATGTGCATCGCTATCGCATCGCGCCGCAGGTGTCAGCGGTGATCAGCGCACGTCGTCAGCAGGGCAGTCTGAAGGTGCTGGCCGCGCGGCTTAGCGACATCTCCGATGTCGGCAACCAACTGCAAATCACGCTACGCACGCGCGAGGGCGCCAGCGAAACCCACCGCCTCAATCATCTGATTGTCACCACCGGTCCCGGCCATGAAGCCTTAACCGCCAGCCAGCCGCTGCTGCAGTCGCTCAGCCAGCAAGGGCTAATCCGCGCTGACCTGCTCGGTTTTGGTATTGATGTCGATAGCCAATCGCACACGCTCAATGTTACCGGCCAGCCCAATGCGCGCCTGTTTGTCGTCGGTCCCGCTGCGCGTGCGCGCTTCGGTGAACTGATGGGTTTGCCGCAGGTTGCCGATCACGCCGCCGCTGTGGCGAAACATATTTTACAAGAACTACAAATCGCTCCCGCCGAGCGATGTCCCCCTTCAGCGCTTTAATCTCTCAACATCCTAAAAATTAACTGACGAACGCCGGGTCGTAACACAATCACGGCCTCGCTATGGAGATTGCTATGCCATCGCAACGTGAAATTCGCTTGAATGCATTTGATATGAACTGTGTCGGACACCAGTCGCCGGGCCTGTGGGCGCATCCGCGTGACCGTTCCTGGCAATATAAAGATCTGGAGTATTGGGTCGATTTGGCGCGCCTGCTGGAGCGCGGCAAATTTGACGGCCTGTTTATCGCCGACGTGCTCGGCGTTTACGACGTACTCAACGGTAACGGCGATGCGGCGATCCGCCAGGCAACGCAGGTGCCGGTCAACGATCCGTTAGCGCTGATTACGCCAATGGCGCTGGTCACCGAACACCTCGGCTTTGGTCTCACGGCGTCGCTGTCGTTTGAACATCCCTATCCGTTTGCGCGCCGCTTATCGACGCTCGATCACCTGACCAAAGGCCGCATCGGCTGGAACATCGTCACCTCGTATCTGGAGAGCGGGGCACGCAACATTGGGCACAAAACCCAGACCGATCACGATAGCCGCTACGATTACGCCGACGAGTATCTGCAAGTGGTGTACAAGCTGCTGGAAGGCAGCTGGGAGCAGGATGCAGTATTGCGTGACCGCGAACGCCGTATCTTCAGCGACCCGCTTAAAATCCATCCCATCAATCATCAGGGCACCTTCTTCAACGTGCCGGGCATTCACCTGTGCGAACCGTCACCGCAGCGCACGCCGGTGCTGTATCAGGCGGGCGCATCGAATCGTGGCAAACAGTTTGCCGCAGAACATGCCGAATGCGTATTTGTTGCCGCGCCGTCGAAAGTGCTGCTGAAGAAAACCGTCGCCGATATTCGCCGCCGCGCGGCGGAAGCGGGGCGCGATCCTTACAGCATTAAAATCTTCAATCTGCAAACCGTGATTGTTGGCGAAACCGATCTGGCGGCGCAGGCGAAATGGAAAGAGTACACCAGTTGGGTCAGCTACGAAGGCGCGCTGGCGCTGGTATCAGGCTGGACCGGTATCGACTTCGGCCAGTATCAGCCGGATCAGGTGCTGAAATATATCCACACCAATGCCATTCAATCGGCGGTCGAAACCTTCTCCACCGCCGATCCCGACCGTCAGTGGACGGTAAAAGCGCTGGCGGATTGGGTCGGCATCGGCGGTTTTGGTCCGCTGATTGTCGGCAGCGCGGAAACCGTCGCGGATGAGTTGCAAAGCTGGGTTGAAGAGACCGACGTCGATGGCTTCAACTTCGCCTACGCATTGACGCATGAAACCTTTGAAGATGTGGTGGAGCTGCTGATCCCGGAGCTGCAAAAGCGCGGCGTCTACAAAAAAGAGTACGCGCAGGGCACGTTGCGCGAGAAGTTATTCTCCGCCGGCCCGCAGCTGCAAGCACCGCATCCGGGCGCGGGCTATCGCGTTAAATCCTCCACGCCGCAGGAGGTCTCATGATCGAGATAGATCATCTTAGCAAACACTATCGCGCGCCCGACGGCCGCATCACCGAGGTGCTGAAATCCATCAGCCTGCAAGTACCGCAAGCCAACATCACCGCGGTAGTTGGGCCGAGCGGCGCGGGTAAATCGACGCTGGCAAAGTGCATCAGCCTGCTGGAACAACCGAGCGCCGGCAGCATCCGTGTAAACGGCAGCGATCTCTCACGTCTGGATGGCGAAGCGCTACGTCAGGCGCGTCGCTCAATTGGTACCGTGTTCCAGTCTTCCGCGCTGCTGCAACGCAAAACCGCGTGGGAGAATATCGCCTTGCCGCTGCACTATCTTGGCGTGGTGGAACGCGATATCGCCGCGCGCGTGGGCGAACTGCTCGATAGCGTCGGCCTCAGCCACAAAGCCAAAGCCTATCCGGGACAGCTTTCTGGTGGTCAGCGGCAGCGTATTGGTATCGCGCGTGCGCTGGCATTGCGCCCGTCGGTGTTGCTGGCGGATGAAGCCACTTCAGGGCTCGATCCCGAAGCCACCGTCACCGTGCTCGACCTGCTGAAAAAACTGCGTGATGACTACAAGCTGGCGATTGTGCTGATCACCCATGAAATGGACGCGGTGCGTCAGGCGGCAGATGCGGTAGCGGAAATTCGCGACGGCCAAATCGTGCAGTACGGCGTGGTGAAAGAGCTGCTGGCGCAACCCGATTCGCTATTGGGACAGCGCCTGTTCCCGCTGGCGGCGCAGGCGGGCGATGCCGAACTGGTGTTGCAGCTGAGTTATCGCACCGATGTGCTAGTCGCCAGCGACTGGATTTCGCGCCTCAGCCAGCAATTTGGTTTGCGTATTGATCTGCTCGGCGCGCACGTCGAGCAGGTGAATGGTCTGCAAGCTGGCCGCCTCAAGGTGGGCATTCACTATCAGCAGGAACGCGTGCCGCTGGCGCGTTTACTGTCGCAGCTGGAACAGCTGGGCTTAGTTGCCAGCGTTTCCGGCAGCGTGCTGCCATTGCGGGAGGCGGTATGAGCGTATCAGTGATGAGTCAGGATACGCCGTGGCCAGACATCCCGGCGCTGATGCTGCCCGCTCTGGGCGAAACCGCGTTGATGGTGGCGATCGTGATGCTGTTCGTGGTCACCTTCGGCGGCATCGTCGGCGTGGTGCTGTTCAACACCTCGGTGCGCGGCCTGTTTCCCCATCGCGGTATCAATCGGGTGCTGAGTTGGATTGTCAACATGGGGCGTTCGCTGCCGTTTCTGGTGCTGATGGCGGCCATCATTCCGTTCACCTTCTGGCTTACCGGCACCACCATCGGCATTCCTGCCGCCGTTGTGCCGATGATCGCCGCGGGTATTCCGTTCTTTGGCCGTTTGGTGGACAACGCGCTGCGTGAGCTGCCCGGTGAAGTCACGGCGGTGGGCTTGGTGTGCGGCGGTTCGCGCTGGCAGATCATCCGCTCGGCACAACTTAGCGAAGCGCTGCCGGCGATTGTGGCGGCAGTGACGCTCAACCTGATCTCAATGATTGAGTACTCCGCCATTGCCGGCACCATCGGCGCGGGCGGTATCGGCTATCTGGCGGTGGTGTACGGTTATCAGCGCTTCGACAACCACATCATGATCGCCACCATCGTGGTGCTGATCGCCTTAATTCAAACCATTCAATTTCTCGGCGACCGTTTGGTCACCGCATTACGCCATCCTCAGGGGACATCGTTATGACAACACAAGATTTCGAGCTGCGTAAAACCCGCCGCTGGCCGTGGCTGCTACTGATTATAGTGGTCGTTTTACTTGCAGCAGGCGGCTGGTTCTGGCGCAGCCAACAGGCGCAGGCGGTGGTCTTTGGCACCACGCTGAAGGTGCATTTTGAACCGGCGATGGCGGGCGAGCAGAAGCTGATTGAATACGTTGGCGAGCACATCGCGCCCGATTACGGCCTGAAGCTGGAGGCGGTTGGCGTGCAGGATCCGGTGCAAGCCGACCGCGCGGTAGCGGAAGGGCAGTATGCCGCCACCGTATATCAGCATCAGTGGTGGCTAAAGCAAGTGGTGGATGCCAACGGTTTTGCGCTCACCTCAACGCTGCCGCTGTTCCAGTGGGCGTTTGGCATCTACTCCGATCGCTACACATCGGTAGCGGATCTGCCGCAGGGCGCGACCATCGTGGTGCCGGATGATGGCGCCAATCAGGGCCAGGCATTATGGTTGCTGGCGCGTCAGGGTTTAATCACGCTCGATCCCAACGTCGAGCCGCGCACGGCCAAACTGAAGAACATTGTCGGCAATCCGCACGGTTTCGTGTTTAAAGAGCTCGATTTGCTGACCATGCCGCGTGCGCTCAACTCGGTGGATGCGGCGATTGGTTACGTCTCGCAATTTGATGCCGGTAAAGTGCCGCGCGAAAAAGGCATTCTCTTCCCGCCTGCGCCGCGCACTTTCGCCTCACAGCTGGTGATTGGCACGCCTTATCTGGACCAGGAAAACATTGAGAAGCTGAAAAAAGCCTTCTCCGATCCGCGCGTCCAGCAGTGGTTGAAGACCACCGACGATCCGCTGGTAAAAGGCGTGTTGGTGCCGGTCTCAGCCGAATAAAGTGTTGCTGTTTGAACACCCGGACGCGTCAGGCGTGTCCGGGTTTTTGTGTTGGCTAAAAACCATTTATCTAATTGATTTTAATGTAAATTTATATAAAGAATTGTTGTTTTGGCGCAGCCAGAAAAACGCTTATAACAACCTCACCTGCACTACAAAACAACAACGTGAGGCGTTATGAGTTCTCTTCCTTTAGAAAACACCATTCCGGTTTCCGAACCGGTACGTTCGGTCAGTGATGTGGCAAGGCTGATCAACACTCGCACCAAAAATGACAACTACGCGCGCATGATTGTGTTCCTCGCGCTCGGCGGCGTGTTCCTCGACGCCTACGATCTCACCACGCTGTCGTACGGCATCGATGATGTGGTGCGCGAGTTTCAGCTCTCGCCGCTGCTCACCGGCTTAGTCACTTCCTCAATTATGGTTGGCACCATCGTCGGCAATCTGGTGGGCGGGTGGCTGACGGATAAATATGGCCGCTATTCGGTGTTCATGGCCGACATGCTGTTCTTTGTGGTTTCAGCGATTGCGGCGGGGTTAGCGCCGAACGTCTGGGTGCTGATTGGCGCGCGCTTCCTGATGGGCGTGGGCGTCGGCATCGATTTGCCGGTGGCGATGTCATATCTGGCGGAGTTCTCCAAATTCGCTGGTAAAGGCAACAAGGCATCCCGACTCGCAGCCTGGTGCCCGATGTGGTACGCCGCCTCAACGCTGTGCTTCCTGCTGATCTTCGCGCTCTACTTCCTGCTGCCGAAAGAGCATCTTGACTGGCTGTGGCGCGCGTCGCTGCTGTTCGGTGCGGTACCGGCGCTGCTGATCATCGCGGTGCGCAGCAAATTCATGAACGAATCGCCACTGTGGGCGGCGAATCAGGGCGATCTGAAATCCGCGGTGCGCATTCTGCGTGATTCCTACGGCATTCACGCCCACGAAGCGGAACACGAAGCGCCACCGGCTGCTGCGGCACCGAAAGTGAGTTTCCGCGTGCTGTTTGAGAAGCCGTGGCGCGAACGCACCATCGTCGCGGGCGTGATGAACATCTGTATCTCGTTTGAATACACCGCCATTGCCTTCTTCCTGCCGTCGATTCTGGCGCAGTTCCTCGGCGCGGGCGTGTTTGAAACCATCTCGGCATCGCTGGGACTCAACGCGCTGTTCGCCTTTACCGGCGGCCTGCTTGGCATGCGTCTGGCGTGGAAATATCCGTCGCGCCACGTCGCGATTGCTGGCTTTGCCCTGCAATTCTTTGCGCTGATCGCGCTGGCGTTAATTGGTCATCCGCAAGCCATCGCCGGAATCGTCTTTGCAGTATTGATGCTCGGCTTGTGGCTGTTTGCCGAAGGCTTCGGGCCGGGCGCGCAGCTGATGGTCTATCCGGCGCTTTCCTATCCAACCTCGATTCGCGCTACCGGCGTGGGCTTTAGCCGCGCACTTTCTGGCATCGGCAGCGCGTTAGCGCTGTTCATCCTGCCGATTCTGCAGGCCGCGCTCGGCACCAACATGTTTTGGGTGGTTTCGCTGGCAGCGATCATCCCAATCTTCTTCCTGCTGGCGGTGCGCCACGAGCCCACGCTGCATGACATCGACGATCTTTCACCTCAGGAGTCACCATGAGTTTACTGGCAACAGGCACCGATTATGAGGCGCTGGCGGCGCACTTCCGGCCGATTTTCGCGCGCATCGCTGAAGGAACGGTGGCGCGCGAGCGGGAACGTACCTTGCCGCATCAACCGATTAGCTGGCTGAAAGAGGCGGGATTCGGCACGGTGCGCATTCCGCAAGAGAAGGGCGGTTGGGGGGCATCGCTGCCGCAGCTGTTCCAGCTGTTAACCGAGCTGGCAGAAGCCGACTCGAATCTGCCGCAGGCGCTGCGCGCGCATTTCGCTTTTGTCGAAGATCGATTGAATCAGCCGGATAGCGCGGAACGCGATCGCTGGTTTGGCCGTTTTATTGATGGCGAGCTGGTGGGCAGCGGCTGGACGGAAATTGGCACGGTAAAACTCGGCGATGTCATCACGCGTATTACGCCAAACGAAAGCGGCTGGACGCTGAGCGGTGAGAAGTTTTACAGCACCGGCACGCTGTTCGCCGACTGGATTGATGTCTATGCGCGCCGCAATGACAATCAGGGCGATGTTATCGCTCTGGTGAACACTCACCAACCCGGGGTGACGCGTGAGGACGACTGGGACGGCTTTGGCCAGCGCTTAACCGGCAGCGGCACCACGCGTTTCGCTAAAGCCCATGTCGAGCAGGAACACGTCTACGATTTCGCCACCCGCTTCCGTTATCAAACCGCTTTCTATCAGCATGTCTTGCTGGCCACGCTGGCGGGAATCGGTCGTGCGGTGGCGCGCGATGGTGCGCAGGCGGTGGCGGCGCGAAATCGGGTTTACAGTCACGGCAACGGCGGTGTTGCGCGTCAGGATGCGCAGATTCTGCAGGTGATCGGGCAAATCACCAGCCTGGCGTTTGCGGTGGAAGCCACGGTGATCCGCGCGACACATTCACTGCAATCAGCATATGTTGCCCACGTCAGCAACGATGAAGCGCAAATTGCCGCCGCGAATGTGCTGGCCGAAGCCGAAGCGGGGCAGGCGCAGGTTATTGCCAGCGAATGGGTGACGCGCGCCGCCACCGAGCTGTTTGACGCACTGGGCGCATCGGATACGCGCGTCAGCAAAGCGCTGGATCGTCACTGGCGCAACGCGCGAACCCTGTCGTCACATAATCCGGTGGTGTACAAAGCGCGTGATATCGGCGACTGGAAAGTGAATGGCACCGCACCGACGGGGATTTGGCAGATTGGCAGGGGCGAGGGCTGATAAAACCCGGTGCGCGTAAATGCGCACCGGGCATGTAAGGTCGCTTTTCATGACGACCTGGTTGTTGGTAATGACTTACTTCTTATCCAGCGACCAGGTCGCGCTGCGCACATCCACTTTCACCGGCAACAGTCCCACGCGCGTAAAGGTATCCGCTAACGCCTGCTGCTCATCAAACACCTGCGGCGACATGCGTGACGCGCCGTAAGGCAGACGTTTAATGGTGGTTTGCCAGATGGCTTTATCCAGGCCGGTTGATTTCGACAGAATCGCTGCCGCATCATCCGGATTCTTGTTGGCCCAATCGCTGAGCTTGCTCAACTCATCGACAACCTGTTTCGCAGTATCAGGATGACCTTCCGCGAAAGGACGGCTGGCGAGATAGAAAGTGTAATGTGGCACTAATCCTTCCGCATTGCGGATTTCACGCGCACCGGCATTGGCTTCCACTTCGGCAAGGTACGGATCCCAAATCACCCACGCATCAATCGCGCCTTTCTGGAAAGCCGCGCGTGCATCGGCGGGCGGCAGATACACTGGCGTCACATCTTTGTAGTTAAGGCCCGCATCTTCCAGCGCTTTCACCAGCAGATAGTTAACGTCAGAGCCTTTGTTCAGACCGACACGTTTACCTTTCAAATCCGCCACGCTTTTAATGGCGGAATCTTTCGGCACCACGATGGCTTCGGTTTTTGGGTTAGCCGGTGAATGACCGAGATAGATCAAATCGGCTTTCGCTGCCTGCGCGAAGGCCGGTGGCGCATCGCCGGTTGCCGCCAAATCAATGCTGCCAACGTTTAAGCCTTCCAGCATCTGCGGGCCCGCCGGGAACTCCACCCAGCGGATAGCGATGCCTTCCTTCTTAAAGGTTTCATCCAGCGTGCCGCGATATTTCAGCAGGGCAAAGATGTTGGCTTTTTGATAGCCGATGGTGACGGTTTCTGGGTTAGCGGCAAAAGCGTGCGTGGAGAGCAGGCCAACGCTGAGAGCTAAAGCGCTCAGGACAGGAAGTTTTGCTTTCATGATGATTCTCACGTGGTTTTTTTGCCACCTTAGCAAAGCCCTTATATAACCAATAAATAACTAATTTCGATCGCTTATAACTATTATCTATGTGATCTGGATCATTCACTGTAATCAGCAAACGCATCCCCCATTTCCATAGATGCCCATATAATTAGCACGGTAATAATTTGTATAACAAATCAAAATGCCATTGCCAAAAGCTTCTGTCAGGATAAGCCATCCCGCTGCCTGCATAAGGTTTTACCCGTTCTATGAAGTGGTTTTCACGAAGCGCAATGCTGTTCTCTGCCAAAACCTGTCTTGCTGCCTTTCTGGCTTTTTACATTGCTCTGGAACTCAATCTCGATAAACCGGCCTGGTCACTGACTACAGTGTACGTTGCCTCGCAGCTCTATTCGGGATCAACGGTATCGAAATCGGTTTTTCGTTTCTTCGGCACCCTGCTGGGCGGCTTGTTTACGCTATTGATCTATCCCGCCACGGTGCAGGATCCGCTGCTGTTCAGCCTGTGCATCTCGCTTTGGGTCGCGGTTTGTCTCTATCTTTCGCTGCACGACCGCACGCCGAAGAGCTATGTGTTTATGCTGGCGGGCTACAGCGCGGCGATCATGGGTTTTCCCGATGTGGTGTCGCCCTCGGCCATCACCTACACGGTGATCTCGCGTGTTGAGGAGATCACTGTCGCTATCGTCTGCAGCAGCCTGGTGCATCGCCTGCTGTGGCCGGTCTCGATGCGCAATCTGTTAGAGCAGAGTGTGAACCTGTGGTTTCAGAACGCGCGCAAGCTGTGCAGTGAGCTGGTCACGGCGATGCCGGCTGAGAAGTCGGTGGAGCGCGAAGATATCCTGATTCAGATGGCCAACTATCCGCTTAACGTCGAAACGCTCATCACGCACTGCGTGTATGAAGGCGATGCTGCACGGCGTCTGGTGCGCTTAGTCAGCGTGCAGTATCAGCATCTCTCCTATTTCATCCCCACGCTGACGGCAATCGAATCGCGCCTCAATCTGCTGGCGCAGCAGCAAATCCGTTTCCCCGACTTTATCGCCGAGGTGTTTCAGCAATTTTTGCTGTGGCTAAATGGTGAAGATCAGCTGCCGGTGCGCGACCAGCTCAGCCACGCGCAAGATCAGCTGAAACGGGCGTGGCAACAGGGCAGGCTCAACAGTGAAGAGAGCATTTTGCTGAGCGGATTGCTGGAGCGCCTACTCAACTTTGTGCGCATCGTTGATGCCTACCAAAGCGTGAGCGAGCGCGTCAGTGAATGGACGCCCGCGGTTAAAGCCGGAAAAATGGCGCGCGCGCACAAACACGTCGATAAGGGTTTGTTGTTGTTGTCGTCGTTTACCGCGTTTATTGCCACCTTCGTTACCTGTGTATTTTGGATCGGCAGCGGCTGGGTGGATGGTGCCACCGCACCAATGATGGCGGCGGTGCTGTGCTCCTTCTTTGCTGGCATGGACAGCCCGATTGCGCCGATGAAACTGTTCCTGAAAGGGGTGCTGATTTCTGTGGTGATCAGCCTGCTATATATCACCTTGCTGATTCCGCAGGCGGTGACCTTCGAAGCGCTGGTGATTTGCCTTGCGCCGGGCTTGCTGGCGCTGGGATTGGTTATCGCCAATCCGTCAACCAACCTGATTGGCCTGATTGTCGCCACGCAGATTCCCGGGCTGATTGGCATGAGCCACAACTTCAAGCCCGATCTACAGCTTATAGTGAACGCTATTCTTTCGACGCTGGTGGGCATTACCTTCGCGGTGGTGATCACGGCGCTGATCCGCAACAAGCGCCCGTCGTGGACCGCCAAACGCGCGGTGCGCAAAGGTATCCGCGAGCTGCTGCAGTTTATCGCCACGGTGCGCCTCAACAGCGTCACGCTGACCGCGCGTCAGCAGTTTGTTTCGCGCACGCTTGATAAGGTCAACATTATTCTGCCGCGTAAGCGTGTCGATCCGGTGCCAGAGTTGGTCTCCGGCGGCAATCTGATTGCCGAAGCCTGGCTGGGCGCAAACTGCTACGACTATTACACGCGTCATCGTGAACTGCTGCTGGCGCATCACATCGAAAGCGCGGCGATGTTCCATGAGCTGAGCCAGTTCCTTAAGCGTCGGTTAAAATCGCTGCAAACCACGCCGCAGCCGGAATTGTTAGCGGAATTAAATACGTTGTTGCTGCGGCTGGAAGCGGCAGCGTTGCAGGAGAACACGCTGTTTGCGCCAATGTTCCACCTGTTCAATATTCGCTTATCGTTGTTTCCTGCAGCGCGCTGGCCGGAAAACCATTACAGTGCTGAGCAGCATGTTTAAAACGGAGTAAAGCAGATGAAAATGATCGGTTTGATTGGCGGAATGAGCTGGGAATCCACCGCGCTCTATTACCGTATTATCAATGAGCAGGTGAAACAGCAGCTGGGCGGTTTGCACTCCGCGCGCAGCCTGATGTACAGCGTCGATTTCCATGAAATCGAAAAGCTACAGGCCGCTGGCGAGTGGCAAAAAGCGGGCGAGATCCTGGCAGAAGCGGCGCTCAGTCTGGAAAAGGGCGGCGCGGATTTTATTGTGCTCTGTACCAACACCATGCACAAAGTCGCGCAGCAAATCACTGATGCGGTCCGCATTCCGCTGCTGCATATCGCCGATGCCACCGCACAACGCATTCGTCAGGCGGGCGTAAAAAAAGTCGGCTTGCTAGCAACGGCGTTTACCATGGAGCAGGAATTCTACAAAGGCCGACTTCATCAGTCGGAGATCGACGTTTTGGTTCCCGATGCAGCCGGTCGTAAAGTGGTGCACGACATCATTTATCAGGAACTCTGTCTTGGCGTGATCCGCGATGAATCTCGTGCGCAATACCGCAAGATTATTGCTGAGCTGGTGGAGCAGGGCGCAGAAGCGATTATTCTCGGCTGCACCGAAATCACCTTGCTGGTAAAAGCGGAAGATGCCAGTGTGCCGCTGTTCGATACCACCTTGATCCACGCAGAAGATGCCGTAAAACTCGCACTCGGGTAATTACGACCAGGTGCGCAAATTCGCGCACCTAACCTATTTATGAGGTGCGCTTTAACTTGCGCGCCAACACCTGCAACTGCTGCGCAATCTCCGCCACATCCACCTCATCTTGCTGCGGCGTCGCGGTGGTTTCCCGCAACACTAACTCGGTTTCCAGCGTCTTCTCTGCCACATCGTCGCCTTCCAGCTGCGCCAGCAAGCGATCAACGCTTACCGCGCCCAACTGCTGCAAATCCTGACGCACGGTGGTTAATGGCGGCTGATACCACGCGCTTTCCGCGGTATCGTCGTAGCCAATCAGCGAAATCTCCGCCGGGATCTTCACGCCGTGCTGATGCAGCGCGCGCATCGCGCCGAGCGCCATTTGATCGTTAGCCACCAGCAGCGCTTGCGGCAGAGTGTTGGGCAACCGCGCCAGCAGCGCCTGATAACCCGATGCCGCGCTCCAGTCACCGCTCAGCACGCAGAATGGCTTGAGCTGATGCGCCGCCAGCGCCTGTTGCCACGCGGCGAAACGCGCGCGCGCCGAGGCAGAACTTTCCGGTCCATTTAACACGCCAATCTGGCGATGGCCGAGCGCCACCAGATGATCGACCGCCTGCTGCGCACCGGATTCGCTCTGATACTGGCATTGCGCCACTTCAGCGCTGCGCTCCACATCGAGAAACAGCACCGGCTTGTTGTCGCACTGTTGCTGAATCTGCGCAGCCTGCATCGCATCGAGCGGCAGGTTAATGAGCAGCGCATCCACGCGCTGCGCCAGCAGTTCATTCACTGTATCCTGCGGCGCATTATCGGGATTCGCCATGGCGATAACCAGATGATAACCCTGCGCCGCTGCCCGTTGCTGAATCGCCGAAGCGATCTGCGCGGGCGCCATCAAGGCTAAATCGCTGGTGGCGAGACCCAGCGTGCGGGTGTTTTTGCCCGCCAGCTGCTGCGCCACGCGATTCGGCACATAGTTGAGCTGCTGCATCGCGGCTTCTACTTTGGCGCGGGTGCGTGGCGAAACCTGTTCGGAATGGTTGAGAACGCGGGAAACGGTTTGATAAGAAACCCCAGCCAGATGAGCAACATCGTCGAGGGTTACGGAGCGCGCAGTCATGAATCTCTCCTGAAGATTAAGCTGCGAGTGTAGCAAATTTTTCCCTGCCGACACGCACTTAAGCCGCTACACTGCCAAAGGTAAAAAGAGGAGAACCGGATGCAGCTCAATAACCATCAGATTCAGGATATCAACACCCTGGCGGCCTGGCTGGCGCTGGATCAGATGCCACAAGATGGCACGCTCGACATCGATTTAGCCATTCTCGCTGGTCACGCGGTCCTGCCGAACGTGGAAGCGGTGATTGCCGTGGCGAAAAAGTATCAGCTGCCGTTATTGATCAGCGGCGGCATCGGTCACTCAACCTCGCTGCTGGTGGAGATGCTCGCCGCACATCCGCTGTATCGCCAAATCGACAGCAAAGGCAAAAGCGAAGCCGAGTTGCTGGGCGATGTCGCCCGCGTATTTGCCGCGCTGCCGGACGATTTGCTACTGCTGGAAACCGCCTCACGCAACTGCGGGGAAAACGCCGCCTTCAGCCAAAAGCTACTGGATGAGCACAGCTGGCAGCCGCAGCGCGTGCTGCTGGTGCAGGATCCGCTAATGCAGCGTCGCACCTGGGAAACCTTCCGCTATCAATGGCGCGATCGTGCGGATGCACCGGAATTTATCAGCTGGCCGGTATTTGTGCCGCAGGTGATGATGGACGCGGGCATGCTGCGCATCATCGGCGCGCCGCCGCAAGGATTGTGGTCGATGGAGCGTTTTCTGTCGCTGCTGATGGGTGAAATCCAGCGCCTGCGCGACGATGAAAACGGTTACGGGCCGCGCGGAAAAGGTTTCCTCGGCCACGTTGAGGTGCCAGAAGCGGTGGAAGCCGGCTGGCAACGCCTGAAGCAGTTGCCCGGCGTGCAGTCACGGTTGTGATGTTTCGGTCGCCATGAATGGCGACCAACGTTATCGGTTCTGCACATACACCTGCAAATTGACATACACCGCGTTCAGCAACGGCGTCACCACGCCGCTGCGTGCGCCGCGCACCAGCAGATCGCCAATCACCTGATCGGCCTCAATCTCAAAGCCCTGGGTTAAATCGCGGTACATCGACGAGGTCATCGCCGCTTGAGGATTGTTCAGCATCTCATAAATCTTCGCCGTCACCGCCGGACGCTGCTGATAACCCTCCGCACTCAGCACCGCCAACACTTCGCCAAAAACGCCTTGCAGCAGCGCTTCGCCACCTTGTGACGTCAGCACCTGTTGCGTATTGCCACGCGCGATACAACACACCGCACCCAGCGTGCTGAGCAGCAACCATTTTTCCCACAGCTCGCTGATGATGTTGTCGGCAAACACCGTATCAAACTGCGCCGCACGCAGCGCTTCATCCACGCGCTGCAAACGCGCATCGTTGTGACCGTCCAGCGCGCCGTAATAGAGAATATGCAGCGGTGTCATCTGCATCACTTCGCCATTATCTCCCAGCGTGGCGTTGATTTTGCACAAACCGCCAATCACCTTGTCGCCAAAGCGCGCGCGCAGCGAATCGAAATGGCGCATGCCGTTGAGGATCGGCATGATCAGCGTGTCCGGACCGACGGCGGGCGCGATGTCATTCATCGCCTGATCCAGCGCGAAGCTTTTCACCGTCAAAATAATCAGATCGTAATGGCCATCAAGCGAACCGGCCTGCGCCAACTGCGGCTGAATCACTTCGCTGCCGCCGGGGGTTTTCAGCACTAGACCGGTTTGCTGCAACTGTTGAAAACGGCGCTCGCGCACCAGAAAAGTCACATCACGTCCTGCTTGCGCCAGACGTGCACCAAAATAGCCGCCGGTGGCGCCGGCGCCGACTACCAGAATACGCATGGTCAATTTTCCCGTTGAGAGTGAAAGTCTTACCTTAAAGTGACCGGCGACGGCTTTCCAGCCCGTAAATGCTGAATCACCTGCAAGTTTTTAACGATGTTTAAAAAAGGCTCAAACTGTTCGTATTTACTCGTACAATAGGTTTAGGCTGTTGCGCAGCGGCGGGCAATGGTGCGCGCCGCAGAACGAGTCGAATGACTAAGGACGCATCATGCCCCGAACCCTCCCCATCGAACGTTATCGCAACATTGGCATCTCCGCGCACATCGATGCCGGTAAAACCACCACCACCGAGCGCATCCTGTTTTACACCGGAATGAGCCATAAGTTAGGTGAAGTGCACGATGGCGCGGCAACCACTGACTGGATGGCGCAGGAGCAGGAGCGTGGGATCACCATTACCTCGGCGGCGGTGAGCTGCTTCTGGCCAGGCATGGACGGCAGCTTTACGCCGCACCGTATCAACATCATCGATACGCCCGGACACGTCGATTTCACCATTGAAGTTGAGCGCTCAATGCGCGTACTTGATGGCGCGGTGATGGTGTATGACGCGGTTGGCGGCGTGCAGCCGCAGTCTGAAACCGTGTGGCGCCAGGCCAACAAATATCATGTGCCGCGCATCGCCTTCGTCAATAAAATGGACCGTCAAGGCGCGGACTTCTTCCGCGTAGTGCAGATGATGAAAGATCGCCTGCACGCCAATCCGGTGCCGATTGTCATTCCCATCGGCGCGGAAGAGCACTTTAGCGGCGTGGTCGATCTCAACAAAATGCGCGCTATTTACTGGGACGACGCCAGCCAGGGCATGAGTTTCAGTTATGCGCCGATTCCTGCTGAGTTGCAGGCACTCGCTGCTGAGTGGCGCGAGAACATGGTGGCAGCGGCGGCAGAAGCCAGCGAAGCACTGATGGATCGCTATCTGGAGCAGGGCGATCTCAGTGAAGAGGAGGTGGTTGCCGGATTGCGTCAGCGCACCTTGCTCGGTGAAATCCAGCCGATGCTGTGCGGCAGCGCGTTCAAAAACAAAGGCGTGCAGCGCATGCTCGACGCGGTGATTGAGCTGATGCCTTCGCCGCTCGACGTACCGGCGGTGAGCGGCGTCAACGAGCAGGGCGAACACGATGAACGTCATGCGGATGACAGCGAACCGTTCTCGGCGCTGGCGTTCAAGCTGATGAGCGATCCTTACGTGGGCCAGCTGACTTTTGTGCGCGTCTATTCCGGCGTGCTGCGTAAAGGCGACAGCGTGTGGAACGCGGTGAAAGGGCGCAAAGAGCGTATCGGTCGCATCGTACAGATGCAGGCCAATGACCGTATTGAGATCGAAGAGATTCGTGCCGGCGATATCGCCGCCTGCGTGGGTTTGAAAGAGGTCACCACCGGCGAAACGCTGTGCGATCCCCATGCGGTGATCACGCTGGAGCGCATGGAGTTTCCCGATCCGGTGATTTCGCTGTCGATTGAGCCGAAAACCAAGAGCGATCAGGAGAAAATGGGCCTGGCGCTGCAGCGGCTGGCGGCCGAAGATCCGTCGTTCCGTCTGCACACCGATGAGGAATCGGGCCAGACGATTATTTCCGGCATGGGCGAGCTGCATCTGGAGATTATCGTGGATCGCATGAAGCGCGAGTTTGGCGTGGAAGCCAACATCGGTCGGCCGCAGGTTACCTATCGCGAAACCATCCGCAAAACGGTGCGCGAGGTGGAAGGCAAGTTTGTGCGCCAGTCGGGCGGTAAAGGTCAGTACGGCCATGTGGTGCTGACGCTGGAACCGCAGCAGGCGGGGGCCGGATTTGCCTTTGAAGACGCCACCAAAGGCGGCGTAGTACCGCGCGAGTTCATTCCTTCGGTGGAGAAGGGGATTCGTGAAGCGCTGAACAGCGGCGTGCTGGCCGGTTATCCGGTGGTGGACATCAAAGCCACGCTGACGTTTGGTTCGTACCACGATGTCGATTCATCGGAAATGGCATTCCGTATGGCGGCGATCTTTGGTTTCAAAGCCGCCGCGAAACTGGCCGATCCGGTGATCCTCGAACCGCTGATGCAGGTGGAAGTGGAAACGCCGGAAGAGTATGCCGGTGGCGTGATGGGCGATTTATCGGCGCGGCGCGGTACGCTGCAAGGCATGGATGAACGCTTTGGTGCACGCATTATTCGCGCCGAAGTGCCGCTGTCCGAGATGTTTGGCTACGCCACCACGCTACGATCGATGTCGCAAGGCCGCGCCACTTACAGCATGGAGTTTGCGCACTATGCGGAAGCACCCCGCAACGTGGCTGAGAGCATCATCGCCGCGCGCGCCTAAGCTTTAGTGTGAAATCAGACCGGGCACAGAGGTAACACTTTGTACCCGGCCTACTTTTAAATCGACCTGTCGATCGCGTGAGTCATTTAGCACCAAAAATGGACAGTTAATTTCCGCCAGGAAGCCGATAGTATTCGCAGAATCAGGGATATTTATCGGAAATTAATCATGGATGTCATTTATCTGGATCAGTCTTGCTATCACCAGCAGGGCTTAATTGCGCTGCTGGAACATTCAAATATCACGTGCTGTAATACGCTTCGAGAAATGAAGGCGCTGATGCGTGACAGGGAAAAAACCGCCACTCTTTCGCCAATCATTATTTTTGATCTGCCAGAAAACTTCCGCGCGGCGCTGGCTCAGATAGATTATCTGACCAGACTAAAAATCACCTTGAACGCGACGCTGATTTTCTTTTCAGATTCAGTGAAAAACAAGATTAACTATAGCAGCCATGCCATCGCAGCCGATTGTTTTATCGATAAAAAATCTTCAACCGGTACCATTAGTACTAAGCTGGCAATGATGCTGTGCCAGCACAAAAGCGACCAGCTAATGACGGCTCCCGGATTAAATAATCATTTAACCAGGAAAGAGTTTAACTTTCTGCGATGCTTATTCATTTATGAATCGATTGAAGATGTGGCGAAAATAACCGGGATAAATAAAAAAACGCTCTATAGCCATCAGAATAAAATCGTTAAAAAACTCAATCTGAAAAACAGCCTGCACCTCTATCAGCGTTTCACCAATAATTTTTAAATCACTAATCTAATGCATAATGTCGATAATTTGATAACTGCGTCTAATCATCGCACATTCCGTAGCGGCGCGATTTATCGCGCAATAAATTGCGCCGCTACAGTGTGTGCGCTCGGTAATTGCAGTTTTTATGACATCACCGCCCGCGCCATTATTGCGTCGTCGGGGTATAAATAATTCTCAACGTCCCCTGATAACGGCCCGCTGTTTTTGACGATAACGTGAAGGCGGGTGTAACAAGCTGCATCGGCGCAGGAACGCACAGCACGGAATTGCTCTGTCCCGGTAACACCACCCGTCGCAACACACCTCTGTTGGTGCCGCTCCAGATAACTTCACTGCCGTTCTCAACCACCTGGCGCGCTTTGGTCAGCGGGTTGATTACTTCAATCGCATAATCGAGGCGATTTTGCGCCAGAGTTTTATCCGCGCCTGTGCGATATAGCGAAAACAACCCCGTTCCCCGGCCGGGCGCGGCTGCACCTTCGTCCTGAAACAACAGGCTAACCCGGTTGCTGTCAGAATTATTGCCGTCGTACAGGCACATATCCAGCGAACGGCTGCCGCTAACGGTGGTAGTGGCGCGCCCACCGGGGAAGGTTTTTAAACCGAGATCCACAGTGGCGGCTGCATTGCCGAACTCCGGCAGATAGATCTGCTGGTTGCCGTAATCTGTCACCTTAAAGGTCATGTTGGCGATCCAGTCACCCATTTTCGTCACGTTGGTACAACCCACGTTTACGTTTTGCGAATTTCCGGTGCAGGACGTCACTGGCCACTGCATCAGCGACATTTTCAGCGTTGCGCTCCAGGTGCCCGCCGACGGGAATTTACTCAGCTCGGAAGAGGGAAGATAGGCCGAATAATCGGTGCCATCGCCACGCGGCGTGACGGCACCGCCAAACGCATTCATTGGTACCAGATTGGTCGCCACCACCACATTATTCAGCGAGCGTCTTTTGGTGAGATAGACATTCAGTACCAACGTCTGTTTGGTGCTGCTTTCGGTAAACAACAGTGGAACGGGGTAGGGTGACGGCGACGCTTCAAGCCAGACAGGTAATGTCAGGCAGGCACCATATTGATTGCTGGTGCGCGACTGGCAAACCAGCGTATTGCGGCCCCATTTTGGTGCGTCATTGGTATCGTAACCGCCATTTTCATTGGTCCAGATCGGCAATTGCGCCGGTACTGACATGCGGTCAAAGGTTACGGCAACGCTGGTATTGCGCCCTGAAGGCGTGAGCATGGCGGCCTGCACCTGCATGCCCGCGATGAGGGCCAATAGCGTCAGCGCGCTAAGAAATCTACTTTTCATCCAAAATCCCTATTGTTGTTGCTGCGAAGAAGGCGCGGTGCGTGCCAGCGGAACCTCATCCGCCTGGCGGGTGACAATCAGCATTTTTGCCCGTTGCTGCACATCCTGCGGCACTGAAGCCAGCTCGATGGGTTTGCAGTCGCTGTCGCCGACATAGCGCACTACGTCATGGGTGCTTTTCACCTTCATTTCACAGCGGTACATCTGCATGCCGCGCACCATGTACAGATTTTTTATGCGGTGATCGGTCTCAGCGCTGAATCCGCCCTGGCCTAAACCGGACCAGCTGGCGACATTCAGCGGCGTGGCGCCTTCCAGTGGACGCTGTTGATTAATCATCAGCCTGCCAAGCCAGGTGTAGCGCGAAACAATATTCACTTTGCTCACCAGCATGCGGCCCGGCGCGATAAACAGCGTGCGTCGTCCGGCACCCTGGGTGATTTCACTGCGCATGCCGTCGGTGGATTCGATGGAATCGTTGATGCTGATCGCGCTCTGGGTGTAAGCCGGTACGCTGAATAAAGTGCGGCCGGTGCCGTGCAGGCTGGCGCTGCCCGCGCCATCAACGGAGACATCCACCCGCGTGTCGCGGCTTTCATCGCTGCTTGCCACATGCACGCCCACCGCCGCCCCGGACAGGCCGTTGCCCCATTTGCCCCAATAGAGGCCGGAACGCGCTACCGCCAATGAGGAGTTGTAGCTGCCGCTGCTGCTGAAGCGCTGAGCGGATGAACCGGACGACGCAGAGCTGAATGCCAGGCTGCCGCTGCCGTATTCGCCCGCAGTTTTGCCGTAAACGGAAGCATTCAAAGTATTTTCCTGATTACCGTTAAGGTTCACGCCGATCTCCTGCTGATTCTGCGCATCGAAATACCAGTTTTGCGCCACGTTATAGCCAACCTGATCCTTGTTGTTGCGATCGGTTTGGTAGGTCATGCCGAGCGAACTGTAGCTCGAACGTGAATCGATGGTTGGCGTGCTGACGCGCGAGAGTGAGACGGAGAGGAAGCCACCGTTGTCGCGCTGAGTTCCGCTGCTGCTGGTGCGGGTAAAGAGATTGGCGCTGGTATTAATATTGAGTCCGTTGACGCTGAAGCCACGCCCCAGGCCAGCCTGCCAGGTGGTAGTCTGCGTTTTACTGTAGATGTTGCGGCGCGCCCACTGCGGCACGACGCCGTTATCATCCCACTGCACCGGAAGCACATTGCGGCCCTCGTTTTTGCTGGCGCTGTAACCGGCATTCAGATACCAGCTTTTCACCGGCACGCTGAACATCAGGCTGCTGCTCTGGTAGCACCCGCTAAAACCGTATTGCCCACCGTTGTTGCTGTAGCAATCCTGCGCATACAGGGCGCTGCGGTAGAAACTGAGGGAGAATCCGTCGTTATAAGCGACCTGCTGGATATTGCCGCGCGAACCTTCGCTGCCTTTCAGGTAGCTAAAGCGGGTGGTGAGGATGCCGTCGAGCAGCGGATTATCAAATCCGTGGCTCCAGTCGAGTGCGCTTTCGATAAAGCGGTTGCGGTTGGTCACGGCGACACCGCCGGTCAGCGCAACGTCTTGCATCACAGGCACTTTGATGCCCGCCTGCATCACACGGCGATCGGCACCCGATTGCGATGCAGCGCCGTTGCCCTGCATCTCGCGATCGGGAATGGAGCCGCCTTGCACAAACCATTCAATGTTCTGGCTGGTGGCATTACCGGTGCGGCTAAAAGGAACCTGTTGGGTACGCGACAACTGATTATCTTCATAGATACGTAGCGTCACGCTGTAGCTACCATTGGGAAAGGCGCTGGTATCAAGATTTTGCGTGCCGGCAATCAGGTAAAAGGTGCCAAGCAGTTGCTGCCCGCGATAAGCATCAATACGCGACGGGCGAGTAATAAAGACAGTGACCGGCGTGCCTTGCGCCGCCTGTGCGCGGTTCATCCAGGCGAGCGTCGAACCGACGCGCGCACCTTCGATGGTGCTGAGCGGCAGTTGGCTTAAGGTAATGTTGCCGCCGGCGTTACTGAAGATATCGCGCGAATCCATGCGTCCGGCCTGCACATAATAGCGTTTGCCGAGATCGCGGCGCAGAAACACGTTGTTAAAACGCACTTCCTGATGACTTTGCTGCCGGTATTTTTGCGCCAGATAGTCCCAGTCAATTCCGGCATAGCTGTTTTCAGTGAATCCTAGCGCGCCCGCCCCCTGCAGCGATAACGTCTGGTCATCGCGGTTGGTGGCGAAGTTAATATTCTGCTGATGAATAAACGCCGCTTCCGTTTCGGCGGTCTGCTGGTAATAGGGCGATGCGTTGTCAGCCGCAAGCGGCACAAATTCCGGGCCGAGAAACAGCGCCACTTTGGCATTATTTTCGTCATAGATCAGCGCGAGGAAATCGGTCTCCAGATAGTCACAGCCCGCTGCGCCGCCGTTGCTGCTGCATGCCTTATTACCGTTGCGTGCCAAAGGTTCACTGATCAGATGGTCTAAGCGCTTTTCCTGCTGCGGATCCTTTTGATAATGCTGCATCACCGCCCGCGCAACCTGATGCGGTTTCAAGAACCTGACGCTATCCAGCGAAACAGAAGCTTCAAACAAGCCAAGCGATTGCCCGTAAACAGAAAGGTTGACCCACAGCGTCTGGCCGGTGACCAGCGATTCGAAACCAGGCGGAACCTGCGTGGCAGCACGAGGAGCGAGAGAAGGGATCAGGGTAATGAAAGAGGCTATTAAAGCGACGTGAATATTGACCTTCATTACAGCATCCTGCTGAAAAAGAATAATAAGGGGGCCGAGCGGCCCCCCGAAATAATTGATCAGTCAATGCCGACAAATTAGCTCTGCGTGGTGGCCTGTGTAATTAACAGGCTCACTACGCCGGTATAGGTGCCGGTTGCCAGCACGCCCGGCGTGGTCTGCGAGATTTTCAGTGGCAATACTGACGAACCGTTTGCGGTGCCCGCCGGGAACAGCGAGGCGTAAGTCAGGGCCGTGTTCGTGGTGGTGATCGGTTTTAAATCCGCACCCAGCGTGACGGTCAAAGGTACCGCTGTACCGGTAACGGTATTGTTAAGCTGAGCGGCACTCACCAGCGCAACGTTGATATTGGCAGTTTGCGAGTTCGACCAGATTTTGGTGTCCAGAGAATAGGTAGATAAACCACGGCCCGGAATATATTGCATATTAATGGTGCCGGGTAATGCGGTTCCGTCCGCCTGCGTCATATCCACCGTCGAATCAACATTCGCATTCACCGTAATATCTTTCTGCACCGCCTGTGCATTAAATACAGCCGTTAACGCAGCAGCGATGACTAGTGGTTTGATTAATTTTTGCATTTGTAGCTCCGTGAAAATCCTTGTACTGGCCGTAAATGACCGTCTCATGGGTAATGAACTGCTTTATAACAAACAGGTTGTTATTCCTTTAATACGTTGATCAGTGTCCGATAACGTACTCGGCGATATTTCGCGTATTGAGATCAACATGTTTTATTCTGACTTCCTGAGCAGCGGCTAATTCTGCCGAACTCCAGGCTTTAAAACGCAATGTCTCATCCGGATAAACCGTGGCGTGTTCTTTTTTCCACTGACAGCTGCTGCTGCTATGTTGTTTTGAGCAAACCGCGACCTCACGAATCACTACGCGAACCGTGCCAGCGTTTTTGACTTCGCCTGATGCTGATTGCGTGAGCGATAATCTGGCCTTACGCGGCGGAATATGTACCAGCACGCCCCAGACTAAATTGATGCCGACCTGGTTGCTGATGTTATTATTCTGCGGCGATTTATCTTTCAATTCATCCGGGGCAGCCACGGCCTCGAAGTAAACGCGCCAGGCGGTCTCTTTTTCTGGCGGTTGTAATGAAATCAGCCGAATAATGCGTTGTGAACCGGAAGCCAGCGCGAATTTATCTGGAGTGGCGATAAGCGATGGCGAAACGGCATCTTCAACCAATATTTCTTTTTCAAACGGTGTTGCAGGGCGCTCAATTCGCTTGATGCTGACGCGAATAAACTGCGCTTCACCGCTTTGCGATAATGTCTGCACCTGTGCCGCACCCTGATTATTTAGGGTGACTTCCATCGGATAGACACTCATATTCGCCCATGCCGCTGGCATGGAAATAAAACCCATGAGAATCAGTGGGTAAGCGAGTTTTTTCACCAGAGTGTTATGGCTTAAAATAGCCATTGAAAGGCCGTGACGCAGTGTCTTATGCGGTGAGTCGTCCATGATAAATCCTTATAAATTCCATCAAAAATCTGTCGGATATTCCCTGTATGAATAGGCTTGGCTATTAACCAGTCTCACTTAACCAAGTGGAATAACCGTGCGTTAAGAAAGTTCTCATAGGGGCTTTGTTAAGTCACTGTCCATTTTTGTGGTTAATTTTTTTTAAGCCGTGCTACAAAGGTAATGCTTGAGGAAATATCGCGACCTAACTTAATGAAATAATTGTAAAAACAAAGATCAATTTTCAGGCTTAGAAATGGGCATGTTAGCTCAGAATAAATCAAGCTTTACATAAAATAGTCCATTGATGGTAAGATCGTGCCCAGAAGGGCAAAAAGACCCATGTTAATCTTAAAATATTAACCTCAGAAATAATACCTCCATAAAGCATCATCAACCGCCTCTCAACAGGATTTAAATAAATCCAGGAGCATGAGGGTGATTTTTAGAAAAATTTTATAATTGATAACCAGGCACACCACACAGCAATATGAAAAGCAAACAGCAACTCACAGCATTAATTCACCAACGCGCAGCCGAGATTAAGTCAAATGACAACATCTCATTAGTTATGCAGAAGCATTACAAACTGTTGTTCAGACTGTATCTGACTAAGCCGCTCTATTTTAAAGTCATTTTCAAAGCCAATCGCTTTATTATTGGCTCGGCCATCATGGCGTACGCCTTCACCTCAGCAAACCCAACGCTGCGTGATGTAAAAGACTTTTGTAAAAAAACCGGTCTGATTAGCGACAACACTATTGATTCCTTTCTGCTCTTTATTCGGGTAGGTGGGCGTATGGAAGTTAAAAAGGACGCGCAGGATAAACGAAAGTTAACCTACACGGTGACCCGCAAAGCGCTGGATGAAACGCGGGCTTTAATTAATACCATGATGATTCCTTACGGTATGTTGTACGACGATTTCGATGTTTCGGCTTGCCTGAAAATGGAAAACTTTCATGCGGAATACTTCAAAAATTACGCTGAAATCACGCTCAAGCATGTTTACTTGTTCGATATGGTGCCAGAGAGTAAAGCCTTCATTTTCAGGGATGCCGGGCACATGCTGTTGATGGATCTGTACATCGAGAGTCTGCAACAAAAAACCACTGTTATTGAGTACAACTACCTGAAAGCGTCAGTGAAATGTGGGGTTTCGCGTTCGCACATTAAACGCTGCCTGCAGGACGCTGAAGCAGCCGGGTTGCTGACGCTGAATAAAACCAGTAATACGCTCATTTTGCATCTCTCCTTTATGCACATGGCGCTGGATTATTTTGCGGTCTATATGGCCATGGTCGAGTACGGATTACGCGGTTTATCGGGTGTGCCTCCACTACCGGCGAGCCTGTCACGATAATCTGTTTTTTCGCTGATTAGTGAATTGCCAAATCCAACAAATCGATTGCCACTATTGTCGTTTTACATTTATTTGTCCGGGTTTTAATAATTCAGCGGGAATTAATACAGGCCAGATTAAGGCCTTACATAATATTTACCTGCAATTACCAAGGACACTATGAAATTAACTTCAATAGCTTTGGCATTAGGTTTTAGCCTCCTGGGAAGCACGATTAACGCCGTGGCCGCCGACCAACCGGTAAGCGGCGGCAGCCTGACGGTCGGTGTTGAAACCGAGCCGACCACTTTCAACCCGCAGCTTAACGGTCAGGACAAAGCGGAAATCACGCTGCGTAACTTCTGGGAATCGCTGCTGGCGCGCCGCCCGGACGGCAGCTTTGTGCCGTGGCTGGCGCAGAGTTATGAAGCCAGCCAGGATGGCAAAGTGATCCGCTTTAATCTGCGTCAGGACGTCACCTTCTCTAACGGCGAGAAGTTTGATGCCAACGCGGTGGCAGATAACTTCCGTCAAACTCAGGTCGCGCAATACTGCGCCGGCACCAGTTTGTGCCTGATGGGTTCGCATATTGAGAAGATTGAAACGCCGGACGATCACACGGTGGTGATCACCCTGAAAGAGGTCTACTCACCGTTTCTGTCCTTCGCTGCGGGCTTGCAGATTCTGGCGCCGGCCAGCTGGAAATCTCCACAGCTGAAATCGGGCGGCAAAGATCTGGCGGGCACCGGGCCGTTTATTCTCGAAAGCTATGAGAAAGGCCAGCAGGTGACCTACGTTAAAAATCCAAAATACAACTGGGCGCCAGCCACCGCGCAGCATCAGGGACCGGCGTATCTCGATCGCGTGACCTATCGCTTCCTGCCGGAATCTTCGGTGCGCACCGGCGCGCTGCTATCTGGTCAGGTTGATGCCATTGAAGGCATTTCCGGTAACGATGCCGGTGAGTTCAAAGACAATCCCGACTTTACCTATCAGCATGCGTTGAACACCGGTACGCCATATTCTCTGTTCCTCAACGTGGAATATGGCCCGACGAAGGATGTGAAAGTGCGTCAGGCATTACTAAAAGGGTTGGATATCGATCCGCTGCTGAAGTCGGTGTATCGCGGCGAACGCACCCGCGCGTGGGGCATCACGTCACCCATCGATCCGCTTTACAACAAAGAGCTAGAGGGCAAATACGGCAACAATCCGGATGCGGCCAACAAGCTGCTGGATGAAGCGGGCTGGAAAACCCGTGATGGTGAAGGCTTCCGCACCAAAGATGGCCAGCGTCTGCGCATTGAGCTGATTCAGGCACAGGCAACGGTGCGCGACCAGCGCGATGTGCTGCTGCAGGCGATTCAGGCGCAGGCGCGTCAGCGTCTTGGCGTGGATCTCAAGCTGAACTACGTTGATTCTGGTACTTATGCCGATGTGCGTAAAAGCGGTAAGTTCGGCACCATCGCTAACTCCAACACGCCAACCGATGGCGTGGATATCGAAAACCACTATCGTCCGATCGCTCAGGGCGGCGCAATTAACTATAGCCGCGTCAACGATGAGAAGATCAATGGCTTGCTGGATAAAGCCGCCAGCACGCTGGATCTTAAGAAACGCCGCGATTTCTACAGCCAACTGCAGCAGGTCGCATTAACGCAACTGGCATTGGCAGTGCCGCTCTACGAACCGGAAGATCAGTTAGCCACCGCCAGCTACGTGCACGGCTACGGTTTCCGCAGCTATAAGCAGATGCCAGAAAGCGTTTACGATGTGTGGGTGAGCAAGCACTAAAAAAACCGCATATATTCGTAGCGGCGCGATTTATCGTGCTCAGTTGATTTTTAAAAGTCAAAACAGCGTAATTAATTGTGCCGCTACGATATGTGCATTAATTAAATAGTTTCATCTGCCGCTAAATTATTGCATTGCCATATTCAACAAATCGATTGCCGTTATTCTCGGTTTACTTTAATCCGCCGGATTTTAATACTTTCGGCAGGATTGAATAAGGAAATGGTCACCATGAGTCAGCTAATTGAAGTTGCCAAGCCCGACGATGCGGAAGAAATATTTGCGCTATTGCAACGCGCCTATGCTGCGCTGGTGGCGCTGGATGTGCATTTCACCATTTCACAGGGCAACGTCGAGCAGGTGCGCCGCGTCATCGAGCAGGAAACCGTGCTGGTGCTACGCAAATGGAAACGCGCGGTGGCGACCGTCACGGTGCGTTTTCCGTGGCAGCAGGATGAACATGCGCCTTCGTCGCTGCCGTTTATCCACTGGTTCGCCGTCGACCCTGATTACAAAGGACAGGGCTACGGCCGCGACATCATTACCTACGCCGAAGAAACCCTGCTGAAAGAAACGCTGAAAGCGCCGGGCGTCTATCTCGCCACCGCCATCAAGCATCCATGGCTGAGCGAGCTCTATCTGCGTCGCGGTTATCAACCGTTCCATCACCGTACCAATCCATTAGGCGAAGCGCTGGTGTTTCTGAAAAAGGAATTCAACCCGCCAGCCGATCAACCCATCGCCAAAATCGCCTGAATAACTAAAAAAGCACCTGCAACCACCAAGGATCTTATGAAAGCGAATTCAATCACTCTCGCGCTGGGTGTGACCTGCCTGCTGGGAAGCGCATCTCTTTTTGCCGCTGAGCAACCGCGCAGCGGCGGCAGCTTAACCTTCGGCGTCGAAACTGAACCCGTGCCGTTTAACCCGCAGCTGAATGGGCAATCCAAAGCGGAAGTGACGCTGCGTAACGTGTGGGAATCGCTGCTGGCGCGTCGAACCGACGGCAGTTTCGTACCCTGGCTGGCAGAAAGTTATGAGGTCAGTCCGGACGGCAAAGCGTATCGCTTTAGCCTGCGCCGCGACGTCACCTTTTCCAACGGCGAGAAGCTGGATGCCAACGCGGTGGCCGAGAATTTCCGCCATGTGCAGGATGCAAAGTATTGCGCCGGCAGCAGCATCTGCGCGTTGGGCGCGAGAATTGCCAGCGTGGCGACGCCGGACGATCACACCGTCACCATCACGCTGAAGCAGGGCTATTCGCCGTTCCTGTCGTTCGCCGCCAAATTGCAGATTCTGGCACCGGCCAGCTGGAACTCGCCGCAGCTGAAAGCGGGTGGCAAAGAGATTGCGGGCACCGGGCCGTTTATTATCGAGAGCTACGAAAAAGGCCAGCAGGTGACATTCGTACGCAACCCGCACTACAACTGGGCGCCCGCCACCGCTAAGCATCAAGGCCCGGCCTATCTGGAACGCGTGACCTATCGCTTCCTGCCGGAATCCTCGGTGCGTACCGGCGCGCTGCTGTCCGGGCAGCTGGACGCGATTGAAGGGATTTCCGGCAATGACGCCGGTGAATTCAAAGACAATCCCGACTTCACTTATCAGCACGCGCTGAACACCGGCACGCCGTATTCACTGTTCCTTAATGTGGAATACGGCCCGACGCAGGATGTGAACGTGCGTCAGGCATTACTACAAGGGCTGGATATCGATCCGCTGCTGAAGTCGGTGTATCGCGGCGAACGCACCCGCGCGTGGGGGATTACTTCGCCGGTCGATCCGCTCTACAACAACGATCTCGAAGGTCAGTATGGTAACAATCCCGCTGCCGCCAACCAGCTGCTGGATGAAGCGGGCTGGCAAACGCGCGACAGCGACGGTTTCCGCACCAAAGACGGCCAGCGTCTGGGCATTGAAGTGATTCAGGCGCAGGCAACGGTGCGCGATCAGCGCGATGTGCTGCTGCAGGCGGTTCAGGCGCAGGCGCGCCAGCGTCTCGGCGTGGAGATCAAACTGCGCTATGTCGATTCTGGCACCTACACCGACGTGCGCAACACCGGCCACTTCGGCTCAATTGCTAACTCGAATACCGAAACCGACGGCATCGATATCGAAAACCACTATCGCCCAGTAAAAGCTGGCGGGCCGATTAACTACAGCCGCGTCAACAGCCCGCAAATCAACGGCTGGCTCGATCAGGCGGCAGCGACGCTGGATATTAATCAGCGCCGTAAATTCTACAGCCAGCTGCAGCAATACGCGCTGCGACAGCAGGCGCTGGCGATCCCGCTGTATGAACCAGAAGACCAGATCGCCACCGCCAGCTACGTGCACGGTGCCGGTTTCCGCAGTTTTAAACAGATGCCGGAGAACGCGTACGACATCTGGCTCAGCGACCACTAACAGGAGGCGAAGATGAGTCTGGAAAGCATTGTCACCCGCACGCCACGCGCGCGTCGGCCATCGGTGTGGCGCAGCGACCTGACGCGCCGTATCGTCAGCCGCCTGCTGGGCGGCGTTCTGGTGCTGTGGGCGGCGGTTTCGCTGGCCTTTCTCGGCGTGCATCTGGCGCCGGGCGATATCGTCAGCCTGCTGATCGGTGAGCAGTTGCGTACGCCAGCCATTGAGGCGGCGATCCGCGCCGAATGGGGCCTGAACGAACCGCTGTGGTGGCAATATCTGCACTATATGTGGCGCGTGCTGCACGGCGATTTTGGCCGTTCTTACATGCTCAACACTGAAGTTAGCCATCTGCTGGCCACGCAGCTGTGGCCCACCATCAAACTGACACTGGCGGCGCTGCTGGTCAGCATTGTTTTTGCGGTGGTGATTGCCGTCGGCACCGCGCATCGTCGCATTGGTCGCCGCGTGGCTAACGGTGTCGAGCTGCTGCTGGCCTCCACGCCCTCTTTCTGGATGGGTATCGTGCTGCTGTTTATTTTCAGCTTTACGCTGCGCTGGTTCCCGGTGGCGGGCGATCGCTCGCTGTCGTCGCTGGTGCTACCGGCGCTGGCGCTCGGTCTGGCGCAGGGCGCGGTGATCGCTCAGCTGCTGCGCCGCGAGCTGGAGCGCGCGCTGGATGCGCCATTCACCCTGACGCTGCGCGCATGGGGCATGGGGGAAACCACTATTCGTCTGCGCCACGCGCTGCGTCATGCGGCGCTGCCTGCCGTCACGTTAACCGGCTGGCTGGTAGGCGGATTGCTGAGCGGCGCGGTGATTACTGAACAGGTATTTGGTCGTCCCGGCCTTGGCAAACTGACCGTCGATGCGGTGCTAGCGCAGGATCTGCCGGTGGTGCTGGCGGTAGCCATTCTCTCGGCGCTGATCTATGTGGTGATGAGCACCTTGGTTGACATCCTGTCGCTGTGGATTGATCCGCGTCTGCGCGGGGAGAGCAAATCATGATTGCCGTGCTGCAACGTCTTCCGGTTGCGCTGCCCGCCGCGGTGTGGGCAGCGATTCTGTTTCTGATTGTATTGGCTATCGCGGTGATCGCGCCGCAGTGGCTGGCGCACAGCGATCCGCTGCTGGCCGATCCGGTTAACGCGCAGCTGCCGCCGTCGGCGCAGCACTGGCTGGGCACCGATCAGCTGGGGCGCGATCTGCTGACGCGCGTGATCTACGGCAGCCGCTATTCGCTGCTGATCAGCGTGGCGGCGATGGCGCTGGCGGTGGTGTTTGGCACCTTGCTGGGATTGGTGGCGGCGCTGGCGCGTGGCGTGGTTGATGAGCTGTTGAGCCGTGCGGTGGATGTGATCTCCGCCTTTCCCGATCTGCTACTGGCGCTGATGCTGATCGCCTTTACCGGGCCCGGCACCAACAACCTGATTATCGCGCTCGGCGTTGCGTCGGTGCCGCGTTTTGCCCGCGTGGTGCGGGCACAAACCTACAGCGTGATGACCTCCGGCTACGTTGAGCAGGCGCGTACCTTTGGCCTGTCACGCTTCACGCTGATCACGCGCCACATTTTGCCGCACGCCATTGCGCAGGTGCCGGCGCTGGCCACGCTGGGGCTCGGCACCGCGATTATCGGTACCGCCGGACTGAGTTTCCTCGGCATGGGGCCGCAGCCACCGACCGCCGAATGGGGCCTGATGCTGGCGGAAGGACGCAATTATCTGCGTAACGCATGGTGGATCGCCGTGTGGCCGGGCGTGTTTATCACGCTGACGGTGATTGCGGTGAATACGCTGGGTCGTTACTGGCAGGCACGTTTTGAAGGACGATCCGCATGAGCCAGCCGTTTATTGATATCCAGAATCTCTCGATTCGTTTCGGGCCGCAGCAGGTGGTGAAAAACCTCAACCTGCAGGTCGCGGCGGGCGAATCCGTGGCGCTGGTCGGGGAATCCGGTTCCGGCAAAACCCTGACCGCGCGCAGCCTGCTTGGCCTGCTGCCGGAGGGCGCAGTATTAACCGCCGACCGTTTCACCATCGACGGCCGCGATATGCGCCACGCCAGCCGCAGCGACTGGCGCGCGCTACGCGGTCGCCGCATTGGTTATGTGTTGCAGGACGCGCTGGTGTCGCTCGATCCGCTGCGCCGCATTGGTCAGCAGCTGAGTGATGCCCTAAGCGCCGCCGGTCATCGCAACAATTTGCAGGACAAAAGCCTCGCACTGCTGAAGGCGGCGGGCATTCACGATGCCGAAAGCCGCCTCGAACGCTATCCGCATCAGCTCTCGGGCGGCCAGCGCCAGCGTGCGTTAATTGCTACCGCGCTGGCCGGTACGCCAACCTTATTGATCGCCGATGAACCGACCACCGCGCTGGATATGACGGTGCAGCGCCAGATTCTGCAACTGCTGGCGCAGCGCCGCCGCGACGGCCACGGCCTGCTGCTGATCAGCCACGATTTGGCGGTGGTGGCGGAACTGGCGGATCGCGTGCTGGTGATGCGCGATGGCGAAGTGGTGGAGCAGGGCAACAGCGGTCCGCTGCTCCATCGTCCACAACACGCCTGGACGCAGCGCCTGCTGCGCGCGGTGCCAACGCCCGCCACGCGCGGACTACGCCTGAGCGCGGCTGAGCCGACGCCGCTGCCGCCGCGCCCGACACCCAGCAGCGCACCGTTGCTGGAAGGCATCGGCCTGCATAAAGCCTATGGCGATCGCCTGGTGCTCAACGACATCAACTTCACGCTGCACGCCGGAGAGACGCTTGGCGTGGTCGGCGAATCCGGCTCCGGCAAAACCTCGCTGGTGAAAGTGGTGATGGGCTTAACCGAACCGGACAGCGGCACGCTGCTGCTGGAAGGTGAGCGCTGGGATCGTCTGCCGGAGAAAGCGCGCCGCGCCCGGCGTGCGCGCTTGCAGCTGATCGCGCAGGATCCGTTCAGCTCATTCGACCCGCGCTACACGGTAGAGAAAATTATCGGCGAAAGCCTCGATAGCGCCGGAATTTACGGCGATGCGCGGCGTCAGCGCGTGCGTCAACTGCTCGATGAAGTGCAGCTCGGCGACCGCTTCCTGCAGCGCTACCCGCAACAGCTTTCCGGCGGTCAGCGCCAGCGCGTGGCGATTGCGCGCGCTTTTGCACCGAATCCGGCGCTGCTGGTGGCTGATGAACCGGTCAGCGCGCTCGATGTTTCGGTGCAGGCGCAGGTGCTGGATCTGCTGGCCGATATGCAGGCTGAACACGGCACCGCGCTGCTGTTTATCTCTCACGATCTCGGCGTGATCCAGCATCTGGCGGATCGCGTGCTGGTGATGCAGAACGGGCAAGTGGTGGAGAGCGGGGCGCTGCAGCAGGTGTTCGCCGCGCCGCAGCATCCGTGGACGCAAAAACTGTTACAGGCGCTGCCGGTCATTCCTGACTGGCAGCCCGCGAACGCATACTAAGGAGAGCAGAATGAGTCAGACACAATGCCAGCTGCGGCTGGGCGCGATTATTCAGGGCGTATCCGGCAACATGTCGGCATGGCGTCATCCCGATGCGGTGGCGGATGCCAGCATTAACATCGATTACGTGCTGGATCTGGCGCGTAAAGCTGAGCAGGCGAAGATCGATTTCCTGTTTGTCGCCGATGGCTTGTACATCACGCCGCAGTCGATTCCGCACTTCCTCAACCGTTTTGAGCCGATCACCTTGCTGTCGGCGCTGTCGCTGGTGACCCAGAAAATCGGGCTGGTCGCTACGCTTTCTACCTCTTACAGCGAGCCGTTTACCGTGGCGCGCCAGTTCGCCAGCCTCGATCATCTGAGCGGCGGTCGCGTCGGCTGGAACGTGGTGACTTCGCCGCTGGAAGGATCGGCGAAAAACTTCTCGCGTAGCAGCCATCCAGAACACGACGAGCGTTACCGCGTTGCCAGCGAGTATTTGCAGGTGGTGAAAGGGCTGTGGGATTCGTGGGAAGGCGATGCCTTTGTGCGCGACAAACAGAGCGGAGAATTCTTCGCCGCCGACAAACTGCATACGCTAAATCATAAAGGACACTACTTCTCGGTGCAGGGACCGCTCAACGTCGGTCGCTCGCCGCAGGGCCGTCCGATTGTGTTCCAGGCGGGCGCGTCGGAAGCGGGCAAAGCCTTTGCCGCCGAAGCCGCCGATGCCATTTATACGCGCCAGGAAACGCTGGAGCAGGCGCGCGAGTTTCGTGAAGACGTGCGCCGCCGGCTGGCGGCACGCGGGCGTGATGCCGATGATATCCGTGTGTTCCAGGGCATCAGCGTGATTATTGGCGAAACGGAACAGGATGCCGAGCGCCGCTATCAGCAAACCGCCGAGCTGGTGACCATCGATAAAGCGCTGGAGTATCTTGGTCGCTACTTCGAGCATCACGATTTCAGCCAGTACGCGCTGGATGAAGCTTTCCCGGACATTGGCGAGCTGGGCAGCAACAGCTTCCGCAGCACCACCGACAAGATCAAACAGAACGCGCGCGAACGTGGCTTAACGCTGCGCCAGGCGGCGCTGGAAGAAGCGACACCGCGTCCGAGTTTCCTGGGTACGGCGGAGCAGGTTGCCGAAGGGCTGGCAAACTGGTTCCTGCAGGGCGCAACCGACGGTTTTATCGTGCGTGGCGGTACGCCAACGGCGTTTGATGATTTTGTGGCGCAGGTCATTCCGCTGTTGCAGGCGCGGGGTATTTATCGCAAAGAGTATGAAGGCGAGACGCTGCGTGAAAATCTCGGCTTGCCCGAACCCGAGAATCAGTTTGCGGCGCAGCGGCACAGGGTCGAAGTGGCTTAAAGGTCAAATGAACGCGATGAAACGCGCCGCTACGAATATGTGCGCTTTATGTGTACGGTAATCAATCACCGCACATTCCGTAGCGGCGCAATTTATTGCGCAATGTTGAACATCACAACGCCGTCACGCCCAGCGCGGCGGCGCGATCTTTCCACTCCCGCACTTCGTCATAAAACGCCCGATCGCTCACGCTGAATCCACTAATCAAACTCTCCGCTAACAGATCCTGATAACGCTTTTCGCTGGTCAGTTCGCTCAACGCACTGCGCAATTTCTCGAGGGTTGCTGCATCGGTTTTGGCTGACGTAATCAGCGGCAGCGCGGCGCACAGCGGTGTTTCGCCGATGATCTCCAGCCCCGCCAGCTCCTGCGGGAAATTGCGGCGCAGCAGCGCCCAGGTGATGCAATCAATCGCCGCGATATCCGCCTCGTCCGCGCGCAACGCCGCCAGCGACTGACGATGGCTGCCGCTGAAGCGGGTTGCGCTGAAGAATTTCCCGTCCTGCGCCAGCGGCGCAATCACGTAGCGCAGCGAGTTGAAACCGGAGTGGGAATCGTTGCTGTTGCACACCGCGCGCCGTCCGCGAAAGTCGCTTAGCGTCAGGTTCTCATCTGCGCTGCGCACTACCAGCCAGCTGCGATAGCGCTGGCCGTCGCAGCCCTGGGCGCTGGAGTGAAAGGTGCCGACCAGCTGCACATCCGGCAGCAGTTCCACCAGCGGATAACCGCAGGTTTGGCTCAGCAGCAGCTGGTCATCGCGCCAGTGCGGCAGTAAATCCTGCGGCCAGCTAACTTCAGCTGGCACGCCGCGTTGTTGCAGCAGCGTCGTTAGCGCTGAGGTCAGGCCGATAGTCGCCTGATGGTTGATGTCGTACATCGGTAACGAAAGAGTGGGCATCCTGTGCATCCTTTTGCGTACCCGGATGGGCATTAACCTCGACCGATTTGCGCCAGAAGCGGGTTATCCATTCGCCATAACCGGCGACGCGAAAACCGTGGTTACGCTGGTGATAACCATCGCGATACAGCAAATAGACTTTGCGTAATCCGTACCACGGCAAACCGGGTAGATCGTGATGTACAGAATGATAGTTGAGATTGAGGAACAGCAAACGCCATGGCAACGCGGCTTCGTTATTGACCGAGCGCGCCAGCGGCTCCTCGTCGGCACGATGCTCGTAGAAGGATCGCACTTTGGTCAGCATCAGCGCCGGATAACTCACCGTCAGCTCCAACCACAGCGGCGAGAAGCCAAGCAGCGTCATCCAGTAAAACAGCCCGCTCAGTAAGGTGAGATGAATAATCCACATCGCCATCGCCGGTTTATCGCGCTGGATAAAGGCATGCACCAATGTTTTGAGGGTCGCGCCCATATCCAGCAGCGGGCCGATCAGCAAACGTCCGGGAAAGGTGTTGCGCAGATGAATCACCTGCTGCTGCCACGGCTTGAGTTGAGCCCAGCGCTCAGGCGAAAGGTAGTAGGTTTCTGGATCTTCATCGGGATCGGTCAGCGTGTGGTTGCGGTGATGCGCCAGATGCGAGTCGCGGTATAAGCCATACGGATACCACACCGCCAGCGGCAGCGTGCCGAACAGCTGGTTGAGACGGGGAAAACGCGTCGGGTGGCCGTGAATCAACTCGTGCTGCAGCGACATATACCAGGTGGTAAACAGGACCAGCAGCAGCGTGCTCAGCGTTAACCCCAACGTTCGCCAATAGACAACGCTGGCGAACCAACCGCCGTACACCGCCACCATCAATAGCCACGTTGGCAATTCGCTACGCCACAACCAGCTGCGCGCCAGTTGATGCACCACGTCACGCTGTTGCGCACTGAGATAGGCGGATGTCCCTTTACTCATGGTGAAGCCGAACCTGTAAACAGTAATTAGGCTTTTGACGATGATTGATCACCGTGATGAACACAAAGAATCTCTTTTTCTTAGTTATGCAAAAAAGTTGATGAAGCGCGCGAAATCTATTGGCTATCAGTCACCCCGTCTGTGGCGTAACCTTGCTGCATTGGAAACGTTCGAGCCGGCGCGGCTCACGAGGAGAATTTCAGCATGAAAAAGATTGGCTTCTTATCTTTTGGTCACTGGACCCCATCATCACAATCCGCCACCCGTTCGGCGCAGGACGTACTGCTGCAATCGATTGATTTAGCAGTCGCCGCCGAAGAGTTGGGTGCCGATGGCGCTTACTTCCGCGTGCACCACTTTGCGCGTCAGTTGAGCTCACCGTTTCCGCTGCTGGCGGCGGTCGGTGCGCGCACCAAAAAGATTGAAATTGGTACCGGCGTGATCGACATGCGCTACGAAAACCCGCTGTATATGGCGGAAGATGCCGGTGCGGCGGATCTGATTTCTAACGGTCGTCTGCAGCTCGGCCTGAGCCGTGGCTCGCCGGAGCAGGTTATCGAAGGCTATCGCTACTTTGGCTTTGATCCGCAAAACGGTGAGAGCGATGCCGATATGGGCCGTCGCCATACCGAGGAACTGTTGGAAGTGCTGCGCGGTGAAGGTTTTGCTAAACCCAATCCGCAGCCGATGTTCCCCAATCCACCGGGCTTGCTGCGTCTTGAGCCGTTCTCGGCCGGTTTGCGTGAGCGTATCTGGTGGGGTTCTGGCTCCAACGCGACATCTATCTGGGCGGCGCAGCAGGGCATGAACTTGCAAAGCTCTACACTGAAAGATGATGAAACCGGCGAACCGTTCCACGTGCAGCAGGCGAAGCAGATTCGTGCCTATCGTCAGGCGTGGGAAGCGGCGGGCCATCAGCGTACGCCGCGTGTTTCGGTGAGCCGCAGCATTTTTGCGCTGACCAACGACACCGACCGCGCCTACTTTGGTCGCAGTGGACAGGATCGGGATTCGGTGGGTTTCCTCGACGAGAAAACCCGCGCCATCTTTGGTCGCAGTTATGCCGCCGAGCCGGATCAGTTGATCAAACAGCTGGCGCAGGACGAAGGGATTGCCGAAGCGGATACGCTGTTGCTGACTATCCCGAATCAGTTAGGCGTGGATTACTGTGCGCACGTGATTGAGAGCATTTTGACCCACGTTGCACCGGAGTTGGGTTGGCGTTGATGTAATAAATTGCGTTGCTACAACAGATGCACCATTCCGTAGCGGCGCGATTTATCGCGCAATAAATTGCCCCGCTACGAACACCGACTAATTACCCATCAAAACGCTGTTTCCAGTGAATCTGTGACGCAATAATCATCATCCACCAGCGGCAGATAGCGCCATTTATCAAAGGCGGTACAAGGATGCGAAATACCGCAGCCGACCCAATCGCCTACCTGCAGCGGCTCATCCTCCGGCAATAACAGATAAGCATGCTGATCGTTCACATCACTGATACGCAAATGCGTCGCCGCGCGTGGCGCGCTGCCATCGGCGTTGCGGATCCACAGCGGATTGGGCAGATCCTGATCGAACGGGACATCGCGGCGGCCAAAATCGACGAATGCCAGGCCCGGCTCCGGACGCGACAACACGCGGCCCCAAATCTCCAGCGCGGCAGCAAAATGATGCGTTGCGCCCGGCTGAGCAAAGGGCGCGATACGTGCATAGAGTCCGCTGTCGTGCGCCATATAGGCGCCGGACCGGATCAGCGGCGTCATCGGCAGCGGCAGTTTCGCCGCGGTGAAGCACGCGGTCACCACATCAAACCAAGCGCCGCCACCGGCGCTAAGGATGATGTGATCGCTGGCAAACAGCTGCTTTTCCGCCAGCAATTCAGCGGTAGCGATCATCATCTGGCAGTAATCTTTCACACGCTGAATGCCGCTTTCATCGCGGCCTGCACCGAGCGCGCCTTCATAACCGGCCACGCCCACCAGCTTGAGCGCCGGGCAGGCGGCGATCGCTTCGGCAATCGCCATCGCATCTTGCTGAGAACGACAACCGGTGCGGCCGCCGCTGACAGACATCTCCAGCAGCACCGAAATCTGGCTGTCGCCGAGGTTCCGCGCCAGTAGCTTCACGCCTTGCAGCGAATCGACGTAGCACAGGAAGCCATGATCGGGATGCTGCTGCTGCCATTGCGCAATCCAGCGAATACCCGCCGGATCGACCAGCTCGTTGGCGAGAAACACATTGCGGATACCGAACTGACGCAGCGCGCGCACCTGCGCGGGCGTGGCGGCACCCAAACCCCACGCGCCGCCTTCGCTAATCGCGCGGCGCAAAACGGCAGGCGACATCGAGGTTTTCCCGTGCGCGGCCAGCATCACGCCGTTTTCGCGGCAGAAGTCTGCTAGCTGGCGCAGATTGTTCTCCAGCGCCGACTGTTTCATGATCATCAGCGGCGAAAACACCTGATCGCTGCTCAGCACCGCCGTGCCGAGAGCCAGCGGCGACTCGCCGGCTCCGGCAACCGATTTAAAACGTGGCGCGGTTTGCTGCGCATCCAGTAATCCATCCGCCTGCAGCGGAAAGCGAATCGACATAGATCCTCCTGTTAGTGCTCAAGTACGCGCGATAAAAACTGCTGCGTGCGCGGGTTCTGTGGATTGACGAAAATCTGCTCGGGCGAACCTTGCTCGGCAATCACGCCCTGATCCATAAACACCACGCGGTCAGCGGTTTTACGCGCGAAGCCCATTTCGTGTGTCACCACCACCATCGTCATGCCTTCACGCGCCAGGCTGCGCATCACTTCCATGACTTCGCCTACCAGTTCTGGGTCCAGCGCCGAGGTAGCTTCATCGAAGAACATGATTTTCGGTTCTACCGCCAGCGCACGGGCAATCGCCACGCGCTGCTGCTGACCACCGGAAAGCTGCGCCGGATAGTGATGCGCGCGCTCGGCCAGTCCGACGCGCGTCAGCGCCGCCATGCCGCGTTTATTGGCTTCGGCTTCCGACAGCCTTTGCGCTTTGATCAGCGCCAGCGTGACGTTGCCGAGCGCGGTTTTGTGCGGGAACAGGTTGAACTGCTGGAACACCATGCCAACGTGACCGCAGATTTCGCTGGCGCGCTTGCGTTGGTGCAGCGGAACGTCGTTGACCCACACTTCACCGCCGTCGGCCACTTCCAGCCCGCTCATGATGCGCAGCACGGTACTTTTGCCAGAGCCGGATGCGCCAATCAGCACCAGCACTTCGCCCGGTGAAACATCCAGGCTGATCTCTTTCAGCACCTGGGTTGCGCCAAATGATTTGGTTATCCGGCTTAAGGTAATCGCGGATTTGCTCATGAGATTTGGCTCCTGGTTTGATGATGTTGAACCCAACGGGAAAGCGGGAAGCAGACGGCGAAGTAGAGCAGGGCGACCAGACCGTAAACCACCACCGGCTGACCGATGCGATCGACAATCGCCTGGCCCTGATGCATCAGTTCGGACATGCCGATCATGCTGACGATCGAGGTGTCTTTGATCAGGGAAAGATACTGGCCCGCCAGCGGCGGCAGCACGATGCCGCGCGTTTGCGGCAGGATCACGCTCATAAAGGTCTGACGCTTCGACAGGCCCAAAATCCATGACACTTCCCACTGGCCTTTTGGCACCGCTTCGATGCCGGCGCGGAATACTTCCGCGATATACGCGCCCTGATAGATGCTCAGGCCAAGAATACCGGCGGCAAACAGGTTGATGTCATAGCCGAAATAGGCGACGCCGAAGTAGATGAACATCAGCGTGATCAGCACCGGCGTGCCGCGAAACAGCTCGGTGTAGATCACCGCAATCTGCTTCAGAACGGGCAAGCGGCTGGTGCGCAACACCGCCGCCAGCAAGCCCAGCAGCGTGCTGCCAATGATCGCGGCCACCGACAGCAGCAGCGTGATACCGAGCCCTTTTAGCAGAATCGGTAACGAACTAATGATTAACTCGTTCATAGCGCGTTCTCCCGTTTCACTGGATTAGTCAGCCATTTTCTTGCCCACCACCAGGCGGACTTTTTTACCGGGGTCACCAGCGGCGGGTGGAACATGCGCCGTCCTGCCATCGTTCCCAGCCAGGAGAACAGGTTGCTCAGCACCAGATAGACCAGGGCAACGACGCTAAATGTCTGGATATACAGCAGCGTGCGCGCATTAATCACTGTGGCGGTGCCGGTCAGTTCAGGCAGCGCAATCGCTGACAGCAAAGAGGTGCCGAGCAGCAGCTGAATCAGGTTGTTGATAATGGCGGGCCACACCGCGCGCGCCGCCTGCGGCAGCACCACGGTGAGAAACACCTGACGACGGGGAATGCCCAGCACCCATGCGGCTTCTAGCTGGCCTTTCGGCACCGATTGAATGCCTGCGCGGAAGGTTTCGGACAGGTAGGCACCGACGTTAATCCCCAGCGCCAGCACGCCAGCGGTAAAGGCGCTCATGGTGATGCCGAGCGACGGCAGACCAAAAAAGATGATGAAGATCTGCAGCAGCACCGGCGTGTTGCGGATGAACTCAACGTAGCAGTGACTGATCCAGCGCAGCGGGGCCAGCGGCGACGCTTTCGCCAGCGCCGAGAGCAAACCGAGCGCCACCGCCAGCGCAAACGCCAGCAATGTCACTTGCAAGGTGAGCCACGCGGCGGCAAGAAAAGTGTCGGCGTAGTGCCACAGGGTTAGCCATTGATAACTCATGGTTCTGCTCCTTCGGGCGGCGCAGCAGCAGTTGCCGCGCCGCGTGGGATCAATATTGCGGATTCAGCGGATAACGCGGTTTGTTGCCGAACCATTTCTGATACAGCTGGGCGTTTTCACCGGAGGCGTTAATTTCAAACAGGAATTCGTTGAGATAGTTGGTCCAGACCTGATCGCCCTGCTTCACGCCAAAGGCGTTGTATTCCAGCGGCACCAGCGCTTCATTGGTCACGGTTAACGTTGGGTCGAGCTTGGCCTGATAGGCGAGGAAGTTGTTATCCTCGATCATCGCATCAGCCTGGCCCTGTTTCACCGCGAGGATGGCAGCCTGCGATGAGTCGTACTCCTGAATCTTCACGTCAATGCCCAGGTTGCGCACTTCGTCACCGTTGGTCGAGCCTTTCACCGTGGCGATGGTTTTGCCGCCCATATCGTGTGCGGACTGGATGCCGCTGTTCTTGCGCACCAGCATCGCTTCACTCGCCACCACATACGGGTTGGTGAAGCCGATCTCTTTGGCGCGTTCCAGATTGCGGGTGAAGTTGCAGAACACCACATCCACTTTATTGGTTTGCAGATTAGGAATGCGGTTGGCGCTGGTGGTGTTGACCATTTCCAGTTTCACGCCCATCTCTTTGGCCAGCGCTTTGGCGAGATCAACATCGTAGCCGTCCGGGTTACCGTCTTTATCGTAAAAACCGAACGGGGCGAAACTCAGGCAGTCACCGACGCGCAGCGTGCCACGTTGCAACACGGTCTGCAGCGCTGATTGCGGCGCGGCGCCCGCTGCTTTTTTCTCTTCGGTTGGCGTACAGCCCGCCAGCGTCAGTAATACCAGCGCGCCGGCTAGCGCGTTGAGGCTCACTTTTAGCGATGTTGTCTTCATTGTTATGCTCTCTTTAGAAATTTTGACGAGACGGTGTAATACCGTTATTTCACAGCAAAATAGAAAGGCATCAATTAATAACAGGCTGTCCTGGTGTGGGCGGAGAAAGTAAACATTCGCCAGCCTGTTTTAACCGTAATATTTATTTACGATCGGCGCGGAAGCATTTCATATCGACTTCGACTTTGCAGTCGACGACTAAATCCTGCACGCTACAAATACGCGCCGGGGGATTTCCGCTAAATATCTCACTGAATACTTTATTAAATGAACTGAAATAACGCGCATCGGTTAATACCGCCGTGACATGCACCACATCCTCGACGCGATAACCGGCTTCGCGCATGATGGCGAGACAGTTTTCGAACGCCAGCTGCGTCTGTTCGATGATGCCACCTTCCACCACTTCGCCGTCGCGCATCGGCGTTTGGCCGGAGATGTAGAGCCAGCCATCGGCTTCAACCGCGCGGGCAAACGGCAGTTTCTGCCCGCCGGTACCGGTTCCGCCTTCTACGCCATAACGTTTAATCGTCATCCCTTTCTGCTCCTGTTGCAGCGAAAATCTGCTTACTGTGTTGTCTGATATACCAGACTGCTATCTGCAATACTGGATAGGGCAAGATTTGCACAGGAAATTTTTTTTTGCAATATGTGCACAGCGATTTAATTTTTTGTGATGTCGTCGGATCGCAAAATAAAATTAACTTTTGTCTGTGTTTATATTGGAGTGTGATCGTTATCGTAGTTTTATAAATGTTGAGTGAGCGTATTGCGCCATAATGAGGCACCAAAATTGATCGTGCTAATTAATGGCAGGTAATTAATATTTATTTAATCCGGGATGGGTAAAAGCCGATGCGCGGTGTATCATGCCCTTCTTTCATTGCCTTTAGCTGTTGTACCCATGCCATCAAGGAGTGAGTTTATGCCGGACGAAAAACCCTCGCGGGCGCGCGGAGTTGACCGGGTTATTGATATCTTTCGGCAGTTGCACAGCGCACGTCAGCCGATGTCGATGCGCGCGTTGATCGACGCCACCGGCGCACCTCGTTCCAGCATCTATGAATTAGTCAGCCTGCTAAGTGAAGCTGGTTTGGTGGAGCTGGATGCCGAAGGCGCAGTGTTCTTTGGCCGTGAGATGCACTATTACGGTGCGGATTATATGGCGCATAACGATCTGATCCGTCGGGCGCATCAGCTGATGGTGGAGATTGTGGCGCGCCACGGTGAAACCGTGCAGCTCTGCATGCTGGAGGGCAACAAATACACCGTGGTGCTCTCTGAGAGCAATGCGCATCCGTTCAAAATCACTTCGGATATCGGCGTGCGTGTGCCGATTACCTGGACCGCGACCGGGCGTTTGCTGCTGAGTAACTGGTCGGACAGCGCGATTCTGGATTTGATCCCGGAGGAGGATTATCGCCTCGCCAGCGGCCAGATCCTCGATAAGCAGGCGTTTCTTGATGAAATTCATCACGCTGGAAAACTCGGTTACTGCATGACCGAAGGCTTGTCGGAAAGCTTTACCTGCTGCATGGCGGCGCCGATCCGTTCGCGCAGCAGTCAGGCGGTGGCGGCAATCTGTTTTATGGTCAGCCGCGATACGCCGCAGGAGCGTCGCCAGATGCTGCTGCAGGAACTGATCACTTCCGGACAAAAACTCTCTGATTTCACCTAACAGCATCCGCATAAAACTCTGTTACAACTGATTGAAGTGGCGTTTATTCTCGCCACTTAAGGTTGTGTTAAGGTAATTGATAATAATAACTATTCTTTTTACCACGGAGTTTTGGCATGAAAACGCGCCTGCTTTTGGCAATGGGATTACTGGCTTCAACGGCGGCGGCTGCCTCCACGTATCCGCTGACCGTCACCGACATGGACGGCAACACGCAAACCATCAACAAAGAGCCGCAGCACATCATATTGCAGGATGGGCGCGACATTCTGACGCTGGCGCTGCTGGATCGCGACGATCCGTTTAAGCGCGTGGTGGCGTGGAACAATCTGCCGAAAAAGCAGGACACGCAAACCTGGGATGTACTGAAAGGGCGCTGGCCGGAAGCGACGAAAATCGTCGATATGGGTTTTAACGATCAGGGCCAGGTCAATCTCGAAAGCGTGCTGGCGCAGAAACCTGATTTGATGATTGCGCAACTGCGCGCCAAACCGGCGTTACAGCAATCGGGCGTGCTCGGCACCTTGCAGAATCTGCATATTCCGGTGGTGTTCCTGGATTATGAACTGCATCCCGCGCAGAACACCGCGCCGAGCGTGACGCTGCTCGGTAAAGTGCTGAACCGCGAAAGCCAGGCCAGGGCTTATACCGATTTCTATCAGCAGAAATTCGCGCGCATCACCCAAGGCGTGGCGCAAGTAAAAGAGAAGCCAACGGTGTTTATCGAGCCGATAGCCGGGAATAGCGACAACTGCTGCTTTACGCACAGCCACAATGGCTGGGGCGGATTGGTGGAAGCGGTGGGCGGCAAAAATATCGGCTCTGAACTGCTGCCGGGCAATGCCGGATTTGTGGCGCTGGAAAAAATCATCGCCATGAAACCGGATGTCTACATCATGACCGGATCGAAACGTCCAAACGCTAATGTGTTGCCGTTTGGTTATGGCGTGCAGCCGGAAGAGGTGAAAGCCACCTTCCAGACGCTGCTGAAGCGCACCGGCCTGGCGCAGATCGAGCCGGTGAAACAGGGCCGCGTATATGGCGTGTACCACCACTTCTATAATCATCCGTACAACATCATCGGCATGGAAATTCTGGCGAAAGATCTCTATCCGCAACAGTTTGCCGATCTCAAACCGAACGCGGATTTCCGCACCATCGTTAAAAATTTCACCACGTTGCCGGATAACGCCATCGATTTGAGTTATCCCGACAACCAGTAATCGCAGGTTTTCCCCGTTCGCCGTAAGGTCGCCATTCATGGCGACCAATCCGCTCCATCAACATTCCTCAATGACAACGTTAATTGTTATGTTATAACATAACTAAAAACACCATTGCGCGTATGCCTATACGTCTTGTGAACCTTGTCACTCAGAGGAGTTGCTATGTCAGCATTAACCCAAAATCAGGATGGTTTCAAAAAACTTCCCGTCACCGTGCTTTCCGGCTTTCTTGGCGCAGGTAAAACCACGCTGCTCAATCACATTCTCAATAACCGCGAAGGGCGTCGTGTGGCGGTGATCGTCAATGATATGTCGGAAGTGAATATCGATGCCGCGCTGGTGCGCGAGGGCGGGGCAGAGCTGTCGCGCACCGACGAAAAGCTGGTGGAAATGAGTAACGGCTGCATCTGCTGCACATTGCGTGAAGATTTGCTGCTGGAGGTCAATCGTCTGGCGAAAGATGGCCGCTTCGATAATTTGGTGATCGAATCGACCGGCATTTCTGAACCGTTGCCGGTGGCGGAGACCTTCACCTTCGCCGATGAAGAGGGGCAGAGTCTGTCTGAAGTTGCCTCGCTCGACACCATGGTGACGGTGGTCGATGGCTTTAACTTCCTGCGTGACTATGAATCGAATGAGAGCATTCAGTCGCGCGGAGAATCATTGGGTGCTGAGGATGAGCGCACGGTGGTGGATTTGCTGGTCGATCAAATCGAGTTCTGTGATGTACTGATTCTTAACAAAACTGACCTGATTAACGAGACGGAAAAAGCGCGGCTGATGGCAATCCTGACGTCACTCAACCCGCGCGCCAACATTATCACCTCTGAATTCGGCAAAGTGGGATTGGATCAGGTGCTCAACACCGGTTTGTTTGATTTTGATGCCGCCGCGCAGGCGCCGGGCTGGCTGCAGGAGTTGCGTGGAGAACACACGCCCGAGACCGAAGAGTACGGCATTCGTAACTTCGTGTTCCGCGCGCGTCGTCCGTTCCATCCGATGCGCTTTGCTCACTTGATTGAAAATGAGATGCACGGAGTGGTGCGTTCCAAAGGCTACTTCTGGCTTGCCAGCCGTCCGCGTCATGCCGGTTCATGGTCGCAGGCAGGCGGCGTATCGCGTCAGGGTTTAGCCGGCATGTGGTGGGCCAGCGTGCCAAAAGATCGCTGGCCGGAAGATGCGGAAAACCTTGGCTACATCTTAGAGAACTGGGTTGACGGCAGCGGCGACGCGCGACAGGAACTGGTGTTTATCGGCATAGAAATGGATGAAAACGCGCTGCGAAGCAAACTGGAAGAGGCACTGTTAACCGATGAGGAAATGGCGCTCGGACCCGATAACTGGGTGGAATTCCCCGACCCGTTCCAGCCATGGTTTAACTGATTAGTCAGGTCGCCATTCCTGGCGACCTTCATAATTACACATTCCCAACCCACATCGACACCTCAACCCCATCGTTAAACGGCAGCGACATAAAACCACGATTACTGTGCATCAGCTCCAGATACTCCGGGCTGAAGTCGGCATCGTCGGCAACAATCAGCGCGCCGGGACGCAAAAACGGCTGCACCAACGTTACAATCTCCGGGTAAATCGCTTTTGCGCCGTCCAGCACCAGCATATCGATGGAGGCGGGGAGATCGCGGCTCAATGTCTGCAACGCATCGCCCACGCGCACCTCAATCAAATCGCTGACGCCGGCATCGGCGAAGTGGTTACGGGCTAACGCCACTTTCCCCGGCTCAAACTCGCAGGTGATGATGTTACCGCCGCCGTTATCGCGCAGCGCCGCCGCCAGATGCAGCGTGGAAATGCCGAATGAGGTGCCGAATTCAACGATGGTTTTGGCATTGCTGCTGCGCGCCAGCATATACAGCAACTTGCCGGTTTCACGTGATACCGCTAACGGCACCTCTTTTAGATGTCCATAAAGTTCCAGGTAATCGGTTTTGCTGTGTAGCAGGCGATGTTGCTCGGCGTCAGTCATGGTTCTGAAGGCATTATTGGTTGGATGCGCCATATTATCGGCCAGCTCAAACAGGTAATTCAGCAGCGGCGCCAGTGGCGCAGAGGTTAAGGTATTCATGTTGTTCTCCGTGCAGACAAATGGATTTTGCTGTGCCAACAGAATACGATGAATCATTCGCATTTCACTATTCGTGTTCAGGAGATGATAGTGACTGAGCCACGTAACATTAAGATTTCAGAGAGAAAAAGACCCAGGCAGGCGCGTTCCACCGAGCTGGTTTCCGCCATTTTGCAGGCGGCTACTCAGGTTTTGGCGCTGGAAGGCGCCGCGCGTTTCACCACGGCGCGGGTGGCGGAACGCGCGGGCGTCAGTATTGGATCGCTGTATCAATATTTCCCCAATAAGGCAGCTATTCTTTTCAGGTTGCAAAGCGAAGAATGGCTACGCACTAGCGATTTGTTAGGTGCGATTCTGCGCAATACCGCCAACACGCCGCGTCAACGACTGCACGATCTCACACTGGCGTTTTTGCATTCGGAATGTGAAGAGGCGGCGATGCGCACCGCGCTGAATGACGCCGCACCTTTGTATCGTGATGCGCCGGAAGTGCAGGAAGCGCGCGCGGCGGGTCAAAACGTCATCAGTGATTTTCTGCGTGAAGTATTACCGCACTCAGAGGAAAGTGAACGATCGCGCGCCGCAGATTTATTGAACAGTACGCTGGGCAATGTTGGGAAACATTTTTCCGAATCGCCGCGCACGCCAGCTGAGATTCAGGCTTACGCGCAAGAGATGGCGGCGATGTTTTGTGCCTGGATCAGGGAAAAAGGCGCCGATTTACAGTAAAAGATGGACTGGAAATCTCTGAAAGCGGTTAACAAACTCATTATTCACATTCTCAATAATCCACACCGCGAGTAAGCTTAACAAAACTTTATTGAGCCGAATGAGCAAACGGGAGAGCAAAATGGCAGTGAAGATGATTGCGGTGGATATGGATGGCACTTTTCTCGATGACAACAAACAATACAACGCGCAGCGCTTTGCGCGTCAGTATGCGTTGCTGAAAGAGAAGGGCATTCGTTTCGTGGTCGCCAGCGGCAATCAGTATTATCAGTTGCTGCGCTACTTTCCTGATATCAAAGACGAGATCGCTTTTGTTGCGGAAAACGGCGCCTGGGTTTCTGACAGTAATGAAGAGATCTTCTGCGGCGAACTGGCGCAGGAGCGCGTGCATCAAATTCTCGACATCCTCGCCAAAGAGCCGGACATCAGCACCGTGGTCTGTGGCCGCAACGGCGCGTACGTGCACACCTCAATGTCCGACGAAGTGATTGCCATGTTGGCGAATCACTATCATCGTCTGGAAAAGTGCGACAATCTCTACGATATCGACGACACCATCTTTAAGTTCTCGCTGAATCTGGCGCACGAAGGCGTTGATGCCTTGATGGAACGTCTGCACGCTGAGTTGGGCGCGATTGAAAACATCATGCATCCGGTTTCCAGCGGTTTTGGGTTTGTGGATTTGATCATTCCCGGCTGCCACAAAGCGCATGGCATCGCGCTGCTGCAGGAAAAATGGGGCATTGATGATTGTGAAGTGGTGGCGATAGGCGACAGCGCCAATGACATCGAAATGTTGCGTCAGGCGTGCTACAGCTTCTCAATGGCGAACGCCGCCGCGCCAGTCAGCGCCGTGTCGCGTTACAGAACCGAAAGCAACAATGACGAAGGCGCGCTTAACGTGATCGCCCGCATTTTGGCGCGCGAAGTGCCGTTTGGCTGATGTTATTGATGCGGAGCGTCATTGCAGGCAATGACGCTCAAGCAGAATGCTAGTTGTTAATTCATCTCACTTACTAGTACCCGTCATATACCTCATTGAGAAAGGGTTATAACGCATAAACCCGCCTGATTTGTCAAAAGTGACCAATGTTGTCGCTCTAATCTTTCCTTTATATATAAGACAATAAAGTATTATTGGAATTGAATCCGAAATTTACTGATAAAATAAAAGCATTATAATGCAATGGTTTGAGGGCTTTTTTACCTTCAACACATCTCGCGATAACTTCACTTGTCTTATAAATGGGTAGGAAAATTCCCTCGAATTAACTTATTACTCTGTTTTTATAAGTTCATCCAGTTGAAAAAATAATGATTACAATTGAAAGGCAATTTAATACTCGATGCTGACTCGATTAACTGAGTGTTTTTTTCTTTTAATTTAAAAGTAATTAAATAATGGTTACAGCTTTAATTATGCTTTGATAAGCTGAGGTTAACTTTTAGATCGTAGAAGATTGATTTTAATCTTAAGAGGATATCTTTATTCAATCTTATGCATTAATATTCAACGCAAGGAGTGCTCGAGTTATGTCATCTCCATTTAACTTTATAATAAGAATTCGTGTTTATATGTTTTTCATCCTTCTTTGCTTTATTGGAGGCACAACATGGGCACTGCAAAAGCTTGGGCTAAATAATAGCCTTCCATTGTGGTCAGCAGGGATGCGGTTTTTGATTGCAAGTGTAATTGTTATTTTTTATTTAATTTTAAGTAAAAGAATTTATATTAATTACGCCGTTTTCAGTCTTGCTGCAGCTAACGGCCTGTTTTATTTTTCGATTCCATTTGGAACAGTTTATTGGGCATCAACATATATACCTAGTGGATTGGTAGCTGTTTTAGCTTCTGGAATTAGCGTATATGCACTACTTCTAAACCATTTCTTACGCGGAAAGCCAGCAACTGGAAGGCAATTATCAGGTGTTTTCTTTGCCATCATAGGTGTATGTGTGGTTTTTGGTGAAGGAGCATCTTTACCGGGCAATGAAAAAAGTATAATTGCTATGTTAGCAGTGTTAGGAGCCATGGGCAGTTCAGCCGCTATAACGCTCAAAGTTCAAAAGCATATTAAAACTCTTCCACTTCTTAGTTTTGTTGCATTTTCCATGCTGAGTGGTGGTTTTTTACTCTTGATTACGAGCTTAATAATTGAAAGTGGTAACCGTTTCTTTTATGGGGAGAGCTTAGGAGCGCTCCTTTATTTAGCAGTAATAGGATCAGTATTAGGATTTACGCTTAATATTACTTTGCTTAAACATTGGCATATTTCTAAAGCTACATCTCATTTATTCATCTCCCCAGTTATTGCATTGTATATGGGCTTCATACTTCTTGATGAAAATATTACCACGACTGTGATTATAGGCACCGCGGTTGTTGTTCTCGGAGTAATGTTAATCGTTTTGCCAAAACGCGAAAAGGAAACTCTTAATGTCAACTCTACAAAAAAACCTGGCCATAATCTGTCAGAATAGAAAGCTACCATTTGTGTTTGAAGAAGCTAAGGCAATGGGTGTCGAAATTACATTTTTTTATAACGATAATGAGTCTCCACCGCCGGAAATTCCCGGTGTTGTGAGAAGCATTGCTTTGCCATTGTTTGAAGATGAAGATAAAGCACTAGATATAGTCATGTTAGAAAATAAAGCGCGCCGAATTGATGGTGTTTTAACACTATTTGAACCGGCGTTAGATTTCGCCGCTAAAATTGCTAACAGGTTGGGATTACCTTTCTTACCTGAATTCGTAGTAGAACAATGTAGAAACAAAAATATGACTCGGCGCGTTCTGCATGATAACGGCCTAAACACACCCTCCTTTATTGAGATTAAAGAAGGAGAATACCCAGACATTGATCAAATAAAATTTCCGCTTGTAGTGAAGCCTACTAATGGATTTTCCAGTCAAGGTGTTACACGAGCTAACAACCCTGATGAATTGAGAAATGCTATTGATAAAGTATGGGAAATTAACCGCACGCAATTGAAAAATTTCATCTATGACAAGGGTGGTGTTTTACTTGAGTCATTTATCGATGGGCCGGAGTTCGCAATCGAAACATTTTCGCATCGTGGTGAGGTAACAGTGCTCTCAATCGGCGATAAAGGTAATGGCAAAGGTCCATACTTTGAAGAAGGTGTTTATATTGCACCTGCTGATATTGATGAGAAACTGCGAGATGAAATCGTAGATGAAGTTAGACGTGCAGTTAAGGCGTTAGGAATTAATGAGGGACCAGCACATGTGGAACTGCGTATTAACCAAAAGCAAATGCCTTTTGTTATAGAAGTCGCACCACGCGTGGGTGGATCCGGAATATCACATTATATTGTGAAAGCAAGCACGGATATAAACTTCCTGCAGTTGGTTATTTGCCACGCTTTAGGTATGGAATTTTCCCAAAAAATGGGGGCATTAGTAAAACCGATATCTACTGCCGGAAATTATATTATTCCTGTGCAGGGGGATGGAATCTTTGTCGAGATTGATGGATTAGCAAATGCCCGTGAGAAATCTGAGGTGGAATATGTTTTTGAATTTATGGAGCCTGGGCATAAAGTTCTTCCATACCCTCATTTTTCAGGTTACCCAGGATTTATTTTAACACGTCATACTGACCATGAAGCTTGTGAATCTTTTTATAACGATTTGCAAAAAAATCTAAAAATAAAATATTCATAGATTCCATAGTTAAGGAGAATGATATGGATCGTAAAATAATAATCCACACTTTAGGGCCAGAAGGAACTAATTGTGAGAAAGCAGGTTATCTTTGGCTGGAAAGTAAGAAGGTTTATGGTGATGTTAAGCTTTATTCAACTCTTGAGGATGCTCTCATTGAAGTCAGGAAGAATACACATGATCTATTATTAGGATGTGCCGTCTATCCAGACTTACATAAAATTGTATTTGAGAACTTAGACTTTTTAGAAATTCAGGATAGTTTTGTAATGCCAACATGGAACATGGTATTAGCAAAAAATCATCGTAGTTCGTCAAATATGGAACAATTTACAATTGTTTGTCATCCAGCGCCATCCCATCTCGCGTATACATACAGCCAGGATGTTCGTTTTGTATCAAGTAATGTACAGGCAGCGCTGGAGTGTGTTAGTGGAAAGGCTTCCGCGTGTATAACAACATTAAAAGCTGCACAAGATAATAATTTAAAGGTCATTCAAGACTTTGGTGAAGTGCCAATGTGTTTCACTCTTCATGGTCATAGACGCTAAGGAGAATTTTTATGGAATGGGTTAAGGATAAGGTTATTATTGAATTATGTCCTCGAATACATGAGTTCAATAAATTGCAAAGTGCTACAGGCGCGGTAGTATGTAACATAGATAAAGCTGAGTATTTGCTGGATGAAATTATAGGTTTGGCTGATGAGATATTGTCTGCTCTGAAACAATCCGATTATGCCCTACAATTGAATACCGACCTTCGTGAATGGAAAAGAGCTGGATTAAATACTGTACCATGTTTTAAACGGTCATTAGATAGCTATGAACCACCTGTAGATGGCGGCAAAACTTTTTACCTGGCTACAATCATTACACCTAATAGTCATAAAGAAAAAGGATATTGGCTGGAGTGCTTTTTGGCTCAACGAAAACAACCCGATGTCTTGCTGCCAATTATGTCTGATTTACCACATCCACAAAATGTCAGCCAAACAATGCACCTGATTGCTTCGTCTTCTGGTTTCAGTGTTGGACACTGCTTAGTCTTCTTTCCAGAAAACGTTAAAAAAAAATAGGGTTGTTAAACAACATTTTGCGATGTTCTTTTTTAATAAATTTCATGCTATCTATCAAAAAGACACATTGCGTAGAGTAGAATCATTATTGGAGTTTGAAGGGAAATCATCTCATTTACTAAGCGCAGAGAATTGCTATGCAGCGCGCTCGGTATGGGGATACTTGCACGACTATTATCACCACTGCGGACCCCGTCCTTTTAATAAAAATATTCACGTTAAAATGAATTTTTGGGTAGGTGTTTTAGAAGAAATAAAAGTTGATTGCCAAACCATTATTAGAGTGCAACAGCAGCATTATCCTTGGTGGCGAGAAGTGACCGAGTTTATTTTATTTGAGAGGTTGGTCCGTTACCCTGCTCAACACGATGCGACGAGTAATTTTGATGCGGCAACTGGGGTTTTATTGTTCTCCTGGCTTAAACGCCGAGGGCATGGTATTAGCATTTGCGATTCTTCTGGCAAAGCTATAATGGATTTTGAAAAGTGTTTGACTGGCTTGCATGCCCTTATTAAGGAAATAGAAGGGCTTGAAGAGATCGAGGATGATGCAACTTATAAGCAAGAAGTTGAAAGTTTTGTAATGAAAGAACTTGAGCCAGGTAATCTGAATGATCGATATATTATCCCTGATGATTATCATATTCATGATATGAATATGAAAGTTAACATACCAATTCTCTTTTTTTAACTGCGCCATATTTTTGAAATTTATGATAATGAAAGTAGACATAAGCGCACCAATCAAGGTGCGCTACTCATTCTTTTAAACCTTATGCAAAGTACCCGCCTTCACGCATATCCTGCAATAACCCCGGCCCGCTCGGCTGCCAGTTAAACGTCTGACGCGTCCACGCGCTGGATGACGGATTATCAGTAGACGCGAAAAATGCCATCCAGCCTAACCACGCTTTTGCTTCTTCCAGCGTCAGGCTTTTCACCGGCAGTGATAATCCGGTGCCGATGGTTTCGGCAATCTGCCGGAATGGCACCCCTTCTTCCTGTACTGCATGCAGAATCGCGCCCGGCTCAGCTTTTTCAGCCGCGAGGCAAAACAGTTCAGCGGCATCATCGCGATGCACCGCGGGCCAGCGATTCTCACCCTCGCCGACATACACCGCTGCACCTTTTTCCTTCGCCATATTGATGATCATCGGAATAAATCCGTGATCGCCTGCGCCATGTACGGTTGGCGGTAAACGCACCAGCGCCACGCGCACACCGCTGTCGGCCAGCGCCAGCGCGGCGACGTTGGAGTTGGAACGTGGATGCGCGCCCGCTGCTGGTTGAATCTGTTCGGTGGCGAGACGTCCCTGCGACACCAGCGCGGTGCCGGTGGTGACAATCAGCGGGCGATCTGAACCTGCCAATACGTCACCCATCGCAAGAATCGCGCGTTGGTCGACCTCGGCGGCATGATCCATGCGGCTGAAATCATGAATATATCCTGCGTGGATCACGCCATCGCTCTGTTCGACCGCCTTACGCAGGCCGTCGAGATCTTGCAGATCGCCGCGAATCACCTGCACACCTTGCTGCTGCAGTTTTTCTGCGGAAGCCTCGCTGCGCGCCAGACCTTGCACTTGATAACCGCGTGCCTGCAGTTTTTTCACAATGGCGGAACCGATAAAGCCGCTCGCCCCGGTCACAAAAATTCGCATATTGGTGCTCCACTTTTTCAAAGTTGAAGCACTATCATAAAAGTCTGCAACGCGACGAAAAGTCGTGAGCTTATACAGGTATACGCACTAACAGGATAAAGGCATGACTCCCCAAGATGACAACCTGCTCGGCAACTATCTGCGTGAACGTCGCCAGCGGCTGGATGCGGCGAAACTTGGTTACACCCTACTTCGTCGCCGCACGCCGGGCCTGCGCCGGGAAGAAGTGGCGGTGCGCGCGTGTGTCAGCACTACCTGGTATACGTGGCTAGAGCAGGGCAGAGGCGGCGCGCCATCGGAAGAAGTATTGGAACGCTTAGCCCGCGCATTTTAGCTGAGCGCCGCCGAACGCGATCATCTGTTTTTGCTGGCGCAAAATCGTCTGCCTGGTGTGACATGGCAGGCGGGTGTGGATGTTTCGCCATCACTGCAGCGCGTGCTCGACAGTATGGAGAACACGCCAGCGCTGGTCAAAACCGCAGAGTGGCAAGTGGTGGCGTGGAACCGTGCGGCAACCAAAGTGTTTGTCGATTACGCCGAACTGCCGCCTGCCCAGCGCAATATCCTGCTGATGATGTTTCGCAACGAGGAGATGAAAAAGCGTCTGCCGGACTGGCATAAAGTGACACGCGGTATGGTGGCCAACTTCCGCGCAGATGTGGCGCGCACCGGCGCCAGCGAGCATGTGCGCGCGCTGGTGGAGGAGCTGTGCGAGATGAGCGACACCTTCCGCCAGCTGTGGCAATCACAGGAAGTGAGTCAGCATGGCGAAGGTATTAAACAGCTGTGGCTGCCGGACGAAGGCGTGCTTGAGATGGAATACAGCACCTTTGCGGTTGAAGGTAAACCGGGTTTAAGCCTGGTGGTGTTTAATCCGCGTCACCAGCACGATCGGGAATGTGTGGCGCGGCTGATGGCACGTCCGTAGCGGCGCGAAAGTGGGCTTCCATCTCATCCAGCGCCGCCTGATTCTCCAGCCCCCATTGATACATCTGCTCGATCGGTGTCGCGAACGTCATGCCGAGCGGTGTTAGGCGATAATCGACTTTCGGCGGCACCACATCATAAACGTGACGCGCAATCAGCCCGCGCTGCTCCAGCTCTTTCAACGTCTGAAACAGCATCTTCTTCGAAATTCCTTGCAGACTGCGCTGGAGCTCGCCGGTGCGCGCGCGATGGTTAGGCCAATGATAGAGCGCATGCAGAACCATGCTGCTCCATTTCACCGAAAACAGATCCATTAACCGTCGCGGCGGCGAATCCGCATAAAAAAACAGTTTACCGTCTACCATCGCGGGCATAGTTCTCGTCTCCTGAATGGTTACCAAAAGGTAACTACTATCAATTTTGCACCATGTTAACTATAGTCTGCCGCCTTCAGCTAGCCAAAGCCAACTCATTTCGGAGGCCCTTTGAAAATCAATGCATTAGTCGCGCACGACGCGGCCCAACCGCTATCTTCAGGCCAGATTGCATTGCGACCGCTGCAACAGCAGGATGTCAAAATTGAAATTCTGTATTGCGGTGTGTGCCATTCGGATCTGCACATGGCCCGTAACGAATGGGCTGTCAGCCGCTATCCGCTGGTGCCGGGACATGAAATTGTCGGACGCGTTGTTGAAACCGGCGCGGACGTAACGAATTTCAAAGCCGGTGATGTAGTTGGCGTCGGCGTAATGGTCGATTCCTGCCGCGAATGCCATTTCTGTCAGCAGCAAGAAGAGCAATATTGTGAAGCCGGCTTTGTGGCGACCTATAACGGCATCGACAAATACACCGGCGACAGCACGTGGGGCGGCTATGCGCAGAATGTGGTGGTCGATCAGCACTTTGTGGTGTCCGTACCGCAAACCTTGCCACTGGCTGGCGTTGCACCGCTGCTGTGTGCGGGCGTTACCGTGTGGTCGCCGCTGCGTCACTTTAACGTAAAAGCCGGCGATAAAGTTGGCGTAGTCGGTTTGGGCGGATTAGGGCATATGGCAGTGAAGCTGGCGAGCGCAATGGGCGCGGAAGTCACGCTTTTCACCACTTCACCCGGCAAAGGTGAAGATGCGCTGCGCTTGGGTGCGACGCGCGTGGTGGTTTCACGTGACGCCGGGCAGATGGCCGCCGCGCAAACTTCACTGGATATCATCGTAGACTGCGTCTCGGCTCCGCACGATCTCGATCCTTACCTTGCCACGCTGAAAACCAACGGTCGCCTGGTGCTGGTGGGTATCCCGGAGCAACCGCACCAGTCTCCAAATGTGACGCCGATGGTAAATCGTCGTTTGAGCATTAGCGGCTCATCAATTGGCAGCATTCAGGAAACTCAGGAGATGCTGGATTTCTGCGGCAAGCACAATATCACTGCTGATATTGAAGTGATTGCCGGTCAAGAGATCGAAACAGCCTTCGCGCGCATGTTGAAGGGCGATGTTAAGTATCGTTTCGTTATCGATATGCAAGCGACACGCTGGTAAAAATATTAACGCCTGCGCTTTTCCGCAGGCGAGTTCATCCTGAAATCGCCATCTTTGCAGAGACACAAACTGCTGATAGCATTGAATTTTAAAGCAAGCCAGACCAATATTTTCGACAAACGTAGATTTTAGCTCATATAGTTACAACATACTTTAATGTGAAATGCTAACCAATAGAGCAAACTTTTGCTGACGAGCTGGTTTGGGTTAGTCAGGAAAAAAAGAAAAGTCGTGGGTGATGGGGTTACCACCCCGTTTAGGTTTTAGCCAGTTAGCGCAACAGGTTTGCCCCTAAATTTTGCGCACTGCTCTCAATAGCGCGTCACATCCTGCAATCACTTTTTGCACCATCCTGAATAAACATTTCCCGCAACGCTCCGATAACTCCCTTACAAACCATACAAAAATAATTAACGCAGGAGCAGGGAAGATGGGGCTGGTATCCCGATTACGTAACGTGCGCATCACGCGTAAGCTGTCGGCAGGATTCGGCATCGTGTTGTTGTTAGTGGCGCTGGCAACCGGATTAAGCGTGCAGCGCTTTAACGCCATTCATGACATCTATCAGAAAACCAACCTGATTTATGACATCAACATTGAAGTGTTCCAGGCCAAAATTAACCGCCTCAAATATCTGTATGGCGATGACAAATCCGGCCAGGTGATGGCAAATTACGTCACGCATGCGCAGCAACTCACCAGCGATGCGAAGCAGCTTTCATGGTCGGAAGGTGCCAGAGCGCGGGTGGATGAACTGGGAACGCACCTCGCCAGTTTCCAGAACAGCATTGGCGCGATGACGCAAGCCACGCAGCAACTCAATAGCCTGCGCTCGCAACATGATGTTTTAAGCCAGCAAGATATGACTTCGCGCTACACCCAACTGATTCGCACTCCTGTTACTAATCCTGAACTTACCAATCAAATTTACCAGCAGCTGTTCGCCATCAGCAATGTGCGCGAAGAAGCCTGGGCGCTGCGTTTTAACGTCAGCGATGCGCTGCGTAAAACGCTGGAGGATCATTTCCAGCAGGCGGATCAAGGCATGAAAGCGCTGCTGGCGCAGTTGCCGCCGGAACAGCAGGGCGAATTCACCGCACTGTGGCAGGACACCGAGAAATTCAAAAGCCTGAGTCTGCAAGCGGCGGATGCCTATGTCCAGCTGCGTGCGGCGGAAGACACCGTCAAAGTGGCGGGCGACAAGAGCAGTGCAGCGATCAAACAGATCATTACCATCGTCAAAGCGCGTAACGATGAACTGGCCAACGGCTCGGCGGCAATTTCGCTGCTGATTGGTGGTCTGGCGATTTTGTTCGGCGTGCTGGTGGCGTGGTACATCATTCGTCAGATCACGCGTCCGGTATTCCATAACCTGGAACTGGCGGAGCGCATCGCCAATGGCGATCTCAGCTCGCAGTTTGCCACCGATCGGCATGATGAACTCGGCAAGCTGACTTCGGCGATGGGACGCATGAACGAACGGCTGCGCAGCATGATCGGCGATGTGCTGAGCAGCGTTAGCAGTGTATCGCAGGCGGCCAGCGCCATTAATCAAGGCAACCTCGATTTGTCTTCACGCACCGAACAACAAGCGGCGGCGGTGGTGGAGACCGCTGCCAGCATGGAGCAACTCACCGCCACGGTGAAAAACAACGCCGCCAATGCGCGACAGGCGAGTCAGATTGCGGCGGAAGCTTCGTACAACGCCAACAAAGGCGGCATCGCGGTGCGTGATGTGGTGAACACCATGGGCGAAATCTCTGACAGCTCGAAGAAGATTGCCGATATCACCGCCGTGATTAACAGCATCGCGTTCCAGACCAACATCCTCGCGTTGAACGCGGCGGTAGAAGCCGCGCGTGCCGGCGAGCAGGGACGCGGTTTTGCCGTGGTCGCCAGCGAAGTGCGCAATCTGGCACAGCGCAGCGCCGGGGCGGCGAAAGACATCGAACAGTTGATCAATGAATCGGTCGGACGCATCAGCAATGGCCATCAGCAGGTGGCGCGCGCCGGTGAGACCATGGATCAGATTCTCGGCAGCATTGCGCGTGTGAATCAAATTATGGAAGAGATTTCCGCGGCGTCGGATGAACAGAGCCGCGGAATCGAGCAAATAGCCCATGCGGTCGGCGAGCTGGATACCACCACGCAGCAGAACGCCACGCTGGTGAGCGCCTCTTCGCACTCGGCGAACTCCCTGGAAGAGCAGGCGCTGATGCTGGAGCGATTGGTGTCGCAGTTCCGCCTACAAGGTGCTGCACGTTAGAAAAACAGCGTGGAAGTAGCTCCAGATTTACTTCCACGGTCTTTCTTTGGGTCAGCTTGCAATACTTTTTTGCGGCCGCAGAAATGCAAGGTAAATATTCTTAAAATAAAGCGATCTGCCGCCGATATTTCCCGTTAAACTGCAATTCTTGTCGTCCTGATACTTTCCCTGCATGAACTACTACTCACCTGACGATAGCCATTTGAAGCGGCGCTCCCAACGCTTCGTCCGCCGCATGTTTATCATGCGTCAGCTCGGCACGATTTTATGTTTTTTCCCGATTCTCTCAGTACTGATGGAGCGGGATCGTGGCCTGGCTTTTAGCGCCCTGTTATTTGTGAATGCGTTTCTCTGGCCGTGGCTGGCTTATCAGCGCGCGCTGCGGGCTGAAGATTCCACCGCCACCGAGCGGCACAACTTAACCCTTGATGCCGCCTTTGGTGGCATTTGGGTAGCGCTGATGGCGCTGAGTCCGCTGCCTTCCTTTGTCATCATGGCGGTGCTAGCCTCGGACCGCTATGCAGCGGGCGGTGCTGCCCAGTTGATTGCAGCGATGCAGGCATTTCTCTGCGCCTTTGTGCTGGTATGGCTGGTGGATGGCGCAGGCGTTGATTTGGCGTTCAGCACGCGAACTGTCTGGCTGAGCCTGCCGCTGGCAACCTGCTACATGCTGGTACTCAGCGTCACCTCGTACAATCTCACCTGGCAACTGCGTAAACGTAACCGCGATCTGGAGCGCATTGCGCTGATGGATCCCGGTCTGGGGATTCCCAATCGTCGCTTGTTTGAACGTCGGCTGGAGAGCGAATTTCTCAGCACGCGTCGTGGCGACAGCGCTGGCTATTTACTGCTTATAGATCTCGATTATTTCAAATCGGTAAACGATACGTGGGGACACGAGGCGGGGGATTTCCTGCTGGCGGAAATTTCATCGCTGCTGCGAAATCATGTGGGATTGCAGGATATTCCGGCGCGTTTTGGCGGCGATGAGCTAGGCGTGATTGTGCATCATGCCAGCGACGAATCGGTGGTGGCGCTGGCCCAACGTTTGCAGGAGAAGATTGCGCAGGTGCGTTTACCGGCATCGGCGGAGTTTCGTTGTTCGGTAAGTATAGGTATTGCATCGGCAGCGCATGCAGAATCCATACGTCACTGGTTGCGGCATGCCGATGAAGCGCTGTATGAGGTGAAACGCGCCGGACGCAACGGCGTGCGCTTGTGGCAACCGTCGCTGGCCGGCGCGGCCTGAATTACACGAACTCGGGTTCGCAGTTCACTGGGAAGTTAAGCGAGTTAGCAATAAAGCAGGCTTCGTGGGCCTGATGATGCAGTTCACGCGCGCGGTCCGCATCCGCCGGATCGCGCAGCGCAATGCGCGGTTTCAACGTGATGTTGGTAAACCGACCGCGCGTGCCCTCAATCATTGTCCCTTCTGCTGCATCTTCATAAGCTTCCACCACAATTCCGGCGTCAGAACATAAATGCAGATACCACAATTTGTGGCATGCCGAGGCCGAAGCCAGCAATAACTCTTCCGGATTCCAGCGCGTGGCATCCCCGCGAAACGCTGGATCGGCGCTTAGCGCTATCGTCTCTTTGCCAGCGGCAATCAGCTCCGCGTTACGATCGTAAGCGGTATAAGATGCGGTGCCGTTGCCGCGGTTGCCGGTCCAGCGCACCGTGACCTGATAATGGTGTTCTTTTGCTGCCATTACTGATGCTCCTTTTAAAATGAACATGACATCAGCAGACTATCAGGAATTGCTGCTACAACGCCTGCGATCGGTGATATCGATTTTCATGAAAGGAAAGGGGCTGTGTAATTTGTTTATAGCGAAGGCTGTTAGGTAAACTTAAGGAATCGGATAACGTTTAAGGGAAAATTTACCACGTTAGAGACAAACCGCCTGATCCTCCGACAATGGCAGCAAACAGACTTACAACCCTTTGCCGAACTCAATGCCGATCCCGAAGTGATGAAGTATTTCCCGAAAACGCTGAGTCGTCAGGAAAGCGACAACGTCGTTGCAAGATTTAAGGCGATGATTGGTGCAAACCAGGGTTGGGGTTTATGGGCCGTTGAGATGAAAGCCACCGGCGAATTTGTCGGCAGCGTGGGTTTAGCACAGCAGCCAGATCGCTTCGATTTTTCTCCCTGCACGGAAATTGGCTGGCGTATTAATAAAAAGTTCTGGGGGCAGGGAATCGCCAAAGAAGCCGCCCAGGCATCGTTGGCTTACGCGTTTAATGTTTTGCATCTTCCCGAGGTCGTTTCGTTCACCAGTACTCATAACACGCCATCTGAGAAGCTGATGCAGCGATTGGGGATGCAGAAACACACTATCTTTCTCCATCCCGCGTTACCTGCCGATCACGCACTAGCTGAGCATGTGCTGTATAAGATTTTCCACAACAACTTCATTGACTCGCCTCTCTAAACCCGGCATCAGTCAATGTCGCCCGCACATGAGGAAGACTCTGCGGATAATTTTGCTGAATAAACTCAATCATCTTTTCCCGCACGTAACAGCGTAAATCAAAGGCGGTGGGGGAATTCTGCGCCGTCATCAATAATCTGATGGTCATGGTTTTGTCAGTGGTATCCGTAACCTGAAGCACCTGAGTTTGTTGATCCCAGAGTTTAGTTTCACTGAGGACTTTTTCAAAATGCTTACGCAGAGGATCTAATGGCATCGAATAATCGAGGTAAAGAAAAACAGAGCCTAATATTTGGGCGTTATTGCGCGTCCAGTTCTGAAAGGCATTTTCGGTAAAGTAGGTGATGGGCAAAACTAAACGACGCAGATCCCAAATACGCACCACAACATAAGTCAAGTTGATCTCTTCAATCCAGCCCCATTCATTTTCCACCACCACAGCATCATCAATTTTTATCGGTTGGGTAAAGGCGATCTGAATCCCGGCGAACAGGTTAACCAGCGATTTCTGCAGAGCAAAGCCAATGATTATACCGGCAACGCCGGCACCAGCGAGAATGGTCGTGCCGAATTTTCGCACGCCAGGGAAACTGAGCAAAATTAGCGAAAGACATAATGTCACCAGTACGACAATCGCGACTTTTTTCACATACATTATCTGCGTGCGAATTTTTCGCGCACGAAGGTTATTCGAAAGATTGATGTCATAGCGAATAAATAGCATATCCTGCGCCACATTAATCAATCGAATAAGTACCGAGCAAAAGGATAAAATAATGAATATATTAACGGTGGTGGTAATAAAGCTCAGAGATCCTGGCTGGATATTAACATAACTAAGTCCAGCACTAATTAACAATAAAGGGATAAACAGAAACAGCGATCCGCTCAGATGCTTTTCCAGTGACTTGAACAGTTTTCTGTCACGTTTTTGCCAGTAGCGAATAAATCTAAGGAGAATAAATCGCGCCAGAAATCCTATTGCGAGTGAGAGAGTGACAAGCATAACAGCAGGCACCCATGTTGGAGCACCAGATAACTCATCAAATAATAATGGCATTACTTTCCCTTTTATTAAGCCAACAACCGTGGTTGTCAGATAAGTCAAAAAATTCAGTAACCATTCTGATATCGGTTATCTGCAGATTATTTATTCATACTTATCAGTATAGACGCTGTAGCAGGCAGGGGATGGGTGGCGTATGCATCGGTCGCCACAAATGGCGACCCTTAGGCAGTTTGGCGAGGTTTTTGTAGGGTGCGCATTGATGCGCACCTGTTACGAAAGGAGGTAAATCAATCACTTTGAAACTACAACTTTAGCTGGCTGCCTAAAATAGCATCGGCTTCCTGCAGTGTCACATCGAGTCCCGCAGAGGGCGTAAATGTCAATTCGCCAAAAATAACCTTACCGTTGAGAAGGTAGAAGTCAGCACGAACAAATTTAAAATCAGCGGCCAGTTTAACCGCATACTCTTTCATGTTATTGAAACCTTCCGGCATTTTTGGATAGCTATTGGTATTGATTAATTCAACAGTATCTTCAAAGGGAAGCGGATGCCAGTTCATATCAAAATAGTAGAATTTAGGTGTACCTTTCTCTCGCTCCATGCACACCATTACCGCATAAGGTTTTCCATTGAAACAGTAGAATTTATAATCCTCTGGGAATCCACCACGTTTATTCTCAATGTATTTTTCGCATAAGATTTTACGGTCAATTTTCTTATACTGCGGCTCAATGAAATGGGAGGAGAAATCCTGCTTCAACCACTTACTGAGTTGCCTGTTGGTTTTTTCAATGTCCAGCGATGCTTTGCTATCACAGATTATGTTGTAACCTGCGCCATGGTTACACTTAAGTGCGAATTTATTGGGTAATGCGCGGTAGTCAATATCCATTGGGTCATCATACACGCCGTAGAGTTCATTCAGGATTTCACCACACCCTTTCGCTATCACATACTCCCGAACCTTATACTTATCCGCGCACAAGGTATAAATATCACCATTTAACTCATTGAATTTGAGCCACTGAATTTTTTCATTGAAATTGATTGGATTGGTTAAGTTCAGCTTTTTCTTGAACTTAATATAGTAATGTGTTTTAGCGCAAAATTCTGGGTACATATATGCGCTGATTTTTAACGCTGATTTGACTGTGTGTTTTATCATTTTCATTAAAATTATCTCAGTTTGAAAATGTTAAGATGCATTTTGATGATTGTTTTATTTCTGAAGAAGTAATTGAGTAAAGTGCAAGACATAATCTCAACGATCAAAAAACAGTATGCGGCCCCATTAATGCCGAAGGAATTAATCATTAGCCATGAAAGCGGTATGGTTAAGACACAACATAAAAACATCTTTTTAGCCAGGTAACTGTATCCGGACTCTTTGATCATATAGCGATAACAAATTGTACCTAATGCAGAGAACATAGTGCCGATGATAATGATGGGAATGATACTCACGGAATCCATATACTTATCGCCATACAGTAAATGGATGAAGTATTCACCAAAAAAGTAGAATCCAGCTAACGCTATAAGCGAACACAAGATGACAATTCGGTTGATTTTAATGAGTAGCATTTCAACGGTGATTTGATCTTTTTCACTGTATATCTTTGAGAAGAAGCTTGTTATTAATGCCAATACGATAAATGACCAGGCACCTCCTATGGTTAACGCGACGCTATACACGCCCAGATTTGAGTAAGAAAGGATTTTTGCCAAAAAAATGCTCGATATCTGCGTATAGATGTCAGCCGATAGACTCGATAAAATCAGCGCACCGCCGGTGAATAACATATGACGGTTATACATTCCGGCGCCTTTACGATTCTCATTTATTTTTGTGGTGTAGTTAAAATAGATAAGACGCAGGAAATAAGGTATGAGCGGGATGATAACAATAGGAATGGTGAAGTAGTACACGGGCATTTTGAAGTATGAAATAGAGAATCGAATCAACAAGGCAACAGATAAGCCGATCACATTGGTGATAGTGTTTATTTTTGATTTTAATTGCGTGTTGTTGTAGATGGAAAAGAAGTCCATCACAATGTAGTAAGTGGCAATACAGTTGGCCACACCAAATAGAAACACAATGATGTCAGTGAAGAAGTAGAGGTAGATCAATACCGCGCTTGATGACAGGAGAAAGAAAAATCGCCGTTGATTTTGTGTGTGTATCGCTAATGCGATCCCAGACTTACTCTTTTCACTCATGCGTTTAAAGATGATGTTCTGACCGCCAAACCACGATAGCGTTTGCACAAATATAAACAGAGAAGTTGAAATGTTTATTTTGCCATAGTCTTCAGGGCCAACGTATTTTGCCATCAGCGCATTAATATACAGTAGCCCGATGATATTGACTGACTTTTCTAACATGATCCATATTGAGTTAGAGTACATTGCATGTCTCTCATCTACAGAGCTGTGTTGATAGCGTTAAGGACTGTTTATAAGCCATCCGCAAAAAATGAAGCTTTCTTCTATATGCATTAATGTTGTGTATTATTGCGAAATATTCATATAAAAAACACCCAATATTACTGTTTATTCTGCAGGCTAAATTAATTGGTTGACAGTGTGGCTGCTGATATCCAATTAGTGAAGGGTTTTTTTATTAATCAGATTAATGACGTGCGTTTTCAAATATTGAGTCCATTATTTAATCGTGTTCGACTCTATATATTGTGATGATGATCATGATTTTCTTTAACGGGGCTAATTACCGAGAGCACACAGTGTAGCGGCGCAATTGATTGCGCGATTATGCCCTATTTCATGGGGCTGATTTCTGACCACGTCAGTACCGCTGTGGCTTACAGCCTGCCGCTGCTGTGCTTTGTCGTGGTGATGGCCTATGCATTGAGGCAGTGCAGACATTCATAATGCGATGAGTGGCTTGAGGGGCGATTCTGCGGAATCGCCTTACGAGTGAACGTTAAAGTAATGCGTGCAAATGCCGATAATCGTTTCAGGCTTTTAAAAGCTGTTTTTGTACTCAATATTCGTATTAATCAGGAGAGCAAGATGGATGTATCACAAATTACATCACTGGCTACCGGCCTTGATAACATGGAACTGGCTAATAAAATAAGCACATTAGTACTGAAGAAGACATTTGATAATCAGCAATCGATGGCGAGCGGCATTCTGGATTCGATTCCTCAGTTGCCTGCAAACCCTGCAATTGGGCGCAACATTAATACCACTGCCTGAAGTCAGCATTAACGGTTTTATGGAGTGATGTCGATCGGGTATCACTCCTCAAATGATTAAGTAGTGTTGGCATGTTATTAGCGGAAGAAATTACAGGATGAAGGTGTCGATCACATATCCTGTTCGCGCAGTATTTTGCCGACATTTCCGCCCGGATGGACGTTGAGCAGCCGCTGCTGATCGAAGCCGTTACGCAGCATGATGTTACAGCACAGCGCATCGAACACCGCCAGCACCAGCATGATAGAAGTGGTAGCCAGCATATTAAGCGGGTCGATCTCCCGCTGGATATGCGTTTTCACCACCAGCGTAGCGGCGTCGGCAATCGCTGAGTCCAGGTTTTCCGTCACGCTGATGATAGCAACGCCTTTGGTTTTAAGCGTCGGCAGCAGGCGCGTCAGTTCTTCAGAATTACCGCCTCGTGAAATCAGGATCATCAGGTCGTTGTTGCGCATAAATCCCAGGTCACCGTGGGCTGCATCGGTAGCGTTGAGGTACACTGCCGGTTGTTCGACGCACGCCAGCATATGGGCGATTTTCCGCGCGGCAATGCCCGAGGTGCCAACACCGGTCACAACAATTTTACCGTGACATCCGGTAACCAGCATCAGGAGCTGATGCCAGGTTTCGGCATCAAGATTACGCTGTAACGCCAGTAATTCCTCGCTATAGGTCTGCCAGGCCTGACATGCCTGAGTAAATTCTTCTTCCGCATTCATTCGGTTTTCCCCTGCATCAGGTCACGATATTTCATGCTGTCGTGATACATCTCGTGGAATACGCGGTATTTACGATCGTAATACTCTTTGATTTTGTTGGTCTGTGGTGTGATGGTTTTACCAATGCGACTCATTGCAGCCATGGCTTCCGGCAGCGAATCATAGACACCCGCTGCAACGGTGCCCATCATGGCGCTGCCGAGCAACATCGCTTCACTCTCTTCCGGCAACAGCATTGCGCAACCTGTCGCGTTGGAATGCTCCTGCACAAAAATCGGGTTTTTAGTGCCGCCACCACTCGCCATCATGGTATCAATGCAATAACCACTCTGGTTCATGGTTTCAATAATATGACGAGTGCCGAGCGCCAGCGCCTGAATGGTGGCGAGATAATGCAGCGCCATGTCTTCCGGTGTGCGAGACAATTTCAGGCCAGTCAACGTGCCCGTCAGTGTTGGATTTGCACGCGGTGAGCGGTTGCCGTGGAAATAGGGCAACATATGAATGTCTTTGGTCAGGAACGCGATATTTTCTGGCTCACCCGCCATGTTGCGCAAAATACCGTTCAGAATTTCATAAATCGTTTTGCCGCTGTCTTTGCCCTGTTTGAGTAAATCCTGATAACACGGGTGGGACTGAATGACATGATCAATTAACGCGCCGGTAGTCGATTGTCCGCCTTCATTTAGCCAGTAATCCGGCAGAATCGCCGAATAATATGGCCCCCAGATCCCACCGATATAGCGCGCGCTACGCGACATTGCCATATGAGCGGTGGACGTCCCGCCAATCAGCGCGATGCGATTATCGAAATCCGCTGATTCGCCGGATACGCCGCTGGCACCCAGAATGCCAAGGCTACCCGCGTGGGCATCAATAATGGAGACGCTGACCGCCGTACCGGCAATCAACCCCATTTCTGCAGCGGCGCGCTGAGTTAATCCATGACCCAGCGGCTCACCCATGGTTTTTACTTCACTACCGATTTTCGACGCGTTGTTTTCCAGCAAATCTTCCAGACCGATCTGGCGGAAATAGCTCGAGTCCCAGCGGTCTTCGTGACCGATATACGTCCATTTGCAGACGGTGGAGCACAACGAACGCGTGGTGTCCTGCGTGGCGCGCCAGGTAAGAAAATCAGGCAGGTCGAACAGATGCCCGACGTTGCTCCAGGTCGTCGGCATGTGTTGCTTCAGCCACAGCAGTTTTGGCGTCTGCATTTCTGGTGAGATGATTCCGCCGACAAATTCCAGCACGCGGTGGCCGGTGGCATTGATGCGTTCTGCCTGCGTGATAGCACGGTGATCCATCCATACAATAATGTTCTGCTCGCTTCGCCCGGACGGGCTGACGGTCAGCGGTTTACCTTCTTTATCCAGCACCACCAGCGAACAAGTGGCGTCAAAACCGATGCCTTTCACCTGAATAGGATTGATATCTGCCTGATTAACCGCGTCTTTTACGGCGTTACAGACGGATTGCCAAATCTCATCGGAAGACTGTTCGACGAAATCGGCTTTCGGGCGGTACAGCGTGATCTCACGGCTGGCCTGGCCGACCATGCGGCCGGTCATATCGAAGACGCCTGCGCGGGCGCTGCCGGTTCCTACGTCTATTCCAATAAAATATGTCGCCATGTTTTTTCCCCTCGTAAAAATCTTTCGCTTATGATTTTCTGTTTTGCAGAGCGATAAACAGGATCAGAACGCAACCCCACAGCGCCATGGTCAGATAACTGCTAACGCCCATCAGGTTAAGGCCGCTCTCGAGCATTTGCAGGACGATCAACGCCAGTACCAGTCCGATGACCCGGCCAAACCCGCCGTCGGGATTAATTCCACCGAGTACAGAAGCCAGAATGGTCACCAGCAAATAGGAGTCGCCATAGCCTGCTTTGGCCGAGTTGAATTTGGACATCATCAGCAGTGCCGCGCCCCATCCGAGCAGCGCGGAAAGCACATACACCGCGAGAGTAACTTTGTGGGTATTGACACCACTGAACCGCGTGGCCTGTTCGTTGGAACCCATCAGATAGAGGCTGCGTCCCAGCGTGGTATGTTCCAGTAACACCCACAACAGCAGCGCCACCAGCAGGAATAACAGCAGCGCCACCGGAATGCCAAGCAGGCTGCCGTTGCTGAGATACTGAATGGCTGCCGGGAAGCCGGAAATCACAGCACCATTGGTTAGCAGAATATTCAGCCCGCCAATCAGCGTCATGGTACCGAGGGTCGCCAGAATCGGCGAAACACCGATATAGGCGATCAGTGCGCCATTGAGCGCGCCAATGAGCACAGCGATGACCAGACCCGCGAGCATCGCCAGCGCGAAATATTCTGGCTGGTTCGGGTGCGCGACCAGAATGGCCGCCATCGCCAGCGAACAGGCATTGGCTCCGGCAATGACCGACAGATTGATACCGCCGGTGAGCATGGTGATACCCATACCCAGCGCCAGCATGCCCAGAATCGGTAACTGAGAGGAGATCGACTGGAAATTGCCGACGCTGTAAAAACTGCCGCCCAGCGTGAACGAGAACAGCACGGCAACGGCGACGATGATCAATAACTGCAAGCGGATGATGCGATCGCCAGGAAAGAAGCGGTTTAAGGTTGTCATGTCACATTCCCTTTGCCAGTTTGCGTTTTTCATTCCACGCGGTGCTGCTGATGCTAACCAGAATGATCACGCCGCTGAAAACCTGATGCCAGTAAGATGAAATGCTCAGCAAGGTCATACCATTTTGCAGGAAGGCCAGCAGCATTACCCCCAGAATGGTGCCGGTCAGCGAGCCACGGCCACCGGTCATGCTGGTGCCGCCTAATACCACCGCCGCCAGCACCGTCAGCTCATAACCCAGCAGGGAATTAGGCGCGACAGACTGGGTGATTTGCGCCTGAACCACGGCCGCTATACCCGCCAGCAATCCCATAAATCCGTATACATAAAAATGCAGTCGCAGGATGTTCAGGCCGAGACGCGACGCAGCGTCACGGTTGCTGCCCATGGCATAAATCTGGCGCCCCACGCGTGTGCGGTTCATCAACACGCCGGTGGCGATGATCACGCCCAGCAAGCTAAGCAGCGGCAGAGTCAGGCCATAGTCGTAGCCGTCGGCGGCGGTAAAGGAGAACCAATTAATACCGTTCATAAACCAGTCGGGAAACCCGTATAACCAGGTGCCATTGGTGACATACACCAGCAGACCGTAAAACAGGTTTAACGTGGCAATGGTGATAATGATGGCCGGAACGCGCAGCCAGTACACCAGAAAACCGTTGACCAGCCCGAGCAGCAACCCGCTGCCCATCGACAGGGCAAATGCCAACGGAAAGCTACCGCCGTGATGGATGATGTAACTGGCCATCACGTACTGACCGATTGAGGTGATGGCCGGGAAGGAGATGTCGATGCCCCCGGCAATTAACACCACAAACAGTCCACAGGCCAGAATGGCAAGAATGGCGTAGCTGGTGGCGACGTCAGTCAGATTACCCAGGGTCATAAATTCACTGGTGCCGACGCTTAAGCCAATCACCAGCAGCAGAACCAGTAATCCCAGCCAGAACTCGTGCTGGGAAGACAGTTTCGACAGAGATTTATTATCCATTAATCACCTCCGCAATCTGCGCTTCGCTGCTTTGGTGCGGCGCGAATTCCGCTACCAGTTCGCCTTTGCGCATCACCAGCACGCGATGACTGTTGTAATAGGCTTCCGGAATTTCATCGCAAATCATCAGCACCGCCATGCCAGATTCCGCCAAATCGCGTGCGATGCGATAAATTCCCTCTTTGTTGGCAATATCTACGCCGACGGTCGGCGAATCGAGGATCAGAATATGGGGTCGCGTTGCTACCCATTTGGCGATGGCGATCCGCTGCGCGTTACCGCCGGAAAGGGTTTTAACGGGTAACTGGCTATCCGAAACTTTGATGTTCAAATCGCGGATCAGGTCTCTCACCACCGCTGCGGCTTTCTGATGGTCCATTAATCCTGCGCCGGTGTGCAGCTTGTCGAAAATGGACACCAGCGTGTTGTCATAAATGGATTGTTCCATGATCAGACCCTGCGTCAGACGGTCTTCTGACACATAAGCAATGCCGTGACGGATGGCGTCGCGGTTACTGTGGAATTGCACCACATTGCCGTTAACGCGAATTTCTCCGCTATCTGGTTGGCTCATGCCGAACAGGCTCAGACAGAGTTCCGTCCGGCCCGAACCGAGCAGGCCAATAATCGAGGTGATTTCACCCTGGCGCAGCGCCAGTGAAATATTCTGATACTGACCTTTGCGGCTTAGTTGGCTGACTTCAAGGAGTGGCGTTACGTTAGCTGGCGCACGATGCGGCAGATGACTGTAGGTAAAACGTTGTCCGGTCATCAGGAATGCCAGTTCATTACTGTCGAGTTCGCTGGCCGGATAGGTGCCAACCAGTTTGCCGTCGCGCATCACGCTGATGCGATCGGCCACTTCCATCACCTCATCAAGACGGTGGCTGACAAACACCACGCAGATACCGGCGGATTTGAGCTCATTCACTACGCGCAATAGACCATTCACTTCAGTACGAGTCAGCGATGCGGTCGGTTCATCCATAATCACTAAACTGGCGTCAGCGGCGATAGCGCGGCATATGGCGACTAATTGGCGATCGGCGATCGACAGCTTTTCGACTTTACGATCCGGATCCAGAGAGACTCCGACCCGTTGCATCGCTGCCACCGCTTTTTTGCGCATTGCCTCGCGATGTACCCAAAAATCTCCGCCGGGTAAATAACGGTGAATGGCAATGTTTTCGGCTACCGACAGGTTGGGAAATAAAGACAAATCCTGATAAATAACCTGAATGCCGTAATACGAAGAGAGCTGGGGCGTAAGAGTATGAAATAGTTTTCCGTCCAGCGTAATGGCCGCGCCTTTTTCCGGCTGATAAACACCAGAAATGACTTTAATGATGGTACTTTTGCCACAGCCATTTTGACCAGCAAGGCAATGCACTTCGCCTTTATTTAACGTCAGGCTGACATTGTCTAATGCTAGTACGCCGGGAAATTTTTTGCTGATTCTTTCAAGGCTGATAAAGGCCTCATAAGGGGCAGGGGACGTATTAAGCGTATTCATCACCGATCCTTAAGCATATCCTTTGTAATTCCAGTGGGCATTGGCTGCGCAATTTAGAGCTAATCAATGGGTTATGTTTGCGCATTGGCCGTTTTGCCCTGCTGGAATTATTTAGGGTATAAATTTTCATGTCTGAGTCGAGATCTAAATACGGCACAACATACAACGCCGTATTTATTTCTCTTAGCCTGGTGTGGCGCTGGAGATAATCTGTCTCCGGAAAATACCTGAATTAAAAAGCCTGATCAGAATCCAAGTGATTTCGCATTCTCTGGTGTCACTTCCAGAATTTTATTAAAGCGAATGACTTTTTTATCCATATCTACGTCGGCTTTCCCCAGCCCTTCAATAGTCAGATCTTTGGTGACTTCTTTACCCTGCAATAGCTGATCAGCGACCGTTACTAAGGCATAGCCGGCATCTTTTGGATCCCACAGCAGCGCTTTCTTAATATCACCGCGCATTAAATACGGAGCAGCTTGAGCGGGCATAGCGATACCAACAACGGCGATTTTATTTTTAGCGCGTTTCTGTTGAACCGCCTGACCCGCACCAATCGGGCCGAGCGAACCGAAACCGATAATCCCTTTCAGGTCGGGATAGGTCTTCATTAAATCCAACGTGGTGGAGTATGACTTATCAATATTTTCCGCCACCGGCAGGCGAGACGTTACTTCATGCATATCCGGGTACTTTTCTTTCTGATATTTGATCGCAGCATCCGCCCACGCGTTATGCAGCGGCACAGTCAGGGATCCAACATAAATGGCGTACCCTCCTTTGCTACCCATATCTTTTGCCAGTTCGTCCATATTGGCTTCAGCATATTTCTGGCTGTCGATGGTTTCGATATCCCATTGACCAATTTGCTGGTCCGGCGATTCATGGGTTAATACCACGATGCCCTGGTCACGCGCTTTCTTTAATACCGGCTCCAATACTTTGGCATCGTTTGGCACCACGATGATGGCGTCGACTTTTTTAGCAATCAAATCTTCAATCACTTTGACTTGCTGGGCCGGGTCTGGAGTGGAGCCGCCGACTTGATAAGCGTTGACATCCAGTTTTTGCGCGGCCTCTTTCACGCCGACTTCCATGCGGGTAAACCATGGAATGCCGGTGACTTTGGCGACCACGGCAATATCGTAAGGCTTAGCGGCGAAAGAGGGTGTTGTGAATAACATGCATGCTGAAACCACACATGCACTGACTAATGCGAGGTTAAATTTCATTGCGATACCTTTCTTATGATGTTTTGCAGTAGGGAGCGGACGGTTGGTATTCAATTCACACTCAGAGATTAACTGAAGGAGACACCGGTTTTCGCATGATTGTGATCAAAATGTGAACAGTGCCCATTTTTGTTAAATTTAAAGCTTACTTATGTTAATAAGAAGTAAATAAACAATCCTTCCTTTCCCTACAGCCTGAATTTCATGGATTCCAAGCCGATTTTATTAACAATTTATTTTCAATTAAGTAACAAAGGAGAAATATTTGACCGCGTCGTATCTTTCTTGCAGCGAAGAAGGCGGTGCCAAAAATTTTATTTGCACGGAATGTGAACAGCAGCGCATTACTGGCGATTTTAAGATTCCGAAAACGACGTTTCCCGACCGACGTCATTTTCATCCTCACCGGATATGAGCCTTGTCACAAAATACGTATGACGTTTTTAGCCCTCAAAAAGTAACGCTAAGAAGTGAGGGGCTGTTAAAGGCCCGTTGCAGCTTGTTAATGAATTTGCTAACGCAGATTAATGCAGTAAACGCATCAACTCATGAGTTTATTGCGCTTATATAGTTTGTTTTGCTCATCCAGTCTGCAGAAGCAGGCGCTGTAAAAGCGCTAATGACAAACTGGAGATAAACATGCATTCCTCTAACCTACCCATGACGGCCCGAACCCGATGCAGTGCGATACTGCGGGTGACTTCTGGCAACTTTCTGGAACAATTCGATTTTTTCCTTTTCGGGTTTTATGCCACTTATATCGCCCATACTTTCTTTCCGGCCAGCAGTGAATTTGCTTCGCTGATGATGACCTTCGCGGTCTTTGGCGCGGGGTTTTTAATGCGTCCGGTCGGCGCAATTGTGCTGGGCGCGTATATTGATAAAGTCGGCAGACGTAAAGGGCTCATTGTTACCTTGTCGATCATGGCGGCGGGGACATTCCTGATTGTTCTCATTCCGTCTTATCAAACGATTGGGCTCTGGGCACCCTTTTTAGTGCTATGTGGTCGCTTATTGCAAGGCTTCTCAGCGGGCGCAGAGTTAGGCGGCGTATCCGTTTATCTGGCAGAAATTGCCACGCCCGGCCGTAAAGGTTTTTACACCAGTTGGCAATCTGGCAGCCAGCAAGTGGCCATTATGGTGGCAGCGGCCATGGGCTTTGCACTGAATGCGGCTATGGAAGAAAGCACCCTTCGCGAGTGGGGATGGCGTTTGCCTTTCCTGTTCGGCTGCCTGATTGTTCCGTTCATTTTTGTTCTGCGCCGTAAACTGGAGGAGACCGAAGCGTTCACTGCTCGCCGCAACCACCTGGCGATGCGTGACGTGTTTAAAACGCTGTTAGCAAACTGGCAGGTGGTTATCGCCGGAATGTTGATGGTCGCCATGACCACCACCGCGTTTTATCTGATCACCGTATATGCCCCTACCTTTGGTAAAAAAGTGCTGATGCTGAGCGCTTCTGACAGCCTGCTGGTGACTCTGCTGGTTGCGGTATCAAACTTCTTCTGGCTACCGGTTGGGGGAGCCCTGTCAGACCGCTATGGCCGTAAGCCTGTATTGGTGACCATGGCGATGTTAGCGCTGATGACTGCCTATCCGGCACTTAACCTGCTTGCTGAAGCACCCAGCTTTTCCATGATGCTGTCAGTGTTGTTGTGGCTCTCCTTCCTTTACGGTCTGTATAACGGCGCCATGATCCCGGCATTAACAGAGATTATGCCGGTCGAAGTGCGAGTTGCAGGCTTCTCTCTGGCCTACAGTCTGGCTACGGCTATTTTCGGTGGATTTACGCCAGTCATTTCAACTGCACTGATTGAGTACACCGGCGATAAGGCTTCACCCGGCTACTGGATGAGCTTTGCTGCGATTTGTGCATTACTGGCCACCCTCTATTTATATCGTCGCAGCGCGTTATCACTTCAAACCGCTGGTTAGTTCAGGAATAACATCATGCAAAAAATACATCGTTCACTTCTCATTACGCTGTTAGTGAGTTCCGTTAGTTTTTCAGCGGCGGCCAAAGATGTCACCGTTATGATTTCGGGCGGATTTAAAGCGGCGCTGGAAAAACTGGCCCCACAATTTGAAGCAAAAAGCGGCGACAAGATCATTTTGATCTCTGGTCCCTCGATGGGGAGAACGCCTCAGGCGATTCCTGCGCGTCTGGCGCGCGGGGAGAAGGCGGATGTGGTGATTATGGTCGGTGATGCGCTGAAAAACCTGGAGAAGGATAACTGGCTTCAGCTTGGTTCGCGCGTTGAGCTAGCCGACTCTTCAATTGGTATGGTCGTCAAAGAAGGTGAGCCTAAACTAAATATTAAAACGGATGCAGATCTGCGTAATGCCCTTTTGCAGGCCAAATCTATTGCTTATTCTGACAGTGCCAGCGGCCGCTATGTCAGCAGCCAACTGTTTAAAAAACTGGGTATAGAAGACCAGGTAAAAACAAAAGCGCATAGGGTAGAGCGCATTCCGGTGGCATCCGAAGTGGCTAAAGGCAATTATGCCATCGGTTTCCAGCAAGTGAGTGAATTGCTACCTGTGCCGGGCGTCACCTTTGTGGGTGAACTGCCTGAAGATGTGCAATACGTTACCCGCTTTGCCGGTGCGGTGACCGCCAAAGCAACAAACGGGCAGGAGGGCAAAGCGTTACTCAACTTCCTCTCTTCGGCTGAGGCGCAAGATACTGTGCGCGCTACCGGATTGCGATCGGTGACGGCTGAACTGCCAGTTAAACAACACGATACTGTTCAGTGATCAGCTTCTCTAACTCAGCTGCAATGTAGGATTGCATACGGCCACTGCGCCTGATCAGGCCAACCGTACGCTTTACCACCGGCTCAGTGAGTGAAAGGTGTGTGAGTACTGAATGCTCTGACATCGGCATCGACATAGCGGGTACGGCAGCCATGCCGATACCCGCTTCAACCATACCTAGCATGGTGGTCACATGACGGGTTTCGCAGATACTGGGGCGCTCAGGAACGATGTGATCCAGCATCTTATCAAGTAGATGGCGGTTACCGGAGGTCTTATCCAGCTCAATGTAATCCTGCTGATAAAACTCTCGCCAGGTCAGGTTTTTTTTATTGGCTAATGGATGATCCCGCCTGCAGGCCGCCACGTAGACATCGCTCGTCAAGGGTATAAATTCGATAGTGGTTTGCAGATCCCTGGCAAAACAGATGCCGAAGTCTGCCTGACCACTGGCCACTGCTTCAATGACGTTTCCAGCGCTACTATCAATGATTTTCACACGCACTCGTGGATAGCGTGTCTGGAAACGGCGGATAACATCGGGCATAAAATAGTAGGCTGCCGAGGGCACAGTGGCAACGGTGACCAGCCCTACACGATCCTGACTCACCTTATTAATATCCGCTAATACCAGTTCAACATTCGCCAGCAGCTGATCTGAGCGTTCAGCAAAGGTCCGTCCATACAGTGTCAACGTGACACGCCGGGTCGTTCTGTCGAACAACTTGATCCCTAACGCGGATTCCAGCTTTTCTATCCTACGACTCAATGCTGACTGAGAAAGGCAGATGGACTCAGCGGCAAGCCGAAAATTACTGTATTCAACCAGCGCACGGAAGGCATAAAGATCGTTAAGGTCAAAGTTTACAGGCATAGCAGCAGACAGTCCTTTGGAGCCAGCGGGTGTTCAAAGCGCAATGATAGCCACATTATTGATTACGGTAACCACGTATTACCTACAAATGTTATTACTTTTCATATTGGCAAATAATTTTGTCATGGAATGGTCATTATTTCCCCACCAGCATTTCTGGCAGCGTGCTGCGTTGCCGGAACCACGCGGCAAAAAAGCCGAAGATAATGCAAAACTCGGCAATATCTCCGCCGTAATACATCCACTGCGCAGCCTGCTGAATTTCTTCAGAGCTGGCTAAGGTTCCACGTGGGTATCCGAAGCCGTACATCAACTTCGCAAGAATAGCGTGAGCGGTCGTAGCAAAAAAATTGCCGCCAGACGCACAGTTCTCGATGGACGGTGAGGCGCGGGATCGGGCCCGGCAACAGACCAGGTAAACAGGTAGCCGGAGAGGACAAAATGCAGATGCAGGAAAATAAACAGGGCAGGAATGGCCATGCTCAACGCATATAACGGAGTGAGATAAAGAAGATACATCCCGCCAATATCCAGCGAAGCAGCGGTAAATGGATGGATTAAAAAGCGTATCGGGCGGGTGCGGAGAATAGTCATCATAGCGCGCGCCCACCGTGCGGATAGAGTGCGTAATATCAGTGAGCCGGGCGCCCCAAATACCAATCCGAGAGGTCCAAACATACCAAGTAACAGATGCTGCAACATATGACCGCGTAAGTCATGATGCGCCCAGTTAGCCAAAGGCGGCAGCATGGATGCCACGATCGTGACGATGCCGGCGGTGAAGCTGGCCATGCGCCAGGCGCTCCAGTGGGCAACCCGCCGTAAACGGACAGCGGCGATCAAATAAAAAAAGAGGATGACAGCCGGAGCTATGATCAGAAGAGTAAATAGCGCGACTGAATGGGGCATCGCCGCAGGATGCATCATGGGATCCACGGATCAAACTTCCGTTTTAGCGGATAGAGCAGACCGCGCGTGACGATAAATCAGCAAGCCTGCCACCAATAACAGCACAGCAGACAGATTCCAGATGAGGTCATAAAGCAGCACGTTATCAACATAGCGGATCTGATGCAGCCTGAGCAGCTTGTGATCAACAATTCCATCAAACAGTTGAAACGCACCCAACCCCACAATGAATCCTGCCCATGCTGCCGTGCGGTTGAGTTTTCCACGGCTTCGCAGGTCCGCAAACATGAAAAAACCAAGCACGAAAAGAATCAGCTCGCCTGCGTGCAATAATCCATCTGAAAGCAGGCTAAACGCGGGTGTGCCCCAGTCAAAGAAGTGATGCCAGGCCAGAATCTGATGAAATACCACTTCATCAATTGCCGCCATCATACCGATTCCCAGTGGAAGGGTGGCTATGAATGAACGTTTCAGATCGGATTGAGGACTGGAATTCAAAGTTGGCACTACGTTCTCCGGGTAAAAGTTAAATTTCACTTAAGAAGCGTAGATGATAATTCCCGCAGCCCGGCCAATTTACGCCAGCGTTATGTCGGGCAGGGCGCACGACATTACCGAAAGCGGTTTTTCAGAGATTCCGCTGAGATTGTGATGATAGCAATCAGGCCTTGAAGCGATGAGAAATTGTGACCAAAATATCCACTGGTCACTCATCGTTTACATCAGCTCACCGAGCAAAGTTGAAATATGACAGAGAAAAAAACTACCGCCGCCACGCGTGGGCCTTCCGACCACACCATCCGCGATCAGATTGTGGCTGCCGCCATGGAATACTTTAGCCACTACGGCTTTGAGAAAACCACCGTATCCGATCTCGCGCGATCAATCGGCTTCTCAAAAGCCTACATTTACAAGTTTTTCGGTTCTAAGCAGGAAATCGGTGAAGTCATCTGCGCCAATTGCCTTACGGATATCACGGAAAGGCTGAACGCTGCGCTGGAGAAGTCACCTTCCGCCACGGAAAAAATAAAGCAGCTGTTTCAGACGCTTGCTGTGGCAGGCTGCGAGCTGTTCTTCCGCGAACGTCGGCTGTATGACATCGCCGCCGCTTCCTCGCGTGAGCACTGGCCTGCTGCTGTGCAATATGAGGATTCCCTGCGTGAAATCGTGCTCGCCATCCTGCGCGCAGGACGCACTGCCGGGGAATTTGAGCGTAAAACGCCGCTGGATGAAACGGCCGCCGCCGTCTATCTGGTACTCAGACCTCTTGCCGATCCACTTCAATTGCAATCCTCACTTGATACGGCCGGAGAAGATGCAAACCAATTGGCTGCATTAGTACTTAGAAGTCTCGCTCCGTAGTTTGTGACCATTGACATAATTGGTCACTAGTCAGAGAATGGCGTCCTCATACTTCCCTTGAGTAAGGTAACCCATGCTCCGGCATCTCCCTTTGTTGTCCGTCATCTGCCTGCTGCCGGTCATTCTGACTGGTTGCGGCGAACCTCTATCAGCCGCTGACGATCCGCGCTCCCGGCCGCCACTCATCAGGACGGCGACCGTCGAGCCTGCGGCGGGTCAATCTCGCGTTTTTACCGGCATTGTGGCCGCACGTTTTCAGAGCGACCTGGGTTTTCGCGTGTCGGGCAAGGTGCTTGAGCGTCTGGTTGATAAGGGGCAAAGCGTCAAACGCGGCCAGCTGCTGATGAGGCTCGATCCCGCTGATCTCGCGCTGCAGGTCCGCGCTGCGGAGGGTGCGGTAAACGCCGCCCAGGCACGCGCGCGCCAGACCGGCGATGATGAGAAACGCTATCGTGGATTGGTGGGTTCTGGCGCGGTCTCTGCATCCTCTTACAGTCAAATTCGTGCAGCGGCAGATGCCGCGCGTGCCGATCTGAGCGCCGCGCAGGCGCAGGCACGCGTGGCGCTCAACGCCTCGCAATATGCCGTACTGAGTGCTGATGCCGATGGCGTGGTGGTGGATACGTTGGCCGACCCAGGCCAGGTGGTTAGCGCCGGTCAAACGGTTGTGCGTCTCGCCCGCGCCGGTCAGCGTGAGGCGATGGTCAGTCTGCCGGAGACTTTGCGCCCGCAGGTGGGATCGCCGGCTACAGCCATCCTGTATGGCAGTGGGATCGAGAACGATGCCAGGCTGCGCGAGTTGTCAGACTCGGCGGATGCAGCAACCCGCACCTACGAAGCACGCTATGTGCTGAGCGGTGCCGCAGCCAGTGCTCCACTGGGTTCAACCGTAACCCTGCGTATCCCGGAATCTGCGGCGACGCAAGAATCCTGGTCAGTACCGCTCAGTGCAGTGTGGGATGCGGGACGCGGTGCTGGCGTCTGGCTGGTGGAAGGCAAACCCGCCAAAGTCACCTGGCGTGCCGTGACGCTGCTCGGCATCAGCGACGACAGTGCGCGCGTGTCGGGTCCGCTTCAGAGCGGGGAACAGGTGGCCGCGCTGGGCGCACACCTGCTGCATGAAGGTGAAGCCGTCCGCATCGGAATGCCTGGGTCGCAAGGAGCCGAGCCATGAGCCGCAATCGCTTTAACCTCTCGGCGCTAGCGGTGCGTGAACGATCGGTCACGCTGTTCCTGATCATTCTCGTTACGGTTGCCGGCATAGTGGCTTTTCTGGGTCTGGGAAGAGCGGAAGATCCCCCCTTTACCGTCAAGCAGCTGACGGTGATCACCGCCTGGCCTGGCGCCACCGCGCAGGAGATGCAGGATCAGGTGGCTGAGCCGCTGGAGAAGCGGCTGCAGGAGCTGAAGTGGTATGACCGCACCGAGACCTATACTCGTCCCGGAATGGCATACACCATGCTTTCCCTGCAGGACAGCACGCCGCCTTCTGAAGTGCAGGAGCAGTTTTACCAGGCACGCAAAAAGCTCAGCGATGAGGCGCGCAACCTGCCGGCAGGTGTGATCGGGCCGATGGTTAACGATGAATTCTCGGATGTGGTTTTTGCCCTCTATGCACTGAAAGCAAAGGGTGAACCGCAGCGATTTCTGTCTCGTGATGCCGAAAAACTCCGCCAGCAGCTGCTACACGTTGCGGGCGTAAAAAAAGTCACCATTACCGGTGAGCAGGCAGAACGTATTTATGTTTCCTTTTCCAGCGATCGCCTCGCTACGCTGGGCATTACACCGGAACAGATATTTAACGCCCTGAACGGGCAAAATGCCCTGTCACCCGCCGGTTCGATACAAACGCGCGGGCCCGAGGTGTTTATCCGCCTCGACGGTGCGCTGGATACGCTCGAAAAAATCCGCAACACACCGGTCGTCTCCGGTAATCACACGCTACGGCTTGTCGACGTGGCCAAGGTCGAACGTGGCTATGTCGATCCGCCCGATTTTCTCATCCGTAATGAGGGTGAACCTGCACTGATGTTGAGCGTGGTAATGAGGGAAGGCTGGAACGGTCTTGAGCTGGGTAAAGCGCTGGAACAAGAGGTCCGAAATATAAATAGTGACATGCCGCTGGGCATGACGCTCACCAACGTTTCCGACCAGGCGGTTAACATCAGTTCGGCTGTCGATGAGTTCATGGTGAAGTTCTTCGTGGCTCTGCTGGTGGTGATGGTGGTGTGCTTTGTCAGCATGGGCTGGCGCGTTGGCATCGTGGTTGCTGCCGCGGTTCCGCTGACGCTTGCCGTGGTATTTGTGGTGATGGCCGCCACGGGAAAAAACTTTGACCGCATCACGCTGGGTTCACTTATCCTCGCACTGGGTTTACTGGTTGATGACGCCATCATTGCGATAGAGATGATGGTGGTGAAAATGGAAGAGGGCTATGACCGCATCAAAGCATCGGCCTACGCCTGGAGCCATACAGCCGCGCCGATGCTGGCCGGCACGCTGGTAACCGCGATCGGCTTCATGCCCAACGGCTTTGCGCAGTCCACCGCCGGTGAATACACCAGCAATATGTTCTGGATAGTGGGGATTGCCCTGATTGCCTCGTGGGTGGTGGCAGTATTGTTTACCCCTTATCTGGGCGTGAAGATGCTGCCCGACATCAAGCCGGTAGTCGGTGGCCACGCGGCAATCTATAACACCCGCCACTACAATCGCTTTAGACGGCTGCTAACCAAAGTCATCGCGCATAAGTGGTGGGTGGCATGCGCGGTGATTGGCTGCTTTGTGCTGGCGATCATTGGCATGGGGCTGGTGAAAAAACAGTTCTTCCCAACCTCCGATCGTCCTGAGGTGCTGGTTGAAGTGCAAATGCCTTACGGCACCTCAATAGAGCAGACCAGCCAGACCACGGCGCGAATTGAGCACTGGCTGAAAAAGCAAAAAGAAACCCGCACGGTAACCGCGTATATCGGGCAGGGTGCGCCGCGTTTCTATCTGGCGATGGCCCCGGAATTGCCGGATCCCTCTTTTGCCAAAATCGTAGTGCTGACCAACGGCGAGCACGATCGCGATGCGCTGAAGCAGCGTCTGCGACAAGCGGCAGCAGATGGGCTCGCGCCTGAAGCGCAGGTGCGCGTAACACAGCTGGTTTTCGGTCCCTATTCGCCTTATCCGGTCGCTTACCGGGTGATGGGTCCCGATCCAGACGTACTGCGCCAGCTGGCCGCGAAAGTGAAAGTATTGATGCAGGCCAGCCCGATGATGCGCACCGTCAACACCGACTGGGGTTCACGTGTACCGGTAATGCATTTCAGGCTGGATCAGGATCGGCTGCAGGCGATGGGGCTAACGCCTGCCGGAGCGGCTCGTCAACTGCAGTTCCTGCTAAGCGGGGCATCTATCACGGCGATTCGTGAAGATATCCGATCTGTGGAAGTGGTTGGTCGTGCAGCCGGAGAGGTGCGCCTCGATCCCGCGCGCCTTGACGCTCTGACGCTAGCCGGAGCCGATGGGCAGCGCATTCCACTTTCGCAACTCGGTGAAATCGACATCCGCATGGAAGATCCGCTGCTGCGCCGCCGCGACAGAACGCCAACCATAACGGTGCGCGGCGATATTGCTGACGGATTGCAGCCACCGGATGTCTCAAGTGCGTTGAGCCGGGAACTTCAGCCATTAATCGCGTCACTGCCGCCGGGGTACCGTATTGAACAGGCGGGCTCGATTGAGGAGTCGGGTAAAGCGACTAAAGCGATGCTGCCGCTGTTCCCAATTATGATTGCCCTGACGCTGCTGATCATCATCCTGCAGGTGCGTTCCATGGCAGCGATGGTGATGGTTTTTCTGACCGCGCCGCTCGGGCTGGTTGGCGTTGTGCCCATGCTGCTGCTATTCCAGCAGCCCTTTGGCATTAATGCACTGGTTGGGCTGATCGCGCTGTCAGGGATTCTGATGCGTAATACGCTGATCCTGATCGGACAAATCCATCAGAATGAGCGGGAAGGCCACGAACCTTTCAAAGCTATCGTTGAGGCAACGGTGCAGCGCGCCCGGCCGGTTCTGCTGACAGCGCTAGCGGCGATTCTGGCATTTATTCCACTGACGCACTCCGTGTTCTGGGGCACGCTGGCTTACACGCTGATTGGCGGGACGCTGGGCGGCACCATTATGACGCTGGTGTTTTTACCGGCGATGTATGCCATCTGGTTCCGTGTCAGGTAGGCTAATGCTGAAAAAAATCCCCGCCTGGAGCGGGGAAGGAAGTATGAACAATATGCAAAGACTCTCGCACGCTGTGCGTGCTGTGTGTAACCTTCGTACCAAGTATGAAGCGATAAAAGAGTAGTAGCAGTATTTAACGCCTGCAACTCAGGTCCACAAATAAAAATGAAAAGGCTCGGGGACGAGGCCTTTATCACTTCAATCATCACAGCAATGGTCTGGTAGACAGTCCTGAAATCACTGCCTGGCTTCGTTTATCCTCGTCAGTAAAACCCGAGCGTTACTTATCAACGTGGTCTTTTGAAAATGAGAAATCGATTAATAAATGGCATTTATTTGGAATGGCCAAATAAAAATTATCAATATTCTTGATGATTGAGTTCATAAATAACCGAAGCGGTTTCATTTTGATAAAGATGCAATTTAAATGACTGTAATAGGAGCTAAAATAAAAAAATATAACCCGTGCATTTTTTTTAATCTCCTATAAATTGACCCAGCGGTACTCTCCGCACGTAACGAATGATGCTTTGCATCGCCTCTGAAAGCGTTAGAGATTTCCACTTTCAGAGGTCATTTTTTCCTGCCATAAAAGTCCAATCCTGTTTTACTTGCCCTATCTCATATTAAATATTCATCAATTCACGCTGATAAAACTGTACAACATTGCGATCATTGTATAAGTTTACTGCATGACGATCTGATTAAATTATGAACACGTGAGGTTTCCTTGCAACAGAACCTGGGAAAATGCCATTCAGTAAATGATATTGCAGCGTTTTTCAGCCGCATCTCTCTCTCTTCTCAACACTAAATGTTGAACAGAGAGTGATATGAAAAATCACCATGAACAAAAGTTGAGTGACCTTCTCATCGGCGAGGCGGTAATAGCATTGCTGCGCGAAAAAGCCGGCATCTCGCGACGTGCGCTCCTCTCGAAGCTTGAATGCATGCTGAAAGCTGAAAAGGATGAAGAACGTGCGCGCGTAATACTTCTCGCTATGCAGGATGTTAAGAAAGAAATTGCCGAGAGTGAATCCCCTAAAGTTGGGGACCGGGAGCACATGGCAAATTTTGATATAGACAAATTCGGTAATGACGACTCAACCCGACATTAACGCCGGCTAAGGGCTTAAGTGCGTGGAAGAGAGACAAAAATGCGCAACTCAGTAAGGATATTTTATGCAGCAGAATACTATCGAGTCAGACCTGCAGAGTTATTTACACAGCACCGGTGACCAGTATGCACAGGAAAAAGAAGTCATTGGTATCATCGTAAAGTCATTGATCGCAGAGAGAGGAAGAGTGACGAACAAGGCCATCATTATGAGTCTGATAGCGGAGCTGGAGAGTGCGACAGATATTGAGCAACTCGATGTGCTGCGCAACTGCCTTGAAATCGTTGTAGGCCATACGCCTAATGATGATGATTAATAAAACCAATCTATTCTATTTGCCTATCAGCGGGGAGAGTTGTGTCAATTCCCCGCTTTTCTGACCGCTACATCCATATTAAAAATACTGATCCTCATGTCCCTGAGACTTTACTCACCAGTAAAAAAATGCCCAACGTTCTTCTTCACCCGGAGTAAAGCCCACCACCATCTTCAACGCGTTGAGTAACGCGTCAAGTTGCAACGGGTCCGTGGTATTTTCAATTTCCGAGATGAAGTACAAAATAATGGCGCTATTGGAGACACTCTTACCCTGACTCTCAAGCGTCTGGATGGCGGAGTCAATCAGTGTCTTCTCCGCAGAAAGGTTGTCACCTGCGTTTTGGAGATAGTCAGTAATGTCTATTTCGCGGGACGTTTGCTGTGCGCTTTGTTGCATTTTCTCTCCTTGTGATCAGATATTTCTGCGGCAACGTTTGAAAGATGTTTACGCTATTGCGTTGGGTCTTGGCTAAACAAACCCATGCTTTCTGGGCTATTTACCCAGTTAAAAGTCATTCAAAACTAAATTTAACGCATATTTCTGTTATGGCACGCCTTTCATGGATAAAAATCCATTAATGAGCGGTTTAAAGCCTGAATCCCTTCGACGGGATCGTGACTGGCTTATCTCGCCAACAGATAAAACTTAGCGATCAAAAAGCATGCCGATTAATGTCTGATAATGGCGTTCTTCTTCTTGAGTGGCTGCGACTTCGAGACGTCTTAACAGTTTAGTGCAGATAGCCTTACGATTAAGGTTCTTGCCTGCCCGCAGGATTTCGACAACAATTTGACCTAGCGTTTCTTGCTGAGTTGGCGCGCTTGCTTTGCTAAAATAATGTGCAATATCGCTGGCTGTATCGGGAAATTTAGAAACACTCTGACGCATGCGAACCTCGTAAAAGTTGGGATAGTCGATTCTGTCTGAACATAAAGTTAGACAATCTTTTAAAACTTGTACAGGATTAATTTATCTGTACAGATTTTCTTTTTAAGCAAATGATGCTTATCCTTTTTATTCAGGTAGTTATGTTTGGTTGTGAGATCGGCTGTCGGGTTCTGGTTGTTGAAGATAAGAGTAAATTTGTACAAAGAGAGAGGGGGCGATTAACTGGAGGAGGGGGTATTGAAAGGTTCAGGGAATGAAGTCTGTTTAACTCACTTACTTATCGACATAATGCGGAGCGCCCTGAGGCGCATCCTTAACCTGAATCAACGTTAGTCACCCATTAACGATCATTGTTGATAGCGCGTAAATGTCTGGATGCTGAAAGCCAACGTAGCTCTTCGCGGTTTCGTGGGGAGGTTTCGACAAAGGCTTTTAGCCAGCGTCTGGCGTCGGCTATCTGAGCAAGTCTATTGTCGCTGGCATCGCCTTCGGCCATGGTGCCCAACTCAATGATGAGGGAGTGAATGTTGATTTCCTTCTGACTCACAGCAAGATTAATCACTGCCTCGCCAATAATGATATGGCCTTGTTCTTCGTCATGAAATAACACTGCGTTTCCTCCAATATTTTCGATTACCGTAGGAATAGTGTAGTAACAAACTTCCTTAAGGTCTTTAAGATTGTTTAGAGATTACGGTTTATCAAATTTTGCATGTTAATGTTGCTGCTCAACTTGCTGATAATTATCTTAAATTATGCCAGATGTAAACGCATTGCTTGATGATAAAGAAAAGTCTCAAATTTCGAGGGAAAATAATGAAATCGTTTTCAAGACAAAACTTGCCTCAATTAATGAAGATTTTGATACGTAATTTGGGAATGGGAAATGAATATTGCCAAATGACAGGTGGGGATTAATTAAGGAAGGGGAGAGTGTCGTCCGTGACATTTTCTCCAGCCGGTACACGTTAAACGCGACCGTTGAGGTCATCTTCGTCGTCGTCTTCCGGCCAGAGCCGGACTACGTCCTTAGGCGTCAGTTCGTTTCGTCGTTCAAGCCTGCAAGCGTTTGCAGGTATGGCACGTTATGGACAGCGCGATCGGGCTCTTCGAAACTCTTCAGCCATTTTGTGGCTTCAGAAATATCAGACAACCTTGCCTTGCTGCCGCCTGCATTTGCCATATGTTCCAGTTCGTCAATCAGTGATTGTATGCTGACAACTCTCTGTCCCAAGGCAATACTCAGTGCCGCTTCGCCAATAATGACGTAGCCTTTCCCGTCGTGTTGAAAAGACATTAACCATCCTCCATTTTCACGTTTATGACAACCTCGACTTAAACTGTAGGCGCTATTACGGATTTAGCTAAAGGTTAATTCCTAAAAGTCATGAAATCTAAGATTTATATATTTTCTAAGTGACTGTTCACTGCCGTTATTAGGTGCTAATGCAGGGTAGTATTATGTGCAATTTTGCATGAAAGAGGTTTAATGTTAAAGGCGTTAAGCGCTTCTCAATGATGGATATTAACTCGGTGAAATAATGGGAAGGCACTACAAAAAGGGGTGATATATTTAATTCTAAAGTAATCCGTGAACAGCTGTATAAATATGAAAGCGCAAGGATGCAATAAAACCCTTTGCAGGTAACGATATTGGTTTCGTTACATTTACGGATAGCCAGCTTATTACGCGGAAGTTGGCGGACACCAGCTGCATATTATGCACCGCGCTGTTATATCTGGAGCCCCCACCCAGCCATAGCGTATCCACAAGACGTGCGTCTGTAGAACTTTCAGGGATTACACCGATGTACAGTTAGCCCGAGTAGCAACTGATAACCATGGACGGATGTGTTGAGGGCACAGCCAGAGTGATGAGTTTCCACTAACAGGTCTAATGGAATGCGGCAGAAAAAGTGTCTCAGAACTGATGCCTAAAGGTCATTCAGCAGTTTGTAGATCTCATTGACAACCTGCAGGGTTGCGTGTTCGATCATCCCTTCATTACGGCATAAAACCCAGCCGTGTTTAGCAACGGCTCGCTCGAACGACTGAGTACAAGCTACATGATCTTCCAGTTTATGCATCACCGTACTACTTAACCCGCGCGTTCTGGCTGCAGCCCTTGCCCATGAAATTTCAGGCGCAGTAACAACCCCGACATGCAGGTCCGGCGCTTGCACGTTTCGATCAATGTTTAACTGTAAAATCTCAGCAAATGGAACCATCCGGCGAAACGCGGCATCCGACGGGTACCAGCGATCCATCAAAATGATGCTGTACGGTGGCTGTTTAGTCAGCACATGTTGGGAAATCCATGCACGGCTATCAGCAAAGCGCGCACAAACTTCCCGCTCTAAAACCATGGAGGGATTTCTGGCCAGCCTGTTCACCAGAGCCATGGTTTCTCTCCTGAAGGGATCGCTTTTTTTCTCGCAAAGCCGGATTACCTTAATGTTATCTGACCTGAGTACTTTCGTAATGGCTTCCAGTAGCGTGGTTTTACCGACGCCTTTGGGTCCATCCAGAGAAACAAACAGCGGACGGCTCATAGTCGAAATGACGGGTGATGTAGCGTTTGTGTGAAATTCAAATCGGGCAAAAGCATCCTATTTCCTTCTTATTAACCGGTGTCCACTTTCTACGTCCGTTGAAGCTGTCTGGCGCGTCAGCGTGAACTAAATGAAAGGCTCTCATAACAGACACTGATGGACATTGTGGCAATGGCTTTAAGTTACGAGTCTCATTTTCTGATGGTAAATTCATTTTTAGGTCAATGCCCATATGTTGCGATCTACACGATGGAGTTTAGGGGATCCGATTAGCAAAAGGAAAACTTCTCTCAGTACGCTTGTTATTTAAGCAGAGAGGCGTTAATGGGCGGCTTTGGGCGAGCAGCGGACGTTTAAAAGTAAAAAGTTAAAAAAAAGCTGATTTTTATGTTGTCGCCTGTTAGCCTGGAAAAATGCAGCAACCGGCTCAGTACAATCTCACCCACTCATTATCATCACTTCCAATTTTTAGGTGGGATTACGTTCGCCATTTCCCGCCAGTAAAGTGGGCCTTAACGAACAAACCATTGAGGTAAATATGGACTTCGACACAGTGGCAACTTCAGCAAAACCAACCCTGCATCTTTTATGCGGAAAAATTGCATCAGGCAAATCCACATTATCTGCAAAATTAGTTACTTTACCTGGCTCCGTAATTGTTAGTGAGGACAACTGGCTGGCTGCGATCTATGAAAATGAAATGCAATCATTGGCGGATTATATTCATTGTTCTTCAAAGCTCAGAAGGGCTATGAAGCCCCACCTGGTGGCACTACTCAAAGCGGGTTTATCCGTTGTTCTGGACTTTCCGGCAAACACACGGACACAGCGTGAATGGATGATGAGTATTATTAAGGAGTCAGGTGCTGATAATCGTCTGCATTATTTGAACGTATCTGATGAAGTCTGCAGAGCCCGGTTACACGCCCGTAACGCAGAAGGTACGCACGACTTTGCAGCTACAGATCAACAGTTCAATACCATTACGAGTTATTTCTCAGAACCTACAGTTGACGAAGGGTTTGAAATTATCGAATACCTCTAAATGCATCATCCGCACTTAAGCCACCATTGAGTAGCTTTATTGTGTTCCCAAAATTGATGGCACTGATGATGCCTTAATACAGACAGCCTCCGCTTCTGGCCAAAGTGGACAGCGTTTAACGCTGTCCGGCATGAGTGATGCGAGGTATCTCATAACTAATATCTGGTGATATCTTATAGTTTCCACGCTTCATCATCCAAAGCGACAAGGTAATTTATATCAACAATGCATGTAATGTCCCTTTTATCACCTTGTTTCTAATTACTTCTAAGCCCATCAATTGCCATAGTCGGAAGTATCAATACCGATTTTACGCTGGTTTGAATTCGTTCGATGATTGCTTCTCGAGGGCCATTTATCCATTCATCACTCATATAAAATTTTTCCTGAGACGCTTTCATATGTTCAACATCATCAAATGCCCGAATCAGAAAGTAAGAATCCTCATCATGAATCGAGTTGCCAAATGCAATGATGTCGATACCCGCTCCACGATGGAGAGGAGCACTTATTTCAACCATGATTGTATGGAATTCTCGTCCAGTGCCTGGCTTCAGAATGTACTGCAATAACTCGACTGCTCTCATTAATTTCATTCCCTTGGTTTACGTTAGATACCTGGATTAGCGGTAACTTCCTGGCTACGCACATAATCAAATCGTAGTAAATATAACCATCAAAGCTACGCTTAAAAAGATTTTTATAAACAAGCAATTCTAACATCGTTGTTTTTACAGCTCTTCGCTTGTGGATAAGGTAAAAAACCTACCTCATTTTTTTTCGATTCAAAACCGTAATCTTCTATGCAGAGTTGGGCTTGAGCTGTGCGCCAGATACTGGCTAATGCCACATTCGATCCAAGTAAAGTCGCATAACCACCGACGTACATTACCTGCATTGCAGCTTTAACGACTGGAAGGCGCTGCCACTACGTAAATTCCGCTGGCGAGCAGTTTATTCACTACGCAAACCTTAGTCACACCAAGTTTCAGGCAATAAAAAACCCGCACGAGGCGGGTTTTTTTATTATCAGCGGTGCTTATCTGCTCAGACTATTGTCTTCATCGCTATTGCAAGCGCTGCTGATAATGAGCGCGGCTTACAGCGGAGTAACGTTGCCCGCTGCTGGGCCTTTGGCGCCATTTTCGATGGTGAAGGAAACTTGCTGACCTTCATCAAGAGTTTTGTAGTTGTCGCTCTGGATGGCAGAGAAATGGACGAAAACATCCTTGCTGCCATCGTTAGGAGTGATAAAGCCAAAACCTTTATCAGAGTTAAACCATTTTACTAAACCAGTCATTTTGTTAGACATAGATAATTCCTTAATTGATGAGCCACTTGTAGCGGCGAAAATTGGCCTGAAGTGAAAGATTTACTTATTGGGCACTTAGGAGGAGGCTCTCGAAGAAGGATATCTAGGGATAACACTTGAACTGAGGACTGCTTTACTAAAACTGCTTTCATAAGGTCTGTGTTCCAAACCGATGACGCATTAAGACATAGCGATAATAATTTAGCAACGAATATGTTTATTTATTTTAACCATTTAAAGACCTGGATGGCTGAACGGCCGGTTACGCTTCATCTTTGGCTGCGCTTTGCCGCGCCGATTATCACAAGGTGGTTTGTTATCTGCGTGGTGATGCTACTTATAGCAATAACAAGCAACTATAATCTCACCGGTTAAGTGGCTTGATCTGCTTTGTGAGCACATCAGCTTTTCCACTCCTTTTCGCGGCGGTGAATTTCAGAGGCATACATGATGCGTACTCTTCAGGCGGCTTGGTTGCTGACTCTGGCCCTGTTTGTCTGTCCCGCCTCGGCGGCCAACACGATCAGCGATGGCTGGGAATGGCTCAAGCAGGACGTTTCACAAACCTGGCAGGAACCGCAGTATTACGATCTCTATCTGCCTTTCATCAGCTGGCATGCTCGTTTTGCTTACGATAAAGATAAAACCGATAACTACAATGAAACGCCGTGGGGCGGCGGGTTGGGCGTCTCGCGCATCAATGAAGACGGTAACTGGAGCGCGCTCTATGCGATGGCGTTTAAAGATTCCCATAACGAATGGCAGCCGATCATTGGTTATGGCTGGGAGAAAGGCTGGTATCTGGATCAATCGCGCGATTTTCGTCTCGGACTTGGGCTAACCGCCGGTATCACCGCGCGCGATGACTTCGCCAATTACGTGCCGCTGCCTATCGTGCTGCCGCTGTTCTCCGCTGGTTATAAACGTTTCAACGTGCAGTTCACCTATATTCCCGGCACTTACAATAACGGTAACGTGCTGTTTGCCTGGGTTCGCTATGCCTTCTGATTCCGTCAACGCGTTGCATAAAGATCGCATCAGCAAAGTGCTCAAGCGCGTAGCGTTAGGCTTGCTGGCTTTGCTGGTGATGTTCCTGGTGATCCGTGGTTATCAATCCGAACAGGGACCGCCGCTGCATCGCTGGCATACGTGGTCGGCGGATGAAATGTCGGTGGATGAGATCGATCGCGCCAGCTTCGCGGATTATCTGACGCGTGAAGCAGCGATTTTCCACGACATGAAGCTCAACGTGACCGACCAGCTTAGTGGCGATGAGAAAACGGCGCTCAACCGCTTTAACGCGCAAAGCCCGGTTTATCCGGCGCGATTCGACACCGACTGGAATCGCTCTTATATCCTCGAGCCGGAAGGAAAAGCGAAAGGTGCGGTGGTGCTGCTGCATGGATTAACCGATTCGCCGTACAGCATGCGCTATCTGGCGCAGGCGTATCAGCAGAAGGGTTTTGTGGCGGTAGTGCCGCGGCTGCCGGGACACGGCACGGCGCCCGGTTCGCTCACCAAAGTTGACTGGCAAATGTGGATGGCGGCAACCCGCTTAGCGGTGCGCGAAGCGACACGCCTGGCGGGCAGCAACGTACCTTTGCATCTGGTTGGATACTCGAACGGCGGCGCGCTGGCGGTGAAATACAGCCTCGATACGTTGCAAAATAACGCGCTGCGCAAGCCGCAGCAGCTGGTATTGCTGTCGCCGATGATTGGCGTCACCGCCTATGCGCGGTTTGCTGGCTTAGCTGGCTGGCCCGCCATTATTCCCGGCTTCGCCAAAGCGGCGTGGCTGAGCATCATCCCGGAATACAATCCTTTCAAGTACAACTCGTTCCCGGTGCGCGCGGCGCGGCAATCGTGGCTGCTGACTCAGGCGATGCAGGATCAGCTGCTGCATGTGATACGCGGCGGCACCATGCCGGCGTTTCCGCCGGTGCTGACCTTCCAGTCAGTGCTGGATTCCACCGTCAGCACCCGCGCGGTGGTCAATGCGTTCTATCGCTATCTGCCGGATAACGGCAGTGAACTGGTGATGTTCGACGTCAACCAGGCGGCGAACTTGCGCGCGCTGTTCAGGCCCGCGCTCTACTCAGCGGTCAATAATTTGTTGCCGCCTGCGCCGCGCCGCTATGCCTCAACGGTCATCACCAACGCGTCACCGACCACCTATCAGACCGTGGCGCGCATTACAGCGGCGGATCAAACGCAAGAAATCGTGCGTTCGATGCATGAAGCCTGGCCGCAGGATACCTATTCGTTATCGCACATTGCCGTGCCGTTCCCACTCAGCGACTCGCTGTATGGCCGCGAGCCAACGGAAAAGAATCGTTATGGCATTAGCTTTGGCACCATCTCGCTGCGCGGTGAAACCGCCAGCCTGATCGTTGGGCTGGATACGCTGATGCGCAACACCTCCAATCCGTTTTTCGATTACATGATGTTGCAAATCAAGGGGCGCATTGACTGCAGCAGTCAGAGCAATCTGCCGGCCTGCATCAAAGGGTTATGACTTTTTTCAGCCAGCCGCTGGCGAGGATCACTCTGGAGAGCAGCACCGAAGCGGCAAAGGTCACGGCAATCAGCGTCAGCTTAGTCGCCAGCGAGGTGATGGGAATCAGCGCGGTGAGCAGATGGAAAACCGAGTAGTGAAGAATATAGACGCCGGTCATAGTTTTGCTGATGGTCGCCAGAATGGTCTCTTTAACCGCCACATTGCGGCGAAAGCGCACCTGACTGGCGGCAATCACCAGCACCACCACCAGCAGATAAATCTGCGAGCCGGTGAGAATAAAGGCGTTGCGATCGGCTTTGAATAGCGCGAAGAAGAAGTGCTGCTCATAAAACCAGGTAAACAGATAGATAAAGGGCAGGGCGATCACCGCACCGCGCGCCACTTTTTTGCGCTCCATCCAGTCATTAATCAGCGGATCGCACAACAGCTGGCCGGTTAAGTAAAACAGCAGCCAGGTCCAGAGCCGATACTGCGGTTCAAGCCGGAACAGCGGGTCGTCCGGATGCAGCACCGCCAGCAAATCGTAGCCATATGAGAACGCCAGCAACGCAAACACCAGCGCAACGAACGCGCGCCGGTGCTGGCTAAGCCAGATCATCAGCGGGTGAAAACTGTAGATGATAATGAACGAGAAGATGAACCACGGCTGGATCAGGTAGCCGCGCTGATAGGGTTCCCACAGGTAATAGACCGTCATCCAGAACAGAAATACGATCACCAGATTGCGAATCTTGCCTATCTGCCAGTTAACATCCTGCTCGGAACGGGCATCCATAATCCCGGCGACGACAAAAAACAGCGGCGTGGCGATAGTGGAGATAAAGGTCAGAAACGCCAGAATCCAGTGATAATCGTAATCGTAGCGATCCCAGGTGTTGTACACGGTGAAAAATGTCACCGCCGTCATACATCCCAGCGTTTTAATCACGTTGAGGCCGGTCACATTCATGATGCGCTAGCCACCGTTTGGCGATGGAAGCAGGCGTAAATCACCGGCAGCACCAGCAGCGTCAGCACCGTGGCAAACCCCAGACCAAACATGATCACCACCGCCATGCTCTGGAAGAACACATCGCGCAATAGCGGCGCCAGCCCGAGCACGGTGGTGAAGGCGGTCAGCAGAATAGGGCGCAGACGCGAGGTGGCGGCGTAGATGATCGCGTCAGCCTGCGGCTTTACAAGTTTCTGCTGTTCAATCTCTTCGACCAGCACGATGCCATTTCGAATCAACATACCGCTAAGACTCAGCAGGCCGATTAACGCTATGAAGCCAAACGGAATCCCGGTGATCAAAAAGCCCGGCGTCACGCCAATCAGCGCCAGTGGCACCGTCAGCCAGATAGCGACGGCGTTTTTCAGCGAGCTAAACATCACCACGGTGATCACGAACATCACCAGATAACCCAGCGGCAGCGAGGTAAACACGCCTTGCTGCGCTTCACTGGAGCTCTCCGCATCGCCGCCCCACTCAATGCTGTAGCCGTGCGGCAGCGAGATTTGCTCAATCAGCGGCTTCACGCGCGCCACAATATCGCCGGACGTATCGTTGCTGAGCGGATTCGGGTCGGCCTGCACGGTGAGCACGCGGCTGCGATCGCGGCGCAGAATCAGCGGATCTTCCCATTGCAGCGTAAAACCGCTCACCACATTGCTGAGCGGGATGTACTGCTGCTGGCTTTGGCTCCACACCAGCACGTTATTGAGATGATTGGCGTCCTGCCGTTCGCTGGCCGGTGGCCGTACGATGACCGGCAGCAGGTCAGCGCCTTCCCGATACAGCCCAACGCGGCTACCGGTGAAATTCATCTCCAGCGCGTTATCCACCTCCTGCTTATCGACGCCCAGCTCGCGGCCCAGCGCCAGATTGAACTGCGGGCGAATAACTTTGCTGCGGTTTTGCCAGTCGTTGCGCACGCTGTCGGTGGCGGGATCGGCGGTGAGGATGTCGCCGACCTGGCTGGCGATCAGGCGCATTCTGTCGGGATCGGGACCTTTGATACGCACCTCGATCGCGCTACCGCCCGAAGGACCAAACATCACCCGTTTGGTGCTGGCATTGACCTGCGGATACTGACGCACGATGTAGGCATCAATACGGTGTGACAGCGCGGCGATATTACGTTGATCGTCCATGCGCACCATGATTTGCGCATAGTTGCTGTACTGACGCTGCCCGTTGTAAGTGAGGATAAAGCGCATGCTGCCCTGGCCAATGGTGGTGACGGTAGACACCACGCCTTGCTGCCCGTTAATCGATTTTTCAATGTCGCTGGCCATCTGCTCGGTGGCGTTGATATCGGTGCCGTACGGCAGCCAGAGATCGACAAAGAAGATCGGCGTATTGGCTGAAGGGAAGAAGTTTTGTCGTACCGATCCAAAGCCCCAAATCGCCAGCGCCAGCAGCACCGCCATCAGCGAAAGCGTGAGGGTTTTTTGCCTGAGCAACACCAGCAACATGCGCTGATAAAAGCGATAAAAACCGCCGTCATAAGGTGAAACTTCAGCCGCAGCTTTAGTAGGTTCCTGTGTTTTAAACAGCCACCATTTGATCAGCACCGGCGTGATGGTAAGCGCCGAGAACCAGCTCAGCAGCAGGGAAATCAGCAATACCTGGAACAGCGATTTGCAGTACTCGCCGGTGGAATCCTGCGAAAGACCAATCGGCGCAAACGCCAGAATGGCGATTATCGTCGCGCCCAGCAGCGGGAAGGCGGTGCGGCGAATCACAAAGTTGATGGTGGTCATCAGCGGCGAGTTTTGCTGACGCGCGATCAGCACGCCTTCGACAATCACAATCGCATTATCCACCAGCATGCTCAGCGCGATAATCAGCGCGCCCAGCGAGATGCGCTGCAACTCAATGCCGCACAGATACATGATCAGCAGCGTGCCCAGCACATTGAGCGCCAGCGACAACGCGATGATAATGCCGCTGCGCACACCCATAAATATCAGCAGCACGCCAACGACAATCGCCAGCGCCATCAGGAAGTTGGCTATGAAGCCATTCACCGAGTGCGCCACTTCGGCGGCCTGATCGTAGAACACGTTGATCTGAATGCCAGCCGGTTTTTCTGCCGACATCTGCTGCAGTTTGGCCTCCAGCGCGCGCCCGACATCAATGACATTCACGCCGGGAACAAACGAAATTCCCATGGTGACCGCCGGACGTCCGCTGGCGTGGTAAACGCTGGAGGGCGATTCACTCAGCCCGCGCGACAGCGAGGCGATATCGCGCAATCGGGTGGTGGCGTGATCGCCAGGCGGGCTGACCAGCAAGTCGCCCAACTCCTCGATGTTCTGAAACTCGCCGGTTGGATGCAGACGGATCGATTCCGTGCCGGCTTTGATGTCGCCCGCATTGGAGACCACGTTGAGTCGACTTAGCACGCTGGCGAGTTGCGGCAGCGTAATGCCGCGCGCGGCCATCATCGTTAAGGAGACATCGATATTAATCTGCTGCGGGATCACGCCGCCCAGCGCCACCTTGCCCACGCCCGGCACCAGCACCAGTTCACGCCGTAGCTGCTCCGCGTATTGCACCAGTTCCGGATTACTGAAGTTGTCGCCAGAAATAGCGAAGAAGAAACCAAACACATCGCCAAAATCATCGTTAACGAATGGCGCTGCTACGCCGGGAGGAAAGAAACGCGCCGCGTCGCCGACTCTGCGCCGCAGTTCATCCCAGATTTGCGGCAACGCGTTGGAGTGGTAACGCGAGTCAATGTTGACGGTAATCTGCGACAGGCCGTTGGAAGAGATGGAGCTGACATTGTCCAGATAGGGCAACTGCTGCAGCGCATTTTCCAGTGGTAAGGTGACTTCCTCTTCTACCTGCTGCGCGGACGCGCCGGGATAGTGGGTGACAACCACCGCGGTCTTAATGGTAAAGGCTGGATCCTCAAGACGGCCAATATTGAGCAGAGCAAAAATGCCGCCGACGCCCAGTAACAGAATCGCCAGCCAGACGCGGACCGGATTATCGATAAACTGCCGGGAGATATCCATTACAGCCCCCGCTCACGCGTCCAGATGCGTACCGGTTGCTGAGCATGCAGCTCGTTGACGCCAGCAGCGACCACGCGTTCACCGGCATGCAGCCCGGCGGTGATCACCACGCCACGATCGGTTACTTCGCCCACGCTGACTTTGCGATCTTCTAACGTCAACTGATCGCCGCTGCCTTGCACCACCCAGACATGCGGCTCGTTGCGCTGGCTGTTATCGGGATTGAATACCGCTTCCACCGGCACCACTAACGATTCGCGATTCACGTTGGCGGGTAGATTGGCGAGGTTAATGGTTACCGTGCCACTGACGCCGCCCACCGCCGGGAAATCGGCCGGGCGCGGCATAGTTAAAATAATCTGCCACGTCAGCGAGTTGCTGTTGCTGTTGCCGGTGTGCTCTTTGTACTCGGCCTGGAATTCGCGATCCGGCAATGAGTTGATGCGCACCACCGGGCGATAGGTCAGGTTGCGCATATCCAGCGCGGTAAACAGGTTTTCCGGTACGCTGAAAACCACGTCGAGCAGATCGTTGCGAGTCAAGGTGGCAATGGTTTGTCCGGCGGCAACTACCTGATGATTGCGCACGTTAACCACGGCGGCCACGCCGCTGAACGGCGCGGTTAGCATCATCTGGCTTAACTCCTCACGGGCAATTTGCAGCGCGGCATTGGCCGCATCGCGGTTGGCGCGCTGCACGTCCATGTCTGCCTGCGAAATCGCCTGGCGGCCGGAGAGCGTCTGGAAGCGGGCAAATTGCCGCTGGGCAAGCGTGGCGGCGGTCTGGCGCTCATTAACGCGCTGCTGCGCTTCCCGCGCCGTAAGCCTGGCGATGAGCTGGCCCTGCTCGATGCGGTTGCCCTGGCGAATATCCAGCGATTCAATCTGTCCTGCACGTTTGAACGACAAATCGGTGGAGTCGCCGGATTCAATGCGCGCCGGGAAGATACGTTGTTGAGATTCGCCGGACGCCACAACTTCAACGACTTTCACCATGCGTGGCGGTGGCGTGACTTCCTGTGTTTTTTGATCGCAACCCGTTGTTAAAAATATAACAATGGCAGTCAGCGTAATATAACGAGTCACTGTTTTATCCTCAGCAACAACGAATCCATTGTTGGCAATAATGTGAGTGGATAATTTAATTACCAAGCATAGAGACAACCGCGTAGGTGAATAGTCCTACGGCGGAGCAGGTAACGATCGCAATGACAACATAAAGACTCAGACGGAGCAGGCTATAACCATACATCGTTGCCTCCATTAACCATGACCACAGAAAAACTGCGCCATCGTCTTGAAAGGTGAGAAGTATTAACAGGATGTTTTTGTTATCGATGAGCATAGACGCAGATGTCAAAAAAAGTAAAGCCTGATAGCTTGTAATATTTTTGATGAAATTAACCAGATTTAAATCTAATAAAACTGATTTTCATGGATATTTAATCCGCAATATCGATATAAAATATCAGATTAAAGCAACCTGAATATTGGCTTTAAATTACCCAGCCTTATGAATTATCACACTATATTTTTATTATTATCCGCGATCGGATAAGTCTGGTGAGATAAATGGTTTTCGCCTTACGACTTTTATTGAGAAATGAATGCGTTGAATATCCCTGTGCTACGTTTATAGCGTTCATTTTACAAAAAACTTTCAATTTCGTATAGAAAATAGGGCTGCTCCATTGCCGCTGAGCAGCCATTAACGACATATTTTTCAATCTGAAACGGACCGCTTCTTCCACCGGATAAGTCAGGTCTGATCTTTTCGTTCAATGGCGACTTGTTAAATACGGGATATCACCGCCTTGATTTCCGAAACAGGATTTGAGGAGAAAGCGATGAATACTGCTAAACCGGAAAGTACCTATTATCAACTTTCTGTCGATGAAACGCTGGCCAGTACGCAAAGTTCCACCGAGGGAATCAGTAGTGCTGAAGCGGCGACGCGCCTAACACAGTACGGGGAAAATGCCCTGCCACAGAAACCCGGCAAGCCGGTTTGGCTACGTTTTCTCGCTCACTTCAACGATGTGCTGATCTACGTTTTGCTGGCCGCTGCGCTGCTGACTGCCGTCATGGGACACTGGGTTGATACGCTGGTGATTCTCGGCGTGGCGGTGGTGAATGCCCTGATTGGCCACATTCAGGAGAGCAATGCGGAAAAATCCCTGCAAAGTATCCGCAATATGCTCTCCAGCGAAACGGTGGTGATCCGCGCGGGAAATCACGAGACGCTGCCCACCACCGCGTTGGTGCCAGGTGATGTGGTGGTGATCCGCGCCGGCGACCGCATCCCGGCGGATCTGCGCGTCATTGAGGCGCATAACCTGCGCGTTGAAGAAGCGATTCTGACGGGCGAATCCACCGTGGTCGAGAAGGGCACTGACGCGCTCATCGGCGAGCTGCCGCTGGGCGATCGTACCAATCTGCTGTTCTCCGGCACCACCGTCAGTTCGGGCGGCGGCAAAGGGCTGGTGGTCGCTACCGGTGGCGCCACGGAACTTGGGCACATCAACCAGATGATGTCCGATATCGAAAAGCACCGCACGCCGCTGCTGGTGCAGATGGATAAACTTGGTAAAGCCATTTTCCTGATCATCCTGGCGATGATGGCCGCGCTGTTTGTCTTTAGTTTGCTGTTCCGCGATATGCCGGTTTCAGAGCTGATGCTGTCTCTGATTAGCCTTGCGGTGGCATCGGTTCCCGAAGGATTACCGGCGATTATCTCGATCATTCTGTCGCTTGGCGTGCAAACCATGGCGAAGCAGCAGGCGATCATCCGCAAGCTGCCTACCGTGGAAACGCTGGGCGCGATGACGGTGATCTGCTCAGATAAAACCGGCACGCTGACCATGAATGAAATGACGGTGAAAGCGATTATCACCGCCGATCAGATTTACCGCGTTGATGGCGTGAGCTATGAACCGGTAGGCGCCATCCATAAAGCCGATGACGCTGTGCCGGTGAAAGTGGCGCAAGGCTCGATCCTCGAGCGCTATCTGCGCACCATCGATCTGTGTAACGACAGCCAGCTGATTAAAGACGAAAACGGACTGTGGAAAATCACCGGCGGCCCGACGGAAGGCGCACTTAAAGTGCTAGCCGCCAAAGGACATCTGCCTTCAGTCACCACCGAACTGCGCAATAAAATCCCCTTTGATTCGCAATACAAATACATGTCGACGCACTATCTGATTGGCGATGAAGAGTGCGTGCTGCTGACCGGCGCGCCGGACGTACTGTTCAGACATTGTCAGCAGCAGCAAACAGAAGCCGGATTGCAGCCGATCGATCTGCCGTGGTGGGAAGCCAAAATTGAGGAGTATGCGCGCGAAGGATTACGCATGGTGGCGGCGGCCTGGAAACCGGCCACGCCAGGACAAACTGAGCTGACGCATCAGGATTTGCATCAGGGCATGATTTTGCTCGGCATCGCCGGGATGATGGATCCACCGCGACCGGAAGCCATAACCGCGATTGGCGACTGCCTGCAAGCCGGCATTCGCGTCAAAATGATCACCGGCGACCATCCGCAAACTGCGATGAGCATTGGGCAGATGCTGGGAATCGGTAACGCCAGCACCGCCATCACCGGGCGCGAGCTGGAAGTGATGGATGACCAGCAATTGAGTGAGGCGGCGCAGGCGTACGACATCTTTGCCCGTACCAGTCCGGAAGATAAATTCCGTCTGGTGCAGGCGCTGCAAAGCAAAAAAGAGGTAGTCGGGATGACCGGCGATGGCGTTAACGATGCGCCCGCGCTGAAGCAGGCGGATGTCGGTATCGCCATGGGGATTAAAGGTACCGAAGTGACTAAAGAAGCCGCCGATATGGTGCTGACGGACGATAACTTCGCCACCATCGCCAGCGCGGTGCGGGAAGGGCGCCGTGTCTATGACAACCTGAAAAAGACCATTTTGTTCATCATGCCGACCAACCTCGCGCAAGGCTTGCTGATCATCATTGCCTTGCTGGCCGGTAACCTCATTCCGCTGACGCCGGTGTTGATTCTGTGGATGAACATGGCGACTTCCGCCACGCTCTCCTTCGGCCTGGCGTTTGAAGCGGGTGAGCAAAATATCATGCGTCGTCCGCCGCGCGATCCCAAACTGCATGTGATGGATGGTTTCGCCATCTGGCGCGTGATTTTTGTCGGTTCGATGATCGCCATAAGCGCCTTCGTTCTGGAAGCCTGGCTGCAACCGCGCGGCTATTCACCGGAATTTATTCGTACCGTGTTATTACAAACGCTGGTAACGGCGCAGTGGTTTTATATGCTGAACTGTCGTGTTTCCGACGGCTTCTCATTGAGCAAAGGTTTGCTGATGAATAAAGGCATCTGGATCGTCAGCGGCGTGCTGTTAGTTCTGCAATTGCTGATTATCTACGCGCCCTTTATGCAGCTGCTGTTTGGTACCACCGCGCTACCGTTACGTTACTGGATTATTACCTTGATCATTGGCTTCGTGATGTTTTTAATTGTCGAAATCGAAAAGCCATTAACGCGGAGATTCAGAATCAATTAATAGCGCGTGACATTCAGGCCGTTTCTCTTACGGCCTGAATGTTTTTCGTCACTTGACCTCAAACAAGGCCCAGCGCACAGGTTTTTCTCTATAATACATTTTGTATAGGATGAAGGATCTTAATAATGGGACTGAACGAGTTTCCTTTATGGTCAAGGCTTTTGCGCGTACTGATAATTCTCGCCACGTTGACCATAATTCTTACCGGTATCTATCTGGCATCGGCATTAATTAATCAGGTAATGCTGTCACTGTTTCTGGCGATTATGCTCGATCCGTTAATCAGTCGGCTCGAAAGAAAACGCGTGCCGCGTCTGCTGTCATCGCTGCTGGTGATTGTGCTGCTGTTATTGGTGATTGTGTTCACCATCATCAAACTCACCGTATTAACCCCCGATTTAATCCAGCTGAGCCGTCAGGCACCGCAGCTACTGGCCGAACGCTTCGAGCCGGTGACGCAGACGTTTAGTCATTTGGGCCTGGTTTTAACGCCCAACGACATGCTGGCGTTTGTTGATGCGGGTGCGGTGGTGCGCTTTGTCACGGGTTTTCTCACGCAAATACCCAGCATTCTTTCCTGGTGGCTGATGGTATTTCTGATGCTGTTTTTCATGCTGTATGAAATGAGAAATTTAAAAATCTTGCTACGCAAACAGGCCGAAGGGCAATATCAGCGCTATTATGTGGCACTTGAAGAGGGTGTACAAAGCGTTATCGTTTATGCTCAGGTTAAAACCCTGACCAGTATTGTCGGCGGCATTATTGTCTGGGCGGGTGCTCATCTTCTTGGCCTGAAGTTCGCCTTTTTCTGGGGTGTGTTGATGTTTGTCTTCAACTATATTCCGGTGCTGGGTTCATTTATGGCGGCCATCCCGCCAGTGCTGCAAAGTTATATGCTGTACGATATCCAAACCGCATTGGTGGTCGCACTGTTCTTCGTGGCGTTGAATTTAATTCTGAGTTCAGTCATTGAGCCGTTGTTATTGGGCAAAAGATTGAATATGGCACTTACCACACAGCTGCTGGCGTTTCTTATCTGGCAATCCCTGTTGGGCATCATCGGCGCGATTCTGGCAATTCCGCTGACGTTTATGTTGAAAAAAATATTATTAGCGAGCGCGGGGCAACGTGTTGATGATATCTCGTAGCGGCGCAATTTATTGCGCATTATCTGGATGGGCAGGGTGCCGCCAATGATAAGCGCGATAAATCGCGCCGCTACGGAGTGTGCGGTGTTAAACGCTTAATCCTTTTTATAGAGATAAAAACTCCGATACAGCACCGGCAACACCAGCAGCGTTAGCACCGTGGCGAATCCCAAACCGAAAATGATCACCACCGCCATGCTCTGGAAAAACACATCGCGCAGCAGCGGTAGCAGGCCGAGCACGGTGGTAAAGGCGGTGAGCAGAATCGGGCGCAGACGCGACGTTGCGGCGTCGAGAATCGCTTGCTGTAACGGCTGATGCCGCGCCAGCTGGTGCGTTTCCTCAACCAACACAATTCCGTTACGAATCAACATACCCGACAAACTCAGCAAACCAATCAACGCCATAAAGCCAAACGGAATGCCGGTGAGCAGGAAGCCGCAGGTGACGCCAATCAGCGCCAGCGGCACGGTAATCCAGATCGCCAGCGCATCGCGCAGCGAGTTAAACATCAGCACGGTAATCACAAACATCGCGAGGAAACCTAACGGCAGCGAGCCAAGCAGGCCGCTTTGGGCATCGCGCGAACTCTCCAGCTCGCCACCCCATTCCAGATGATAGCCGGCGGGCAACTTCAGCTGATCGATGGCCGGCTGCACGCGCGCCACAATCTCTGCGGCGGTGCGGCCGCTGGCTGGATCGGGATCGGTCTGCACCGTCAAGACGCGCATGCGGTCACGACGCATAATCAGCGGATCTTCCCATTCCAGCTGGAAATCGTTCACCAGATTGGCCAGCGGCACATAGCGCTGCTGCGTCTGACTCCACACCTGAATATTGCCAAGATGGTCGATATTCTGCCGCTCCAGCTCGGAAGTCTGCAGCATGATCGGCATCAGCCGCGAGCCTTCGCGCAGCAAGCCGACGCTATCACCGCTGAAGTTGATACGCAGCGCGCGGTCGATATCGCGCTTGTCCACGTCCAGCTCCTGACCGCGCAGCGGCGAATACTGCGGACGAATCACTTTACTGCGCGCCTGCCAGTCATGACGCGGCGGAAACGCGCTGCCCTCGGCGAGGAAAATGTCGTCAATCTGGCTGGCAATCTGCCGCAGCGTAATGGGATCGGGGCCGGTAATCCGCAGCGCAATGGCGCTGTCGCTGACACTGCCAAAATTGATGCGTTTGATGCGCTCCGTCACCTGTGGGAAGTGCTCGCCGATGTGCTGCTCGGTGTGCTGCGCCAGCATTTCCAGCTGCCTGGCGTCCTGCACGCGCACCATAATCTGCGCGTAATTACTGTACTGACGCGTCGCATCGTAGGTCAGCGTAAAGCGCATCGCGCCCTGACCAATGGTGGTCACGGTACTGCTGACGCCCGGCTGCTGGTTAATCCAGCCTTCAACCTCGCGCGCGGTTTGTGCGGTGTAATGGATGTCGGTGCCATACGGCAGCCACAGATCGGTGAAGAAAATCGGCGTATTGGAGGCGGGGAAGAAGTTCTGCTTCACGTAGCCGAAGCCATAGACCGAGGCGGCCAGGCACGCGGCCATCAGCACTAAAGTAGTGATGCGGAAGCGCAGCAGCGTGGTGAGTACGCGGCGATACAGGCGAAACACCACGCCTTGATACGGCTGTGCGTCTTGCTTGCTGATCGCCTGGCGACCATCCATCCACTGCACGAACACCGGCGTCAGCGTCAGAGCGGTAATCCAGCTGAGCAGCAGAGAAATCAGCAGCACCTGGAACAGCGATTTACAGTATTCGCCGGTGGAATCCTGCGATAAACCAATTGGCGCGAAGGCGATGATGGCGATCACCGTGGCGCCGAGCAGCGGCAGCGCGCTGCGTTTCACCATCTGCATCATCGCCTGTTGCAACGGCTTGCCGCGCTGGCGATCGACCTTGATGCCTTCCACCACCACGATGGCGTTATCCACCAGCATGCTGAGAGAGATAATCAGCGCACCCAGCGACACGCGCTGTAGCTCAAGCTTAAACAGATACATGATCAGCAGCGTGCCCAGCACATTGAGCGCCAGCGAGGCGGCGATCACCATACCGCTGCGGACGCCCATAAATAGCAGCAGCGTGCCTACCACAATCGCCAGCGCCATCAGAAAGTTATTGATGAAACCATCCACCGACTGCTTCACTTCCTGCGCCTGGTTATAAAACACGTTCAGATCGATGCCGAGCGGTTTGGCCTGCTGATGCTGCTGAATTTTGGCGCTTAACGCATCGCCGACATCAATCACGTTGACGCCAGGCGCAAAGGAGACGCCCATCGCCAGCGCGGCGTTGCCGTTGGCGTGATAGAGATTGCCCGGCCGTTCGGTAACGCCATAGCTGAGCGTGGCGATATCGCGCAGCAACACTTGCTGGCTGCTGCCGGGCGCTGAGATTGGCAGCGCACCGATCTCATCCAGTGAGTGAAACTCGCCGGTCGGATGGAAGCGGATCGTTTCATTGCCGAGGCGAATCTGGCCCGCATCGGAGACGGCATTGACGCTGTTGAGCAAAGCGGCCACGCGCTGTGGCGTCACGCCCAGCACCGCCATCTTCTGGCTGGAGAGCGTGATATTCACCTGCTCCTGCTCAATACCGGCAATCGCCACTTTCGCCACGCCAGGTACCAAATTCAGCTCACGCCGCAATTGATCGGCGTAGGTGCGCAGCTCGCTGTTGGTGAAGTTCTCGCCGGAAAGGGTAAAGAAGTAGCCGTAGACATCACCAAAGTCGTCATTCACCAGCGGCGCGCTGACGCCGGGTGGAAACTGGCGCGTGGCATCGTCAACGCGGCGACGCAATTCATCCCACACCTGCGGCAAGTCGTCGGCGCGATAGTGGCTGTGAATCGTAACGGTGATCTGCGACAAACCGTTGCTGGAGATCGAACTGACGTTGTCGAGCGACGGCAAGCGCTGCAAGGCGTTCTCCAGCGGCAGCGTCACTTCCTCTTCCACCTGCTGCGCCGACGCGCCGGGATAGTGCGTCACAATCACCGCCGATTTAATGGTGAAAAGCGGATCTTCCAGACGGCCAATGTTGAGCAGCGCAAAAATGCCGCCCACGCCCAGCAGCAGGATCACCAGCCAACTGCGAATCGGGTATTTGAGAAACGGTTCCAGCAGGCGCATCACAGACCTCGCTCGCGTGTCCACAGGCGCACCGCCTGACCATCACGCAGATCGCTGACGCCCGCGACCACAATGCGATCGCCCACTCACAATGCGATCGCCCACTCGCAGGCCGGAGAGAATTTCGATGCCCTGCGCATTGAGTTTTCCCACCACCACCGGCTGCTGCTGAACGTTAACCACATCACCCTCACCGCTGATCAGCCACACGTAAGGCTGATTCGGCAGGCTGTGATCCGGGTTAAACACCGCGTTGGCCGGCACGCGCAGCAGCGGCGTGCCGTCGGAAGTGGGCAGGTTATGCATCTGCACTTTCACCGTGCCGCTCAGTCCGCTGACCTGCGGTAAATCCGTCGGACGCGGCATCGTCAGCACTACTTGCCAGGTTAGCGTGGCAGCATCAGCTTCTGCGCGATGCTCTTTATATGCCGCGCGAAACGTGCGGCCTGGCAGCGCATTCAGGCTGATCTCTGGCTGATAACTCACGTTTTGCACGTCAAGGCTGGTGAACAGGTTTTCCGGCACGCTGAAAATCACATCCAGCACATCGTTGCGGCTGATCACCGCCACCGTTTGTCCGGCGGTGACCACCTGATGATTTTGTGAGGCCACGCTGGTGACGATGCCGTCAAACGGTGCGCGCAAGGTGTGATAATCCAGCTCCTGTTTGGCGATGTTGAGCGCCACGGCGGCGGAGTCGCGATTGGCCTTTTGCACATCCATATCTGCCTGCGAAACCGCACTGCGCGTGGCCAGCGCACTGAAGCGCTGATACTGACGATCCGCCAGCTGGAATCTGTTCTGCTGATCGTTGACGCGCAGCTGCGCATCGGTATCGATCAGTCGGCCAATCACCTCGCCAGCCTTAACATGGCTGCCTTCACGCACCTGCAACTGCGCCAGCCGCCCGGTACGCTTAAACGCCAATTCGGTGTAATCGCCCGCCGAAATACGCGCTGGAAATACCCTGACTTTCTCTGTGGTATTTTCCGTCAGTGTTAGCGCTTTAATTACGCGAGGTGCGCTGAGTTCATCACCGCTTTTATTGTCACAACCGATCAAAACCAAACAAATTACAAGTGCGCCCAGCACTGGCCAATTATTCATGCCCCTGCCTCAATAAGAAAGAAAGGGCGGAAATATGCCATTGCCTGAAAGAGGGAATAATGACCCTCCGCAAAATAAGGGTCATTAGGTGGAAACAATTATGTGCGTTTAAGGTTGGTTTAATTTAGCGATATCTGGCGAAATCAATTATGCCACCATGCGCGAAACCACATGATAAGAGAGTAAGCCGATGGCGGTAGCTGATGATACGGCAATGATAATAAAGGAAATGATCATCGGTATTGTCAGGTTGTGTAATTTATTCATAATAATTCCCCCTATGATTAATACATTTCGAGATGAAACTAAAATTAATATGCGTCATGCGCCTTTCTATTAACGTTTAAATAATAACATTACGCAATCAGTGCTATCACTATTAGCATCACACTTCTGAATCGGTAAAAACATGACCACGGTCAGTATGCTTCGGGAAAATATAATTAAAATGTGGTTTTTATTTTCGCACGCTTTTTATTTTCAATTCACTGTCACGGGGTTAATTATGACCGTTATTCCTATTCAGCCAAAACGTCCGGAAGCATCCGCGCGTCCCTATTATCAGCAGGATAACGCCGCCGTATTTAAAGCCATCAACAGCTCACCCACGGGGTTGAGCAGCACCGACGCACAGCAACGACTGGACGCCGACGGGCCGAACGTGCTGCCGCAAAAGGCGGAAAAATCACTGCTGATGCGTTTTCTGGCGCATTTCAAAGATGTACTGATCTACATCTTGCTAGCTGCGGCGGTGATCACCGCGGTGATGGGCCATTGGGTGGATACCTTTGTGATTCTCGGCGTGGCGGTGATCAACGCCCTGATCGGCTTCATTCAGGAAAGCAACGCCGAAAAGTCGCTGAAAAGCATCCAGAACATGATGTCGAGCGATGCCATGGTGCTGCGCGATGGCCAGCAGATCACCGTCGCTACGCAGCATCTGGTGGTCGGCGATGTGGTAATGCTGCGCCCAGGCGATAAGATCCCGGCGGATTTGCGGCTGTTCGAGGTACATAACTTGCGCGTCGAAGAGGCGATTCTGACCGGCGAATCCACGGTGGTATCAAAGAACACCGTGGCACTTGAAGGTGAAAAAGGGCTCGGCGATCGCCTGAATCTGGCCTATTCCGGCACCACCGTCAGTTCAGGTACCGCGCTGGGCGTGGTGATCGCCACCGGCGGCGACACCGAGCTGGGCCACATCAATGCGATGATCTCCGCGATTGAAGAGGCGAAAACCCCGCTGCTGGTGCAGATCGACAAACTCGGAAAAGCCATCTTCGGCATCATCATGTTGATGATGGCGGCGCTGTTTGTGTTTGGTTATCTGCTGCGCGACATCGCGGTGACGGAGCTGCTGCTGTCGGTGATCAGCCTCGCGGTAGCGGCGGTGCCGGAAGGTCTACCGGCGATTATTTCGATCATTCTGTCGCTTGGCGTGCAGTCGATGGCACGCAATCACGCCATCATTCGCAAGCTGCCGACGGTTGAAACGCTCGGTGCCATGACGGTGATCTGCTCGGATAAAACCGGCACGCTGACCATGAACGAGATGACGGTGAAAGCGGTGGTGCTGGCGAACAGCCAGTGGCGCATCAGCGGCAACAGCTATGAACCCAAAGGCGAATTCACCCTTGAAGCGGGCCAGCAGAGCGATGCGCTGATGCAGGGCTTCCTGCAGGTGGTGGATATCTGTAACGAAAGCCAGCTGCGTCAGGATGCCAACGGCAACTGGGGCATTGTCGGTGGCCCAACGGAAGGGGCGCTGAAAGTGCTGGTCGCCAAGGCGGGCATTCACAATGACAAGGTGCAGATCCTGAGCAAGCTGCCGTTTGACTCGGCCTACAAATACATGGCGGTGAGCTGCCTGATTGATGGCAAACCGTGCCTGCTAATGACCGGCGCGCCCGATGTGTTGCTGTCGCTGTGTCAGCAGCAGCAGGGTGCTACCGATGCGGAAGTGATTGATCGCGAATATTGGGAAGCGGCGATCACCACCTACGCCAGCGAAGGGTTGCGCACCGTCGCCGCCGCGTGGCGTTGGCTGCCGGAAGCGCAGCACCACATCGATCATGAGGATTTACGCAACGGCATGAAGATGCTGGGCCTGGCGTGTATGATGGATCCGCCGCGTCCGGAAGCCATCACCGCGATTCGCGACTGCCAGCAGGCAGGGATTCGCGTGAAGATGATCACCGGCGATCACCCGGAAACCGCGATGGCGATTGGCCAGATGCTGGGCATTGGTAACAGCGATTCTGCCATCACCGGTTACCAGCTGGAGCACATGGATGATGCCGAGTTGGGCGTGGCGGCGCGTGAATACGACATTTTTGCCCGCACCAGCCCCGAGCATAAGCTGCGTCTGGTGAAAGCGCTGGAGAGCAGCGGTGAGATCGTCGGCATGACAGGTGATGGCGTCAATGATGCGCCCGCGCTGAAGCAGGCCAACGTTGGTATCGCGATGGGCATCAAAGGCACCGAAGTGACCAAAGAGGCGGCGGATATGATCCTCGCCGACGACAACTTCGCCACCATCGCAGCTGCAGTGAAAGAGGGCCGACGCGTCTACGATAACCTGAAGAAAACCATTCTGTTTATCATGCCGACCAACCTCGCGCAGGGATTGCTGATCATCATTGCGATTCTGATGGGCAACCTGCTGCCGCTGACGCCGGTACAGATTCTGTGGATGAACATGGCGACCTCGGCAACGCTGTCGTTTGGTCTGGCATTTGAACCGGCAGAGCGCAACATCATGCGCCGCCCGCCGCGTAACGCACGCAGCCCGGTGATGGACGCTTACGCCATCTGGCGCGTCATCTTCGTCGGCCTGCTGATTTCGATTAGCGCCTTTGTGCTGGAAGCCTGGCTCCAGCCGCGCGGCTACACGCCGGAGTTCATCCGCACCGTGCTGCTGCAGATGCTGGTCACCGCGCAGTGGGTTTACATGCTGAACTGCCGCAACAGCAACGGATTCTCGCTGGATGCCGGCTTGCTGAAAAACCGTGGCATCTGGCTGGTCACCGTGGTGCTTATCGCGCTGCAGGCGATGATTATCTATGTTCCCTTGATGAATACGCTGTTTGGCACCGCGCCATTGCCGTTCAAATACTGGCTAATTTCGCTGGCGGTGAGCGCCGGGATCTTTGTGCTGGTGGAGATAGAGAAGCGCCTGACACGCGGCTGGCGCCTGGCACGTTAACGTAACTTGGCTGGCGCCATGCCAGCCAACCCTTTTTCATTCAGCGGAAGACGCTGATTCACGCTGCATCACCAGACTGAGCGCAGCGGGCAATACCGTCAGCGTCATCAGCGTTCCCACCAGTAATCCACCAATGATGGCGTAGGCCATCGGCCCCCAAAACACCTGATGCGAGATGGGAATCATGCCTAAAATCGCGGCGCAGGCGGTGAGAAGAATCGGGCGGGCACGATGCTCAGCCGCTTGGCTTACTGCATCATTGCGCGACATGCCAGCACGCAGAATGCTATCGGCTTCCATGATCAGGATCACCGCGTTGCGGATGATCATGCCAGCCAGCGCAATCATACCGAGCAGGGCGACAAATCCCATCGGCGTGCCGCTGGGCAGCATCGCCAGAACAATGCCAGGCAGTCCAAAAGGCGCCATCGCCAATGCCAGCAACATGCGCGATACGCGTTGCAGCTGCACCATCAGCAGTATCAGCATGACAAACAACGTCACCGGCAAAACGGCAAACACTGAGCCGTTACCTTTATCCGATTCGGCAACCGTGCCCTCTTCATCAAGGGTGTAACCCGGCGCTAATCCGGCACGCAGCTGCTGGACATCTGCGCTGAGCTGCGCGGATGTGGTCTCCGCTTGCATGCCCGCCGCTACATCAGTTTGTACCACCACATAGGGAAAACCCTGGCGACGCCACATCACCGGATCCTGCAATCCCCACTGCAGTGTCGCAACCTGGCCGATGGCAATCTTCGCGCCTGACGCCGTGGTCAGTTTCAGCGCAGCGAGGCTGGTTAAATCCAGCCGATCGTCATCGTTGGCGCGCAACACCACATCAACCAGCCGGTTATGATCTCTCACGGTCGTCACGCTTTGACCGGACCACACGCGGTTCAGCAGCTGCGCGATATCCTGTGAAGAGACGCCAGCCGCGCGGGCTGCGGTTTGGTTCACCGCAAAGGTGATGACGCGTTCCGGCTCGCCCGCTGTCAGGTTTACGCTGCGCGTCGCGCGGGATTGCCCGAGGATGCTGGCCAGCTTTTCCGCATACTGTTTCACCCGCTCGTAGTGCGGCCCGCTGATGCGATAGCGGATCGGCCAGCCAACCGGCGGACCCAGTTCCAGCGGCGATACGCGCGTCACCACATCGCTGAAATCGCCTGCCAGCAGGCGATCGAGTTCAGCTTTCAACCGGTCCCTCGCCGCCAGATTTTTGGCTACCACCACCAGCTGGGCGATGTTTTCATCATCGTTTAGCACGTCCATCGGCAGATAAAAACGCACGGCGCCGCTGCCGCTATAGGAGGAGAAATGGTCGATATTGGTGTTGCCGCTGAGTTTCGCTTCGAGCTGTTCTACCACGCTTAAGGTGCGCGCCTGCGAGGCGTTCGCCGGCAGCGTGAGGCTGACCAGCAGCTCCGGGCGATCGGATGCCGGGAAAAACTCGCCCTGCAGGTGGCTCATGCCCCAGATGGCGAGCAGCAGCGATGCGCCCGCCAGGCCGAGCGTCAAGCCTCGATGGCGTAACACCTGTGAAACCAGACGGCGATAGAGGCGCAGCAACCAACCGGGCTCAGCGTGCGATTTACCTGGCCTTGATGCCAGGATCCAGCTGCCGGTCAGCGGAGAAAACAACACCGCAACGACCCATGAACTGAGCAGCGAGATCAGCACCACCACAAACAGCGAGTAGCAATATTCCCCCGCGCCGGACGCGGCGAAGCCGACGGGAATGAAACCGGCAATCATCACCAGCGTGCCGGTGAGCATCGGAAATGCGGTGGTTTCAAAGGCTACTGTAGCGGCGCGCCAGCGGGAATCACCGGCTTCGAGTCGGGCGACCATGGTCTCCACGGCGATCATCGCGTCATCCACCAACAACCCCAGCGCGATGATCAGCGCGCCAAGTGAAATGCGTTGCAGCCCAATGCCCGCCAGCATCATGCCGGTAAAGGTCATCGCCAGCACCAGAGGAATCGCCGCCGCCACAACTAAACCGGCACGCAGCCCGAGCGAGACGAAAGAGACGGCCAGCACGATAAAGATGGCTTCACCGAGCACCCGCACAAATCCGCTAACCGCGTCGTTGACCACCCGCGACTGATCCGCCACTTTCGTGACCTCAATTCCGTGCGGCAGTTGGCTGGCAATCCGCGACATTTTGTCCGATAACGCGTGGCCAAAATCCAGCATATTGCCGGTCGGCGCCATGGAGATCGCCAGCCCAATCGCTGGCTTACCGTTGACGCGATAAAGCGGCGTTGGCGGTTCCGCCGCCACACGCGTCAGTGTGACGATATCGGTCAGGGGAATGTAGCGATCGTTGATGTGCAGCGTCACGGCGCGCAGGCTCTGTTCCGAGTTGAAGGCACCACTGACGCGCAGCGCGATGTTATCGCTGTCGGTGCGAATGACGCCTGTGGGTGACAAGGCATTCTGCGCCTGCAAGGCATCGGTGACCTGTTGCAGGCTCAGGCCCATTCCCGCGAGCGTGCGCGGAGAGAAGCTCGCCACAATCTGCTGCTCCTGCACGCCGAGCAACGTAATTTTGCCGACATCCGGTACGCTCATCAGCCGATAGCGAATCGACTCAACGCGATCGCGCAGTTCACGCGTGCTAAATCCTTCAGCAGTAAAACCGTAAATCGTGCCAAAAGTATCGTCAAAATCATCATTGACCGCCGGTGCCGCAACGCCCGCAGGCAGCGCGGAGCTGACATCCTGCATTTTCTTGCGTACCTGATACCAGATGTCCTGCACTTTGCCGGGCGGCGTGCTGTCGCGCAGATTGACAAAGATAACGGTTTTACCGGGATGCGTTTCGCTCTGCACGTAATCCAGATAGGGCACTTCCTGCAGCTTTTTCTCCAGCGGTTCAGTCAGCAGTTGCACCGTATCGTCGAGATCGGCACCGGGCCACTGCGCCGAGACCACGGCGGTTTTGATGGTAAAGGCGGGATCTTCGTTGCGCGGCAGCGCCTGATAGCTGAGCACGCCAGCGCCAAGGATCATCAGCATCAGAAAAGCCATCAGCTGTTGATGAGCCAGCGCCCAGGCGGAAAGGTTGAATTTATCGCGAGCGGAAGGTTCACTCATGGCTGCTCATCTCCCCGCGCAACCGCTTCGCCATCGCGCAGTGTGCTGACGCCTGCCGTGACCACGCTTTCGCCTGCCGTGAGACCACTTGCGATATAGACTTCGCTGGCGGTGAAGCGGGAAATTACCACCGTGCGGCGTGTTACCTTGCCGTGCTGCGCATCCAGCACAAACACCGCCGGTTTGTCCGCCAGGCGCGTCAGCACGGATGCAGGAAGGATAAAGGTGCGGGGATCGCTCTCCGGTAGTGCCACGCTGACGCTGGCGCCCAACAGCATCGCTGGCGGTGGATCGTCTAGCGTTAATCGAACCCGCCAGGTCCGCGTTTGCGGGTCGGCCTGCGGGCTGATATCGCGCAGATGCGCCTGCGCGGCGATCGCCGGTGAAGAGAGCAGAGTTACGCGAAAGGCATCGCTGGGGAGCGAGGAAAATGCTGCCGGGAAAGGCACATCCAGAACCACATCCCGCCCCGCACCGCTTGCCAGTGACATCACCGTTTGACCGGTGCTCACGACCTGTCCGGCAGAGGCGCTGACGGCGGTGATCACGCCGCTAAAAGGAGCCGTCAGCTGCGTCCAGCGTAGATTTTCCTGCGCGCTGTTGAGTGCGGCTTCGCTGCTTTGCAGGTGCGCCGCAGCGGATTGCCAATCGGATTGCGCACTGTCGAGCTGCGCCCGTGCAATCGCACCGGAAGGCATCAACTGTTTCATACGATGTAGATTCAGCGCCGCAACGCGTTCAGCTGCCCGCGCGCTGTCGGTGTCCGCCATCGCGCTGCGTAACGCATTGGCGATAGTGCTGCTCTCTAACGTTGCCAGCACCTGACCGGCGTCAACACGATCGCCCACTTCGGCAGGGCGCGTCAGAATCCGCCCATCCAGCCTGAAACCCAATGATGTTTCGTCGTGGGCATGAATATCGCCGGTCATCTGCACCTGTTGCCCTTGCAGGGCGGGCTTCACGGTGATGAATTTTACCGGTCGGGGAGGCGCGGGTGGTAAGGGATCGCGTGGCCCGCAGGCAGTCAGCGACAAGGCGATGACCACCATGCAGGGCAACAATGGCAGTAACGTTATCAGGCGTTGTGCATCGATAAGATGGTCGGCGGCCTGTTTGACCAGGCCGGTGAAAGAGTCAGTCATGGCGCCACTCCGTACAAGGATTTGGCGCCATTAAAACGGCGAACTGTCGAGATTCGTTGTACGGCGAGTCAAGATCCTGTCAAGAGCGCTTAAAACGGTGCCGGACTGACGTCCGGCAGGAAAATCGCCAGGCTGAGGCCGCCCTCTTTGGGTAGTTTGGCGCTGATCCTGCCGCCGTGCGCCGCGCAGATGGCGCGAGCGATCGACAAGCCTAGCCCGCTGCCGCCTGAGTGGCGCGCGCGCGAGGATTCACCGCGCGTGAAACGTTCAAACATCTCGGGCAGAAACTCAGGCGCCACGCCGGGGCCATCATCCCTGAATTCGATGCTGCAGCCTCCCGGCACCGCGCGGGCAGTAATCTGCAACTGGCCCGCAGGTTTGCCATAGCGCAACGCGTTTTCAATTAACACGCTAAACACCTGACCCAGACGGAAGGGATCGGCGCGGCAGGTGAGCGTGCTGTCTGCTGCCACGCTGATGATCATGCCGCTGGCTTCGGCTTGCGGTCGCACCCAGGCCACGCGCTCCCGCGCCAGTTCTCCGGGGTTGATCTCATGCAGATCCAACTTGAGTTGCCCGGCGTCGGCCAGCGACAGCAGGTGGAGCTCATCGATCAGTCGGCTCATGTGGCGCAGCTGTTTCATGATCATCTCCAGCTGCTGCGGTTCGGGCTGAAACACGCCATCCAGCAGACCTTGTAACCGGCCAATGGCGGCCGTCAGCGGCGAACGGAGTTCGTGTGCCAGCGCCACGTGCGAGGCGCGCAGTTCACGATCGTAGAGCGCCAGCTGCTGGCTCATGCGATTAAAGTCGTGTGCGAAGTGCAACAGCTCCGCCGGCGCGCTTTTTACAATGGTGGCGGCGGAACCAAACTGCCCTTCGGATACCCGATCAGCGGTTTTTTTCAGGTGGCTAAACTGCAACGCCAGCGGGCGGGCGTTGCGCAGAACGGTGAAGGCAACAAACGGCGTAATGATGAAAATCAGGATGATCACCATCAGCCAGTCAGCGGCACCCACCGAAGGATCGGAGTAGCGCACGCCCCAGCGTTCATCAACGATCTCGTGGAAGCGCGGCAGATTGGTTTGCGGATGCGCACGCAGCGTCAGAAATTCCTGGCGCATCGCCGGCGGCATATGGTGGATGATCCACAGGTTTTGCAGCGCAAAGCGCAGGAACATAATCCCGGCAACGGCAATCACCGTGACGATGGCCAGCGTCAAAATACGCACGCAGATCCAGCGCCACAGCGTTTGAGGAGGTGACTTTTTCATGGCTGTCTGAACCTGTAACCCACGCCGCGCACGTTGAGTAATATCTCGGATAAACCGGCGTTTTCGAGCTTCTTACGCAGGTTGTAAACGTGTGTGTCGATCACCCTTTCCAGCGCCTCGCTTTCAGGCATGCAGGTTTCGATCAGATAGTGACGGCTGAGTGCGCGCACCGGCGCTCGCATCAGGGTCACCAGCAGGGAAAATTCGGTTGGCGTGAGTTCAACGCGTGTTGGCTGTTGCTCTGGCTGCGCGACCATTGCAGTCATCGCGGCGGTATTAACCTCAAGCGCCTGCCAGCGCAGCACTTCATCCTCCGCAACGGCCGCCCGGCTGCGGCGCAGCACCGCCTGCACGCGCGCCACCACTTCGCCCGGATGATAGGGTTTCACGACGTAGTCATCCGCGCCTAAGCGCAGCGCGCCGATTCTGTCGGGCGTGTCGGTCATCGCGGTAATCATAATCACCGGCGTGTCCGCGCGGCGTCGCACGGCAGCCAGCACCTCGGTGCCGTTCATGCCGGGCAACATGATGTCGAGCAGAATGAGATCGGGTTTCCACTTCTCAACGCGCTCAAGTCCGCTATGCCCATCGCCGGCAATCTCCACGGCGTATCCTTCACGTAGCAGATAGGCTTCCAGCACGTCTGCCGCGTCTGCATCATCCTCAATAACCAATACTCGTCTGTTGTTCATGGCTCACCTTGACAGTTTCTTCATAAATTCCTGGCACGTTATTGACAATGCTTCGGGATACTCCAATCCGTGACGCAACGCCCGGGCAAGGGGCTAAAAACAGATGGGTAACTGAGGTGACACGATGATAACGAGAAAAAAGGCGCTGTACAGTGGCTGTTTGTTACTGGTCAGTATCAGTACCAGCAGCCGCGCTGATGACAGCGCAGCGCAGGATGGCGTGATGATTGGTGTGGGCGCGCAGACCACGCCGACATACAGCGGCGCAGATAAGCAACGCTGGCAAGCGGTGCCGATGTTGCAGGCCAGAAAAGGTGCCTTTTTCGTCGATTCGCAAAAGGGGGTCGGCTACGATCTGCAAAACGACAGCGGTCTGTATCTGGAGCATTCGCTAGGGTATGGCCTGGGCAGGGCAGACAAGGATTCCGACTGGCGCGATGGTTCTGACAAGCTGCGTGGCATGGGCATAATAAATGCCACGCTCAACACCGCTATTGCGGCCGGTTGGGCGGTCTCGCCGTGGCTGGTCCTCGAAGCGAAAGCCGTGCTGCCGCTGACAGACAGTCAGGGCGTGAATTATCGCACCTCGGTAACGTTAATTCCGCTGCAAAGCCAGCAGGATAGCCTTTCCTTGCAGACGTCCGCGCTATTTGGGGATGCGCGTTACATGCAAACCTGGTACGGCGTCAGTGCGCGTCAAAGCGTGAAAAGTGGCTATGCGACTTACTCACCGGCAGCGGGATTTTATGGGGTGGAAACCGACCTGACATGGAGTCATCAGTTTACCCAGTATTGGGGCGGCGCGTTAAGTGCGGGCTACACGTGGCTGGACGATCACGCGGCGGACAGTCCCATCGTGTTCAGGCAGAATCAGCTGACCGCAACAGCGGCGGTGACCTATACGTTTTAAGATTTGAATGGTGTTTAAGCCCGCACCGCTGTAAGGAAATCCACTACAGCGGGCGGCTTGAGTGAGAAAGATTATTAATGCGGAACTTCAGAAATCTCTTTCACGTCACTTTTATTGATTTGCTGCTTCACGCCATTGGCATCAACGTAACCCAGCAGGCCGGTTTCGGCATCCTGCGGTTTGCCATCGGTGACGATGGTGCGTCCATCATTGGTGTGGATCGCGTACGAGGTACGCGTACATCCGGTTAAAGCGGACAGGGCAATAAGCGCAGTAATAGAAAGCAAAATTGATTTTTTCATTAGTCTCTCCAGGCTGTTAAAAGGATATTAATTATCCAGTTCGCTCATGTTGGTAATCTTGTCGCGATTGATCTGCTCAGTTTTACCGGTTTGCGCATCCTTGTAAGAAACAAGGCCCGTGTCACTGTCGATTTGCGGCTTACCAGACGTCACAATCGTGCGTCCGTCGGTGGTCTTAATCGCCTGATTTGAAGAGCAAGCGGTCAATGTCATTGCCATAAAAGTGCCAAGAAATGCCGTTGCCAGTACTGTTTTTTTCATCGTGATGAGTTCCTTTCAGTGGAATAAGTTTTAACTACCTAAATAGCTTAGAACATTTTCCCGAAACAGCCAGAAACCCGGCGCATCTGCGCTGTTTAACCCTACTCAGATGGCGGTTCATGCCGCGCGCTTAGCGGATCTCATTCACATACATAAAGTGTTCAGTACTAAAACGGTGGTGCGCCAAAATTACCGGCAGGGCACTTTGGTCAAATGACACTTCATCAATCACCATCACGGCGTGCGGCAAACTCAGCTCCAGCAGCGCCGCATCCTCTTCGTTCGCCAGCGTAGCGGTAATTTGTTCACGCACGGCGGCGACGCGCAGGTCGTAGCGCTCAAACAAATAGCGATAAAGCAGCGGCGGTAACTGATCGGCTGCTGGGAAATCGGCCAGTCGCGCCGAGGGCAGCACCAGCGTTTCATGCATCGCGGCGATGCCCTTCACGCGACGCAAACGCTTCAGCCGGATCACTTCATCGCCCTGACCAATTTGCAGTTTCTCTGCTTCGTCGGCGCTGGCAAGACTCAGTTGATAATCCAGTAATCGGGTATCGGATTGCAGCAATCCGCCGGTTTTATCGTGCAGGCGAAAATACTGGAAAAAGTGGCTGAGATTGTGCAGCGGCGCCCAGCCGGTTACCACGGTGCCGGTTTTGCGGCGTCGCATCAGCATGCCTTCCGTGGTCAGCGCCGCCAGCGCTTTGCGCACTGTGCCCACCGACACACCAAACTTCGCCGCCAGGCTATTTTCACTCGGCAAAATCGTGCCTGCGGGCAGTTCACCTTGCAGGATCGATTCGCTGATATGGCGCTTGACCACTTCATACAGCGGCGCACCTTCACCTTCGCTAAGTCTGGCGAAAGGTTGAGCGTGGTTCGCGTCATAGTTTTTTTGCATGTTTCCGATTACCGATTGACCTCAGTCGTTGAATTGCATTATCTATAAACTATATAGAAATACAACAGACGATAACCCTATGACGCAAAATCCACGTTTTAACAACGCATTAGCGATGATTGCTCATGACGGCGCGCAAATGACGGATGACCTAAAACAGATGCTGGAGGTGGATACCTGCTTCCCGCCGGGCAACGGTTATGGCGCATTTGCTGACGTGATGACGCACTTGTTAGCACCGCTGGATTTTCACTTTGCGCGCGTCTCCGTGCCGGAACATTTATGGCAGGCACCGGACGGCAGCGCGTACGGTGAACGCGTCAATTTGCTGGCATCGCTTGATGCCGGTGCCGCTGAAAACTGCAATCTCTATTTCCATACCGATACCGTTCCCGCCGGCGATGGCTGGCGTTTTCCAGCGCTCACGCTGACCGCAGCGGAAGGCAAGCTGTTTGGGCGCGGCGCGGCAGACATGAAAGGTACCATTGTTGCCGCGATGGCGGCAGTGCGCGCGGCACAGGCGGCGGCCATCCCGCTGCGTTTTAATCCGGTATTTCTGCTGTGTAGCGATGAAGAGGGCGGCTTGTATCCCGGCATTCGTTATCTGGCGGAACAACAGCTTTTCTCCGGTCATCTGCTCAGCTTCAACGGCGGCGCGGTGCCGCGCATCTGGGCCGGTTGCTTTGGCAGCATCGATCTCAAAGTGATTATCACCGGACGTTCGGCGCACTCCGGCGATCCGGTTAACGGCATTAATGCTATTGAAGCGGCGCTGCCAATGATGAACGCGCTTTATCAGCTGAAGCTCGAGGTGGAACAACGCACCTCGGCGATGCCTTCTCCGCCGCACTATCACGGCAAACCGTTGACGTCACTGTTAACGCTGGCCGCTGCGCAGGGCGGCAGCAAAGGATCAACCATTCCAGAACGGTTTGAGCTGCTGATTAACCGCCGCTACGCGCCGGAAGAGCGCTTTGACGCGGTGTGGCAGGAGCTGACGCACTGTGTGGAAAGTGCGATGCGCGACAGCCCCGCGCTCGACGTCACGCTGCAAATGATTGGCCATCTGGCGCCGGTCGCTAATCCAGACGGTCCGCACTGGCCGCGCTGGCAGGCGGCGCTGAGTCAGGGTTTTGGCTTCCAACCCAGCGAGTTCAAACCCTGGGGATCGTCCACCAGTTCCGATATGGGCTGGGTCCAGCAAGCCGGGATTCAGGAGATTTTACTCGGCGGCCTCGCCCGTCCTGACAACCGCATTCATGCCGCCGATGAGTACACCACGCTGGCAGATGTGATCGCACTTTCGCAGTCCATTCTGGCGTATCTCGCCGATGATTTTCAGCCAACCCAGGGTAATTAACTAATCACGAGGAAGAGAAGATGTGCGCAATGAAAGGGTTAAACCGCAGACAGTTTATCGCCAGTTCTACCGCTCTGACGGGCGCAGCGATGCTGCCCTGGTCGTTCTCGGCCCATGCCGCGCAGGTGGCGAGCGCCACGCCGGGCGGCACGGCGCGTAAAGGCGGTGTGCTACGCATCAGCGTTGATCAAGCCGTCGGCGTGTTAAATCCACATCAGGTGCGCGTCAACCCGGAATATCTGGTAGCGGAACTGCTGTACAGCGGCTTAACGCGTCTGACGCAGGAGATGGAAGCCGAAGCCGATTTGGCGCAATCCTGGCAGGCCAGCGCCGATCTTAAACAGTGGACGTTTACCCTGCGCCCGAACCTAAAGTTCAGCGACGGTTCCGCGCTGACTTCCGCCGATGTGGTCGCCAGCCTGCAGGCGCTGCTCGATCCGAAAAATGCCTCGCCAGCACTGCATAACATTGGGCCGATTAACGCCGTCAGCGCGCCAGATACCAACACGGTTTTGATTGAAACCGATGCGCCTTACGCCGATTTGCCGGTGATGCTGGCTTATCCGGATGCGAAAATCATCCCCGCCAGTATCGTGCAAGGTCAGTATGACAAGCTGAGCAAAGCCTCGTTCGGCGCCGGTCCTTTCCAGCTGGTCTCCTACGATCCAGAACGCAAAATTGTGGTGAAGCGCAATCCGCATTACTACGATCCGGCGCGTCCCTATCTGGATGGCGTGGAAGTGGTGGTCTATCCCGATGGCATCGCGGAGAGTTCCGCGCTGATCTCCGGTGACACCGATCTGATGCTGAGCGCGCAGTCGAGCGAGTTCGCGCGCCTGTCCAAATCTTCCGGCGTGCTGCCGCTGCGCGTGGCCTCCGGCCAGTTCCTCAATGTGAACATGGGCTGCGACCAAAAACCATTTAACGATGTTCGGGTACGTCAGGCGCTGGCACTGTGCGTTGATCGTCAGGCGTCGGTGGATTTCGTGGCGGATGGCCTGGGTTCACCGGGCAACGACACGCCGATTAACGGCGCGTATCCGTTCTTCGCCAACCTGGCGAAAAAAGCGGTGGATTACAGCAAAGCCAAAGCGCTGCTGGCGGAGGCCGGTTATCCCAACGGTATCGATTTAACACTTATCGCTTCCGACAAACCGGCCACCCGCACGCAACTGGGCATTGCCCTGCGCGAGATGGCGAAACAGGGCGGTTTCCGCATCAACGTGCAGACCATGGCGCACAGCACCTATCTCGATCAGGTGTGGAAGAAGGGCAACTTCTACGTTGGCTTCTACAACATGCAGCCGACGCCAGACGCGGTGTTCTCGCTGCTCTACACCTCAACCGCATCGTGGAATGAAACGCGCTGGAACAACGCGGAGTTTGATAAAGCGGTAAGTGCGGCGCGTGAAACCCGTGATGAAGCACAGCGCACAACGCTGTATGGCAAAGCGCAGCAGCTGATGCATGACGAAGTGCCATCGGTGATCCCGACCTTCTTCGATCTGCTCGCCGCCAGCCGCGATTATGTCGGTGGCTATCATCTGCATCCGCGCGGTGCGGTATTCCGTCTTGACCATATCTGGTTAACCGACAAAGCGCCGAAGCGCGCAGCGTAAGGAGCGAACGTGACAGCAAGTTATCTGCTCAAACGCCTTCTGCTGATGGTTTACACCTTGTTAGTGGTGTCGCTGCTGGTTTTTGGCATCACGCAACTGTTACCGGCCGATGCGGCTGTCACCTTGCTGGGACAAAACGCCACGCCGGAAGCGCTAGCGGCGGTGCGTGAACGTCTGGGGCTGGATGCCCCAGCGTGGCTGCAATATTGGCATTGGCTGACGCAGGCGCTGCAAGGCAACTTTGGCGTATCGATGCGCAATGGCCTTGAAGTGGCGCCGACGCTGCTGACGGCATTATCACGCTCGCTGCTGCTGGCGGTGTGCGCCTTAATTCTGATGCTGATTATCGCGATTCCCCTCGGCATCTGGGCGGCGGTGCGCCGTGGCAAAACCGCCGATGTGCTGGTGAGTGTCATCTCCTATATCGGCATCTCCTTCCCGGAGTTCGTCACCGCCACGCTGGTGCTGCTGCTGTTTGCTGATGTCTGGCAGATTTTGCCCGCCACCGGCTATGTGCCGCTCAGTGAGAACTTCGTCAGCGGGATCCAGCACCTGATTCTACCTTCGGTGACCGTGGCGCTGATTCTGGTGGCGCACGTCTCGCGCATGGTGCGCTCAGAAATGGTCGATGTGTTGCATACCGATTACATCCGCGCCGCGTGGCTAAAGGGCTTATCGCGTCGCCGCATTCTCTGGCGACATGCGCTGCGCAACGGCTTGTTGCCGACCATCACCATTGTGGCGCTGGATGTTGGTTATCTGCTAGGCGGCATTGTGGTGGTGGAGGAGATCTTCGCCATTCCCGGCATTGGCCGCGAACTGATTGTCGCCGTGCAGGCGCGCGATCTGCCCACCATTCAGGCTGGCGTGATGATTCTCGCCGCGACCTATTCAGTGGTGAACTTCCTGGCTGATTTGGCCTATGTCACTCTCGATAAGCGGATCTCCTATGCCTGATATGTTGAAACGTTTGCTGCGTTCACCGCAGGGTGCCGCTGGCGTGCTGATTATCTTGCTGGCGCTGCTGATGGTGGTGGGCGGTGCGCACGTCGCGCCTTTTGATCCTGAATCGATCTCCATCCTGACGCGCTATAAGCCGCCCAGCGCGGAACACTGGTTTGGTACCGATCAGATGGGCCGCGACATCTTCAGCCGCGTGATGGTGGGCGCACGCTCAACCATTCTACTGTCGCTGCTGGCGACCGCGCTGGCGATGGTAATCGGTTCGGTGCTCGGTACCGCCAGCGCCTATCTGGGCGGCAAATTTGATGAGTTCATGATGCGCACCATGGATGCGGTGATGGCGATTCCCAGCCTGCTGTTTGCGTTGCTGATTGTCAGCACGCTTGGGCAGAGCAGCATGAACGCGGTGCTGGCGATCACTATCGCCTTTGTGCCGGGCATGGTGCGCATCTCGCGCAGCGTGGCGTTGGCCGCCCGCCAGCAGGATTACATCAACGCCGCCATCGCGCGCGGCGAAGCCGGGCACTACATCATTCTGCGAGAAATGCTGCCGAATATTCTGGCGCCGATCATCGTGGAAGCCACCATTCGCGTCGCCTTCGCCATCATGCTGTTTGCCACCCTGAGTTTTCTGGGTTTGGGCGCGCAGCCGCCAGAGCCAGAATGGGGATTGATGGTCTCTGAAGCGCGCGCTTACTTCTTTAATGCGCCGTGGATGATGATGATTCCGGGCCTCGCCATCGCATTGGTCGCCATTGGGTTTAATTTACTGGGTGACGGGCTGCGTGATGTGCTCAACCCAAGGAGCCACTGATGAGTGACAAGCTTACACCGGTGCTGTCGGTGGAAAATTACAGCCTCGATTACGCGTTAGCCAAAGGACATGCGCTACCGGTACTGCGTGACATCAACCTGCAGGTGATGCCCGGCGAAGTGTTGGGGCTGGTGGGCGAATCGGGTTCCGGCAAAACCACGCTCGGCTGGGCGATCATGCGCTGGCTGGCGGGCAATGCGCGCGAGCTGCAGGGCGATATTCGTCTCAACGGCGAGAGCCTGCTGACTTTATCCGCGGCCAAACTGACAGCGCTGCGCGGTGCCAAACTCGGCATGATTTTTCAGGATCCCAGCGCCTCGCTCAATCCCACGCTGACATTAGGTGAGCAGGTCACCGAAGTGTTACGCCGCCATCGCGGTTTATCGGCGCGTGAAGCGCAGGAGATGGGCGAATCGCTGCTGCGTGACGTTGAACTTAAAAATCCGGCGCGCATGATGCGCCGCTATCCGCATCAGGTGTCGGGTGGCGAGAAGCAGCGCATCCTGATCGCCACCGCGTTTGCCTGCCAGCCGGACTGCATGATTTTTGATGAGCCAACCACCGCGCTGGATGTGATCAGTTCGGCGCAAATCCTCGATCTGTACGAGCGTTTGCGCGACGAGACCGGCGTTGCGTCGCTCTACATCTCGCACGATCTGGCGTTGGTGGCCAAAGTGGCCAATCGCGTCTGTGTGCTGGAACAGGGACGCATTGTCGAACAGGCCGACACGCGCAGCCTGTTTAGCGCGCCGCAAAACGCCTATACGCGCAAGCTGATTGAGGCGGTACCCAATCCGCAGCACCGGCTGGTGCAGGACGCGCCCGGCAACCAACCGTTACTCGGCCTAAAGCAGCTGACCATCGACTACGGCAAACAAGGTCTTCTTGATCGTCTGCTGAAGCGTGAAGCCAATACCACGCGCGCCTCCAATGCGGTTGCGCTCACCGTTCATCAGGGAGAAATTCTCGGCGTGGTTGGTGAATCGGGTTCCGGCAAATCCTCGCTCGGTAAAGCCATTACCGGCCTGGTGCCGTTCAGCGGCGAGCTCGACTTTTGTGGCTACGCGCTGCATGGCCGGGCGCAAATGGATAAAGAGTATCGCCGCCGCGTGCAGATGATTTTCCAGCATCCAGATGCCTCGCTGAATCCGCGCATGACCATTGGCGAAATCATCGCACGGCCACTGCGGTTGTATGGTTTACCCGCAGGTGAAACCGAAGCGCAGGCGGTCGCGCGCCTATTGCAGGAAGTGCGTTTGCCGGCGGAGTTTGCGCAGCGTTATCCGCATGCATTGTCGGGCGGGCAGAAGCAGCGCGTTGCTATCGCCCGTGCGTTTGCCAATCCGCCGGATTTGGTGATTTGTGACGAGATCACCGCCGCGCTCGACGTCTCGGTGCAGGCCACCATTATCGAACTGCTGCTGGAACTGCGCCGCCGCTACGGCACCGCGTATCTGTTTATTACCCACGATCTCAACCTGATTCGCCAAATCGCCCATCGTGTCGCCGTGATGTATCGCGGTGACGTGGTGGAAGTGCTGCCCGGCGACAACATGACGGCGCTGGCGCAACATCCTTATACCCGTGCACTGCTTGATGCGGTGCATATTCCCGACTTATCCAAGTCCGTTGCATGACGAGAGAAACATGAAGCCTGAACAGTTGATTCATCATATCGATCGCGATTTTTGCCTCTCATTCCTGGCAAAAATGGTGCAGCACAAAAGCTACAGCGCCACCGATGGCGAGCGTGAATTGGCGAAATACATGGCCGCGCAGATGGCGCAGCTGGGCCTGGAAACCGAACTGCAGAACGTGCCCGGCGACAGGCTGAATGCCATCGGACGATTGGCAGGCAGCGGCGGCGGCAAAAGCCTGCTGTTCAACGGACATCTGGATACCAATCCAGTCACCGAAGGCTGGACCGTCGATCCCTGGGAAGGAAAAATCGACGAACAGTTTATCTACGGTATTGGCGTTTCGAACATGAAAGCGGGCGATGCCGCCTATTTTTGCGCGTTGAAAACACTGATTGATGCCGGTGTAAAGCTGAAAGGCGATGTGATTTTGACCTATGTGGTGGGTGAGTTGCAGGGCGGCATTGGTACGCTGGCGGCGATTGAGCAAGGTGTGCGCGCCGACTACTTCATCAATGCCGAACCCACCGATCTGCAAGCGCTGACCATGCACGCCGGTTCGCTGATGTTTACTATTGAGCTCACCGGCGATACGCGCCATCTGTCAAAACGGGAAGAAGCGGTGGATGCGATCAGCGCCGCCGTCGAGCTGATCCCGCAGATTAACGGCATGACCTTTAGCGGCGCGAAAACCGCTGAGCATCGCAAGATTAATCGTGGGCATATCGGTACCGTGCATGGCGCGTTAGGCCGCGATCTGGAAGAGTGGCGACCGCCGCAGGTGGCTGACTTTGTGCGCTTAAAAGGCTCGGCACGTTTCGCGCCAGGACAAACGGTAGAAGGTGTGCTCGCTGATCTGCAGGCGCTGCTGAATGCCTTATGCCAACGCTATCCGGGCCTGAAAGCCGAGCTTTATGATGATGGCATTCGTGATAAACCCACCATGTTACCGTTCGAAGTGTCACCGGAGTCCGCCATCGTCAAAGCGGTGAATCGCGGCTGGAAAACCGTGCGCGGCACCGAACAGCCCACCGGCGTGATCACGCCTCCGGCGTTCTTCGGCACCGATGCGGCACATCTCTATCAGCATGCGGGCATGGAAGGGATCGTCTGTGGGCCAGGCGGCAAATACAACACCATGCCGGATGAGCGCGTTGAAATCAGTGAATTCCTCGACATGGTGCGCATCTATCTGCTGGCCATTCTGGAGATTTGTCAGCCGGTTGAGGCCGCGTAATGCAGGTTTAAGCGCTTATGCGTCTGCGTGCTGCCGCTATGGAAACGCGCGATACATCGAGTAATGCTTGTAAGTTAAGCCAACGACGAGTGCGCAGGCCGGGGCCACTTTTGGTCCGGCGGTCCTCGCGCCGCTAGCGCGGTACCTTCACTTCGCTCGTTTGCCTGACGGACCGGCGGAGACGGGACGTCCCTGTCCCGGCTCCGCCTTTCGCCCGCGTCCTGCGGGCTCTCCTGGCTTCCTCGCTTCGTTCAGCGCTGTGGATTGCCGGTCCAAAAGCGTCCCCGGCCTGCCCGGAAGCTTCAGTGAGTGCTGCTAAAAAGGGCTCATTTGCCGCAGCAGATGTGGCAGCGCCCGCACCAGATTAAAAGCAAAATGCTTGCTTAACTGACAAGCATTACGCGATACATCGCGACGCTACGGTATGTGCGGTTATTAATTTGAGAGCTAATCGGATTTAGCATGACGCAGACGTTGAACTGATTGATTAAGCATTTACCTGCAATACCACGTAGCAATGAATTGCCTGTGTATTCAGGTGCGCATTCCGGTGTTAGTGAATCATTAATTTAAATAACTACCGCAACTGACTATCCTTACTTCCGCGGCGGTTATAACCGCTGATCGCCGCCTGTTTTTTATCGATCTTGCTCTGGCAATTCACGCAGTAACGCACGCCAGCCAATGCTGCGCGACGCGCTTCCGGGATCGGTTCGCCGCACTCGTCGCAAAATTCAGCACTTTCACCGTGCCCGAGATTTTCACGAGCGCGGGCCACCGCATCATCTACCGTGGCATCAATTTGTTTGTGCACCGCACCGTCTTCTGACCAACCGCCAGCCATACTTCACCTCCGCAAATACTCATGCTCTGAGTATAAGACATGACGTGATTTATGCCGGGCAGCTCAAATTTTCACGCGTATTTAACATGGTTGACACATCATCGCGCGCCATCCTAGACTGCGGCTTGTTCCAAGGGGTGCTCTGTTAAGGGGCTGAGATTCTACCGGCTGGTGTGTATGCGCGGGCAACGTAGTGACCCTCCGAACCTGATCCGGCTAATACCGGCGTAGGGATGCGGAACCGCAGGGCGATATCGCGCCCTGATTCCCTCTTTGTGCTTTGTAGCGGACAGTTCGCGCTCTTCAGGCGTTGCCTGAGAGTCTCTGCGCAATCGCAAAGGTGGCGACGCACATGAACGAAACACACATCATCCAGGCTCTGCTGACATTCCTGCAGCGCGAAGATAGCTCAGACGACGACTTCAACCAGCTGGCCCTCGAAATCTTCGCTTATCAGTTCACACACAATTCCCCTTATCGCCGCTTCGCCACTCAGCGCGGACGCACGCCGCTGACGGTGAAAAACTGGCGCAACATTCCCGCCATCCCGATTAATGCCTTCAAAGATCTGACGCTCAGCTGCCGTCCCACCGAGCAAATTACCGAGATCTTTATGACTAGCGGCACCACCGGCACGGTAAAAGGGCGCAGTTACCATTCGACGCTGGAGGTGTGGAAAAAATCGATGCTGCTCAATTTCCGCCGTCGCTTTATGGCGGGCCGCGATCGCATCCGCATGGGCATTTTGTTCCCGGATACCGTGGCGATGCCGAACTCCTCGCTGGCGACCTATCTTGATTTGGCGATGAAGGAGTGTGGCACGCCGGACAGTGAAGTGATGGTGGGCGAACATGGCCTCGAAACCAGTCGTCTGTTCAGTGCGCTGGAACAGGCCGAAGCAGGTGGCGAACCCTACGCGTTGCTGGGCGCCAGTTACAGCTTTGTGCCTCTGCTGGATGACATGCAGCGCCAAAAACGCCGCTTCGCGCTGCCGGCAGGCAGTCGCATTCTCGATACCGGCGGTTTCAAAGGCCAGTCGCGCGAGATGGGCGCGGAAGAATTCTACGCTTCGCTCTCTCATGCCTTCGGCATTCCGCGTTCCCACTGCATCAACATGTACGGCATGACGGAAATCAGCACGCAGTTTTACGACGCGGGCAATGAGCGCTGCCCGCCGGTGAAATCCGGGCCGCACTGGATCCGCACGCGCGTGGTCAATCCGCTTACCGGTGATGATGTGCCGGACGGCGAAGTTGGCGTGCTGGTGCATCACGATCTGGCGCATTTCAACTCGGTGTCCGCCTTGCTAACGGAAGATGCGGGCGTGAGGGTGCCCGGCGGTTTCCATCTGCTGGGACGCGCGACTGGCGCTGATGCCAAAGGCTGTTCGCTGACCATGGAAGCGTTTCTCGCCAGCGCGCAGGCACAGTCGTGAAAGAAATTGCCGGACATCTGCCGGGCCTCTCCGCTGACGAAGTGCATTGGCACACGCTGAGTTTCAATCATCGTGGCGAAAGCCTCGAGGTTTGCGTTCCGCAACTTGATGACGCGCAGATAAAGGCGCTCGCAACGCGCATCCGCACCAACGCCCGCGCTTATCTCCAGCAGCTGAGCGTGGCGCAGATCATGGGCATCATTGATGAAGCGGTGGCGCGACTGCTCGATCGTCATCATCCACTGCGCATCAAGGCCGAAAAGCTGCTGCCCATCGTCACCGGTTACGATGCCGAGATGGTGCGGCTTGGCCTTACCGGCTATCTGAAAACCTTTCGTCAGCCGCAGCTGAAGCGCTTTCTGGCGGAGGATTTCGCCGATGCGCAGATGCTCGACGATTTCCAGCCGCGCCCCAAAGGCGGCTTTGCGCGCGCATTTGGCCCGCAATTGTTAATGCATATCTGGGCGGGCAACGTGCCGGGCTTGCCGCTGTGGAGTTTGATTTGCGGTCTGCTGGTTAAGGCGGGCACCATCGGTAAACTGCCAGGCAATGAGCCGCTGATGGCAAGTTGGTTCGCGCAGTTGCTGGCGGAGATCGATCCGAAACTGGGCGAATGTATCGCGGTGGTGTGGTGGAAAGGCGGCGATGCGCAAACCGAACTAACGTGGCTGCGTCAGCCCGATGCGCTGGTGGCTTATGGTGGAAATTCAACGCTGGCGGCGATCCAACAGCGTTTGCCAGTTACCACGCGCTTTCTGCCGCACGGCCATAAAATCAGCTTCGGAATGGTGGCGCGTTCGGCGCTGAATGTACGGCAAGGCGCGGAGCTGGCGCGTCGCGTGGCTTACGACGTGATGCGTTACGACCAGGCCGGTTGTTACTCGCCGCAAATGCTGTTTGTCGAGCGCGGCGGCAAGGTGTCGCCGGATGAGTTCGCCAGCTACATCGCCCATGAACTCGCCGCGCTGGCGCACAAACATCCGCGCCGTCCGCTGGCGAGCGAAGAGATCAACAGCATTGCCGCGTGGCGTAATGGCGAGGAGATTCGGGCGCTGGGCGGCGATCGTAGGCTTTACGGCGAGGCGGCAGACAATTGGGCGGTGGTGAGCGTTGATCATGCGGAGCCTTTATCGCCGGCGGCATTAGGCCGTACGTTGAAAGTGGTGTGCGTGGATGCGCTGGAGGAAGTGGTCGATTTAGTGGCGCAGCAGCGGCATTTTCTGCAAACCGCAGGCGTGGCGGCCACGCCGCAGGCGTTGTTCGGCATTTCCGCTCTGCTCGGGCAAGTGGGCGTTACGCGCATCGCGGCGTTCGGCAATATGACCTCGCCGGAAGCGGGCTGGCATCACGATGGACGCTTTAGTTTGCTCGATCTGGTGACCATCACGGAGATCGAGCAGGGCGCAGAAGCCGCTGCCGAGCGTTACGCACCGTATGCGGAGTGACGCGGTAACAGATCGTACATACCGTAGCCGCTAATTTATTGCGTATCAATCAACTGCGCGCGATAAATCGCGCCGCTACAGATATTGCGTGACCATATCAACCTGGAGCCAAAATGAAATTCTCCAACCAAACAGTTCTGGTAACCGGCGCAAGCCGCGGCATTGGTGCGGCGATCGCTAAAGCCTTCGCCGCTGAGGGCGCATTTGTGGTGGTGAACTATCTGCGCAATGAAGCTGCTGCTGCGGGCGTGGTTGAGGAGTGCCGCGCATTGGGCGGCGATGCGCTGGCTATTGCCGCCGATGTCACCTCTGAGCAGCAGGTCAACGCGATGATGGAGCAGATCGTCAACGCCACCGGCCGTCTTGATGCGGTGATCAACAACGCTTTCGCACCTTACGTTTTCGACACTGAAAATCGTTCACGTTTCTGGGAAACGTCGTGGTCGGGCTATCAGTCACAGTTCGATGGCGCGGTAAAAGCCGCCTATAACGTTTGCCAGGCGGCGCTGCCTTTGATGCGTGCGCGCGTGCGCGGCAGCATCGTTAATCTCACCAGCGATCTGGTGGCGCGTCCTTCGGTGCCTTACCACGATTACATCACCGCGAAAGCGGCGCTAACCGGCTTTAGCCGCACGCTGGCGACGGAGCTGGGCCCGCTAGGGATCCGCGTAAACTGCGTGGCGCCCGGCCTGGTGTATCCCACCGATGCCAGCCAGGCAACGCGCGAAGCGGTGCGCGATTCTCTCACGGCGCAAACCCCGCTGCGGCGCATCGCGCGACCGGAAGATGTTACCGGCCCGGTGCTGTTTCTCGCCTCCGACTGGAGCGAATTTGTCACCGGACAAACGTTGTACGTTGATGGCGGATTAGTGATGAATTGAACCGTACGGTCGCCATTTATGGCGATCGGTTTAGCCCTGCGCAAGCAAATAACTATCCAACCTGATCAACGCGATCACATATTTCGGCAACGCCTCCAGCAGCGATGGCAGATGGATTGTCTCGTCGGCACCGTGCGGCAATCCATGGCCTTCGGGTAAAAAATTGGGCGTGTTTGCTGCGGTTTTCCGGTAACCGGGCCCAAAGGTGATGGCGTTTGGCAGCTTCTTCGAATGGGTCACGCCGCCCATCGTGTAAGGGCGATCGTCATTGCCGGTGGTGTCATTCCACACTTGCTGCAGCAGCGATATCACCGGATGTGAGGCCGGCAGGAAGAACGGAGCCACGTCGCGCCAGCCGGGATCGAGCGTAATGGTAGTAGCGGCTAACTGCTGTTGCAGCATCTCGACGATCTGCTCGCCGCGCCACGAAACCGGATAACGGATATCGCAGTCAATGCTCAGCGTGTCGGCGCGATGGCTGTACCACACGCCCGCGTTCAATGTCAGTTTGCCGGACTCCGCATCTTCCAGCCCCAATCCGGCGCTCTCGCCATACGGCGACGCAAACAGCTGTACCAGCGTTTCCGCCAGCTGACGTTCGTGATCGCCCAGCAGCTCCAGCTCAATCAGCGCGGCAAGCAGCACCTGCGTGGCATTCAGCGTGCCGTCGGGGAAGGCGGCATGCCCGCCGTTGCCGCGCGCTTCCAGGGTGAAAGCGCCATCGTTTTCCGGCTTGATCGATACGTAGGTCGCGGCAATGCCCTGCAGCAGCGCCAGCTTTTCACTAACCGCATGCTGATCGGCCTGCGCAATTCGCACGCTGGCGAAATCCGGCACGCTATTGCTGGCCGATCCGGCAACAATATCCGCCAGCACGCCCGACTCGGCGACATTCAGGGTAAAACTGAGTTGTCCTTTCTGCGCATTGTTCACCGGGAACATGCCATCGGTGACAATCGAATAATCAGGCACCGGACCGTTCTCCGCAAACCACGCCATATCGGCCATGTTGGTCTCTTCCGCCAGACCATAAACGATGCGCAGATTGTGATGCAGCGGAATATTCAGATCGCGCATCAGCTTTAACAGATAGAAATTGAGCACACCGGGCCCTTTGTTATCCGCCACGCCGCGACCAATCACAAAATCGCCGTGCTGCGTTAGCGCAAAGGGCGGAAAGGTCCAGTTGTCGCCCGCTGGCACCACATCCAGGTGGTTGATCAGCCCGATGTCGCGCGCGTGCTCGCCATAAATCACCGAACCGGCGTAGCCCTGATGCTGCTCGGTTTTGAAACCGGCCTGCTCGGCCTGATCTAACACCTGCTGCAAGATTTGCGCGCACTCGGGGCCAAAAGGCGCGCCGGGCGCTGCGCGGTCGGCGCGGCTGATGCTGGGAATAGCAATCCATTCGGCCAAATCATTGGTTAATGCGGCGCGGTGCTCCGCAATCCATTGCTGGATCTGTGGCAACAGCGCGCTTTCCTGAGGTGATAACGACGCGGACATAAGGCTTCTCCTTCAATTTATGCACAACATAAAACATTCCACCGCGTCGGCTTAGACGCATTTGCGCGAACCATTGCTACCACGCAGCTAAGCGCCACTTCATGCGCATTCCTGCAAAGCTTAGCTATTTTTGTTGCTCGTATTGCATGGCAAAGCAACGGAGATTAACGCCCTACGACGCTAAGTCACCAGTAATGCAGGAGAATTAAGGTGGATAACAGCCCCGCAGCCGGAGCGACAGTCGGCGTGGATGTCGGAGGAACCTTTACCGATTTTGTTTTATTTGATCCGCAACGCCAGCAACGCTTTTTCCATAAACAGCCCAGCACGCCCGCCGATCCCGCTCTGGCGGTAAGTGACGGGCTGCGCGCCGTGCTGCTGAAAAGCGGTTTGCCCGCCAGCGCGCTATCGCTGGTGTTGCACGGCACCACGCTGGGCCTCAACGCCATTATCCAGCGGCGCGGCGCGGATATCGCGCTAGTGATCAGCGCCGGTTTCCGCGATGTGCTGGAGATCGCGCGTGCGCGTATGCCGTCCTCCTTTGATTTTCATGCCGACCGCGAGCCGCCTTTTTTACCGCGTCAGCGCGTGCTGGAGATCCCGGCGCGTTTTAGTCCCGCCGGTGAAGTGACGCAGTGGCCAACTGAGGCCGAACTGGCGACGGTGGTATCCGAGGTTCTGCAACTCAAGGTGAGCGCGGTGGCACTGGTGACCATCAATGGTTATGCCAATCCCACGCGTGAAGCGGAACTGGCAAGCGCGCTGGCTGCAAAGTTAGGCACGGTGCCGGTGCTCTCTTCGGCGCAGCTGTGGCCGGAGATTCGTGAGTATGAACGCACATTGGTGGCCGGGCTGAACGCCTATATTCAGCCGCTGATGCAGCGCTACTTTAACCGCCTGAGCGATTTACTGGCGCAGCAGGCGATTGACGTTCCCTTATTGATCACCGCGTCCAACGGCGGCGTGCTGCCGCTGGACGCCGCACATCAGCGCCCGGTGGACACGCTACTCTCCGGACCGGCATCCGGCGTGATTGCTGCGGCGCATCTGGCGTCCGGTACAGGTTTTGTCTCCTTCGATATGGGCGGCACCAGCAGCGATATCTCGCTGTCGGAGCAGGGCGAAATCGAACGCGTTAACCGCACCGAGATTGGCGGCCTGCCGCTGATTTTGCCGGTGGTGGGCGTATCGGCGATTGGTGCCGGCGGCGGCTCCATCGTGCATGTCGATGATTTCGGCATTCTCAAGGTTGGCCCAGAAAGTGCGGGGGCGGATCCGGGTCCGGTTGCCTATCAGCGCGGCGGCACGCAACCCACGCTCACCGACTGCTATCTGGTGAGCGGCATCTTATCCGCCGACGCGGCGTTGGCGGGCACCATCACGCTGGATCACGCCGCCGCACTTCGCGCACTCAGCGAATTGGGCGAAACGTTAGGTTTGGCGGCCGAACAGGTGGCAAGCGGCGCTATCGCAGTAGCCACCGCGCAGATGGCGACCGAACTGAACAAAGCGCTGGCGCAGCGCGGATTGACCGCCGATGGCTTGACGCTGATTCCCTTTGGCGGCGCGGGCCCGACCCACGCCAACTTCTTTGCCGAAGAGGCGGGCATCAACCGCATTCTGGTGCCGCTGCGTCCCGGCACGTTCTGCGCCGAGGGCGCGATCAGCGCTGATATCCGCCGCGACTTTGTGCGCAGCCTGCGCATCAACGTTACAGCGGAGAGCTACGGCAAAATCGCCGCCACCGTTGCGGAGCTGCATCAGCTGGCGCAAAAGTGGTTTGCCGAACAGGCCAGCCGCCTCAGCGAGCGCGCCCATTATCGGGTGGAAGCGGATATGCGCTATGCCGGACAGGCCTACGAACTCAGCGTCACTCTCGGCAGCCCGGCAAGCATCACGCATCAGCAACTGCTGGAACGTTTTCAGCAGCTGCATCAGCAGCGTTATGGCTTTAACACGCCTGACGCGGCCATTGAACTTACCACACTGCGCCTGTCGCTGAACGCCGCGCTGCCGCGCCCTACCGACAAACCTTTTAACTCTGAGAATGAGATTGATGAGCCAGTTTCGCGCCCACTTTATCTGCGCGGCGGCTGGGTGAATGCGCGCATCTGGCAACGTGTGAACATCGGCAAGCAGAGCCACATTCACGGCCCGGCGGTGATCGAACAAGAGGATACCACCACGCTGATCTTGCCTGGCTGGTCGGCGTGCACCGATAGCAGCGGCAATCTGTTGATTGCGCGTGTAACGGGAGACGCAGCATGAAACTGGATGCCATCACTCTCGAAATCCTCAACCAAAAACTCACCGCGCTCACCGAAGAGATGTGCCACATTCTGCAGCGCACCGGACGCACGCTGTACGTCAAGGAAACCGCCGATTTTTGCTGCGCGGTGGCTGATCTGCAAGGCCGCTTCTTTGCCTATCCGAAAGGTATTGGCGTTTCCGGTTTTGTCGGGCTGAACGCGCTAACCGCGATTCAGGCGGTCGGCGAGGTTGCGCCCGGCGATGTGATTCTGACTAACGATCCCTGGCGCTCGCGCGGGCTGGCGACGCATCTGCCAGATTTGCAGGTGCTGGCGCCGTGGTTCGTCGAAGGCGAACTGGTGGCGTGGGGCTGGGCTTTTTTACACGCCTCCGACGTTGGCGGGCGCGTGCCGAGCAGCATCTCGCCGACCAACAGCGATATTTATCAGGAAGGGCTGCAAATTCCGCCGGTCAAGCTGGTGCGTGCGGGTGAAGTCAATCGTGATGTGATGAACATTCTCACCGCCAACAGCCGCACGCCGGATGCGATTGCTGGCGATATTCAGGCGATGCTGGCCGCGCTCAATGCCGGTCACGATCGTCTGAATCGCATCGTGGCGCAGCATGGCGCTACGGACGTGGTGCAGGCGCAGCAGGATTTGCAGGCATATTCGGCGATCCGCGCGCGCCAGGTGCTGCGCCGCATTCCCGACGGCGTGTATCAGTTTGAAGATTACCTCGATGACGCCGCAGGCAGCGGCTTGCCGGTGCGGCTCGCCATCACCGCCACCTTTAACGATGGCAACGTGCATCTCGATTTCACCGGCAGCGATGCGCAGGTGGCGGCGGCGATCAACATTCCCAGCCACGGCGATCCACATGCGTGGCTGACGCTGCGCATTTTGGCGCTGGTGTGCACGCTGGACAAAGGCGTGCCGCTGAATGCCGGATTACTCGCGCCCGTGACGCTGTTTGCGCCCGCCGGATCGCTGGTCAATCCGCATTATCCGGCGGCAGTTGGCGTACGCCATGCGGCGGCAGTGCGCGTGAATGATCTGCTGAACGGTTTGCTGGGTCAGCCGTTGCCGGACGTAATGCCCGCCGCCAGCGGTGGCACCATTATTCCGCTGGTGATCGCCGAAGTCGCACGCAATGGCCGCGAGCAGAATGTGCAAGTGATCGAACCGCTGGTCGGTGGTGGCGGGGCGCGCTGGGGGCGCGATGGCATCGACGGACGCGACAACAGCATCTCGAATCTGGCGAACAATCCGGTGGAGATGGTGGAAGCGGAAACCCATATCGAAATCCGCCAGTACGCGCTGCGCCCCGGTTCTGCCGGCGCAGGACAATGGCGCGGCGGCATGGGCCAGCAGATTCGCGTGCGCATTTTGCAAAATGACAGCACGCTGCTGGCGCGCGGCATGGAGCGCCTGCTGTTCCAGCCGTGGGGCGTGCAGGGCGGTCAGCCGGGGCAATCGACCACGCTGACGCTTAATCCTGATGTCGCGGGCGGCCAGCCACTCGGCAAGATCGATCTGCTGAGCGTCAACGCCGGTGACGAAGTGCTGCTGCAAACGCCCGGCGGCGGCGGTTGGGGCGATCCCTTCAAGCGCGATGCGCTGGCGGTGCAAAACGATGTCGATAACCATTTGCTGAGCCACACCGATGCCGCGCAGCACTATGGCGTGGTGCTTACCGATAACGGCATTGATGCCGCGGCCACCACCGCCTTGCGCAGCCAACCGCGTGCGGCGTCATCTTCTTTCGGCGCGGCGCGCGAGAACTGGCAGACGCTATTTGATGGCGATCTGCTGATGCGGCTCAATCAGCTGCTTTATCCACTCAGCCCGGCCGAACGCCAGCGCCATCGCTCTGCGGTGTTTGCCGCCGCGTTAGCGCAGTTACCGGCAGATTTTCCCCGTTCAACTTCTCCAGCTATCGCGACGGCGCGCCAGGTGTTTACCGCTGCGCTGCGCGCGCTGGAAAGTGAACTTTCAGCGTCAATTACCTCAATACCAGGAGATGGCCATGCGCCAGTTAAATAATAAAAAAATCCTGCTCACCGCGCTGGTGGGCATCTTGATCAGCGGTGCGGCGAGCGCGGCTGAAACCACAGACTCGGTGATCGTTGGCGTTTACGGCGGTGACTGGGAGAAAAATATCCGCGCGTCCGGTCTGGAGCAGTTTGCCAAAGATAATCACCTGAAGCTGACCGTGGTGCCGGGCGCGGATGCCGAATGGTTTGCCAAGCTGCGTGCCGCCAAAGGCCGTCGTTCGCCGTATGACGTGGTGGTGTTCCAGCCCGATACCGTGCAGCGCGCGCAGGCGGCGGGCTTGCTGCAGCCGCTGGATGCCAAAGATATTCCCAACCTGAATAATCTGTATCAGAGCGTGCAGTCGCGCTTTGTTTATGACAATCAAACCTACGCCGCCGCCTTCAGCCTCGGCCAGCTTGGCCTCGCTTATCGCAGCGATCTGGTGAAAACCCCGCCTAAAAGCTGGCTCGACTTGTGGAATCCGGAATACAAAGGCCACGTAGCGATTTCATCGCCGACCTACGCCGCCGGTTTGCAGTTCTTCGCGGGCTTAGTGCACGCGTTGGGCGGTGAACTTAATCAGCCTGCCGCCGTGGACAAAGCCTTCACCAAACTGGCGGAACTGCGCGGCAACGCGGTGGCGTTCCCGGACAGTCCGGGCGCGATTCAAACCCTGCTGGAGCGTGGCGATGCGTGGGTGGTGCCGTACTGGGATGGCCGCGTGTTTGCGCTCAAGCAGCAGGGCATGAAAGTTGATTTCGTCTATCCGTCCGATGGCCCGGTTGTCGGTGCCGCGAACTGGGTGATTCCAAAGGGCGCGCCGAACCTCGTCAACGCCTACAAAGTGGTTAACGCCATGTCTGCGCCCGACGTGCAGAAAGCCTTCTCGGATAAATCACTGTATGGCATGACCAACAAAGACGTGCAGTACAGCGACAACCTGAAGAAGCAGGTGAAAGTGGGCGAAGCAGCCTACAGCAAACTGATTTGGATTGATTACAGCACCGCCACGCCGCAGCTGGCGGACTGGACGCGTCGCTGGAGCCAGGCGCTAGGTGGTGCGAAATGAGTTCAGTCGTCATTGACGGCGTAGCGCGGCAGTTTGATCACCATCGCGCGCTGAATGACGTCAGCATCACCATCGAGCAGGGCGAGTTTTTCTCCCTGCTCGGGCCGAGCGGCTGCGGCAAAACCACGCTGCTGAATATCATCGCCGGATTTTTGTCGCCGAATAACGGGCGCGTGTTGATTGGTGGCAAGGATGTCACCGCGCTGCCGCCGTATCAGCGCCACATCGGCATGGTGTTCCAGAACTACGCGCTGTTTCCGCATCTGAGCGTGGGCGATAACGTCGCGTTCGGGCTGAAGGTGCGCAAAGTATCGCGCAGCGAACGGCAGCGTCGTGTCACCGAAGCGCTAAAGCAGGTGCGACTGGAAGGGCTGGCGCAGCGCATGCCGCATCAGCTTTCCGGCGGACAGCAGCAGCGCGTAGCGATTGCGCGCGCGCTGGCGATTGAACCGCAGGTGCTGCTGCTGGATGAACCGCTGTCGAATCTCGATGCGCGCCTGCGCAAGGAGATGCAGGACGAACTGCGCGCGTTGCAGCAGCGCGTCGGCATCACCACGGTGCTGGTGACGCACGATCAGGAAGAGGCGCTGACGCTGTCGGATCGCATTGGCATTCTCGGGCAGGGCGAGCTGCAGCAGATTGGCGCACCCGCCGCGCTCTACCGCCAACCAGCGAATCGCTTTGTCGCGGAGTTCGTCGGACAGGCCAATCTGTTCCATGCCTCTGCGCACAACGGACTTTACCAGGCGCGCGATCACTTTGTTGTCGCCGGATCAGCGCTGCAACTCAGCGCCGCGCAACCGGCAAGTGCCTCATCGTTGCTGATTGTGCGCCCCGAGCGCGTGCAGTTCTCCAGCGAGCCGCAGCAATTTACCAGCAACGGCAGCGCCGCCAGTGTGAAAGAAGTGAGTTTTGCCGGTGCGACCTTGCGGCTGGTGTGCCAGCTGCCGGGCGGCGGCGAGATCCGCGTGCAGCCAGCAGAAGCGCACTTTTCACAGCTGCCCGCGCCGGGCGATCGCTGCTATCTGCACTGGCAAGCGGCGGATGTCATCGTGCTGCCCGCGCAGGAGCGCGCCTGATGAAGATCGCCACGCGTAATCTGTTTCCCTGGCTGCTGCTGACGCCATCGCTACTTTTTCTGCTGCTGTTTTTGCTGGTGCCGCTGCTGCTGCTGTTCGATCAAAGCCTGACCAACGTTGATAGCCTGCTCAATCCGCTGCCCGGTTACAGCCTGGCGCAATATGTGACGGTGTTTGCCGATCCGCAATATCTGCACGCGCTCTGGACCACGCTGTGGGTGTCGCTGCTCACCGCCGCGATTACCGTGCTGCTGGCGTGGCCGGCGGCGTGGCTTCTGGTGACGACGCAGCGGCGCGGCTGGCGCACGCTGCTGTATGTGATCCTGATTTCTCCGCTGCTCACCAGCGTGGTGATCCGCACCTTCGCGTGGATTGTGCTGCTGGCGCAGAACGGTTTGATCAACGGCTTCCTGCTGTTCACCGGTCTGATTCCACAGCCGCTGAGCCTGTTGTGGAACATGAATGCGGTGATCATCGCTTATGTGCAGGTGATGCTGCCGTTTGCCGTGCTGCCGCTGATTACCTCGCTGAATGAAATCGCGCCCTCGCTGCGATTGGCGGCGATGAGTCTGGGTGCTACGCCCGCGATGACCTTCCGCCGTGTGGTGCTGCCGTTGACGCTGCCCGGCATGCTGACCGGTTTCATCATCGTCTTTTCCCTCGCGGCGGGCAGCTACATCACGCCGTTGCTGATTGGTGGGCGCTTACAGCCGCTGCTGCCGATCGCCATTTATCAGCAGGCGATGCAGATCGCTAACCTGCCGCTGGCGGCGGCGCTGTCATTGACGTTGCTGGTGATGACCTTGATTGTCGCCGGGATTGCGGGCGCGTTCCTGAAACGCTGGGAGAAGAAAAATCATGGATAACACGCAAAGCCTGGCACAGCGCCTGACGCAGTTCGGCGTGACGCTGGCGGGCATCGTGATTTACGCCTTTTTAGCGCTGCCGGTGCTGGTGATTGTGCTCTCGGCGTTTAGCCCGGAACCGTATCCGCAGTTTCCGCCGCAGGGGTTCTCGCTGCGCTGGTTTAGCGCGCTTTTACAGGATGACGGCTGGATCGCGTCGCTGTGGATCAGCGCCTTGCTGCTGGTGATCGTCACGCCAATCACCGTGGTGCTGGGTACGTTTGCCGCCTGGTCACTGGCGCGGCTGGAGTTCCGCTATCGCGAGGCGTTGCAGGCGTTTATTCTGTCGCCGCTGATGATTCCACAAGTGGTGCTGGGTATTGCGCTGCTCTATGTGCTGACGGCGGCGGGTATCGCCGGGATGATCAGCGGGCTGGTGATTGGCCATGTGGTGGTGGCGCTACCGTATGTGGTGCGCACCGTTAGCGTGAGTCTGGCGGCGATGGATAAGCGGCTCGAAGCGGTATCGATGAGTTTGGGCGCGGGGCGCTGGTATACGTTTCGCCACGTCACGCTGCCGTTGATTAAACCCGGCATTCTGGCTGGTGCGGTATTTGCGGCGGTGACCTCGTTTGGTGAAGTCTCCGTGAGCCTATTTCTCAGCGCGCCAGACACCATCACCGTGCCGGTTCGGGTGTTTAATTACGTCGATCAGACTTTCGATCCTACGGTGAATGCGATTTCGGTAATCTTTATTATCTTCGCGGTGCTGATTTTAATGGTAATTGAGAAAACGATTGGGCTGGTGAAGTTGAGTTAGATTGTTCGGTTATCGCCGCCGTGATGGGGAAATAATGGGATCGTTGCGTGATAAATAATGGATATTGCGTTTACGGGTCTTTCTCAGAAAATTCTTTAGTTAAACGAGTAAACCGCACTGGTAAGTGCGGTTTTTTTTATGAATAGGGATCACAACTGGCTAAATTTTCGCTTCACTGAATTTTATTATTCCCCTATGGTTTGCGTGGTTAACGGGATTAACTATAGGGATATTTATGTACCACAGTGATGCGGTGATACGGCAGCTACAGGCGCAAAGGATTCTGGCAGAAAAGCTCGACAATGCCGTTTCCGGCGTTATTGATGTAGTTTCGGATCAGGTCAGTAAGATCAATAAAGGGGCGACCCGGCTTTCATTTTATGCATCGTGTTTTACTGATGAATACATGGACGTCTGTAAAAATCAGATGCTGGAAGATAATCGTTTTAGAAAAGCAGTCGTTCGGTTAATAAAAGACAGAGATATTATTTTTGCACTGTTGCAAACCTACATAGACTATCAGCTTGGAGGCAGATCTTATCGCCAACTCGAAGCAATTAAAATTCATCTAATGCGAGCACACATTCACATTGCAGCCAGCACACTAACTACGCGCGCATTTGGTGCTGGAGCGGCTATGGCTGTCGTCATGGGGATGAATATAACGCTTCCTGTTGGCCGTAATGTTGGTACTGCAGTTGGTGCGGCAGCGTCAGTATAGGGAATTTATGCCATAGTTCAAAACGCAGCAGACAGCGCAAAGCGCTTGCAAATAATGCACCCTCCTTTTTACCACGCATTGTATATGCGAGAACTCGAAATGATGTATTTCCTTATTGAACCTTCATTTATGCGGGCTGGTGCGCTAAAAAATCAATGGCTTTCAGATTACGAAGTCGCTGGAGTATTGATGAAGTTAGTGGGGAAATGATGAAGAAATTTTTAAAGCAATGGTTAATATCAGAATCGAAGTTCCTGATCTGCACTTACGTGCCGATAGTATTAACAATACTTTTTGCGTTACTACAAATTTACTTTTTCCCAGATAGCAGTATGTTAGGTGTGGGGATATTTTATTTGTGCTCACTATCATTTGTCATCTACAAATGTCGTTAAATTTAAGTTTGAAGTATTTTTGTTTAGGTGCCTATTTTTGCAGGCTAAACATATGTTCTTGATTGTGAATTTAAGACTCTTAGAGAAATAGCATATGTTCAATGTAATTAGGTGTAAATGCTCGTCAGACTTGTATACGAGTAGGTTGGAGTAAAACTATGAGAGGGTTTTTAAATCGGTGGTTGATAACGCAATTGCAATTTCTATTACGCATATACGTTCCCGTTTTATGTGCGCTTGTGTTTGGTATGTTGAAATTTTATTTCTATCCTGAGAGTGGGATGATGAGTGTATGTATAGTTTACCTGTGCGCGTATATTTTTGTTGTTTATAAATGTCGAAAACTTTAAGGGATTAAATATGTCAACTCCAGCACATATCTGGTTAGAAGATGAAAGCGGTTCGCCGATTGTGGGCTCGTGCATGATGCCGACCAGACTCGGTTCGATAGAGCTCAACTCCGTCATGCACAACATTACCATCCCGGTGGATCCGCACACGGGAAGGCTTACGGCCACAAGAATTCATGCACCAATATCCGTTCAAAAGGAGTTCGATAGAACAACGCCGGTGCTGTTTCGTGCATTGTGTCAGGCCAGAACGCTGAAATCAGCGACCATCAAGATGTACCGAATTAACGAAGCGGGTATTGAGGTCGAGTATTTAATATCCGCCTGGATAACGTCAAAATCTCCAGCATCTCACCGGCTCTGCTGCCAAACGGCCAGACCAGCACGCATCTGGAAAATATTGAGCTACGATCTGAAACGATTACATGGAAATACGTGGACGGTAACATCGTGTTTAAGGATGGATGGAATGAGAGGATGATTGCTTAGCTTCTGGCTAAGATTGCTGACGCTGAGGATTAGAAATACATGAACAAAATAGTATTGCTCAAAGACGATATAACCAAAGTCCCAGTGGAAGCCATTGTGAACGCCGCCAATACCTCCTTGCTTGGCGGCGGCGGAGTTGATGGCGCCATCCATCGTGCGGGCGGGCCAGCGATTTTGGCTGAGTGTCAGCAAATCAGGAATCGACAAGGTGGCTGCAAAGTCGGAAATGCAGTGATCACCACGGCGGGTGATTTGCCAGCAAAATATGTCATTCACACCGTTGGTCCACACTGGCATGACGGGCAACATGACGAAGAAACGCTGTTGAAAAATGCCTATCTGAGCTGTTTTAAACTGGTAAAAGAATACGGCATTCAAACCGTTTCGTTTCCTAATATTAGCACTGGTATATACAGATTTCCGAAAGTGCTGGCGGCTGAAATCGCACTAGCCGTGATTGATCAGTGTTTGCGTGAGAACGCCAATCTCGAGCAAGTCAATTTGGTCTGCTTTGATGAGGAAAATTACGACCTGTATTCAAAAATGCTTGGGCAATAAAGTTCTGTATAATTTCATTCAGCCGCACTCGAATAACGATATATTTACGGTTGGCTAAACAACATTGATGGCTATCTTATCGCCATCTTAAGCCGGGAAAAATGGCAATTTTTTACCCTTACTCAATAATCAAAAGGAATGGTTAATAACATGGGGTTTAGATTTCGAAAATCGATAAGCATTATTCCAGGTGTAAGGATGAACCTGAGCTGCTCGGGTGCGAGTATGAGTGTTGGGCCGCGAGGGGCATCCGTTTCGTTCGGCAAACGCGGTACTTATGCCAATCTGGGACTTCCAGGGACGGGATTGAGCTATCGAACTCGTTTAGATCGAGCAAGTGCAGCGAGCAGAAAACGCAATGCTTCTCGACAAGAGGATCCCTATTTACGGCAAGAGCTTGAGCAAGAGGTGGAAGCGCTTAATCAGGCTGTAGACGATATTGTGAATATCTATCTCCTTACACCTGATCCTCGTACGGGGCATTCCTACTCCGAGCTCGAAGCGCATTATCGGCAGTTGATGTTGCAGCCCTACAATGTGCCTGCACCTGTCCGTCCCGAAAAGCCCGTTCCTCTTATTGCACCTGAACAACCTGATGACAATCAAGGTCGTGGTCTTATTGGACGAATATTTGAATCAGCTTCTGCTCGCCAGGATCGGCAAACACGTAATATTGAGCAATGGCAACGAGAAGTAAAAGAGTGCGAACAGGAAAACGAACTTTCTCTGAAGCGATATCAGGCGATGCGTCAGCGCTGGGCGGAGCTATACGCTAACTGGAAATTCGATGCGGCTGAACATGAAAAGAAGATTGCAAGCAAGTTGGCAAATATTGAATCGCAATTCGCCACCGATAACAGCTATTTCGAATCACTTCTGTCCGAAGTCATTCTAGCTGCGGACTGGCCACGCGAGACGCTGGTGTCGTTTCAGGTGAATGCCTCCACATCTGAAATTCTCATTGAAGTAGATTTGCCAGAATATGAAATGCTGCCTACTTCATCAGTACGGGTGAATGCCCGTGGAACAGAGATTATTGAAAAAGAGTTGTCACAAAAGGCGATGCGAGAACGTTATGCTTTGCATGTGCATGGTATCGTATTGCGGCTGGCTGGTATGGCTTTTTGCGCGCTGCCATTTAATACCGTTATCATTAGCGGCTTTACTCAGCGAATCAGTAAACAGACCGGGCACTTAAATGATGAATACATCCTATCCTCACGTATTGAACGTTATTTATTTGAACGGCTCAACTTTAGCAATCTGGAAAATGTCAGCCCGATTGACGCTTTTGATAAATTCCAAACACAGCGTCGCATGAGCGCAACATTCATTTTTCAACCCGTTACACCTATTGTTTGAGAAGATGATCGCGGCCTCTACTACTCGGAAACCCTAACCAAATTTGACGCGACCGCATTGATTCAGTCTATATCGGGTGACAAAAGGATCTGTAATAACCCCACACCCATAAAAAAAGCGGCCCTAAGGCCGCCAAAAACCTCAACTGCAGTGAACATTGAGGAAGGAGGTTAATAAACGGATTAGCCTTTCACGCCACCAGCCGTTAGGCCGCTGACCAGCCAGCGTTGGGCCAGCAGGAACACCAGCGTAATCGGAATTGCAGAGAGCACCGCCGCCGCGGCAAAGTCGCCCCACAGATAGTTTTGCGGGTTGAGATATTGCTGCATGCCGACCGCCAGCGTGTAGCTATTCACATCGCGCAGCAGCAGCGACGCGACCGGCACTTCAGTAACCGCAGCGATAAATGCCAGAATAAACACCACCGCCAGAATCGGCACCGAGAGCGGCAACAGCACCAGCCGGAACGCCTGCCACGGCGTGGCGCCATCCAGCGCGGCGGCTTCTTCCAGCGAACCGTCGATGGTTTCGAAATAGCCTTTAATGGTCCAGACGTGCAGAGCAATGCCGCCGAGATAGGCAAAGATCACGCCGCCATGCGTATTCAGGCCGATAAACGGCAAATATTGTCCCAGGCGATCAAACAGCGCATAGAGCGCCACCAGCGACAGCACGGCTGGAAACATCTGGAAAATCAGCATGCCTTTAAGCAGCGTGGCGCGCCCGGCAAAACGCATGCGCGCAAAGGCATACGCGCAGGTGGTAGAAAGCGCCACAATGCCAATCGCGCTGATGGCGGCGATTTTCACCGAGTTCCACAGCCAGAGCAGCACCGGGAAGGGCGGCGGCGTCACGCGGCCATCGGCGTGCTCCACGCTGAAACCTAACGCCAGCTGCCAGTGTTCCCAGGAAATCTGCTCCGGGATCAGCGAGCCGGTGGCGAAGTTACCGGCGCGCAGTGAGATGGCGAACACCATCAGCAGCGGAAACAGGATTCCCGCAATAAACATCAGCAGCAGCAGATGCGTCATCAACAGACGCAACTTTTGCGATTTGGGTTGCACCATAGCCATAACGCCTCCTTAATCGAATTTCATCCGCACGGCTTTAAGATTGATTACCGCCAGCGCGCCCACCAGCAGGAAGATCAGCGTGGCGATCGCCGCCGCCAGACCAAAGTCCTGTCCGCCGCCACCTTCAAACGCAATGCGCCAGGTGTAATTGACCAGCAAATCGGTGTAACCCGCTGGCGTGGTGGTGCCGATACGATCCGGTCCGCCGTTGGTCAGCAGCTGCACCAGCACGAAATTATTGAAGTTAAAGGCAAAGCTGGCGATCATTAGCGGCATCAGCGGCTTCAACAGCAGTGGCAGGGTAATCAGGAAGAAGTTCTGCAGCGGCCCGGCGCCGTCCATCGCCGAGGCTTCATAAAGATCGTCCGGAATCGCTTTCAGCAGCCCCATGCAGAGAATCATCATGTAGGGATAGCCCAGCCAGGTATTCACAATCACCAGCATGGTGCGCGCCAGCGTCGGATCGCTGAACCACGCGGGCTGGAAGCCAAACAGCGCTTTCAGCATCACGTTGATTTCACCGAAGCTCTGGTTGAATAAGCCTTTGAAGATCAATATCGAGATAAACGCAGGCACGGCGTAAGGCAAAATCAGCATCACGCGATATACCGCTTTGCCTTTCAGTGCTTCCCACTGCACTAAGCAAGCCAGCACCATGCCGACCGCCACGGTGAGAATTACCGTCACAAACGAAAACAGCAGCGTCCAGCCAAAGATCGCCAGAAACGGTTTTTGAATCCCTTCATCGGTAAACACGCGAATGAAATTCTTCCAGCCGGTATTCACCGTAAAGCCCGGACTCAGCACTTCGCCGCTGCTGTTCTGATAGAAACCGCTTTCACGATTGGCCTGATAAAGCGCGCCGCTTTGCTGATTTTTCAGGTCGCCGTTGGCTTGCAGCACATACAACGGGCGCGTGCCGGAGAACTGACGCAGTGAGCTCATCACCACCAGACGACCATCCGGCAGTTCGGCCTGAATCTGGTTCAGCGCCTGACGATTGGTGGTGACGATGCGCAGCGTGGCGCGTTCACCCGGCGGTGGCGGGGCGCTGGTCAGTTTCAGCTTCTGCGATCCGCCAAAGGCAAACGCAGGCGAGACGAAGGTTTGCCCGTTGGCGGCTTCGGTCAGCACCAGCTGCCAGCGATCGCCCGCCGGGATCAGCGAGAAGTTCAGCGCCGAACCATCCTGATATTGACGGCTCAGCAACACCTGTTGCGCACGTTCCAGCGTCAGCTGGTTGGTGCTGCTGTAGTTGGTAAAGGCAATCGCCACGGTACAGGCGAGCGGAAACAGTACGAACAGCGCCATACCGGCGAGTCCGGGATAGACATAGCGCCAGGCATAAGCGCGACGATTGGCATAAATCCAGATGCCGACGGCGCTGATAATCAGCGTCACCAGCGCAAACAGATATTCACCTTTTGCATACATCAGCACGAGCAGATAGCCGACCAGCAGACAGCAGATACCGAGAAAAAGAGCCTTCAGCACGGCGCTGAACCGTGCTGTTTTCGGTTTTCCTGACATGATGCGGTTTTCCTTAACAGCCAGTAACGAGCCGGATTGCGCCGGCTCTGGTAGAGAGGATTACTTGTTGAGTCGTGCCTGCGCATCTTTCAGCGCCGCATCGACGCTTTGACGTCCGCTCAGCGCATTCAGCGTGGCGGTGCGCATCGCGTACCAGAAGGCAGCCATTTGCGGAATGTTCGGCATGATGTCGCCGTTGCGCGCGTTGGTCATGGTGGCGGCGATACGCTCATCTTTTTCCAGCGTCTGCTGGAACGATTTCAGCGCCACCGCGCCGAGCGGTTTGTCTTTGTTGACCGCATCAAGACCGGCGTCGGTCAGCAGGTAATTCTCCAGGAACTCTTTGGCCAGCTCTTTGTTCGGGCTGGCGGCGTTGATGCCGGCACTCAGCACGCCGACGAAGGTTTTCGAATTTTTGCCATGCAGCGTGGGCAGCAGCGTGACGCCGTAGTTGATTTTGCTCTTATCGATGTTGCTCCACGCCCACGGCCCGTTAATGGTCATGGCGGTTTGCCCCTTGTTAAAGGCGGCTTCAGCGATGGAGTAATCAGTATCGGCATTCAGCGTTTTGGCCTTCACCTGATCGACAAGGAAGCTCATGCCCGCTTTTGCCCCTGCGTTATCCACGCCGGTATCTTTGACGTCGTAACGGCCATCGTTGAGCTTAAAGGCATAAGCGCCGCCCGCCGCCAGCAGCGGCCAGGTGAAGTACGGCTCCTGCAGGTTAAACATCATGGCGCTCTTGCCCTGCGCGCGCATTTTCTTATCAATGGCGGCAATCTCTTCCCAGCTTTTTGGCGGCTCAGGCAGCAGATCTTTGTTGTAGATCAGGGATAACGACTCAACCGAAATCGGATAACCGATCAGCTTGCCGTTGAAGCGCACCGCGTCCCAGGTGAAGGGGAAGATTTTCTCCTGGAAGCGCGCATCCGGCGAAATCTCCGCTAACAAGCCTGACTGCGCATAGCCGCCAAAGCGATCGTGCGCCCAGAAGATGATGTCCGGGCCGTCGCCGGTGGCGGCCACCTGCGGATACTTCTCTTCCATTTTGTCCGGATGCTCAACCGTCACTTTGATGCCGGTTTCCTGCTCAAACTTTTTACCCACTTCAGCCAGGCCGTTGTAGCCCTTGTCGCCGTTGATCCAGATGACCAGCTTTCCCTCTTCAATCTTTGCAACGGCAGAGGCTGAAAACAGCACGGCCGTCAGGGCGGAAAGGGCAAGAATGCGTGCACCGGTTTTCATTGTCATAACTCCATCCTGTTAGCGGAAACGGAAATCGTTTTACCTGCCACATTGTGAGTATCTGCCGCCGCTTCTCATCCTCCCCGGCTCTACGCCTGCTTATCACCTGATGTGATCTGCGTTGTAAAACCACCCGGTTATCACGGGCTGGCGCACACAATCGTCGCTCTGCTCTGCGTCATAGCTCACAAAAATGGTTGCCTGCCGCGTTTTATCAGACAGGTTTGCAAGATCTCCTCCTCCCGTCTCCTCCCCCACGCTGATGCCGTGCGGTGGAGGATGTCGGCCTTGATGTCTTTGCCCATAGTGGTCGCCGGGGTCTGTCCGCCGACTTGCGGACAAGGAATAGCAAGCTGAGAGGAAAGCATCATGTCGAGCGTTACGTTGCGCAGTGTCTCCAAGGTGTGGGGCGAAACCGAGGTGTCGAAAAACATCAGCCTTGAGATCGCTGAAGGCGAGTTCGTGGTTTTTGTCGGACCTTCAGGCTGCGGCAAATCGACGCTGCTGCGCATGATTGCCGGTCTGGAAACCATCACCAGCGGCGATCTGTTTATTGGCGACAAACGCATGAATGAGGTGCCGCCCGCCGAGCGCGGCATCGGCATGGTGTTTCAGTCCTACGCGTTGTATCCCCACCTTTCGGTGGCTGAGAACATGTCGTTCGGCCTGAAGCTGGCCGGCACGCGCAAAGCGGAGATCCAGCAGCGGGTCAATCAGGTGGCGGAAGTGCTGCAGCTGGCGCATCTGTTGGATCGCCGTCCGAAAGCGTTGTCTGGCGGGCAGCGTCAGCGCGTGGCGATTGGCCGAACGCTGGTGGCGGAACCACGGGTGTTTCTACTCGATGAGCCGCTCTCCAACCTTGATGCGGCGCTGCGCGTGCAGATGCGCATCGAGATCTCACGCCTGCATAAGCGTTTGAAGCGCACCATGATTTACGTCACCCATGATCAGACCGAAGCGATGACGCTGGCTGATAAGATCGTGGTGCTGGATGGCGGCCACGTTGCCCAGGTCGGCAAGCCGCTCGAGCTGTATCACTATCCCGCCAATCGTTTTGTTGCCGGTTTTATCGGCTCACCGCGCATGAATTTCTTACCGGTAAAAGTCACCGCCACCGCCATCGATCAGGTTCAGGTGCGTTTACCCAATACCCAGCTGGTGTGGCTGCCGGTCGACAGCGCCGGTGTGCAGGTGGGCAGCAACATGTCGTTAGGCATTCGTCCCGAACATCTGCTCTCCAGCGATATCGCTGACGTCACCCTCGAAGGCGAGGTGACGGTGGTGGAGCAGTTGGGCCACGAAACGCAAATTCACATCCAGATTCCCGCCATTCGTCAAAGCCTGGTTTATCGCCAGGAGGACGTCGTGCTGGTAGAAGAGGGCGCCCTGATGGGCATCGGCCTGCCGCCAGAGCGTTGCCATCTTTTCCGTGAAGATGGCAGCGCCTGTCGCCGGCTACATCAGGAACCCGGTGTTTAGCCCTGCAAAACAATAAAAGCAATGACCTCAGGAGATAGAAAATGTTAACTCTGCGCAAACTCCCTATCGCGGTTGCTATCGCGGCAGGCACGCTCGCTGCCCCATCGATGGCAGTCGATTTTACCGGCTATGCCCGTTCCGGCATCGGCTGGACCGGCAGCGGCGGGGAACAGCAATGTTTTCAGGCCACCGGTGCTCAAAGTAAATACCGTCTGGGCAACGAATGTGAAACCTACGCTGAGCTGAAGCTGGGCCAGGAAGTGTGGAAAGAGGGCGATAAGAGCTTCTACTTCGATACCAACGTCGCCTATTCGGTTTCTCAGCAGAATGACTGGGAAGCGACCTCGCCCGCGTTCCGCGAAGCCAACGTCAAAGGCAAAAACCTGATCGACGCGCTGCCGGGTTCCACCATCTGGGCCGGTAAGCGTTTCTACCAGCGTCATGACGTGCATATGATCGACTTCTACTACTGGGATATATCCGGTCCCGGTGCCGGTCTGGAAGATGTCGATCTCGGCTTCGGCAAACTCTCTTTTGCCGCCACGCGCTCCTCCGAAGCGGGCGGTTCTTATACCTTCTCCAGCGATCAGATTCGTGATTACGCCACCAGCACCGCCAACGACGTGTTTGATGTGCGCCTCGCAGGTCTTGAAACCAACCCGAACGGCGTGCTGGAGCTGGGCGTCGATTATGGCCGCGCCAACGCGCGTGACGGTTATCGCCTGGAAGATAACGCCTCCAAAGATGGCTGGATGTTCACCGCCGAACATACGCAGAGCATGCTGAAGGGCTACAACAAATTCGTGCTGCAGTACGCCACCGATGCGTTGACGTCGCAGGGTAAAGGGCTGCCGCAGGGCACCAACATCAACAACAGCGGCAGCATGTATCGCGTACTCGATCACGGTGCAATTAGCCTCGCCGATCGCTGGGATCTGATGTATGTCGCCATGTACCAGAACACCGATCTCGATAACAACCGTGGTACCGAGTGGTACACCGTGGGCGTGCGCCCCATGTACAAATGGACACCAATCATGAGCACGCTGCTTGAAGTGGGCTACGACAACGTGAAGTCGCAGCAGGTTAACGAGCGCAACGGCCAGTACAAAGTGACGCTGGCGCAACAGTGGCAGGCGGGCGACAGCATCTGGTCGCGTCCGGCACTGCGTCTGTTCGCGACTTACGCCAAGTGGGATGAGAAGTGGGGTTACAGCAAAGATAGCTCAGGTGATTTGACCTCCTTTGCCTCTAACGACAGCAGCGGCAACGGCATTCTGACCAACAGCCGTGGCAACGACGATGAGGTGACATTCGGGGCGCAGATGGAGATTTGGTGGTAATGCTCCCGCATGTGGCTTAACTGAGACGATCTCTTTTCGGCGCGGCGCGCCATTGCCTGGTTCGCGCCGCCGCCTGACAGTTTTTTGAGGTTATACAATGAGAATGAAAAAAACGGTTTTTGCGCTCTGCCTGAGCGCCGCGCTGCTGGCCGGCCAAAGTTTACCGGCGCTCGCGGATGTCAATCTGGTGCCACAGGATCTCTCTGCCGCGCCCACATTCCCCGCCGCCAGCCTGCAAACGCTGAGCTGGCTGCCGGTCGATACCTCCCGCACGCAGGTCACTACGCTGAGTGAGAGCCATAGCAATCTGAATGCAGCGGGCGTGACGGGTTCGGTGGCGGCCTACAGCTTGCCAGCCAATATCGGTGAACTCACCATTACGCTGAGCAGTGAAGTGAAACAAAATCAGGTGTTCGCACCGAATGTGCTGGTGCTGGATGAGAACATGCGTCCGGCGGCCTGGTTCCCGGCGCGCTTTTTCACCTACCAGCAGCCGGGCGTGATGGCGGCGGATCGGCTGGAAGGCGTGATGAAACTGACGCCTGCGCTGGGTCAACAAAAGATCTATCTGCTGGTATTCACCACCGAGAAGGATTTGACCGAAACCACCACGTTATTGGATCCGGCGAAAGCCTACGCACGCGGTACTGGCAATGCGGTGCCGGATATTCCCGATCCGATTGCGCAGCACAGCCGCGATGGCACCCTGAAACTGAAAGTGAAAACCAGTTCAGGTTCATCCATTTTGGTTGGACCGCTGTTTGGAGCATCGAGTCCTGCGCCGGTAACGGTGGGCAATACGCAGCCGGTTGCGCCGGCGACTTATCGTGCTGCCCCGGTTTCGGATGCAAAACCTAAACCGATCATGACGGATACCGAAGGTTACTTTAATCAGAACATCCGCGAGGCGGTTGAGAAGGGCAATATCGATAAGGCGTTGAAGCTGCTGGACGAGGCCGAGCGTTTAGGCTCCACGTCGGCCAGACAGGTGTTTATCAGCAGTGTTAAAGGCAAGGGGTAATCCGCCCCGGCAGTGCTGATTTGTCCCATCTGGTGCGCTTCGGCGCACCTTTTTTATTGGGAGCCAAAGTTCGTAGCGGCGCAATTTATTGCGCAATGCTGTGTCGGAGCACGAAAGTCAAAACAACGCGATGAATCGCGCCGCTACGGATGTGTGCGTTCTTTAAGATCGCCTTCCATGGCGACCGCTGCGAATTATTTCACTTTCCGCCGGCGTTGATCGATATCCGCCAACAACGCATTGATCTGCGGGTCAGCAAACATCGCCTCCAGCGAAGCGCTGAGTTTGCGGCGCCAGTTGGGATATTGGCGGGTGGTGCTGGGAATATTCACCGGGGAAGCCATATCCAGCCACTCTTCAGGTTGCAGGCCCAGCAGCGCGCTATTGCTGTCGGCCAGATAACGCTGCATCGCCGCACTTAACGCGCGATCCATCACCTGCGGTTCGGCCTGTTCGGGCAAGCAATTACTGCGTTGCAGGCTCTTGAACAGCGCGCGGCGCGCGGCTAAGCGTGACTTATTCAGCCCGGCAAGAATCTGCTTATCAGGATAAAGCCCCAACTCGCTGCCCAGCCGTAAATCGTCGCTTTGCCACCAGCCGCGCAGGGTCGGCATATCGTGGGTAGTAGCGACCGCCATCGCCTGACGTGGCCAGCGGGCGGGGGCGCGAAAGGCCACTTTGGACGTCTGCTCAAAATAGAGCACTTTGTAGGAGTAAACGCCCGCCTGGTAAAGCTTGCCGATGATCTTCTCCGGCACCGTACCCAAATCCTCACCAATCACCATGCAGTGATGACGCTGGCTCTCCAGCGCCAGAATCGCCAGCAGATCGTCGATGGGATAATGCACATACGCGCCTTCGGCCGCGCTTTCGCCCTGCGGGATCCACCACAGTCGCAGCAGCGCCATCACGTGATCGATGCGCAGCGCGCCGCAGTCGTGCATGTTGGCGCGCAGCAGATCAATCCATGGCTGGTAGGCGCGCGCCTGCATAATCTGCGGATCCATAGGCGGCAATCCCCAGTTCTGGCCCAGCGGGCCGAGGATATCCGGCGGCGCGCCGACGCTGGCCTGCAAGCAGTAAAGCTCGCGATCGCTCCAGGTTTCCGCGCCGCCCTGCGCCACGCCCACCGCCAAATCGCGGTATAAGCCAATCGGCATCGCCTGCTGCTGGCACACCGCCCAGCAATCAGCAAACTGGCGCGCGGCCAGCCATTGCAGCCACAGATAAAAGCGCACTTCATAGGTGTGTTCGATGCGGAATGCCCGCACCGCTGCGCTGTCTGGCGACTGCAACGCCGCAGGCCAGGTTGTCCAGTCGTAGCGCTGAGGGGCTTCGGCGATCTGCGCAGCGTGCAGCGCATCAAACACGCCCTGATGCAGCAGACTTTCACCGCCTTGCTGCATAAAACATTCAAAGGCGACAACCAGGCCATCATCCGCACCGCGCTGCCTGAACTGCTGCCAGGCGAGACGCAGCGCCTCCAGCTTGAGGTGAGTAACCGCTGAATAATCGACCCACTCAGCGTCCCGCGCCGCCTGTAACGCCTGCTGCGTGCTGGTCGCCTGCCACCAGCGTTGCGCTTCTTCACTCAGCGTAAAATCCTCAACGGCGGCGACATCGATATACAGCATATTGAGCCAGCGCCGCGACGAAGGGCTGTAAGGGCTGGCGCTCTCCGGCGTTGCCGGGAACAGCGCATGCAGCGGATTCAAGCCAATACAGGCCCCGCCGCGCTGCGCGACCTCAACCAGCATCTGCTTTAAGTCGCTGAAATCGCCGATTCCCCAGTTGGACGCCGACCGCAAGGTATACAGCTGAATGCAGGCGCCCCACAGCGATTGCCCTTGCTGGATGGCTGGCGGCTCGTAACAGCGCACGGGCGCGACAATAATCCGGCAGTGAAATGCCTGCTGCTGGGCGCTAAAGCTTAGCTGGTGATAACCCAAAGGCAGCGCAGGCAAAACGATCGGCTGGTTGGCGATAGCGCGCCCTTGCCAGCGTTCGCCCTGTTCCGCGATCAGCTGCCATTCGCCTGTTATGCCGGGCGCAGGCAGCACAATCTCCGCCTGTTCTCCCTGCACGATCAATACCGGCGGCAGCGGCGAAGCGTGCGGTTGCGCGGGATGCATCGCCGCCAGCAAACGCTGGCGGGTAACGGCAGAAACCGATTGCAGCTGGCCGTGGGCGTCGATGTATTCGCTGGCGATTTCGGCGGTTGGCGTGATAGTGCTGTTCATCGCGCGGCCTGCCAGATGCGTTGCTGATAGTCGCGGATGGCGCGGTCGGCGCTAAACATGCCGCAGCGCGCGGTGTTGAGAATCGCGGCGCGCGTCCAGCCATGCTGATCGGCCCACAAGGTTTCTGCCTGCGCCTGCGCGTTGAGGTAGTGACGAAAATCGGCCAGCACCAGATAAGGATCGCCGCCTTTGGCGCTCAGGCTGTGCAGCAGCGGCTCGAACGCGGTGACGTCGCCGTCGCTAAAGGTGCCGTCTTCTAACGCTTTCAATACCCGATCCAGCTGCGCATCTTTTTTGCGCCACGCGTCAGGCGAGTAACCTTCTGCTTGCAACGCGCTGACCTGATCAACGGTATGACCAAAGATAAAGATATTGTCGCGCCCAACCTGCTCAGCGATCTCCACATTGGCGCCATCCAGCGTGCCGATGGTTAAGGCGCCGTTCAGCGCCAGCTTCATGTTGCCGGTGCCGGATGCCTCTTTGCCAGCGGTAGAAATCTGCTCGGAGAGATCCGCCGCCGGGATCAGCCGCTCGGCAACCGTAACGTTGTAATCAGGCACAAACACCACTTTCAGGCGATCGCCAATGCGCGGATCGTTGTTGATGGTGGCCGCCACTTTGTTAATCGCATAGATGATGTTTTTGGCCAGCACATAACCCGGCGCGGCCTTGGCACCAAACAGCACCACGCGCGGCGTCAGGTTGGCCTGCGGATCGCTCACCAGCGTTTGCCACAGCGCGATAATGTGCAGCAACGCCAGATGCTGACGCTTGTACTCGTGCAGGCGCTTGATCTGCACATCAAACATCGCCTCAGGATTCACCTGGATGCCGGTGCGTTCTGCGATCCATTGCGTGAGTGAAACCTTGTTCTGCTGCTTGATGGCGCGATACTGCGCCTGGAATGCGGCGTGATCGGCGTAAGTTTCTAGCGCTTTCAGCTGATCGAGATCGGTGAGCCACGGCTGATCGAGGGTTTGGCTGATCAACGCCGCCAGCGCCGGATTGCACTGATTAATCCAGCGGCGCGGCGTGATGCCGTTGGTGACGTTATGGAATTTCTCCGGCCACAGCGCGTGATATTCCGGGAACAGATCTTTCACCACCAGCTGCGAGTGCAGCGCCGCCACACCGTTTACCGCAAAGCCGCTGGTGACGCAGAGATTCGCCATGCGCAGCTGATTATTGTGTACCAGCGCCAGTTTCGCCCAGGTCACTTCGTCGCCCGGCCAGCGCGCTTCCACCTGCTTCTTCAACTGAGCATTGAGTTGGGTAACGATCAGCATGTGGCGCGGCAGCAGGGCGCGCACCATGCGCACATCCCAGCACTCCAGCGCTTCAGGCATCAAGGTGTGATTGGTGTACGCAAAGGTGCGCTGGGTAATGTGCCACGCCTCGTCCCAGCTCAGCGCGTGTTCATCCAACAGCAGGCGCATCAGCTCGGGGATCGCCAGCGTGGGATGGGTATCGTTGAGCTGAATCACTTCATGATCCGGCAAGCTGGCAATGCTACGGCCGGCGCGCTGATGACGGCGCAGAATATCCGCCAGCGAGCAAGCGCACTGGAAATACTGCTGCATCAGGCGCAGCTTTTTGCCGTTGTCGTGATTGTCGTTGGGGTAGAGCACTTTAGTGAGTTTTTCAGCTTCAATGCCCGGCTGCTCGGCGCGCAGAAAATCCCCGCTATTGAAGCGCTGCAAATTAAACGGCTGCGCATGTTTCGCCTGCCACAAGCGCAGCGGCTGAGTGACGCCATTCTGATAACCGACCACCGGCAGATCCCAGGCTTCGCCGAGAATTTGCACCGCCGGCTCCCAGCGCGCAACGCCATTGTGCGTGATGACTTTGCCGCCGAGATGCACCGGCACAGTTAACGCCGCGTTATGGTTAAACCACGGATAGCTGTCGCGCTGCCAGTCATCCGGCATCTCCTGCTGCGCGCCATCAACAAAGTGCTGGCGGAACAGGCCGTACTGATAATTGAGTCCGTAGCCGGTGGCGGGTTGTCCCACGGTCGCCATCGAATCGAGAAAACAGGCGGCGAGCCGACCCAAACCGCCGTTGCCCAGCGCCGGATCGGTTTCACACGCTTCCACGTCGCTCAGCGTGATATTCCACTCGGCCAGCGCCTCGTTCACCTCGTCATACCAGCCAAGGTTGAGCAGATTGTTGCCGGTCAGTCGGCCAATCAAAAACTCCATCGAGATGTAGTTAACGTGACGCTGCGGCGTGGCCGCAGGCGGCGCAGGCATCTCCGCCAGCATGTCGGCCAGTGCGCCACTCAGCGCCTGCCACCATTGGTTTGGCGTCATCTCTTGCGCATCGTGCAGACCAAAACGTTGCCATTGTCGGGTTAGCGCGTGTTTAAAACGGGTACGGTCAAATTTCATAATCAGTCCTGTAAGGGTGGAGGTGAATGTGCTTCATTCTGCGCGTCAGCCATTACGCGCTCCTCCTCCTGCACCAAATTCAGCGGGGAGGATGAGCGGGGAGGAGAGGCTGAGGGAAATCTTAAAGTGTGACAGGAATGTGATAACCGTCGCTTTTGTTAAGACTGCTTAATGGGTTAGCTTGCATTAGGTAAACGAATATCTGAACGTATGTGACTATTAATTACGAAGCGTAAAATAATGATGCGCCACGTTTAGGGAGAAGCGTTTACCGATGTTAATACCCTCCAAACTTAGCCGACCGGTCCGCCTTGAGAACACGGTTGCGCGCGAGCGCCTGATGCAAAAACTCGGCGCGGCGGGCAATTACCGTTTGGTATTGGTGACCAGTCCGGCGGGATATGGCAAAACCACGCTGATCTCGCAATGGGCGGCGGGGAAAGCCAATCTGGGCTGGTATTCACTGGATGAGGGCGACAATCAGCCTGAACGCTTCGTCGATTACCTCATCGCAGCGCTGCAGCAGGCAACGCAGGGCGGCTGCGCCTCCAGCGAAGCGCTGGCGCAGAAACGGCAGTACATCAACTTAAATGCGCTGTTCGCTCAACTGTTCAGTGAGCTGGCGGCGTGGCAGCAACCGATTTGGCTGATCATTGACGATTACCATCACATCACCAATCCCGCGATTCATGACGCGATGCGCTTCTTTCTCCGCAACCAGCCGGAAAATGTGACGCTGATTTTGCTGTCACGTAATCTGCCGCAGCTCGGCATTGCCAACCTGCGCGTGCGCGAACAGCTGATTGAGTTAGGCAGCCAGCAGCTGGCGTTTACCCATCACGAAGCCAAACAGTTTTTTGATTGCCGCCTGACAACGCCGCTGGAATCGGAAGAGAGCGGGCGTCTGTGCGATGACGTGGCGGGTTGGGCGACGGCGCTGCAGCTGATCGCGCTCTCGACGCGTCAGGGCGCGAGCTCCGCTCAGGATTCCGCGCGCCGCCTTTCCGGCATTAACGCCAGCCATCTGGCGGATTATCTGGTTGAGGAGGTGCTGAATAACGTGGATAGCGCCACACGACATTTCTTACTGAAAAGCGCGCTGCTGCGATCGATGAACGATACGCTGATCGCCTGCGTAACCGGCGAAGAACAAGGGCAGATGCGGCTGGAAGAGATTGAACGTCAGGGCCTGTTTTTGCAGCGCATGGATAACTCGGGCGAGTGGTTTAGCTATCATCCGCTGTTTGGCAGTTTTTTGCGTCAGCGCTGTCAGTGGGAACTGGCGGCGGAACTGCCTGCGCTGCATCGCGCGGCGGCTGAAAGCTGGATGCGGCTGGGTTTCCCTGGCGAAGCGATCCATCATGCGCTGGCCGCCGGTGATGCGTTGATGCTGCGCGATGTGCTGCTGCAATACGCCTGGACGCTGTTTAATCAGAGCGAACTCACGCTGCTGGAAGATTCTCTCAAGGCACTGCCATGGGAGATTCTGCTGGAAAATCCAAAGTTAGTGCTGTTACAGGCGTGGCTGATGCAAAGCCAGCACCGGTTTTCCGAGGTGAGCAGTTTGCTCACGCGTTTTGAGCACTCCTGCAGCGAACAGATTGATGATGTGCTGCGCGGCGAATTCAACGCGCTGCTGGCACAGGTTTCGATAAATGACGGTAACGCTGAAGAAGCCGAGCGGCTGGCGTTGCTGGCGCTCGATGCGCTGCCGGAAAGCCGTCAATACAGCTGCATCGTAGCGACGTCGGTATTGGGCGAAGTGATGCACTGCAAAGGCGAGCTGAGCAGTTCGCTGAAGCTGATGCGCCAGACCGAGCAGATGGCGCGCCGCGAGGAAGCGTGGAATTACGCGTTGTGGAGTCTGATTCAGCAGAGTGAGATTCTCTTTGCGCAGGGGTTTTTACAGTCCGCATATGAGATACAGGAGCGGGCATTTGTGCTGGTGAAAGAGCAGCATCTGACACAGTTCCCGATGCATGAATTCCTGCTGCGAATTCGCGCGCAACTGTTGTGGGCGTGGGGCCGACTCGACGAAGCAGAACAGGCGGCGCGCGAAGGGATAAAAGTGCTGAAAGGCTATCAGCCGCAGCAGCAGATTCAGTGCCTCGGTTTGCTGGTGCAGTGTTCGCTGGCGCGCGGCAATCTCGATAATGCGCGCAGCCACCTGAGTCGGTTGGAGAATCTGCTTAACAACGGATCGCTGCACAGCGACTGGATCGCTAATGCCGATAAGGTGAGAGTGATTTTTTGGCAGATGACCGGCGACAGCCAAAGCGCCAGTAGCTGGATGCGCCAGACGGTGAAACCGGAGTTTGCCAACAATCACTTCCTGCAAGGGCAGTGGCGCAATGTCGCGCGTGCGCAGATTCTGCTGGGAAATATGAGCCAGGCCGAAGTGGTGCTCGATGAGCTGAATGACAATGCGCGCGCGCTGAATCTGATGAGCGATATGAATCGCAATCTGCTGCTGCTAAATCAGATTTACTGGCAAACTCAGCGCAAAGCAGAAGCGCAGCAGGCGCTGACCGAAGCATTAAAACTGGCGCGCAGCACCGGTTTCGTCAGCCATTTTGTGATTGAAGGTGAAGCGATGGCGCAGCAGCTGCGTCAGCTGATTCAACTTAACACGCTGGATGAACTCGATAATCATCGCGCCAGACGCATTCTCAGCGAGATTAATAAATATCATCGCCATAAGTTTGCCCATTTTGACGAGGGCTTTGTTAGCCGCCTGATTAATCATCCTGATGTGCCGGAACTGATTCGCACCAGCCCGCTAACCCAACGCGAATGGCAGGTTTTGGGGCTGATCTATTCGGGATACAGTAATGACCAGATTGCTGGCGAGCTGGATGTTGCTGCTACCACCATCAAAACGCATATCCGCAATCTGTACCAAAAACTGGGCGTAACGCACCGCGCGGAAGCGATGAATCAGGCGCAGTCGATGCTGCGGATGATGGGGTATGTTTAAGGCGGACACCGGCTCGCGGTTCAGACATATTCCAGAACATAATGTCCCTCTGAAGGGGAGCGGATATATGCAAACCCAGACACGCCCAAGTGCATACCTGCAATCAATAGGTTTTCTCGTGAAGCGCGCTCAAGAATTGCTCTTCGTGTTTGCTCTGCCTGGTCAGGATCGTAATCAAAGGCGATTGAAACTTGCGGATGGGCAATTTGAATATGCGGATAATGCGTAATATCACCCCAAATCAGTAATTTTTCATCGCGGGAATCTATCAGGTAGCCGCTGTGACCAGGCGTATGTCCCGGTAGGCTGACTGCGGTGATATCTTCAGCAATCGCTGTTTCTTCCGTAAATCGAACAGTTGAATAAGCTTCGAACGTGCGACGAAACAGCGAACCATTCATCAGTGCGCGTTCACTCAGGCTAGTTAATTTTTCATTATCCAGCCAGAAGTTTGCTTCTGCTTTGCTAATGTAGAGTGCTGCATTTCGGTAAGCGGGTCGCCCATTCTCATCCAGCAGACCGCCAATATGATCGGGATGTGCGTGGGTCAACAACACGGTATCAACCTCGTCAGGCATGATGCCGGATAAAAGGAGGTTTCGTCTTAATTCTCCACCGATATGATTGAGGTTTCCCATACCCGAATCGATCAATATTATTCGTCCCGCTCCACGGATGAGATAGCTATTAATTTGGATATCATCCGCTGCTTTTATTCCGGCGTGTTGCTGTATATTTACCGCTGCTTCAGGTGCTATTCCAGATAACAGACTCAGGCTGGCTTTCATCACGCCATCACTAAGCGCAGTGACCTTATAATTGCCGATATCCCTTGCGCTGAATAAATTCGTCAAAATTACCTCGTCAAATGTAGATAATAAAAATAGAAGATGACTCTGTTTGCTTAATTAAACGTCGCATTACTTAAGATGTTGCGGCAATATTTATTGTGTGGCTATCATCATTCTCGACTGAGTTGTGACCGGAAAAGTTATGGACATTAAGTTATTGCGCTCTTTTGCTCTCGTCGCCGAACTCGAGCACATCGGTCAGGCAGCTGAGAAATTGCATATTTCAGCATCCCCCTTGAGCCGCCAAATTCAGCAACTGGAAGATGAGTTAGGTGTGGCACTTTTTCATCGGGAAAAGAAACGCCTCTATCTCAGTGCCGAGGGCAAGCAGTTCCTGACAGAAGTGAAGGCATTGCTTTTGCACCATGATCGTCTGAATGGACTGGGTAAAAGTTTGAAGAATGGTCATGCAGGCAGGCTTGATATTGGCTATGTCGAAGCGGCCATTCACTCACTTCTGCTTCCTGAAAGCCTTGCCCGGTTAAATTGCTCGTCAAAAGTTGATATACAGCTCCATGCCTTACGCTCACAGGCACAAATAGATGCGCTAGCGAATCATGCGCTGGATCTGGCACTGGTTTATAACGAGCCGGAAGAGGATGACTGTTTTGCCTTTCAAAGCGTGTTAGTTGAGCCGGTGGTGCTGGCTATGCCAATAGAACAGGCAATTAGGGATCCCAAACCTGAGCAGTTACACATGAAGCGCTGGATCGCTGATAAGCAAAGTCTAAATACGGCAGTGTCCAACCGCTTGCTTGAGGTGTGTGAAGGGAGTGGGTTTACGCCTGATATTCGGCTTGAGGTTAGCGGACCACTGGCGGCGCTCTCCTGTGTTGAAGCAGGGCTGGGATTTACCTTTATTCAGCGAAGTCTTGCGCGGCTTGCTTCGTCGTCTGTCAATGTTGTTGAAGTACCCTGGCTGGCGCTGTATGTGAATCTCTATGCGATATGGCGGAGAAATGAGGCCAAACCGCTGGTCAGCCGCTTACTGACGGCATTGAGGGAACACGTTCCCTCTTGATGTTAATTTGATAGCCACTCATCGCGGGTTAATTCCCACAATTCATAATCGAGAACACCCGCGACATACTCTTTTTTGCCGGTTTCTATCAGACGCATGCCGGATTTACGTGAGATCTTCACTGAGCCTGTATTCACCGCCGCTTTTGGCACACGTAATACTTCGCGGCCCAGCGTTTTAAACCAGAAATCATTCACGGCGTTGCACGCTTCACTCATATAGCCACGTTGCTGCCATTCGGGAACCAGCCAAAATCCGCGGTTATCATTTTCTCCATCGCGCAGTTCGATCAGACCGATCAATTCTTCAGGCTTCTCCTGACGCCTGATACTCCAGCACCAGCCTCGACCTTCCTTAACGGCGGGCAACACCACGTTATCAACGTAATTCTGTGCAGCACCTTCAGGATAAGGCCATGGCACGGCAGCATTGAGATAACGCACGATCTCCCAGCGGGGAAAGGCGATTTGCATCGCCTGCCCATCACCGCTTTCCAGGGGCTTCAGGATTAATCGTTGCGTTTTGATTTCTGGCGTCATAGTTCCTCCCTAAGAAACGTCAAATTACTTCTGAATAGTAGAATGATCGCACCAGTTTCGCATTGAATTAATTCCGCCATCTGGTGAGGTAAAGCCAGCGCAGCCTAATATCGAGTCGAATAACTTCTCATGGAATACCGGCGTTTTGTCGTTCTGCAATTGCTGCAGTTTGGCAAACGACGCTTTGTTATTACTGTCACTTAAAAACTTATCGGATGCCCAAACCATAATTGGCACCGTGCGCTGCGCCATCGGCGCATGATCGCGTGGCGTGCCGTGGAAATGCAGGTTGTCGGAAATCGATTCTCCGTGATCGGAGGCATAAAACACGATGGCATTTTTATCTTTCAGGCTATCGAACGTCTGCTTAAGAAAATAATCGGTATACAAAAGACTATTATCGTAAGAATTTATCATCTCCTGCGTGCTACAGGCATCATCAATGCCCTGACACTCCGGTGTGTAACGCGCGAATGCCCGTGGATAGCGTTCGGTATACATATAATGTGAACCTTTGGTGTGAAGAATTACAATATGTTTACCCTGCGGATGGCGCTGAATGGAGTCCTGCAGTTCATTAATTAACGCCATATCATCCACCGGCTTACCGACATTACGCTTCTCCGCCTGAATAGATTCGCGCATTGAATAACTGTCGGCCATGACTTTGTTATAGAACCAGGCTTCGCTCTGCATGGAATAGAGATCTTCCGAGAAACCTTGCTTCTTCATCACCGTAAACACATTCATCTCTTTCAGGGTGCGCTGCGGAGCTTCTGAGGCACCGCCTTCTCTGACAAACATACAGCGCAGCGAGAGCTTGGTTGAGGTATCACAGGAATAACCCTGCAAGTGAACGAGGTTTTTTTCGTGATCGAGATAAGGTGTGTTGTCGCGATCGTAACCGTATAAACCCATATGATCGCGGCGGGCACTTTCACCAATCACAAACACGATATACAAGTTATCGGCATTTTTCGGTGGGACGTATTTAAAGTGTTCAGCGGGATCGTATAGATTACGGTTGTCTTCAGCCTGACTGAATGAACTGTATGCCAACAAGCCAACGCCTGATAACCAGTTAGACGGTGAATAAGTACCGGCAACAATGCCGCCGTAGCTGGCCATCATGCGGTTATTTTTCTTGTCCTGTTCATCCTGCACCTTGCCCATTAAATTCAACGGTAACCAGCAACCTAATGCGGCAATCACAATGGCGATGGTTTTATAAGACCAGTAACGCTTTTTGCTGATATTTGAAACGGGTTTACTGCGCATTCCGCGCCAGATTAGCCATAGCGGAATGACGTTGATTATTACCATCCACAGCACAAAGTGCCAGCCAACGGATTCCTTAGAAAGATCCAGTGAATCGGTGGCTAAAACGGCGGCGATGATTCCATAACCAATATCAATATTAAAGAAAATCATGTAATAACTGGCTGCGCTGGAGAAAATCACCAGCATGGTCATCAATACGCGCGACAGATATTTTCCGGTTAATGAGGTTAACAACGTTAACAGCATCACCAAACAAAATGCAGCGATGACCTCAGTCACTAATGAAAGGGTATTATCAAACTGCAATTGCGTATAGCGGCGGATAAAAATCGGAATGTTAAGCAGTACGCCGATATAGAGCGAAATAAATGCCGGTAGATAAAACTGTTTAACCCAACCATTTATAAACATGTGTTCCCCGTTCTTATAATAAACAACTCAATCACTTGCCTGAAAATTGACAACCTTAAGTGAGAGGGTGGATTTGGGGAACAGTTCAATCGTTGCTGGGCCTAAAGTATGTTATATTGTAACAAAATCAGGAGCTGACGCTTTTCATGAACATTAAAATCCAGCAAGCCGATCCCCACTCATCAGAATCCCAATTACTGGTTGAGAAGTTATCAGCCGAACTCGCCGTCATAACCGGCGATAACGGCAAAAGTCATTTCAACGCCCAGGAGCTCAACAATCAGCATTCTTTGTGGGTGCTTGCCAGAGATGAAGCGGGCAATGCCGTGGGCTGCGGAGCATTGAGACCACTTGCAAAACAAATTGCTGAAGTAAAACGTATGTACTCCGATCGTAGCGTGCCAGGCGTTGGCGCTGCGCTGCTGGAGTATCTGGAAACGTGGGCCAAAAGTATGGGATATTGCGAAATTCGGCTATCGACCCGCGTAATCAATAGCCGTGCCGTGGCTTTTTATCACCGTTGCGGCTACACGCAAATCCAGAACTACGAGCCTTACATCGGCAGAAACGAATCGATCTGTTTTGCTAAAATGCTGTGAGTTTGACAACCTACCAATGGTAAGTTGCTACTAGTAGCTTACTCATAACGGAGGTTGTCGCTATGCATGCTCTGATCGTTACTGCTCATCCGGACCAACATTCACACACGCACCACATCGTCTCGCAGGTGGCACAAGGAATTGCTGCTGGTGGCCACAGCTATGAAATTGCCGATCTGGCGGCGGAGCAGTTCGATCCGCGCTTCAATCAGGCCGATTTCGATCAGTTCAAAAGTGGTGCGCCATCGCCGACAGATGTGTTGGCGGAACAGCAACGTCTGGATCGCGCCGATGCATTGATTCTGGTTTATCCCATCTATTGGTGGTCGTTTCCGGCGCAGCTGAAAGGCTGGATCGATCGCGTTTTCACCCAAGGTTGGGCGTACGATGATGATGGCCAAACTGTGGTGAAAAAGCTCGGCCATTTGCAGGTGCATTTGCTGGCGCTGGGCGCCGCGAGCCAGCGCACCTATGTGCGTCGGGGCTATTTCAGCAGCATGCGCACGCAGATCGATGAGGGGATTTTTGGCTATTGCGGCGCGCCGGTGGTGACCAGCGAATTGCTGCTGCCAACCGATGAACATTATCCCGACGCGCATTACACGCTGGCAAACCAACTCGGACAGCGACTTTTTGACGTGAAGGAAATGGCATGAATCAACCCACTCGCCAGCGCATGTCACATCAGGCACGTCGTCAGCAACTAATTGGCGTGGCGTGGAATCTGGTGCGCGAGCAGGGCAGCGATGCGCTGACGTTAGGACGCGTGGCGGAAGAAGCGGGCGTCAGTAAACCGGTGGTCTACGATCATTTTGGTACGCGCCACGGTCTGCTCGCGGCGCTGTATGAAGATTTTGATCTGCGCCAGAACGCGATTATCGAGGCGGCGATGCATGCTGCCGGTGCCAGCCTTGCCGAGCGAGCAAACGTGGTGGCGTCGAGTTACGTCGATTGCGTGTTAACGCAGGGACGTGAAATTCCCGATGTGCTGTCGGCGCTTGATAGCACGCCGGAACTGGCGGAAGTGAAACGCAAATATCAGCTCGATTTCATTGAAAAATTTCGCAGCTGGTTTGCGGAGGCAACGTTGCCGCAAGCCAGCATGTGGGGAATGTTAGGCGCCGCCGATGCGATTTCCCATGCGGTGGTGTGCGGTGACATCAGCCAGCAGCAAGGATTAGCAGAACTTCAGGCGCTGATTCTGGCGCTGGTGGAACGTCACCAGTAACCTTTTATCCAGCCAACAGGAACAACAGATGTCATTACGCGAGATTGATAGCGATTGCTGGCAACAACTGGAGACCGGCGCAAGCGAACCCGATGCCGGTTTTCACTTCTTAACACTCGCGTCGGTTGATCAACAGGGCAAGCCGCAGGCAAGGACGCTGGTGCTGCGCGCGGTTGACCGCGTCAAACGCACGCTGGAGTTGCACACCGATATGCGTAGCCCGAAATGGCAGGCGCTGGCGGTTAATCCAGACGTTACGGTTCTGGGATACAGCGCAAAAACGCAGCTGCGGTTGCAGGGAACGGTCGAGCTGCACGCCGCACACAGCGCAGTAGCTGAAGCGGCGTGGCAACGATTATCGCGCCGGACGCAGCAAACCTATGCTGGTGCTACGCCGGGAAGCGAGATCGAAACCACATCCACCCATCCCGGCAACGCCGAGGATAATTTTGGCGTGTTGCTAATCCGAATTACCCAACTGGATTGGTGCCTGCTGGCGCGGGAAGATAATCAAAGAGCGTTGCTGAATTACACCGACGACGGCGCGCTAGTCAGCAGCAAAAGGGTGCATCCGTAACTAAGGCGTGCATTGTTGCTGCGCCTTGCGACGAACGTTAAACAGCAGAAAACTTGCCAGCGCCAATCCCCAAACGCCCGCCGCGCCATACAACAGCACGTCGGAAAAACCGTCGGTGAGCACCTGCGCGGCAATATCGTGGTTCAATGAAACCTCGCCGCCGCCGGCGATGCGCTCGGCCAGCGTATGCACATCACTTTGTCCCGGCATAATGCGTTGCAAACTCGCCGCAATGCCCGCCACCAGCAAACTGCCCATCAGCGCGATATTGATGGCAAGCGTAATCAGGCGCGCGCTGATATCAATCCCCGACGCCATGCCAACGCGATTACCCGGCACCGATCCGGTTGTGGTGTTGGTCACTGGCGTGTTGGTCAATCCGAGCGCCATTCCAGCGAGCAGCGCGCCCGGCAGTAAACTCATCTGCTGCGCCACGGCGAACTTCATCAACATAAAGCCCGCGCCGATGGTGAATAATCCCAGCGGAATCATGCGCGCCGCGCCAAAGCGCACCACCAGTTTCTCGCCCAGCGGCGGCATCAGCAAGGTCGGTAAAGTGTAAGCCAGCAGCGCCAAACCGGTTGCCATGCTGCTGTAGCCAAGGCCGCTTTGATAATAGACCGGCAGATAAATCATCAGCGGCCAGAAGCTGAAGTTCATGCCAATCGAGCCCATCAATGCCCCGGAAAAGGCGCGGATACGGAACACGGAGAAATCAAACATCGGATGTGGATGGCGCTTCTCAATCCATACAAACAGCAGCGCGCTCAGTAGTGTAACCAGCAAAATCAGTTGTGCCGCGACGCTGTTCCAGCCGAGGCTGCTGCCCTGCGTAATGAGATAGGTGGCGCCGACCACGCTGAGCGATAAGGTAATCAGGCCGCTGAGATCGAGCTTTTGGGCTTCAGCATTGCGTGATTCCACCACATTTTTCAGCGCGAGGATCAGCGTCAGCAACGCGATAAATCCGTGTACCAGAAACACCCATTGCCAGCTAAACCAGGCAACTAGCATGCCGCCGATGATGGGTCCGAATCCCAGTCCAAAGCCAAAGGTAATACCCCACGCGGCGAACGCACGGCTACGCGCTTTGCCCTGCGGAAACTGGAACGACAGAATCGCTATCAGGCAGGTTAACATCGCGCCACCGCTTAATCCTTGCAGCAAACGTCCGACAATCAGCCACAGCGCATTGCCCGCCAGTCCGCACATCACCGATGTCACGCCGAAGGCGATAATGCTGATGATGAAGATGCGCTTGCGTCCATAAGTGTCGGCCAACGTGCCGGTGGCCATTAACACCGCGGTGCAGGCCAACGTATAGGCGTTCATGATCCACTGCAGTTCGCGGAAGCTGGCGTGCATCTCCCTTTCCAGCACCGGTAAAATCACCGGTACGCTGGATATCTCCAGTCCCGACATCAATGCGGCCAGACAAACCGCCATCAGCGCCAACATGTTCTTCATACTCAATCCCTGCGATACGTTAAGAGCGTGCCAGCATGAAAGATTGGCGTGCGAGTGGAAATCTGCCTGCATGCCATATATCGTCAAGATCGTGCCAATTTCTCCGGTGACCTTTAATGCAAATGATTGCTCCGCTTCATGGCCATTCGCCTGCACCGTTCAACCGCCGACTGGTTTTGCTGGCGTATGAATGTCTGTGTACCTTTGAGTTCGGCATCGCCGTTGAGGCTTTCGGGCGCGCCGACGAGGTGTTCGGCCAGCCTTTATATGATTTGAACGTCGCGTCGGTGGAAGAGGGCGTATTCGGCGCGCAAGGTGGCGTGCGGCTGGTGGTCGACGGCGGACTTGAGCTGCTGGAAGAGGCGGGCACCATCGTAATTCCCGGCTGGCGCAGCGTACATGAACCGGCATCGGATCAGCTTATCGCTGCGTTACAAAAAGCCCATCGCAACGGCACGCGTATTGTTTCGATCTGTGCAGGCAGTTTCGTGTTGGGCGCTGCCGGATTGCTGGATGGTAAGCGCGCGACCGCGCACTGGAACAGCACCGAGATTCTGGCGCAACGCTTCCCGCAGGTGCAGGTTGAGCACGGTATGATTTATGTTGATGAGGGCAGCATCATTACGTCAGCGGGTGGCGCAGCGGGCGTGGATTTGTGCCTGCATCTGATTCGCCGCGATTATGGTATTGAAGTGGCAAACCGCACTGCGCGTCGCATGGTGACGCCGCCGCTGCGCGAAGGCAATCAGGCGCAGTTGGTTCAGCAGCCGGTGCCGCAGCGTGCGGCAAAAAATCTTTCGCCGTTACTTGATGATTTGCGTAATCACCTCAATACGCCACTGGTTATTGATCAACTCGCCAGGCAAGCTGGCATGAGCCGCCGCACCTTTTTACGCCGTTTCCATGACGCCACCGGCACCACGCCGGGAGAATGGATGTTGAGCGTGCGGCTGGAAAAAGCTTGCGCACTGCTGGAGAGCGGCAAGCTGAGCATTGATCAGGTTGCTGAACAGGCGGGATTTGGATCGCCAGAAACCTTACGTCATCACTTCAGACAGCGGCTCAACACTACCCCGACCAACTGGCGCAAGTCATTTAGTGAAAGAGGGATAACACAATAGTTTCCGTGGGTCGCCATTGATGGCGACCCTTTTAAATTTAATTCCCGCGATAAGTCGAATAACCAAACGGGCTCAACAGCAGCGGAATATGGTAGTGCTCGCCGTTACTTTCCATATTGAACTCGACCGGAATTTCCGGGAAGAAGGTTTTCTGGTTGTTCATTTTGTAATAGTCACCGGTTTTAAACACCACGCGATAGCTGCCTGCGCTGGCGGTTTTATCTTCCGGGAATAGCGCGCTAATCCTGCCGTTGCTGTCGGTTTTGCCGCTGGCTAATTTCACCCAGTTATTATTCTGTTTCTGATCGAGTTCAACCTCAATACCCGCTGTCGGCGAGCCTGTTTGCAGGTTCAAAACATGTACGCTGAGCGGATTTTTTGGTGCTGCCGGTTGTGCTGCTCCCGCTGACAGGCTGGTCGCAATCAGGATGGCGCTGGCTGAGGTAAAGAGAGTTTTCATTAAAATATCCTTTTTAAGCAGGTGAATGTGCTGCAATCCTGGATGCTTCGACAACAAAATCATAATTGATAAGACTAAATGTGAAATTTCTGAGATCTGACGAGCAATCTACCAAGTGCTGACATCTTAGCGGGCATTGATGCAAACCTGGTTGCCATGAAGGGCGAGCATACGTAATGCAGGTCATTGTTGTCGTCACTCCCTCAGTGCAAATGGCGGTTAATTTAATTACCAGCGAGCGACAACTACGCTAATCCACCTCCGATTATTCTGAGTCATCTGTCAGAATTCTTCTCTAAAAGTTGTACCAGTTTAAGTAACATGTACATATATAATTTTGAGTCAGGCATTTATTATTAGCTTGCAAATGTAATTTTGTGGTTAATAAGCGAAGGGTAAAGCCTGGATAAGCGAAGCGGTAAATAAATTGAAGTTGATCAAGAAATAATCGATTATACGGATTTTTAGCTGGAAATAACCCTCCTGACATGGATAAATCTGTATTTAAGCGAAGCGTAAATACAGTATCAGGAGAGTGTTGTGCAGAAGTAAAACGATGTTAGATGTTTATTCTTTTGGGAAGAATGTTATTTGCGTCGGCTGATTTTCCCTCCTTTTCTTCCTGCTTCAATGGCGCGCTCCGGGTCGTTTTTGAAGTTACCGCTGCTAGCCTGACCGCCTTTGCGCCCGGCTTCAGCCGCGCGTTCCTTGTTCTCTGCGAAGTTGCCTGCACCACCACGACGTTGCGGCTTTTTTTCTTCCTCATCGGGTAGCTTCTTAGCGTCCGTCATTGGTTCTCCTCTTTTATAAATACCAACATGATGCAAAATAAATGTAGTGCCATTTTTTCCAGTTTCAAGCCTGGGTTTCTCGTAAGTCTTAATTCTAAGAGGCTTGCTTATGTTACTTCCAGTTAAATTTTCACTTCTCTCTAAATGTAACTACCATTAGTTACTTGCTTAAGATTTTTAACATTAAAAAGAAAGCTTCTCTAGCCAGATAATAAGCGAAGCGGTAAGCACATTTACTTATAACCTCAATCGCAATTCTTGCGCACATTACTTGCAGCTTGACGCTTGCTTGCTACGTTTAATTAATCTTCTTGTTTAGCCTAAATTAACGCTTCGCTTATTTTGCTCAATTAGCCTAAATGAGCTGATGTCATACCCATCAGGCAGCTAACTGTCGATGTTCTTCTCACTACCGGAGCAAATTGATGACCAAGGAATTTGTATATCTGGATTGGTTGCGCGATGCGCATGCGATGGAAAAACATGCAGAGCCTTTGCTGCAGGCAGCTACGCTGCGGCTGGAGGAGTTCCCGCTGTTGCAGGCACGTATGAAGCAATATGCACAACAAACCGCTGAACAGCAGCGGTGGGTGAAAGACGTTTTGAAACGCTACGACAGTAACTGGTCAGCGCTGAAAGACGCGTTAGGACGATTGTCGATCGTTGGGCAAGCCGCGAGTGATATGTTGCGCAATGAAGAGGGCGTGCGCATTGCGGTGAGCAGCTACGTGTTCTGTAACTATAAAGTGGCAACCTACACCGCATTACTGGCCGCAGCGCAACAGGCGGCGGACAGCAAAGGTATTAAGACTTTCCAGCTGATCCTGCAACATGAAATCCAGATGGCAGATTGGCTTCTTCATCAGCTGCCGGACGTGGCGAACGAGGCCATTTTGCATAGCGCGGTAGCCGCAGTCTGACGGATAACTATAAGTGGTCGGCAGCCTTGCTCTGCTGACCGCTCAATTTGGCTTGCAGGTTAAACGCTACAGAGAAACTAACTGTTTTCCCTTAGTCAAATTGCTGCAAATAATAAAATCAGGATCATTCTTTGCTATTTGTTAGCCTGGCGAGAACCTTTATTCTAAATTAAGTAAAAAAACCAGGCTTAGAATTTTATGTTATTCCCTATCAGTAAATGGAACTGATCAATGAAATCGATTTCAGCAAAATAACACTCCGCGTCTGATATTTGAAATGTGACCCTATCAATCATCGTCTCTAATGTTAATGAAATTGCTGACGATAACAGCAGAGATGCTGCCGATTAACGCCCGTAGCCTCTTCTGTTTTTTTTAAAACAACATTATTGTCTTCACTACTTTTCAATCAAAATCATTGAGGTTTCTAAATGGACGTAGTTCAAAGATTTTCACGTAATGTAAAGTTGCGAACCAAACTTACAATATCCTCTATGCTCAATATCGCGATGCTACTTTTAGTGGCGTTACTCGGATTAAATTCGCTGTTCTTAGCTGAAACCGGCGTTAACGGCATGATGAAAGACGATTATCCCACTATTGCATTGGGCAACCGATTAATTGATGAGATCAACGTAACGGTGCAGCAGCAGGCGCTGCTGCTGAGCCCGATTGATGCGCAACGCCGGACAACGATTCAGAGCAATCTTCAGGATGCCTCAAAGAAAATTACCGAAACCTACAAGCAGTTAAATAAGCTGGCTACCGATGATGAATCAATCGCATTTCTCAAGCGCGTGGAAGTGAGGCGAGCAGAGTTCCTTAAAGAGCGAAATGTATTCTTCGATTTAGTGAATAGTGATGTGACAAAAGCAGTGAATTTCTATTTTTCTACGCTTGCCTCAGCGCAAAGAAATTATATCGATGAGGTTGAGGGGTTTATTACCCTGCAAGAGCAGCAAATGGATGGCTCCTATAATAATTTTATGGCGTCATACGGCAAAACTAAAATTTCCATGCTGATTATTTTTGTAGTGGCTATTTTACTTTCAGCATTTATTGGCTGGATTATTATTCGCTCGATTACAGTGCCATTGAAAAAAGTGATCGCCTTTCTTGGTCGAGTGGCGGATGGCGATCTCAGTTCTGATTTTCATGAACAGCGAAAGGATGAAATGGGGCAGTTAATTAACGCCATCCAGCAGATGCAGGAAAAGATGTCGGATATTGTCAGCCATATTCGCATTAGCGCAGAACAGATATCCGGCGGTGCCAGTGAAATCATGTCGGGCACCAACGATCTCGCGGCGCGTACGGAAGAGCAGGCCAGCTCGGTAGAGCAAACGGCGGCCTCGGTGGAGGAGTTCAGTGCCACCATTAGCAACACGCGTAATAATACCTACGTTGCCGCCGATCTCTCCGCTAAGGCGGAAACCACGGTAGGACGCAATGCCAGCATGATGGACAACGTCGCCAGCAAAATGGCCGAAATCAATGATTCTGCCAGCCGCATGGCGGAGATCATCAACCTGATCGATTCCATTGCTTTCCAGACCAATATTCTGGCGCTTAATGCTGCGGTAGAAGCCGCACGCGCGGGTGAACATGGTCGCGGTTTTGCCGTGGTGGCGCAGGAAGTCCGCGCGCTGGCGCAGAAAACCGCCACCTCATCGCATGAGATCCGTAATTTGATTGAGGAGTCGTCCACCCGTATTGCCGATGGGCGCGATATGGTGACGGATGCCAATAAATTGATGAACGGCATGATGTCGAACGTGGCTGAGATGAAAGAGTTGCTGGTGCAGATCAATCAGGCCAGCAGTGAGCAGGCAGACGGCATCAGCCAAATCAACACCGCGATTAGCCAGATTGATATCACCACGCAGCAGAATGCGTCGCTGGTGGAACAATCGCTGGCGGCGTCGGCGATGCTGAGCGAGCAGGCGGCGAATATGGTGAATAGCGTAAGCGTGTTTACGCTGCGTCAAACCGCTTAATGCGAGGGTGATCCAGAACGGCATATGCGTTCTGGATCTTTTTTTAAATTGCCGGATATTCGCCGGTACCTTCTGGCCACGGCGTCAACAAATCAAAGCCGGTTTCGGTCACGGCGATGGTGTGTTCCCACTGCGCTGACAGCGAGCGGTCTTTGGTGACCACCGTCCAGCCATCGGACAGTACACTGGTGCCGGCTTTACCCGCGTTGATCATCGGTTCGATAGTGAAAATCATGCCCGCCTGTAACGCCAATCCCGTGCCTGGCGTGCCGTAATGCAGAATCTGCGGATCGCCGTGATACACCTCGCCAACGCCGTGACCGCAATATTCGCGCACCACCGAGAAACCGGCTTTTTCCGCTACCTGCTGAATGGCCGCCCCGATATCGCCTAAGGTCGCGCCCGGTTTTACCACTTTGATACCTGCCACCATCGATTCGTAGGTGATATCCACCAAACGTTTGGCGCGCACCGACGGCTGGCCAACGTAATACATGCGGCTGGTGTCGCCGTACCAGCCATCTTTAATGATGCCGACGTCTATGTTGACGATGTCGCCATCCTTGAGCTTTTTCTCGCCCGGAATGCCGTGGCACACCACATGATTCACCGACGTACAGGTCGTTTTGCTGTAACCGTGATAGCCAATATTTGCTGGCACCACTTTTAGCTCGTTTACCACGTAATCATGACAAATCGCGTCCAGTTGATCGGTGGTGACGCCCGGTTTAACGTACGGAGTGATGATCTCCAGCACTTTAGCGGCGGCGTGTCCAGCGGCACGCGCCAGTTCGATCTCTTCAGCGGTGTGCAGTTTGATGCTCATTACGCGATTCCCTGCGAGGTGAATAAAGGATGGTCGAGCAGTTGCGCTAAATCCGCGCCGCTGTCGCGTTCAACGCGCATCAGCAAGCGCGTCAATTCCTGATGATTGAGTGACGGATAAATCTCGGCCAGCATGCCGATCTTCATCCAGTGTTCCGCCTGCGCGTTGATGGAACGGCTCATCGCCGTGCTGGCGATGCGCAGATTCTCATGCATTAAGTCAGAGATTTTTACGATGCCCATGGTGCAACCTATATATGAATCGTATGTGATATGTATATAGGTTACCGTTTTAGGCTGGGATATGCAAAAAGGGGGTGAAGCCAATCCATGGCGGACAAAATCCTAAGGCGCCTTACTCAGACTTCGTTGGAGGACGACGACTTATTTTGCCTCCTTTCCGTCCCGCTTCAACGGCGCGTTCAGGATCGTTTCTGAAGTTGCCTCCACTGGCTTTGCCTCCCGCCTTGCCAGCTTCTTTCGCACGTTCTGGATCGTTAGCAAAATTCCCTGCGCCGCCTCTGTAGCTCTGTTTGTTCATAGGAAGACCTCTTATCAATGTTCCGTTAGATTTGAGGACTAGCTAGTCACGCTGCAATTTTAGTTCGCCGTTGCGTTAAAGCCAGGCCGTAAACGCCGATCATTGAAAATGATCATTAAGCGCGATGAAATTTGTCGAATTAATAGTGACCTTCGTCACAATTTACAATTCCTGACTATACTTCTGCCTTTTGGGTTTCAACCTTTGCGCTACAAGGCGCGTTCAATATGCAGGGAACAGGAATGGACACATCGCAGCAAAACAGTGACGACGATTCAGCGCTAAGTAATCTCACCGTTAAACAGCGCATCTTCTTTGTGGTACTCGTAGCGACAATGGGTGCGCTGGCTTTTGGTTATGACACCGGGATTATCTCGGGTGCCTTGCCGTTTATGACCTTGCCGCCTAATCAGGGCGGTCTTGACCTCACACCGTTCACCGAAGGTTTAGTCACTTCATCCCTGATCTTCGGTGCCGCGCTGGGTGCTTTCCTCAGTGGTTATTTCTCCGATCGCTTTGGCCGACGCATTACGCTGCGTTCTCTGGCGCTAATTTTTGTGCTGGGCGCGATTGGTACCGCGTTAGCGCCAAACCTGCACGTAATGGTGGCGATGCGTTTTCTGCTGGGGATTGCGGTGGGTGGCGGTTCCTCAACCGTACCGGTGTTTATTGCCGAAATTGCCGGGCCAAAACGGCGTGCGCCGCTGGTGAGCCGCAACGAGCTGATGATTGTTTCCGGTCAGCTGCTGGCTTATGTGGTCAGCGCGGTGATGAGTTTCACGCTTAACGATCCGCATCTGTGGCGTTATATGCTGGCGATGGCGATGATTCCTGGCGCGTTGCTGTTTATCGGCACCTTCTTTGTGCCAGCGTCGCCACACTGGATGGTGGCAGAAGGGCGCATCAAAGAAGCGAGCCGTATCCTGCACAAACTGCGTGAAACGCCGCGCGAAGTGAAAAAGGAGATGACGGAGATGCGCCAGCACGCTAAAGCGGCGCGTCAGGGGCCGTCAGCGCGTGAACTGCTGCAAGAGAAATGGATTCTTCGCTTGTTACTGGTGGGCGCGGGGCTCGGCATTGTTATCCAGTTCACCGGCGTGAATGCCTTTATGTACTACACGCCCGTGATTCTGAAAACCACCGGTATGGGCACCAACGCCTCGATTGCGGCGACCATCGGTAACGGGATTGTTTCGGTGCTGGCGACCATGGTGGGCATCAAAGCAGTGGGACGTTTTGGACGTCGTACTATGCTGATGACAGGTTTGTCGGTAGTGATCGCCATGCAGCTGGTACTGGGCTGCGTGCTGCTGTTGATGCCACAGGACATGACGCAAAGCATCTTCGCGCTGGCGGCGATCCTGGTGTTCCTGTTCTTTATGCAGATGTGCATTTCGCCGGTTTACTGGCTGCTGATGTCGGAGCTGTTCCCGATGAAAGTGCGCGGCGTGCTGACCGGCGCTGCGGTTTCGTTCCAGTGGATCTGTAACGCGGCGGTGGCGTTTGCCTTCCCGCCGCTGCTCTCCGCCACCGGCAATGGCGCGTTCTTTATCTTTGCAGCCATCAACGTCGGCTCGCTGATCTTCGTAATCACTATGCTGCCGGAGACCAAAGGCAAATCGCTCGAGCAGATCGAAAATGAGATGCGCGAGCGGTTCAGCGAGCAGGAGCAGGATCAGCAAACCGCGTAGCGGCGCTTGAGAATTCCTGGTCACGGGAGGAAGATACGCATCTTTCACCGGGCCAGGATTTCCCATGTTAATCACCGCCGAGAACACGCGCACCTTCAATACCGACATTCGCCTGGCCTGCACGCTGGCCGCCGTTGCGGGCGCACTTAACGCCGCAGCGTTTGAAACGGTCGGCTTCTTCTCGGCGAACATGACCGGCAATGTCTCCTCACTTTCCGACCATCTGGCCAAAGCTAATCTGCACGTCGGCCTGTTTTTTCTGCTGATCGTGCTGCTGTTTATCGCCGGATCTTCTGTCTCAACGCTGATAATCAACTCCGGCAGACGGCGCCAGATTCGCGGCATCTACGCCATCAACATCCTGATTGAAGGCATCGCTTTGCTGCTGCTCGGCGTGATTGAAAGCTGGTTTCGCTTTAGCGGCTCTGGCGTGTTGCTGGTGCTGAGCCTGAGTTTTTTGATGGGATTGCAAAACGCCGTTGTGACGCGCATCTCCAACGCCCGCGTGCGCACCACGCACGTTTCTGGCACCGCGACCGATATCGGCATTGAGCTGGCGATGCTGTTTGATGTGCTGCGCCGCAAAGAATACCCCAAAGATGCGCCGCTCTACATTGAGCGGCTTAAGCTGCATTTTTACACCGTGCTGGCGTTTTTGGCCGGCGGTGTGTTGGGGATTTGGCTGCTGCAGTGGATGAGTTATCTGCTGCTGATGGTGATCGGTGCGCTGCTCAGCGTGCTGGCTTTAGCGGCACTGAAACGGATCTGATCGGTGAGCAGCTTCACAGTTTTCCGCATCGTTCGTTAAAACTGCTTGCCACTTTTTCCGCGCTGTTAGCATGATAGCGCCCGTTAAGGATTGTTACTGTTCGGCAGGCAAAACCTGAGACGCGCCCTTTTTCAGTTGAAGAGGGCGCGTCTCAGGTTTTTTTTTGCGCGAAATTCAGGGCATGAGTTTAGGGCATTGTTCAGGAGAAAGAGTGATGCAATATCAGGAACTGGCGGATGACATCGTTACCGGTGTTGGCGGCAAAGAGAACATCATCAGCGTGATGCACTGCGCCACGCGCTTACGCTTCAAACTAAAAAACAGTCAAAAAGCGCAAACTGCGGCGTTAAAAGACAATCCTGGCGTGATCATGGTTGTGGAGAGCGGCGGCCAATATCAGGTGGTGATTGGCAATCAGGTGGCGGAAGTGTATCGCGAACTCACGTCACGTCACGGGCTGGATAATCAGAGCGAGGCAGCAGATAACGCTGCACCGCAAGGCTTATTTGCACGCTTTATCGATCTGGTTTCCGGCATCTTCACCCCCTTTATCGGCGTGATGATCGCCACCGGCATCATCAAAGGGTTGCTGGCGTTGGCGTTGGTGCTCGGCGTGATGAGTGCCGACAGCGGCAGCTACAAAGTGCTGTTTGTTGCCAGCGACGGTTTGTTCTACTTCTTGCCGATATTGCTCGGCTACAGCGCCGGTAAAAAATTTGGCGGTAATCCGTTTGTCAGCATGGCGATTGCCGCTGCGCTGGTGCATCCAATGATTCTCGAAGTGCTGCAACAGCAGCAGCAGGGCAATGCGCTGACCTTCATCGGCATCCCGCTCGAAGTGCTGAACTACAGCTCGTCGGTGATTCCGATTATTTTCGCGGCCTGGGTTTCCAGCCTGATTGAACGCTGGGTGCATCCGCGTTCTCCCAGCGCGGTGCGTAACTTCACTACGCCGTTGTGCTGCCTGCTGATCACCGTGCCGCTGACGTTTCTGGCGATTGGTCCGGCGGCGACCTGGCTGAGCCGCATGTTGGCCGAAGGTTATTTGTGGATTTACAGCCTGAGCCCAATGATTGGGGGTGCGGTGATGGGCGCGATTTGGCAAGTGTGCGTGATTTTCGGTCTGCACTGGGGTTTAGTGCCGATCATGCTGAACAACCTCGCCAACTTTGGTCACGACACGCTACTGCCCTTGCTGATGCCTGCGGTGCTGGGCCAGGCGGGCGCCACGCTTGGTATTTTCCTGCGCACCCGCGAAGCGAAACTGAAAGCGATGGCGGGATCAGCCTTTACCGCCAGCATCTTCGGCATCACCGAGCCGGCGGTATATGGCGTGACGCTACCGCGCCGTCGTCCGTTTATCTTCGGCTGCATCGGTGGCGCCTTGGGCGCGGCGATCCTTGGCTTCTGGCACACCACCATTTACTCCTTTGGTTTCCCGAGTGTCTTCACCTTTATTCAGGTGGTGCCAAACAGCGGCATTGATGCCAGCGTGCTGGCGGCATTTGCCGGTGCGGCGGTGGCGCTGATCTTCGCTTGCGTCAGCACTTATCTGTTCGGTCTGACCGAGCTCGCAACCGAAGCGGTTGCGCCGCCGGCAGCGGTTGCTCCGCCCACCAGCCTGACGCGCCGCGAAAGCGTGGTCAGTCCGATGGCGGGCGATGTCATTCCGCTCGATCAGGTTAAAGATGAAACTTTTGCCAGCGGATTGCTCGGTAAAGGCGCGGCGATTATCCCGCAGCGGGGCCGCGTGGTATCGCCGATCGATGGCGTGGTGTCGTCAATGTTCCGAACCGGCCATGCGATTGGCCTGACATCGGCGCAGGGCGCAGAAGTGTTGATCCACGTTGGCCTCGATACCGTGAAGCTCGATGGACACTATTTCTCTCCGAAAGTAGTGAACGATCAGCCGGTCAAGGTGGGCGATTTGCTGCTGGAGTTCGATCTCGATGCGATTAAAGCCGCAGGCTTTGACCTCACTACGCCAGTGCTGGTGAGTAATAGCGATGACTTTGTGGATGTGTTAACCCTGAGCCGCACGGCCGTGAGCGAAGGCGCTCCGTTGTTGGCCGTGCTGAAATAATAGAGGAGCAAACAGATGACTAAACGTTTCCCTGACGGATTTTTATGGGGCGGCGCCGTTGCCGCAAACCAGGTTGAAGGCGCGTATCAGGAAGGTGGCAAAGGTTTATCGACCTCCGACCTGCAACCCAAGGGCATATTTGGTGCACGCGTCGAGCGCAGCGATGACGATTTTGGCATCAAGGATACCGCCATCGATTTCTATAACCGCTTCCCGGAGGACATCAAACTGTTCGCCGAGATGGGCTTTACCGTACTGCGTACCTCGATTGCCTGGACGCGCATCTTCCCGCAGGGCGATGAAGCGGAACCCAATGAAGCGGGATTAGCCTATTACGATCGCCTGTTCGATGAGATGGCGAAATACAACATCACGCCACTGGTGACACTGTCACATTACGAAATGCCGTACGGCTTGATCAAAAAGTACGGTGGCTGGGGCAATCGCATCACCATTGATTGCTTTGAACGCTATGCGCGCGCGGTGTTCACCCGCTTCCAGCACAAGGTGAAGCTGTGGCTGACCTTTAATGAGATCAACATGTCGCTGCACGCGCCGTTCACCGGCGTAGGTCTGGCGGAAGAGAGCGATCAGCAGGCAATCTATCAGGCGATTCATCATCAGCTGGTGGCGAGCGGGCGCGCGGTGAAAGCCTGCCATGAAATCGTTAAGGACGGCAAAATCGGTAACATGCTGCTGGGCGCGCTGCTCTATCCGCTGAGCTGCCGTCCGGCGGACGTGCTGGAAACCTTGCAACAGAACCGCGAATGGCTGTTCTTTGGCGATGTACAGGTGCGCGGCGCGTATCCGGCCTATATGAAGCGCTTCTTCGCCGATCGTAACATCAGCATCGAGATCACCGATGCCGATAAGCGCGACCTGCAAAACACCGTCGATTACATCTCCTTCAGCTACTACATGACCGGCTGCGTCACCACTAACGAAGAGGAGAACCAGAAAGCGCGCGGCAACATTCTCTCGATGGTGCCGAACCCGCACCTGCCGAGTTCCGATTGGGGTTGGCAGATCGACCCTGAAGGGTTGCGCATTCTGCTTAACATCCTCTATGACCGCTATCAAAAGCCACTGTTCATCGTGGAAAACGGGCTTGGTGCTAAAGATGTGGTGGAAGCGGACGGGCAAATTAACGACGATTACCGTATCCAGTATCTCAACGATCATCTGGTGCAGGTGCGTGAAGCGATTGAAGATGGCGTCGAGGTATTGGGTTATACCTGCTGGGGGCCGATTGATTTGGTCAGCGCGTCAAAAGCCGAGTTCTCCAAGCGTTACGGCTTTATCTACGTGGATCGCGATGATGCGGGCAACGGCACGCTGGCGCGTTCACGTAAGAAGAGTTTCTTCTGGTATCAGGACGTGATTCGTAGCCATGGTGCAGCGTTGAAATAGCCAGTGAATAATTAAGTGCCGCACATATCGTAGCGGCGCAATTTATTGCGCATTGTCGGGATGGGCACGGTGCTGCCATTGAAATGCGCGATAAATCGCGCCGCTACGGAATGTGTGCGATACAAATTTGGTTATGCCTCGTCCGCATCATCCTGCAACGCCAGCGTCTCTTTGCGTACCCGCTCAATATGAATGGTGAGAAACATGCGTTCCTCGCTGGAGAGCTGATACAGGTATTTCTGCTGAATGTGCTGATCAATCTTCACTGCACATTGATAGGCGAGCGGATATTTGTCGCGCACCACATCATGCAGCGATTCATCCTCGCTCCACACGCCGCGTTTGCCTAACATGCGCTGTGCAAAGAACTTCAGATGGTTGACGAAACGGTTGTAGCTCAGGCTCTCTGTGCGGTAATCCAGCTGCAGGCGATACTTGACGATATGCAGGATCTCTTGCATAAATTGCGTGATGTGCGAAACATCGGCGAAATCACTACCAAGCTGCGCATTCACCAGATGCAGCGCGATAAATCCGGCCTCATCTTCCGGCAACGCTACGCCCAGCCGCTGGTTAATCAGTTCCAACGCTTCGATACCCAATGAAAACTCTTTCGGATAGAGCGTTTTGATCTCCCACTTCAACACGTTGCGAATCGGGATACCTTGCTGGTGGCGCTCAATTGCAAAATGGCAGTGATCGCACAGTGCGATGGAGAGGCTTTCATGCAGCGGCTGGCCCAGTTGCTGACGCGCATTGGCAATAATCAGTTCGCTGGTGGTGATCACCTCGAGCGGGATATCCGACAGCAGTTCGCTGAGCCGGCCCGTTAAGGTGTCGCTTTGTAGCGCAAACACTTTTTCGATCTGCTGTGCATCCAGTTCGTCGCCAACGCGCTTCTGAAACGCCAAACCGCGTCCCATCACCACCTGTTCTTTGCCGTTGTCGCCCAGCACCACCGCGACATTATTGTTGAGGATTTTCGCGATTTTCATTTTTATCTGCCCTGAAAATAAAAAACCTGACCCACCGGGAGGGCGGCGTGTCAGGTTTTGCCTGCGCTGAACGCAGTAACAATCTCGCCAGATCATAATCGGCTCTGCTTTCCCGACAAGCAGAGCGACAGTTAAATGTGAAACGCATCATATTTCCAGCACAATGAATCAGATGCGTTGATGGCGCAATTTAATGAATGTAAGGATAGTGTAAGGAAATGATCAGATTTCTATAAAGTTTGCGTTAAGGCTGCCGATAGTACCGTAACGTTAAATTAACAGGAGTTGCGTACATGACTGGGATTTCAGCATTAGGCGTCGGTTCAGGACTGGGTTTAAGCACCATTCTCGACAAACTGACCGCGGCAGAAAAACAATCGCTGGCACCGATTTCCAAACAACAATCCGCTGCGACCGCGAAGTTGTCCGCCTACGGCACCCTTAAAACCGCGATTCAGACCTTCCAGACGGCAAACAATAAATTAAACGATGCCGCGCTTTATACTTCGACGACCACAGCATCCAGTTCCAGTGCGTTTAGCGCCGATTCCAACGGCAATGCGCTGGCGGGAAAATATACCATCAGCGTGCAGAAGCTGGCGCAATCCCAGACGCTAACCAGCGAGACGAAAACCGATATCAAAGCGGCGATAGGTAGCGATGCCGCGTCCAGAACCCTGAAATTTGTTAACGCGGAAGGTAAAGAGAAAAGCATTACGCTAACCAAAGATCAGACTTCGCTTTCGGCGATTCGTGACACCATCAACAAATCCGACGTTGGCGTTACTGCAAGCCTGATCAAGGTCTCCGCCACGGAATACCGTTTGTCGCTGACATCATCGGCATCCGGCACCGCCAATGCGGTGAAATCGCTGAGCGTGACCGGCGATGATACCTTGCAGGATTTTATCGGCTTTGATGCATCAGATGCGGCCAGCAGCGGCATGGCGCAAAGCGTCGAGGCGCAGAATGCCAAGCTGACCGTAAACAATGTGGCGATTGAGAGCAGCAGCAACGTTATCACCGACGCGGTGGAAGGCATCACGCTGAAGCTTAACGATGAAACCAGCGGCAACCAAACGCTGACGGTGAGCAGCGATACCAACAAGGCGAAAACCGCCATTACCGATTGGGTGAATGCCTATAACTCGCTGCAGGATACGATGGCGAGTTTGACTAAATACACGCCAGTGGATGCGGGTAAGGATCCGGACGGGAAGAATGGAGCGCTACTCGGTGATGGCACACTGCGTAATATTCAGGTGCAACTGAAAAGTATTCTGGCCAACAGCTCGGGTTCAGGTGTTTATAAAACGCTATCTCAGGCGGGCATTACTACCGATCCCACTAACGGCCAACTTAAGCTGGATGCCACCAAACTGACCACCAGCTTGCAAGTGAAACCAGAAGCGATTCGGGACATGTTTGTCGGTGATGGCAAAAAACCGGTGTTTCGACGGTGCTGAACACCACATTCACCGCATTTCTCAGCAGTAAAGGTGTGTTGCAGGGCGCGACGGATTCGATCAGTAAAAAACTGAATACGCTAACCGATCAGTACAATACCGCCAGCAAACGTATTGATGACACGATTGCGCGGTATAAAAAGCAGTTCACCAATCTGGATAAGATGGTCAGCGTGCTGAATAACACCAGCAACTATCTCACCGAGCAGTTCAGCAATAGTACAAAGACCAATAAGTAAGCGTAAAGCGGTCGCCATAAATGGCGATCGCTATTTCTGAAACTAGCCTTACTTTTTCTTATTCAGCATGGCCTTCAAATCGGCAAAAGGATTATAGGTGGCTTCACCAACATCCTTCTGCGCATCTTCACCCGCCACAACACGCGTGCCGTACTGATCCGCTTCGGTGTATTTCGAGTGCTCGTGATCGTGACAATAGAGGCACAACAACTCCCAGTTACTGCCATCTTCCGGGTTATTGGTATGGTCGTGATCGATATGGTGAACGGTTAATTCGCGCAGGTTGGAATAAACAAATTCACGCGAGCAGCGGCCGCATACCCACGGATAGATTTTTAATGCTTTCTCACGATAGCCGCTTTCCAGCCGCGAGTAGTTTTTAGGGATCAGAGCCATTGCCGACGTTGCCTGTTAGAAAGAGATAAAGCGACATGTTATCTGCACATCCCGCAGCTGCCAATGATGTTTATCATTCCTGAGCATCCGTTCTAAAAAACCGCCTACACTAGTTTGTAACTACGCGGAAATAAAAGGCCGCCCGACCCCGTTCGATGGAAATTCACTCATAAAATGATGCCCGTTAATGATTCTCCGTCGGTAAGCCGGATGCAGCGTATCGCTTTGACTATGATGGTGGCATTGCTGGCCACTATCCCTCTATGGACCAACAAAATTTATTATCGGGATGATCTTTACCGGATATTAGATGGGGATAGATCAACATGGCTAAGTAACGGGAGGCCGGGCACCTGGTTATTACAATCCCTGATCTCTTTTGGTGATACGGTCAGCGATATTTCTCCGCTTAATTTACTGCTCGGATTGCTGGCGCTAAGTATTGCTGCGGTATTTTTCACGGAAAGATTGAGAATTCCGCTGGCGGGTTTCTGGTCATTTCTCCCGCCGCTATTTGTCATTCTTAATCCCTTTCTGACGCAGGGAATGCTCTATACCTATGACAGTCTCACCATACTTCTGTCATTTGCAGGCGCCATGCTGGCAAGCATGGTTAATCGCGCAAAGCCTTTTCAGGAGATCGTTTACACGGCGCTGATATTATTGCTGATTCAGACACTCTATCAGCCAGGGCTCAATGTCTATATTGCCTGCGTAGCCTTGCTGGTCGTCTCTCGACTGGTAAATGATCAATCCAGCTGGAAGTGGCTGTGCGGGAAAATAGTGGCGCTGGGCATTGCCATCCTGGCTTATAAACTCGCGATGAATTATTTATTGCCAGTGAAGATCGACTGGTACAGCATGAAACACAGCAAGCTGTTATCACTGAATTCCGATTCTCTGCAAGTCCTTATCAACACTATTAAGGCGTTCAGTGACCTTTTTCTCAGCGCTTATCCGCGCGGCATGATGGTATTTATAGGGCTGCCTATGCTGATAATGTTTTCAGGCCTTGTTTTGATGGTTCGAAACTTAAAACAGCAGCAGAAGTTGACGCTAAGTGCGGTCTTAATGCTGTTCAGTGCGGGATTGATCGTCATCATCGCCATCCCCGGGCTTTCATTGGCCTTAGCCACGCCGTTATTTGCACCGCGTATGCTGGGCGCATGCAGCATTACTTTCCTATTCTGTTTCTATGTAGCCGTTTATTCATTACCTGCAACAAGAAGCTGGCTGGCGGGATTGAGTGCGATATTGCTGTTTTATCATCTGGTGGTGATGCTGGTCACTTTTAACACTGTAGTTAACGATCAACGTTATCAAATGGAGGTGATGAATCAGATCAAAATCACGCTTTCTGCTCCCGCTGCCCAATCGATTGATTCACTTGCCTTTATTGGGCAGTTGAATGATGCTCCAGAAGTACAAACCAATATTCGTAACTTCCCCATCATCGAACATATCCGCATGAAAATGTTGGGTGAGTCTGAACCGTGGATATGGCTGGCGCTGATCAAACATGTAGGTTTGAGATTGAAAGCGGTGAAAGCAACGGATGAAATGAGAGTAATTAAACCGCGTCAGGTTCTGGCGCAGGGACCCGATTTTGACGCCTTTCAGGATGGGCAAACGATGGTGATTGATTTTAGAAAATCGGGTGGGCAGATTAATAAACCTTAATTCAGCGGCTCAGTCCGGTTGCGGGTGGGTAATAATCCCGGACTGAGCTTTTATCTGGTGTTATTTATTCAACAGCTCTTTGCGAACAATTTCTGCACCTGCACTCAATGCATCCAGCTTGCCTCTTGCCACACCGCGTGGCAGAGGAATCATGCCGCAGTTGGTGCAAGGGTAGAGCTTATCAGCATCGACAAACTGCAGGGCTTTACGCAGCGTTGCTGCAACTTCTTCTGGCGTTTCAATGGTATTGCTTGCCACGTCAATGGCACCAACCATCACTTTTTTGCCGCGAATCAGTTCCATCAACTCCATCGGCACATGCGAGTTTTGACACTCCAGTGAGATGATATCGATATTCGACTTTTGCAGTTTAGGGAATATCTCTTCATATTGACGCCATTCTGTGCCCAGCGTCTTTTTCCAGTCGGTATTCGCTTTGATGCCATAGCCGTAGCAAATATGCACTGCGGTTTCGCATTTCAGCCCTTCAATGGCTCTTTCTAAGGTTGCGATACCCCAATCATTTACTTCGTCGAAGAAGACGTTAAATGCCGGCTCATCAAACTGAATAATATCGACGCCCACCGCTTCTAACTCTTTCGCTTCTTCATTGAGAATTTTAGCGAATTCCCATGCCAGTTTTTCGCGGCTTTTATAGTGGTTGTCATAAAGCGTGTCGATCATGGTCATTGGACCCGGCAGCGCCCATTTAATGGGACGATCAGTTTGCTGACGTAAAAACTTTGCATCTTCAACAAACACTGATTTTTGACGACTCACCGGACCCACAACGGTCGGCACACTGGCATCATAACGATCGCGGATTTTAACGATCTCGCGCTTCTCAAAATCTACGCCGTTGAGATGTTCAATAAAGGTGGTGACGAAGTGCTGGCGGGTTTGCTCGCCGTCACTGACGATATCAATTCCTGCCTGCTGTTGATCGTCCAGGCACAAACGCAGCGCATCTTGTTTGCCGTCAGTTAATTCCTGATCTTGCAATTTCCACGGTGACCACAACGTTTCCGGCTGAGCCAGCCACGATGGTTTCGGTAAACTACCAGCAGTGGAAGTCGGTAATAATTTTTTCATAGCAGGTGACCTTATATTTTTATCGGTAATCAAAGAACGGGAGTAAACCATTGCTCAAGAAGAGTTTGATATGGCTTGATGAAGCGCTCTTCCGTGAACTTTCCTTGTTCAATAGCCAGATGGCTACGTTCTTCTCGATCATAAACAATTCGCGTTAAAGAATAATCCTGATGGCTCAGGCTTGGCTGATAGTGTCTACCAGCTGCAGAATTCGCATTGTAAATCTCAGGGCGGTAGATCTTCTGGAACGTCTCCATGGTGCTGATGGTGCTAATCAGCTCAAGATTGGTGTAATCACTGAGTAAATCGCCATGGAAATAGAAGGCCAGAGGCGCAGCACTGTTTGCCGGCATAAAATAGCGTGCCCGCAGGCCCATTTTGCCGAAGTATTCGTCAGTCAGAGAAAGTTCATCCTGCTGATATTCAATGCCCAATACCGGATGTTCATTACCGGTGCGGTAATAGGTATTTTTACTGGATACACTCAGGCAAATAACCGGGGCTTTATTGAAATTCGCTTTGTAAGCTTCTGAGTTAACGAAGTGCTTGAAGATATTGCCATGCAGATCGCCAAAATTATCTGGCGTGCGGAATTCAGTATGGTTCTTATTGTGCTCAGACAACAAAACGCTGAAATCATAATCACGCACGTAAGAAGAGAAGTTGTTACCAACAATCCCTTCAATGCGTTCGTTGGTTTTTTTATCAACGATATTGGTTTTCAATATTTCGATCACCGGGAAGGTGCTGTTGTTGCCCTCGGCACCCAGATTCAGCTCAGCAGAAATAATCTCTAGCTCAACCGCGTAACGATCGCTTTTAGGGTTGTCCCAATGCGCCAGTGAATTGAAACGGTTATCAATCATCACTAAGGCGTTGCGCAGGTTCTCCTGACGCTTTTCACCACGCGCCAAATTGGCAAAATTGGTGGTGATGCGTGTATTGCCAGAAGGATTGTAATTTTCGTCGAAACGAAGGCTCTTAACCGTAAAAGTAAAGGCGTTGTTCATTTTAGTCTGCTATCCCGGTTAACAATAAAAAGCCTTGCTGTCGCTGGATTTCAGGATTTCCCAATGCTTTTGCAGGGTACTTTCATTCAGCAGGCTTGATATTATTTTAAGTTATTAACAATGGTACTTTTATGCCTGAGTCACTGGTTGAAAAAAAGTGATTTAATTTCATCGAACATGAAGGAATTTCATGATGAGGAGAGGAGGATGAACGGCGCTCACTGTAGCCAGCCTGTTCAACCTGGCAGAGGCTCTACAATTAAAGGTATACTCTTCCACAAATTTTTAACCGGTTAAGACACGACAATGGCAAAACTCACCTTACAAGAGCAGCTGCTGAAAGCAGGCTTAGTCAGCAGCAAAAAAATGGACAAGGTCCAGAGAACCGCTAAGAAATCACGCGTTCAGGCTCGTGAGGCCAGAGAAGCGGTGGAAGAGAACAAAAAGGCTCAGCTTGAGCGTGATAAGCAATTGAGCGAACAGCAAAAGCAAGCGGTATTATCGAAAGAGTACAAAGCGCAGGTCAAGCAGCTGATTGAAATGAACAAAATCGATATCTCCAAAGGCAATATTGGTTTTAATTTCACCGACAATAATCTGATCAAAAAAATCGACGTTGATAAGCAAACGCAGACGCAACTGATTAATGGTCGATTGGCGATTGCGCGCCTGGCCGTCGATAGCAAAGGCGAGAGCCAATACGCGATTATTCCTGCCAGCGTCGCCGATAAAATTGCGCAGCGTGATGCGAACAGCATCGTGTTGAATAGTGCATTGAGTCAGGAAGCGCAGGATGAAGACGATCCGTACGCTGATTTCAAAGTGCCTGATGATTTAATGTGGTAAGCACAATGCCGGTTGCGCTGTCAGAACGGGCAGGCACACCGGGCGTTTAGGCACTCGCCGCTGACCGGATGAACAAACTTCAACTCGCTGGCGTGTAACATCAGACGCGGGGCGTGTTCGGTCCCCGCCAGCATAAGACCGCCATACAGGTCGCAACCCAAAATCGGATGGCCCAACAGCTGGCAATGGATACGCAGCTGATGGGTGCGTCCAGTCTCTGGCGTAAGTTCCACCCGCGTTAATGGCATGAACGTCTTATCTTCCAATAGGTGATGAGTGCGCTCAATCACCTGATAGCGTGAGCGAGCTGGCTTACCATTGATTGGGCAAATTGACATCAATGGAAATAGCGTCGGATCTTTGGCAATCGGCGCGTCAATCACACCTTCGTCGTCATGCAGATGCCCGCACAACAGTGCACGATAAATCTTGGTCACGCTGCGCTGGCTAAACTGCTGGCAAATTGCGGCATTGATCGCCTTATTGCGGGCAATCACCATTAACCCTGATGTGCCGAAATCCAGACGATGCACCAGCGTGCAGCCGGGGAAAAGCTTCACTAACCGATGATGCACAGAATCGAGATTGCGCGGATTCTTCCCCGACAGGCTGAGCAGACCAGCTGGTTTATTGATCAGCAGCAGATGATCGTCCTGGTAGAGAATCTCAATCTCTTCAAGACATTGCGGGGCAATAAAGGTATCGATAATCGTAGACATCAGGCTGCCCGGCTGGCGAAGGGATGCGGATAATAGCGAATTTTGCGGCAACTGGCGAATCCGGGCATGTGTCTATTCGCTCAGGCGAAATTTATCGTCCAGACTTAAAGCAAAGACGTGGTCTGCGCAGGCAATGTGCTTTACACTGCGCGCTGAAAAAACTGAGTAGATAACGATTAGGTAGGCGGCAATGGCGATGAACGGAACGATCACAACCTGGTTTCAGGATAAAGGTTTTGGATTTATCAAAGATGAAAATGGCGATAACCGCTATTTCCATGTGATTAAGGTCGCTAACCCTGAGCTGATTAAGAAAGACGCGGCGGTGACCTTTGAACCCACCACCAATAATAAAGGTTTGTCAGCGTATGCGGTGAAGGTCTCGCCTGAGAGCAAATACATCTATATTGCCGGCGAGCGCCTGAAGCTCACCTCGATCAAATCTTATGTGGTTTACAGCGAAGACGTGCCGGTTGAAACGCGCATCGATAAAGAGAATACCGTGCTGTCGGTAGGTATTCTGATGAATAGCATCAAGCCGAAAACAGACGTTAAGCCGGATGAAACGCGCTCACTGAAAAAACTGGCGGTAACCACCTTTCAGGGAACGACTTTGATTTTCACGGCGGATGAAATTGATATTGATGCCACGGTGAAAATGCTTAAGGTGTGAAGATATTGTGATTAATTCTCAGCGGAAATCCTCACGCAGGATTTCCGCATTGATTATGCCGTTGGCCTTTCGTTCCATGCGTCGGTGAATTGAATATTTCCATCAACATATTTCCACGTAATCTTCGCGTAACGCAGCGCAACGCTTTCCATATGTCCGGTTCCTGGACAATTACGCGTGTCATGCATGATCGGCGATATCGATATGACCTTTACGTCTTCCATTAATATGTTGAAGTACTCTTCTTCCTGACCGGCGTCACTGATGCGGTACCATTTGAGTTCCGCAGCTTTCAGCGTCTGGCCTGTGGCTACTGCCTTGTAAAGATAAGGGGAGGCAGAATCAATTTCTTTCTCGAACTGAAACGGAGCATGTTGCCGGGTTCCAGTCAACTTGCCGGAGCTGTTATCCGTGGGAATGCTGAGATTATGGTGAATACCCCTCAGCTCGATACTCCCTTCTCGGTTCATCACATCAGAACCACCACGAATTACAGCACCGCCATCATCTTTAATCCACATATGAACTGGAACTGCCATGTCAATTCTCCTTGTATTATTTATATAACCAACAGCCTGCTTTAGCGGACTCTATTAACATTCCTATCGTAAAGTCGGGAACCTGAACTGGAGTAGTTTTCTTAAAAGGATTCCAAGAAAATGGGATATCCGGATAATAAACTTTGATATCGAAACCAGCGGGGTCAACGTTAAATTTCGTAAAATACTCTTTCATTAACTCCTCAACCTCATACTCATCAATACTCAGATCGGTATCGAGATCAGTCTCATGGGTAAGAATCACTTTTCTAATGTTGAACAAATAGGTTCCGGCATACGGCCGAATGAAATCATATATTTGCTGTTCGATATTACTTACCATATTTTATCTGCTTCTGAGACAATAAAGTTGTAGTCCCTGATTGTATAGTAAACTATTTGGGATATATCGGCAGCGAGTATAATGACACCGAGTAGTGGAACGGTTCGCCCCACAAAAGTGCCAATATTCCTTACATAGATTTTCCTTGCAGTCCATGGGGTATAACCCCCTAACCATGTTGGAAGTTCAATCCCATAAGGGAATTTAGCTTTCTTGAATACGGCTCGTGAAGCCTTAGAGGCATAGGAAGTCCCTTTCGTGGTATTACCACCAATCTTCCCTCTCGTTGATAAATTATTTCTACCTGAAACGATAGCCGCAACAGCTGAAAAATCAGCAACACCCAGTCCATATTGTTCGACAACCTTTTCACAAAAAATCATAAAAAGGAGTTCACTGCTCGTTAGATTCGAACGTCCAGCATAGAAGTACGTCCCATTAAGCTGCTCAACCGTATCCATAATCATCCTCCCTGAATTACAGGCGGCCAGATTACAACGTGATGAACGCTATTTTTTGTTCAAAAGAGAGGAGTGGAACCACTAATAGCGGGTTAACTATTGGAGAGTTTAGGGAGACTATGGCAGCGTTTGCCTGGCAAAGGCAGCGTGGTCGCCATGATTGGCGACCCAGCGTTTTCGTAGGGTGCACATTTATGCGCACCGGCTAAATCAGCTTAAAAACTCTGCCAATCCGCATCATTCACCACCGCAACGCGCGAGGGTTTAACGAATGAAGGCGTACGCACCACAGCCTGCTTTTGCTGAACTTCGCCAGCCGCCGCGACATGGAATTTACCCACCAGCTGATTCAAATTCCCGGCCTGTTCCTGCAGCGATTGCGAAGCGGCAGAGGCTTCTTGCACCAGCGCGGCGTTCTGCTGCGTAACATCGTCCATCTGATTCACCGCTTGCTGCACCTGCACGATGCCTTGACTCTGCTCGACTGCGGCAGCGGCAATCTCTTCCACCAGTTGGCTTACCTGATGAATGGCATCGTTCATCACGCTCATATTACGGCCTACGTCGCTGGCCTGCGCAGCACCGGCTTCGGTCAGACGATGTGACTCTTCGATCAGCGTTTTGATTTCGCGCGCGGCGGTGGTTGAACGTTGCGACAAGTTGCGCACTTCACCGGCGACTACGGCGAAGCCTTTGCCGTGTTCACCGGCACGCGCGGCTTCAACGGCGGCGTTCAGCGCCAGAATGTTAGTCTGGAAGGCGATGCCTTCAATGATCGAGACGATTTCCGTCACTTTGCGCGAGCTACCACGAATGTTATCCATGGTTGAAAGCATGGTAGCCAGTGACGTGCTGCTCTTCTCTGACAATCCGCTGGCGTTAGCGGCAAGCTGACTGGCCTGGCGCGTGTTATCGGCGGTTTGACGTACGGTTTCACTCAGCTCGGTCATGCTGGCCGCGGTCTGCTCCAGCGATGCCGCCTGTTGCTCGGTGCGTGATGAGAGATCTTCATTGCCCGCGGAAATCTGTACCGATGCGCTGCTCACTGATTGTGACGCCTGACGCACCGAGGAGAGCGCGCCTGCAACGCGTTCCATCAGGACGTTAAACGAGTGCGCCATGTTGCCCACTTCATCACGACGGCTCTCATCTGCTTTCAGCGTTAAATCGAGGTTCTCGCTGGCAGTCATCATCACTTTGCCCGCAGCAGACAAGCTGCGACGAATGCGCAATACGGTGAACAGCGACAGCACGCCAAAAATCAGCACGGTGGCGATAACGCCGGTGATGGTCGTCCATAACACCGAGTGGAACGTGCTGCGGTTGGTGGCGCGCAGTTCATCGCCAATGGCGATATTCAGCTGCAGCTGTTTTTGATAATCGCTAATCAGCTGGCGAATGGCGGCTCCGATACCGGTTTGTCCATCAATCAGATTGAGGCTGATATCATTTTGATGCGCACGCGAGGCGGTGATAAATGGCGCCAGTGCGGCGGTGACGTGCTGAATATTGGCATAAGCGACTTCGGTTAAGCGCTTATCTTCATCGCTGGAGATATCGTGCGCCATGTAGTAATCGGTCTGCGCCTTCAAATCCGCCAGCTGTTTCTGGATCTCGTCCTCAATAGCCGGCATTTTGCTGTCGTCGGTCTGGCTTTTGTGTTTGTAGAGCGTTAACGCCAACTGGTTACTGCCATCAATCAGTTTCCCCAGATCTTTGATCGAGGGAATCGCATTGGCCTGTACATATTCAAAGCGATCCTGAAAACCAGAGAGTAAGGAAATGGCGAGTATCGCTTGCAGGATGATGGCGCCAAACAGTATGGAAAAGGTGGCAAACAGACGTTGAGAGATGTTCATTTTATTATCCTTAATCTTAAAGCGTCCCGGCAAAAGCCGCGTAGGGAAGAGGGCAGATTAATAACCATCGGCAGATTGAGGAAATTAGTTAATTTTTTTTTTCAGGGTTTAAGTCTTCAACTGGTTATCACGCTAATTTTTAACATTTTTGCCGGATACCAGTGCTGTATTGCGTCGGATAAGTAAAGGACTACAAAACTCCGCGCTCCCTCCGATATTGCCTTACAGACCCGCTCTCTATGATTTCGGAAATCGTGAAAGTTTCTGAACTTAGAGAGAGTAAAATCCCATGAATAAAATATTCCGTGTGATTTGGCATGCTGCAACACAGCGTTATGTGGTGGCCTCGGAGCTGGCTAAGGGCAAGGTTAAATCCCATTCCTCTTCGGTGTTAACGCCGTCCGCAAGTAAAGCCATGGCGTTAACCGGTGTGGCGCTGGCGATTACAGTGGCTCTGCATGCTACAACGGCAATCGCTGCCAGAACCATCATTGCTAATGGCAATCCGGTCATTGTAAATAATCAGGATATTGTAGGTGCGGGAACCGGCGAATATGTGCGCGGCGTAAGCGCCACAAATAATGGGACAGTTGATTTCACCACTGGCACCATCACCACTTCAAATACCTATGGGCACGGTGCATTCGCAGATACTGGCGCTGGGGTGACCTTAAAAGATATCGATATCAAAACCTCTGCAGCCACGTCGCATGGACTCTATGCGCGCGGTGCCGGCTCTATCACTGGTGACGGTATCAATATCATTACATCTGGCAAAGGTTCATACGGGGTCCAAACCAGCGATGGTGATATCACGCTGACTAACGGCACCATTAAAACCAGCGGAGCCAATTCCTTCGGTGCGTTTGCGGCAGCGGGTGCTGGGCATCTTTCCATCAGTGATAGCAGCATCAGTACCACGGGCGATGGTGCTCATGCGGTCAACGCCACTGGTGGCGAGATAACAATTAACAATAGCGTCATCAAAGCAGAAGGCCACATGACTAATGGCGTAAAGGCCGCAGGAAACGCCAGCGTAGTTAATGTTAATAACAGCGAGATCAGCACGGCGGGCTCATCCTCCGAAGCGGTATATGCGCAAAACGGCGGTACGGTTAATCTGACTAACACCAATATCTTTACCGATCGCATTAATAACTACGGTCTGCGTGCCAATGGAGGCAATTCAGTAGTGAATTATGATGGCGGCACCATTACCACTGCTGGAGGTACAATAACGGTTCAGGCATTCAATGGCGGGACATTAAATATCCGTAATGCCACCATTAACGGTGGAGCAACAACAGTTGATGCTTATGCAACTGGCGCAATTAATCTCGATAACGTCATTATCAATAATGATGGGTCAATGGCGACTAATGCGGCGGGTGTGTTTGTTCATGGTGTAGGCACAACGTTGAACGCCAAAAATGTCCAAATTAATACGACGGGAACCAATATCTTCGGTATTCAACTGGTTGGTAATAACTCAACGTTGGAAAATGTCGAAATTAACAGCGCTGTCAGAGGCTCCGGCCTGCAGGCATACGACGGCAGTCATATTGTGGCAAATAATTTGCGCATGAATATTGAAAGCCAGGAAGGCTTTGACATCTCTTCTGGTCTTACCATGAGATCTAATGGTGGCGACAATAACGTGGCGATGGAAAATTCCCAGATCGTTATGCAAGGCACGAATAGCGCAGCGTTACTTTTCAAATCTACAGCTAACAATACTAATAACTTGTCACTGATTAACAGCGCCGTCACTGCCAGTGAAGGCATCGCCATGAAAGTCACTGATACGGCGAATGCACAGGTGACCGCCTCTGGTGCTTTATTAACCGGCGCGACGCTGTTATCCGCAGGCATTGGCAATAGCGGCACGGTTAGCAATGTGACATTGACCGGTGATAACGGCTCAGTATTTAACGGTGATGTCATCATCGATCGCGCCAACACCACGACTAACATCATCAACCTCGATAACAACTCCGTCTGGAACGGTGCGACCAGCTCACTGGAAAATCTGAACCTGGCGAATGGCAGCCAGTGGAATGTTACGTCGAGCTCTGCGGTGGATAATCTGACGCTGAATAACGCCACGCTGAATATGACCGCGGCCGGCACCGGCTTTAGCAAGGTGACCTTGAGCAGCCTGAACAGCACCAACGGTACCATCGACTTCAAAACCCATCTGATGGATGATCATTCAGAGACCGATCACCTGCACATCACCGGTGATTACGCCGGTAACAGCAACGTGGTGGTGCAGAACGCCGGCGGCACCGGCGCGCAAACCATCGATGGTATCGAGCTGATTCGCGTCGATGGCAACGTAAACGGTACGTTCACCCAGCAGGGCCGTATTGTGGCCGGTGCTTACGATTATCATCTGGTGCAGGATGCCAATAAATGGGTACTGGAGAGCAACAGCAACAACGTGGCACCGGGCAATCCAGGCAGCAATCCGGTTAATCCTGGCGATCCTGACAACGCCTCCGGCACGCCAGGCGATGATACCGGCACGCCGGGCAGTGGTTCAGGTAATGCGGGCGATGTGGGCAAGCCGGTTAAAGGCTTCCCGATTACGCGTCCGGAAGCGGGCAGCTATGCGGCTAACCTCGCTGCGGCGAATACCTTATTTACCACCTCGCTGGATGATCGTCTGGGTGAGACCCACTACATTGGCGCAGACGGTAAGAAACACGTCACCAGCCTGTGGTTGCGTAACGCAGGTGGACACACGCGCTTCAGCGACAGTTCCGGCCAGCTGAAAACCACCGGTAACCGTTATGTGATGCAGTTAGGCGGCGATATCGCCCAGTGGAGCAGTAATGGTGCGGACCGTTTCCATCTGGGTGTCATGGGCGGCTACGCTAATGCGCAAAGTAACACACACTCCAACGTGACGGGTTACACCGCAAAAGGTCAGGTGCACGGTTACAGCACGGGCGTTTACGCGACCTGGTTGCAGGACAACGCTGACAAGACCGGTGCCTATGTTGACAGCTGGATGCTCTACAACTGGTTTGATAACAGCGTGAAAGGTGATGGCATCGCGGAAGAGAGCTACAAATCGAAAGGCATCACCGCGTCAGTGGAAGCCGGTTACAGCTTCAAAGTCGCGGAGATGAGCGAGCGTTCCAGCGTCTATCTGCAGCCGAAGGCGCAGGCGACCTGGATGGGCGTGAAAGCGAAGGATCATCAAGAGCAAAACGGCACGCGCGTGGTGGGTCAAGGCGACAACAATCTGCAAACGCGTCTGGGTGTTCGCGCTTACATCAAAGGCCACAATGCCATTGATGATGGTAAAGACCGCACCTTCGAGCCGTTTATCGAAGCCAACTGGGTGCACAACACCGAAACCTTTGGCAGCAACATGAATGGCATCAGCGTGCAGCAAGCCGGGGCGCGTAACCTCGGTGAAGTGAAAGTGGGTGTCGATGCGAAGCTGAATAAAACCGTTAATCTGTGGGGCAATATGGGTCAGCAGATGGGAGATAAGGGTTACAGCGATACCAGCGCGATGGTGGGCGTGAAAGTTAATTTCTGATAACACAAATTGCGTGAAGAATCGCGCCGCTACGAATGCGTGCATGCTGCCGTAGCGGCGCAATTTATTGCGCAAATTTATATAATTACGGCCTGCGGAACAGCGCCATACTGCGGCCTTCCAGTTCGAAATCCTTCTCTTTGGTAATCACTAACCCTTTCTCAACGCTGTCAGACGTCGAAAGCTCCAGCACCCAGCCGCCTTCACCAAACTGTGGAATACTGAACGGCACATTGCCTTCATACGGATTAAACAGCATCAACACGTCATGCCAGATGCCTTCCTCCGGCTCTAAATCCGGGCGACCGAGATACACCCCGAGCGTGGTGCCATCATCCCATTGATCATCCTGCTGGAAGCCGCCACCGGCGTTAAACCATTTGATTTCCATACCATCGCGCCAGCTTTCACGCCGCAGCAGCGGTTGTTGAGCGCGTAACGCCAGAATATGCCGGGTAAAGTCGCGCAGTGCATCAGCAGAAGGCGGCAGGTTTTCCCAATGCAGCCAGGAAATCTCGCTGTCCTGGCAGTAGCCGTTATTGTTGCCGAGTTGACTGCGGCCAAACTCATCGCCCGCCAGCAACATCGGCGTGCCGTGCGAGAACAGCAGCGTGGCGAGGAAGTTGCGTTTCTGCCGCTCACGTACCGCGTTGATGCCTTCATCGTCCGTCGGGCCTTCCGCACCGTAATTGTACGAACGGTTCTCGTTATGGCCGTCATTATTGTCTTCACCGTTAGCTTCGTTGTGTTTCTCGTTGTACGAAACCAAATCGTTGAGCGTGAAGCCATCATGCGCGGTAAGGAAATTGATGCTGGACCAGGGACGGCGACCGCGCTGATCGTAAAGATCGCCAGAACCGAGCAGGCGCGCGGCGAAGTCATTAGTGACCATGTCACCTTTCCAATACTCACGCACCGTATCGCGATACTTATCGTTCCACTCCGCCCAGCCCGGCGGGAAGCCGCCAACCTGATAACCGCCCGGCCCGATATCCCACGGCTCACCGATCAGTTTCAGTTTGGACAACACTGGATCCTGCATGATGGCATCGAAGAAGCCACTACGCTGGTCAAAGCCTTCTGGTTCACGGCCCAGCACGGTGCCGAGATCGAAACGGAAGCCATCAACATGCATGGATTCGGCCCAATAACGCAGCGAATCGAGAATCATCTGCAGCACGCGCGGATGCGACGTATTCACGGTGTTACCGGTGCCGGTGTCATTGATGTAGTAGCGATGCTGATCCGGCAGCGTGCGGTAATAAGAGTAGTTATCAATGCCCTTAAACGACAACGTGGGGCCGAGTTCATTGCCTTCGGCGGTGTGGTTGTAAACCACGTCGAGGATCACTTCGAGGCCAGCATCGTGGAAGGCGCGCACCATATCGCGGAAGCCCTGAATCCCGCGCGGACCAAAATAGCGCGTGGCCGGGGCGAAGAACGCCAGCGTGTTGTAGCCCCAGAAGTTTTTCAGACCGCGATCCAGCAGATGCTGATCGTCCGGGAAACCGTGCACCGGCAGCAGCTCCACGGTGGTTACGCCCAGGCTTTTGATGTAATCGATCGAAGCCTGATTGCTTAAACCGTCGTAAGTGCCGCGCATCTCTTCGGGCACCGCCGGATTAAGCTGGCTAAAACCTTTAACGTGGGCTTCATAAATGACCGTTTTTGACCACGGAATATTCGGTCGATTAGCATCCTGCCAGTCAAATTCATTGGGATCGATGACCACACATTTGGGCGTAAACGGTGCGCTGTCGCGGGTATCGAAACTCAAATCCTTATCTTCATGCAGCAGGTCATACGCGAAGTGCGACTCGTCCCACTGCAATTCGCCCGCCAGTTCGCGTGCGTAAGGGTCGAGCAACAGTTTGTTAGGGTTAAAGCGATGGCCATTTTCCGGCTCGTACGGGCCGTGCACGCGGTAGCCATAGAGCGCGCCGGGCTGCAAGCCGGGAATGTAGCCGTGCCACACTTCATGGGTGTATTCCGGTAAATCGAAGCGGGCGATTTCGTTTTCGCCGCTCTCATCGTACAAACACAGTTCGACTCGCTCAGCGCAGGCCGAAAACAGCGCAAAGTTCACGCCCTGGCCATCATAGTTAGCGCCAAGCACTTGTCCCGAACCTGCTGTAATTTCTAGAGGCTTACTTGTCATCCATTATTCTCCACACAGATTAATCGGGTAATGCATCAGCTGCTCAGCAGCACTAACGGCGCACTTGAGGCCGCCTCATCCAGCGCGATGTAATCGCCAATCGTCACGGTTTCGCCACTCCATAAGTTGCGATAGTGACGATGGGCGAGTGACTCGGGCAGTACCACTTCGGTTTGCGTCCACTGCGCGTTGTCAAAACTCAGGCGCGGCAGAATGACCAGCAGCGCGTGGTTACTGTCCTGACGCGCAAAGGCGATGACTTTCTCCTGATGTTCACCGCTGACGTCCAGCGGCTGATAATCGCCCACGCGGAACAGCTGCGGATAATCGCGGCGCAGATGCAGAAGGCGTGCAATCACCTGTTGTTTCAGTTTGCCGCTCAGCCAGTTTTGCGCGTCGTTAAAGTCAGGCGAAGCGGACTCTTCAAGCTGCTGCTCCAGCAGCGCGAAGTCCGGCGTGCGGCGGTTGTCGGGATCGACCAGGCTGAAATCCAGCGCTTCGCTACCCTGATAGATATCCGGTACGCCCGGCGCGGTGAGTTTAATTACCGTTTGCGTCAGGCTGTTGATTAATCCAGCCTGAATAAACGGTTGCAACGCGTGGCTGAAATCGCTGAGGAACAACTGATTGGCCGGTGAAAGAAGATGACGCGCGTAATCCAGCACCGCTTTTTCGTAGGCGTCGTTGCTCTCTGCCCAGTCGGTGCGCAGTTTGGCTTCGCGTAACGCTTTTTCGACAAAAGGAATAAAGCGCTCTTCGAGTTGGCTGGCATCCTGCGGCTGCAAGGTGGTCGGCCACACGCCGGCTAACGCCTGATACAGCATCCATTCCACCGCCGGTTCCGGCGCGGCGCCATCGTCCAGTTCTACCACCTGCGCCTGATTAATCTGCCGCCAGCGCGCTACGTGTTCCGCCCACAGCGCGGGTGCTTCGCTTAGCGTATACAGCCGCGCACGCGCATCTTCACCACGTTTGGTGTCGTGGGTTGAGGTGGATGAGATGCCATCGGGCTGCTGTTGCAGCCGCGTTTGCATCTCGCTGTGGAAATGCGCCAGCGAGAAGGCGTGCGGCAGCGGTTCTGCGCCCACTTCATTGATCGCTAACGCGACGTGATTGCGGAAGAACAGCGTGTCTTCCACCGATTTCGCCATCAGCGGTCCGGTCAGCTGCTGGAAGCGCATACGGAATTCGTGCGCGTCTTTTTCGCTCTCTTCAGAAACCGCGCCCAGCAGCATCGCCTGCAGCAAACTCAACACCGTCGGCGACGCACTGTTTTTCACCGTTTCCAGCACCTGTTGCAGCAGCTCTTCGCCTTCGAGCGGCATGCCGTCCTGCTGGCCGTAGGTGCGATACACCGGGAAGGCGATGAGGATTTCGCGCAGTGCGACGTGCAGTTCCGCTTCGCCAAGGTTGCGATGTTCAGAACCGGCAATCTGCGTCGCCAGCTTGAGCAGACGCGCAAACTCACCGGCAAAATTGCGGTCAACCATCAATTCACGCGCCACGCGCAGTCCGCCTTCAACGTCGTTACGTTGTCCGGTGGTGGCTTCATAGGCCAGATGCAGCGTATCGATCTGCGAATCATCCACCAGCGCGTGCGACAGCGCGGCAATAAATTCGTAGCCGGTGGTGCCGGAAATGGGCCAATCGTCAGGGATCTTTTCCCCTTCGGCGAGGATCTTTTCCACCGTGATATAGCAATCCGGGCCGGTGGCCTGGCGCAGCTGGCGTAAATAGCCTTGCGGATCGGCAAGGCCATCAACGTGATCGACGCGCAAGCCGCTGACCGCACCGGAGCGCACCAGTTCAAGAATCAGCCGGTGGGAATCGGCAAACACCGCTTCATCTTCAACGCGCACGCCGACCAGACCGGTGATCTCAAAGAAGCGGCGATAAGAGAGCTCGCTGCGTGCATCGCGCCAGCTCATCAAACGCCACGGCTGCTGCTCATGCAGTTCAGCAATCGCTTTGGCTTCAGTCATCGCCAGCACCTCGTCGGCGCGATCCTGCCAGCTGGCGGGCGTCAGCGGGTAAAAGCTGTCGTAGTACGCCAGCGCGGGATGGCCAGTTTGCGGATGTGCTTTAATGCTCAGCTCACCGTTTTCCAGCACGTTCTCGAAGCTGTCGCCGAGAAACGGCAGCGTCAGGCGGCGCGTCCAGTCGATATCAAAATGATTGGCATAGCGGCTGCTCTCGCCATACTCGATCACATCACGCCACCAGGCATTCTCCAGCGAGGCCGCCATGTGGTTCGGTACGATGTCGAGAATCAAGCCAATCTCCGCGTCCTGCAACGCCTCAACCAGACGATTAAAGCCGTCGCGGCCGCCAATCGCCGGTTCGATCTCATTGGCATCGATGACGTCGTAACCGTGGGTGGATTCGGCGGTGGCGCTAAATATCGGCGACGCGTAAAGATGGCTGATGCCAAGGCGTTGCAGATAGGGCACCAGCGCCGCGGCGCGATCAAACGTCATGCCGTTGCGAAACTGAATACGATACGTCGCGGTTGGAATACTCATTTTGTTGCTCCCTGATCCAAACGCACCACGATGGCGTTTTGTGATAATGCTTCAGTTTCTTGCGGCCAGGCGAAAATCGTGCGACCTGGCGTGGCGGGTAAAGGTTGCGTCTGCTTGCCGATATTCAGCGCCAGCGACAGTTCGCCTTGTGGGAAATGCCAGCTGACGGCCACAAAGCCTTCAGCGGTGGCGAGCACCTTGCCGCTGTTGCCGCCCGCATCGGCCAGCAGCGGCACGATATATTGCTGACGCAGCGCCAGCAGCTCGCGCGTGAGCGCCAGCCAGCTCTGGCCTTCAGGCGTTTGTAACTTATCCCAGTCAAGTTTTGAGCGGGCAAAGGTCTGCTCGGCGTTGGGATCCGGCACCTCTTCATCATGCCCGGCGTGCCCGGTGAACTCCTTCGCGCGCCCTTCACGCACCGCTTTGGCTAGATCGCCGTGGAAATCGGTGAAGAACAGGAAAGGATTCGTTTCCCCATACTCTTCGCCCATAAATAGCAGCGGAATATGCGGCGACAGCAGCAGCGTCGCCAGCAGCACTTTGGTGCGATCGCTGCCCGCCAGGCTGAGCAAACGATCGCCCTGCGCGCGGTTACCCACCTGATCATGGTTCTGGATGAAATCAACAAACGCCACCGGCGGCTGGCTGGCGCTCGGCACGCCGCGCCGCTGCCCACTCTGCGGTGAAAGTTCGCCCTGATAAGCAAAGCCTTCAGTCAGCACACGCGCCACCAACTTCTCCGGCACGTCGGCGAAATCTTCGTAATAGGCGTGAGTTTCACCGGTTGCAAACACGTGCACCGCGTTGTGGAAATCATCGTTCCACTCACCGGTAAATAGCGGCGCGTTGCCCTGTTTGTCACGCGGATGCAGGAAGATAACGTTGCGGCAATCTTCGGTAGTGAGATGAATAGGGCGCTCGGGAATTTCCTGACGGATGCGTTCGGCAATCTCAATCAGCGCATGCTTACTGGAGCTGTCTTCAATCTGGTCGATGGCATCAAAACGCAGGCCATCAAGATTAAATTCCTGCAGCCAGTAGAGCGGTGCTTCGACAATGTAGCGCCGCACAGCATCGACATCATATGCAATGCCCGCGCCCCATGGCGTCATGCGTTCCTGGTGGAAAAACGCTGGTGCCAGCAGCGGCAGGTAGTTGCCTTCCGGACCAAAGTGGTTGAGCACGATATCCAGCACCACCGACAAACCGTGCGCGTGCGCGGCATCGATAAAGGCTTTGAAATCATCCGGCGATCCGTAAGCCGCATGCGGAGCGTAGAGCAGCACGCCGTCGTAGCCCCAACCGCGATTGCCACCAAACAGCGACACCGGCAGCACTTCCAGCTGCGTGATGCCTAATTCGGCCAGCCACGGCAATTTAGCTATCGCCGCCTGGAAAGTGCCTTCGGGCGTGAAGGTACCGATGTGCATTTCATACACCACCGTTTCATGCCACGGACGACCTTGCCATTCGGTGTGCTGCCAGCGATAGCTTTGGGGATCGACTACCAGTGAAGGGCCGTTAACATCAGCCTTTTGCGCACGCGCGGCGGGATCCGGCACCACCGTGCCATCGTCCAGCACAAAGTTATACTCTGCACCGGGCGCCACGCCGCTGACTTGCAGCTCAAACCAACCGTCGCCTGCGTCGAGCATGGCGGTGTCGTTATCGGCAAGTCTTAAGGTGATGTGCTGCTGCCCTGGTGCCCAAACACGAAAACGGACGCTGTCATCAGCAAGAATCTCAGCGCCCCAGGATTTTTCAAATGATCTGAATTCCATTCAATTGCCTCGTTTAGCCCACGCAGGGGCAATGGACGACATCAAGCGATTCGCTACTGGCTGAAAACGATAAATAATTTGGGATGAAAGTTAGGTCGGACAACAAATCATAGTCGATATTTTGGCGTTTTCTGGCGCGCGCGAGAGGATTTCAGGTGGGTTTAAGAAATTATCGAATTAGCGGGGGATTTTTACGCTTCGGTTAGATGAGGTCGCCATGAATGGCGTAATGCTGCTCAGTTAAGCGCCGAGCGACTTTCGTTCGCCCTATGCTGAGGCAGTTGCAGTATCTTCGTGCGGCGACCGAGCAGAGGACGCCTGGCCGCGCCCTCTGCACTCCCGGGCCTTGCGCCAGCCCAACCCGCCGCTGCGCGGTGCCTTCACTCATTCACGATTCCTGACGGACCGGCGGCGATTCGCTCCTGCTCAGCGCCACCTCTCGCCGCATCCCTGCGGCTCGCCCTGGAATCCCTCATTCGTTCAGCGGATTGGGATGTCGCCTCAACATCCGCGCTGCAGCAGTCGTGCGTATTCTTAACTCAAAATCGCTTTAAATCCCGCAGGACTGCGGCCCTTGTTAATGCCGACTCGAACCTACGCCGGTTTATGCTTGACCTTACGTTTACGCAATTTATCGATCAAACGATGCGCTTCCGCTTCTGTTGCCACCGCAGGCGATGAACCTTTCAGCGGTTTGCGTGCCGTTTCACTCAAGGTTAAAACCGTCAGCAAACCAATAATCCCGGCACCGATCATGTAATACGCCGGCATCAGATTATTGTGCGTGGTATCCACCAGCCATGCGGTAATCAGCGGCGTGGTGCCACCAAATAGCGAAACCGATAAGTTAAAACCAATTGCCAGCGCGCTATAACGAATATCGGTGACAAACAGCGCCGGTAACGTTGCCGGCATGGTGCCGCTGAAACAAGTATGCAATAAGCCCAGAATCGCCAGTCCGGCAAATACCAAAAGCATATTGCCGGAACCAATCAACATGTAGCTCGGAATCGCCAGCACGATTAAGCCCAACGCGCCTAAACCAATCACCGGACGGCGACCAATGCGGTCGGTGAGATATCCCCACATTAACGTCAGCGGCATCATGATAAACATAATCACCATCACCAACATCAGGCCGGATAGTTCACTCATTCCCAGCACGCCGGTTAAATAGCTCGGCATATAGGCGGTCAGCATATAATTGGAGACGTTGAACAACAGTACCAGACCAATACATTTCAGCAGCGGTTTACGCTGATCGCGCAGCATCTGCCACACGCTCAGGCGCGGTTTGTTGTGCTCCATCTCTTCGCGCTTATCCATGTGATCTTTAAACGCGGGCGTCTCTTCCAGCTTTAAGCGGATATACAAACCGAACAGACCCAACGGCGCGGCGAGGAAGAACGGCACACGCCAGCCCCAATCCATCATGGTTTGATGCGGTAAGAAGGCGATCATTGCTGTCACCAGGCTGGCGCCCAGCAGATAGCCACCCAGCGTACCGAACTCAAGGAAGCTACCCATAAAGCCGCGACGTTTGTCGGTGGAGTATTCCGCGATAAAGGTCGCGGCACCGCCATATTCACCACCGGTGGAGAACCCTTGCAGCAAGCGCGCCAGCAGCAGCAGAATCGGTGCAGCGATACCAATGCTGGCATAGCTCGGAATCAGACCGATACAGAACGTACCGATCGACATCATGATCATGGTTAACGCCAATACCTTCTGACGTCCAATGCGGTCGCCGAGTGGGCCAAACACCATGCCGCCAATCGGACGCACCAAAAACGCCGCGGCGAAAGTACCGAACGAAGCGATCAGCTGCGCGGCAGCGCTAGCATCGGCGAAGAAGACCTGGCCAATGATCACGGCGAGATAGCTGTAAACGCCGAAGTCAAACCACTCCATCGCATTACCCAATGCGGCGGCACCGACCGCGCGTTTCAGCAATTTGTTGTCGATAACGGTGATGTCATCAACGGTTAAGCCACTGGCTGTGGCTGATTGTGTTGTATCCGTTCCTGTGCTCATAAATTCCCCAGTTGAGAAAATGGCGCGATCTTATAGCTTTCGCAGCCGTAATTTCATAAATGGAAAAGAAAGCTATAAGAGGCAGAAGAAGCGCAAACCCTAGTAAAGATTTTAACATCTCGCAAGTTGGCAGGATAAAACACGGGTAGATAGCATGCTTGAGGGTGGTCGCCATGGATGGCGACCGTGAATGTAGATGATCAGCCTGGCCCCTCACTACCGGCCGCCAGCAGCGGCACAATCACATCGCTGATTGGCGTAGGAATGCCGCGCGCCCGGCCATAACGCTGCACGACGCCGTTGCGGATATCCCACTCCAGCGGACGATCGGCCTGACGGTCGGCAAGGATCGAGGTGCCTAAATCAGTCGGTGCGCGGTGGAAGCGTTCTAGAATCTCCTGCGGCACCTCATCTTTTAACGCGGCACCTTCGGCGCGCGCTACCGTCAGGCACTCCTGCAAATAGGCCAGCGCCAGCGCGCTGATGTCGTCGCGCTGGAACATACCCGCCCGACGATTCGACAGCACCATTAAACCGGCAACCGCGTTTTGCAGCAGTTTGCGCCAGGCAATGGTCAGGAAATCGGCGGAGAGATCGACCGCGCAGCGTGTGTCGCGCAGTGCCGCAACCACCAACTCAGCGTGAGGTGTTTCCGGCAGCGTCAGGCGCGGCTTTTCGCGCAGCCACACCGAGGCGTCCGGTTCGCGCTGGGCCGGGAACCACACCACCGACGGCAGCACGGTCGCGCCATTGACATAGGGCGCGAGTTGGCTTTTCTGCTCCACGCCATTCTGCAGCGCGCACACCACGGTATTTTCATTACACAGCGCCGCCAGCCAGGGCGCGGTATCCTCAACCTGGGTGGTTTTCACCGCCACAAACACCAGATCGAACGGCTGGGCTATCTCGGCGGGATTGGTGAGCACCGGGCCGGGAACAATAATTTTGCCGCTGTCGTGACGCAACTCCAGCTGCGGATGTGCGGTACGCCCGCAAATCGTGGGCGTGCGTCCAGCTTCATGCAGCGCCGCTGCGATGGTGGTGCCAATCGCGCCCGGTCCAATAAGGGCGATGGTGGGATTCTCAGACATCTTATTAAGCTCCTGATTATCAAAATGCTTGCAGGGATCGTAGCGGCGCAATTCATTGCGCGATAAATCGCGCCGCTACGGGATAGGCTTTGATTGGAAAGCGTACGATGACCTTAATTGTTTAGCAGCGAAGAATAGCCGTTTACAGCACAGTTATGTGCTTTTTCCGCAGCAGTTGGCACATTTCGTCATCGGGTTGAGCATCAACGATCAAGGTGCTGGCCAGTGATAATTCGCCGATGGCAAACGCCGAAGCGGAATTCAGCTTCTCATTCGACACCATCACCACCGTTTCCGCCGCGCGTGCGGAAAGCGCACGTTTCACCCCGGCCTCTTCGTAGTTGCCAGTGGTTAATCCCGCCGTTTTGTGCACGCCGGTCACGCCCATGAAGAACAGATCGGCATTAATCCGCGCAATGCCTTCCAGCACCGCCGCACCCACCGCCACCACCGAATGGCGATAGAGCAGGCCGCCAATCATGATCACGTCAACCTGCGGATAATCTACCAGCGCCACGGCGATGCTTGGGCTGTGCGTCACCACGGTAAATGCCAGGTCCGGCGGCAGCAATTTCACCATCTCGGCGGTGGTAGTGCCGCCATCGATAATCACTACCTGGCCGGGCTGGATTAGCTGGACCGCTTTCTGCGCGATAAGGCGTTTAGAGCTAATCTGCACGCTTTTGCGTGTTTCAAACGGTGCGATAGCGGCAGAAACCGGCAGCGCACCGCCGTGTACACGTTGCAGTAATCCTTCGGCGGCTAGCTCACGCAGATCGCGGCGAATTGAGTCTTCCGACACCGCAAAGCGCTGGCTAAGCTCGCTCGACATCACCTGTTTTTCCTCACCCAAAATCGCGAGGATTAGCTGTTTACGTTGGCTGGAGAGCATTATTTTCTCATTCATGTTTTTACTTGTATCTGCACGATTATGCATGCTAGCGTAGATTTTGTCACCTATCGCCGGGCAAATCGTGCAAAAAAACGCTTGCCCACACCATCGAACCTTTGGAGAAATTCAATGTTGATTCTTATAGCAGGGCCCGTACGCAGCGGCACCAACGGCAATCAAGTGTTAATTCATGAAAACATTAAGAAATTAGACCAGATTGCCCTGCAGGTCTACCAGCGCGGACATACGCCGGTGATTGGTGAGTGGCTGGCGTTGCCGCTGGCGAGCGCCGCCGGTTCGCAGACAATTGGCGATGAAATCAGTGAATCTTTTCTCTATCCGGTGGCGCATCGTTTGATTCACTGTTGCGATGCTATTTTACGCATTCCGGGCGCGTCGCAGGGGGCTGATAACGATGTGCGGATTGGCAAAGAGCGGGGGATGGCGATCTTTACCCAACTGGATGAGATTCCGGTGATTGAGAGTTAGATTAAGCGTGGTCGCCATGAATGGCGACCCGATAAAAATATCATTTATTACTCGTGATAAATCTGGCTGCGTCCGCCATCAACCAGGATATCGGTGGCATTGATGAAGCGCGCTTCGTCCGAGGCGAGAAACAGCGCGGTATATGCCACTTCCTGCGGTTCACCAATACGTTTGCACGGTAGCAAAGCGGCCTGCCGTTCACGCTCGGCTTGCGGATCGGGACAGCTTGCCAGCCAGGCTTCAGCGGCGGGCGTCATGATCAAACCCGGAGAAATGCTATTAATGCGAATGCCCTGGCTGGCGTACTCCACGCCCAGCGAACGCGTCAGGCCAATCAAACCGTGCTTGGCAACCGGATAGGGAAACGCGCCGGGAATGATTTTGTGCCCGTGTACCGACGCGACGTTAACGATATTGCCGTACTGGCGCGCCAGCATGCCCGGCAGCACGCTGCGGATCAGGTTGAAGGGTCCTTTCAGATTGACCTCCATACAGCGCTGCCAGTCGTCATCTTCCAGTGCCAGCGGATCGCGAAACACATTCACGCCCGCGCAGTTGATCAGAATATCAATCGGGCCCAGCGCTTGCTGCGCTTCGCTCACCGCCCGCTGCACCTCCTCGGGTTGCGTGACATCTGCGCTACAGGCAATACAGTGTTGGCCACTTTGCTGCTGCAACTCTGCCGCCAGCGCTTCGGTGGTTTCACCGTCAAGATCGAACAGCGCCACGCGAGCACCTTGTTGCGCAAACAGTGTAGCGATTGCGCTGCCTATGCCGCTGCCAGCACCGGTGATAATCGCGGTTTTATTAGCTAATCGTGATGACATAATCGCCTCCTTATGAAGATGCCGGTAATGCCAGCCAGTCTGGGAAGTACAACGTGCGCTCGCCGTGCTGCACAGTAATCATTGGCCATTCGCCACTGCGCGTTAAGGCTTCGCAGCCCTCAGCGGTAAGTAAAAAGGTATCTTCGCTTTTTACGCCGCTGAGCGTGGGATTCCACGCCACGGCAATATCAGAGTGAATATCGCCGCGCGTATCTGGCGTTAGGATCACGTCGCGGCAACCATAACCCGCCGGGCCGCCCTGATGATGATCGCGCCACGCATCGCCATGTCCGTGCCGCTGATAGGCATCTTTAATTGCCTGAAATAGCGTTGACCAGCTTTGGCCCGGCTGCGTTGCACAGAGAATATCGGCGTGGATCTGGCACAAGGTGTTGAGGTGCTGGCGTAACGCGGGACCAGGTTCGCCGATATGCACTAACCGCGTCAGGCTCACGTGCAGCCCGTGGCGCTCGGCGCCGAGCGTGATCAGCATGTGTTGTTGCAGCTTTTGCTGCGTGGGCACCGGATGTTTGAACGCGCTAATACGCTCATCAGCCGCCACTAAGGTGCACATCGGACGAATACCGCGTGCCAGACAGGCTGCGACAATCTCGGCCTCTACCTGCCATTCCGTCACGCCTGCTTGTAACTGACGCGCCACGCCTTCGACAATCTGCGCGGCTTCACGCCCCAACGCTTTAAATCGCTGCTGCTCGTTGCTGTTCAGACCCTGTCGCAGTGCGACCATCGCTTGTTGAATATCAGACATGCCGTTTTGCGGCGTATCGCTGCCGAATTTGCCCTCAGGCAACAGGGTATTTAACGATTGAAACCACGGGTAACTCAGCGTTTCACAGGCAAACGGCAGCGATTCTTCGGCGAGGATACGCGGCATCTCATTTTCAGGGGCGAGCAGTAAAACCTTGTCCTGCGTGATGAGCAAGCTGGCCACGCCGACTTCGGCGCGTTCCACTACGTAAAAACTGGCACCTTCGGTCAGCCAGGCGATGTTATCGCGCCGGGTAAGCAGCACACCATCGAGTTGCCAGGAGGCGAGTGCACGCTGCAGGCGGGATAATTTTTCACTCATAAGCGTGCTCCTTGTTCGCGCTCTGCTGCGTCTGCAATAGCAATTCAGCAGCACGATGGGCCACCGCCATCACAATGGCATTGGTGTTGCCGCTGATAATGTTGGGCATCATTGAGGCATCGACCACGCGCAGGCGGTTAACGCCGCGCACGCGCAGGTCGTCGTGTAACACCGCCAGCGGATCGTTATCGTGGCCCATGCGGCAAGTGCCCACCGGGTGATAGCCGGTTTTCACCATGCGCTTGCAGTGTTCGGCAATCTTTTCATCTGAAGTAATCTCTGCACCGGGGAAGATCTCTTGCTGCACCATCGCGCCGATGGGCGTCGCGGTGATGACCTTACGCGCAAAACGGAAACCGGCGATGGTGCGCGCCAAATCGTCGGGATGACCAAAGATTTGTGTATCGATAATCGGCAAGCTGCTGGCGCTGCTATCGCGCAGCGTGACCTCGCCGGTCGCTTTGGGGCGCAGCAGCAGCGAATTGACGGTAACGCCATGGCCGGGATCGGCGCCCATCACGTCGCGGTCGAGATACACCGTGGGCACGCAAAACATCTGAATCGTTGGCGTGGCCCTGAAATCGAGCGGATCAAAGAAGGCGCAGGTTTCCACGCCGGTGGTGGTGACCGGACCGGTTTTGAACAACATATATTGCAAGCCGGCTTTGACCATCGGCCAGCCACGATCCTGACCATAATAGCCAAAGGCACCGTTGGTGCTGGCCACCACCGGCACTTCATAGTGATCCTGCAAATTCTTGCCGACACCCGGCAAATGCTGACGCAGCGTGATGCCATGCTGTTTTAGCTGGGCTTGTGGACCGATGCCGGAGAGCATCAGCAGCTTCGGCGTTTGATAGGCACCGGCAGCCAGAATCACCTCTTTACGCGCGCTGGCACGTTGCGGACGGCCATCCTGTGTGTAGCGTACGCCGCTGGCATTTGCGCCCTCGAACAGAATCTCCTCTACCTGCGCGCCGGTGACAATGGTCAAGCGCGCGTCATGGCGCAGCGGCGTAATAAAGGCATCCACCACGCTGCAGCGCTGACGCGTCTGACCGTTAATGGTGTGCTGCATAAAGCCTACGCCAAACGGATTGCCGGTATTGAAATCCGGCGTGTAAGGAATCCCCAATCCCTGCAGAGTTTTCACATAGGCGCGGCTCAGTGGGCTGAAGTGGCCGAGATGCGACACTTTCATTGGCCCGCCGACGCCGTGATGGGGCGCGCCGAGATGATCGTTATCTTCGATGGCGGTAAAGTGCGGCAGCAGCGCATCCCACGACCAGTCGATGCCCTGATTGCCAAGTGCGCTGTTCCAGTCGGCGTAATCCTGGCGATGGCCGCGCATATACACCATCGCATTGACCGTCGAACCGCCGCCCAACACTTTCGCCTGCGGCACAATCACGCCGCGTCCGTTGAGCTGTGGCTGCGGCTCGGTCTGGTGCAGGGTGAGGAATTTGTCGCTGGCGAGAAACTTCATGTAACCTGCGGGCATCTTTAGCACCGGGTGATACTCATCGCGCCCGGCTTCCAGCAGCAGCACGCGCGCGTTGCCTTCCGTGACTAACCTGGCGGCGACGATACAACCGGCGCTGCCGCCGCCCACCACAATGTAATCAAACTCTTTCATGGCTCTCTCTTTACTCTGAAGCGACAGAATCTAAACGGCGCAGGCGCTGCGCCTCGGGATTATGCTGCTCGCCGGGATCAAGCGGGCTGAGCAGGAAGCACCAGGAAACCAGGGCGCTGATCAAGTACAAAGCGGCGTAACCCCACACCACGCCCGAGGTGCCAAACAGCGCGTTGAAGGCACCATAGAGCGCGGGGCCAAAGAAAGTGGAAAGCCCGGCAGCAAAGCAGTAAATCGCCATCGCGTTGCCTTTATCTTTTGGCTGGCACAGGGAAGAGAACAGCGCGGCAGCGGGAACATAGCCGCACAAGGTGATGCCATATAAACACGCGCAGATGACGCTCAGTACAAAGCTGCCGTGGCTCCACTGCGGCACAAAATACATCAGCAACATTGAGATGCCGGAACCGAGTCCACCAAATACCGTCAGCACTTTGCGCCAGCCGATGCGATCGCTGAGCTTGCCGACAATGGGATTAAAACTCATGCCGACTAAACCCATGATGGTGATCAGGCTGAGGTATTCGGTTTGCGTAAATCCGATCTGCTCGGTGAAAAAGCCTGGCAGGAAAATAAAGAAGCCGAAGTAAGGCGTGGTGTTGATGATGCGAACCACGGCAGCCGCGGCGATGCGCGGTTCACGCCACAAAATATCGATGCCGCCCATCAGCGTGCGCGCAACGCTCTGCTGACGGTGTTGCTTATCGAGCAACGACTGATAGCCGCTGCGTTCTTTCAGCGCGATCACCATGACCAGCAACCCCAACACAACCAGCCCAAGCGAAAGCCAGAACGTGGCATATTCACCAATCAACTGTATTGAGAAGATCGCCACCAGCGATCCCAGCGTGGGCAAGCCGCCGGTAAACGCCAGCCAGAACCAACCGGTTGCTGAACCGCGCATATCGGCGGGTGCGGCGGCCTGAATCCACACCAGAAACGCATAGGCAAACATGGGGTAGGCAACGCCGCGCAAACCGTAGGTTAACGCCAGCAAGGCCACGCTATGGGAAGGCAAGGCGATGGCGAGGAACAGCACTTCAAACACAATCCAGATCACACCGCCTGCCAGCATCACTTTGCGCGGGCCAATGAGTGTGGAGAGTGAACCGGCCAGCCACGAACCGAGCGTAACGGTGACGCCGTAGAAGGCGATCACTGCCGCCGCGATATTGAGTGAGAAACCATTTTCATGCAGGTAAGGCGCGAGATAGTTCGACTCCACGCCATCGCCAATCATAAACAGCAATACAGCGACGTAGCCCCAGGCCAGCGCGGGTGGAATGCCGAGGCGGATCAGCCACGGATGGTTTGCAGGTGATGTTGTCATGTTCAATGTCTCTTGGGAGGTGAGGATATTTTTTTGTTATTGGGATGAGCACGAACTTTAAGACAACGGTAGTAAAGAGGATGGCGAAACCATCACAAAAGACAGTAAACTCTGTTTAGTAAACGGGGCGGATGGAGTGTAATGGAGACAAAATGAAGCCGGTTGGTTTGAACAATTTGCAGGTGCGAAAACATAATAAGGCGCTGTTTATGTCGCTGATGTGGCGGCATAAGCAACTCAGTAAATCTCAATTGGCACACCTCAGCGGCTTAACCATTCCAGCCACCAGCAAAATTTTGCAGGCGCTGCTGGATGAAGGAAAACTGCAACACTCTGAGGCGCTGATGAGCGCTCGCGGTAACAGCAATGGCAGTTTTGCACTGCCATCCAACGGTGCCTGGACGCTGTGTTTATGCGTCAAACCGAGCAGCATTGAACGGCAACTGGCCGATGCGCAGCTGGTAGCGCAGGGAGAATTTGAGCAAGTCGCTATCAAAGCGGAAACGCCGGAAGCATTGCTCAGTGAGATTGAGGCGGTGTGGCGGAAAACCTGCAAACAGTGGCCGAAGCGACGCATTAATCTGGCGCTGGCAGTGCATGGTCAGGTTGATCCGGTCACCGGTGTGTCACAGCATATGCCGCAGGCCGCGTGGAAAACGCCGTTGCAGTTGAAATTTCTGCTGGAGGAGAAGCTCGGCGTGGAAGTGCGTGTGGATAACGACTGCGTGATGCTGGCGCTGGCTGAGAAGTGGTTAAATCGCAATGCGCTCAGCGAATTCTGCGTCATCAATGTGGATTACGGCATCGGCTCATCATTTGTGATCAACGGTGAGATTTTTCGCGGCAATTTGTACGGCAGCGGACAAATCGGCCACACCATCATTGAGCCTAACGGCCAGCGCTGCAGTTGCGGCCGTCAGGGTTGTCTGGAAACGGTGGCCTCACTCAGCACCTTAAAACAGGCGGCTCATCAGCGCGATCCCGAAGCGCCGCAGCCCAGCAGCACGCAGTTATTGCAAGCGTGGCAAGCGGGCGAACCCTGGATTGTAGCGTGGGCACAGCGCGCCGCCGAAGCGATTGGTATGAGCTTATATAATTTTCTCAACACGCTGAATATTAATCAGATTTGGTTATATGGTCGCAGCTGTACCTTTGGTGACAGTTGGTTGCAGACCATTGTGCGGCAGATCGATTTCAATCCCTTCGATCCGCGTGATGCGTTGAAAAGCAAAGGCACCAATGTGCATTTTGGTCAGCTGGATCGGGCGCGGCAGGTGCTGGGGATTGGTTATTTGTATGTGGAGGCGGAACCCAGTGCGGCTTGAGAGCGTGGTCGCCATAAATGGCGACCTACACAATAGCTTTCAGACCTGCGCCATACCGCCATCGACGAACAGCTCAGCGGCGTTAATAAAGCTGGACGCATCGGACGCTAAAAACGCCACCACTTTGCCAATTTCGCCAGGTTCGCCAAGACGACCTAACGGCACCTGCGCCGCCAGCGCATCAAACAATCCTTGCTGCTGATCTTCCGGCACCAAACCACCCAAACCTGGCGTGCGCACCGGGCCGGGACTCACAACGTTAACGCGAATACCGCGATCTTTCACATCCAGCGCCCATGAGCGGGCAAAGTTGCGCACCGCGGCTTTACTGGCGCTGTATACGCTGAATCCGGCAGTACCCTGAACCGATGTGGTGGACGAGGTGAGGATCACCGAGGCATTGTCACTCAGTAGTGGCAACGCCTTCTGCACGGTAAACAGCACGCCGCGCACGTTCGTGCCAAAGATACGGTCAAAATGCTCTTCGGTGATGGCGCCAAGCGGCAGCATGTCGCCGCCACCGGCGTTGGCGAACAGGATATCGAGGCGGCCCGCTTGTTTGGCGATTTCTGCGTAAACGTTGTCGAGGTCGCTTAGCACCGCAGCATCAGCGCGAATACCGCTGGCGCTGGCACCGATGCTGGCGACTGCCGCATCAAGCTCCGCCTGACGACGACCGGTGATAAACACGCGTGCGCCTTGTGTCGCCAACTCCTGCGCGGATGCCAGACCAATGCCAGTTGTGCCGCCGGTTACCAATGCGATTTTGCCGTTGAGTGCGTTCATGTTTGCTTCTCCAATGGGTGATGAGGTTTTGATGACTGCCTTGCAGTGCATGAGAAGCAATCTATCTTCACGGCGTTTGCTGATAAATAGTGTAAAATCGAAATGACTATTTCTGTGTGTGGATAATTAAAGGCGGCGGAAAACAGCATGGATCAGTTATTGGCGATAAAGGCCTTTGCGCGCGTCGTCGAAGCGGGCAACTTTACGCGTGCGGCGGATTCGATCGATATGCCGAATGCCACACTGAGCAAACTGGTGCAGGAACTGGAAGCGCATCTCGGCATTCGCTTGCTGCAACGCACCACGCGGCGCGTCACGGTGACGCCAGAAGGGCGCGATTACTATGAAAAAGCGCTGCGCATCGTGCGCGATTTGGAAGATATCGACCACTCGTTTAATGCGGAAAGCGCCAAACCTGGCGGCTATCTGCGTATTGATATTGGCGGCTCAACCGCGCGCGATGTGTTGATTCCGGCGCTGCCCGATTTTATTGCCCGCTATCCGGACATTCGTATCGATCTTGGCGTTGCGGATCGCGCGGTGGATTTGATCAGCGGTAACGTCGAATGCGTGATTCGCGGCGGTCCGCTTAGCGATTCGTCGCTGGTGGCGCGTCATTTGGGGGATGCGGAGATGATTACCTGCGCCGCGCCGGGCTATCTGAAAACCTATGGCGTACCGGCTTATCCGCAGGAGCTGAAAAATGGACATCGCATGGTGAGCTATTTGTCACCGCAGAGCGGCAGAGCGTTTCCGTTTCGTTTTACCCAGGGCGAAGAGCAGCTTGAGATTAAGAGTGAGCATCGGATTGGCGTCAATGAAAGTAACGCGCATTTGGCGGCAGCGGTTGCGGGTTTAGGGATTATTCAGACCTTCCGCTATGCAGCGGCAGCAGATTTACAGGCAGGGAAATTGGTTGAGATTCTGGCGGCGTGGCGTCCGGGGAATTATCCGTTTCATGTGGTTTATCCGCAGAATCGTCATCTTACGCAGCGATTACGGGTATTTATCGGATGGCTGAGGGACGTGTTTCCTGAACGATTGAACGGGTAGAGCGGGATCGCCACGAATGGCGACCCCAAAGATGATTACAGCGTGCCGGTGCCGCCATCAGAGCACCACACCTGGCCGGAGGTGAAGCTGTTTTTCACATCGGCAAACGTGACGTACAGCGGGGCGATTTCAGCCGGTTGTCCCGGACGACCCAGCGGTGCGGATTCACCGAACTTCTCCACTTTCTCTTGCGGTTGTCCGCCGCTCACCTGCAGCGCGGTCCAGTATGGGCCAGGTGCAACCGCGTTGACGCGAATCTGCTTTTCACCCAGCTGTTTCGCAAGCGCTTTGGTAAACGCGACAATCGACGCTTTGGTCTGCGCATAATCCAGCAGGATCGCGCTTGGCTGATACGCCTGCACCGACGAGGTGTTGATGATGGACGATCCAGCTGGCAGATATTTCAGCGCCGCTTTGGTGATCCAGAACATCGCATAGACGTTGGTCTTAAAGGTGGCGTCAAAATCTTCAGTAGAGAGTGTCAGGATGGATTCATTAAACTGCTGACGTCCGGCGTTATTCACCAGAATATCCAATCCGCCTAGCTGCTCAGCCGCCTGATCCACCAGCTTCTGACAGAACTCTTCCGAACGAATATCACCCGGAATCGCCACCGCTTTGCGGCCTTCGGCTTCAATCAGTTTTACCACTTCTGCCGCATCAGCCTCTTCTTCCGGCAGGTAGTTGATGGCGACATCAGCACCTTCGCGGGCATAAGCAATTGCCACGGCGCGGCCAATACCGGAATCACCACCGGTGATCAGCGCTTTACGACCGGTCAATTTACCGGTACCACGATAGCTGGTTTCACCATGATCGGGGCGGGGATCCATTTTGCTCGCCAAACCCGGCATCGGTTGCGTCTGCTTTTTAAATGGCGGAACCGGATACGTTTCAGTAATAAGGGTTTTATTTGTGGTTTGCGATGTCATATATATCTCCTTGTCGCATGAGGTGAATAAACTAAGCCTGGCATAAATGTGATGTTTGTCACGTTAGAAAGTGAGCAATCAGATTTATTAAGACGAAACGGTAAACGAAAGGGGGTTAAAAAGTGCAGCAGTAACGTGATGTAATTAACAATATTTATCGAGGTGCGACTGCAGAAGTGGATAATGCTTAGGGCGTCCGTGCCCTGGCGGATTTCCAAGGTGCTACGTGCTATTTAAAACATGGTTGGCTACTTCTTGCCGCCTTTCTTACCTGCTTCTGATGCTTTAGCGGGGTCATCTTTGAAGCTACCACCGCTTTTTTCTCCGCCTTTTTTACCGGCTTCTGATGCTTTCTTCTTATCGTCAGCAAAATTACCGGAACCGCCTCTATGCTCAGCCATAAAACATCCTCTCGTGAGTTGTTGTTGCATGGCGGAAATAAGGGCTTCAACGCCATGCCCGTGCTGCAATTTAAGATTAGCGAGGTTCGGATTAATCACAAGCGGAGCGGAAGTGATTATTTATTGCTCGCTGGCGGGATGTTAATAAAATAAGTGCCGCTATAAGGAATAGGTAAGAAATCACGAAAAATCTGCTGCAGGGTCTTTTCGGGTTCCAGGTCCGCAAACAGCTGTGGATAGAGTGTTTTAGCCATAAATTCTGTCGCCGCAATGTGCCACGGACTGAGGTAGAAATTCATCCAGATCACCGCCGAGTGACCATTTTTCAATGCTGATAATTCGCGTAAACCGTTTTGCTGCGCGGTGAGCTGTCTGAAACTGCTGAGCACGGTTTCGGGTGCCACGTCTGGCCCTAATTTCAGTAAGCCCTGCGAGGCGTTATCGCCAAAGCCGGTAGCAAAATAGTACTGCGGCTGAGCGGCAATTACGCTCTCTTCACTCAGGCGACCAAACACGCCGTGCTGCGTTTTGTTGGCGATATTGTCGCCGCCCGCTGCGTTGAGTAATTCGCCGAGGCTGCCGTTGATCGCCGTCACGCAACATTCGTTACGGCGTCCAAGATGCAGTTGCAGCAGCACCGACGGTTTCGCGCCCTGATAGCTGGCTAAGCGATCATGAATCACCTGCATATGCTGCTGGTAGAAACGATTAAACGCTTCTGCCCGCGCCTGCTGATTCAGCACTTCGCCAAATATCTCCACGCTGCGGCGGGTGTTTTTCAGCAGATGCACGCGCAGATCGATCTTCACCACCGGAATGTGCGCCGCTTTCAGCATGGTGACAAGGCGGAGGTCGGCATCATCGTAGCGTGCCAGACTCGGCAAAATCACCACGTCCGGTTTCAGCGCCAGAATCTGCTCGGGATTAATGGCGTTCGGCCCGCCGGCACCCAGCGACGGGATTTTCAGCATCTGGGGAAAGTGACGGGCAAAACTGTTCCAGGTTTGGCTGTCGTACTTCTTCAGATCCTGCGGCCACGCCACAATGTGCTGAAACGGATCGCCAGGCTCCAGTAACGCCAGCGTATACAGCATGCGGCTTTCACCTAGCACGATACGCTGCGGACGATCGGGGATTTCAACACGATTACCGTCGATATCGGTGATGGTTTTTGCCCAAGCCACGCTGCTGAGCACCAGCAGAAAACAGGCCAGCACCACCAACATCGGGCCGGACAAGCCTGGCGCACGTCGTACAAATATCGAATCAGAATTCAACGCTGGCCTCGAGCATCAGGTTGCGGGTTTCTCCTTCACGCACGCGCAGATTGCCGCCGCTGGAGGTGTAATAGTGTTTGTTGAACAGATTATTCAGATTGAGCTTCAGCTGGGTTTTCTCGCCAAACAGCTGATTGTTCCAGGCGACAAAGCTGTCCGCTACCACATAATCGGGCAGGGTAAAGCTGTTTTCCGGATCGCCGGCGCGCGTTCCCACATAGCGCGCACCACCGCCTACGCGGAAATCGCCCGGAATGCCGGAGATCGCCAGATTATGGCTCAGATAGAGCGCGCCTGCGTGGCGCGGCGCATTCTGCAGGCGATTGCCGTTATTAGCCGCGTTAACACCGTCATCCACGATCTCGGCTTTGTCGTAGCTGTAGTTGGCGCTGAGATCCCAGCCCGGCAGCACTTCGCCATTTAACTCAAATTCCGCGCCGCTGGAGCGCGCTTTATTGATGGCGCGCGTGGTGCCGTTAATGCTTAGCGACATATCGCGCTCGTTGATGCGATACAGCGCGACGCTGGCAAACAGCTTCGGTGAAATCTGCCACTTGCTGCCGACTTCCCATGTGGTGCCCTGTTCCGGTTTACCGACGTTGCCATCATCATCAACATCGGTCGATGGTGTGAAGGATTTACTCACGCTGGTGTAGAGCGAAACGTCCGGCGTCACTTTGTAGATCAAACCGGCCTGCGGCAGGAATTTGTTGCCTTCGCTGTCGAGCGTTTGCACCACCGGATCAAAACCTTTCGAGGCGCGTTGCTCGTAATGCTGATAGCGTCCGCCCAGCACTGCAATCCAGTTTTCCGTCAGGCTGATGCTGTCTTTGGCATAGATTGAACGGCTGTGCGTGCGGTTGAGGTTATTGGCGTTGGCGCTGTTTTCGGTGCTGCTGTTGGTAACAGGCGAAAGAATATCGTACTGCGGATCTGTGAAGTTGAAACCGGTGTTGGCTTTGCCCTGATACTGATGCGCGCGATAGGTTTGGATCATCTCGTAATCGGTGCCCAGCACCAGATCGTGCGTCATCCCTAACACTTGCTGTGAGCCGATCACGTCCCACGAAACGTATTTGGTTTTATGGTTAAAACCGCGATTGGCATCGGCACGACGCGTCACCACGCCAGTGTTAGCATTGACCGCCGTGACGCGCACTTCATTATTATCGTATTGACGCTGGTTCCAGCCGAGCGTGACGCGCGTGCTCCAGTCATCATTAAACTGCCAGTCATAATGGGCGTTGAGGGTTTTGTTGTGGCCCCATGCATGGTTGGCTTTGTCATCCAGACGATCTTTGTAGCCCATATCCAGCGGCTTACCGTTGATGAATGCGGTGCCGCGATCGTAAGGAATGTCGTACTGATAATCTGAATAGCTAATCAGGAAGCTGGCTTGCTCACCAAACCACTGCAGCGAGGGCGCGATCAGCGTGTGCTTTTCGCTGCCGAAATTGCGCCAGTAATCCTGATTCTGTTTCTCCGCAATCAGGCGGAAGGCGAAGCCGTTGCCAAGCGGTCCGGTGACATCCACCGTGCCCGCGCCACCGCCTTCACTGGAGGTTCGGCCGCTGACTTTGCTGTGCCACTCATACTGCGGCTTTTTACTTATCACATTGATTACGCCACCCGGATTCTGGATGCCGTACAGCAGCGATGCGGAGCCTTTCAACACCTCAACGCGCTCAGTGGTGGCATCAAAGTTCAAACCCTGGCTGCTGCGCACGCCATCGCGATAGATCGAACCATCCGAATTGCTGCCAAAGCCGCGACGCACGAAGCCATCTTCGGTGCCGGCCAGCGTGTTGCCTTCCGTAACGCCGCTGACAAAACGCATCGCGTCGGCAAGACTCGACGCCTGATAATCCTCCAGCTGCTGCTGCGTAACCACGCTGACCGACTGCGCCTGGTTAATGCGCGGCGTAGAGGTTTTACCGCCGATCGCGCTATTAGTGACGTTGTAACCTTGTGCGTTATCTTCCTGCGCCGAAACGGTGAGCGTGTTGCTCTCCTCGGCGGCAAAACTGCTGGTGGAACCCCAAATGCTGACGCCGTAAATCGCAGCCAGAATGGCGGGATGGCGTTGAGATTTAAAAGCCGACGGCTTGTTGTTATTCATTCTTTATTAACCTGGTGCAATGCAATTGAGAATCATTCAACCATGTTGTAATGTAGTAGTAAATGGAAATGGTTACGAAGCCGTTACATTTTTATTATCTTAAATTCATTGGCTTACATCTTAGATCTAAGTAGTAAGTGGGTAATTCACTACAAACCTTCAGTAAAACTCTGACACTTTAAAGAGCAATCAGCAGATGAGTCGAAATAGCATTAAAAGTCGTGTGGATTTGCTGGGTGAACGCTATCGGTTACGCGCACCGACATTATCATCCGGTCTGCAAGCGGTGGCGCGTTACATCCACGACCATCGCGAGGTGGTGTTGGATGCCACGGCGCTGGAAATTGCCAGGGCCACTAACACTTCGGATGCGACGGTGGTACGCGCGGTGCAGGCATTAGGTTTTGCCGGTTTGCGCGATTTAAAAACCACGTTAAACGCCTGGTTTGGACCGGCGATGAACTCTGAAGAGAAGATGAGCGCCACCGTCAGCGAACTGTCGTGCGATATCAATTCCGGCATCAATTTTGTGTTGAGCGGCCATAAACATGCCTGCGATACGCTGTCTGAACCGCACAATCGTGAAGCCGTCGCCAAAGCGGTAACGCACTTGATTGACGCGCGTCAGGTGGCGCTATTTGGCATTAATGCCTCCGGGATTTTGGCGGATTACAGTGCGCGTCTGTTCACGCGCATTGGTATTCCGGCGGTAACGCTCAATCGCTCTGGGATTGCGCTGGCGGAACAGTTGATTGGGCTGCAACGCGGCGATGTGCTGATTATGATGGCGCAGAAGTCGGCGCACCGTGAAGGCATGACCGCGCTGAAAGAGGCGAAGCGTCTCGGCATGCCGGTGATTTTGCTCACTAATGCGCTTGATTCGGCTTTCGCTAAACAGGCGGATGTCATTATTAACGTGCCGCGCGGCGGCGAGAATGGTCGCATGCCGCTGCACGGAACGGTGTTGGTGTGTCTGGAGATGTTGATATTGTCGGTGGCTTCCGCGACCTCATCGCGTACGGTAAAAACCATGAAGCGTATTCAGGATCTCAATCGATCGCTGAAGCCATCCGGCAAAAAGTAACGCTATTTGCTGGCGCTGCTGTTTACAGCGGCGCGTTTGCCAAAGCCGTTGCTGGTCACCAGCCACACCGCGCAAACAATCAGCAGCGAACCGCCGATAAAACCCTGATTGATCTGCTCGCCCAACACTAACCAGCCCCACAAAATCCCGAACGGCGGAATCATAAAAGTGACGGTCAGCGTGCGCAGCGGGCCAATATCGGCCAGCAGACGGAAATAAATAATGTAGGCCAGCGCGGTACAGATAAACCCAATCGCCAAAATAGAAGCCCACACTTCCGGGATTTGCCAGCTGCTGGCGGGCGTTTGCGGAGCACTAAAGGCAAAGACCGGCAGTAAAAACAGCGATGCACCCAATTGGCTGCCAAAAGCCACTTTGGTGGCATCCAGTCCGCCGCGTGCACCAATCCAGCGCTTGGTCAGGAAACCGGCAAATCCATAACAGGCGGTGGCGACCAGGCAAGCCAGAATCCCTCCAATTAAGGTAGTGCTCAGATGCGCTTCGCCGGTGGTGCTGATGACAATGATGCCGCTGAATCCGGCTATCATGCCGAGAACTTTGGTGATCGTCAGTTTTTCATCGAAAAACGCCGCACCAACGATTACGCCCATCAACGGTGTGGTGGCGTTAAGAATTGCGGAATAGCCTGCCGGTAGCACGCGCGCCGCCAGACAATACATCAGGAACGGAATCGCTGAGTTGATAACGCCCAGCAGCATCGCCCAACCTAATTTGCCCTCAAAGCGGCGTGGAATGCGCATCATCGCCATGATGATCAGTAAACCCAACATGCCGCAAAACACGCGTAAAAACGCGGTGTTCACCGCGCCCAGCGCCGGTACCGCAATGCGCATAAACAGAAAACTGGCACCCCAAATCCCCGCTAAAAGCAGCAGCCGCAACAAATCCGATGTTCGCATAAGTTTCACAATTGTTAAGAAAGAGTCGCGCACAGAATAGCAAATAACCCGCTCCGTCGGGCCGCTATTAACGGCGACTGATTACCGCTTTGCAGAAATATTCCCAGGTAGCGCAATCATCAGGTAGTATTTAGGAATTGATCATTTCCTAAATATGCGGAGAGCGAAAATGTCAGCATCAGTTATCAAACACGCACAGGGCTGGACGCAGCCATTCAACGCGTTAGACGGATTTTCCCATCATTACGCCACGGTCGACGGCGTGCGTTTGCACTACGTCAGCGGCGGCAATGCAAATGGAGAAACGTTGCTGCTGCTGGCGGGATTTCCGCAAAGCTGGTTCGCCTGGCGCCAGGTGATGGCGCTGCTGGGCGATCGCTATTTCATTATCGCACCGGATTTACCCGGTCAAGGCGACTCGGATAAACCGCTCAGCGGCTACGACACCACATCGCTGGCGCAGAATATACAGGGCTTGATGCAGCAATTGGGTCATGAAAGCTATTACCTCGCCGCGCACGACGTCGGCGCGTGGGTTGCCTGGCCGTATGCCACGCTGTTTAGCGATCAGGTGAAGAAACTGGCGCTGCTTGATGCCGGTATTCCTGGCGTGACGTTGCCAGAATCGCTGCCCGCCACGCCGGATAAAGCGTGGAAAACCTGGCACTTCGCGTTTCATCTCTTACCGGATTTGCCAGAGGCGCTGATAGAAGGGCGCGAAGCGATCTATCTCGAATGGTTCCTGAAACGCAAAGCGGCCAGTCCGATGGTGTTTGGCGATGAGGACATGGCGGAATATACCCGTTTGTTACAGCAGAAGGGCGCGATACGCGCCGGAATGGCGACTTATCGTGAAGTGACGGTTTCGGCGGCGCAAAACCGTGCGTTGCTGAAAGAACGCGGCAAATTAGCGTTGCCGTTACTGGCGATCAGCGCCGATCAGGGTTCGATTCCGGATATGGCCTTACCATTGCGTGAATTCGCTGCGGATGTGACGGGAATTAAGATCGCGCACTGCGGTCACTTCATTCCGGATGAGCAACCGCAGGCGCTGGCAGAGGCGTTGAGTGAGTTTTTTAATTAAACGTCAGGTCGCCATGTCTGGCGACTAAACACCGCTCAATCAAAACGACATCGTCACACCGGCATAATAGGCGCGGCCCGGTTCGTTATAGGTCGAAGCACCCGAATTTTCACGGTAAATGCGTTTATCAAACAGGTTATTGATACCGGCATTGGCGCGCAGGTTTTTGCTGATGTCGTAATTGACGTTCAAACCAAACACCGAATACGGGCTGATTTCCTGCGTCGTCATGCTCGAGGTATCGATATTGGTCTCAACATTTTGACGCGGTTTCTGGCGGCCATACTGCGTCCAGTTGATGTTGGCGCTGAGATCCTGCGTCGCCTGCCACTCCAGCTGCGAGTTGATGGTGAATTCCGGGATCACCGACAGCGGATTGCCGGTTTTCTTGCTCTCGGAGCGGAACATGTAGGTGGCGTTGGAGCGCCATTCCAGCGTATCGGCGATCAAAGGAATAGTCAGATTTCCTTCCAGTCCTTCCACAATCGCTTTGCCGCCATTTTCCCAGCGCAGCACGTTGTAAACCGGGCGAGTGCTGGAATAAACCGGCTCGGTGCCGGACACAATCTTGTTCTTATAGTCATTGCGGAACCAGGTGATGCCCGCGACGTAGCCCTGGTTGCTGAACTCCAGTCCAATCTCTTTGTTGACGCTGGTTTCTGCATCGAGATCGTTATTCCCCAGCAGATAACATTGGCTGAGCCCAATCGGGCAGCCGTTGCCACGCGTGGAGAGCAGATACCCCGGCGTTGACTGATACAGGTTTGGCGCTTTAAACACCCGTGCAATACCGGCCTTCAGGGTGAAAAAGTCGCCCAGACCTTGTGAGAGGTTAAGGCTTGGGCTCCAGTTGGCGCCAAACTGATCGTGATAATCAAAGCGCAGGCCCGGAATCACTTCGGTGCTATCGGTGGCGGCAATGTTGTCTTCGAAGAACAGTGAACTGATGGTGGCGCTGTTCTTACTGCTGCGCTGCGATGGATCGCCAGAACTGCCAGGCAAATTCACGCCGCTCGCGCTGGCCGCAAGCATTGATGCTGGATCGTTCAGCTCATCGCGGTTCCACTCCGCGCCCAGCGTCACGGTTTGGTCGACCAGCAGCTGCAGCGGGAAGTTGATCTCTCCGCCCGCGCGATAGCTTTCCAGGCGGCTGGTGGCGTACGTATCGCTATTAATCATCCCTTCAGTACGCCCGGCGGTGCCTTCCTGCAGGCGAGTGTTATTGGTTTTCTCGTAGTTGAAATTAAGCTTCGAGGTTCCCCAATCCCAGATACCGTTGTGCGCGATGCCGTAGCTTTGGCGATACATGCGGTTAGTTTCATCACCGTACAGCGACTCTACTAAACCGTCGGTGCTGGCGTTGCTGTTACTGTTCTGCGTGTCACCGGCATAAATATTGCCCTGACGGCTGTAGCCCCAGGAGAAGTCGATGATTTGCAGCGGCGTGATTTTCCACGACAGCACGGTATTGATGTCTTTGTTGCGCACGCCTTCACGGCCCGCCGCGTATGAACCGTTTTCTGCGGTGTTGATATCGAACGCATCGGCATCGGTGCGGTTGAGGTTGCCGTACAGGCGCATGGTCAACGCATCACCGGCCAGCGGGCCGCTGAGATTGAAGTTAGCGCGTCGGGTATCGCCTTCTTTGCTATTTTCCGGCTGGCTGGTATAGAGCGACAGCGAGCCGTGCCAGTCGTTGGTGGGACGCTTGGTGATGATGTTCACCACGCCGCCCGCCGCGCCAGAACCGTATCGAGCAGCGGCCGGGCCTCGAATCACTTCAATGCGCTCAACCATTTCAGCTGGCACCCAGTTGGTATCGCCGCGTGAATCACGCTCGCCGCGCCAGCTGTAGCGCACCGAGTTACGAGAGGAAACCGGCACGCCATCGATCATCACCAGGGTGTTTTCCGGGCCCATGCCACGGATATCGATTTGCCGGTTATTGCCGCGGCTGCCGCTGGCGCCGTTACCGGTAAGGTTTACGCCGGGCATTTTGCGAATGATGTCGGAGAGATCGTTAACAGGGGGATTTTTTTTGATGTCTTCAGCGGTGATGGTGGACACGCCCGGTTGCTGTTTCAGCTCCTGCTCGGCGGTGACGATCATTGATTCATCGTCAGCCAGCTTTTCGGTGGTTTCAGCTGCAAAGGCAGGCGACGTTAGCATTCCCGCTAAAAAAAGCGCAATTGGACGCTTTTTGCCACGCATGGTTACATTCACTTAAGTTTTCTCCCTGTAACGTTAACAATTGTAAGTAAATGCGCATGATAATGATAACGTTTCTCATTGTCCATTCAGTGAGACGGCAACATGCCTGACAATACAAACCTTTACAAAGGTTGTTCGGTTGCGGGGTATGAGTTGCGGAGAGGGGAATTTCTCATTTGCTTAGAAGAAACCGTTATGAGTAAGAAGAAATGTGTCGATGAATACTGGATAAGCAGGCTATTGATTCACTAGCAAATTCTGAATTCTGCTAAGTATTACGTGCCAAATCTCGGGCGGAAATCCCGCCTTGCAACCGTACTAGCGGCTATTGCCATATTTTGGCAATAGATATGTTTTTTTCGCATTTGTGATTGTTATCTATCTTCCAGAGAATGCTAATCGGGACGTAAATACCCGTCATAATTTCAGCCGCAACTGCGTTGGCTCCGCGTGTTCACCCTAGTCACTTACTTAAGTAAGCTCCCGGGGATTCACACGCTTGCCGCCTTGTTGCAGCTGGAATTATTTAGGGTATATGAGGATGACAATTCCACTCACCGCACGCCGCTCGCGCGAGGTGAGTCAGGAGACAAAACCATCGCTACCTCAACGCCTTTTCCCTGTGGGGAAACTTTTTATAAATCAGGAGAAAGGTTCCAGTGAAATTCGCCAAAGGCATGACTCTTCTTGCGCTCGCGCTGAGTGCACACACCGCGTTCGCCGCCGATGAAAACGTCCCAACTGACAGCTCAATCCATGTGCAGGCCGATCCTGCGCTGAAAAGCCTGCTGCCTGCGGATGTGGTGAAACGTGGCTATATTGTTGCCGGAACCAACCCCAACACGCCGCCAACCACCTTCTATAAAGAAGACAACAAAACGCTGGCCGGCCGTGAAATCGATATCATGAATGCCGTGGGCGAGCGTCTGGGAATCCAGGTTCAGTGGCGCGACACCGGCGGTTTCGACAACATCATTCCAGGCCTGAAAACTGGTCGTTACGATGTGGCGCTCTCCAATATCAACGCCACGCCAGCGCGTGCCAAAATCATCGACTTCGTGGGTTATTACGATGCCAGCCGCCTCGGCATTATCTCGCGCAAAGATGCCAACATCGCGCCATTCAAAGAACTGGCCGATGTCTGTGGTAAAGAAGTGGGCGCCGGTTCCGGCACCACCCAGGTTACGCGCCTTGAAGACGCCAGCAAAGCCTGTGAAGCGGCAGGTAAAAAGCCAATCAAAGTCTCCGTCTTCCCGGATCGTCCAGCTGGCGTGCAGGCGGTGGTAAGCGGTCGCGTGCCAATGTTCCTCGGCCCGTATGAAGGTTTGCTGTGGCAGGTGAAGGTGATTAAACCGCTGACCATGAGCGGTGAGATTACCGTCCATGACGCACCCGTTTCCGTCGCTTTCCCGAAAGATTCCGCGCTGGAGCCCGCTGTACAGGCCGCGCTTAACTCGCTGATCAAAGACGGCAGCTACAACAAGATCCTCGACAACTGGGGCATCGGCTTTGGTGCTGTTAAACAAGCCAAACGCAATCAGGAAATCTTTCAATGAGTGACATTCACGACCACACCGGCGATTTGAAAATCGTCGGCAAACGTTACTACGGACGCTGGCTGAGTGCGCTGGTCGTGTTGTTGTGCGTGGTGGCGATGGCGAACTCGATGATTAACAATCCACGCTTCGAATGGAGCGTGATCGCGGAGAATTTTACCGGCGAATCGATCCTGCAAGGCGTATTAATGACGCTGCAGCTCACTGCGATCTCTGTGGTGCTGGGTTTTGCCTTCGGTACGGTGCTGGCGCTGATGCGCCTCTCCTCCAATCCGGTGCTGGTGGGCGTGAGTTGGTTCTACACCTGGTTCTTCCGTGGTGTACCGATGTTGGTGCAACTGTTCCTGTGGTACAACATCGCGGCGCTTTATCCCACCATCGCTCTGTCGATTCCGGGCCTCGGCGAAATCTGGAGCACGCAATCGAACGCGCTGGTGAGCCCATTTAGTGCGGCAGTGATCGCGCTGGTGATGCACCAATCTGCCTATGCCGCCGAAATTGTGCGTGCGGGTATCCAAAGCGTCGGCAACGGCCAGCTGGAAGCCGCGCGTGCGCTCGGCTATCGCCCTTCGCAGATTTTCCGTCACACCGTGCTGCCGCAGGCGATGCGCGCCATCATGCCGCCCGCCGGCAACGAAATCATTGGTCAGCTGAAAACCACGGCGGTGGTCTCAGTGATCTCGCTGCAGGACGTGCTGTTCTCGGCGCAGATTATTTACCAGCGCACCTATGAAGTGATTCCGCTGCTGCTGGTGGCTACCTTGTGGTATCTGCTGATGACTTCGGTGCTGTCGGTGGGTCAGTTCTATGTGGAACGCTATTTTGGCCGTGGCGTTTCGCGCCGGGAAAAACGCAGCCTGTTGAAATCGCTGCCGGGCTTCTCAGCGCCAAAAGCAGAAAGGAGCGTCAGCAATGGGTGAAGCGATCGCCTTACGTAAAGTCACTAAGCGCTTCTCTGGCGTCACCATTCTGGATGAAGTGAATCTGGATATTCCTGCCGGTTCAGTCACGGTGATCCTTGGGCCGTCGGGTTCGGGCAAATCCACGCTGCTGCGCTGCATCAACCACCTGGAAAAACTGGATGGCGGCACCATTCGCATCGGCGGCGAGATCATCGGCTATAAGCAGAAAGGCCAGGCGCTGCACGAGTTAAGCAGCGGTGAAGTTGCGCGTCAGCGTGCCGAAATCGGCATGGTGTTCCAGCAATTCAACCTGTTCCCGCACCGTACCGTGTTGCAAAACATCGTCGATGCGCCGATGCGCGTCAAGAAGCAGAGTCGTCAGCAGGCGACCAGCAAAGCGCTGTCGCTGCTGAAGCAAGTGGGTTTGTCTGGCCGCGAAGATGAGTGGCCGCAGAATCTCTCCGGAGGACAGCAGCAACGTGTGGCGATTGCCCGCGCGCTGGCGATGGATCCCGGCGTGATGCTGTTTGATGAACCCACTTCAGCGCTCGATCCCGAACTGGTTGGCGAAGTGCTGCAGGTGATCAAACAGCTGGCGCACTCCGGCATCACCATGGTGGTGGTGACGCATGAAATTGGTTTTGCGCGCGAGGTTGCTGACAACATTGTGTTTATGGAAAGCGGCAAAATCGTGGCGGCGGGGCCAACCCAGCAAGTGCTCGACGACCCGGAAAACGGGCGCGTAAGAAACTTTATTGCAACGGTGCTTTAGGCACCGTTTTTCTTTTTTGATGCCAGGAACAGTGATGACGCAAAAACCGGTAATGCACAGCGCCCATTGGGGCGCTTTTCATGCCCAGCAACAGGGCGATCGGCTCACCATCGAACCGTTCAAGGGCGATCCCGATCCCAGCCCGCTGCTGCAAAATTTCCACACTGCGTTAAACCATCCGGCGCGCGTATCCCGTCCGATGGTGCGCCGTGGCTGGCTGGAGAACGGCCCGGGCGCGGACGATCGTCGTGGCAACGATGAGTACGTCGCGGTGAGCTGGGATGAAGCTTACGCGCTGGTCACGCGCGAACTGCAACGCGTCGGCGATAAGTACGGCCCGGAAGGCATCTTCGGCGGCTCTTACGGCTGGTCAAGCGCGGGGCGCTTCCACCACGCGCAAAGTCAGGTGCATCGCTTCCTCAACACCACGCTCGGCGGCTACGTGCGTTCAGTCAACAGCTACAGTTCCGGCTCCGCGTCGGTGTTGCTGACGCATATCGTCGGCGACATGAATGAAATTGCCCGTCGCGGCGTCAGTTGGGAAGAGATCGCCCAGCACAGCGAAATCGTGGTGGCATTTGGCGGTTTGGCGCTGAAAAACTCGCAGGTCGCCAGCGGCGGTTTGAGCGAACACACCGAGCGCGGCTTTATGCAGCAGGCGGCTGAGCGCGGCACTCGCTTTATCTCGGTCAGCCCGCTGCAAAGCGATCTCCCTGAAGAAGCGCAGGGCGAATGGCTGGCGCTGCGTCCGGGCACTGACGCGGCCTTCATCCTCGGCGTGTTATCGGTATTTATCGCTGAACAGCTGACCGATGAGGCTTTCCTCGCGCGCTACACCGTGGGCTGGCCAGAAATGGCGGCCTACATTCGTGGCGAAGAGGATGGCACGCCGCGCGATGCGGCGTGGGCAGCAGAAATTTGCGGCGTGAGTGCTGCGTTCATCAGCGATTTTGCTCGCCAGCTGCACGGCAAACGCGTGCTGGTGACGGTGGCGCATGCCTTGCAGCGCGCCGAAAACGGCGAACAGCCGGTGTGGCTGGGATTGGTGCTGGCGGCCGCACTTGGTCAGCCGGGCTTGCCGGGCGGCGGCTACACCTATGCGCTGGGTGCGCTGGGCCATTACGGTAAGCATCACAATCTGGTGAGTTTTCCGGCGCTACCGCAGGGTAAAAACGGTATCGATCGTCTGATTCCGGTGGCGCGTATCTCCGATATGCTGCTCAATCCCGGCAAGCCGTTTGATTACAATGGCCGCCGTTTAACCTATCCGCACATCCGTCTGGCATATTGGGCCGGCGGCAATCCGTTCCATCATCATCAGGATCTCGCGCGCTTGCGTCAGGCTTTTTGTCAGCTGGATACGCTGATCGTGCATGAGATCGCCTGGACCGCCAGCGCGCGCCATGCCGATATCGTTTTGCCCGCCACCATGACGCTGGAGCGCGAAGACATTGGCGGCGCACCCACCGATCGCCACTTGTTTGCCATGCAACCGGTGGCGCAACCGTTCGGTGAAGCCAAAGATGATTACGTGATTTTCACCGAGCTGGCGCGCCGTTTAGGCCGCGAAGAGGCCTTCACCGAAGGGCGCGATACGCGCGGCTGGTTGCAGCATCATTACGCCCAGCTGCAGCAGAAGCTGGCGGCGCATCAGGTTGAGATTCCCGACTTCGAGAAGTTCTGGCAACAAGGCGTGCTGGAGTTGCCGCAGCTGAAAGATGGCGGTCGTATGATCAACGCGTTCCGCGCCGACCCGGAAGCGTCGCCGCTGCCGACGCCGAGCGGGAAAATTGAAATTTTCTCTGCCACCATCGCCAGCTTTAACTACGAAAACTGTCCGGGACATCCGGTGTGGCGTGAACCGCAGCAAAAACCGAATTCCGATCATCCGTTTTGGTTGATCGCCAATCAGCCGGCGACGCGCTTGCACAGCCAGCTCGATTTTGGTGATTACAGCCTGAGCGGCAAACGCGATGGCCGCGAAGTGTGCAGTTTGCATCCGGCGGATGCGGCGGCGTCAGGCATTAATGATGGCGATATTATCGAGCTCTACAACGCGCGCGGCCACGTGCTCGCCAGTGCGCGTCTCACCGAAACCATCATGCGCGGCGTGGTGCAGTTGCCGACCGGCGCCTGGTATGATCCGGTCGATCCTACCGCGCTGCGTCCGCTGTGCCGTCACGGTAATCCCAATGTGTTGACGCTGGATATCGGCACGTCTTCATTGGCACAAGGTTGCAGCGGACAAATCACCGTCGTGCAGGTGCGTAAATATCGCGGCGAAGTGACGCCTGTACAGGCGTTTATTCCGCCTGCCTAAAAGCAGACGCATCTCAATAAATCAAAGTGTGACTTTGTCTCACCGAGTGATAGACTCAGTGTGACAAAGTTACACTTTGGAGGATGTATGGCTTTAACCAAACTGCGTCAGCAAGGCGGAGCCGTTGTGCTAACGATTCCCAGTGACATCGCGACCAAAGCGGGTTGGCATGTGGGGATTGAGCTAGATGTCACTGCAACTGACGAGTCAATCAACATCAAACCTGTTAACCGGCTCGCACGCGGCAGGAAAACGATGGACCAACTGTTAGCTGGCATTGATCAGGAAGAGATTCGCCAGTTTAATGAAGCCGTCAGCGACGATTTGCAGGATAAACCGCAGGGCAAGGAGGCTATCTGATGATATCGCGCAGAGTTCCGCAGTTAGGTGAAATCTGGCACGTCAACGGTGATCCCGTTGAAGGCAGGGAGTTTAAAGGGCCGCATTATTATCTGGTGATTTCACGGCGGGAACTCGTCGCTGCTTTAGGGACAGCGGTTTGCATTCCGGTAACCAGCGGTGGCGGCGCATCACGCTCGAGTGCTGTTGCGGTGTATCTGGATGGCAGCAGCACGGATACCGGCAGCGTAACTGGCGTAGCGTTGTGCTACCAACTTCGTTCTCTTGACCTGACCGCGCGGAAGGCAAGTTTCGCCGCGAAAGTTGAATCGCACGTCATGGATGAAATCCTGTCGATGGTAGTGGATTTGATTGATCCGCGTTAAAAAGCTGAATGCGCACCCTACGAAAATTACGATGACAATCGTAGGGCAGCCACTCATGAATGCCGCCCCGTTCACCCTAACTGACTAGCTTTTTCATCTCACGCAGTGGTTTTCCGGTTATGGGTCAAATCTTTCACCGTTTCCGCTGCACGTTTACCGGCAAGGAACGCGTGGTCCGAGTTGTAATATTCCCACTCGCTGTAGCGCCCGGAAAGATGGATGCCTTGCGTTGCCAGCCAGCTGCGAATCAGCGTGACGTTGGCGGTACGTTGATGGTCATAAACCACATAGGCGTAAGGCATATCCACTTCGCTGGCGGTAACGATCTCATCATCGGCATTGATGATGCCGACCCGAATACAATCCGCAATGCAGCGTTCAATCAACGCATCGCCTTCGCAAGGAAGCGGCTGATCGTCGCGATAGGTCATTTCGCAGGTCAGGCCAAAACCGCCTTCTGGATTGCAGTGCGGGCTGGCGTTGCCCTGTAAAAAGATGCGGTGGAACAGTGTGTTGCCGGGATAGTAAATCCAGTGTTTGTCGCTGATATTGGCGCGGCCAATGCCCAGATTGACGCAGCGCACCGAGATATGACGCAGTTGCTTCGCCGCTTTCTGCACCGCTTCTGGTGCAAAGCTGCCCATCAATCGCACCAGTTCTGGCAGCGGCAAGGTGCTGATCATCTGGTCATAATGAAACTGTCGGCCATCACTTAACAGCACGCGCCGTTGCAACGGCTGAATTTCGCTGACGCCCGCTTCCATCTCCAGCGTGCAGTCCAGATGTGGCAGAAATCCCTCCATCAGCGCCTGAAAACCGCCGCGCAGCGGATAGCCAAAGCGCGCATTGGGGCCGACCGGCTTATCCAGCGGAGCCAGCGCGCCGGAGATGATCTGCTCCAAATCGGGCAGCGGCACGCGTCCGCCGAGCCATGAGGTTTCCATATTCACCAGCGGGGTTTTCCACAGTTTTTGGTTATACGGCAGGGCGAAATGGCGGGCGATGCCTTTGCCCCAGGTACGGAAAATAAAGCTTTCGAAATCTTCGCTCTCCGGCTGACAAACCAGGCTTTCACCATCCGGGATGGCGCCATCGGCGCAGCAATCACGCCGCGCCTCGGTGGCCACCGCCTGTAAAGCGGGAGGCGACGCATAGCGCGCTTCAATCGCGCCTAACACACACTCGCCAATCACTTCGGCAGGCAAACCATGCAGCGCCGACTGGAACGGATAGCGGGTGTAAACATCATGGCTGTAAACCCAGGCTTCACGCGTTTGCCAGTGCTGATTGTCGCCCAGCAGGATATCGTACAGGCGCAACACGTAAGGATCGTTGGAGAACATAATGTGGCCGGCGTGATCGAAGGTGAATCCCTGATCCTCGACTGAACGGCACCAGCCGCCCACGGTGGCATTTTTCTCCAGCACCACTGCGCCCGCGCCGTAGTGATAACCGGCGCTCAACCCCGTTGGGCCGGCCCCCAAAATCAAGCACGCAACGGTGTTGTGCGCCAGCGCGGGCGGAGGGGCGGCGGCTATTTCGGGATGGGAAATCTGACGTTGGGTCAGTGCCACGATATGCGCCTGCATCTCATCGACAGTGCGATCCCACGAGGTTTCCGCAACGCGTGTCGCCATGTTTTTCGCTAGCTGATAGCGGGTTTCCACCGGCATGCTGAGCGCCGCTTCACAGGCCTGAACAAAGCTCTGATGCGAGTCGGCGATGCTCACCACGTCGGCATAGTGTCGCGCCACATCGGCAATCGCGGTGCTGACAATCGGCAGCTGCGCTGCCATGTACTCCAGGACTTTGGTAGGACTGATAAAGCGCGTCGAAGCATTGAGCGCGAACGGCATCAGGCAAAGATCCCAGCCGGCGAGAAAGTGCGGCAAGGCGGCGTACGGTTGCTGGCCGAACCAGTGCAGATTGCTGCGCTGGGGCAGGCTGGCGGCATCAATTTTCACCACCGGACCGACCATCACGATCTGCCAGTCGGGATGCGCATCGGCCAGCGCGGCAATCAGCGTCAAATCGAGGCGTTCATCAATTACGCCGTAATAGCCGAGGCGCGGTTTTGGCAGGTTTTCCTGCAGCGGATGACTGTTAGTGCGGTCCAGCGCCTGTTCGAAATGTCCCGCATCGACGCTGCTTGGGCAGCAGAAAACCTGCGGATGGCGATGTTTCTTCGCTTCATACAGGCTGGTGCCGCCGGTGAACACCAAATCGGCGCGGCTCAACAGCGCCGATTCACGCTGCTGAAGCTGGCGCGGCGCCTGGTTAAAGGCGGAGAGTTCATCCATGCAGTCATAGATAATCGCGCTCGGTGTAAAGCAGGCCAGCAGCGGCAGCGCCATCGGCGTATAAAACCACACCATCGGCGTTTCATCGTCAGCAAGCAGTTCAGCCAGCAGCGGTTGCAGCACGGCGATTTGGCTATCGTGGAAGCCGGGCACGGCCACATCGGTATGCGGTTCGATCACCGTCACATTTGGTGCGGGCTGATATTGGCGTAACGCGGCTTCACCGGGCTGATAAATCGGCTCTTCAATAAACACAATGCGGTGGAACTGGGCGAGGCGCGACAACAGATGCTGTGGACGTTGAAAGACAAATCCCCAACGTAAATGACTGAATACCACTAATACGGATTGTTTCATGACGCTTTCCTCTGGCCTGCTGGCCGCGGTGATAAGACCCTGAAAACGGGCTAATAATCGTTGTGATTGCTGTAATGACGCGGCATAAACCGGGTTCAGCAGGCGCTTTTTGTGGGGATCGACATCCCACAATCCGCTGCGTGGCCAGTGTTCGAGATCTTCCCAAAGTGGGCGATCGATAATCGGATAAAGACAGATGCCGCGGATATCACAGCCATTGAGCTGTGCCTGCGCGACATCGGCGGTGACCTGGGCAATCCAGGCGGCGCGTCCGCTGCCGACGTGGCTGGTTTCCGCCAGCAAAATGGGCCGCTGATAACGCTTAGTTAACTGCGCCAGCAGCGGATGCAGCGGCACGCGGCGCGCATCGCCCAGATGCCACTCCAGCCGGCAGCCGGACCCGGTGAGCCACTGATTGCCGTGGTAATAATTGGCGCCAACCACATCGAGATAGTGCGGTTTGCCGCCGAGTTCCGGCTCGCGCAAACCGACGATCATGTCCCACGCCTGATATTGCGAAGCGTTGATATCCCGGGTGCGCTGCCGGCATGCATCGCTGTCTTCATCCGGCACCACGTGAATAATCGGGTCGCAGTGCAGGAAACGCGCACGCGGATCTGCAAGGCGAATGGCGGCGCAACCCGCCAGCGTGGCGCGAATCAATTGACGTTTAATCTCATCGGGATCGGTATGGGCATTATTACCAAACAGGCCGACAGAAATTCCCCACGCCATAAACGAGATTTCATTCATCGGCGAATAAATGGGGGCGTCTTCATAATATTCCGCGAGGAAGCCCGCCATGCGCTGACAAAAAGCGGCGAAGCGCGGCACAAATTCGCTGGAAAATAAGGTTAAGTCATCCGGCCAGCCGTAATGGCAAAAGGTCCAGTTAATTTGCACGCCAAAGGAGCGCGCCGAATTCATGCGTTTTTTTAAACTTTCGAGCGTGGTTTGCGGTTCCATTTCCGCCAGTCGCCAGCCAATACTTTCGCGGGCGGAGGTAATGCCAAACTGCTGCAGCGTGGCGTAATCGTTATGGTATTGCGATAAATGTTCGGTCAACGCATTCATTGAAAGCCGCTCGCCGAAGGGATTGATATGATCCGCTCCCTCATAACCGGCTTGCCAAAAGCTGGAAAATGGCGACATGATGTTCCCCCGGAATAACATTCAGGAAATAGCAATAAATAAAAGAAGTTAATCGTGTTATAGGGGCGCCATTTAAGGCAACCAGGGAAATCGACTGTTGAACCTAATTCAAATTATAACCACGCTTTGGCTTAGCGCAAATGGCTGAGCTGAAAAGAAAATAAGCCCAGCGTGAGTTTTGCTTATTTAAGTGAAGCGGTGCAAAGAAATGAAGATATTATTGTTGCGCGATTTCTTACGCTTAACTCACATAATGAAAAGAAGGGCGATGTTTAATTTATTTCATTACTACACTTTAATTAACCCAATTCGGGTTTACGGAGGTACGTATGTCAGAACGTCCAGATGATGATGTAATTCCACTGCCAGGTGATGATGAAACATTACCTGACGAAGATGATGATTTACCCCGCGATACTGAATTCCCTGAAGATCAGCAACCTAAAATCTGAAAATCGGTCGAGCCGCCGCTGGCGGCTCACTATTTAGAGTGCACTCTGCTGTAATTCCCCCATAATACCTCTCCAGGATTCATTTATTTTTTTAACACTTAAGGGAGAGATACGATGGTCAACGACTATTTCACACAGCCACCGATTGGCGTCACGGTTGAGCAGCATAAACGCACCGTTGCGGTTGCGGCGGCATTAGCGGTGGCAAAAGAGTCAGTTAGCGCCTCAACCTCTGCCAGCGGATCAAAGGCATCGTGGGATTTGCAGGCGGTTGCCAATGAGATTGCAAATCTGGCCGATGCCATTCAGGATGCGCTGGAGCCGGTTGAAACGCTTTAAGCGAGCAGTTGGGTTAACTGCGCCAGATGCGTGCTGTTAGCCAACTCGCTGCTGTTCAGCAGTTGTTGCTGACGTAGCGGAGATTCCTGCTGCAGTGCCGCGCGCAGCTTGCCTGCGACATCCACCGCATCGGCCAGCGATTGCTGACGTGTGCGGTGATGCTGCAACTGCAAGCCATCGCGTAGCGTAATCGTCACCAGATGAAAACGCAGCGCCGGGTTAATCGCATCCGGTGGCGCACCTTCATCTGGCGTACGACGCACCTTTGCTGCCAGCGGCATCACCTCTTGATTCAACTCGCCTTCGGCAAAATCCTGCAAACGCAAATCGCCATACATCAGCATCGCGGCGATCACATATTCCAGACTGAAACGCGCTTCGATGCCGTTGGTTGGCACGCGCACCGATGCCGCAATATCACCGCCCGGCGGAAACGCCACGCTAATTTCGCTAATGTTTTCCAGCAAACTTTCCAGTGATTTACCGCTCGCCAGCCATTGATTGCGCAAGATGCGCGTGGCTTCGGCGGCGCTGTGCGTACCGGCGCAGGTGGGGAAGGGTTTGAATTCCAACCCAGGCGCGACGATGCGCCACGGCTGCGCCCAATGCTCAATCAGTTTTTCCGGCTGCGCCTGGCCATTGCTGGTGGCGGAGATGAAAGCGTCAATCACGCCGTCCTGCTTGCCATCAAAGCCTGCCAGCGTCAGCTGTGCGGCGCTCACCGCGCGTTCAGCTGCAAACCCGGCATGCAGCGGCTTTACCGCCGAACCAAACTGCGCGCGTAAGCCGCTGGCCTGCGTGGTGGCGATGCCGAGCAGCGTTGCGGTGGCAGCCAAATCTAACGCCAGCAAACGCGCCAGCGCGGCGGCAGCGGCAACTGTGCCAAGCGTCGCGGTATTGTGATGACCTAAAGCGTAATGCTGCTGGCTGACGGCGAGACCTAAACGTCCGGCAACCTCCACGCCAACCGCATAGGCATCAAGAAACTGATCCAGCTCAGAGGGCTGCAACTGCTGCCAGGCAAAGAGCGCAGGCAGAATCACCACGCTGGGATGCCCGCGAAAATCCGCATGGAAATCATCGTAATCCAGCGCGTGGCTGGCATACCCGAGCAGCAGGGCGTTGGCTCGCGCGCTGCCGTCGCCATATACGCTGCGCAGCGCCGGTAATCCGCTGTCTGGCACCTGACCTTGCAGTACCGGCCAGCTGACGGCGAGGAAATCACGCACCCCTTCGCGTGCCGCATTACGTGCGGCGGCGTCCGGTTGGCTGTGAACAATGCGCTCAGCCAGCGCGGCAGTGAGGCTCATCAGCTCACGCTCTTCAGCGCTGCGACCGCCAGATTGGCGAGATAGCGCGACGTCGGCAGCAGCACATCATCATTGATGCGAAACGCCGGATGGTGCAGCGCGTAAGGCTCGCCGGTGCCAATCATCATAAACGCGCCCGGCAGCTGTTGCTGATAGAACGCGAAGTCTTCGCCGATTGGGCTGGCTTCCACCACGCGCGCCTCAAAGCCGCTGGCGCTGGCCTGCTGCAAGGCAAAATCCGCCCAATGCGCATCATTTACCACCGATGGCGGACCCGCGTGCCAGTTGAATTTCACCTCGGCGGCGAAAGCGGCGCCGATACCTTGCACGATTTCACGGAAGCGCTGCTCCAGACGTTCGCGCGTTTCCTGCGAGAAGGAGCGCACCGTGCCTTCCAGCCAGGCGCTATCAGGAATCACGTTCCAGGTGCTGCCGCTGTGAATCTGGGTAATCGAGACCACCGCGTTATCGCCGGATGGGGCATTGCGGCTAATCAACGTTTGTGCGGCCGAGACAATTTGCGCGGCAATCACAATCGGATCGTTACCCTGATGCGGTTTGGCGGCGTGGCTACCCATGCCGGTGATGCTGATATCAAAGCGATCGACCGCTGCGGTGAGCGGACCGGCTTTGCTGCCAATCACGCCTGGCGGCAGCGACGGATCGTTGTGGATGCCGAAGATTGCCACCGCGTCATCCAGCGCGCCGGTCGCGATCACATCGGGCGCGCCCTGGCCGGTCTCTTCAGCGGCCTGGAACAGAATACGCACGCTACCTGGCAGCGTATCTTCCTGCTGTTTGAGCAGAATCGCTGCCCCCAGCGCCGCCGAACTGTGAAAGTCGTGGCCGCAGGCGTGCATCACGCCAGGACGTTCAGATCGGAAGCTCACATCTGATTGCTCTTCAATCGGCAGCGCGTCAATATCGGAGCGTAACACCATCAATGGGCCACTTTCCGTCCCAATTTCCGCCACTAAACCGGTTTTGAGCGGTAAATCCAGCACGCGAATCTGGTGTTGCTCTAATTGCTGACGAATTCGTGCGGTGGTTTCAAACTCTTGATTGGAGAGCTCGGGAAAACGGTGCAGTTCATGGCGGAAAGCGATCAGCTGTTCGCCTAAGATGTCGAGAGATTGGCTCATGCTTTTACTCCTTGTTGTGCCGCCTGGCGTGTTAACCACGCATCGTGGGCGCTTTCATCCAGTACTTTCTTCATATATTGCGTGATGTGGCCTTTGCCAAGATCGGTGGTGTGCATCAGCTGGAAACCGCGCTTTTTGTACATCTCGATCAGCCACGGATGGTTGGTGGCGGTGCCGAGCGACACCGCAGGCGCGCGTAACTGGCCCAGCAAGATCTCCTGCTCGAGACGATCCTGCACCTGACGACCAAATTGCTGGCCGGGATAATCGGGATGCGCGCCAAACCAGCCGATATGCGGCAGGCCAAACGGGCCGGGCAGCGGTCCCCACGGATAGCGTACGGTAACGGATGAGACCATCACATCATCGGCATACAGGGCATAAACACCGTGGCTCTGCAGATGACGCAGTGTCTTGGCAAGGTCGGCGGTGGCGGCATCAAATTTAATGCCGAGCGCCAGCGTGGGTGCATACGCGGCATGCATCAGCGCCTGATAGGTTTCCACCTCGTCTTCTCTAACCTGACGAAATTCAAGTGACATAGACATCCCCGGGAAAAAACCGCCATCAGGCGGAGAATCAAAAAACAGGCACCTTCCATAGCGGCGCGATTCATCGCGCAATAAATTGCGCCGCTACGCAAGGTGCTCGTCTGTTATAAGGGTTCAGATTACCAGCAAAGCCATTCCCCGCTATATGTGAAAAATAACTAAGCTAATGCGAATTTGTGAAAATGAAATCGCCCCTTTTGCATTGCTTAAATCGTTATTTACCGTAGTATGCAGAAAATACATAGCGCTATAACTATTCTGTATTAACCCTCTGAATTATCTTAATTTAATCCGTTATAGCCTTATTCTTAATCAGGGTGACGCCGTGTTAGCGATCAAATCTCCGCGTGCATATGCACATGAATCCGGTGTGCGTGCGCGCGCCGGTGAATTTATCAAACCTTACGCTTCCCATATTCGCGTCTTTACTTCCCCCCGCGCCTGGCAGGCCGTTAATCCGGAATTAACCCAGAGCCTTGAAGCCAATGATATTCGCTGGGAAATAGAGTATCTGACCGGTGAATGCACCGATGCCGCGATTGAAACCCTGAAGCACAATGTCGAGCGGCAGGGCGCTGAACTGCTGTTTGCGATCGGCGGCGGGCGCGTGCTGGATGCGGCAAAAGCGGTGGGTAGCCAGCTGCCCGATCTCAAGGTGATCAACTTCGCCACGGTTGCCGCGACTTGCGCTGCCTGGTCGCCGGTGGCGATTGTTTACAACGAGCAGGGCGGCCATGTGCGCAGCCAGCCGCTGGGCAAAATGCCGGATTTGGTACTGGTCGATAGCGAGATTATCGCGCGCAGCGACGTGCGTTACCTGAAGGCCGGCATCGTTGATGCGCTGGCAAAATATTATGAGTTCTATCCGTATCAGCGTAACAATCCCAACGATCTGGCGCTGGATCTCAAAGTGATGACCGCCAAACGCGCGCTGGATCTCTATCGCGAGCTGGGCCCGGCGGCGGTAGCCGCTAACCAGCAACAGCAGGTCACGCCGGAGCTGGTGAAAATCATCGATGCCAATATCGTGTTGGCCGGATTAGCCAACAGCGTGCGCGATGTGCTGCCGACGCCAGGTTTTGCTCACGCCATTCACAATCGTCTGACGCATCAGCCGGAACTGCATCAATGGCTGCACGGTGAAAAAGTGGGTTACAGCCTGCTGGTGCAATCGCTGATTGAGCATGACGGCGTGCCGGATGCCGATCTGCTGACGCTGCTGCGTGCGTACGACATGCCGCTGACCTTAGCGCCGTTAACCGGTGACCGCGCGGCGACGATTCGCACCATCGCAGAACAGATTAAATTTCCGGCGGCCAGCGCCGAACGTCTGCCATTCCGCATCTCTGCCGATGCGCTGGAACAGGCGCTGCTGGCGACCGAGAACACGTTTTAAATCGCACCACTTTTTATTGACCAGGACAAATTAATGGCTAACTCAAAACAACAACGCCGCATCCGTTTAGGCCTTTTCGTGCAGCCGGTAGGACAACACGTCAGCGGCTGGCGTCTGACGGAAAAGCTCGGCGATCCAACTGACATCGACTGGCTGATCACCATCGCCAAAAAAGCCGAAGCCGGTAAATTCGATCTGTTCTTCGTAGGCGATGCGCTGGCCACCAGCATGTATCGTCTGCCCTCGACCATGGCGCGCCTTGAGCCGCTGACCATGCTGTCGGCGCTGGCGGTGAATACCAAACGCATCGGTCTGGCGGCAACGGCGTCTACCACCTTTAGCGATCCGTTCACCATGGCGCGCAGCTTCTCTTCGCTGGATCACATCAGCCGTGGTCGCGCGGCATGGAACGTGGTGACCTCGTTCTCTACCGATGTAGCGCGTAACTTTAGCCGCAACGATATGCCAAACCATGCCGAGCGTTATGCGCGTGCGCGCGAATTCCTCGAAGTGGCTGACAAGCTGTGGGCCGGTTGGGAAGAGGGCGCGGTGCAGCCGAACAAAGAGACCGGTGCGTACTTTGTTGATGAAAAAATCCAGCCGATTAACCATGAAGGCGAGCACTTCCAGGTGCAGGGTCCGCTGAATATCACCCGTTCGCCGCAGGGTCGTCCAGTGATCATCGAAGCCGGTTCCTCCGCCGATGGTCAGAAACTGGCGGCGGAAACCGCGGAAGTCATCTTCACCGCGGCTGCCAGCCTCGAAGAAGCACAAACCTTCTACCGTTCGCAGAAAGATCAGGTCATTGCCGCTGGTCGTAATCCGGATCATGTGGTGATTATGCCGGGCGTGATGCCGATTGTGGGTCGCACGCGTGAAGAGGCCAAAGCACTGTGGAAAGAGCTCAACACGCTGGTGGACATCGAAAACGGTCTGCGTCAGCTGTCGCTGCGTTTCAGCATGGATCTCAGCCAGTTCCCGCTGGATGGTCCGGTGCCAGAAGTGCCTCTTGGCGAGGGCAACCAGAGCCGCGTTAAACTGATGACCGATATGGCGAAACGCGAAAATCTGACGCTGCGCGAGCTGGCGGCGGTGGCTGCTGGTTCACGCGGACATCGCGTGATTGTCGGTACCGCCGAAGATATCGCTGACGATTTCGAGCTGTGGATGAACGAGGGCGGCGCGGATGGTTTCAATATTATGCCGGCGATCATGTCCGAGCAGCTGGATCTGTTTGTTGAGCTGGTGATCCCTGAACTGCGCCGTCGCGGCCTGTTCCGTGACGATTACGAGTTCGCCACGCTGCGTGAAAACCTCGGCTTGCCGGTGGTCTAACCCATTCAGGAGCTCAACATGGTCACCTTATCAAAGCGTGTGCAGTCCGTGTCGCTCTCTGCCAATGCGGCGGCGCGTCAACTGACGCGCCAGCTGAAAGAGCAGGGCGTGGATATTCTCGATCTCACCACCGGTGAGCCGGATTTTGATACGCCCGCGCATATTCGTCAGGCGGCGGTGGCGGCAATGGAAGCCGGTGAGACGCGCTACACGCCGACCAATGGCACCACGCCGCTGCGCAAAGCGGTGCTGGCTAAGATGAAAAATGAAAATCAGCTCGATTATGAGCTGGCGCAGATTTGCATCGCCAACGGTGCCAAACAGATTATCTTCAACGCCTTTGCCGCCACGCTGAATGAGGGCGATGAGGTGATTGTGCCGGTGCCTTACTGGCCGACGTTCCCGGATAGCGTGCGTTTCAACGGCGGCGAAGCGGTGCTGCTGGCGTGTCCGCTGGAGCAGGAATACAAGTTGCAGCCGCAACAGCTGGCGCAGGCGATCAGCGCTAAAACCCGCTGGCTGGTGCTGAACAATCCCGGCAATCCTTCTGGTATGGTGTACAGCGCAGATGAGCTGACCGCGCTGGCGACGGTGCTGCGCGATCATCCTGATGTGCTGATCATGCTGGATGAACTCTACGAACATATTCTGTTTGATGGCCGTGAACATATTAGCCTGCTGCACGTTGCGCCGGATTTAGCCGACCGTATTCTGCTGGTGGGCGGCGTGTCGAAAACCTACGCCATGACCGGCTGGCGCATCGGTTTCGGTGCCGGGCCTAAAGCGTTGATCGACGCGATGGTGGTGGTGCAGTCGCAAAACAGCTCCGGTGCCAGCGCGATCAGCCAGGCTGCGGCGGTGGCGGCGTATAACGGTGGACTCGACTTCCTGCCGCCGCAACGCACGGCTTATCAGGATCGCCGCGATGCGATTATGGCGCTGTTAAAGCCGGTGCAGGAAATTGACGTGCTTAATCCTGATGGCGCGTTCTTTATTTTCTGTCGCTGTGCCGGTTTATTAGGTAAAACGCGTCCCGATGGTCAGCAGATCGAAAGCGAGCAGGATGTGATGAATTATCTGCTGGAAAGCGGTGTCTCTGGCGTGGCGGGCAGCGCGTACGGATTATCACCTTATTTCCGTTTGTCGATTGCCACCGACATTGAAACGGTGCGTGAAGCGGGCCGCAGAATTGCGCAGGCCTGTGCGGTTCTGAAATAAGCTTATTAGTAAAAGACGTCAGATATTTCCGGGGGATTATCTGACTTAACGGCAAGTATGATGCGCAATCCGGTATCGCTTGCCAGGATTATGTTTACGACTTTTTAAAAGCGTATATCAAACAGATTAACGCGCAGAATTAATAACGAAAAAACGCAGCACTTACGCTGCGTTTTTACTGTTCATGCGCTGTACAGCAAGTCACCGATTAAATCAGGAAATCATCCATTGAACCGCCCGCTTCCAGTGCGGCTTTAATCGGTGATGGCGTACGGCCCTGGCCGGTCCACAATTTCTCGTTCCCCTGTTCGTCGATGAATTTATACTTCGCGGGGCGCGGAGCACGTTTCGACTTGGGTTTGCTTTCCTGGGTAGTTAATTGCGCCAGGTCACTAATATCAATGCCATCTTTCAACAACATCTCTTTATACAGCGCCAGCTTTTCTTCTTTTTCACGCTGAGCTGCAGTTTCTGCTTCCGCTTCTTCACGGCGCTCTGCGACGACCACGGCGAATTTTTCCAGCATCTCTTCTAATGCTGCGACGTCAATATTACGCGCCTCGGCACGCAGCGTACGAAGATTGTTCAATGCTTTAAGTGCATCGCTCATGTATTAATCCTTATTACTTATTTGACTGGTGTAAAGGGAAGCATTCTACGAGATTTTTTGCCAAATTAAAATAATCAAACGTGGGCAGAATTGTCTGTAAAATATCCGGGTGAATCAGAGATTCCTTTATATTCCGTGACGCTTTATCGAGCTATTTGGCTTATTCACGTGACGCAGGAGAGTAAGGAGAATAATAGTGGGTGATTTAATATGCGTGTGTATGCGGTGCGTGTGAAGGTCGCCATAAATGGTTACCGTACACATAAGAATCTGTTCAATTTCACATAGTTGCTGAAAGCCCCGCCATGAACCTTCCTGAAAATAACGTAAGTCAACTATTACTCGTTGAAGAATAAGGCTTTTCACCAAGTGTAAAAGTGTCAGTAAACTGGTAACAATTTCTTGCATTGGAAATCTTAATGCGTATATTTCTCATTTGCTTTCTTAACGGCTTCCTTACTGTCGTTCCTCTTTCCGACGTCAGCAGCGGTGCCGCAAAAAAATAACGATAAGTTGATCGAGGAATCGTATGTCTTTCAGTGATTTGCGCGTCAGGAAACCCGGCAGTGCGCCTCAGCGTGCGTTACGTCTCTCTTTACTGGCTGTGATGGTTGCGTCGGGTATCGCGCAGGCAGCAGAGACCACCAACACCGAACAGACGCTGAACGTGGATGCCAGCGCCAACGCCGATCAGCAACAGCAGGCGGCACAGGATTACAGCGTACCGGTGACGCGTGCCGGTACCAAAATGGCGCTCACCGCGCGCGATATTCCGCAATCGGTTTCAATCGTCAGCAAGCAGCGTATGCAAGACCAACAGCTGCAATCGCTGAACGATGTGCTGAAGAACACCACCGGTATCCACGGCGTCTCTTCCGATATGGACCGCACCAACTACTATTCGCGCGGTTTCCTGATCGACAACTATATGGTCGACGGTATTCCAACTGCCTTCGCCTCACGCTGGAACCTTGGCGACGCGCAGAGCGACATGGCGCTGTATGAGCGCGTCGAAGTGGTGCGCGGTGCCACCGGCTTGCTGACTGGCCCAGGTAATCCTTCCGCCTCCATCAACATGGTGCGTAAGCACGCCGATAGCAAAGAGTTCACCGGTGATGTTTCCGCCAGCTACGGCAGCTGGAACAAGCAGCGTTACGTTGCCGATCTCTCTGCACCGCTGTCGCCTGAAGGGAACGTGCGTGGTCGTCTGGTTGCGGGCTATGAAGACAAAAACAGCTTTATCGAACGCTACGGCGCAGACAAAAAGTTCGTTTATGGCGTGGTTGACGCTGATCTGACCGACTCCACCAAATTGTCGGTTGGTTACGAATTTACCCAGGTAAACACCGATTCGCCAATGTGGAGCGGTTCCCCGCGCTGGTATACCGACGGTTCTCAGATCAAAGCGCGTCGTGGTTACAACACCGCGCCAGACTGGGCTTACAACAACAAAGAAAACAAAAAGGTCTTTGTTAACCTGCAGCAAAACTTCGATAACGGCTGGAACATCACGCTTAACGGCACGCATAACGAAATGTTCCTCGACAGCAAACAGCTGTATATCGATGGCTTCTTTGATAAAACCACCGGCGCGGGCTCTTCCTCTTACGCCGGCTATCCGGTTATCGGCGGCACCGGCTATAACACCGGCAAACGTAAAGTGGATGCGGTGGATGCCTTCGCCAGCGGCCCATACGAATTGTTGGGACGTCAGCATGAGCTGATGATTGGCGTTAACTACAGTCGTCAGGACAACAAGTACTACAGCTCGTGGGAGAACATCTCATCAGCAGAGCTGGGTAACTTCAATAACTACAACGGCGATTTCCCGGAATCCAACTGGGATCCGCGCGAACCGGCTTCAGATACACAGCTGGTACGTCAGAAATCTGCTTATCTGGCAACCCGCATCTCGCTGGCCGATCCGCTGCATGTGATTCTCGGCGCGCGCTACACTAACTGGAATCGTCAGACGCTGAGCGAAGAGATGGAGAAGAACAACATCACGCCGTACGGTGGTGTGATTTGGGACTTCTACGACAACTGGTCGGCGTATGCCAGCTACACCTCGGTATTCCAGCCGCAGGATTATCAGGATGCCTCGGGCGGATTCCTGGCGCCGGTGATTGGCAAGAACTACGAAGCGGGCGTGAAATCAGACTGGTTTAACAGCCGCCTGACTACCTCGATCTCCGTATTCCGCACTGAACTGGATAACGTTGGCGAAGCGACCGGACAAACCAACCCGGAAACGGGCAATGCCATCTATGTGGGTAAAAGTGGCGTAGTGAGCCGTGGCGTGGAGTTTGAAGTCAACGGTGCGGTAACCGATAACTGGCAGATGACCTTCGGCGGTACCAGCTATGTGGCGGAAGATCGCGAAGGCGAGAACTACAATTCTCAGCTGCCGCGCACCTCATTCAACCTCTTCACCAGCTATCGCTTGCCGATGCTGGATCAGTTGACTTTGGGTGGTGGCGTGACCTGGCAGTCGAAAACCTACGGTGACATTGGCGGTCCAGATGGCGAAGGCACCTGGCGCGCACGTCAGGGCAGCTACTCGGTGGTCGATTTGTTCGCACGCTACGACGTCACCAAAAACGTCTCACTGCAGGCAAACATCAACAACCTGTTCGACAAAGAGTACGACACCAATGTCAGCAACGGCGGCATCGTGTACGGCGATCCACGTAATTTCTCTGTCTCGGCGAGCTATCGTTTCTGATAAAGATGCTGGGTGCGCAGGACTGTGTACCCAGCAATTCTCGGCGGTCGCCATTCATGGCGACCGATATTAACCCTTCATCCACTCCGCAATAATCTGCCCATACAACTGCTCGGCTTCCCCCAGCTTACTCACCAGACAATACTCATCGGTTTGATGCGCCATCGTCGGTTCGCCCGGACCTAAAATAATGCACGGCGGATCACCCAGCGCGGGCAGCAGCAACGATGCATCGGTAAAGTAGGGCACCACGCGCGCTTGCAACGGCTGCTCGAAAAACGCCTGACAATGACGGTAGATCGACTGAATCCACAGATTCTCTACGGAACTCAACACCGCAGGCAGATCGACCAAAGTGGTGATGTGCACTGCTTCGCCCATTAATTCGCCTAACCGCTGGCGAATAGTGGCGTGTTGCAGGTTTGGCGCGCTGCGGATATCAACATCAAACGCCGTGCGATCCGGCACCGAGTTAATATTCAGGCCGCCCTGAATGTGGCCAACGTTCAGCGTCGGTTGCTTCATTAAAGGATGCGGCGCGCCCGGCGAGAAGTGGCGGATTTTGCCTAACGCATCGGCAGCGAGATAGATGGCGTTAATGCCTAATTCCGGCATCGCACCGTGCGCGGTTTTGCCACGCGTCTCGCAGCGCAGCCACAGCGCGCCTTTGTGACCAATTACCGGATAGTTGGCGGTGGGTTCACCAACGATCAATGCGCCAATCTCTGGCAACGTTCCGGCCGCAATCAGCGCCTGCGCGCCATCGCAGCCGGTCTCTTCACCGCCGGTAATCAGCAACACCACGCCACGCCCGGCGCGAATCGCCGGTTGCTGCTCGATGCAGGCGTGGGCAAAAGCGGCGATGGCCGCTTTCATGTCACTCGAACCGCGCCCATAAAGCCGATCGTCCGCAATTTCCGAACCAAAAGGATCGTGCTGCCACGGCTGATTGCCGAGCGGCACGGTGTCGAGATGTCCGGTAAACGCCAGCGGTTTGCCCGCAGCGGAGCCGCGCATCTGCGCCACCAGATTGCTGCGACCTTCGCCAAACGACGATAGCTGCACCTCAAAACCCTGATCGCTGAGCCACGCGGCAAAAAACGCCATGCAGGCAGCTTCGTTGCCCGGTGGATTAATGGTGTCGAAGCCGAGCAGTTGCTGAGCAAGTGCCAGTGAAGCGGGCTGCATCAGGCGCGCTCCGTCAGCCAGTCGAAGCAGTTAATCCACAGCTGGCGATAGCCGGGCCATTGGGTAAACTCTTCCGGCAGCCAGTGCGCCGACATATCGCTGGTCCACACCAGCGAACGGCCTTGCTGATATTCCCGCACCGCTAATAAAGGATGCGCTGTGCCGGCGACGGTCGCCAGCAGCGTGCCTTCGGGCTGCATCTCCACCTCGTTGTAGCCCAGCATCCACGGCCATTCGCCGGAGATGTTATCGAACAGCGCATGTGATTGCGTCATCTCCAGCGTAGAACCTTCCGGCGTTTCAATGCGGTCATCCCAGGCGAGGCAGCGCACTGGCAACACCTTTTCGACCAGCGTATTGCGGAATCGCGCGCCGCCGTTGATGCCCTGAAAACTGAAGTAGCCGCCGATCATCATCAGGCTGCCGCCAGCGGCGACGTAATCATGAATCAATGCCAGGCGATTAGCGGTACGACGGCTTTTCAGCCAGGTATCGGGATGCAGCAGCAGCGTGTTGGCACCGATATCCGACAGAATAATCACATCCCACTTTTGCAGCCCTTCGAGCGTCAGCGGGAAATCGGTGGCGGCGGCATGCGCTGGCATGTGGGTAATGGCGTAATCGCTATCCTTCAGCGCCGCGATAAAATCGTTGGCACCGCTGTGCCAGGTGGCGGTGGAGAACTGGTCAAAGCCTTTGATGTGGTTCGAGGTGCTGGTCCAGGATTCGCCCACCAGCAAGACTTGTTTCTGCATGATATTTTCCCTTTTACCCACCAAATACGCGCTGCGGGTTAGCAATCATTAAGGTTTCGAGTTGTTCGCCGCTAACGCCGTGACGTTTCAGACGCGGGACAAAATGTTTGAGGATGTAGCCATAACCGTGGCCGCCAAAGCGCGTCAGCATGGTTTTCAGGAACACATCCTGCGACAGCAAAATCTGCTGAATGTAGCCGTCATCAATCAGCTCGCAGATGGCGCGCGCGTTCTCTTCATCGGAAGGCGATTGCGCGGATTCATCAGCGTAGTAATAGCTCATGCCGATCATGTCGTATTCCAGGAACACGCCACGGTCGGCCAGTTCACGCTGATAGGTCTTATCGGCAAAGCTGGGATTCATATGGCACAGCACGGTGTGACGCAGATCGGCACCTTCCTGCTGCAGAATATCCAGCACTTTATGACCTAAACGCTCCCAACCCGGCAGATGCACCTGAATCGGCACGCCGGTTGCCGCACTGGCGCGTCCGGCGGCACGCAGCGATTTCTCTTCATCGGCGGTAAAGCGGCTGGAGATGCCGATCTCGCCGATCAATCCAGCGATCACCTCGGGTTTCTCCGCTGCGCCGCCAAGGTCAAAAATCAGCTTCTCGGTGAGTTGCTCAACGCTGATGCTCTTCACCCATTCCGGATGCGACGGCTCCAGATACAAGCCGGTGCCCATCACGATGTTGAGTCCGGTTAAGCGCGCGATGCGTTGCAGCCCTTTGGGATCGCGGCCAATGCCGATGTTGGTAGGATCGACGATGGTTTCGCCGCCCAGCGCGCGATACTTCATCAGCTCGTCAATCGCCATATCGACGTCAAACAGCTGGCAGTTATCGCGGCTCATCAGCGGGTTCATGTTGAGTTCACCGAGATTCTCCATTTTCACCGGCATCTCAGCGATATGACGATCGCTGCAACAGCAGGGCGGCACCCACTTGCCGGATGCATCCAACAGAATGTGTTCATGCATCAAGGTAACGCCCATCTCGGCCAGCGGCAGCGGCCCTAAAACCGTCATCACATGTCCGCTGCTCACGCCGAGCGGTAACGGATCCGCATGGCGAAAAATCGATCCTTTCATGAGCTATCCTTTTGCCGGTGCGCGAGTGGGATTGAGAATGCGGGTGTTGAGCCAGATGGCGAGCAGAATGATGGTGCCGGTTGCGATTTGCGTATAGAACGGCGAGATGTGCGACAGGATCAGCCCGTTCTGGATAATCGCAATCGACAGCGCGCCCAGCAGCGTACCGATAATGGTGCCGAAGCCGCCAAACAGGCTGGTGCTGCCGAGCACCACGGCGGCGATCACCTGCAACTCAAAGCCTTCGCCCTGATTGGATGAGCCGCTGCCGAGACGCGCGGTGATAATCATCCCGGCCAGCGCCGCCGCCATGCCGCTGATAATATAGACCTTCATGGTGACCGATTTAGTATTGATGCCGCTGCGACGCGCGCCTTCGGCATTCGAACCAATCGCCGTCACGTAGCGACCAAAGCACATGTGGTTGAGCACAATATGCCCGGCGAACAGCACCACAATGCCAATCAGCGCCGGCATCGGAATGCCCAGCACCCATGCGCGGCCCATAAAGGTAAACAGACTGTCGGCCGGCACCGGAATCGAATAACCCTGAGTGACCAGCAGAGCGATCCCACGTACCACGGCCAAGGTAGCCAGGGTGACGATAAACGCCGGAATCCCCTCAAAGGCGATAAAGAAGCCGTTGATGGCGCCAACCAATCCGCCCAGCAGCAGTCCGCCAATTAACACCACCGGCCACGGCAATCCCCAGTTATTCAGCGCGATAGCCGAAAGCGCGCCGACCAGCGCCAGCGTTGAACCCACCGATAAATCAATGCCGCCGGTGGTGATCACCAGCGTCATCGCGGTGGCGACGATCAGTAGCGGGGCGCTTTGGCGAATGATGTTCAGCCAGTTGTTGCTGGAGAGAAAATTGCTGGTGATCAGCGAAAACACCACGCAGCAAAAGATGAAAAACAGCGCAATGCTTACCACGCCCGAATGGTTGTGCAACAGGCGACGCGGTAGCGAATGCTGGATCATGCGCGAACTGCTTAAATTCATGATGCTCATCCCGTTACCTCAGTGTGCAGCCGCTGAGTGAGCGGTAAATTTCTCACCCACGATCAAATTAACGATATCGCTTAAGCTGGTATCCGCCACGCGCCGGTCCGCCACGTTGGTGCCTTCGTACATCACCATGATGCGATCGCACACCAGGAACAGATCCTGCAGGCGATGGGTGATGAGGATAACGCTGACGCCGCGCGCCGAGACGCGGCGAATCAACTCCAGCACTGCTTCCACTTCTGCCACCGCTAAGGCAGCGGTCGGTTCATCCATGATCAGCACTTTCGGTTCGAAGGCGGCGGCGCGCGCAATGGCAATAGCCTGGCGTTGTCCGCCTGACAAATTGCGCACCAGCAAGCGCGTATCCGGAATCGAAATGCCCAAACCTTTCAGCATCTCGCGCGCTTCGGCGTGCATTTTTGCCTGATCGAGAAAGGGAATGCCGAGCACGCTTTTCATCGGCTCGCGTCCCATAAACAGATTGCCGGCGACATCCACCGTGTCGCATAGCGACAGATCCTGATAGACCATTTCAATATGGCAGCGGCGCGAATCGGCCGGATTGGTGAAGTGTTGCTGTTCACCGTCAATGCGAATGGTGCCGCTGGTGGGCACCACCGCGCCGGAGAGCACCTTGGTCAGCGTCGATTTACCCGCGCCGTTGTCGCCGACTAAGCCCAGCACTTCGCCCGGTGCCAGTTGAAGATTGACGCCGCGTAGGGATTGTATCGAACCGTAAGTTTTGGTGATGTTAATCATCTCTACCCGCGCTGGGGTAGCATGAGGCTGCTGCATCTGAACACTCCCAATCGGTTACCGGGAACTTGGCCTGTTAGCGCAGCAATGCTTTAACTGACACGATTTACCCTCTAGTAAACCGGTTTACCTGTCAGTTAAAACACTGGCCGCACTTCCAGAGCAATGGGTTACAACGATATTTGTTTGCCGCTGGGAACGTTGCAGCTTCTGTGCCAGGTTAGAATTTAGTCAGTTTGGCCTGCATCAAACGCGTGAAGATTCAGCAGGTTAAAATTTTATTGTTCAGTAAACCGGTTTACCTCGAAGTACTGAACTTCACTTGATTGATCAACTTTTGCGCCAAATCTGTGCAATTTTGCGCCACGGTGGATCAGGGTAGGCGGATTTGAATCGAATCGCGTCCCACCCATTCAACGGGTAAGCGTGTTTCCAGCGGGATATTCACGTCGTTATTCAGCAGGCGCAGCATGATGTCCACGGCGGTATAACCCAGTTCGCGCGCGGGTTGGCGGATGGTGGAGATGCGCGGCTGCGTCAGGTCGGTGTAGTTAGCATCATCAAAGCCGACCAGCGAAAGGGCATCCGGTGCCTGCAAGCCGCTGGCGCGTAAACCGTCCAGCAATCCCAGCACCAGATAATCGCTGGCCGCAAACACTGCGGAAGGGCGCGGCGACTGGCTGAACAGCCGCTGCAAAGCCTGCTGACCGAACTCGCGCTCGTAGTTGCCGTACATCACCCATTCTGCAGGCACCGATAAACCGGCCTGCTTCATGGCGGTGCAGAAGCCGAGATAACGTTCGCGCACGCTCATCAACTGTTCCGGGCCACCGATAAAGGCGATGTGGCGATGTCCGGCGGCGATCAGCTGTTCGGTGGCGATGCGTCCGCCCTGCACATTGTCGGCAAACACTTTCGGCACGCTGCTGCCGGGAATATCTTCATCGAGCAACACAATATGCTGATGGCGCTGAATCTCTTTACGTAACAGGCCGTTATCCGGTCGGTTGGTAGTGAACAGCAGGCCATCAACCTGACGCGTATCCAGCCAGCGAATGAACTGCGCTTCTTTGTCGGGATTGTTGCGGGTGATGCACAGCACCAAACTGTAACCGCGCGCCGACGCCGCCTCTTCTGCGGCATCAGCCAGTTCGGCAAAGAAGGAGTTGGTGATATCGGGCAGCACCAAACCCAGGGTTTCGCTGCCACCTTTGCTCAGGCGTCGCGCCAGGCTGTTGCCGCGATAATCGAGCTGGCGAATCGCCGCTTCGATGCGGTCAATTGTCTCCTGCGGCAACACGATACTGTGATTCATATAGCGAGAGACCGTGGCTTTAGAGAGCCCGGCTAATTGTGCCACGTCGGTTAACAACACGCGTTTTGAATTCATGTTCCTCGCCATTATTACATCGGGATCATCGTGTAGTGGTTACAAGGTCGCCATGAATGGCGACCTTACGCGTTAATCATTACACATCGCCAACCAAATAAACACTTGACAAAAATATTTACTCAGCGAATTGTATGCACAGTTTACCGCATTACCGGGAATCACTTCCCAAGCCGACTTAAGTTATTTCACCGGGTATTCCTAGCGGATGGGTTACCGAAACAAACTTAAGCAGGTCGCTATAAAAACACTGCACTTATTCAGTGTGTATATCACGTCATCGATATTCGCCCGCCAAAAATAATCTCAGTGCTTAACGCTGGGAAACGCTGATTATTATTTATTCCCGACGAGGAACACCATGATGTTATCTTTCACCGGAAAACTGCGTTCATTGGTTTTGGCTTCCACCTTAATTACTGCGGGTTCATTTTTCTCGCTGGCGCAGGCTGCGCCGACGTATGCGTTGGTGCAAATTAATCAGCAGGCGCTGTTCTTTAATCTGATGAATCAGGGCGCACAGGAAGCCGCAAAAGCCAGCGGAAAAGATCTGGTTATCTTTAACGCCACCGATAATCCAGTGGCGCAGAACGATGCAATTGAAAACTATATTCAGCAAGGTGTGAAAGGTATTTTGGTTGATGCCATTGACGTCAACGGCATTATGCCCGCCATTAAAGAAGCCGCAGCGGCTAACATTCCGGTCATCGCCATTGATGCTGTATTACCGGCCGGTCCACAAGCAGCGCAGGTTGGCGTAGATAATCTCGAAGGCGGCAAAATCCTCGGTAAATATTTCGTCGATTACGTAGCGAAAGAGATGGGCGGCAAAGCGCGTCTCGGCATTGTTGGTGCATTGAACTCGGCTATTCAGAACCAGCGTCAGAAAGGCTTCGAAGAGACTATCAAAACCAACAGCAAAATCACCGTTGCCGATGTGGTGGATGGCCAGAATATTCAGGACAACGCCATGACGGCCGCAGAAAATCTGATCACTGGCAATCCTGATTTAACCGCGATTTACGCCACCGGCGAACCGGCACTGCTGGGTGCGATTGCGGCGGTCGAAAACCAGGGCCGCCAGAAAGATATCAAAGTATTTGGCTGGGATCTGACGGCCAAAGCCATCAGCGGGATCGATGGCGGCTACGTCACCGCCGTGTTGCAGCAGGATCCGAAAAAGATGGGTGAAGAGGCGCTGAAAGCCCTCAACGCGCTCTCCGAAGGCAAAACGGTGAACAAAACTATTCTGGTGCCGGCCACCGTGGTCACCAAAGCGAACGTCGACAGTTACCGTTCGCTGTTTAAGTAACCGATCACTCGCTGCGCGAAGTCAGCAGCGCAGCGAGTTCCTGTTGTGTGGGGAAAGCGTTAACGGTGCCGGTACGACTCACGGTAATAGCGGCGGCCTGGCTGGCATGCTTCAGGGCAAGCGCATCGGGCTCCACTCCGCGTAACAGCGAGGAGGCGAGCAGCACGGCGAGGAAGGTATCGCCCGCGCCAGTGCTGTCCACCGCGTTTACCGCCGCTGCCGGACAGAAGTGGCGCTCGGTTTCGGTGATCAACCACGCGCCTTGTGCGCCTTGGGTGATCACTAAGGTGCTGACGCCAGCCGGTTGCAGCCGCTCAGCTTCCAGCTGGTTAACCACCGCGATATCCACTAGCGGCCAAAGTTGGGCGAAATCAGCATTGACCGGCGAAGGATTAAAGACCGTTTTCATGCCGTTGGCTTTTGCCCAGAGAAAAAGAACACGGGTTTTCTCAACCGAGAAGTTGCCCTGTTGCAGCAATATATCGCCTTTCTTTGCATCGGCTAAATAAGGCAGCATCTGTTCGACGGTTAATGCATCTGCCGCAGCGGTGGTAGTAATAATGGCGTTATCGCCATCGCTGCTGTTAAGAATAATTGAGGAGTCGCTGTGTGGTGAAGAATATTGAGTGGGAAATAGCTTAACCGGCTCATGCGCTATTTTCTCACGCAGCCATTGTCCGTTACTGTCGTGACCGATTGCGGCAATTAATCGTGTATCGAGACCACAGCGTGCAATAACAATCGCCTGATTCGCGCCTTTACCGCCAATATCCTGCGAGGTTTTTACGCCGTGGATCGATGCGCCTTTTTGCGGCAGATCGCCAATCGACCAGGTTTCATCAACAACAATATTCCCTGCAACATAAATTTGCATAATGGTTCTCGTTAATAAGGTGGAGAAGATGGTTTCTATATCAGCAGGAAAAACCAGCGCAATACAAGATATTTTTTCCAGAAAGAAAGCAGTGATTGGCGTAGTGCATTGTGATGCTTTTCCGGGTGCACCTAAATATCGCGGCAAACCGCTCCCAGCTATTATTGAGCGCGCACTGCGTGATGCCGAGAATTATATTTCCGGTGGCGTGCATGGGTTAATTATCGAAAACCACGGCGATATTCCGTTTGCCAAACCAGACGATATTGGGCCGGAAACTGCCGCTTTTATGGCGGTGATCACCGAAAAGATCCGCGAGCGTTTTGGCGTGCCGTTGGGCATTAACGTATTGGCGAACGCCGCGATTCCCGCCTTTGCCACCGCTTTAGCCGGCGGCGCGGATTTTGTGCGCGTCAATCAGTGGGCCAACGCCTATATCGCCAACGAAGGCTTTATTGAAGGTGCGGCGGCGAAAGCGCTGCGCTACCGCAGCCAGCTGCGCGCCGAACACATTCGCGTGTTTGCCGACAGCCACGTCAAACACGGCAGCCACGCGATTGTGGCTGATCGCTCGATTCAGGAGCTGACGCGCGACGTCGATTTCTTTGAAGCCGATGCGGTGATCGCCACCGGGCAACGCACCGGCGACAGCGCCACGCTGAATGAGATCGACGAAATCCGCGCCGCCACCGAGCTGCCGCTGCTGGTCGGTTCCGGCGTCACGCCTGCCAACGTCTGCCAGATTCTTGGTCGTACTCAAGGCGTGATTGTCGCCAGCACCCTGAAATTTGATGGCGTGTGGTGGAATGAGGTCGAGCTGGAACGCGTGAAGCACTTTATGTCCGTGGCGCAAGCGGCGCTGGAGGAGGCGTAATGAACAGCTTCACTGACCAGCTTTTACAGCAGCACCACACGCTGTGGCAGGCGATGCAGCAGCATCCGTTTGTGCTGGATATCGAGCGCAATCAGCTGCCCGACGCGGTATTCAATCGCTATCTGGTATTCGAAGGCAACTTTGTCGCCACCGCCATCAACATCTTCGCGCTGGCGGTAAGCAAAGCGCCGGATATCCGTCAGCAGCGCTGGTTAATCGGCGTGCTGAATGCGCTGGTGGACACGCAAATCGCCTGGTTTGAAGCGGTGCTGGCGCGCCGCAATATTAACCCACTGGATTATCCCGACGATCTGCCCGGCGTCACCGCCTTCCGCGATGGCATGTTTAACGTGGCAAAGCAGGGCAGTTTCGTCGAGATCCTCACGCTGATGTTTGGTGCCGAGTGGATGTATTACCACTGGTGCGCGCGCGTCAGTGCCCAGCCGCTGCTGGATGACGACATTCGCCATTGGGTCGATATGCATGCCGAAGAGGAGTTTCACCAGCAGGCGCGGTGGCTGAAAGCTGAGCTGGATCGCGCCGCGTTGGCATTGACGCAAGAGGAGAAGCAGCGCTTATCCAATCTCTACGCGCAGGTGCTGCAGTGGGAAATCGATTTCCACAGCGCCGCCTATCTCAGCAGCGGGGAGGCGAGATGAGCAGCTGTTTTATTGAAGCGCGCAACATCTGCAAACGCTTTGGCGCCTTAACCGCCCTCAATCAGGTCAATCTCAGCATCCATCGCGGTGAAGTACTGGCGCTGTTGGGGGATAACGGCGCGGGCAAATCCACCTTTACCAAAGTGTTGTCGGGCGCCTACAGCGCCAGCGACGGCGAATTGTGGATCGATGGCAAAGCGGTGAAATTCACCTCGCCGCGCCAGGCATCTGAACACGGCATCGCCACCATTTATCAGGAGCTGGCGCTGGCGGAGAACCTCAGCATCGCGGAAAACGTATTTCTTGGACGTGAGCTCAAGCGGCGCGTGCTGGGCATTCCGTTTTTGCGTCGCCGGGAAATGCGCGAGCAGGTTGATCAGCTGTTAAAGGATCTCGACGCGCATATCTCCGATGCCGAAGCCTCGGTTGGCAGCCTCTCGGGCGGACAGCGCCAGGCGGTGGCGATCTGTCGTGCGCTCAACCTCAACGCGCAGCTGGTGATCATGGATGAACCGACCGCCGCGCTGGCGGTGGCTGAAACGCAGAAGGTGTTACAGCTCACCCGCAAACTCGCCGCACGCGGCTGCGCGGTGGTGCTGATCAGCCACAACATCAGCGACGTGTTCGCGGTGGCCGATCGCATGGTGGTGTTCCGCCGGGGGCGAAAAATTGCTGAGCGCCGTCACGCCGAAACCTCGCCCGATGAAATCGTTTCATTAATTACCGGTGCGCATCCCGATGCGCGCGCCTTTGAGAATCAGTAATTGTTGTGCCATTAACCCAGGGGAAATAAAGATGCGTCGAATTACCACTGCAGTCTGTTCTCTCTCATTACTGTTTTCAGGTTATGCCCTCGCCGCCGAGAAAGTGGCTTTTGTGCCACAGATCATCGGTATTCCCTATTTTCAGGCGATGGAAGCGGGCGGTAAACGCGCGGCCAGCGACCTGGGCGTCGAGTTCGTTTACAGCGGTCCGGTGGATACCAATCCCATGGATCAATTGCAGATTGTGCAGAACCTGATCGCGCAGAAAGTGAATGCGATTGGCATCAGCGTGCTCGATGCCTCAAGCATCGCGCCGGTGTTGGCGCAGGCGAAAGCCAACAATGTGCATCTGTTTACCAGCGACAGCGACGCGCCCGACAGCGGACGCCCGGTTTATGTGGCGCAGGCCACCGATCAGGGTTTGGGTGACACCATCATTGATGAGATGGTCAAGCGCGTCGGCGATCACGGCAAAATCGGCATCGTCTCCGGCGAAGCCACCGCCTCCAACCTCAACAGCTGGATTGGCTTTATGCAGCAGCGGGTGAAGAGCAAATATCCCCATATCACCTTGCTGAAACCGCAATATGCCGGCGGTTCCGCCAGCCGCGCGGCGCAGATCGCCACCGATTTGATGTCGGCGAATCCGGATATCAAAGGCCTGATCGCTATGGCCTCCACCACTTGCCCTGGCGTGGCACAGGCGATTGAGACCGCAGGCAAAAATGGCAAAGTGATCGGCAGCGGTTTCTGCAGCCCTAACACCGCGCGCGCCTACCTGAAAAGCGGCGCCTTTGGTTACACCGTGTTGTGGGATCCGGAGAAGCTCGGTTATCTCACCGTTTGGGCAGGCAAACAGCTGATTGATGGCAAAGCCTTCAGCGCGGAAAACCGCGTGCCGGGCTTCGCCGAAGCGGTGAAGTTTGACAGCAAAACCGGCGTGCTGCTGCTCGGTTCGCCAGCGGTATTCACCAAAGAGAATGTCGATCAGTTCAAATTCTAACGGGGCTTCGCATGCACATGACTTCACGGGAGATCGCCTTGCTGGCGATTGCCATGTTAGCCATCGCCGGTTTTTCCTGGTTTTCACCCTGGTTCGCCACCGTCGATAACCTGCTCACTATTCTGCGCAACAGCAGTGAACTGTTGTTGATTGCGCTGGGAATGACGCTGGTGATCGCCATGGGCGGCGTGGATGTCTCGGTGGGCGTGGTGATGGGCGTTGCCGCATGGGGCGTCGGCCAGCTGTTGCTGCTGCAATCGCCGTGGCTGGCAGCAATGGCCGGTCCGCTGCTCGGTTTGCTGCTGGGTTTGATGACCGCGCTGGTGGTGGTGATAGGCCGCATTCCGGCAATTGTTGGCACGCTTGGTCTGTTCGGTGTGTGGCGCACCGGGCTGTTTGCGCTGCTGGGCGGACAGTGGTTATCCGGGTTGCCCGGCAGCTTAACCAGCGGCCTGATGCATCCGCTGCTGGGTTTACCGGTGATGGCGTGGGTCATCGTGCTGGTGTGGGCGAGCGTCTGGCTGGTGTTACGTCACACGCCGTACGGTTTGTGGCTGCTGGCGGCGGGCAATTCAGAGGAGAAAGCGCGGCTGGCGGGCATTCCGGTCACTCAGGTGCGCATCGCGACCTTTATGATCAGCGGCCTGTTGTGCGGCATCGCCGCTACCTGTTACATCGCTACCTATCGCAACGTCGAAATGACGGTCGGCGGCAGTCTGGCGCTGGAAGCCATCGCGGCGGTGGTACTGGGCGGGACGCGCATTACCGGCGGTGCCTGCAGTTTGTTGGGCACGCTGCTCGGCGTGTTGTTGCTGCGCATTCTGCAAAACGGCTTATTGCTGGTGGGCATTCCGTCGCTGTGGCAAACCGTGGTCACCGGCGCGGTGCTGCTGATCGTTCTAAGCAGTGAAGCGGCAAGCGGTCGCGTTTTTGCCTTCAGGAGGATCGCATGACGTTATGGCGCAAATCTCCCGACCTGACGCTGCTCAGCGCGCTGTGGCTGCTGCTGGCCATCGGCATTGTGCTGGTGCTGCCGCAGATGCTGGCTGGCTGGTCAATCACCTCGATACTGCAGTTTGCGACCTTGCTGTCGCTGGTGGCGCTCGGCCAATCGTTGGTGGTGATGAGCGGCGGCGGCGGTATCGATCTCTCGGTGGGCGGCAACGTTTCGCTCTCGGCGGTGATCGGCATGCTGGCGCTCAATCAGGGCATCAATCCGCTTTGGCTGCCGCCGATCTGCCTGATCACCGGCACGCTGGCAGGCGCGATTAACGGCTGGCTGATCGCGCGGCTGCGTCTCTGGCCGTTGATTGTCACGCTCGGCAGCTTCTACTTGTTTTCCGGTCTGGCGCTGGCGCTAACCGGCGGCGCCGCCGTCGCCGGCGTGCCTGCGCAACTGACGCAATGGGGACGCGGCGCGCAGTTCTTTATTCCTTTGCCGTTTCTCACCTGCGTGATTCCGGCATTCCTCATCGCCTGGCTGATTCTCAGCAAAAGTGCATGGGGCAAATGGATCTACGCCTGTGGTTTCAACGAACACGCCACGCGGCTGGTCGGCATTCCGGTCGATCGCCTGCGCTTTCTCGCGTACTGCCTGAGCGGCTTGCTGGCGGGCTGCGCGGGATTCGTTTCGCTCAGTTGGCTGGGCAGCGCGCGCCCGGAAATCGGCGTCAATCTGGAGCTCGAATCCCTTACCGCGGCTCTGCTCGGCGGCGTGGCGATCTTTGGTGGACGCGGCAGCGTAATCGGCGTGTTAGCCGCCGCGCTGATGCTGGTCACCCTCAAAACCTGCATGTTGCAGCTGGGATTGAACAGCGTCTGGCAACTCGGCGTGGTGGGCATTCTGTTGATTATCGTATTGATGGCACAACGACTTTTTATCTATCGGAGATAACTAATGAATCTGACTGAACAAATCAGCGCGCACGTTGAGGCGAGCGCCGAACGCATCGCCAACACGCTGTGCGATCTGCTGGCGTTTCCCTCGATCGTCAAAGTTGATCCGCGCGAAGCTGGGCCGGGCGAGCGCGACTGCCAGCGCTATCTGCAGCAGCGTCTGGAATCGCTGGGGATGGAAACCGATCTGTGGGATCCGGATGGTCCGGCGCTCTACGCCAAGTATCAGGGCCGACCGGGCGCCAATAAAGGCCGCACCTTTGAAGGTCGCCCCAATCTCGGCGGCACGTTAACTGGCGCGGGCGGCGGCAAATCGCTGATGCTGACTGGTCATATCGACGTGGTGCCGCCGGGGCCGCCGGAACATTGGCTCACCGATCCCTTTGTGCCGGAGATCAAAAACGCAGCGGTGTACGGTCGCGGCGCGGTGGATATGAAAGGCGGCGTGGCCTGCATGTTAATGGCGGTCGAGTTGTTGCAGGATCTCAACATTCGTCTGGCGGGCGACGTGGTGTTTACCACGGTGGTGGATGAAGAGATCGGCGGCATGGGATCGCTGGCGATGGTCGATCGCGGATTCAGAGCCGATGCGGGCATCATGACGGAACCGACCGCCAACCGCATCTCGCCAATCTGCCACGGCATTTTGTGGGGCCGCATTATTCTCGACGGCATCGGCGGCCACGCGGAGCTGACGCCCAACAGCTGGGACAGCAGCGGCCCGGTGGATACGGTGACGCTGTGCCGCCAGATGCTCGATGGCCTGGATGTGCTGAATCGCCGCTGGCAGACGCAGCCGAGCAAAAACCATCCGCTGATGGAATTACCAAACCAGATTATCGTTACGCAGCTGAAAGTGGGTGAACATCCGGCCTCGATTGCGGGCCGCGCCGAGATTGTGATTGATGTGCAATATCTGCCCGGCGAGAAGGATGAGATGGGGCTGGGCGGACACGTCAAAAAAGAGATTGAGGCGCACGTTGCTAAAGTCTGTGCGCTCGATCCTTATCTGGCGCAACATCCGGCCAAAGTGGAATGGATTCTGGATGCCGATTGCGCCGAAATCGAAGCGGATCACCCGTTTGTCACCACCTTCCAGCAGGGCGTCAGTGATGCGGCACTCAATCCGCAACTGGCCGGATTCGGCGCGCACAGCGACATTGGACTGCCGAGCACACTAGGGCAGACGCCAACGGTGAACTTTGGACCGGGCGATCCGGCGATGTCGCATCAACCCAACGAGCATGTGCCAATCGCCGATCTGGTAGCCTGCACCAAAGCCATAGCATTGACGTTAGTGCGCTGGTGTGGCGTCGCATCTTAACCCGCAATGGCGCAATAAATTGCGCCGCTACGGACCATCGCGCACCTCCGTAGCGGCGCGATTTATCGCGCGCCATTGGCCTTCTACGCCGCCGCGGCCGCTAACGTCTTCACCCGCTCACGGATGCGTGGCAACAAATGTTGTCCGTAATCGGTGGCATCGCGCAGCTGATCAAATCCACGGAACAGGAACGTGGTGATGCCGAGCTTGTAATACTCCAGCGCGGCATCGGCCACGGTATCCGCTGAACCCACCAGCGCGGTGGAATTGCCCGCCGCGCCGGACAGCGCCGCAATCTCCGTCCACAGGCAGCTATCGTATACTTTGCGCGCGGTGGCGAGCTGATACAGTCGCTGCGATCCGGTATTGCTATCAGGCTGAATCGCCTTGCCGCCAATGTTGGACTGCGCATCCCGCAGCAGTCGATTGGCGCGCGCCCAGGCTTGTTCATCGCTATCGCCGAGAATCGGGCGCAGCGACAGGCTGAAACGAATATGTTTATCGCGGCCATATTTCTTCGCTGCCGCGCGCACTTGCTCAATTCTCGCTTTCACCTGCTCCAGCGGTTCGCCCCACATCATATACACGTCGGCGTGACGCGCGGCGATATCGATGGCGGCTTCTGAAGCACCGGAGAAATAGACCGGCACGCGCGGCTGCTGCCAGGGTTTAACCTCGGTGAGATTATCTTCCACCTGGTAAAACTTGCCGTCATAGCGGAACGGCGTACGTGATTCCCACGTCAGTTTCATGATGTCGAGATATTCGCCGGTGCGCGCGTAACGCTCATCTTTGCTAAGGAAATCGCCGTCGCGTTGCAAATCGCCGCTGTCGCCGCCGGTGATCACATTGATGGCCGCGCGTCCCTGGCTGAGCTGATCGAGCGTGGCAAACTGGCGGGCGGCAAAAGTCGGTGCCTGAAAGCCGGGTCTATGCGCCACCAGCAAGCCCAATTTTTCGGTAAAAGCCGCCACATAACTGGCGATGATCATCGAATCCGGCGCGCGGGTATTCACCGCCAGCAGCACCTTGTCAAATCCGGCGTACTCCTGCGCGTGGGAAAAGGCTTTGATAAACGGCACATCGACAGTTGGCCCATGCGCCGCCACCGATTCGCTGCTCTCCTGCGCCCCAACCAGACCAATAAATTCCAGCGTCATGATGTACTCCTCTCAGCAGAAAGGGCGGATTTGCCCACGGAAGTGAAAATGGCGTCGTCCTGCGGCGTATGTATGCGGCCGCAAAGCACGTTACGCAGGTGACGTTGTAACGGATGGTGGCGCGTCAGCGCGTGGTTGCCAATGCTTTCCACCATCAGCTGCACGCTGCGAATGGCATTTTCAGTCACCACCTGTTTGATTTGCGCGGCATGTCCGCTGGCGATGTGGCCGTGGGAGGCGCTGCTTAGCATAGTTTGACTGGTAAACAGCAGCGTATCGATGCGGCCAACCAGCTCCTGGAAGCGCGGCAATGATGCCAGCGGTGCGCCAAGATTGGCCGGCACGCGCTGCTGCAAAAAGGCGATAAACCAGTCGCGCGCGCTGTGCGCAATGGCGTCGTACAGCGAACCGAGCAGCACCGCCATCCACAGCGATTCCTCTTCGTTGAGGCCCGCTCGCGGCGTGCTCCACGGCGCGACGTTGACCGCGTGATCGAGCGGGATCAGCACCTCGTCCAGCACCACGCGATGGCTACAGGTGCCGCGCATGCCGAGGTGATCCCACTCATCAATAATGTGGATGCCGGGCGCGTTGGCCGGCACCAGATAGCTGCCGACCAGCGGATCGGCATCGTCGCTGCTGGCCCACACCAGAAACCAGCTCAGCCCATAGCTGCCGGTGGAGTAAATCTTCTCGCCGCTGATGCGCCAGCCTTCAGCGGTGCGGCGTGCGCGGGTGGCGGGCAATCCGCCGCGCGCGGGCGTGCCTAATTCTGGTTCGACGCGCAGCGCATTGATCAGCGCACCGTCGCGAATCACGCTCTCCGCCACCTTGCGGCGCACCGCGTCTGGCCAGTTTGAGCTGTCGTCGAGGCGACGCGTGTTGAGATACTGAATGATGAGGATCAGCGCTGCAGAAGGTTCGCCGCGCGCCACGGCCTGGATAATCGCCTGGCTTGCCAGCAGATCGCCGCCGCTGCCGCCCGACGCCGTCGGCAATACAAAGTGCAGCAAGCCATGCTGCTGCAACACGCTAAAAGCGGTTTTGGGAAATTCGCCGCTGCGATCAACTTCTTCAGCGTCTTTTTCTAAGGCCTGAATAATCACCGGCAATATTTCAGCCAGAAAGGGCGGGTTATTTGCCATGCGTTATTAATCCCCTTATTAAATCAGGCTTAATTGTTTCCTGTTCTGGCACCGCTGTAAAAGCAATAAACCGGCTATGTACATGCGGAATCGGCATAATTCTGCCGCCGGTGGAAGTGTTAATTTGCAATGGCTGTTTCTGCGCGAGCCATTAATTAGGGTCAACACCTTCACCTGCATTTATTTTTGGGAGTCATTTAATGCCAAATAATTATTTAGTTTCCCGTCGGCATTTTCTGGGATATTCCGCCGCCGCGGCGATGGCGGCAACGTTACCGGGCCGCGTGTTTGCCGATGATCATATGGCGGGCATGCAGATGCCCGGCGATTTACTGCAAGATGGCCCCGGAAAATGGGCGCTGGCGAAGCCAACGCATGTGCGTCTGGCGGTCAATCTCAACGCCATCTGCCTTGCGCCGGTAGTGGTGGCCGATCAGCATAACTTCTTTAAAGCGCACAACCTGGAAGTGGAGTTCGTTAACTTCGGCAACTCCACCGAACTGCTGCTGGAATCCATCGCCACCGGCAAAGCCGAAGCTGCCATCGGCATGGCGCTGCGCTGGCTGAAAGCGCTGGAGCAGGGCTTTGACGTCAAACTCACCGCCGGCACGCACGGCGGCTGTATGCGCCTGCTGGCGCGCGATGGCGGGCCGACCACGCTGGAGCAACTGAAAGGCAAAACCATTGGCGTTACCGACATGGCGGGCGCGGATAAAAACTTCTTCTCGCTGATGCTGAAAAAGCACGGCGTCGATCCCAATACCGATGTCGACTGGCGCGTGTTCCCGCAGGATTTGCTGCCGATGGTGCTGGAGAAGGGCGAGATTCAGGCCGCCAGCGGTTCCGATCCGGTGATGTGGCGCTTAACCCAGAAGCCGGGCTACCGCGAAATTGGCACCAACTTAATGGACGAGTACGCCAGACTGAGTTGCTGTGTGGTGGGCACGCGCGGCAGTTTGATTCGCGAACAGCCGGAAGTGGCGGCGGCGATCACCCACGCGATTCTGCAGGCGCATGCTTATGCGGCCAAACACCCGGAAGCAATTGGCAGCGAGTTTAACGGCCAGGCACTCAACACCACGCCGCAGGAGATCGCCAGCGTGCTGAAAACCCATACGCACGGACACTATTCGGTGGGGAACGCGTTTGTGAATGAGATCGACGTGTATGCGCGTGATTTAAAGGCGATCAACGTGTTACGACCGGAAACCGATCCGCTATTGTTTGCTAAGGGGATTACCAGCAACGTGCTGGTTTAAATTGAAATCGCGCCGCTACGAATACATGCAGGATTCTGTAGCGGCTCGATTTATCGCGCATTATTTTCAGGCGATTTTCCTGGAGGTTTGCACGGCGCTCGCCAGCTTCAGCGATTCGGCTGGTACCTGATGCGCGAACAGCTGGGTGGTTAAATAACTGCTGCCGCCATCGGCCAGCAACACCACAATGCGCTTGCCACGGTTCTCCGGTCGCGCTGCAACCTGTTGTGCCGCCCACAACACTGCCCCGGACGAATCCCCCACCAGCACGCCCTCGCTCAGCGCCAGCTGCCGTGCCGCTGTATACGCCTGCCAGGTTTCCACCGCGATCACTTCATCGTAAACGCGGTGATCGAGATTGGCAGGAATACGCTCAGGCGTCTGGTTGCTGAACGCATGCACGCCGGTGATCTCCAGTGGATCCGGACGCAGTTCGCTCGGCTGTGAACCCACGCCCGGCTCCACGGCGATAACCTGTAATCCCGGATGCTGCTGTTTGAGATAGCGTCCGGTGCCGGAGAGCGTGCCGCCGGTGCCGACGGCGGCGATAAAGATATCCAGCTCGCCGCCGCTGTCGCGCCAGATCTCCGGCCCGGTGGTGCGCTCATGCACCGCCGGATTGGCCGGATTATCCAGCTGCAGCAGGAAGTGCACTTCCGGTTCTGCTGCGGTGACCTGCTCGGCCAGCCATTTGGTGGCGGCGACGAAATCGCCGTTGCTGGCATCGTAAAACGCTTTGAAGCCTTCAATGGTGCTGAACGGCACCACTTCGGCACCGTACGCCTGAATAATCTGGCTGCGTTCGATGCTAACGAAATCATTGATATAGACGCGGAACTTATAGCCTTTCGCCGCCGCAATCGCCGCTAACCCAATGCCGGTGTTGCCGCTGGTGGTTTCAACCAGCGTATCGCCGGGCTGAATAATGCCGTTGCGTTCGGCGGCTTCAATCATGCTGAGGGCGATGCGATCTTTCACGCTGTGATTGGGATTAAACAGTTCGAGTTTGGCGACCAAATCGGCCTGAATATCGTGTTGCTGTGCGTAGCGAGACAGGCGCAGCAGCGGCGTGTTGCCAATCAGTTCAGTGATAGAAGCAGAAATTTTTGCAGCCATAATCGACCTCATAAATAGATGAGATGAGCCTGAATGATTGCGCGATCAATCGCGCCGCTACGGATGGGTGCACATACCGTGGCGGCGCAATTTATTACGCAATGTATGTCGTTACCATTTCACCGCGCTGCGCTGCCATGACAACAGGCGATCGCGCACGATGAACAGCAGGGAGATCAGCGAAGAGAACAGCAGCGCCATCACAATCAGCGCGGCGTACATATTGGCGTAAGCCGCCCAGCCTTGCGCCCACTGCAGATACCAGCCGAGCCCGGACTTCACGCCCATCATCTCCGCCGCCACCAGCACCGAGAACGACGCGCCCAAACCCATAAACAGGCCGACAAACAAGTGCGGCAGCGCTGCCGGCACCGCCACGCGCAACACGAGGAACAGCGAATTGGCACCGAGCGTGCGCGCCACATCGTAATAACGCGTATCAACGCTGGAAACGCCCGACCAGGTCAGCACCGTCACCGGGAACCAGGTCGCCAGCGCAATCAGGAATACCGCCGCCGAGAAGCTTGACGGGAAGAAGTAGAGCGACAGCGGCAGCAGCGCGGTAGAAGGCACCGGGCCAAGGAAGCGCAGAATCGGATGCACCCAATAACCCAAGCCGCGCGACCAGCCAATCGCTACGCCGGTAATAAAGCCAACAACGCTGCCGTAGATAAAGCCGAAGGCCAGCAGACGCAGCGAATTGAGCACGCTATCCAGCAGGCGCGGCCAATCGGTGGCATAGGCTTCGACCAGCGCACGCGGCGGGGCGAAAAACGGCGCCGGCAGCAGCGCCAGTTTGCCGGTGACGGTTTCCCACAGGCCGATCAGCAGCGCCAGCACAATCAGCCACGGACCGCTGCGTTTGAGCGGCGCGAGTAAGGTCAGTCGCGGGAACAGACCCGAGGCAATCGCCAGCCCGGTGAGAAGCAGCGCGATGGCGGCAAACAGCTCGTGCGTTTCATTGACAAAGCGCGGGGCGGCAAAACCCTGCGGCTTATCCGGCACCGCCACCATCAGCGCGACCAGCGCCCACCACAGCAGGAGTGCACCCCAAACCGCCGGTTGAAGGCGGCGCGGCACATCACGGTTGCGGGCAATCGTCAGGGTTTCACTGGCCATTCTCGTCTCCTTAACTCGACATGTTGCTCATGTGCGCCATGTTGCTGGCGTGCTGATGGGCGGATTCCGCCGGCAGCAGTTCTGGCACATAGTGTTCGGCGAAGCGCTGCGCATCGGTATCCGGGCGGATCACGTTGATTTTTTTCAGCTCATCGATATAAACCGCCACCTCTTTGCGCAGCTGCACACCGGTGGAGTGATGACTATGAGTGTGCTCTTTCAGCATCGCGGCGATATCCTCCACCGCGACGGAGCCGGGCACAAACGGCTGGAAGATTTTCGCCGTCTCGTCCGGATGTTCGGCGGTCCACTGCTGCGCATCGACAATCGCCTGAGTGATAGCACGCGCGGTGGCGGGATCGTCACGCACCAGCGAGCCGCGCAGACCCAGCACACAGCAGGTGAGGTTGGCGTATTCGCCTTTCAGGTTGTTATCGACTTCCACCAGATCGTGCTGCTTCTTCAGCAGCCAGCCCTGCGGATCGTCGGTGGCCAGCGCCTGCACTTCGCCTTTGCGCAGCGCTTCGCCGAACAGGTCGGGCGGATATTGCAGCCAGTTGACCTGCTTATCGGGATCGATTCCCTGTTTCGCCAGCTGAATGGCGAAGAAGTTGCGAATCGGGCTGGCCTGATCGCTGACCGCCACCGATTTGCCCACCAAATCTTTCACATCGCGGATGCCGCTATTTTGCGGCGCGAGTAAACGCATGCAGCCGCCGTGCGTGCCGACGGTGAGATCCACATCAAAACCCTGCTCCAGCGGTTTCAGCCAGCGCAGCGCCATGCCGATGCCGCCATCGGCCTGACCGGTGGCAATCGCCTGTAACAGCGCATCGGTGGGGCCGCTGAAGTTCACCGGCTCAACATTCAAGCCGTACTTTTTAAAGAAGCCTTGCTTCAGCGCCACAGATATCGGTGACTGACACACTGCGGTTTGCCCCCAGGCCAGCTTGATGGTTTTGAGGGATTTTTCGTCGGCAAACACGTTGCTGCTCAGCAACGGATTTACCGCCACGCCGGCACTAAAGAGACCCAGCCCGCGTAATAACGCGCGGCGGCTCAGAGAGAATTGTTGCAATGCCATCCTGTCTTCCTTGTAGATAAAGTTCACAGGCACTATGGCAAAGGCAATTAGCGCGACCAAATAACAATCCCGCATGACATCATGCAGTTTTTCATTATGAATATTTGCGGATAGGTTTGCCGAAATGGCTATTTCAGTGTGGGAAAGGCGAGGCTTATGCTTTATTTCTTAGCAAATCAAGCAGGAGCGAAAATATGGCTACCACTTCGGCGGGCGTTAATATTGCGATTGAGAAGGTGAATCATCACTTCACCTTAGAAGGCGAAGATTTACCGGTGCTGGAGAATATTAATTTGCAGGTAGAGGCCGGTGAATTTGTCGCGCTGCTGGGGCCGTCCGGCTGTGGCAAATCGACGCTGCTGCGTTTGCTGGCAGGCCTCGAACCGCCCGCCAGCGGGTTACTGGCGGAGGAGGGCAAAGCGATAACCGCGCCCGATCCGTCGCGCGTGGTGGTGTTTCAGGATCCCACGCTTTATCCGTGGCGCACCGTCTATGACAACGTCGGTCTCGGTTTGCAGATTCGTGGGGAGAGCCGGCCGGTGCGCGAACAGCGCATTAACGCGATGCTGGATCGCGTCGGCCTCAGGCAGTTTGCTCGCGCGTGGCCACATCAGCTTTCGGGCGGTATGGCGCAGCGTGCAGCGCTGGCTCGCGCGCTGGTTAACGTGCCGCGTTTGCTGATCCTCGATGAACCGCTCGGCAAGCTCGATTCCCTGACGCGGTTGCGGATGCAGCAGGAGATTGTCGACCTGTGGCAGGAGCAGCAGTTCACCACGCTGATGGTGACGCACGACGTAGAAGAAGCGCTGGTGATGGCAAATCGCGTGGTGGTATTCAGCCCAAGACCGGCGAAAGTGGTGGATGTGATTGAGGTGAATCTGCCGTGGCCGCGCCGTCGCGATGATCCGCAGTTGGTGGCGCTGCGCAGCAGGATATTGGATTTGTTGGGGGCGGATCGGGTAGCTGCGTGATGTGGGTCGCCATTCATGGCGACCTTCTGGCATTTACCCCTGCACGATCCGGCAACCGGCCAAAATATCATCCGCAGGTTGATACTCGCTGGTCTGAATCCCCGTCAATCCCAGCAGGGTGGAGAACAGATTATCCTGCGAATAACCCTGATGCGCCGCTTGTTTATCGACACAGCGTTTACTCACGCCATAACGCTGCTGGTAATCTGGTGACAGCCAAATCAGCATCGGCACATGTTTCTGCACATCTGGTGCAATCGCATACGGCATACCGTGCAAATAAGCGCCATTCTCCCCCAACGACTCACCGTGATCCGATAAATACACCAGGCTGGTGGTGTATTGATCCTGATGAGCCTTCAATACATTGATCGCCTTATCGACAATGTAATCGATATACAGAATGGTGTTGTCGTAGGTATTCACCAGCTGCTGTTGCGAACAATCCTGAATTTGATTGGTATCGCAGGTCGGCGTGAATTTTTTAAACTGCGGCGGATAACGGTTGTAATAGGTTGGGCCGTGACTGCCAATGGTATGCAATACGATCACGCCGTTGCCTTTAAGGTTTTTAATATAGTCCTCGATACCGTGAAATAATACTTCGTCATAACACTCCCCATCGTGACACATATCCGGAAGATTCAGGCTGGTCATATCCTGATGCGGGACGCGATCGCAGGCACCTTTACAGCCGCCGTCATTGTCATTCCATAAAACCTGCAGGCCGGCGCGCTGGATAATATCGAGCATGCCTTCCTGATGTTCAGCAAGCTGGTCGTCATAATGCGCGCGCGGCATATTCGAGAACATGCATGGCAACGAGACCGCAGTAGCGGCACCGCAGGATTGCGTATTAGGGAAATAAGAGACGTCATCTTTCGCCAGCAATGGCGTGGTTTCTCGGCCATAACCATTGAGCTGGAAATTCACCGCGCGCGTGGTTTCACCCACCACCAAAATCGTCAGATTGCGCTTTGCACCCGCCAGCATCTGCGGCTTTTGTTTGGCATCTAAGCCAATTTTCACCAGCGGCAAATTGGCGGTGCGGCTGTGGTGATACCAGGAAAGTGTCGCCACAATGGAGTTCGACGGGCTGAGCGATTTGATCAGCTCTTTTTGGTTACGAAATAGCGAGGCGTAATCCTTATAGAAGAATGTCGCCACCAGGGCGATGCAGATGACCGACACCACAATTGAGGCGGCGCGTTTGGCGATGTTTTTCCACAGAGGTTCGTTATGTTTAATCCGAATCCAGAATACCAAAAGGGCAGCGAGCAGCCCGCTGCAACCCAGCGTAATAATTAACTTAGGCGACAATAAAGCAAAGGACTCGGACGGTGTGGTATCCAGAATATTCACGATCATCGAGCGATCAATAACAATACCGAAGGTCCAGATGAAATATTGCGCAGCCGCCGCCACTAATACGAACAGCGCAAGAATAAGCCGGTCAAGCCAAACAAAAGAGGCGAGGGTGGCGATAATATTGATCACGCTAAATGCCACCAGCAGCATTGAGACGAAGACGAATATCGTGCGCAGCGTATCAAGCGGCATTGCTGCAATCACCTGACGATAAAAGGCAATATTCAGGAACACCGCAATATAAATTGAAAATAGCGAAATAAACGTCAGCCGACTTAGCGTCGGTCTTTTGCGCAGCGAAAACGTCATTGGTCCATCCGTAACAGTGAAGATGGCGCCAGATTAAGAAATAAAGGTTAAGTGAACCTTAGGCTGAATCCTGTCAGGCAGATTTATCTTTAGACAGCATCATTGCGGCTGACCGTGGTGAACAATAATTCGCGCAACCAGCGATATCCGGCATCGCGGTGCGTTCTTTCGTGCCACGCCACGGTTTAGTGAAACCCTGAATCTCCAGCGGCGGCGCGAGCGTCCCATCGCATTCAAAGCCGCATCGGTGACGCCGTGAAAATTCCCGCCGAGATAAGACACCAGCGCGTGATCCTGTGCGCAGAAGCCCTTAACGTGAGATTTCCAGGGTGGGGCAGCGATGATCGTCTGGAGGTGCTGCATGCATGGTTGATCGAAGATCTTTCCGATAATCGCGTGCGCATCCTGACGCAGGAAAGGTAAAACGGCAAACCGGCGGTTGAGCCGGCAAAAGCGCAGGCGAACCCGATGATTAACGGCCATCAGGATTGGCGTTTGGTCAAACTTGCTACGCGTGTCCATATTCATCAAACACCTATTGCGCGATAGATCGCGCGATGATTAGATAATATTACTAACGTAATTTCATCACTTCCTCCTGCGTCAATCCGTTTTAATCCCCTATCTCCTTGAATAGAAGAAATTCTCCACTGAGGTCTAAAGTCATCGGCATTGCTGCCGATACAAACCTGTGAATTTTTTTTATCAATTAGCCTCAACCATTAATCATTGTTTCCTCCGCACGACAGAGGATTTTTCAATCAAGGATTTGATGTGAATTTACCCTTTTCTAAAAAAGCTGCATCCGTGCTGATCGCCGCTTCTCTGACTTCCAGTTGTGCCTCAATGAATGACTTTGCTCGTGATTACGGTACCGCTGCCGGTTGTATCGGCGGTGCCGCACTGGGTGGCGGCATCACTTATCTGGTGACTCACGACGCCAGGAAAGCCCTGGTGGGTGGACTGGCAGGCGGCGTAGCGGGATGCGTGGTCGGGAACGTTTGGCAGAATCGTGAACAGGCGCTGGCTAAAGTCGCCCAGGAAGAAAAAATTCGCATCAGCACTCAGGCGCTTAAGGTGCAGGAGAACAGCAAGCAGGAGCCGGTTGGGATTGTTGCACAAGTTGAGGACGGTACCATGTTCGCCATCGACAGTGCAGAACTGACCAGCAGCGGCATGCGTCAGGTGCAGAAAATTGCCACAGCGATGAAAGGCGGCCAGCAATCCTCCAGCGATGTTTTGCTGGTGGTGGGACATACGGACGCCACGGGCAACGCCGAACACAATCAGCAACTTTCTGAAGCGCGCGCCCGCAACGTTGGGTTGGTACTGGAGCAAAGCGGCATTAAAGCCAGCCAACTCTATTTCCAGGGCGTGGGTTCCTCACGTCCACTGGCGGATAACGATTCCCTCTCGGGTCGGGCACAAAACCGCCGGGTTGAAATCGTGGCGTTGGCGAATGAAGCACTGTTACGCCAACGCCTGGCGCTGGAAAGCAATAACCCGCTGTATTTGCGCCACAGCTCTGCTGCTGAAAATACGCTGGCGCGTACTTCAACCATTAAGGCGGCACCACGTATAGCGAGCAAGAAGGCTGCGACAAAAAGCGCTGAAGTAAAAGCGCCGGAAGTGGTGACCCAACCCACTCAAGCCATTGCTGAGAGCAATCCCGTTAACTTTGTCGATTTCGGTGGCAAGCTTATCAGCGCACAGGTTACGGGTCTCTCCAGCAACTTAAAGCCGCTGTCGCAAGGTTTCAGCCTGATTAGTCAGGCGCAGGCCAGCAGTGTCAGCGGTAGCTGTCTCACCGATCTTCCCCGCGTCAGTGGGCTGGCTAAGAATTTAGCCAGCGGTAAGGCGATCGATCAGCATGATACGCGGGAATATCTGCCCAATATGAACGGGCGCGCGTGGGCTGGATTGGTGAATGGCAACCTGGTGACATTGACGCCAGTGTTTGTTCTCAAAGAGGGTGCGGTGGTGACGCAAAACCCACAAGTGCTCATCACGCCAAACTATGCGCAGGGCAACCGCAAGGCGCTACAAGGCATGGCAAGTGTCGCCAACAGTTGGGAAGGGGAAGACAGCGTTCTTTACCGCGTCTATATCGCCGATGCCCAGCAACAACCGATCTCGTGCGTCGACCTCTTGCTGCCGAAATCGGGCAAGCCTGCGCAACAAGGACAGCTCTTTTATAGCAATCATCGTCAGCCGTGGCTGGCCAATTACGCACCTCAGCGTGGATAAACGGATAACTCTCTTATGGAAATTTTAGATACCTTAATGCAGGCGGTCGCCACCTATCGCTACATCTTCTGGCCGCTTTTCGGGCTGTTGGCGCTAACACTTGGTGTGATCAAATGGTGGGATCAAGTTCGTTACTTCTTCCTCAACCTGTTTTGTTCCCTACCGCTGTTTGGCCACATCACCCGTTTGTCGCGTAGCCATGAATCTCGCCGTGCGGGCACCGGCGGACGCATCTGGCATCCGGCAGAAGAAGCGTTGTGTGGCAAGTTCTATCAGTTTCATAGCATCTCCAACCGCGATGCCGATTTTTATCTGCGCTGCGTTAACTATCTGAACAAAGTCGATGAGCGGGGCCGCAAACCGACCAGCGTGGTGTTGTGGTTATGCAGTATAGCCCTCGTCATTCTGGAAGCCTTTATCTTTGCGCTGGTACTTTCGCCATTCATTGCCAACAACATCTCTGCGAACCAGGCGGAGCTGTCGGCGATTGTGGTTTCGGTGCTGATTGGTGTGATTTTGGTGCCCGCAACGCATTTAATGGGCACGCAGTTACACAAAAATACGCTGCTGAGTAAAATCCGCTACTGGCATAAAGAAGCGCGTCTGGAAGGCCATGCGCAGGCGTTGGTTAAAGACAACCGCGTCTCACTGGAAAACAGCCGCATTGACGATGATGCGCCCAGCTATTTGCAAATGCTTAACCGAGTGAACCACGGTATTGGCGCAAAACCGCAATATGTACAAACGGTTGTGACGCTGCTGTTGATCGTCACCTTTGCGGTAGGTGCCTATTTCATTCGTGCGGCAACCATTAATGCCGCCGAAACCCAGGCCGTCAATGGCACGCCGTTCAGCCAAACCAGCGCGGCGAGCAACGCTTCACCTTTTGAGTTGCCACAGCAAGCGGTGGAAGATAATCAGCTGGCTGATAAGCAAGCGGCGAAAGAGGTCAGTGACAACCGCGTGTTCGCCTCCAAATTGACCTTCATTATTCTGTCGGTGATTTTCATTGGCGTGCAGATTATCGGTATTTTGATTGGTTATTACCGTTCTCTGGTCGGCATCGAATCGCGCCTGGCGGCGAAATATATTGGTAATTTCAGTAGCTCTGAAGAGTTTGCCGCGTGGTACGCCATGCGCCGTGAGCGCGTAGAGCGTGATGCGCAGGATAAACTGGCAAGCTTGCAGAATCGTATGGCGATGCAACGCGCCAGTAGCGCCAGCATTGCACAAACTGATGTTCGGACCTTCGACGATTACGTGCGCGGTAAGCAGCGCGATAAAGCACTGGCCGACGATCAGCATCAGCAATTTAACGCCACACGCGCTACCGTTGCTCCAGAGCGCCCGGTACATCAGCCAGAACCGGCTTTGGTATTTGAACCTACAACTCCAACACCTGCACCGGTGGCACTGGAAACGGCACCTGCTGCTAACGCCGATGAAAAGGCGCGCATCGCGGAGTTGGGCGATTTGACAGCCTTAGATGATGAAGAACTGCGTTTGGTGGCTGAGGATTTGGGTCTGCCAATGGAAGCACTGCTCAGTCGTCGTAAAGTGCAGCGCGTGCTTAATAAGGCCAGAGGATAATCAGGTGAAGATCAGCAAATGGTGGTTGCTGCTGTTAGCCGGGGTGAGTGCCATGGCGCAGGCTGCGGATCGCAACGATATCCCGAGCTGTTATGACTATGCCAAACTCAGTCAATATCGCCCGGCCAACAGCGGTCGTGAGCTGGTGGTGATTATTGATCAAACGGTTAAAGTGCCGCTGCAGATCAAAAATACCAGTTGGCAGCAGATCATGCGTTTTAGCCAGCCCGGCGATCATGTGGTGCTGTATCAGTTCTCGGCGTTGCTGCAGAACAATTTCATGCAGCGCTTATTTGACGGGCATCTGGAACCGTTACTCACGAACAAGAAAATCCGCGACAATCAAGGCATGGAGAGTTTGAAGAACCTCGACAAATGCCTGAGTGAGCAGAAGCAATATTTCGCGAGCGCGTTGGGTGGGTTGATGGCAAAAAGTTTCGCTGAGAAGGGTGATAACATCGCTAAAAGTGAGATCCTCGATAGCCTGAAACGCATTAGTCACGATCTTGAGCAGGATGAAAAAGCCTCACGTACCCTGTTTCTGATCTCCGATATGCTGGAAAACAGCGCTTTCGATAGCTTCTATCGCAATAACGCGCTGCGTTTGCTTTCGCCTGATAAAGCGTTGCAGCAGGTTAAACAGCAGAATTTGTTAGCGGATTTTGCCGGCGCTAAGGTATTTGTCGCAGGTGCAGGATTGATTGATACCGATGCGAAAAACAACTATCGCTCAGGGAAAATCATTCAGCAGCTTGAGATATTCTGGCGCGACTATTTTACTGCGTCGAATGCGGAGTTAGTCAGTTTTGGTGCCCCGGCGTTGAACGTGGATTTGCAATAAGTTGATCAGTACGATGTGTTAAATGCCTCAGTGATAAAACTGAGGCATTTAATAATAAGCGGCGAAATTAGGTCTTAATTATTTATAGGTCACTTAAAAGATTTTATGATTGTTGGCCGATTTAACGCGTACGGAGCCAGTCTGATAAGACAGCATTTGTTGTTATGGATTAAGTGCAATCGTACGCACTTTATCAACACCTTCGCGCGTGCAGGTAACAGACGTTCCTTGTAGCTGAGTAGCCGTGGTGCAGGACGGTTCCATAATCGCACCGCTGAAGCTAATCGTGCCATCAGCGGCCATCGCCGTTTACAGCATCATCAAGCCTGACAGTAAAAACCAATACTTTACACATACGCTATCCTCCAGAATGTCTAAAAGGATTTTCGTCCTCTTATGCTTGAACTTTAGAGGATGAGAAGCAACTTGCGAATAATCTTGGTATTTAGGATGCTGGCAGGGTTATGACGGCGGCTGAACGATGTGTATTGGTTGTTTGTTCATCCGCCCACCGTCTACTTTCATGCAGGCTTATTAGTTTGCTTGAGCGAATAGTGGAAGTAAACTTGGACTAGGAAAGCCTGAAGTAACTTGATAATCCGTCGTGATTTAACCATCGAAGGTAATGTCTGTGTATAATGGCTTAAAAAAAGTGAAGTATGTCAAGTTCAGTGCGATCTGCAAAAAAATGCTTTGCTCAAGGGATGTTACAGGATCTAGGATTATTAGCTTAGATTGGTTAAAAGCAATGTATGTGTTTATATTATTTTTTTAAGGAGATTCTAGCATGTCATCTATAGCCATTTTTAATAATAAAGGCGGGGTGGGAAAATCTACAATGACTTATCACTTGGCTTATGCCTTAGCAGAGTCAGGAAAAAAAACATTGATGATAGATTTAGATCCTCAGTCTAATTTAAGTCTTTTCGTCCTTGACGATGAGCAGATAGAAGAGATTTGGGATGCAGAAGATCCATTCATTGAAGATTATGAGAAAGCAAAATCTGATTCTTCTGATGTTGAATTCAGAAAAATACATAATGCGCCACGATCAATTCATTACATATTGAAACCATCAGAAGATGGTCAGTCAGAAGAACAACAACTGCCACCCAGTATAAGAGTTAATAATAACTTACATTTAATCCCGGGTAGGCTGACATTGCATCTGTTTGAAAACAAACTTTCAAAGCAATGGAGTGAAGCATTTTTGGGGGAACCTCAAGCCCTTCGTGTTATCACAGCCATAAGAAGAATTTGTAAGATTTATACTGAGAAACTCGGCTTTGATGTGATATTGATTGATACATCTCCGAGTCTAGGTATTTTAAATAAAGTAATAATATCAAATTCAGACGGTTTCTTGATTCCTTGCGCTCCTGATATGTTTTCTGGTTATGGAATAAAAAATATAGGGAATGCACTTAAGACATGGAAAAAAGATTTTGATACAATGATGTCATTGCTTCCTAATTCTAAAAAAACGTACCTCCCTAACAAATTTGTAAAGTTAATAGGGTATACAATATATAATGCTAAAAAAAGAGAGGATGCATCCAATCCACTTAAAATAGCTAAAGCACATTATAACTGGGCAGAAAAGCTACCAAATAAAATTTTGGATCATATACCTGAAGAATGCTATGCCCCTATCCATAAAGATACAATAAAGCAATTCATTGGTGGGAATTCCATTATATATGGTCATGCTACAATGCCTGCGAATGCCCAAAAATATAAAAAACCTATGTGGCTTCTTCCATCAAGTGATTCCATTTACGATGCCCAGGATAGAAGCACGATTAATGTAAGAAGGGATGAATATCTCGCTACTCGTCAAGTGTATACATCTTTTGCTAATGAAGTCCTTTTACGCGTAGAGGAGATTAGTAAATGAATATGAAAAATGAAGATATCATTCAAAGTATTAATGAACATATTCATGATTATGAGATATTCTCAGATAGGATTGTATCTTATATCACGAGGGATCCTATTCTTAAAAATAATGTTCACAGCCATAAAAAAAGAACAAAAGACATAGAGCATTTAAATGAAAAAATAACCAGAAAGAATGACAGGCTAAGAGAATTAGGTCATTTGGAAATTAATAAAGATAATGTAATGGATTTGATTACCGATATTGTAGGTATAAGGATACTTCACTTACATCAAGGACAGTTTGATGCTATACACAAACGACTTATGAAGTATGTCGATGATGGCGAGTTGGCTTTATATGAAACTCCCAAAGCTTATACATGGGATCCTGAGTATGCATCATTCTTTAGAGATGAAGGTATAACGACAGAGCAAAAAGAAAGCTTCTATACTAGTGTTCACTATGTTTTCAAAGCTAACACTACAAGTAAAATAACATGCGAGGTTCAAGTTAGAACGTTATTTGAGGAGGTTTGGGGGGAAATTGACCACGCAGTTAACTATCCAAAAGAAAGTGAAAGTATTTTCATTAAGGAACAACTAAAGGTTTTTGCTAGAATTGTTGGTGCAGGCACTCGGATGTCGCACTCAATTTTCAAAATACATGAAAATTAAGTTGGCAATTAAATCAAGTACAGTCTTTGATTGTGCTTGATTTTTCCAATAAATTTTTCGTGTATATGTTGTCATTCATTATTAAAATTAAAATTAAAATCGGAATGTTTTTTATAAGGTCGATTGCGTACCTAACCGGTTGTAGTGAGGCTTCTAAAAAGCAGTCTCTAAAAACAATCCTATCTGAGTTTTTTATGTCTTTTTCTATCAGAAAGCCGCCTCACTTATGCTCTCCCTATAGCATATCGTTAAGTCGCTAACCAAATCCGACTACCACCAAGTGGATAACACCTATACTACAACCCATATTCCCCACACAACAACCCAAATACCCAATCGTTATGCCACGCATTTCTCAGCCAGTAACTTTCCCGCAGTTCGCCCTCTAATTTAAATCCGACTTTTTCCAGCAGCCGACGAGAGGGCGTATTGCCTGCGGTGACGGTGGCGCTCAGGCGTCGGATGCCGCCGTCGCTGAACGCATAGTCACAAATCGCCCGAAGCGACTCGTGCGCATAGCCTTTGCCTTGCGCTTCTGGCGCGAACAGAAAGCCGACTTCGGCGCAGTTATTTTCACGATGGATATAGCCGCTGACGCCGATGCGATTACCTGATTGTTTCTCCCGCACCACCAGACACAGCCAATGCGCGCTGCGAGGCGACCAGCGCGGCAATCTTGCTGTGAAATCAGCGAGAATTTTTTCTTCAGATTTTGCATCGGCGACGTAATGCATGACGTGAGGCGAGAGCTGGAGCTGGCGGAAGAAGTCCCAGTCGTCTTCCGCGATCTGCGAGCAGGTGAGTCTGGGCGTATCGAGATGCAGTTTAGCGGTCACATTTCACCTTCGTTTATGGATGAAAGTGGATCACGTTAAACCAAGTCGCCATAAATGGCGACCCTACAAATGCGCGCGGGGGATCACAACTGGAACCGCAACGCCACACCAAATGCCTGCTCGGCACCGACAATAATCGTCGACTCTTCCTCGCGGAACGGCACATCACCGAGCAGCAGGCTGGCTTTCACTTTGCGCAGATCCGAGGTGCGCAAACTCAATCCGGCCATGCGCGCGCTGCCGTCGTAATCAATCGGCAATCCTGCGAAGCGCTGCGTAACGTATTCCGCGGCGGCAAAACGCACCATTGCCACGCCCGCTTTGAGCATAAACGCGCCTTCCTGACAGGCGGTAAGTTTATCGGCACCAAATAAACGGCTGTAGGGCTGCGCAGCGGCGGCGGGATCCTGCGCAACCACCACGAATTCGACGATATCGCTCACGCCATTCGGATGGACGCGCCACGCGTCCTGCCACACCGAATCCGGCGTGTCGTGCTGACAAAAGAAGCTGCGGCCGTTCGCCACCAGCGACGGGCGCAATCGCACGGTGCGGAAGCGTGCTTCCTGCTCGGTGCCGTCCGGCAAAGTAACGGGACGGAAAAAGCTCGCCGGCAGATCGCCGTCGATGTCCTGGCTCTCCAGATAGCGCCACACCGCATCGGCATCCTCAGTTTTCCATACTAATCCGCTGAGGCCAATCGGCGACTGCCACAAATCCTGGCGCAGATTGCCGCGCCCAGGCTCAAACCCCAACAGCTCCAGATAGTTATCTCCAAAAATCGCCAGATGATTACTGGAGCCGAGCGAATGATGGCCGCGCTCGGTCAGCTGAAATCCCAGGCGACGAAACAGCGCGCTGGCGTCATCCAACTGGCTGGCAACGTTGATCACCACATGGTCGAGACGTGGAACAGGTACAGAAATCGCCATCGCTTTTCTCCTTGCTCTCATGGTCACGATGCCAGCGCCTGTTGTTGGCGCAGCGTCAGCAGCGCGCGCTGGGCCAGCTCGGTAAAGTAATGCACCGCCGGTTCCAGCATCGCTTCATCCGGATCGAATCCTGCGTGATGCAGGCCAAATTCACTGGCGCTGCCGATGCTGACGAACGCGCCCGGCAGCTGCTGCAGGTAGAAGGCGAAGTCTTCGCCACCCATCTGCGGCGTGCCGACCTGTGTTTGATAGCCTTGCTCTGCGGCCAGATCCAGCGCGAAATCGGCCCATTGCGGGGTGTTGACCAGCGAAGGCGGACCTTCCTGCCACACCAGCTCCGCCTGTGCGCCAAATCCGGCGGCGATCCCGTTTATCAGCGCTCTCATTTTCTGCGGGATCTGCGCGCGAATCGCCGCGTTGTGGGTGCGCACCGTACCTTCCAGTTCCACCGTCTGTGGCAGCACGTTCCAGCTGTTGCCTGCGGTAAAGCGCGTCACGCTGACCACCACCGATTCCAGCGAACTGAACACGCGGCTCGGCAGCGTTTGCAGCGCGGTGACGATGTGGCTGCCAATCACGATGCTATCAATGCCTTCATGCGGACGCGCGGCGTGCGCACCTTTGCCGTTGATAGTGATCTGGAAACGATCAACGTTGGCATAATAGGCACCGCCGCGCGTCCGCAGCGTGCCGGTTGGCAGATCCGGCGCGTTATGCAGGCCGAAAATCGCCTGCACCTCTTTCAGCGCGCCCGCCGCCAGCAGCTGTTTCGCGCCGGTAAAAACCTCTTCGGCAGGCTGGAACAGAATGCGCACGCGGCCAGGCAGCTGGGATTCGATGCGTTGCAACTGCTGTGCGACGCCCAGCATCACGCTACTATGCAGATCGTGGCCGCAGGCGTGCATCACGCCCGACTGCTGGGAGCGCCATGCTTGATCGGTTTGCTCGTCGATGGGCAGGGCGTCGATGTCGGCACGCAGCGCAATCAGCGGTTCACCGTGACCGATTTCTGCCACGACACCGGTTTTCAAATCCAGCGGCAGCAGCTTGACGTTGAGTTCCTGCAACCAGCGGGTAAGGCGCTCGGTGGTGGCAAATTCCTGATCCGACAGTTCGGGATGCTGATGCAGCTCGCGTCGCCAGCGCACCAGCTGTTGATGGGAAAGATCCGTCATGGTCATCCTTGTGTGTGTTCAGGTAAGAAAGGTTCGCCGAGCGTCAGCATCAGGCGATTCGCCCAGGCAAAGAAGGCGGCGGATTGAATCAGGTCCAGCAGCTCCAGCGTGCTGAATCCCTGAGCGCGCAGCGCCTGCAGCTGTTTCAGGCTGGTGGCGGCAGGCGTAATCGATAAGGTAGCAACCAGATCGATCTGCGCCGCCCAGCGCGCCGATTGTCCGTGCGACAGCTCAGCGCCCGGCGCGACATTCAGCAGCTTCTGCACCTCCGGTTCATCTTTCGACAGCTGGCTGGCTTTGCGCGCATGCACCGAGGCGCAGTAGATGCAGCCGTTGACCTTGCTCACCACCGTGGCGGCGAGTTCTCGCTCGGCGCGCGAGAGTCCGCCTGCGGTGTAGAAGATGCCTTTATCGGTTAGCGTGCGCTGCTCGAGCAGTGGCTGATTGCGGCCCAGCAGGCGGAAGTAATCAGAGTCGCTGTGGCCGAATTTCGCCAGCGTTGCCTGCTCTTCAGCGCTAAATTCCTGCAGCGCTTTTGCCGCCAGCCACGGTTCCCAGCCGAGTTCCTGTTGGGTAAAGGCGGTGAGGGCGGTTTTCCCGCTGACGGTGAGCGGCGCATCGTGCCATTTACCGGCCACCGCATGCGGCTGCGACGCCGTCTCTTCACCGTTGAGCAAACGCAAACCCGCAAGCAAGCGGCTCTGGAAGCTGACAAAGGCAATCAGCTGCGCCAGCGTGACGATGCCACGTGGCGACCATCCGGCAGTTTGCAGCGTCTCAATGTGCTGCGGCGCAGCATCGACCGGATGCAAGCTCAGCAGTTCCGCAAACGCCAGACCCGCAGCGAAGCGTGCGTTGTTAGGCTGATCCGGCTGGCGGTAATGCGCTTCGAGACTCGACGCGCCATGCCAGGCCGCGACCTGCGCGGCGAGGGCGAAACGTTCTGCTAACGGCAAATCCTCATCATCCTGTGAAAACAGCACGTCATAGCTGCCTTGCGTGTGCTGGGTGGCGGCGTGACGCTCGGCGCGGGCTTGCGCCAGTTCAGACGCGGGATCGATATCCGCCAGCGCGGCCAGTAAATCAAACGTTTGAGACATGAAATTCTCCTGTTAAAGCGTTATTCGGTCGCCACAGCTGGCGTAATGCCGTCCAGCTCAGCACTCATTCAAACCACCCCACATTTCGTAGCGGCGCGATTTATCGCGCAATGAATTGCGCCGCTACAAGGTGTGCGCTCAGTAAGGTGTGTATTCATCTCTATACCTTCATGCACACCGACTTATCCACGCAGCGCGGGCGCAATATGCTCGGCAATCAATTCGATAGAACGCAGAATGTCGGCGTGTGGCGGATCGATGGAGTGCACCTGGAAGCTGATATCGGTGACGCGTTGCAGCGACGTATCGGCCAGCAGCGATTGCCGCACCGTGTCGGCATCGCCGAAGTGCGCATCCAGCTGACGCGCCTGTTCGTCCAGCGTGTTGCCAATCACGTGTCCCGATTCACGGAAATGCTGCGCCTGGCGCTGTAAGCCCGGCTCGGCAAGACGGCGCGCGTAGTCGTTGGAATCGGTCACAAAAGCGGTGCGCGATGCCAGAATGCGCGGCGCAATGCCTACTGGTAAAGCCGCCAGATAGGCATCAATCATCGGGTTTTGTATCTGGTGGAGCGGCAAATCAGGCTGGCCCGCCGGACGCGGCTGGGTGCGCGACAGCATCAAACCGTGCCCGGCAAGGCCTGCGCGCGCCGCGCCTTCCACCGAGAAGGTGGCGATCCACACGCGCTGCGCCAGCGTCGGCGCAGCGGGATAGAGATGATTATCCGGATGGCCCAGCGTATCGCCGCGCCAGGCGCCCAGCAGCTGATGCAGATGATCGGCAAACACGCTGGCGCGCTGGTCGATAGTGATACCGAACGGCAGAAACGAGGTCGCGGTACCGCCCGATCCTAAACCGACTTCGAGGCGACCGTTGCTCAGCAAATCCAGCACCGCGGCATCTTCGGCGACGCGCAGCGCGTTCTCCATCGCCAGCGTGATGATGCCGGTGCCAAGCCGAATAGTGCGGGTGTGCGCCGCAACGTGGGCCAGAAACAGCAGCGGTGAAGGCAAGCCGCCTTCTTTCTCGTGAAAGTGGTGCTGAGCAATCCACGCGCTGTCAAAACCGGTGCGCTCGGCGTGCTGAATCTGTTCAGTTGCCAGGCGATAGCGCTGCTGTGCGGAAGTGTCATCCAGCAGGCGAGTGAAAAAACCAATGCGTTTGCGCGTCATGCAGACTCCTTAATCAGCGGACGGAAAGCGGGTATCGCGTCAATCAGCGATCGGGTATACGGATGCTGCGGCGCGTTAAATAGAGTGACAGTGTCACCTTGCTCCACCACTTCACCGGCGCGCAGCACGGTGACGCTGTGCGCAATGCGGCGCACGGTGGCGAGGTCGTGGGTGATAAACAGATAAGTAAGGCCGAGCTCGCGTTGCAGTCGTTGCAACAGTTGCAGAATCTGCGCCTGCACCGTGACATCCAGCGCCGAGGTCGCTTCATCCAGCACCAGAATAGCCGGTTGCAGAATCAGGGCGCGGGCGATGGCTACGCGCTGACGCTGGCCGCCGGACAACTCGCGCGGTTTGCGCGTCAGCAGCTCCAGCGGTAACGCCACGCGCTGCGCCACGGCTGCGACGCGTTCACGGCGCTGCTCGCTGCTGAGTTTCTCAAAGTTACGCAGCGGCTCTTCAATGATGGCGAACAGCGTCTGGCGCGGATCCAGCGAGGCAAACGGGTTCTGATACACAAACTGAATCTTGCGGCGCAGCTGACGTTGCGCTTCGCCGCGCAGCGCGGTGGCATCGATGCCATCGATCACCACGCGGCCGCTATCGGCCTGCTCAAAGCCTAAAAGAATGCGCGCCAGCGTAGTTTTCCCCGAGCCGGATTCGCCGACCAGCGCGTGCGTGGTGCCGCGCGCCACCGTGACGCACACCTCTTTCGCCACCTGCAGCTGCTGCTGGCGACCGAGGGAAAACTGTTTATTGATGCCGGAGAGCTGAATCGCTGGCGACGAGAAGTTGGCATGTGTCGGCACGGACAGCGCGCTGTCGCCCGGAACGGCGTCCTGCAACAGCTGCCGCGTGTAAGCATGCTTAGGCGCGTTGATCACCTGCGCCGCCGGGCCTTGTTCCTGAACTTCGCCATGACGAAATACCAGCAGGCGATCGGCACGTTCTGCCGCCAATGCCAAATCGTGCGTGACAAACAGCACCGCCGTACCGGATTCGCGGCGCAGCACATCCAGCAGATCGAGAATGCGTTTTTGCACCGTGACATCCAGCGCGCTTGTGGGTTCATCGGCAATGATAATCTGCGGACGCAGGGCGAGGGCGATAGCAATCAGCACGCGCTGTTTCATGCCGCCGGAAAGCTGATGCGGGTACTGCGTCAGACGCTGTTCCGGATGGCTCAGCCCCACTTTTTGCAGCAGCTCCAGTACGCGCTGCTGACGTTCGGTTTTGCTGATTTTCAGGTGCAGCTGCAACATTTCACCGACCTGATCGCCAATGGTTTTCACCGGATTGAGCGAGTTGCCCGGATCCTGCGGCACTAAGCTGATGCTGACGCCGCGCAGGCTATCAAGACGTTTAGAAGACCAACCGGCGATATCGGTGCCGTTCAGCACAATTTTGCCGCTGTCCCGGCGGCCGTTTTCTGCCATCAAACCAATAATGGCCTGCGCGGTGGTGGTTTTGCCGGATCCGGATTCACCGACCAGCGCCACCATTTCACCCGGCTGCAACTCGAAGCTGACGTTGTGAACCACCGCGCGCCACTCGCCGCGCTGGCGATAGCTGAGGGTTAAATTTTCAATGGCTAATAACGCGCTCATGCGTCACCTCCGGCCAGTTGACGACTGATGCGGTTGGCGGCCAGCACCACGGCGACCACCACAATGCCGGGGAAGGTGGTGAGCCACCACGCAGTCGCCAGATAGTTACGTCCTTCGGCGATCAATAATCCCCATTCGGGCGTCGGCGGCGGCGTGCCGTAGCCGAGGAAGCTGAGCGTGGATAACGCCAGAATCGCCTGGCCAAACTGCAAGGCGGCGAAGGCGATCACCGCCGTCAGCGAGTTGGGTAAAATATGACGCCACAACACGCGCCAGAAACTGCCGCCGCTGCCGTAAGCCGCTTCGACGAACTCGCTGCGGCGTACGCGGACCACTTCGCCACGCGCCAGGCGGGCAAAGCTGGCAATCGAGGCGATGCCCACCGCCAGCGCGGCGTGCACGGTGCCAAAACCCAGCAGAATCAGAATGCTGAGCGACAGCAGCAGCGAGGGAATCGACAGCAGCACATCCACTAAGCGCATCAGCCAGTTCTCAGTACGACCGCCCATCGCGCCCGCCAGCACGCCGAGCGTGGTGCCGCCAATCAGCCCCATCGCCACCGCTGCGACCGCCGCCGACAGTGACTGTGACGCACCATAAATAATGCGCGCGTAGAGATCGCGGCCCAGCTGATCGGTGCCGAGCCAGTAAGCGGCCTGCGGCGGCAGACGTTGTGCGCCAGGCACGCTTTCCGTTGGGCTGAAATGGGTAAACAGACCAGGCGCAAATGCCGCCAGCAGCGCCAACAGCATCACGCCCCACGCCAGCCACAAACCTGGCTGGATGTTGAGCACGCGGGACGCACGTGCGTTGCCGTTGCTTTGACGCGCAGTTGAGTAATCGACCAGACTCATCGGTTGCCTCCGGCAATGGATTGCAGACGCGGATCGAACAGCGGCATCAGCGCATCGACCAGCAGGTTAATCAGCACAAACGCCAGTGCCGAGATCATCACCACCGCCTGTAACACCGCGACGTCCTGATTATTCACCGCCTGCTGCGTCAGCTGACCGACGCCGCTTAGGCCAAACACGGTTTCGGTAATCAGCGCACCGGCGATCAGTTCCCCGAGCAGCAAACCGGCAACGTTCAGCACCGGCAGCAGCGCATTGCGCATCACGTGATGCCACAGCACATGGCTTTCGCTGGCGCCTTTAGCGCGCGCGACCGCCACGAACGGCTGGGTAGAAACCTGATCGATGCTGCGCAACAGAATCTGCGCCAGCGGCGCGGAGATCGGGATCGCCACGGTAATCACCGGCAGAATCAAACCCTGTAGCGGCGACGGATTGATCACCGGGATCCAGCGCAGCTGGAAGGAGAACAGCTGAATCAGCGCGATGCCGAGCCAGAAGGTCGGCAGCGAGATAAACAGCGCCGGTACCGATTGCAGCACCGAACGCAGGAAGCGCAGCGCTGGCAAGCGCGATAACGCCGCCAGCGCGAACGCGATAAGGGTTGCCAGCACAAAACCGAGCAGCGCCAGTTGCAGCGTGGCGGGCAGGTTGCTGATCAGCTGTTCGCTGACCGGCACGCCCGCCTGCACCGAGTAACCAAAATCGCCGCGCACCATCGCCAGCAGCGTGTGCACGTACTGCTGCCAGAGCGGATTATCCGCGCCGTAAGCCAGGCGCATTTCGGCGATTTGATCCGGGCTAAGGCCCAGATCCGGGTTCTGAAACTTGATCAGCACCGCATCGCCGGGCAGCACCTGCAGCAGAAAGAACGACAGGGTAAACGCGGCCCACAGCACCAAAACGCTTTGACCCACTCTTCGCAGCAGTGAACGTTGCATCATCAACCTGCCTTAGTGTTTTTCCAGCCACGCGCCGTAGAACGACGGACGACCGACGGCTTCAAAATTCACGCCTTTCAGCCACGGCGCACCGGCAAACACCTGCGGTTCTTCAAAAATCGGAATCACATAGGCCTGATCGAGCAGATAGCGCTGCGCCTCGCCGGTCACCGCCAGGCGTTTTGCCGGATCGACTTCCGAGGAGATCCCCAGCAACAGCGTGTTCAGTTTGTCGTCGCGGAAGTTCTGCACCTTGTCGCTGGAGCCGCCTTTTTGCAGCAGCGCATCACGGTTAGTCGGATAGAACTGGCTCTTCACCACATCAGGATCGGCGCGTCCCACTTCGGACACCACCAGCGGGGTTTTCAGCGGATCGAGGTTATCCAGCACGCGGCTGCCTGCATCACCGGCTTTCACCGCCAGCGCGACGCCAACCTGACGCCACTGCTGTGCCACCAGCTGTAGCACCTCTTTGTTCTGCGGCTGCGGCAGCGATTCATAAATGGTCAGCGCCAGTTTCTTGCCATCCTTTTCGCGGATGCCGTCGCTGCCCGGTTTCCAGCCTGCTTCATCCAGCAGCTTTTTCGACAACGCCGGATCGAATTTCAGCTTGTCGGCCAGATTGACGTAACCGGCCGCCGAGGTGGCGATCACCGAGGTGGCCTGCGGATAGTTCGGTGAGAACAGGGTTTGCACCACTTGCTGAGCGTTGGTGGCGTGCAGCAGCGCCTGACGCACTTTCACATCGCTGACTAGCGGGTTATCCGGGCGGAAGCTGATGCTGTCGTTGACGCCACGCGTGGGTGCAGCGTAAATCGGGAAGTTTTGCTGCTGCGCCTGCTTCTCGTCGTAGGCTTGCACCTGACGAATGAAGTCGACCTGGCCGGCCAGCAGCGCGCCAATACGCACGCTGTCTTCCGGCGTGACGATGAATTTAATGCCGTCGAGATTGGCGGGACCTTGCTGGGCGAGGTTTTTCGGGCCCCATTGATAATCTTTGCGCGCGGTTAAATCGACCTCGCGGCCGAGTTTCTCATCGCTGACCACAAATGGACCGGAACCAATAATATGACGCGCATCGCCGAGTTGGTCGAAGCTACGCTGCAGCGTACTGAGGGAAACCAGGCCCGAACCGATGGTAGCGGTGCCCTGTAAAAAACCGGGTGACGGTTTTTTGAAATAGAATTTCACCGTCTGAGGATCAATAACTTCACTGCGGTCGTAATTATTGATCACTTCGGAAACCGGCAGGCGCTGGGCTTTATTTCCCAGACCGTAAGTATCAAAGTTTTTGGCTACCGCATTGGCATCTAAGGGCGTGCCATCAGAGAAGGTGACGCCGGGACGAATTTTAAAGGTATATTCGGTTTTATCGGCGTTACTGCTCCAGCTTTCGGCAATCCACGGTTCCACTTTTAAGGTTTCAGGATTCTGCCACGTCAGCTTATCGGTAATTTGATTCAGAATACCGCCATTGGGATAAAAGCCACCGGCGGGTGGATAAAGGTTGGTATGTGCCTGTTGTTCGAGGTAAACCAGCGTGCCGCCTTTAACGGGCGTGTCTGCCGCGTGGGCGCTAAAAATCCCTGATAGCAGGGCCAAACTCAACGCCTGCAAGTGAAAATGCTTAGTCATGGTGTTTCCCTTTTTAATCAATAGCCCGACGGGCGGTTTTCATCATTGAATGCCGCACACGGGAGTTGAACCAAGGAATTGCACTAAGCTTTGCTAAAAAAAATAAATAGGCGTTCTGTTCATACGATGGGGCGCCATAAATGGCGTAATGCTTATTAGCTAAGCCATTGGCGATGGCGCTGACCGGTGCCACTTTTGGTCCTGCGGTCCTCGCGCCGCTTACGCGGTACCTTCACTTCGCTCGTCTGCCTGACGGACCGGCGGAGACGGGACGTCCTGTCCCGGCTCCGCCTTTCGCCCGCGTCCTGCGGGCTCTCCTGGCTTCCTCGCTTCGTTCAGCGCTGCGGATTGCCGGCCCAAAAGCGGCCCCGGCCTGCTCCAAACCTTCAGTGCGTGTTGTTGAAAAGGGCACATTTGCCAGAGGCGCTGACGCGTCTGCTGCGGCAAAAGGGCTATCCGCAGCGCTGAGGCTTTTACGTTGGGCCAGGAGCCTCACGCAGGGATGCGTGAGGCAGTTCGGGGCCGGCCAGGACGGCCGATCCCCGAATGATCCGTCGGCACGACGTGAAAGCCGAAGGTACCGCGCTAGCGGTGCGAGGACGGCCCGTGACGCAGTAGATGTGTCAGAGCCCGCAGCAGATTTAAAGCACAATGATTTGACCGGTTGTTACATCACGCCCATTAAACGCGGTAGCCATAGCGATAACGCCGGAATATAGGTAATCAACATCAGCACAATAAACAACACGCCATAGAAAGGCAGCATGGCGGTGACCACTTGCTCAATCTTTTGCTTACTCACTGCGCTGGCGACAAATAATACCGTGCCGACCGGTGGCGTAATTAAACCGATGCCTAAGTTGGTTAGCATTATCATGCCGAAATGCACCGGATCGACGCCGAGTGCGGTGGCTACCGGTAATAGTACCGGCGTCAGAATCAGGATCAGCGGTGCCATATCCATTAGCGTCCCCACCACCAGTAGCAACAGATTAATGCACATCAAAATCACATACTTGTTACTGGAAAATTGGGTAAAGGCTTCGGTAATAATGGTGGGTAATTGCATAAAGGTCATTACCGCACCGAAACCGGCGGCGAAGGCGATCAACACCATCACAATGGTTACCGTTTTGATGGTCCGAAACACCAGGATATGCAATTGCGTCCATTTGAAATCACGGTAAATAAACATGGTGACAAAGAACGCCCAGATGCAGGCAATGGCTGCCGATTCCGAGGCGGTGAACACGCCGGAAAGAATTCCGCCGAGAATGATGAAAATGGTGAACAATCCCCAGAACGCATCGAAGAAGATTTTCAACGCCTGCTTGTAAGGGATGCGCTCACCTTTGGGGTAGCCGCGTTTACGCGCAAATCCCAGGCACATTACCATTAAGCAAAAACCCAGTAACAGGCCAGGAATGATGCCGGCGACAAACAGCGATGAGATGGTGACAACACCACCGGTGGCGAGCGAATAAATCACCGAATTGTGGCTGGGCGGGGTTAACACCGCTTGTACCGAGCCGCTGGCCGTTACCGCCGCAGCGAAGTCACGCGGATAGCCTTTCTCCTCCATCTGCGGAATCATCACGGAACCAATCGAGGCGGTATCCGCCACCGAAGAACCCGAAATCGCGCCAAAGAAGGTTGAGGCGACAATATTCACCAGCGACAAACCGCCGCGAATAAAACCAACGAAAATATAGGCAAAGTTGACCAGCCGCCGGGCAATGCCGCCTTCCGCCATAATCGCACCAGCCAAAATGAAGAACGGAATGGTTAACAGTGAAAACTTATTAATGCCGTTGGTAATCTGAATCACCACCGCTTCCAGTGGTAAATCGATCCACCATGCCCCGATAAACGCGCTCAATCCAACGGCAAATGCCACCGGGAAACCCACCAGCAGTAATACTACCAAACTGCCTATCAAAATCAGTGCGTCCATTTTCTTCTCCGCTTAGTGGGTGCCGCCAAGAGTCACGATGGCGCGTTGGCTTTGATCGCCATTAACCAATCTTTCAATGACAAACAGCAGGGTGAAAATCGCGCCGATTGGGATCGGCAGATACATTTCGCCATAGGTCACCACCGGTAGTGAGGCCAGCGTTTGCACCCACATCGCTTCACACAGGTTGTAACTGGCGCGGAAAATCACCAGACAGGTGATGATCATCAGCGCGTCAGACAACTTGAGCAGCCAGCGCTGATTCACCGGCGAGAGCCGGTCGGTCATCATCGAGACGCAAATATGCGTACCGGCGCGGAACCCGACTGGCGCACCAATAAAGGTAAAGATGATCATGCAAATGATGGCGACCGGTTCTGGCCAGGATAACGCGTCGTTCAGCACATAGCGGGTGAAAATCCCGATGGGAATCACCGTCACCATAATCAACAAGGCAACAGCGGCGATCGCCATGCACAGCAAATAAAGCCCATCCATCAGACGAGAGTATGCAGTCATAATGTTTACCTGATTAAAACGCCACGCAGGCACGTGGCGTGGGGAGGATTACTTCACATCAGCAATTTGTTTCATCAAATCCTGATATTTCCCGCCAAACTGATCGCGCACTGGCTGGGTGGCTTTCATGAAGGTTTCACGATCGGTTTCCTGGAAGGTCACGCCACCGGCTTTCATCTTCTCGATGGATTGTTGGGTGTAAGTTGCCCAGAGCTGACGCTCTTCCTCCTGCGCCTCTTTGCCTAATTTCTTCAGCAACGCCTGGTCGTCAGCCGAGAGGCGATTCCACAAAGGTTTAGAGTAGAGAATCATTTCAGGCTGAATGAAGTGGCCGGTGAGGGTGTAGTACTTAGCGACGGGCATATAGTTGTGGGCAACAAAGGTTGGCGGGTTGTTTTCAGTGCCATCCACCACGCCGGTTTGCATGGCGCTAAACACTTCGCTCACGCCCATTGCCACCGGGTTTGCGCCCATGGCTTTTAAGGTCGCCAACGAAATCGCACTGTTTTGCACGCGGATTTTCATACCCTTAAGATCGTCGGGTTTGGCGATTGGCTTTTTGGTGATCATGTTGCGCACACCGGCGTCGGTCCAGCCGAGGAATATCATACGGGCGTTAGGATCGTTATCGAATTTCTCGACGATATTTTTTCCGATATCACCATCAAGCACCTTGTGCATATGATCCTCATCGCGAAAAACATACGGCAAGGTTAATACGCTGGTTTCTGGCGCGATGGTGGTGACCGGTGCCAGCGAAACACGGATCATGTCAATGGCGCCCAGTTGCACCTGCTGCAGCGTCTGGTCTTCATCGCCGAGTACGCCACCGGCGTAAACCTTCATTTCTAATCGGCCATCAGTGGCTTTTTTTAGCTTCTCGCCCATGTGTTCAAGCGCCACCACCGTGGGATAACCCGCCGGTTGAACTTCGGCCACTTTAATGACCTTGACGGAAGCCACTGCCGGGCAAAACGCTGCCGCAGAGGATAACGAAACGACCAGAAGTAATTTTTTAAACGTCATGCTTTTTCTCCAGCTAAGGGGAGGCAGGAAGGTGCGGCGCATTAATTTGTCGAAGGATGCCGCGTGGTGTCAGCATAGAGAAAATAGTGGCTGGAAAAATAAGGGAATGGCGATTGGATGAATTACGTCACATTTTGAAACGATGTTTTAATAATTTTATATTGAGTGTCACATTTTCAAAACATCACCACAACAATCCATATCCTGTGGGGATAATTATGTGTTTTCAAAGGAGTTTAAACCACATGGTCCAATCTATCTCCCTGATATGCATAAAGTAAATATAGATACGACAATATCATGTTTTACGAATCCGCCTTCTCCACCACAAACTACTCGCCATATTCATGACGAAAAGGATAAGGCGCATGTCATACCGACTGAGTTTGCTGGATAAATCGCCGATTGCCGACGGAGAGACAGCCAGCCACGCGCTACACCGCACGTTACAGCTGGCGCAGCAGGCGGAAGCCTGGGGCTATCACCGCTTCTGGTTAGCGGAGCACCACAATACCGATCGTCTGGCGAGTCCGTCGCCGGAACTGCTGATCGCCTGGATCATCGGCCAGACACAACATATTCGCGTCGGCTCCGGCGGCGTGATGCTGCAACATTACAGCCCGTACAAAGTGGCGGAAAACTTCAACTTGCTGGCGTCCTTAGCGCCGGGCCGCATTGACGTTTGTGTTGGCAAAGCGCCGGGCGGCTTGCCGCTCTCAACGCGTGCGTTGCAGCTCGGTGTGCATCTGCAAGAGAAAGGCAGCTTCGCCGAGCAATTGACGCTGCTGGATAGCTGGTTGCAAGTGCCGCCAGTGGGCGATGAAGAGATTCTGCGCGCTACGCCACAGCCGCCGCGTCCGGCCAATCGCTTCCTGCTGGGTGCCAGCGAAGAGAGCGCCAAACTGGCGGCGGAACTCGGCTGGCAGCTGGTGTTTGCCGCGCATCACAACGGCGATCCGCAACTAATGGAAAAAGTCCTTAACAGCTATCGCCAGCACAGCAACGGCCAGCGCGCGCTGGTGGCGGTGCAAGTGGTGGTGGCGGACTCGCCGGCGGAAGCCGATCTGCTGGTGGATAACCTGCGCGTTTATCATGTCAACGTGAAGGATGGCCCCAGCGTTAACGTCGGCAGCGTCGAGCAGGCCGAACGCTACGTGCGTCAGGGCGGTTATACCGATTACGTGATTGAACCGCGCACGCCATCGCTGCTGAAGGGCACCGCCGCGCAGGTGCATGCCAAGCTGGATGCGCTGCATCAGAATTTCGGCATTGAAGAGTTCGTGATTGATACGCCGGTGGCTGAAGAGCAGGCGCGCGTGAAATCACTCGAACTGTTGGCCACTCACCGTTTAGTCACCGCATGATTCGCTGCTTCCGGAGGCAGGTATGACGCAATTTAGCGAACATCAGCTGATTGACTGGCGACGTGAGCTGCACAGCTGGCCGGAGTTATCCGGCCGCGAAGTCGAGACCACCGCGCGCCTAAGCCGCTGGTTACAGGACGCCGGTTTGCGTCTGCTGGATTATCCGCTGGAAACCGGCGTAATCGTGGAAGTGGGGCACGGGGACACGCTGATTGCGCTGCGCGCCGATATCGATGCGCTACCGATTCACGAAGCCACCGGACTCACTTACCGCTCGCGCAACAGCGGCGTAATGCATGCCTGCGGCCACGATGTTCACAGCGCGGTGATGCTGGGCGCGGCCTTGCAGCTGAAAGCCGTTGAAGATCAATTGCCGGGGCGCATCCGTATTCTGTTCCAACCGGCAGAAGAGAACGCCACCGGCGCACGCCAGTTGATCAATGCGGGCGTGCTGGACGGCGTGCAGGCGATTTTCGGCATGCACAATGAACCCGGTTTGCCGACCGGCACCTTCGCCACCCGTGGCGGCGCGTTTTACGCCAATGCGGATAAATTTATCGTGCGGGTTTCCGGCAAAGGTGCGCATGCCGCGCATCCGGAAGAGGGCGTGGACAGCATTGTGGTCGCCAGCCAGATTATTCAGGCGCTGCAATCGCTCACCAGCCGCAGCTTCAATACGCTGGACAGCTTAGTGCTCAGCGTGACGCGTATCGACGCTGGCAAAACCTGGAACGTACTGCCCGGCGAGGCCGAATTTGGCGGCACGGTGCGCACCCACGACAAACAGGTGCGCGCGGAGCTGGAGCAGCGCGCCCGCACGCTGGTGGAGAATATCGCCGCCGCCAACGGTGCCAGCGCCACCTTCAGCTGGCATCCGGGTCCGCCGGTGCTGGAGAACGATGCGCGCTGGGCGCAGTTTGCCAGCAACGTGGCGCAGCAGGCGGGCTACCGCGTGCAGACCGCTGAGTTACATCTCGGCGGCGAAGATTTTGCCTACTACTTACAGCAGATCCCCGGGGCGTTTGTCAGCATTGGCAGCGCGAGCGAATTTGGTCTGCATCATGGCGGCTTCAATCCTGATGAAGCGCTGATTGCCCCCGCTGCACACTACTTTACGCAACTGGCTCAGCAAGCGTTGCAGCACCTCAACGCGCGATGTCGTGACGCCATTCTGAACTAACGCGATTCACCCTTTAATTCCGGTTCTGTACGGCGACAGGCATGTCGCCGTCAGGCTGCGCCTTGGCAAAAGAGAGAACATTATGACTGCAAGACAACTGCGATTGGGCACCATTCTGCATGGCGCGTCCGGCAATATGTCCGCGTGGCGTCATCCGGCGGCGCTGGCCGATGCCAGCATCAATTTTGATTACGCCAAACATATTGCGCGCAAGGCGGAAGCGGGCAAGCTGGATTTCCTGTTTGTTGCCGATGGCCTGTTTATTAATGAAAAATCGATTCCCCACTTCCTCAATCGCTTCGAGCCGCTGACCTTGCTGTCGGCGCTGGCGGGCGTTACCGAGCATCTTGGTTTGGTCGGCACGGTTTCCACCTCATACAGCGAGCCGTTCACCGTGGCGCGGCAGTTTGCCAGCCTCGATCATCTGAGCGGCGGTCGTGCGGGCTGGAACGTGGTGACCTCGCCGCTGGAAGGTTCGGCGAAGAACTTCTCGCGCCAGCAGCATCCGGAACACGCGCTGCGCTACCGCATCGCTGATGAGTATCTGCAAGTCGTGAAAGGGCTGTGGGATTCGTGGGAAGGCGACGCTTTCGTGCGTAATAAAGAGAGCGGCCAGTTCTTTGATCCTGAGAAGCTGCACACGCTGAATCACCACGGCGATTTCTTCCAGGTGCAAGGGCCGCTGAATATCGAACGCACGCCGCAAGGACGTCCGGTGGTGTTTCAGGCGGGCGCATCGGAAGATGGCCGCAAGCTGGCCGCTAAACACGCCGACGCCATCTTTACCCATCAGCCGACGCGCGAAGAGGCGCAGGCGTTCTACCGCGATGTGAAAAAACAGCTGGTTGCGAATGGCCGCGAACCGGGCGATCTGCACATTTTCCAGGGCGTTGGCGTGATCGTTGGCGACAGTGCGGAAGATGTGGAGCAGCAGTATCAAACCACCGCCGCGCTGGTTTCCATCAAAGATGCGCTCAACTATCTCGGTCGCTTCTTCGATCATTACGACTTCTCACAATATCCGCTGGATGAGCCGTTCCCGGAACTCGGCGATATCGGGCAAAACAGCTTCCGCAGCACCACCGACGAAATCAAACGCAAGGCGCGCGAGCATGGCCACACGCTGCGCCAGGCGGCGCTGGAAGCCGCGACGCCGCGTCCGCTGTTCCACGGCACGCCAGAGCAGGTAGCCGACGGTTTGCAGCTGTGGTTTGAGAGCGAAGCGACCGATGGCTTCATCATTCAGGGCGGCACGCCAGATACATTCGAACGCTTTGTCGATCGCGTGGTACCGATTCTGCAAGCGCGCGGTTTGACCCGCAGCGAATACCCCGGAACCACGCTGCGCGCCAGCTTTGGTCTGAAAGATCCGGTTAACCAATACACACAAAAATAAAACTCGAGAATAAACGCTATGCAGAAAAAATCCCTTATTGCGCTGTTGTTGCTGGGCATGAGCAGCGCCGTATTCGCCGAAGATGTGGCGGTTAACGGTCAAAACATCAGTGTTGAAGCCAACAAAACGCCGATCAATACCGCGAAAAATGACGCCGCAGTGGCGCAGATCCCGGCTGGACATCGCTTTGCCGTGCCGGGTTCGTTCACCGTAGCGGTCGCCGCGCTGAATTCGCCGCCATTAACTGTATTCAGTGATGACAACAAAACCCTGCTCGGCAGCGAAGTGGATATCGCCCGCTTAGTCGCCGACAGCCTGGGTCTGAAACTCAACGTGGTGCCAACGTCATGGGAAGACTGGCCGCTGGGCGTGGCATCGGGCAAATACGATGCGGCGATCAGTAACGTGACCGTCACTAAAGAGCGCAAAGAACGCTTCGATTTCGCCACCTATCGCAAAGATTCACTCGGTTTTTACGTCAAATCCAGCAGTCCAATTACGTCGCTGACCAAAGCCGAAGATATTGCCGGACTGCGTATTATCGTCGGCTCTGGCACCAATCAGGAATCGATCCTGCTGGCCTGGGATAAAGAGAATCAGGCTAAAGGATTGAAGCCGTTTACGCCGGTGTATACCAAAGACGATGCGGCCCAAACGCTGGCGCTGCAGTCGGGCCGCGCCGATGCCTACTTTGGTCCGAACGTAATTGGCGCCTGGAAAGCGGCGCTGACCAAGCAGACGCGTTTGGTTGGCAGCGTCGATGGCGGCTGGCCGAAAGCGGCGCACATCGCGGTGACGGTGAAGAAAGATGGCGGTTTAGTGCAGCCGATCAACACCGCGCTGAATGGCGTGATCAAGAACGGCGATTACGACAAGGTGCTGAAGCGCTGGGGTGAAGGCGTTGAGCGTATCGACAGTTCAGAGATCAATCCGGCCGGATTGGGCGATTAAGGAGGCCGCATGAGCGAGCAACTGTTCCGCGAAGTATCACCGGAAGCGCCTGAGCTGCAACCGATTTTGACCGGACTGTTTGGTGAATATACCGCGCGCTACGGCGCGTTCTTCACCAGCCAAAAAGAGGTGGAGCTGACCGAATGGTATTTACCGCCGCGCGGGCTGTTTATCGTGCTGGAGCGTGACGGCGAGATCATCGCGATGGGCGCGTATAAACCCTACGACGAGGTGACCGCTGAGTTTAAACGCATCTGGACGCGCAGCGATCTGCGTCGTCAGGGATTGGCGCTGCTGATCCTGCAGGAACTGGAGCGCCGTGCGCTGCGTGCGGGCTATCAGCGCGTGTTTCTCACCACCGGTTTCCGCCAGCCAGAAGCGGTGAAGTTGTATATCGGCCACGGTTATCAGCCGCAGTTTGAGCTGCTGGAGGATATGGAAGTCTACAGCCAGCCGCCACACGATGGACGCTTGCGCTTCCTGAAAGTGATTGATGTACATAGCGTGGCGCAGGCCAGCTAAGGAGTTGTAATGCGTAATGAACCACAACGTTTAACCGTGGTGCCGGCGCGATATCCGGCACGTACCGTCGGCGCGATTGTCGCGCTGTTTATTCTGGCCAGCGTGATTGATTCGGTTGCGTTCAATCCGCGCTGGGAATGGGGCGTGTTCGCCAAATGGTTTTTTGATCCGGTGATCCTCAGCGGTTTGGGGCAAACGCTGCTGCTGACGCTGTTTGGCACCATACTCAGCCTGATTTTTGGCGGTTTGCTGGCGCTGGCGCGCCTCTCGTCATCCTGGCTGCTGAGTACGCTGGCGTTTGGCTATATCTGGCTGTTCCGCTCGCTGCCGCTGATCGTGGTGCTGATCATCCTCTACAACTTCTCCTATCTGTACGACACGCTGTCGCTGGGCATTCCGTTTACCGCGCTGTCGTGGGGCCATTTCCAGACCATCAACGTGCTCGGCCAGTTCCCGGCGGCGGTGATTGGTTTGACGCTGGTGCAGAGCGCTTATAGTGCTGAGATCATTCGCGGCGGCTTTTTGGGTGTCGATCACGGCCAGTTTGAAGCGGCTTCGGCGCTGGGATTATCCTCCACGCGCCGTACCTTCCGCATCATTCTGCCACAGGCGCTGCGCGCGATTATTCCTACCACTTTTAATGAAATCATCAGCCTCGCCAAAGGCACCTCAATGGTTTACGTGCTGGCTATGCCGGAACTGTTTTACACCATTCAGATGATCTACAACCGCACACAGCAGGTGATTCCGCTGCTGATGGTCGGCGCGGCCTGGTATCTGATCATCACCACCGTTCTGTCACTGTTGCAGCACAGCGTTGAGCGCTGGCTGGCGCGCAGTGTCACCCGTGAACCGCAGCCGTCGCGCTGGCGTCAATGGCGTAACCGCAGCGCCAAACCTGCAACCGAGGAGCTTTCCCATGTCCGAAGCCATTGATTACCGCAATCTGCATACCGCTGGCGCCATTAGCATTACCGGCGTGAGCAAGTCGTTCGGCAAACTGAAAGCGCTGGATGATGTGTCACTGGAGCTGGAACCAGGATCGGTGACGGTGATTCTCGGGCCGTCTGGCTCGGGCAAATCGACGCTGCTGCGCACCATTAACCATCTGGAGCGCGTTGATGAAGGCTATATCCAGATCGATGGCGATTACATCGGTTATCAGCGTCGCGGCGACAAGCTGTATGAGCTGAAAGAGCAGGCAATTCTGCGTCAGCGCATCAACGTTGGCTACGTGTTCCAGAACTTCAATATGTTTCCGCATCTGACGGTGCTGGAGAATCTGATTGAAGCGCCGATTGCGCATCGTCAACTGTCACGCCGTGAAGCGATTGATCGTGCGGGTGAATTGTTGGATGTGGTTGGCCTGCGTCACAAAGCCGATGCCTGGCCGCGCCATTTGTCGGGCGGCCAGCAGCAGCGCATCGCGATTGCGCGTGCCTTGATGCTCAATCCGCGCGTGATGCTGTTTGATGAACCGACGTCAGCGCTCGATCCCGAGCTGGTGGGTGAAGTGCTGGATGTGATCAAAAAACTGGCGCGTTCCGGCACCACGCTGGTGATTGTCACGCACGAAGTCGGTTTTGCGCGTGAAGTGGCGGACAACGTGGTGTTTATGGTCGATGGACGCATTGTTGAGCAGGGCAGCAGTAATCAGGTGCTGAATCAGCCGCGCCACGAGCGCACCAAACGTTTTCTGGCGCGGGTACTTTAATGGAACGAGTGATTATTGCGGCGTTGCTGACAGTGATGTCATGCGCGCCAGCCATCGCAGCAGAAACGCTGGATGCCAAAAACAATGAAACGCCGATCAATATAGCCGCGAATCCCCAGGCTATCGCGAAGATTCCGGCGGGTTTTCACTTTGTGAATCCGGGTTATTTGACCGTCGCCACCACGGCGATGAACTCGCCGCCGATCGGTTTATGGGCGTCGGATAATAAAACGCTGATCGGCAGCGATCCGGATATTGCGCGTCTGCTGGCGGACAGTTTGGGTTTAAAGCTGAAGCTGGTGCCAGCCGCGTGGGAAGATTGGCCGCTGGGTATTACCGCTGGACGGTATGACGTGGCGATGTTCAATATTGCCGTCACCGAAGAGCGCAAAAAGAAGTTCGATTTCGCCACCTATCGCGCGGATAACCACGCCTTTGCGGTGAAAACCAACAGCGCGATAACCGCGATTAAGGGCCGAGAAGATGTGGCGGGTAAGCGCATCATTGTGGGTTCGGGCACCAATCAGGAGCGGATTTTACTCAGCTGGGATGAGAAGAACCGCGCGCAGGGCTTAGCGCCGGTGCAGCCCATCTATCTCAACGATGATGCGGCGGCCACGCTGGCGCTGCTTTCGGGACGTGCGGATGCAACGTTTGGCCCTCAATCATTGGCAGCATGGAAAGTCGCTTCGCGCGGGCAGACCAAAATCGTCGGCCACGGCCCGTTCCGCGCTTGGGTAGCGGTGACCACTAAAAAAGGTAATGGATTGGATGTGGCACTGCAGCAGGCAATTAATGGCGCGATTGCCAGCGGCGAGTACAAACAAGTATTGGCACGCTGGGGCGAACAGGAAGAGGCGGTGGAAACCTCGCAGGTAAATCCGCCGGGGATTGTTTACCAGTAATTTTCTGTTCTGCTTAATTTTGCGAGAAAGCTCACGATGTGAAAGTTGTGAGCTTTTTTTATTTCATTGGGTTTTAGGTCGGCTCACATTAAATTGTCGGTAGATTGTTACTTGCTCAGTTGACTGATTATCTTCTTTGTTTTTTTGACAGTTATTTTTATTTTCTTATTCAAACCACTAATGTTTGTGAAAAAAACCGGTGTTAAGATGTTCAGGGTTTTGGGCGAGTGCGGTGTTTAACGTTTACCATTGCAAAAGGGAGTTTGATTATATGGCCTACCGTCAACCTGCATTACCCAATCAAAAATGGAAACGATTGGGGTGAAATAATGTTAGCTGAACCGTTAAATAAAAGTGTTATCAATTATGCGTGCCGTCAACGTAAATGCAAACAAGGCGGACAACCACCGAGCGGAGGTAAAGGAATGCAAGAGCGTGTTAAAAGTCTGGAAGACAATGTTACCGTATTGGTTTCTGACGTAGCGGTGATTAAGTCAAACTATGCCACGAAACAGGATGTCGAAGCGGTCAAAGCGGATGTGGCGGTAATCAAGTCAAATTATGCGACTAAAGAGGATGTGGCTGCCGTGAAAGCGTATGTAGCGGTGATCAAGTCTAATTACGCTACCAGGGAGGATGTTGCGGCGATAAAGGTCGATTTATATAAAGCAATGATTACACAAACCAAATGGATGGTGACTACCCAATTTGTAACCTTAGGAGCGGGTCTTTCACTTGCGAAACTGCTGTTTTAGTTAATATGCCGTGTGCCGGTCGCCATAAATGGCGACCCTGCAAAACAGGAGATTATATTTTGGCTTTCTTGATCCATACCTGCGCATCTGCGGGCGGCAGCGGGCGGGCGAAATGGTAGCCCTGAAACAGATGACAGCCTTTATCGCGCAGGTAGGTGAAATACTCCTCACTCTCGATGCCTTCAGCCAGCACATTCAGACCCATTTCACGCGATAACTCGATGGTTTTCTGCACCACAATCGCCGATGACTCATTTTTAAAAATCTGCATGATTAATGATTTATCGATCTTAATATCATCAATGGCAAAATCGCTGATCGATTTAAGCGATGAATAGCCGACGCCAAAGTCATCAATCGCCCATTTAACACCTAATTGGCTAAAATGGCTGATTACGTCGCCAATACGCTTCTGGTCGTAGACAAAGGTGGTTTCAGTAATTTCAAACTTGAGGCGTTCGGGGCGGATTTTATAATGCGACAGCGATAACAAGGTATCCTGGGTGAAATCGCGGTGTATTAACTGCAGCGGACTGATGTTAACAGAAAACACCAAATCACTAAGGTGCTGACCGCGATCCCATTCGGCGATTTGCTGTAAGGTGTGTTCCATCACCCACTTGCCAATGTCGATAATCAAGCCACTTTTTTCGGCCACTGGAATAAACACTTCGGGTGAGATAAAGCCTTTAACAGGATGCTTCCAGCGCAGCAGGGCTTCAAATCCAATCAGCTTTTTATTGCTGTCGACTTGTGGCTGGTAATAGAGCTCCAGCTGATTCTTTTCGATGGCTTGTGAAAGTTCGCGTTTGATCAAATCGGTTTCGGAGTAGTTGCCGCGCAGCGTGAATGCCGTTAACAATAGCGCGATCATCGGCACTGCACAGTTGACGATATAAAAGCCGGATTCATGCGGAATATTGAGCTTAAACGCGCTATGTTGCCAGGTTAATCCGGTCGAGATAAAAAACAGATAAACCACCAGGCAGATTAACGGGAATATTTTACTTAAGTAAGGTGTTTGCTGGCGTAATACCAATGCTGAGCCGACGGTTAACGCCACCAGATAATTGTACTCTGAGTGTTTTTCTACTCTGTGGTCATTATCCAGCAGAAACAACAGCATTATGATCAGTAACAAAGCATGCACGATGATGTAGAGATGTTTGTTCAGCTTGTCACGGAATGCCGCAATGACAATATAAAATCCCATCGCGGTGCTCAGGCAATATAAGGCGGAAACACCATTTTCTCCCTTAATGAAATTCGTCGCTACCATATAAAAACCCGCCAGGATGCTGGAAAATCCAGCAATGAGCAGAGTTAAGCGCAATTTTTTTTCTGGGTTATCACCCTGCAAAATGAAGGGTAAATCTTTTAGCATGGAATATCTGGAGCTAAAATAAGAAATCATCTGAGGTTCTCATTTTTACTGTCATATTTATTAAATTGAATCGCATAATTATTCTAGATTCTTGCATCGATAAAGTCATAATTTTGTTTTCTCCTATCAGAGATTGTTCCTACCCAGTGCCCGGTAGGCGCGCTAGAATCAACGACCAACGGAAAGGCTTTTACAGAGCTTAAACTCACCTTCAACATACTGATTGCAATGAAAATACGATTCCTGTCTGCCAATGAACTAAAGCTGGCCGAGGTGCGTACCATCCTTGAGCCGGTCGGTGTCGAAGTGCTGCCCATCGCACGCCGTATTGAAGAGATTCAGACTGAAAATGAGGTTGAACTGGTGCGCGACAAGCTCACCAAAGCGTTCTCTATTATTGGTCGTCCGCTGTTTGTCGAACACACCGGGCTCTATCTGGATGGCCTGAACGGCTTACCGGCCGGATTAACGCGCATCTTCTGGAGCCGCCTGAATGCCGAGCGCTTCACCAAACTGGTGAACGGTTTAGATAGCGCCTGCGTCACGGCAAAAACCGTGCTTGGCTATTGCGATGGGCAAAAAATGTATCAGTTCGAAGGCGAACTGCGCGGCACCATCGCCACTGAGCCTGCTGGTCCACGCGAATTTCAATGGGACTGCGTGTTTATCCCGGAAGGGCACACGCAAACCTTCGCCGAAATGGGCGAGCTGAAAAATGAGATTTCGATGCGTCGCCTGGCGCTGGATCGCTTCGCAACCTTTTTGAAAACATCGCGGGGATTGGCATGAAACCCGAGCTAAAACGCGCCTATGACGCCGGTAAACTGATCTTGTTCGCCGGTGCAGGCATTTCACGCAATCTTGGCCTGCCGGAATGGCATGAGCTGATTGCGCACCTGGCTAAAGAGCTGGGCTACGACCCGAAAATCTTCAATACCTACGGCACGCATCTGTCGCTGGCGGAGTATTACAAGCAGCGTAAAGGCTCGCTGGGACCGCTGCGCAGCTGGATGGATCGCGAATGGCATCGCCCGGATATTGATGTGCGCAGTTCTGAAATCCATACCATGATCACCCAAGGCAATTTCTCACGCATCTACACCACCAATTACGATCGCTGGCTTGAAATGGCGCATGAGGCGCACAACGTGCCTTACAGTAAAGTCGCGAACGCGGCAGATTTGGTGTCGTTGACTGAAGATAAGCGCCACATCATCAAACTGCATGGTGATTTCGACGACGATACGTCAATTGTGCTGGATGAAAGCAGCTACTTTGAACGCCTCTATTTTGATTCGCCGCTGGATATCAAACTCACGCACGACGTCATGGGCAACTCGGTATTGTTTGTGGGCTACAGCATCAGCGATTTCAATATTCGTCTGTTATTCTACCGCCTGACAAAAATGTGGGGCCGAACCGGCTTGGCCACCGCGCGTCCTAAATCGTACCTGTTCACCAACCGCAATAACCCGGTGGCAAAAGAGGTATTAGGGCAGTGGGGCATTGAGATGATCGTCTCGGAAGAGGACGATCCGCGCAAAGCGTTGGCGCTATTCCTGGAAGAATTACTGGCTTAACAGCAGAAAGTCATTGCCTGGAAAAGTTTGATCAGAATATACTGTATATAAATACAGTTAATCGAGGTGCATCATGGCAGTCGAAACCAAATATGTTGTAGTCAGAAAGGGTGAAGAAAAGATGACGTTTGCCAATAAAAAAGACGCGGATGCCTGGGACAAAATGCTCGATATGGCAGACGCCTTTACCGATTGGCTACAGCAACATCAGCCAGAGTTGGGTGAAGCGCAGGCCGAAGCATTGGGTCTGCTGTTGGCTGAACAGAAAGACGCGGTGCAGCATATCCTGCGCACCAGCAAGCTGCCGGATATTGTAAAGGCAGAAGAAGTCGCGCCAACGCCTGAAGCCGCTGCGGAAACCGAGAGCGAAGCGGAAGCGGTAGCGCCGGAAAAGAAAGTCCGCGCGGTTAAAGCGGCCTAAGCCGTTTTGTCAGGTGCGCATTGATGCGCACCTGGTTACTCATCAATGTTTAATCTGGTAGCGCGTGCTGCGCCCGCCGCCGGGTAATTTCTCCAGACAACCTTTCGCCAGCAGTTCTGTCAGATGTCGCGTCGCCGTGGCTTTACTCACTTTCGCCACCTTCTGATACTGGCCGGCGCTTATGCCTGCGTTAAATCCCTGTTCACCGCCATCCAGTAAGCGATTCAGCACGCGGGTTTGCTCCGCACTCAGCTCAGCAGCATTGTGCATTAACCAGAAGCGCGCTTTGTTTTGCGTGCGCGTGACGGTTTCCAGCGCGCGCTCAAGGCTGTCATTCAGCACATCACAAAACCACAGCAGCCAATCTGTGACGTCCAGCGCACCGCACTGCGTCTGCTGCAGGATGCGGTAATAATCGGCACGTTGCGCCAGAATCGATGCGGACATGGCATACAAGCGGATGCTTTGGCTATCCGCCTGCGCCAGCGCCAAATCGGTCAGGGCGCGGGTGATGCGTCCATTACCGTCATCAAACGGGTGCAGCGTAACGAACCACAGATGGCACAGCGCGGCGCGCAACAGCGGGTCGAGCAGCGGATCCGCGCGGCTGTGATTAAACCACGCGATAAATTCCTCAAGCTGTGCCTCCAGCCCGGCGCGCGGCGGCGCTTCGAAATGTACCGTTGGCCGATCGATACGCCCCGAAACGACCTGCATCGGTTCATCACCGCGCAGCGTGCCGACATTCAGTCGCTTGATGGTCCATTCGCTTGCGGGGAATAACCAGCGATGCCACTGGCATAAACGCGCCAACGTGAGTTCCTGATCACGTTGCGTGATGGCATCCATCATCATGGTTGCCAAACCTTCGGAACGTTCGGAAACCGGGTAAGGCTGATCGAGCGAAACACCTAAACGGCGGGCAAGGGACGATCGTATCGACTGCGCGTTGACGCGCTCATCTTCAATCGCTGAGGAAGAGAGGATATTGCTGAGTAACGTATCCAGCGTTTGTTGATCGCTGTTATCTTGCACGCTGGCGCGGCCCAGCAAGACGCCGCGCTGCTGCTGCAGCTGGCGCAGGCGCGGCAGTAATTTCTCATCCTGCCAGCGAAACTGCGGCCAATCGGGCTGCTGCCAAATCCACATCATAGAGTCACTCCTGAATTGCATGAGCTGAATAGATGGGTTATTCGGCTCATATGGTGAGCTGAATAATAGTCTGTAATCGGCTCATTGACTAGTAGAGCAGGCAGGCATCTGGCGCTGACCTGATGTCGGTGACCATCAATGGCAATCCACCGGAGTTTGGTACCTTGCCATCAAGTTCTACCGCCGCGCGCCGATAGAGTGTTCAAAGGGATGTACGCGCACAGGGAGTGGTTCTGAATACCGAAAAGTGTCAACTCCAGGAGCGCCATAATGGCCAAACACGCATCACCCAAGAAAACAATGAGCACCCGCACGCAGATGCTGCTGACGGGCGCCTTAACCATCACACTCGGCTTTGCTGTAACCATCGGCGTGCTGAGCTGGCAATCCAGTAACGAACAAAAGTCGCTGGCCGAAAGCTATCTGCAGCAGATTGCACAAAGCCAGGCGCTGCAAATTCAGCATGAACTTAGCTACGCGCGCGATGTGGCGCATAACCTCGGCCACAGCTTGATCGCATTGCCAGCGGCGGGCATTCAGGACCGTAAAGTTGCTGATAAGCTGATGGAATCGGCGCTGCGCGATAATCCCGATTACCTGTCGATCTCAGTGATCTTCGAAGAGAATGCCTTCGACGGACGTGACGCGGAGTTCGCCACCCAAGCCAATGCGGCACCGAAAGGTCGCTACGCCTTCTTCGTCGATCGCGATCAAACCGGCAATTTTAACCTGCATCCGCTGACCTCGATCTTCACGCCGGGTCAGGGCGATTACTATCTGCTGCCGCAAAAAAGTCAGAAAGATATGCTGATTGAACCTTACAGCTACGCCTACAACGGCGTGCCGACGCTGCTGACTTCGGTAGCGGCGCCGATTGTGAGTCAGGGCAAACTGTGGGGCGTGGTGACGTCCGATATTTCGCTGGCGTCGCTGCAGGAAAAGGTCAACAAAATCAAACCGTGGGAAGGCAGCGGCTATGCGATGTTGCTCTCCAGCGCGGGTAATGTGGTTTCCTATCCGGATAAAAGCCAGACCAGCAAGCCGTGGAAAGGTGATACCCATAACTTCAGCAGCAGCGTGATGGAACATCATGATGCGTTGCTGGGTGAAGATGCGCTGGTAACCTGGCAGCCGGTGGTGATTGGTAACAGCGATCAGAAATGGTATCTCGGCGTGGTTGCGCCGGTCAGCCAGGTGATGGCGGCGGCGCATCGTCAACTGATTAACGCAGTGATCCTGATGATCATCAGTATTCTGGTGGTGTGTACGCTGCTTGGCATGCTGTTCAGCCGCAAAGTGCTGAAGCCGATTGGTGGCGAACCGCTGGAAGCCGCGACCATCGCGCTGGCCGTCGCCGATGGCAAACTCGATAACGTCATCACGTTGAAAGGGCGCGATAACAGCAGCTTGTTCTATGCGCTGCATACCATGCAAAACCAGCTGCGCGATATCGTGGGACAGATTCAGGATGCCAGTTCGTCGGTGCGTCAGGGCGCGGGTGAAATCGCCAGCGGCAACCTTAATCTCGCCTCGCGTACCGAGCAGCAAGCTGCCGCGCTGGAGCAAACGGCCGCCAGCATGGAGCAGATCACTGCTACGGTGAAACACAACGCCACCAACGCGCATCAGGCGACAACGCTCACCGACAACGCCACGCACATTGCCAGCCGTGGTGAAACGCTGGTGGGCGAAGTGGTGCAAACCATGGCGCAAATTGACGACAGCGCGAAGAAAATTGGCGACATCACCGCCATCATCAATAGCATCGCCTTCCAGACCAATATTCTGGCGCTGAACGCCGCAGTAGAAGCGGCGCGTGCCGGAGAACAAGGACGCGGCTTTGCCGTGGTGGCGTCGGAAGTCCGTAATCTGGCCCAACGCAGCGCCAATGCGGTGAAAGATATCGGCGCGCTGATTGAAGAATCCACGCAGCGCGTCGGCAGCGGCGTGCAGCTGGTGCAGGATGCGGGCAAGACCATGCAGGAGATGACGCAGGCGGTGAATTCGGTGCGCACCATTATCGGTGAAATTGTGATCGCTTCCGATGAGCAGGCGCGCGGCATCAGCCAGGTGACCATCGCGGTGAACGAGATGGACAGCACCACGCAGCAGAACGCCGCTCTGGTGCAGGAGATGTCTGCCGCCGCCAGTTCGCTGGAAGATCAGGCCTCGCAGCTGGCGAATACCGTTGGGCGTTTCCAGCTGAGTTAATCGAGCCACAGTTAAGAACGCGCTGAGCGTGGCACGCCGTTTTTCTCTGAATAACGGCTGCCTATCCACCAGGTGATCAGCGCCGCCAGGGCAATTGCGCCTAGCACGGCAAACGCACTGCGATAGGAATAGGCTGCGGCAATGTTTCCCGCCAACGCGGGACTCATTGCCGCGCCGACGCCCTGCATGAGCATGATAAAACCCTGACCCGCATTAGTATGTCCGCTGCCCTCAAGCACCTTCACGATATAACCCGGCACCGCCACGCCCAGCAGACCCGCCGCTACGCCATCCAGAATCTGTACCGGAATCATGAAATAAGCGCCGTCAAAAGCGGAGGCAATCAACGCACGTAATGGCAGCACCAGCAGCGCCGCCGTGATCAGCACGGGGTAGCCAAAACGCGGTGCGTGACGTGCAGCATACAGCGCCATGGGAATCATCACACATTGTGAAATAACCACCGTGGCGGCAGCATAAAGTCCGGGGCTGATGGCTGCGTTGTGCGCTGCCGCCACCCGCAGGCTCAGCATAGGTAACAGCGCGGCATTGCCAAGATGGAAGAGTAACAGCGTGACTCCCGTGATAATGACGGCAGGATTACGGGCAATCTGATAAAGACGCGGGACGTTGCTGGCCGATTCGCTGCCAGAAAGCCCGCGCGCGGCAAGGTTATCGATGTCGTTATGACGAATAGCCAGCACGGCTGCACCTGCGCACAGCGCCATCGTCGTCATGAGTACAAACACCGCACCCGTTCCCCACAACCACACTGAAGCACCCGCAATAATGGCGGCTGTCATATTTCCGCCGTGGTTGAAGGCTTCATTTCTCCCCATTTGATGGCTAAATCCTTGCGGACCGGCCAGGCCAAGGGTAATACCCGTCAACATCGGCGCGATGAGCGCGGCGGAAAGGCCAGTCACAATCTGCGATAAAACCACGATCCATCCCTGATGGAAATACCACAGCAGCAAGGTGGATAGGGTGATCAGGAGTGAACCGATGAGCAGCAACGATCGTTTATGGCGAGTAGCGTCTGTGGCTAAACCCGCCGGCAGAGTGGCAACCAGCCCTGCAAGGCCACCGGCGGTCATCACCCAGCCAATATCTCCTGCATTCCAGTGGCGTTCTGTCAGAAATATGCCGAGAAAAGGCCCAAGACCATCTCGTACGTCAGCCATAAAAAAGTTAACCAGACACAGAGCCTGAAGCGAACGCAGTGGCATAGAAATCCTTAGCAAGTAATCGGAACGGGACGAACGTAATCATGGCAGGAAAACGGCAATTTTCCTGCTGTGATGGGCGTTAATTATGTTGCCGGGTACCAAACCGCTGCCGATACTGGCCGGGCGTGACGCCGGTGAGTTTGCGGAAAATTTTGCGGAAAGCGGAAGGGTCGCTGTAGCCGATCTCCCAGGCGATCTGATCGACCGAACGATTACTCAGCTCCAGCGCGTCGCGCGCTTTCATAATGCGTACCTGCTGCAAATAATCCGTTGGCCGCAGGCCGGTCGCTTTCTGGAAATGGCGCAGAAAAGTACGTGGCGTCATGCTTGCCAGCGCCGACATGCTCTCAATGCTGTGCTGCTCGGCAACATGGGCATGAAGATGATGCTGCGCGCGCAGAATCTGGCTATCACCGTGATCGAAATTGGGGATAAATGCCGAATAGGTGCTTTGCTCGCGTCGCGGCGGGTCGATCAGTAAAAAGCGTGAGGTCGCCAGCATGGTGCCGGTGCCGAGCACTTTTTCGATCAGCGTTAAACCCAAATCCGTCCACGCCAAAATCCCACCGGCGGTAATAATGTCGCCATCGTCAATCACCATATTTTCCACCGCGACGTCTACCGAAGGAAAACGCTCCGACAGCGTCTGCGCAAAGGCCCAGTGCGTGGTGGCGCGACGATGATCGATTAGTCCGGTTTCGGCCAGCACAAAGGCACCGGCGCACACCGAACAGAGCGTTACGCCTGCGTCATAAAGCTCACTCATCCAGTCGGCGGGCACCTTCATGGGCACCATTTTCGCTGGCACCACCAGACTTGGCGGCGCAATCACGTGGCTCAGGCGATGTGCTGTATCGGGATGGCTATCCCAGACGCAAACCATGTGATCGCTGTGCGCATCAATCTGCCAATGTGAGACACGAATCGTCCGCTTGCGCTCTTCACCCGATATATTCTCGGCCCACTCCGCAGCAATCCTGAACATATCGGTTAAGCCATATATCGCCGCGAGTTGGCAATCGGGATAGATCACCAAGCCAATCTCCGCGACAACGCTGCTTTCGTCAGTTTTAATCATTTGTCAGTTACGGCCCTTAATGTGTCATATTTGACAATATTAGCCGCTGCCGCTTTCCATAACAATAAGCCCATCGAACGCAGACAATCACATACAGAGGACTTACTCATGAGCAACGGCATCATCACCACCCAAGACGGCACCAAAATCTTTTACAAAGACTGGGGCCCAAAAAACGCCCAACCGGTAGTGTTTCATCACGGCTGGCCGTTAAGCGCCGATGACTGGGATAACCAAATGTTGTTCTTCCTGGCACAAGGTTATCGCGTTATCGCCCACGACCGTCGCGGCCACGGACGTTCCGACCAAACCGATAGCGGCAATGATATGACCACATACGCCGCTGACGTGGCAGAACTGGCCAAAGCGCTGGACCTGCGCAACGCCATCCATATCGGTCACTCTACCGGTGGCGGCGAAGTGGCGCGTTATGTGGCGCATGCCGAAAAAGGTCGCGTGGCGAAAGCAGTGTTGATGGGCGCCGTGCCACCAATCATGTTGCAAACCGCCGCCAATCCTGAAGGTTTGCCAAAAGAGGTGTTTGACGGTTTCCGCTCGGCGCTAGCCGCTAACCGCGCGCAGTTCTTTATCGATGTGCCAGCGGGGCCGTTCTACGGCTTTAACCGTCCAGGTGCGAAAGTGAGCCAGGGTTTGATCGATAACTGGTGGCGTCAGGGCATGGCGGGCGGCGCTAAGGCGCAGTACGACTGTATCGCTGCGTTCTCGGAAACCGATTTTACCGAAGATTTAAAAGCGATCACGGTGCCGGTATTGGTGCTGCACGGGGAAGACGATCAGGTGGTGCCGATTAATGATTCGGCGCATAAGGCGATTAAGCTGCTGAAACAGGGCACGCTGAAAACCTACCCAGGCTTGTCGCACGGTATGTTCGCGACGCATCCTGAGCAGATTAATCCTGATTTGTTGGCGTTTGCGAAAGCGTAAATTACCGAGTTCACGAATCGTAGCGGCGCAATTATTTGCGCGATAAATCGCGCCGCTACAGCATGTGCAATGTATGTTTACGCTAAGCCACCGGTGTAATGCCGGTTTCCCGGCTGTTCCCAGCCGGGAAACCCTGCTTAGCACGCAGCGCAATTCCCAACGCGACCAACAGCAATAGCAGAATCGCCCACGGAAAAGATTGGGAGCCGACATGTTCCAGCAACATTCCGCCGGTCAAACCGCCGAGGGCGATAGCGCTGTTCCAGGTGACGACATTCATGGAGAGCGCGACATCGGCATATTCACCGGCGGCATCTGCCAGAGCCGTTTGCAGCAGCGTCGCGGCACCGCCGAAGGTGAGTCCCCAAACGGCTATGCCCGCATAGATCACGGCGGGTGTTGGCGTACTCAGACCAAAAATCACCGACACCGCAGCAAAGATGGAGAGTGACAGCAGCACCGCTTTGCGCAGATGCGTATCAATGATCTTGCCGGTAATGAATATTCCCCCCAATGCCGCAATACCAAAGATCAGCAGCACCACATCCACGCGATGCGCCAGACCGGCTGAAGCAAGGAACGGTGCAATGTAGGTATAGAGAATGTTATGCGCCAGCATCCAGGTCAGCACCACACCCAGCACGGCACCTACGCCGGGGAGGCGTAACACTGCGCCGAGCGGCATTTTTTGCGTAGCAGATTGGCCGGGATAGTTCGGCACGGCCAGCAAAATCCAGCCGATAAGAATGAGAGAGAGACCCGACATGGCGGCAAAAGTCAGACGCCATCCCAGCAACGAACCCATCCATGTGCCTGCCGGAACACCGAGTGAAAGAGCGATGGGCGTGCCCACCATGGCGAGCGCCAATGCGCGTCCCTGCAGCGATGGAACCACCATTCTTCGCGCATAGCCCGCAATCAGACTCCACGCCAAACCGGCTGACGCACCAGCAAAAAATCGCGCTATTAAGATGATGACAACGTCAGAAGAGACGGCGGTAAGAGTGTTAAATAGCAGAAATCCACACACGGTGCTCAGCAGCACAACCCGGCGCGACCAGCTTCGGGTCAGCAATGTGAGCGGAATCGCGGCCAGTAGCGAACCGGCTGCATAGGCGGTAACCCATTGACCGGCCAGCGAGGGGGAAATATTAAGCCCCTGACTGATTTGTGGCAGCAATCCGGCGGGTATGGTTTCAGTCAGGATGCAGATAAAACCTGCCATTGCGAGCGCCAAAAGCGCCAGGATTGGCAGCCGTTGGGCTTCTTCGTGCTTAAACGTTGAATTCATTATTTAGCCTGCTCTTGATTTGCAACAGCGCCGCGAAGCGCCATGGATATATGTATCGATCGGTATTTATATTGCGGAGGCGAGCTGTGCGTTGTCAATGAATTCTGTATCGATTAGTATAAATGGCGGAGGATGTGATGATGAGAACAGGCAGACCAAGACAATTTGACCGGGATGAAGCGGTGATCAAAGCGATGCACCTTTTTTGGGAAAACGGCTATGAATCAACCTCGCTGGCGCAGCTCAAAGCCTCAATAGGCAAAGGCATCACCGCGCCAAGCTTCTACGCCGCGTTTGGATCGAAAGAGGCACTCTTTGCTGAAGCCGTGAACTGTTATTTGCAAACCCATGCTCAGGTCACGGAAGCTTTGTGGGATACCCGCGTGCCCGCTCGCCAGGCGCTGGAAACCGCGCTGCTCAACTCCGCCAGAATGCAGTACGATCCTGCGCATCCGCGTGGATGCATGGTTGCGCTAAGCGTGATGTCTTCCTGTTCTGAGGAAAATCGCCACGTGCTTAAACCGCTTGAAGCATCGCGCATGCGCACCCGTGAAGGGATAAAGCATTGCGTTGAAAGAGGGATCGGCAGCGGTGAGTTGCGGGATGAGGAGGAGACGCTTTCGCTGGCGGTCAGCTTCAACAGTTTTATGCTGGGGATCTCAACCCTGGCGCGCGATGACGTTCCTCTCCACGAAGTTGAGCGCGGAATCGCACAGATGATGAGATTGTGGGATGCCTCGCGGGCATTCCCACAATCTTAAGTGCGTTACGGTTTGCGCTGCAGCGTAATGCGGGTCAACTCTGAGGGGCGGCCCAAACGCACCGCCATGCCAGGCCACAGCGCGGTGCCGTTGTTGACGTAGAGTTGCATGCCGTCGACCTGATACAAACCCGACACGAAACCCGCGTTGGGTTTGGCAAATAGGCGATCGAAGCCAACAATCAGGCCGCCGTGCGTGTGGCCAGACAGCTGTAGATCGATGTTTTTCAATGCGTTTTGCCGGGCGTTGCGCGGCTGGTGGTCGAGCAAGATCACCGGAGCGTCTTCCGGCGCACCGGCCAGCGCCAGTTCCAAATTGGGGCCAACTGCGCCACGTCGTGCTGCTGACGTATCCGGCATGCCGGCGATCACCAGCTCGGCGTTATCGCGCTTAATCACCGTATGGCGATTGAGTAACGGCTCCAGACCTAGCGACGCCAGATGTGCGGTCCAGCGCTCCTGCTCAAAGAAATATTCGTGATTGCCGGTGATGGCGAAAACGCCATCGCGGGCGTGTAATCCGCGCAGCGGTTCGACGTCCGCACGACGGTTCTGCAGCGTACCGTCAATCACATCGCCGGTGACCAGAATCAAGTCAACGTCCAGCGTCATGGCTTTTTGCACCAGCGCGCGCGTCCATTTCTCATTAAAAAGTTTGGTGATGTGCATGTCCGTTAACTGCAACAGTTGATAGCCTTCGAATTCGCGCGGAAGGTTGTCGATTTCGATGGTCACATCTTTGATGGGCGGAACGCGGATAGCCTGATAAACGCCAACCGTGGCCAAAATCAAGGCAAACGCCGCCGCCACATAACGCACCGCGGGTACGATTTCGAACGGATGGCGGAACAACAGTGAAACCAGCGCCACCCCATCAATCACAAACTGCGTCAGCGCGAGGAATAAAACGGCGCTGAAACCCCAGTTGAACAGGATGACGATGGCGCGCGGCATTTCCGGCGAAAACATGCTGCCAGAGGTAAAACGGCTCACCAGCAGATATTGCGAAGCCAGCAACACCAGCAGAGAAAGGATGATTTTTAACAGCAAGGGCATGGCTAACGGGAACAAAAATCGGGCGATCACATACCAGCTCGGTATGCTGAAAATCAGATGGAACATCATTCACTTCCCTGGTTTAAGGGCACTGATTTAGCGCAAGAAATCTATACGCAGTGTAGACGTAACTGATTACTATCATGGCTTCGCACGTACTTTTTTAGGCGCAATACACCACGGAGGATGCATGCAACGCCAGCAGCTGTTCGACTACATCATTCAGCACTATCAGGTAGAACCCGATTATCCGTGGAAAAAGCACAGTGAATATGCGGTGCTGCGTCATCCGCGGCACCGCAAATGGTTTGCGCTGGTGTTCCCGCTGGAGAGTCACAAACTCGGTTTACCGGATGGGCCGGTAATTGATGTGATGAACATCAAAGCGCGACCTGAACTGATTGGGTCGCTGCGCCAGTTGGCCGGCGTTTATCCGGCTTACCACATGAACAAAGAGCATTGGCTGAGCATCACGCTGGAGAACGGCTTACCGGATAGCGAGATTCTGGCGTTGCTGGATGACAGCTTCAGTCTGACGTTTTAGCGCCCGAGCGGCGCGCAGGCATCATGCGCACTAACGTATTGTCTTTGAACAGATAATGGTGCGCCAGCGCGGCCACGGCATGAATGCCGATCAGCCAGTATCCGTAAGGCGCGAGGGTTTCATGCCAGTCCGCAATCATGTCGGCGAAATCCGGATCCGGATCGCCACTCACCGGCATCGGAATGCCAAAAATCCACCAAGTGCGGCCCATATAGAAGCGCGACAAAATGCCCAGCGTGGGCAAGACAATGAAAAACACGTAGATCGCCAGATGCATCAGATGCGCCAGACCGGTTTGCCAGTGCGGCGGCTTGGGCAAAATCGCCGGGCTGCGATGGCGAAAACGCAGCAGGATGCGTGACAGCATAATCACCAGCACACAACTTCCTGCGCTGAAGTGACCAATAATCATGGCAAAGCCTTGCCACGAACCGCGCGTCGCCAGTCCACGAAATTCCATGGTGCAATACGCAGTGACGACCAACAGAAAGGTCAACCAGTGAAGAAAAATCTGCGATGGGGCGTATTTATTGCTCATTTTTAATCCGTAAAAAGGCCTGGCGGGACGGTTACTTTAATGGAAAATGCGCTGAATTAATTCATTATTTGACACATCAGCGACAGCGTTTTTACCTTTCCGCTTCTGTTGCCACCAACAATTGACTCAGCAAGGTTTTCAGCTGCGCTTGCTGCGCTGCATCCAGCGTTTCCAGCAGGCTATTTTGCGTTTGCGTGTGTACCAGCAGGGCTTGCTCGATCTTCGCTAATCCTTCTTCAGTCAGCGCCACCAGCATGCTGCGCTTATCGTCGGGATCGGCAACGCGCACAATCGACCCCACATCTTCCAGCCGATTGAGGCGATTGGTCATCGCGCCCGATGTCACCAGCAATGATTTATACAGCTGGGTCGGCGACAAGCGATAGGGCGCACCCGCGCGCCGCAGCGTCGCCAGCACATCAAATTCGCCATCGCGAAATCCAAACGGTGCCAGCGCTTCAGCGCGCGTTTTCGCCAGATGTTTCATGATACGCAGCATGCGACCAAATACCGCCATCGACGATGCATCCAGCTCCGGCATCGCGCTGGCCCACTGTTCAACTACAAAATCGACGTGATCGGTCAAATTGATTTCTCCAGATGCTGTTGTTGCCTGTTTGCACAATCCGTAGCGGCGCGATTCATCGCGCAATAAATTGCGCCGCTACGGATTGTGCGGTGATTAATATTCGCCATCTCATCCCCATTTGTTGCTTTGTGCGCATGGGCTGTTGCTGCTGCGAAAAGTATCTTAACGTTAAGATACTTTTAATGAGCATGGAGATGCAAAGTGAATCGTACTTTACCTGCGGTTGGGATGTTTGCCTTACTGGTTTTTGTTATCGCACTGAATTTGCGGCCGATTATGGCGGCGATGGGACCGCTCTTTCCACTCCTGCAGCGCGACGCGCAGCTCAGCGCCACGCAGCTTAGCCTGCTGACCACGTTGCCGGTCATCATGATGGGATTGGCGGCGCTGGCCGGGCCGCTGCTGTTGCGCCGGCTTGGCGAAGTGCGCGGTATCGCTGCCGGATTGCTGTTGCTGGCGCTGGCGAGCGTCGCGCGTGGGTTCGACCAATCTGCCACAGCGTTGATTACCAGCGCGCTGGTGGCGGGTTGCGGAATCGGATTGATTCAGGCCTTAATGCCAGCGCAGATCAAACGTCACTTTGGTGCGAAAGCAGGCACGCTGATGGCGCTGTTCACCACAGGGATTATGGCGGGCGCAGCGATTGCTGCCGCCAGCGCCGCACCATTGGCGAAATCGCAAGGTTTAGCGTTAACGCTGGCAATTCCTGTTGTCCCCGCAGTCATCGCGCTGTTGCTGTGGTTGACGTTTTCACGCGGCGTAACGCCAATGCAAAGCAGCCAGGCTCCACGCACTGCTCGCTCACCGCGTGCCTGGCTGTTGATGATTTTCTTTGGAATTGGCACCGGCGCGTACACGTTGGTGCTGGCGTGGCTGCCGCCATTTTACATGCAGCACGGCTGGCAACCTGAACAAAGCGGCTATGTGCTGGGTGCGCTCACGCTGACGGAAGTTGCCGCGGGTTTTGTGCTGTTGGCGTTGATTCATCGCTTCCGCGATCGTCGCTGTCCGTTGCTGGTGGTGTTAACTTTGATTCTGCTGGGCTTGATCAGTCTGCTGTGGCTTGGCGGGGCGCAGGCGTGGTTGCCTACATTGCTGCTCGGATTAGGCATTGGCGCGCTGTTCCCGCTCTCGCTGATCGTCACGCTCGATCACGCGCACACGCCGGAAGAAGCGGGCGCATTGCTATCCTTCGTGCAGGGCGGCGGTTATTTGCTGGCGGCGTTGATGCCGCTGATCGCTGGCATCGTGCGTGACCGCGCCGCCTCGCTCGATAGTGCGTGGATAATCATGAGCGTGGGCATTGTGTTGCTGATGGTGATGGCGCTGCGGTTTAAAACGCAGCGATAAACGCACGGCACAGAATGTGATAAAACGTGGGGCAATTTTTAACGCAGGGTCGTCATTTATGACGGCCTGGCAAACCAAGGAGCAACCATGTCGCCACAAGTGGGAATCGGCGTTTTAGTTTTCCGCGATGGAAAACTGTTATTAGGGCAACGCAAAGGCAGCCACGGCGCGGGCGACTGGTCTGCGCCGGGCGGGCATCTGGAGTTTGGCGAATCGCCGGAAGCCTGCGCGCGTCGCGAAGTGCTGGAAGAAACCGGCTTACAGCTTGGTAAACTGCAAAACGGCGCGTTCGTTAGCGATGTGTTTCCCGAGGTCAACAAGCACTACATTACGCTACTGATGGTGGCGCAGGACGCAATCGGTGAACCACAACTGATGGAGCCTGAAAAGTGCCACGGCTGGCAATGGTTCGCACCAGAAAATCTGCCGCAACCGCTGTTTGCGCCGCTGCGCACATGGATGGCACGCGATGGATTGGCGGCGCTGCAGGCGTTGGCTACAGGGCGATAATCGCCTCGATCTCAATCTTTAAATCCGGCGAGAAAAGTTGACTAATTTGTACCAGCGAACTCGCCGGCAGATGTTCGCCATAATGTTTAAACAGCACGCCGCGTAAGACGTTGATCTCATCAAATGAGGTGATAAAAATCGTCACCTTGATTAGCTTTTCCAGCGAACTCTTTTCTTCAGCCGCGATGGTATGCAACTGCTGGAATATAGTTTCTGCTTGTGTAGCGATATCAGCTTGCTGCGCTGGCGTACCGAAAGCGGTCAAGCCAGAGACATATAAAGTTTCATTGTGCCTTACCGCGTGCACATAAGGCGCTTTGACTTCACCCAATTGCGGATAGTTTTTACGCATCAGCATCTGCTTCTCCTTAAACAATGTTTAGAACCATCACCGTAACATCTTCATCAGCAATCACGCGCTGCTCTACATCCTGCCAGCCGAAGCGGCGATAGAGCGCTTGTTGATCCGGCGTATACAGCCACAACGCGGTGATCCCACGCTGACGCGCTTCGGTAATTAAGCGCGTTACCAAGTTACTCGCCAACCCTTTTCCACGATGTGCTGCAGCAGTAATGACTACGCCGAGCCTAAACTCGCGCTCGGCGATATCGTGCAGTTCGTAATGGATAATGCTGGCGGTCGCCATCAATTCGCCATCGCTTGTAGTTGCCACCAGCGTCAGCGTTTTGGCCTCGGCGGCATTGCGCGCCTGTAAACGCTGCTCAATCACTGCCGCATCGCGCCAGTTGGGGAAATCCGACCATTCGCTATGCAGCATTTGCGTCACCGCATCCAAAAACTGTGGCTGTTGTGCCAGCAAGCTGATGTGCATTCCGATTCCTAAAAGGTGGCAGGCGAGAGTGACAACATAGCGATTAGTGATTGATATTGCCAAGCAAACTGCGTTCAATAATAGCGCCGGGCATCATCTGCTGAATACCTTGCTCCAGCATATCGCCCGCATGTTGCAATGCTTCGAGTGGCATCGCCGGTAATCGCTCCAGCACAAACCACATCTGCGTTTGCTCAATACTGAGACGCGTGCGCACACCTTGTCGCCAGTTCCAGCGACGACAGGTTACGCCTGCGTCATCCCGCCACACCACTTCGCCAGGTTCGGGAGATTCATGGCTCAAGACGCCTTCTTTATAGACATCGAAGGGTTCGCTGCCATCGGCGCGCGTCAGCCGCGGGTTGCCCACGTAAGCGGCCACATTCTCACCACCAACCGGAATGGCGAAACGAATGCTCACCGCATTGTAGAGATCCACGATTGGATCGATGGCTGCCATTGATCCGTCGCGCTGCACGCGCTTGCGCAAGGCATCTGCCGAACAGGGCGTGCGTTTCGGTTTGGCACCAAAATGTTTGAACATTTCCGCCCATTGCGTCAGATGTGCTTCTGCCCAGGGAAAATCATCCTGCAGCATATCGCGACAAGCTTGTACGAGGGCTTCTTCACCAACTTGCGGACGCAACACTGGCGCAGCCTGAACTAAAATGCTGAGCGCGGTAAAGTCAGGCGCTAAGGCAGAAACGGAAGGATCGATTGACGGGCTTAAGGCGAACATAACATAATCCTGTAATGACTAATTTATTCCATGATAGTGACCGATGAAAACAAAAGTCAATAAATTGACCGAAGCAGGTTCTGATATCGACTATGTCAGCGCCGCCGTTTCAGCCAGCGTCAAAAGTTTCCGCCAACAGCAAAAACTGTCGCTGGATGAGCTCTCGCGCCGCGCGGGCGTCAGTAAAGGCATGTTAGTTGAGATTGAAAAAGGCAGCGCGAATCCCAGCATCGCCATTTTGTGCAAAGTGGCGGCAGCGCTAGGAATATCGGTGGCCGATATTGTGAATGTCACCGCCGATCCGCTGGCGCATCTGGTTGCTGAAGAGGACATTCCAATACTTTGGCAAGGGGACAAGGGCGGTACGGCGCGTTTGCTGGCGGGCACGCAAGGCCCGGATATGATCGAGCTATGGCGTTGGGAGATGTTCCCCGGCGAACAGTTCGCCTCGCCGGGCCATCCGCAGCGCACTTACGAACTGCTGCATGTCGAGCAAGGTGAACTTACGTTGACGGTTGATGAACAGCAGTTGCAGGTGCCGCGCGGCAGTTCAGCGGTGGCGAAAACCGCCGCACCGCACAGTTATGCGAACCTCGGCGAACTGCCGCTGGTTTTCACCATGGCAGTCGCCGAAATTCACGGTTAACCCACTTCGTTCGCCAGCGCCACCGCATCTTCGTCAGCTGGAATGCGCATCGGAGCATGCGGATCGGTCGCCGCACGCCACACCGCTTCCGCCACATCCAGCGCCTTGGTGGTCGGTTGTGGCTGCTGCATCGCGCTGAACACGCCATCTAACAGCGGCTGATGCGGCTCAAGCTGCGTGTTTCATGCGCGGCGAATCGCGCCTGACCACGCTTGTGCAGTTGGTGATGGATGAGTGCCGCGCACAGCGTCCGGCGCGTCATGTGGTACTGGAACGCTTGCTAAAGCTGCTGTTAATCGAAGCGCTGCGATCAATGCCGATCTGCAATGCGTGTCCGGGCGTGATGAGCGGTTAGCTGACGAACGGCTGGCGGCGGCAATCCGCGCCATTCATGCCAATCCTGCGCACAGCTGGACGATGGCCGAACTGGCGAAAGCCGCCGCGCTGTTACGCTCCTCTTTCTTTGTGCGTTTCCGCGAAGCGGTTGGCGTGGTGCCGATGGTCTACCTGCTGACGTGGCGTATGGCGCTGGCGAAAAATCTGCTGCGCGGTAAAAGCATGGCGGTAGCCAAAGTGGCAGAGCGCGTCGGCTATCAATCCGCCAGCGCCTTCAGCGTGGCATTCAGTCGCTATGTCGGCCAGCCGCCTGCGTGGTTCGCCGCCGAAGAGGATGTTTAGCGATACAGCTTCAAATTGCCGGTTAAAAGGGTAATTTTTTTCTTTGGACCTATCAAACCGATCGCCACCAACTCAATCTGATCGCTGTGCGCGTCAGCAATACGCTCGCCATACTCTTCGTACGTTTTGCAGGATTGCGCCAGCGGCGCGTAGATGACGCCGGGATAATCAACGCCATCCTGGCTTTGCTGATTCGGCCCCACCAAATTTCCTGGTAATTTGCCAAAACTAATGCCGATAATGCTGGCAGCGTTCATTGCCAATCCGGCGGGCAGTTGCTGATCAATCAAGATGGTGCAGCGATGGGTGTTTGCGTCGAAATCCATGTTGAGTATTTCACCTTGAGTGGGAATGCAAAAGTAAGCGATCGCTGGAGTATAAATTCCGCACATTTTGTAGCGGCGCGATTTATCGCGCAGTTGGAGATGCAGAGTATGTTTGTACTGCAGGAATTAAAGGGATTAGCGGCCTGGCCTTTGGCTGAATAAAAGATTCGAATAAATCACAATGAATTCATGAGAGTTTTATTAAATCCCATATAGTTTACTTGATGTTTCAATATCATCATCTTTACGACTATTAGATCCGGGTAATTATAAAATCACCCTGGCTTAATTCCTAAATCCTTTCTCCCACCTCACAAATCCTTAACTCAAACTGGACGCTTGCCAGCTAAAGCGTAGATACTCATTTCACCCGATTTCAAACATTAAAAAGCTGAAACAAAATAATTCGATTACTTAAACAAACCTAAAGCGCAACGGTAATAATCCGTGCGCGTATTGTCTTTTCTCTGTTGAGGAAAACATTGTGTTTAAATTAAATCCGGTGTTACTAAGCCTTGTGGCTGCGCAAGGCGTGATGTTCCCTGTGTTGCCGACAACGGCGGCGATATTGAAGCCTTATACGCCTGAAATTAATGACAATAAGGTTGGTGCTTACTGTTTATGTAATGGCAGCACGCAAACGCTGAGCGGATTGCCGCAGTTCGCGCCGGGTGAAAACGGTACGGGCAGCGTAACGATTGGTGAGTTGCGCAATATTGGGCGAATTATCAATGACAGCGTGATTGGCGCGGCGCGGCTGCAAATCGGTGCGCAGAATTACGCTATTGGCATCCCCAATTACGAAGAAAATACCTACACCACCTATCAGGTATTTAATACTGCAGAACTGGTCGATTTACCTGCAGTAGGTCTGGATACCGTCGTGCCAGATTATTTTGATGTAAACGACAAACAATATATCAACGCGCGTGTCGCTTCCGTCAGTAATGGCACGCTGAATATCGATATTGGCAAGCATAACGCGGCGACGACTTCCTCCAGTAATAGCTGGTCGATGGCGGCGAAGCAAAGCCAGTTATTTACCGCCAGCAAAAAAGGCAATTTGAACTGGAATTCCAATAACCGTATCGCCTTCACCGCCGGCACCACGCCGTACGGTGGAGATCGCCTGGCTTACGATGTCGGCAACGTGGTGGAATACGCGGGTGTGTTTACCGTCAACACGCTGGATGGCGGCACTAACACGTTCAACGTCACTAATCTCAATGAACTGCGCAATTACAACGACTGGCTGATCGATCAGCTCTCCAACGCCAACCTCAGCACCGAAAGTTACAACACAGAATTCAATAAGGCCTACGCGCTGCGCGAAGGGCGCGTGGTGTATCGCATGAGCACCAACAACTTCGATGATGAAGTGGCGCTACCGATATTCGATCAGGTGGTGCTTAGCGCCGATGGTCCGAAGGCAACAGTGAAAATCAATCGCGGCAAAACGCTGGAAGTGGTGAACAGCAACAGCGCGGTGATGCGTGCCAGCAACGGGGCGAAGGCGATAGTCGATGGCAAACTTGCCAGCACCGGTTCTGGCCTCGAGTTGCTCAGCGGCGCGCGCGGCTTTAATAACGGCGTCATCAACGCCGGTTTTCTTAATAACGCCAATGGCAAAGGCGTCGATAGCAGCACGGTTGGCGCGGGCGGCAGCGCGGTCGACGTCAGTTATGAAAGTCGGTTTATCAATCGTGGCGTGATCAACCTGCAACCCGGCGCGGGCTTCAGTACCGGCATAAATGCCTACAACAGCAAAGTGGTTAACCACGGCAACATCAACGTTGGCGTCAGCGATGTCAGCAGCGGCGGCACGGCAGCGGGCGTATTGCTGAGCAGCGACGGCAAAGGCGGTTTCGTTAACGCCAAAGACGGCCTCATCTACATCGGGCGCACGCCGCAAAATCGCAAAAATGATCCCACCGAAGATGTCGCCGTCAATCTAAGTGGCGGCGCCAGCGGCATCTATCAATTCCTTGATTCAAAAGCCGTGAATAATGGCCACATCGTGATTGGATCCAAAGTGCAAAACGCCGCAGGGATGAAGGTGGAACTCGCGCCTCACGCGGTCACGCTGAACAATGGCGTCATCGACGTTAACGGCAAGGCGCAAGTTCAACCCGCCGAGAACGTTGGCATGTTGGTGCTGGATTCCGGCAGCCTTGGCAAGGTTGGCAATATCGGCACCATCAATGTCAACGGCTACAACAGCACTGGCCTAAAAGTCATCGCGCGCGATGGCAATGACTCAGTGGCATTTTCCAGCGGCGCAATCAACGTGCCTGGCGATGGCGATCGGTTTGTTAATTCCTTTAACACGGCGGTATGGGTGAAGGGCGATCCGGGCGGCACGGCTTACGCGAAACTGACCGGGCCGATCAGACTCGGCGGAAATTCGAATATTGGTATTCGTGCAGAAGGGCTTGCGGTGGTTGATGTCAGCGCTAATGCGGTGCCGGTATCCGTGCCTGATCCCAACGTGTATACCGCACGGCATATCAGTTTTTATACCCTTGGCCCCAACGCAAAAATCAACTTGCCCGCCAACGGCAGCTACAGCGCAACCGTGCCGTACGGCAATATTTTCCGTGTTGCAGATGGGGCAGATTTTGACGGCACCGGCCGCACGCTTTCCATGACCAACTCGTTCGCCACGGGCGTTTACGGCAGCGGTGAGTTCACCGACGTCAACACCAATGGCGCGACTTTCAACGTTGCAGGCAACTACGCGCGTGCCGTTGAGATCAGTGACGGCGCGCACGCCACCATTGATGCGGCGACCCGCATCAGGCTGCTCAGCAATGGCGCGACCGGCGCGGTGGCGGATGGCAATAAATTCACCCTGACAGGCGACCCGATCAATCCGCAAACCCAGTTCAATCCGGACACGCTGCTGGTCAACCATGCGGCGCTCAGCGGCGTTGCTGACAATCAGCAGGCGCTGGTTGTCAGCAATCACGCCCAGTTGATCAATACCGGCGACATTACCTTGGGCGGTCAGAGCACCAACGGTATTTATGCGCAGAATGGTGCCTTTGCCTTCAACCGTGGCGATGTCACCGTGACGCGCAGCAGCACCGGTCTGTATGCGTACGGCAATCCCGAGTACACCGATGGCGTAACGCCGACTGAAGTTATCAATATCGGCTTGCTCAATGTGTATAACCTGGATGCCGAGAGTTTCTCACCCAGCAGAGGATTGATCTCTTATCACGAGCTGGCGCGCTTCTATCAAAACGGCACCATCAATTTGTTTGGCTCAAACGCGCTGGCGGGCGCGGTGTTTGCCGGTGGACTACTTGATTTAGGTGATGGCAATCGCGTGGTGTTCCACGACAGGAACCAATACGGTTTTCGCGCCGCAGATCCCGGCACGCGTTTGATCAGCCACGGCGGCAGCGTTGATGTCAGCACTGAAAACTCCAGACTATACGAGATTGTCAACGGCGCGTGGCTGTATGCCGAAACGCCAGGCAATGTAACGCTCAGCGGGGAAAACAGCACTGGGATGGAGGTGAGCGGATATGACGCGATGGTTTCCCGCACCGACAATTACACCGTGACCGGCAAAAATGCCACCGTGATGCGCGTCAGCGGCAGCGCCGAGGGCGTGATCACCAGCGGCATTGCCCTGAATGGCGAAAACGGCACCGCGGCGGTGGTCGGCGGCGATGAGTCGGAAATCTACGCCGCCTCGCAAATCATCGGTAACGGCAGCAATAGCACCGCTTTTGATGTGAGCGGTGGCGCACGGTTGTTTAATCAGTATCAAGGCGTCGTCGATCTCACCGGACCAAACAGCACCGGCGCGCGCGTGCATGACGGCGGTAACTTCATTAACCGTGGCAGCATGCGTATCGCGTCGGGCATCGGTGTGGATGTCAGCAGCGGCTACGGCCAATACGTACCGGTGGACAGTTCCCTGCGCGTTGATGACGGCACCGCAGCGTTACGCGTTGGCAACGGCGGCTGGCTGAAAATCTACGGCGACGGGCAGGGCGCGAGCAATATTTATGCGATGGGCAAAGCCGATGGCTTGTTGCTGGATAATGGCGCGCAGGGCTTTGAAGCCAACGACATCATTCTCGGCGCTTATGGCAGCGGCAGCGTAATCAACAACCGCGCGGAAACCAGCAATATCTCGCTGGATAACGTGATGCTCGATGTGAGCGGCGGCAACGGCGTGCGTTCGGCGACCTCGTTTGATCCCAATGGTCGCGCGTTGATCAACGTCAGCGGTGGTGCTACCGGTTATCGCTTCGAAAATGCCGATGGCTCAACCACCAGCAACGATCTGGTGATCGGCAAGGATTACGCCATTCTGGTTTCCGGCCAGGGTACCGGCGTTCGCGCTAACACCAGCGGCAAAGTGATTTCGCAGGGCTCAATTGGCATTCGCGATTTCAACGGCGGTTCGGCGATCGTCACCAGCACCGCCAGCCAGGTGATCAATCAGGGTTCGATTGCCTCACTCAGCCGCGTCTCTCCGCTGATCGATTTGCGCGGTGGCGATACGGTATTTATCAACCAGGGCACCATCTCCGCGCCGTTCCCGGATCAGGTCGTCGTAGCCGGAGGCGCAGGCAATGATGTGATCGCGCTGCTCGATGGTGCGGTGGTCGGGGATGTGAATACCGGCAGCGGCAACGATGAACTGGTGGTGACTGGCGGCACGCTGAACGGCAGCCTGACGATGGGCAATGGTGCGGCGAATCAGGCGACTGTGCAGAGAGTCAGCCTGGCCGATACCCGTCACATCACTACCGAAAACGGCGCAGGCAGCACGCTCAATCTCAGCGAACTGACGGCGCGCGGCGGCTCGTTTGCCCGCGATGATGTCAGCAAAGGCACCAACCTCGGCGCGGGCTGGAGCACGCTCAACTTCTTCGCCACCCAATGGACGCTAACCGACAACATCAAGCTGGCGCACAGCACCATCAATATCGACGCCGGCAGTACGCTGTTTGCCGGTGATAACGTCAATCCGCTGCTGCAAGGCGCGACCGATGATTCGCTGGTGGTAAATAACGCCGGTACGCTGGATCTCACTAACGGCGGCAACGCGGCGGCGAATGTTTTAACCATTGATGGCCAACTGGCATCGGCGGGCGGCAGCCTAAAACTCAACTCTACCGCCACGCAGAGCGACAACCTGCGCGTAAACGGCAATGTGTCGGGCACTACCTTGATCGACGATACGCTGATCGGCGGCCCGCAGCTGGATAGCAATCGCGATGGCGTGATTGCCGCCAGCGAAGGTGTGTCGCTGGCGCAGGTAACCGGCAGCGCCAGCGCAACCAGTTTTGCGCTCAAGAGCGGCTATGTGGCGTCCGGGCCGTGGCAATATGGTTTAGCCAGCTTCGCGCCGGGCAGTTCAACATTCGGTGCGTGGGATTATCGACTCGCTAACACCTTTGTTTGTGAAGACGGTTCGCTGTGCCAGCCACAAGCGGGCAGCAATCAGCGTGCCGCGCGGCTGGCCGTGACGCCGCAGGTGCCGTCCTACATCTCCGCGCCGGTGGGTTTGGCGTATTACTCGCTGGCGGTGACCGACGATCTGCATAAACGTCTCGGCGAACTGCGTCAGCAGCAAACCGCGTCCGATGCCGTGGGCGGCGAGATGTTTATCCGCTATCTCGGCTCCAACCTGAAGTATCAAAGCAATCGCGGTTTGGCCGATTACGGCTACGACTTCGATCTGGATTACAGCGCGGTACAGCTGGGCGGCAACGTACTGCGCGCCGACGGCCCACAAGACAGCTTGCGCGGCGGGGTGGCCTACACGCGTGGTAACACGCGCATTCGTCCTCATGCAGCCGACGGTTACAGCTCCACCAGTTTCGACAGCGACAGCATTTCGCTGTACGGCACCTGGCTGCGCGACAGCGGATTCTACCTCGATGGCTCGCTGAGTTGGGGTTGGTATCGCGGTGAAACCGACATCGCCCGGCAGAAAGAGGTGGCAACGCCGAAAGGCAAAGGCTGGACGGCGTCTGTGGAATCGGGCTATCCGTTCACCTTCGCCAACGGCGTGCGCCTTGAACCGCAGGCGCAAATCACCTGGCTGCAGATTAAGATGGACAGCTTCACCGATCAGGATCGCACGCGCGTGTCGTACAACGATTACGATCAAACCATCGGCCGACTCGGCGCGCGCCTCGATCGCACCTGGCTGGACGCCAGCCAGAATGCCTACACGCCGTACGTTCGCGCCAATTACTACAAAGGCTGGGGCGGCACCGCGAAAACCAAAATCGGTGCGGCGGATACTGAAGGCAGTCAAATCTTCGAAAGTGGCAAGTTTGGCCAGATGTGGGACGTTGGTTTAGGCGGCAGCGCCACGCTGAATAACGACGTTGCGCTGTATGCCGAAGCCGATTACCGCAAAGAGATCGACGGCAACGGCGCCAAAGGCTGGCGCTATAACGCGGGCGTGAGGTGGTCGTTTTAAATTCAGCCTATCCATCGCGCATGCTGGAGTGCGTCAAGATAAGTGGTTTTCAACCCCTCAAGGATGAGGGGTTAGAGGTGATTTAATGCCTGGCGACCAAAATCATTAGCCATGCACGTGCTGCGTGCGCCGATCCTTCACCGTGACATACAAAAACGCCAGCACGAACAGCGCCGCGTAGATCACCACAATGGTTGGGCCCGGCGCGCTATCGAGGAAGAACGAGGCGTACACACCGCTGAAACCTGTCACCACCGCAATGCCAATCGCCAGCAACATTACCTGCACGAAACGACGTGCCAGCAGCAAAGCGATAGCGCCAGGCGCGATCAGCATGGAAATCGACAGAATCACGCCCACCGATTTCAGCGCAGCGACGATGGTTAACGAGATTAAACACAACAAGCCGTAATGCATCAGTTTGCCGTTGATGCCGCAGGCACGCGCCTGATTGGGATCGAATGCGTGCAGCAGTAAATCTCGCCATTTGATGCCAATCAACAGGCTAACAATCAGCGCGATAGCCGATGTCTGGATAATATCCGCCAGGCTGATGCCCAACATATCGCCGAACAAGATGTGGTCGAGATGCACTTCGGGCTGCAATTTCAGATACAGCACCAAACCGGCGCCAAACATGCCGGAGAAGACGATGCCCATTACCGTATCGGGTTTGATGCGGCTGTTCTCACTGATGTAGCCGGTAGCGACGGCGCACACCATGCCAGCGACAAACGCGCCGATGGCGTACGGCAAACCAATCAGCCAGGCGATCACCACGCCAGGAAATACCGCGTGGCTCATCGCATCACCGAGCAATGACCAACCTTTCAGCACCAGAAACGCCGACAGCATCGCGCACGGCAGCGACAGTACCAAGGTGGTGATCAGCGCCATGTTCATAAATTCGAACTGGAACGGACTCAACAATAATTCAGCCATTTACGCCGTCCTCCATGGTCTGACGCGCACGGCGTCGCGAAGCCAGTACGCCATGTTTTGGCGCGAAGACAAAGGCCACTAAAAACACCAGCGTTTGCGCGACCACAATCACGCCGCCGGTCGCGCCATCGAGGAAGTAGCTGCTCCATGCGCCGAGGAAACTGGTGACGCTGCCGATGGTCACGGCGATCAGCAACAGGCGCGGAAAACGATCGGTCAACAGATAGGCGGTGGCGCCGGGCGTCACCACCAGACAAATCACCATAAACGCGCCGACGGTTTGCAGCGCAGCGACGGTGGACGCCGAGAGCAGGGCAAAGAACAGGATCTTCAGTCGCAGCGTATTCAAACCGAGCGAGCGCGCGTGGCTCTCGTCGAAGAAGGTCACCATCAGGTCTTTCCACTTCAGCAGCAGAATGGTCAGGGTGATAAAGCCAATCGCGCCGAGCTGCCAGATATCAGCAGGCGCGACCGACAAAATATTGCCCAGCACAATGGTTTGAATATTCACCGACGTGGGATTGAGTGAAACCAGAAACAGGCCGATGCCGAAAAACGACGAGAAGATCAGGCCGATAATGGCATCTTCTTTTAAGCGTGTGCGCTGATTGAGAAACAGCATGCTGCCCGCCGCCAGCCCGCCGGAGAGAAACGCGCCGAGGGAAAAGGGCAGTCCGAGCATGTACGCGCCCGCCACGCCGGGCACAATTGAGTGCGACAGCGCATCACCGATCAGTGACCAGCCTTTCAGCATCAGGAAGCAGGAGAGAAAGGCGCAAATCGCGCCGACCAGCGCTGCGATCCACATCGCATTCAGCATGTATTGATAGCCAAACGGTTCAATAATCCACGACATGGTTCGCTCCCCGGTCAGGATTTTTGTCTTTCATCAGCTGCATTAACACCGCGTTACGCTCATGCAGCGCGCCATCAAAAGTCTGCGCCAGATTATCGGCGGTGAAGGTGTCATGCAGCAGGCCGCTCGCCAGCACGGTATTTTTTACCAGCACGCAGCGATCGCAGAAATCGGGGATGGCGTTGAGATCGTGAGTGGAAACCAGCATGGTGCGGCCTTCATCGCGCAGCTCTTTTAGCAGGGCGATAATCGCGGCTTCGGTTTTAACGTCCACGCCGGTAAACGGCTCATCCAGCAGGATAATCTGACCACTTTGTGCCAGCGCGCGTGCCAAAAAAACGCGTTTTTTCTGCCCCCCCGACAGCTCGCCAATCTGCCGGTGGCGATAAGCGCTCATGCCCACGCGCTCCAGCGCTTGATCAACGCTAAGTTTATCGGCGGCACGCGGAATACGCAGCATGCCCATATAGCCGTAACGGCCCATCATCACCACATCTTCCACCAGCACCGGGAAGCTCCAGTCCACTTCCTCGGACTGCGGGACATAGGAAACGATGTTGTGTTTGAGGGCCTTATTGGCCGGTAAACCCGCTAGCGTTACCGCGCCCGAGGAGAGCGGCACAAATCCCATGATCGCTTTGAACAGTGTGGATTTGCCGGAGCCGTTAACGCCAATCAACGCGGTAATGCTGCCTGCGGGCACGCTGAAAGAGGCTTTACGCAGCGCCGTGTGGCCGTTGCGGTAGGTAACACCCACATTCTCGACGATTAATCCTGCGGCTGGGTTCATTTCTGACTTCCTTCTGTGATGCCTTTCACCACGGTTTCGGTGGTGACGCGCAGCAGATCCAGATAGGTCGGCACCGGGCCATCGCTGTTGCTCAGCGAATCGACGTACAACACGCCACCGTAATGAATGCCGGCTTCACGCGCCACTTGCTGAGCGGGTTTGGCAGAGATGGTGCTTTCACTAAAGATGGCAGGAATTTGATGATCGCGCACCGCATCGATCACCTTACGCACCTGCTGCGGGGTGCCTTGCTGATCGGCGTTAATCGGCCATAAATAGAGCTCTTTCAGACCGAAATCGCGCGCCAGATAAGAGAAGGCACCTTCACTGGTCACCAGCCAGCGTTTATCGGCGGGAAGCTTGTCGACAGCGGCACGCATCGGCGCGATGGTTTGCTGAATCTGCGCTTTGTAACGCTCAGCGTTGGCCTGATAAATTGCGGCATTGGCGGGATCGTATTTCTGCAGCGCGTTGCGTATGTTATCGACGTAGATCAGCGCGTTATCCGGCGACATCCACGCATGCGGATTCGGTTTACCGTTGTACGGACCTTCAGTAATGCCCATCGGCTCAATGCCTTGCGTCACGGTGACCTGCGGCACATCCTTAAGACGCTGGTAAAACCGGCTGAACCACAGTTCCAGATTAAAGCCGTTTACTAAAATCAGATTGGCACCCTGCGCGCGACGAATATCGCCTGGCGTGGGTTGGTATTCGTGGATTTCTGCGCCGGTTTTGGTAATCGACGTCACATCCGCCGCATCGCCCGCGACGTTTTTCGCCATATCGGCGATCACCGTAAAGGTGGTGACCACTTTGAGTTTTTCAGCCGCTGACGCGGTAAATGCGCTGAGTGACAACAGGACGGCAATCGCAGGCAAAAGGCGTTGAGTGAACATGATCATCTCCAGAGTAATATAGCCAATGCTATAATATATAGCTGATGCTATCTATATGAGTCATTTTTGTTCACAACGCCAGTGTAAAGACAAAAATTTACGAAAGGGGCAAGTGTCATAAAGACGGAATTAAACAGCATTTCCCCTAAAACATTAAATATGGTTACATCAACAAAAAGCGGACAGGATTTAAGACGATGCGCATCAAAATCAATGCAGTAGCAGACAGTGAACGCTTTCCCGAATCCGTTGATGTGATTGTGATTGGCGGCGGCATCATTGGCACGTCAGTGAGTTACGAACTGGCAAAGCAGGGCGTTTCCGTGGCGCTGTTTGAGAAGGGCGTGATCGGCGGCGAGCAATCCGGCCGCAACTGGGGCTGGGTTCGCCAGCAAAACCGCGACCTGTACGAATTGCCGATGGCGATGCGCAGTTTGCAGCGCTGGGACGAGTTGAGCAGTGAAATTGGCCTCGATCTCGGCTTCTCGCGGCAGGGCATTACTTACGGCACGCAGAGTGAAAGCGATCTGGCGCGCTGGGAAGCGTGGGGCAAGCAGGCGCAGCAACTGGGTTTCGTCAGCCATTTGATGACCGCACAAGAGACGCGCGAGCGCATCGGCAACAATGCGCCGTGGATTGGCGGCGTGTGGTCGCCCAGCGATGGTCGCGCAGAGCCGTCGCTGGCAGCGCCGGCGATGGCGACTGGCGCGAAAAATCTCGGCGCATCCATCCAGCAAAACTGCGCGGTGCGCGGCCTCGATGTATCTGGCGGACGCGTCACCGGCGTCTGGACCGAGCGCGGCCTGGTGAAAGCTAACCGTGTAATCTGCTGCGGCGGCGCGTGGAGTTCGCGCTTCTGCAAGCAATATGGCATCGAACTGCCGAGCGCCAATATTCTGGGCACCGCGTTCAAAACCACGGCGGCGCCTGAAGTGATCAAAGGCTGTCTCAGCACCGGCGGGTTGTGTATTCGCCGTCGTCAGGATGGCAGCTACACCGTGGCGCTCGCCGGACGCGGGCAGATTGATCTCGCGCCGCAAAATATCCGTTACGCCACCAGGTTCTATGCGATGTATCGCAGCAAGATCGCTAAGAAGCTCAAGGTGCGCATCAACGGCTCGTTTTTCAACGGCCCGGAAGCCGCCGGTTCGTGGTCCAATCAAAGCGAGTCGCCGTTCGAAAAGATCCGCACCCTCGATCCGGCAGCGGATAACGGCATTGTGCAGGAAGCGATGCAGGCGCTGGTGCAGCTCTATCCGGAGTTGAACGGCATTAAGGTGGATTACGCGTGGGGCGGGTGGATTGATACCACGCCGGATTTAGTGCCGGTGATTGATGAGATGACGAGCATACCGGGCTTGTTTATCGCCTCCGGCTTCAGTGGCCACGGTTTTGGTATTGGGCCAGGCGCAGGCTTGCTGTGCGCGCAGATGGTCAATAACAAACCGCTGTTCACTGATGTGAAGCCGTACAGCCTGGCGCGGTTCGCCAAAGGTCAGGCGATCCGTGAACCGCAGATGATGTGAGGGTTGGCCGGTGCGCGTTGTTGCACACCGGCCGAACATTACACATCCAACCGATGAATCACGTTCACAAACTCATGTACGCCACTGTTAATTTCTCGCAGGCTGCGTGACAACACGCTGATTTTGTCCTGCTCGGTCACCACAAACTGCTTGACCTCATTAAGCTGCTGCTCCATTTGCGCAATCAGGCTGGCGTTGTGTTCCACCACTTGGGTGATCTGCTTAGTCGCGCTGGAGGTGGACGCCGCCAAACGTCGTACTTCGCCCGCCACCACGCTGAATCCGCGTCCCGCTTCACCGGCGCGCGCAGACTCAATTGCCGCATTCAGCGCCAGAATATTGGTTTGCGAGGCAATCAGGTTGATGGTCTCGACCACTTCACTAATGCTTTTCGCCGAGGCGTTAAGCTCGCCCCCGATCGCCGTTGCTGCATTAACCTGCAGCGCCACCAGACCGGAGTTGCGGATGGTTTCGTCCAGCACCTCGTTGGCGTTGTCGGTAATTTGTGACGTTTCTTCTGAGGTCGTCAGCGCGATGTCGGCCACGCGCTTGGCGGCTTCCACGCGCGCGGTGATATCTGAGGCGATTTTGATCACCTTGTACACCTTGCCATCGGCGTCATAAACCGGGTTGTAGCTGGCCTCAAGCCAGATGCGTTCGCCGCCGGCGGTTTTGCGTTCGAAGCGGCCGACAAAGTGCTGGCCTTTGGCCATTTTGCGCCAGAAGTCGGGATTTTCACTATAGAAGTTATCGAAGCAGAACATGCGATGATGCTGCCCTACAACCGCAGCCAGCTCATATCCCATGTGCTTAAGGAAGTTATTGTTGGCCGTGAGGATTTGTCCGTCCGGCGTGAACTCAATCACCGCCATGGAGAGATCCAGCGCGGTGATCACCGCTTCTTTATGCTCCAGCTCCTGATGACGTTCTGTGATATCCGATGCCACCTTGATCACTTTGTAAACCTGGCCTTTGTCATCGCTCACCGGGAAGTAGGTGGCGCTGAGATAGAAACGCTGACCTAGCTTATTGAAGCGCTCAAAAATGCCGGTCACCGATTCGCCAGACGCCAGCGTTTGCCAGAAGGCAAGATAGCGCGAGGATTGGCTGTGTTGCGGGCTGCAGAAGAGGCGGTGATGCTTCCCCTGAATCTCATTCAACTGGTAGCCGGTGGTGGCAAGGAAGAGGTGATTGGCGGTGAGAATCTCGCCGTTAGGCGTAAATTCAATCCATGCCACATGCTGTTTGATCGCATTGATATCTTTAGCCACATCGCCACTTTTATAAAACGGCAAAGAAAGACTCGACTTTTTCACACCAAACATGGGAAGCCTCAGGTGATTATTGTGCTGTTGAACGTAATGCGTGCAGTGCAAAATTGGTCACGCTCAACATGCGTCACCTGAGCTGCCCGCAGATTCCCCTTCGCCGTACACTTAAGTGTCTCTGTGCGCCGCAGCGCCGCACGGGGTATGTAATTAACCTACCTGATGTTTTCGAAATGTACCGTTCAGAGCGTACTCGCACTCCGCAACACTAGTTATCGGCGGCCTTATTTAAAGGTTTAATTTAAATGCATGTAAAAGGGCTGTTAATAAACTTAAGTTTATTTGCCGCTGCAAACTGGCATAACGCCCCCTTCCTGACTAAATAGTTAAACGTCCTTGATATTTTCTTAACGCATTCCTGATGCGATGTTGCGGGTTCGCTTGATGCGCGGACCTTACCTTTTGCCGGTCAGACGCTGCATCTCTGGCCCATCACGGAGTTGATGATGAACAACCACAAATCTGCGCTTTCTGCCGTCGCCATCGCCACACTCACTGCGTTGTTGACGCCCGCACCTGCGCTGGCATGGGACAGGCTGACCGTGTTTGGCGATAGCTTGAGTGATAGCGGCAATGTGGGCCGCTTTACCTTCGACGGTGCACAACATCCTTTATATGATGAAATTCTTGCCGCGCATTTGGGGGAGGATTTACAGCGCTCAACGTTAGGCGGCAGCAATTATGCGCAGGGTGGCGCGGTATCGGTACCCAAGCTCGATCCTGATTTAAACACCCAGGATCAGCTGGCGGGTTATCTCGCTTCAACCGGCGGTCGCGCGGATAGCAACGGTTTGTATATTCACTGGGTCGGTGCCAATGACATCGCCGTTGCCGTCACCAATCCCTTAACCGCCAGTGAAACCATCAGCAACAGCGCCAATCAATCGGTTGCGCAAATTAAAACCCTGCTGGATGCCGGCGCAGGCGCAGTGATTGTGCCCACCGTGCCGCAGCTCGGCTCAACGCCCTATATGATTCAAACCGTGCTGCGCGTGTTGGGAAGTGAAGCCACACCAGCGATGGTGGCGGCGTTTCAGTCACTGGATGGCGTGACCACGCCAGATAAAGCCGCGCGACAGCAAGCGGTGCAGGATGCCTTCACGCAAGCGGCAGGCGAAGTTTCGTCGGTTCCAGCGGTGCGTGACGCGCTGGCGCAACAGCTTTATAACGCATGGCAGGAGCTGAGCGAGCAGGTCACGGCGCTCTCCGACGGTTATAACCAGCAGGAAGAAGCGGGGCTGGCGACCTTGAATGGCAATATTGTGCGCGTGGATATCGCCGGGCTGTTCGATGAAGTGATCGCCAATCCGACCCAATATGGCTTAACCAACACCATTGGCATCGCTTGTCCGATTGGCACCTCAGCGGATGAGTGTCAATCCAGCACGCCGGGCTTCTCCACGGCGCAGGATTATCTGTTTGCCGATCGTCTGCACCCGAGCCCAGCGGTGCACGCGATGATTGCCGATTACATCCAGTCGATTCTGGATGCGCCAGCGCAGGTGGCGGCGTTATCACAATCGCCACTGATGATGGCGCGTGATACGCAAAACACGCTGGATGGACATTTGCAGCAGCAGCGTCAACAGCCCGCCAGCGCCGGAAAGTTCACGTTATTTGGCGGCTATGCCGGGCAACATGTCGATTATCAGGGCGACAGCTGGAGCGATGGAAATGCCAACACCACCAACTTAACGCTGGGTATCGGCTATCAGATCACCGACAACTGGCAAACGGGTGTGCTGTTCTCCAACACCAATCAGCGCCAGGAACCTTCGTCGAACTACGACTACAAACTACGCGGCAATCTGGTGGCGCTTTACAGCCAGCTGACGGTGTTCGATCAGGGCTGGATTAACGCCGATCTGCATTATGCCGATCTCGATTTCGACAGCATCGAGCGTGATATCCACATTGGCCCGTCCAAACGTACCGAGCAGGGTAGCACCAGCGGTAAATTGCTCGGCATGCGCGTGCAGACTGGCTGGACGCTGCCAATTACTGAAAATCTCAGCACCGGGCCGGTTGCCAGTTACGCGCTGGATTACGGTCGCGTCGGCGGCTATAGCGAGAACAGCGACAGCAGTACCGCAATGCGCTACTCCGATCAAACCACCCATTCACAGATTGGCTCAGTGGGTTGGCGCATCGACAGCAAACAGTGGGTGGTTAATCCCTGGGCACAGGTGAGCTACAACCATCAGTTTGGCGATACCGATTCCACGGTGCGTGCCGGGTTGAAATCAACGCGTACTTCGTTTGAACGCAGCGTCGAGGCGCGCGATAAAAACTGGCTGGATCTGTCGCTGGGTGCCAACGTGCCGCTCGGCGAAACGGTGAATGCGTTTGCCGGGGTTTCAACCGTCGGTGGGAATAGCGATTACCATCAGGTGACCTGGAATGTCGGTGTGAACGCCACGTTCTAAGCATGCAGGCCAGTAACTGTTAGTTGCTGGCCTGTTAATTTATAACGATCACAAATGCTTTCTCTGCTTAGCAATCAACCTTGTAATTCCGCGTAACCTCTCCTGTTTCGTGCCATGTAAATAAAGAAGTTGTCTGCGATTAATCTGTAAATCGCCTCGCTGCCGCTACGCTTTTTTCCATTAATCATATTGTTGTCTGGCCATGCAAAAATCACATAAGTCAAATGCCCCAGTTAGCGTGGTACGCATCAACACATTAATTTTCAGTTACTTATACTCGATGGTGCAGTTACTTTCTCTTAATAGTTAAGGGGTACACCATGGCGAATGCGTCCAGCAATACGAATACCACACCACAAAACACTGTCACGGCGGCGGCTCCGGTTATTCAGGTCATAGATATCGAACAGCTCAAAGCCACCGAACCCACCACCGGCGGTGAACTTGCTACGGTGCTGGAATATAAGCGCGGAACGAAAGCCGGCGGCGGCGTATTTGTTTATGACGCAACAGATACCACATCGCCAGACGATGGTGGGTTGGTGATTGTGACAGCGGGAAAGAAACGCTGGAAAAGGGTGATACTGGATTATAACTCGGTCACCGTGCTGGATTTTGGCGCGGTGCCTGACGGGAAAACCGACTGCATCGAGGCGGTAAAACGTATGTTTAACTGGTCGCAGCGCGTGCTGCCATCAGCAGGGATACGTTTTACTGCGGGCGAATTTAGTATGTCGACGTTTGATATCTCAGATAAAGAAATTAACCGTTTTAAGGTGACCGGTGCGGCGGTCAATTTCGGTTATTTTCCAACAACGACGTTGTTTTTCGACTGGGATACCAAACCTCGTGGTCAACATTTCTTTAAAGTGCAGGCACGCTATGCCGAAATTTCTGGGCTGGTTGTGAAAGGCAAGAGTTCGGACAGCGGTGGTGATGGCGGCACGGCGTTCAATAATGTCGGTTTCTATGCCAACACCATTATCGGCGGCCAGTTCTTGCGCGTCAGCAGTATGGAATTCCGCTATTTGGGCGGACGCGCGCTTGATCTTATCGATACGCTGGATTGTAAAATCGACCAGTTCTATTCCCGTGGTTGTCAGGACAGCATTGTTTATGCTCGTTGGTCCGATCGCCAACAAGGCGCGTGGGATCACTCTACGGCAATTGAGCTGTCGAATTTTAACTTACAAGGCAGCACGAAGAAGCCAGTATTGGATCTTCCGCGCTGTACGCAATCCTTTATTCGCAACGGCTGGATTGAACACTCCGAATTCGCCGGTGATCTCTCCAATGGCCAGTGGGTGATTGAGGGATTAGCGATTGAATCCACCGATAACCCATTAAAACTGGGTTATTGCCGCGCCACTATAATTCAAAAAAGTATTCATAACCAAAGTGCCGGATTCGATTACAGCACCGAAGGTATTGAGCCGTGGACGCTTATCGGTGAAGGCGATCGTGGCGTACTGGAAATGTCGGATTGGGGAATCGTTGCGCAAGGTTCATTGAGTTATGACTATATCTCCTCGCAGTATCACATGGATAATCAGGGGAAGGAGGCTGAACAGTGGTTTTATGTCGGGGAATTCGCTTTCTCTAATGCCAACTCGCAAATACATGTGCGCATTATTGGCACCGCACAATTCCTCTCACAAAGTGCAACCCAAACTGACTTTAGTAGCCGTACGCCGGAAGGCGTGGCAAATATCTATCTGCAGGCAAGAAATGGTGCAGATTCTATTGGCAGCTGGTACGGCGAGGGTTCCAGTCCGGTGACCAAAGTGCATATTTCGGGTAATGGTGCCCGAACCAAACTCTATGTGAAAATTGCGGGCTTTACCGCCTATTCCATTGCGCTCGTCGATACCAATGGCAAAGACCGATACCAGGCTGGAAATTGCTTTATTTTCCGTAAAAGCTTCACGGCCTGTAGCGCCGAAGAGAGCACCAGACTGAATGCGGAGAAAGTTGTTGCCTTTGAACAGCACTGGATTGGTAATAAACAAGTTGGCTTTGGGTACAACGACAATAAAGAGTTGTTATTGCATGGTCCGGTGTTCGAAAAGAGCGTGCAAAATCCCGATGGATCATGGAGAACGCGTCGTTTCTTAAAAGTTCGAGTCAATGGAACGGAGCGCAGTATTGAATTGCACAGTGCTACCGATCCCTATTAATTTTATCGAGCCAGCAATTGAGGTTGCTGGCTCGACAATAATAAAATCTACGTGGTTAATTGACGCCAGGGATAGGCACATCCGGTAACGTATCGCGTACTTCCCAGCCGCGCAATTTGCCGGGATTTAATAAATTGTGGGGATCACAGGCGCGTTTCATCGCCACCACATCAGCACGCACCATGCCCTGTTTGCCATCTTCAATATGAATCACATGTGGATTATTAATATTCACGCCATTCGTGCGGTAAGTAGCCATAATCGCGTTGAGGCGATCTTCGTCCTGATAACGCACCAACGGTAAACCGCTACAGGTAATGCTGCCGTTCATATCGCGTAAGAATTCAATGTGCGACATCACCTCATCGGATAATTGCGCTTCCAGCGTTAACGCCTGCTGCAAATAGTTATCCGTCGTATAAGCAGTTTGCAGGTAAGTTAGCGTCTTATCGATTTTCAGCGCCTGCAGCGTGGTGTGATTCCAGCAATATTCGATCAGCGAATGGCCGCTGTTTTCCCCTGAGCCAACATGCAGCGCATTGCGGCCCGCATGCTGGCTCAGCAGCGCAGGTAACAGCCCGTCGCTTTCGCTGCCCACCACGGAAATCACCCCATGTTTGCCCGCCACATCGGCATCGGCCAGATCGCTGAAGTAATCAAGCACCGGCGCGGCGAACACGGCGATTTGGCGCTTCACCATGCCCGGCGAACGGGCCAGCGCATCGGCAAAGGCCATCGCCGTAGGGAAGTCGTTGAAAGTGTCGAGACGTTCGATCCAGTCGTGGCGCGGTGCCAGCGCCAGTTCAATCTCCAGCACGATGCCATTGCTGCCGTACGCGTGATGCAGCAGCAGCGCATCCGGCGCTTGCAGGGTGATAATGCGCGGCGTCTCTTCCATGGTCATCAGGCGCACCGACAACACATTGCCTGGCGCGGCCAGCGGACCGTAATTAATCGAACCTACGCCGCCAAATCCGCCGCCAAACAGGCCGCCGAGCGTCGCCAGTTTCCAGGTGGAGGGCATGCAGCGCAGCTCCCAGCCAAGTGGACGCGTATGCGCTTCGAGGTCGCCAAGGCGAATGCCTGCCTGCGCACGCACCGTGCCGTGGCCGACGGCGGTCACCGCGTTGAGACGCGTCATATCAACCATCAAGCCGCCATGCAGCGGAATCAGCTGACCGTAATTGCCGGTGCCGCCGCCGCGCAGATTGAGCGGCACGCGCTGTTTAGTGCAAGCCGCGACGATGAGCGCCAGCTCCTGTTCATCACGCGGACGTACCGCCAGTTCGGCAAACTTCGCTTCCAGCTGCGGTTTCAAGACCGGGCTGAACCAGTGGAAATCGCGCGACAGACGTTTGACCTTCGGCGCTTCTTTGATCCAGTCGAGTTCAGGCAACGCCGCGACCAGCGCCGCCAGTGCAGACTGGCGATCGGAATCAGACATGTTTATTTCCTGTGTGAAAAGGGTTATTGCGCCGCTACGGCGCATGCGTGTTTCTTAACTGGGGCTCAATTCACTCTCATGCCATGCCGCCAGCACGCGGCGCGTTAGCCACGACATCAGCGCGAACAGCAGGAAGCCTGCCAGTGAAATCAGCAGCAGCGCGGCAAACATCAGCGGGATATTGAGCTGATAACCGGCCTGCAAAATCTGGTACGCCAGCCCGGTATCGGTGCCGCCGGTGCCAGCGACAAACTCTGCCACCACCGCACCAATCAGCGATAAGCCGCTGGAGATGCGCAGCGCGCCGAAGAAGTACGGCAGCGCCGAAGGAATACGCAGGCGCAGCAGAATCTGCATGCGTGACGCATGATTAAGGCGGAAATAGCTCAGCAATCCTGGCGACACGCTACGCAGACCTTGCGTGGTATTGGAAATTATTGGAAACACCGCCATTAAGGTGGCGCACACCACCAGCGACAGCGTGGTGTCTTTCACCCAGATGATGATCAGCGGCGCGATAGCGACAATCGGCGTCACCTGCAAGAACACGATGTAGGGAAAAAGGGCGGTCTCAATGAAACGATTTTGCACCAGCAGAAACGCCATAATCGAACCAATCACAATCGCCACCGCAAAGGAGATAACGGTGATTTTCAGGGTGTAGAGCAATGACATAAACAGCGTCGGGAAGTTCTGCACCAGACTTTGCGCCACCACTAGCGGCGACGGCACCAGAAACACCGGCACCTTGAAGGTGGTGACCAGAAACTGCCACAGCAGCAGCATGGCGACCGCGACGATGGCGGGGAACAGCCACTGCTGAAATTGTCGATGGGACGCTAAGGGTTTCATCATTGACTCTCCTTGCTCGCCGCCAGCAGGCCGCGTTGCAACTGTTGCGCATAATGCGTGAAATCCTGGCTGACGCGGAACTCATCGTCGCGCGGCAACGTGGTTTCAATGCGGATGTCATCTACCACGCGTCCGGGGCGCGCCGCCATCATAATCACCCGCTGCGACAGAAATACCGCTTCCTGAATTGAGTGGGTGACAAACACCACCGTCAGCTTCTGCTCCTGCCACAAATCCAGCAGATCGCTGTCCAGCTTGTTACGGGTGATCTCGTCCAGCGCGCCAAACGGCTCATCCATCAGCAGCACCTTCGGGCGCGTGACCAGGCCGCGCGCTATCGACACGCGCATCTGCATGCCGCCGGAAAGCTCGCGCGGCAATACGTGACCAAACTGGCCGAGACCGACCAGCTCGAGGATTTCGCGCACGCGGGTGTCCGCTTCGGCACGCGGCACGCCTGCCAAATCGAGCGGAAGACGCACGTTTTTGTGCACGTTGCTCCACGGCATCAGCGTCGCTTCCTGAAACACAAACGACAGCGGCAGATCGCGCTGATTTTCGCGCCGATCGCGGCGAAACAGCATTAACTTGCCATCGGTGGGCTCAATCAGCCCGGCGATCATTTTCAGCAAGGTGCTTTTGCCGCAGCCGGACGGGCCGAGCAGCGAGACAAATTCGCCCTGACGAATAGTGAGATCGACCGGCAGCAGTGCGCGCGTACCGTTGGGATAAATTTTCTCCGCTGACAGCACCTCAATCGCCGGTGGCGCCGCAGAACGCGGCACCGCTTGCGTATCGGGATGCAGCAGCGTCAAATGGCTGGCGCTATTCATGGCAGAACCTTGACATCTTGGATGAATTTCAGCGTGTAGCTGCCGTCAAACGGCACTTTGGCCGCATCGATCAGCTTGGTATCGACCAGCAGCTGCCAGGTTTGCTTGAGGCGCGCTTCGGTCATGATGCCGATGCCACCGGTTTGCACATCGCCGCCGGTCAGCATCTGGTATTTCTTCATCTGCGCAATGCCGAAAGCGATCTGTTCATCGCTCATCTGCGGGTTCTCTTTCTTGATCAGCACGTTGCCAGCGGCAGGATCTTGCAGATAGTTTTTCCAGCCCTGCATCGACGCTTTCACAAACGCCGCCACCGCAGCCGGCCGTTTCTCAATGGTCGATTTCATGCACACGATGCTGTTGCCGTACGGCGGATAACCCCAATCGCTGATCGGGTAAACATTGGCCTGCGCATTGGCTTTTTGCACCGCAAACGGTTCGGAGGTGATATAGCCTTGCTGCACCAGATTTTTATCGGCGAGGAACGGCTGAATGCTGAAGGTGTAAGGACGCACGCGGGCATTTTTCAGCTTCAGCGCGCTCTGCGCCCACGGCCAATATGAGGTATAGGCTTCCGCCGCCAGCAGGAAGGTTTTGCCCTGCAAATCGGCCTGGTTTTTCACATCCGGATGGGTGAGAAAGGCAATCGCCGAGTGCTGGAAGGTGGTGGCAACCGGCATCGCCTGCACGCCTTGCTGCCAGATTTCCAGCGCCTGCATGTTATCGCTGATAATGCAGTCGGCCTGACCGGCCGCCATCAGCTGCATGGTATGCACCTGCGGACCGCCCATCTTGATGGTGACGTCGAGGCCGGCATCGCGATAGAGATTCTGCGCCTGCGCCTGATAGAAGCCGCCGTGTTCGGCCTGCGCATACCAGTTGGTCATAAAGGTGAATTTCTCCGCCGCCATGCTCGGGGCCGAGAGTGCCAGCGCAAGCGCGGCAACAGTGCTCAATGTTTTTTTCATCGTTATTCCCTAGCGAGGTGTTAAAAAGGCGGCTGCGTCATGGTGATCTAATACTTTGCCTTGCCACTGGCCGGTGCCCCACGCCGGTTCGGCGCGGGTTACCCATGTCATCTGGTGCACTTCGGTAATCACCTGCGCCCAGCTTTCTGCCAGCGAATCGAGGATGGCCGCGCCTTGCTCCGGCGTGGAGGGCAAAGGATCGCCAATCACGCCGCTCGGGCCGAAATCGTAGGAGGCCCACGCCGCCATCGGTTTGTTGGTCGAAAGCGTCGGGCAGGGGAATGCCGGCGGATAATTAGCCACTGCTTTATCCATCTGCACGGTATCGGGCGCCAGCGCCAGCATCAGCGCGGTTTCGGCATGTCCCGCGTGCATCGCCATCTGCCGCTCTTTGTCGTCCATAAAGCTTTCCGCGCAGTTCGGCACTTTAAAGGTGTCTTGCATGATGATGATCATGTCGCCGTGGCGCAGACGCAGCTCGCGCGCCGCCATCTGCAACGGCTGCGGCTGGCCGCCGTGACCGTTAACCATCAGGAACTTGCGGAAACCGGCGCGATAGAGTGATTCGCCAATCTCCAGAATGGTATGCAGCAGGGTTTCGCCGGTCAGCGTTAGCGTGCCGGGAAAATGCAGATGCTCATCCGATTTGCCGTAGGTGATCGGCGGAATGGCGTAGGCCGGGATTTCCGCCGGTAAACGCGCCAGCGCATGGCCGACCACGCCGGAGGCGATCACGCTATCCACCGCGCACGGCAGATGCGGGCCGTGCTGCTCAATCGCGCCGGTCGGCAAGACGATGACGGTGTTGGCTTTATTTTCCAGCGTGGCGATGTCGGTCCAGCTCAGGTACGGCAAAAAGCGGTTTGCCGGAATATAACCATGAAACATTTGAACTCCTCGTGTTATTGCGGCAACCACGCCGTGGCTTCAACTTCAATTAAGACGTCCGGACTCGGCAGCATCTCGCTCACCTGCACCACGGTAGAAACCGGCGGCGCATCGGGAAAAAATTGCTTACGTACCCGGCTGTAGTGGGGAAAATGGTCGAGATTGCGGAAGTACTGCACCAGTTTGAAGACATCGCTCATCTGGCCACCGGCGCTTTCGATGGTGGTGCGGATGCTCTCCAGCACGTACCAGCTCTGCGCCAGAATCGGCCCCTCTTTAATATCGGTGGAGAACTCGCCAGTGCGGCCAAGCAGCTGTTGCGCCGCTGCGGGAATGTCGTCGTAGCCGCGCACAATGGTGGCAGTTTGTGGGTTCACCGGAATAATGCCGGAGAGAAAGATGAAGTCACCCGCGCGTCGCCACGCGGCATATTTCGCCAGCGGTTTTCCCGCTCCTGCATCAAGCGCCATCTGTTGTTTCTCCATAACGCACACCCCTTTTCAGCCGATAGCGCTGACGTTGACGCAACGGCCAGCTCGCCACATCGGCATACGGAAAAATCACCAAATCATTGGCCAGCAGCGCGCGGCGTTGGCAGATCAGCGCGGAGGCCTGATCAAACGCCGCGCCCAGTTGCAGGCTCAGCAAACCGCTAAACAGCGTATCGAGCGGGTCGTAACTGCCAAACGGACAGAATGCGTCCTGCACGTTGTCCGCGCCGAGCAGCAGCGGAATGCCCAGCGCCTGCGCCTCTTTCACCAGCGTTAAACCGCGCAAACGCGGCGTGCGGCCGGGCACCGCGTCCTGTAACAGCAGGTTGGTGAGCGGCAGCGCAATCAACGTCACATTGTGTTGCGCCAGTAAGGCAAGAATCTGTTGCGCATCGTCCTGCTGCGCCAGCGCGCAGCTGTGGCTGCAGGTGATCGCGCCGCTAAATGGATGCTGCTGCAAATAGTGCGCCAGCCAGCGCAATCCCTGCGCCTCGACGTTAAGTTCTTCATCAATATGCAGATCAATATCCAGCTGCCACAATTCGGCGGCTTCCATCAGATGCTGAAACGCCTGCGCATCCCAGTTGCTGCTGTGAATAAAGCCGCCCAATAGCGCGCCGGGACCGCTGGTCGCGACCTGCGCGGCAATATGCTGCGCATCGCTGGCGTCGGCAAAGAAGGTGAGTGGCGCGAGGGCCACGCGCTCAATGCTGCACAGCGGATGGTGCAGATCGCCAATTACTTGCCACGCTAATGGTGCATCAACTGAGAACCAGTCGATGTGGGTGCGCAGCAAACCGACGCCAGCTTCTACCGCCCAGCGCAGCGCCTGCGTAGCGCGCTGCTGCAGATCTGCTGTGTTCCAGTGCGCGCGGTCCTGATGCATGGCAGCAATCGCGGCCAGCAAACCGGGCTGTTGCGCCGGGCTGCGTTGAATAGTGAAGGTTTTATCCAGATGCGCGTGCGGTTCGATAAACGCGGGCAGCACCAGCGCGCCGTGAAGCGGCAGATAATCAGCCGGTGCTGCTGCATGGTCGGGTTCGAATTGCAGGCCCGCGGCGTGGAAATGTAAGGTCGCCAGCTGCGGTTGATTGTTGGCTTCAGGCCAGTTTTCTGGCAGCAGCCAGCGGGGTAAACGTGCGCCGGTCGCACCCGGATAGCCGCTCATAGATCCAGTACCAATAAAGGTGAACGCGCACGTGAACAGCACAGCACGATGCAATCGTTGGCCGCACGCTCTTGCTGGCTCAGCACATCATCACGGTGATCCGGCTCGCCCGCCAACACGCCGGTGATGCAGGCGCCGCACATGCCTTGTTCGCAGGAGAGTTCGATTTCAATCCCTGCTTCTTCAAGTACTTCAGCGATGGTTTGTTGCTCGCCCACGGCAAAGCGTGCGCCGGAGGAGGCGAGCTGCACTTCGAAGGCAGCGCCAGCCATCAGCGAAGATGTGGATTGGAAGCGCTCGCTGTGCAGCTGTGCTTCGTCCCAGCCATGTTGTAATGCCAGCCGCTGCAGATGATGCATAAAACCCGCCGGGCCGCAGAACACCAGCGCAGCGTTGTCTGGCTGGGTGAGATCGTCGGGAACGCGCTGGCGCAGGCTGTCGCCTTCGCTGCTGTAGTGGATGACCACGCACGCGCCGAGATTGCACAGACGTTGGCTGAAAGCCAGTTGGTCGGCATGTTTCAGGTAAAGGTGCAGGGTGAAATCCGCCTGACGCGCCGCCAGTGCTTCGGCCATCACCAACAGCGGCGTCAAGCCGATGCCGGCGGCAAACAGCAGCGTGCGCGACGCGTGCGGCAGCGGAAAGTGGTTACGTGGCGCGGATATCTCTAGCTTATCGCCGGTGGTTAACTGCTGATGCAGCCAGCGCGATCCGCCGGTTGAACACTCATCCAAACGTACGCAGATTTCATAATGATCGGCTGGCGCAGAGCAGAGCGAATACTGGCGTTTACCGCAGCCGGGAATAATGACATCGATGTGCGCGCCGGGCGTGAAAGCAGGCAGCGGCTGCCCGCTGCGATTCGCCAGCGTCAGTAATACATTGCCTGCACCGTTGAACTGCTTTGCGATGACGGTGACGACGAGAGGATTGGATTTCATCATCTATCTGCCTGAGCAGGGATGTCGTCAGCTGGAAGGCCGCGCAAACCCTTGTTTTAATCATGGCAGCGATTATTATTTTGCCCATGTGTAAGCGTCCATCTGTTTAATTCGCATGATGCGTTGCAAAAAAGAGAGCACCTCTTATGTTCGCCTTCTCCCGATTTCTGCTCTATTTCACTGAGGTGGCCCGCCAGGGTTCGCTGCGCAAGGCTTCTGAGGTGCTGCACGTCTCGGCATCCTCAATCGATCGGCAGATCCTGCGCGTGGAGGAACAGCTGGATATGCCGCTATTTGAGCGCCATCCATCAGGATTACGTATGACCGCAGCGGGTGAGATCCTGCTGAATGCGGCGAAAAACTGGCAGCGGGATTTTGGCCGCGTCTGCACGCAGCTGGATGATTTGCGCGGATTACGTCACGGCCATGTACATATCGCCACCATTGATGCGATTAATCGCGGCTTTTTTTCATCGATTTTGCAGCGCATTCGCAGCGACTATCCCGGCATCTCCTTCACGCTGACCACCATGAGCAACATCCACATCGCCAATGCGCTGACCTCGGGCGATGCGGATTTCGGCATCATGCTTAATCCGCAAAGTTCGCGCGAGTTGCTGGTGAAGTCGTTTGCCGATTTACGTCTGGGTATTGTGGTGAGCAGTCAACATCCGCTGGCCAATCTGGAGTCGATCCGTTTCAGCCACTGCGAATCCTGGCCATTTATCGTGCCCGCCGCGCCGCTGATGCTGGCCGATCCGCTGGAGGCGCTGATCAACAGTTCGGGCATTAAGATCAACGAAGTGGCGCGCACCAATAACATTCATATGCTGCGTTCACTGGTGCGTGATGATGTGGGGATAAGCCTGATGTGCTGGCTGGATATCGTTGATGAGTATCGGCGCGGTGAACTGAAGTTTATTCCGCTGATCGATACGGTGCTGAAGCCATTTACCTTGTCGCTGTGTGTTGCGCCGCAGCGCCAGCTTTCGATTGCCGCTTCGATGATGCTGCGCGAGCTGGAATCTTTTTTTGCACTGATGCAGAGAGAGGAGTTGCTGGCGTAATCGGTCGCCATGAGTGGCGACCTTACGATAATGTTAATCGCCCCAACGGCTGCGCAAATAATTCACCGCATCCTGGGTTTGTGGCTGATTAAGGTAATTTTCGCGGAACAAAATGGTGCCGTTAATCTGCGGTAGCGACTCGTTGAGATCGAGTTGCTTTTGCAACTCCGGCACGCCGCCGTTCACCGTCCAGTCAGGTTCACTTTTCGACGCTTCGCCGATTTTGTACAGCGCCACACCGATATAGAGCCGAGTGTGCGTTGGCTTCACCACGTCCGCCCACCAGTGGGCTAACACGTCATAACGGGCGGCCTGGCGCGCAAACGGCCAGTAAAGCTGCGGCGCGATGTAATCCAGCAGTCCCATTTGCACCCAGCGACGCGTATCGGCGTAGGCTTCGTCGTAGGCGGCCGCGCCGCGCGTGTCGGAGCCCGCCGCATCATGCGACAGATTGCGCCACACGCCTGCCGGGCTGACGCCAAATTCTACGTTCGGGTTCAGTTGCTTGATGGTGCGCGACACCTGCTCAATTAATAGCAGCGTGTTGTTGCGCCGCCAGTCAGCTTTCGATGCAAAACCCTGACCATACTGGCGGAACGTGGCGCTGTCGTTGAGGGTTGAACCGGGCGTTTCAGTATAGAAATAGTCATCGAACTGCACGCCGTCGATCGGATAGTGCGACACCACTTCCGCAACGATGCTGGTGATCCAGTCGCGCGCGGCGGGGATGCCGGGATCGAGCACGAAGCGGTCGCTGGCGGTGCGGATCCAGTCGCGATGCAGCACAAATACGCTGGCCGGTTGCAGCGCAAGCGTATTATTCAGCGCGTTAACCGTGGAAGGTTTGACGTTGGTCGAGACGCGATATGGGTTGAACCACGCGTGCACCTTCATGCCGCGTTTGTGCGCCTCATCCAGCATAAATTTCAGCGGATCGTAGCCGGGATCTTCACCAATCCTGCCGGTGAGCATATCTGACCACGGCAAGATGCTGGAGCGCCACAGCGCGGTGCCATCCGGCTTTACCTGGAAAAATACCGCATTGATGCCGAGGCTTTTCAGTTTATCTAGCTTATCGGTCAACGCCTGTTGCTGCTGGTGGATGCGGTTGGCCGGGCTGGCATTCACGGAATTGATTGGCGGCCAGTCGAGGCGTGAAACGGTGGTGAGCCACACGCCGCGTACCGGTTCTTTGCTCAGCGCTGGTTTAGTCGGCATTGGCGGTTTGGTGACCGTCGGCAACGGCGTGACCAGCGATTTCGGTGGCGGCGAGGAGCAACTGGCCAGCGAGAGGGCGACAGCAATGGCGACCAGCGCAGCGGATTTTTTATAGGTGTTAACCCAGGGAAAACGATGTGAACAGGCTATGATAAACTCCCTTTTTTGCAACTTTCTGTTCGAAGAGCCTCATTCTCTTATCATGCGAACTAAAGTCAATAATGGTGTCATGGTTTGCACGATGAATCGCGCCGCTACGGATAAGTACGGGATTTTGTAGCGTCGCAATGAGTTGCACGCAGTAAATTTATTTGAGGAACCCAAAACCTATGCAATACGAAGACCTTTATCGCCGTATCGGCCAGATCATCTTTAGCTGTGGCCCGCAAGGTGCGCGGGAATTGATCGTTCAGGCTGAACTGTTTGCGGACGATGATGGCGGGCAGTTTCAGTTCGATTACATCGATGAAAACGGTGAACCGGATTGGTTTGAACCCGATGCGCGCGCGATAGGCGATCTCTCGGAGGCGCTGAAAGATTTTCAGCAGTACTTCGTGGATAACAATATGACCAACGGTCTGCCGGTGTGGCGTAAATGCGCGATAAACCTCAACGTGCAGGAAGAAGCCATCAGCATCGACGTGCAGTACGACTAAGTTCCGCGGCATCCTTGCCTGGAAGTCATGCGTTACGAACGTAACGCCACCATCTCCTCGTTTTTCCGCGCCACGCGTTTGCGATGCACAATACGGCTGGCGGCGACGACACCCAGCGTCAACAGGCCGGTGGCGATAATCTCTGGACGGTGTTGTTGGTTGAAAAGCATGGCAACCAACACGCCAACGATGAACACCATCGTCGCCCACGTCAGGCCAGGGAACAGCCACATGCGATAGCTGAGGATTTCACCGCGCGCTTCGCGCTTTTTACGCAGCACCAGATGAGACGCGGCGATCACCAGATACACCAGCAACGCGATGGCGCCGGAACTGGCGAGCAGGAACTCAAATACTGCGCTCGGCGCCAGATAGTTAGCGATCACCGCGAGGAAGGCCGCCGCCGTGGAGAGCAACACCGCTACCCACGGCGTGCCGCTGCGGGTGGTGCGCGACGCGACGGCAGGCGCATCTTCACGACGTGAAAGCGAATAGATCATGCGCGATGCGGTATACAGCGCAGAGTTGAGACAGCTACACACCGCAATCAACACCACCACATCAACAATCTGCTTAGCGTAAGGCACGTTCATCATCTGCATCGCCGTCTGGTAAGAACCTGCTTTCATCAGCGACGGCGTATTCCACGGCACCAGCGCCACCACGATGAAGATCGACAGCAGATAGAACAGCGCGATGCGCCAGATCACCGAGTTGGTGGCCTGGGTGATTTGTTTCTTCGGCTCGCGCGATTCGGCGGCGGCAATGGTGACAATCTCGGTACCCATAAAAGAGAACATGGTCGTGAGGATCGCCGCCAGCACCGCGCCGATGCCGTTAGGCATAAAGCCTTGCGTGTCATACAGATGTGAGATCCCCTGCGTGCTGCTGCCCGGAATCAAACCAAACACCGCTAAGCTACCCGCGCAGAGGAACGCCACAATCGCCACCACTTTCAGCAGGGCGAACCAGAATTCAAACTCGCCATAGTTTTTGACGCTGAATAGGTTGCTGATGGTCAGGAATGTGGTGATCGCCAGCGTGTATTCCCACACCGAAACCTGCGGAAACCACGAATGCAGAATGGTGCCAGCGGCATTGGCTTCCAGCGGGATCACTAACACCCAGAACCACCAGTACAGCCAACCGATGGTGAAGCCGGCCCAGCGGCCCAAAGATTTGTCGGCGTAGGTGGAGAATGAGCCGGAATCCGGTGATGCCACCGCCATTTCGGCCAGCATGCGCATAATCAGCACCACCAACGCGCCCGCGGCGATGTAGGCCAGCAGTACCGCCGGACCGGCTTCGGCGATCGCATGGCCAGAGCCAACAAACAATCCGGCACCAATCACGCCACCAATTGATAACATCCGTACATGACGCGGCTTCAGGCCTTGCGCCAGTACATCGGCATTCTGTGAACTCATCAATGTTTCTCCAAAGCGTCTCTCAGGCCGCGCGACGCGCAGCCGGGTTACAACAGGTGAGAAGCCCAGCCCGCCGCGCGAGCTGGGTAGATTGTTACGAATCGGCGTGTTGACTCAGCACACTGCTGAGGATCTCCAGCGCCTGGCCGAACTGCGCATCAGGAATGGTGAGCGGATAGAGGAAGCGGATGACATTGCCCTGCGGGCCACAAGTAAGCAGCAGCAGCCCGCGCGCCATCGCGTGTTGCTGGATGGTTTGCGCGGTTTGCGCGCTGGCGAACTCCACCGCAATCATCGAGCCAAGGCCGCGAATGTCGGTGATGGAGGAATACTGGCTGCGTGCGCTGTGCAGGAAGTCGGTTAACTGCGCACCGAGTTGTTGCGCACGTTCGCACAGCTTCTCGTCGGCGATCACGTCCAGCACCGCATGCGCCGCGGCAATCGCCAGCGGATTGCCAGCGTAGGTGCCACCCAAGCCGCCTGGACCCGGCGCATCCATAATCTCGGCCCGGCCGCTGACCGCCGATAACGGCATGCCGCCCGCGAGGCTTTTCGCCATGGTGATGAGATCCGGTTTCACCGTATAGTGATCCATCGCGAACAATTTGCCGGTGCGGGCAAAGCCGGTTTGTACTTCATCGGCAATCAGCAAAATGCCGTGCTCATCGGCCAGCGACCGCAGGCGGTTGAAGAATTCAGGCGGCGCGACGTGGAAGCCGCCTTCGCCCTGAATTGGCTCCAGCACGATAGCCGCAACATCTTGTGGCGCGATGTCCTGCGCGAAAATATCCTGCAAGCTGGCCAGCGCATCATCAACGCTGATGCCGGTGACGCTGTTGGGATAGCGCGCGTGCCACACCGACGCGGGCATCGGACCGAAGTCGCGTTTGTAAGGGGCCACTTTGCCGGTCATCGCCATGGTCATAAAAGTACGACCGTGGAAGGCGTTGCCGAAGGTGATGATGCCGTGACGACGCGTCGCTGCACGCGCTACTTTAACCGCGTTTTCTACCGCTTCAGCGCCGGTGGAGAAGAATGCAGTTTTGGCTTTACCGGCAATCGGCACCACGCGATTGAGGCGTTCCGCCAGCGCCACATAGCTCTCATACGGCGTCACCTGGAATGCGGTATGGGTAAATTTCTCTAACTGATCGGCAATCGCCTGCACGATGCGCGGATGGCGATGCCCGGTGTTCAGCACCGCGATGCCGCCAGCGAAATCGATCCAGCTGTTGCCTTCACCATCGCGCAGCGTGGCGTTCTCCGCGTGCTCTACGTACCACTGACAAAGATTACCGGTGCCGCGTGGCAGGGCATCATCTTTACGTTGCTGCAACTGGCTGTTTTTACCTTCCATAACCTTTCCTTAGCGATAAGCGTCTTTACAAATCACGACAAACACGCTTATTTATGCCTGCGCTGAGTTATCTTGCCAGAGCCACTTTCAGTGAAAAGAGGGGAGCCAATTGCGAAGTTTGTACGCCGATCATGTATTAGAGCGCATGCAGTTTATGCCGGAAGGGACGTTGCAGCAGCGTTTGCTGAGTTGTATGCAAGCCGCTATTGCAGAAGGCATTTTTCCGCACGCCACGCGCTTGCCCGCCACGCGCGATTTGGCGCGCGAGCTGTCGGTGTCGCGCAACACGGTGTTGAACGTGTATGAGAATTTGATGGCACAAGGCTACGTCACTGCGCGTACCGGCAGCGGAACATGGATTGCAGAAAATTTGCCGGAGGGATCGCTGAACACGCCGCGCAACGTGGCGCCGATCGAAACATTAAGCGCGAAACCGGCGGCGATTTCCAAACGCGGCGCTTCGCTGCTCGGCCATGCCAATGCCTCGCCATATCAGTGGGGCGCTTTTGTGCCTGGCGCGCCGGATGTCACGCAGTTCCCGCATAAACTCTTCAGCCAGATTCAGGCGCGTCTGAACCGTGAACCGGATATTGAACGGCTGATTTACAGCAGCAATGGCGGCTGCGCACAGCTGCGTGCTGCGCTGGCGGAGTACCTGAGCGTGGCGCGTTCGGTACGCGCTGATGCCGATCAAATCATCATCACTGAAGGAATTCATCAGGCGGTGGATTTGGTTTCGCGCGTGTTATGCGATCCCGGCGATCAGGTGTGGATCGAAGAACCTGGTTATTGGGGGACGCGCAATCTGCTGCGCATCAACGGACTGAAAATCAATGCCATTGCGGTGGATGAGCAGGGATTAATACCCGATTTGCCGCCGCGCAGTCGCGCACCGAAGATGATTTTCGTGACACCGTCACATCAATATCCGCTGGGCGTGCATCTCAGCCTGGAGCGGCGCAAGCAGCTACTCGATCTGGCGCGCAAACACAAAACCTGGCTGGTGGAAGATGATTACGACAGCGAGTTTCGCTTCTCCGGCCAGCCGTTCCCGTCGTTGCAAGGCTTTGAGCCGGATGCGCCGGTGATTTATATGGGCACTTTTAGCAAGACGCTCTATCCGGCGCTGCGTCTCGGTTATCTGGTGGTGCCAAAAGCGCTGGCGCAGCCGCTGCGTGTGGCGGCGGCGGAACTCTATCGCGGCGGGCATTTGCTGGTGCAGCGCGCGCTGGCAGAGTTCATCCAAAAAGGGCATTACATGTCGCACATTCGCCGCATGCGCAAGCTCTACAGCCAGCGGCGGCGCTTTATGGTGAGCCTGATTGAGCGTTATCTGGGCGCCGATTTTTTGCCGGTAGTGAATCATGAGGCGGGATTGCACCTGGTAATGAATTTGCCAACCGGCTGCGATGATGTGGCGGTCGCCGCGCTGGCGCTACGGCGAGGCGTTAAGGTGCGGCCGTTGTCGCAATATTATATGCATCCGCAGGAGCGGCGCGGCCTGCTGTTGGGTTTTGCCTGCGTCGCTGAGCGGCAGTGTCAGGATGCGTTTGGTATTCTCAAAGGTTGTCTGGTCGAGGCAAAAATCATTTAAACAGTGAATAATCCGTAGCGGCGCAATTTGTTGCGGAATGTATATGTCAAAACACGCGCAATAAATGGCGCCGCTAGGAAGGGTGCTCTATCGCTGGCCGATGGTGTTTAGCCGCTGCACAATTTCTGGCGTAAGTGTCACTTCGCTACTCGCCAGGTTCTGCTTCAGGTGCTCCGGCGATGACGTTCCCGGAATCAGCAGAATATTGGGCGAACGCTGCAGCAGCCACGCCAGCGCCACCTGCAGCGGCGTAGCATTGAGCTCAATCGCTACCTCGCTCAGCTGATCCGATTGCAGCGGTGAAAATCCGCCGAGTGGGAAAAATGGCACATAAGGAATGCCTTGCGCTGCCAGCTGGTCGAGCAGCGCCTCATCCTGACGATTGGCCAGATTATAGAGATTTTGCACGCAGGCGATCGGCGTCATCGCCTGGGCATCGGCCACCTGTTTAGCCGTCACGTTGCTCAGACCAATGTGTCGAACCAGCCCGCGCTCTTTTAGCTTGATCATCGCTTCAACCTGCGGCTCCAGCGAACCCTCTTTCGGTCCGTGCACGTCCAGCATCGAACGCAGATTAACCACTTCCATCACATCAAGCCCAAGATTGCGCAGGTTATCTTCCACCGCTTGCGTTAGCGCTTCTGGCGTGAATGCCGGTAACCAGCCGCCTTTATCGTTGCGGCGCGCGCCTACTTTGGTGACGATAACCAGATCGTCGGCGTAAGGGTGTAACGCTTTTTTGATCAGCTGATTGGTGATATGCGGACCGTAGAAGTCGCTGGTATCAATGTGATTCACGCCTGCTGCGACCGCATCGCGCAGCACCTGTAAAGCACGCGCTTCATCTTTCGGCGGACCAAACACGCCGGGACCGGCTAACTGCATGGCACCGTAACCGAGTCGTGCAACCTGGCGGTCGCCAAGGGTGTAAGTCAATGCTGGATGAGACATGGAAAGCTCCTTCGTCAGTGTGTGGTTAGATTGTAATCGCCAAAACGCTGTGCAACTATCCGTACAAATTGGGACACAGTGTACGAGGTAGCGAACAATGGCATTGGATATCGCCTTGCTGCACGCGGTGGTGGCGGTGGCCAAAGCGGGCGGTTTTCGTGAGGCGGCGCGCATGACCGGCAGTAATCCGTCGCGCTTGAGCGATGCGGTGCGGCGTGCCGAAGAGCAACTTGGCGTGCGGTTGTTTAATCGCACCACGCGCACCGTGGCGTTAACAGAAGCCGGCAGGGTGCTGATGTCGCGCCTGCTTCCGGCGATGAACGAAGTGGATGCAGCGCTGGATGCGTTGAACACGTTCCGCGATACGCCGGGCGGCACCTTGCGCTTAAATGTGCCGGTGAGCGCCGCGCGCATTGTGTTACCGGCGATTGTGCCGGGATTTCTAAAGCGCTATCCCGATATCCAGCTGGAAGTGGTGGCGGAAAGTAATGTGCAGGATGTGTTCCGCGATAGTTGTGATGCCGGCATTCGTTATGACGATCATCTGGAGCAAGACATGGTGGCGCTGCCAATCGGTCCGCGCACCCAGCGCTTTGCCCTGGCGGCATCTCCCGCGTATCTGGCGCAATTCGGTAAACCACAGCATCCGCGCGACTTAGTGCAGCATCGCTGTTTACACGGACGCTATGCGACTGGCGTGATTGCCGAATGGGAATTTACCTGCGGCGAGGAAACCGTGCGCTTGCAGCCGAAAGGTCCGCTGATTTGCAGTATCGGCGCGGCGATGGACTTGACGGTAGAAGCGGCAATCGCTGGCTGCGGCGTGGTCTACTTATTTGAGGATTGGATTAGACCGGCGCTGAGTGATGGCAGCCTGCAGCCGATTCTGCCGGATTGGTGGCAAAGCTTCTCTGGCCTTTGGCTCTATTACAACGATCGCCGGTTGATTCCGGCGCCGCTACAGGCGTTTCTGGATTATGTGCGCGAACTGAATTCAGGTGCAGAAGCGAAAAAAAACCGATAACAGTTGCCAGTTATCGGCTTATTCGCATCACAGGTAATTATGCGTTTAGCAGCTGATTCGCGGTTTTCTCAACCAGCGCCAGCAGGAGTTTAACATCTTCCAGCGTGACGGTTGGGTTCAGCAAGGTCAGCTTCAGGCAGGTTACGCCCTGATTCTCGGTCACACCTACGTTGGCGCGGCCTGAATCCAGCAGCGCATCGCCAATACGCTGGTTGAACAGCGCAATCTGAGCAGTATCGGTCAGTTGCTCTGGACGATAGCGGAACAGTACGCTCGCCAGCTGAGGCTGCATTACCAGCTCGAGGCGTGGTTCAGAGGTAACAAATTTCGCCACTTCCTGCGCCAGCGTCACACCGTGATCGATGATCGCCGCATACTGTTTCTGACCCAGCGCTTCCAGGCCCATCCACAGTTTCAGCGCATCGAAACGACGCGTGGTCTGCAGTGATTTGGATACCAGATTCGGTACGCCGGCCTCTTCGTCAAACTCAGAATTCAGGTAAGCCGCCTGATAACGCATCAGCTCGTAATGACGCTCATCTTTCAGCAGGAACGCACCGCAGCTGATGGTCTGGAAATACTGTTTATGGAAGTCCAAAGTGACGGAATCCACCCGCTCCAGGCCATCGAGGTAGTCGCGATACTTCTCGGACAGCAGCAGCGCGCCGCCCCATGCTGCATCAACGTGTACCCAAATGTTGCGCTCGGCAGCAATGCCGGCAATTTCACGCAGCGGATCGATAGCACCGGCATCGGTGGTACCGGCGGTCGCCACGATCGCCAGGATCTGTTCGCCGTTAGCGTCGGCCTGCGCCAGTTTGACTTTAAGGTCTGACACGTCCATACGGGCGAACTCATCAGACTTCACCTGCACCACAGACTGATAGCCGTGTCCAAGCAGCGCCATGTTCTTCTGTACGGAGAAGTGCGCGTTTTCAGAACACAGCACTTTGATCTTACGCAGATCACCAGTGATCCCGTGCTGCTGCACCGAGTGACCCTGACGCTGATAGAAGGCGTCGCGTGCCAGCATCAGACCCATCAGGTTGCTCTGGGTGCCGCCGCTGGTGAACACACCGGCGTCGCCAGCCGGGTAACCCACTTGCGCACGCAGCCATTCGATCAGTTTGATCTCAATGATGGTGGCAGAAGGGCTCTGATCCCACGAATCCATACTCTGATTGGTGGCGTTGATCAGGACTTCTGCCGCCTGACTTACCACCAGACTCGGGCAGTGCAGATGCGCTACACATTGCGGGTGATGCACTGAAAGACTGTCTTTCAGGAAATATTCAATCGCGCGTTCAATCGCGGCCTGGTTACCCAGGCCGTTTGGATTGAAGTCGAGCGTGATACGCTCGCGCAGTTCGGCAACGCTTTTGCCTTGATACATCTCAGGCTGTTGCAGCCACTGCACAACCGCGGCGCTGCTCTGGGCAATCGCCTGCTGGTACGCCTCAATGCTCTGTGCAGAGGCGGCCAGAATCGGGTTTACTTCAGACATTTACTCTTCCAATCAAACAGGTTTGACGCCAGCGCCAATCAGCGCCTGCTCAAATTTATCCAGGAAAATCGCCAGCTCATCGTTGGTGATCAGCAGTGAAGGCAGCAGACGCAGAACTGCGCCATGGCGGCCACCGCGCTCCAGAATCAGACCTGCTTCGAAGCACTTCTTCTGCAGCAGCGCAGAGAGCTCGCCGTCAGCCGGGAAGCTGCCCATGTGATCGGCCGCTTCGTTCGGTTTAACGATCTCAATGCCGATCATCATGCCGAGACCACGAACGTGACCAATTACCGGGAAGCGTTTCTGCATTGCGGCCAGCTGCTGTTTCAGCCATTCACCCTGCGCGGCCACTTTGCCTGCAATATCCTGCTCTTTGAGGATTTTCAGCGTGGTCAGGCCGGTAGCCATCGCCAGCTGGTTGCCACGGAAGGTGCCGGTGTGATGACCAGGTGACCAAACGTCGAACTGCTTTTTGATGCCCAGCACAGCCAGTGGCAGACCGCCGCCCACAGCTTTAGACATCACGATGATGTCTGGCTCGATGCCGGCGTGTTCGAAGGCGAAGAATTTGCCGGTACGGGCAAAGCCAGCCTGAACTTCGTCGAGGATCAACAGAATGCCGTGTTCTTGCGTCACTTTACGGATGCGCTGCAGCCACTCAGCGGGAGCTGGGTTCACGCCGCCTTCGCCCTGAACGGCTTCGAGGATTACTGCTGCAGGCTTACGCACGCCGCTTTCCACGTCGTTGATCAGGTTGTCGAAATAATAGGTCAGCGCTTTCACACCAGCTTCACCACCGATACCTAGCGGGCAACGATACTGATGCGGATAAGGCATGAACTGCACTTCTGGCATCATGCCATCAACCGCTTCTTTCGGTGCCAGGTTACCGGTGACGGACAGCGCGCCGTGCGTCATACCGTGATAACCGCCAGAGAAGCTGATCACGCCGCTACGGCCAGTGGCTTTCTTCGCCAGTTTAAGCGCGGCTTCAACCGCATCGGCACCAGAAGGACCGGTGAACTGCAGGCAATAATCTTTACCCTGGCCTGGCAGCAGCGAGAGCAGAGACTCAGAGAACTGATCTTTCAGTGGAGTAGTCAGATCAAGAGTATGTAACGGCAAGCCGCTGGTAATGACATTTTGAATGCTCTGGAGAACATCAGGATGGTTGTGACCCAGTGCCAGCGTCCCTGCGCCAGCCAGACAGTCAAGATATTGTTTATTCTCAACATCTGTGATCCACACGCCATGGGCTTTAGCGATAGCTAAAGGCAGTTTGCGCGGGTAACTCCTGACGTTAGATTCAAACTCAGCCTGACGGGCTAAGAATGCGTCGTTATTTCCGTTGAATGCATTGGCACCAAAACTATCAATACGGACTTTATCCGTCATCATATCTCTCCTTCAACCGGGGCACGTAAGGCTCGCCAATTGACTAATTGAACAAAAAAGTAACAGCTGTGAAAAAACGCGGCCAATATAGAGCCTTTTGACCTACATCACAATGATTAATTTTGTTTAGATTTGTTTACTCTTTCCATATATGAATCAGGGCGTTGGCCAGAAATTGGCCACTTAATTTCGCACCGCAGTTGGGGTGGTTAAAAAATAATCGAATGAATAAAGAGACTTATAGCCGCTAAGGCGATCCACGGACCAAAGGCGATGACGTGATTGAGCTCGCGCTGCCCGCTAACTCTGGAAATCAAAACACATAAAATAGCGCCGCCCGAAGCCAATAAAAGCACCCAGGGTAAAAGCGACCAGCCCAACCAGGCGCCGATTGCAGCCAGCAGTTTTGCATCGCCCATCCCTAATCCCTCAATCCCTCTAATCCATTGATATAAAATTGATAGCGCCCACAACAAGCAATATCCCGCTATGGATCCCCATACCGCTTCTTGTAATGAGCCGGGTAGCCATCCCATCGCTTTAAACAGCAGCGCAATCCACAGCAAGGGCAGCGTAATCACATCCGGTAAAAGCAGATGTTCGAGGTCAATAAAGGCTAATACCGTTAACGCCCAGAACAATATGAGCGCGCCCAGCAATTGCATATTGACTGGCATCAGCCAGATAAGCAGCAGCGTCAGAAGCGCGGTAATTATCTCCACCTGTGGATAACGCCCGCTGATTTTACAATGGCAATAACGGCATTTACCGCGTAACAGTAACCAACTTATGAGCGGAATGTTGTCGCGCCAGCGCAGCGCGGTGGTGCATTGGTGGCAGTGAGAGGGCGGACAACACACATTTAGCGCAGTGTTCGGGTGCACTATTTGCAATGGCAACCGCGAGATCACCACGTTAAGAAAGCTGCCTACGGCCAATCCTAATAGGCCACTAATTAAGCCATATACGTATTCCATTACTCATACCTCGCGCCATCCAGGCTTGTCGTTGCCAGGACTTTACGCCGAAGCGAGGATAGGTGCGAGAGGTAAAAGGGCGTTACAGCGGCATACATCGGGATTGCAGAGCGGGCTCCAGAAATGGAGAGGAGAAGATTAAGCTTGCTGCTTAAACAGCTGGATCGCTTCCTGCACATTGCTGGTATTCAATGACATTACGCGGTCGTTATTAAGGAACACATCGTAGTGGCCGGCGTTATAGCGGAACACATATAGATCGCCGCGATAGCGCAATCCTTTGGTTTTCACCCCAATATGGTGGCGGCGCAGCGCTGCCTGAGAAAGTCTGTCAGTAGCCGTACTCATCGCATTATCCTCCAGACGTTATAAAACATATCCTGACTTAGTATAGGGTCAAAACCTTAATTTAACCTTAAGAAGCGTGCTGGTTCATGATGATAAACCGGCAAATTTGTCCCTTCCTCTACCAATCCTCAACGTGTCAGAAAAAGCCGACTTAGTACCCTTCTCATTTAATGTTGCGTTAAGTTAACCCGCGTATTTTGGAATAAATGGCCGTTAAATAGTGCTTAATTCCAAGGTAACATAATGAATTTTCTACCATTCTCACGGCCCTCGTTGGGTGAAGAAGAGTTAGCCGCCATTAAATCGGTGTTTGAGTCGGGTTGGATCACCACCGGCCCGAAAAATGCCGAACTGGAAGAGGCTTTTTGCCAGCTCACTGGCAATCAGCATGCGATTGCTGTCAGCTCCGCCACGGCGGGGATGCACGTCACGCTGCTGGCGCTGGGCATCCAGCCTGGCGATGAGGTGATCACGCCTTCGCTGACCTGGGTTTCCACCATCAACATCATCACGCTACTGGGTGCGACGCCGGTGATGATCGATATCGACCGCGACACCTTGATGGTAACGCCGGAGCTGATTGAAGCGGCGATCACGCCGCGTACGCGCGCCATCATTCCGGTGCATTACGCTGGCGCGCCCGCCGATATAGATGCCATTCGCGCTATTGGTGAGCGCCATGGCATTCCGGTGATTGAAGATGCGGCGCACGCCGCAGGCTGTTATTACAAAGAAAAGCACGTTGGCCAGCAGGGCACGGCGATCTTCTCCTTCCACGCCATCAAAAACATGACCTGCGCCGAAGGTGGCTTGATTGTCACCGATGATGCGGCGTTGGCCGACCGCATGCGCAGTCTGAAATTCCACGGACTCGGCGTCGATGCGTACGATCGCCACACGCACGGCCGCAAGCCGCAGGCCGAAGTGATCATGCCGGGTTTCAAATACAACCTGCCAGATATCAGCGCAGCAATTGCTTTGGTGCAGCTGAAAAAGTTGCCCGCCATCAATCAGCGCCGCGCGGCGATTGCGCAGCGCTATCTCACTGAACTGGCGAATACGCCGTTTCTGCCGCTGGCGCAGCCAGAATGGCCACATCAACACGCGTGGCATCTGTTCATTATTCGCGTTGATGAGGCGCGCCGTGATGCGCTTATGGAAACCTTGAAAGCGCAGGATATCGGCACCGGGCTGCATTTCCGTGCCGCGCACACCCACAAATATTACCGCGAACGCTATCCGCAACTCTCGTTGCCGCACACCGAATGGAATAGCGATCGCATCTGCTCAATCCCGTTGTTCCCTGATATGCGCGATGAAGATGTCACGCGCGTGATTAGCGCATTACGTCATATCGCTGGAGTTTGACATGCTGGAAGAAAAAGCCATTCGCAAAGTCTCCGTGGTGATCCCGGTGTACAACGAAGAGGAGAGCCTGCCGGAGCTGGTGCGTCGCACCGATGCAGCCTGCGCAGGATTAAATCTGGCGTACGAGATTCTGCTGGTCGATGACGGCAGCAGCGATCGCTCAGGCGAGATGATTGCCGATGCCGCCGATATGCCGGGCAGCCATGTGGTTGGCGTATTGCTGAACCGTAATTACGGCCAGCACTCAGCAATCATGGCGGGCTTTAGCCACGTCAGCGGCGATTTAATCATCACGCTGGATGCCGACCTGCAAAACCCGCCGGAAGAGATCCCGAACCTGGTGAAAGCGGCTAAGCAGGGCTATGACGTGGTGGGCACCGTGCGTCAAAACCGCCAGGACAGCTGGTTTCGCCGTCGCGCCTCACGCACCATTAATCACCTGATTCAGCGCGTCACCGGCAAAGCGATGGGTGATTACGGCTGCATGCTGCGCGCTTATCGCCGCCATATCGTCGATGCGATGCTGAACTGCCACGAACGCAGCACCTTTATTCCCATCCTCGCCAACACCTTTGCGCGCCGCACCATTGAGCTGCCGGTGGCGCACGCCGAGCGCGAATTTGGCGATTCAAAGTACAGCTTTATGCGGCTGATTAACCTGATGTATGACCTGGTCACTTGCCTGACCACCACGCCGCTGCGCTTGCTGAGCATCGTCGGCAGTTTGATTGCGCTGGCCGGTTTTGCCTTCTCGCTGATTCTGATTGTGCTGCGTCTGTTCCTCGGCGCGGCATGGGCCGGTGATGGCGTGTTCCTGCTGTTCGCGGTGCTGTTTATTTTTATCGGCGCGCAGTTCATCGGTATGGGATTACTCGGCGAATACATCGGCCGCATTTACAACGACGTACGCGCCCGTCCGCGCTACTTCATCCAACGTGTGATTCACCCACAGCAAAACGCCTCATCTGTACAGGAAATTGAGCAATGAAAACTGTCGTCTTCGCCTACGCCGAAATGGGCTGTGCGGGTATTTCTGCACTTCTGAACGCTGGCTATGAAATCAGCGCTATTTTCACCCACTCAGACACAGGAACTGAGAGCCACTTTTTCGACTCCGTTGCGCGTTTAGCCGCTGAGCAGGGCATTCCGGTCTATGCGCCGGAGGATGTCAATCATCCGCTGTGGGTCGATCGCATTAAAACAATGGCACCGGATTACATCTTCTCTTTCTATTACCGCGCTTTGTTGAACGACTGCATTCTCAGCAGTGCGCGTATGGGTGCCTATAACCTGCACGGTTCGCTGCTGCCCAAATATCGTGGCCGCGCACCGCTGAACTGGGTGCTGGTCAATGGCGAAACCGAAACTGGCGTAACGCTGCACCGCATGGTGAAGCGCGCCGATGCCGGTGACATCGTGGCGCAACAGCGCGTGGCGATTGACGAGCAGGACAACGCGTTAACGCTGCATCGCAAGCTGGTTGCCTGTGCAACGCAGGTGCTGGAAGGCGCATTACCGGCGGTGAAACGCGGCGATATCGTTACCACACCACAAAATGAGCGCGAAGCCACGGTTGTGGGTCGCCGCACGCCAGAAGATGGCCGCATAAAATGGGAACAACCGGCGCAGACGGTCAATAATCTGGTGCGCGCGGTGACCTATCCGTGGCCAGGCGCGTTCGCCTATGCCGGAACGGTGAAATTCGTGGTGTGGAAAAGTCGCGTACACAGCACTGAACATCAGGCCAAACCGGGTACCGTGCTTTCTGTTGAGCCATTCCTGATCGCCTGCGCTGAAGGCGCGCTGGAAGTGGTGACCGGTCAAAGCGATAACGGCGTGTTTATGAACGGCAGCCAGCTGGCGCAAAACCTCGGTATGGTGAAGGGCGCCTTGCTCTATTCTCAGCCAGTGGCGGCGGTGAAACGACGCACGCGCGTGCTGATTCTCGGCGTGAACGGTTTTATCGGTAACCACCTCACCGAGCGTCTGCTGCAGGATGATAACTTCGAAGTCTACGGTTTAGACATCGGTTCTGACGCCATCAGCCGTTTCCTCGATCAGCCACGCTTCCACTTTGTCGAAGGCGACATCAGCATTCACTCAGAATGGATCGAGTATCACATTAAGAAGTGCGACGTGGTGTTGCCATTGGTGGCCATCGCCACGCCGATTGAGTACACACGCAATCCGCTGCGCGTGTTTGAGCTCGACTTTGAAGAGAACCTCAAAATCATTCGTGACTGCGTGAAGTACAAAAAGCGCATCATTTTCCCATCGACTTCCGAAGTGTACGGCATGTGTACCGATCAGCATTTCGATGAGGATCACTCTAATCTGGTGGTTGGGCCGATCAATAAACAGCGCTGGATCTATTCGGTGTCTAAGCAGCTGCTGGACCGCGTGATTTGGGCTTACGGTGAGAAAGAAGGGCTGCGCTTTACGCTGTTCCGTCCATTTAACTGGATGGGGCCGCGCCTCGATAATCTGAATGCCGCGCGTATCGGCAGTTCTCGTGCTATCACGCAGCTGATCCTCAATCTGGTGGAAGGCTCACCAATTAAGCTGATTGATGGCGGCGCACAGAAGCGCTGCTTCACCGATATTCGCGACGGCATCGAAGCGCTGTTCCGTATTATCGAAAACAAACAGAACAACTGCGACGGCCAGATCGTCAACATCGGTAACCCGGATAACGAAGCCAGCATCAAAGAGTTGGCCGAGCGTCTGCTGGCGAGTTTCGAACGTCACCCGCTGCGCAGCAACTTCCCGCCGTTTGCTGGCTTCCGTGAAGTGGAAAGCAGCAGCTATTACGGCAAAGGTTATCAGGACGTGGAACACCGTAAGCCGTCGATCAAAAACGCGCGTCGTCTGCTGGACTGGACGCCAACCGTAGAGATGGATACCACCATCGATAACACGCTGGACTTCTTCCTGCGCACCGTTGAGCTACAGGATAAACCATGAAGAAAGTCGGTTTGCGTGTCGATGTCGATACCTGGCGCGGCACCCAACTTGGCGTGCCGGCGTTACTGGAGCAATTCAGTTTGCATCAGCTGCAGGCCAGTTTTTTCTTCAGCGTTGGGCCGGACAATATGGGGCGCCACTTGTGGCGCCTGTTAAAACCGCGTTTCCTGTGGAAAATGCTGCGGTCGCGCGCCGCATCACTCTACGGCTGGGATATTTTGCTGGCCGGCACCGCCTGGCCGGGACGTGAGATTGGTCGCGGTCTGGAGGAGATCATCAGCGCCACCGCCGATCATCATGAAGTCGGTTTGCATGCGTGGGATCACTTTGCCTGGCAAACCTGGGCGGGCGTGTGGCCGCAAGAGAAACTGGTTGAGCAAATTGCGCGCGGTAAACAGGAGCTGGAAGCGATCATCGGTGACAATGTCACCTGTTCAGCGGTGGCGGGCTGGCGCGCTGATGGCCGCGTGGTGGCTGCCAAGCAGCAGTTTGGTTTCAGCTACAACAGTGATTGTCGCGGCAGCGGTCCATTTATACCGATTCTCAGTGATGGCAGCCCCGGCACGGTACAAATCCCGGTGACCTTGCCGACCTGGGATGAAGTGGTTGGGCAATCGGTGAGCGCGGAAGGTTTTAATGACTTCATCCTCAAGCAGATCCATACCGCAAGCGGTTCGCCGGTTTACACCATTCATGCCGAAGTGGAAGGGATTGTCGGGCTTGAGGCATTCGCCGATCTGCTGAGGCGTGCGGAGCAGCAAGACATTCAGTTCTGTCCGCTCAGCGCCTTGTTACCCGACGATCTCACTACGCTGCCACAGGGCAACATCGTACGCGGGCATATTCCCGGACGTGAAGGCTGGCTAGGCTGCCAGCGTTAATTTTTACAGGAACCACGGATGCGTACAGTCACTAAAACCGCGTTACTTATCGCGCTCTTCGCGCTGTTTTACCTGATGCCGATTGAGTTTCGCGCCTTATGGCAGCCGGACGAAACCCGCTATGCCGAAATCAGTCGTGAAATGCTGTTTAGCGGCAATTGGGTGGTGCCGCATTTCTTCGATCTGCGCTACTTCGAGAAACCGATTGCCGGTTATTGGGTCAATAACCTCGGCCAGTTGCTGTTTGGTCACACCAACTTTGGCGTGCGCGCCGGATCGATTTTCAGCACCACGTTGAGCGCGGTATTGGTGTATTGGCTCGGCACGCAGATGTTCGCCAGCCGTAAAATCGCGCTGAGCGGCAGCATTATTTTTCTCACCTCGTTGCTGGTGTACGGCGTCGGCACTTACGCGGTGCTCGATCCGATCCTGATGCTGTGGCTGGTTGCGGCGATGTGCAGTTACTGGCTGGCGTCGCAGGCCAGCAGCACGCGGCAACGATTGATCGGATATGTGTTGCTGGGTGCGGCCTGCGCGATGGGCTTTATGACCAAAGGTTTCCTCGCGCTGGCGGTGCCAGTATTGGCGATTCTGCCGTGGGCCATCTGGCAACGTCGCTTTGGTGAATTGCTGCGTTGGGGGCCGCTGACGATGGTGGTCGCCGCCTTGCTTAGTTCGCCGTGGGCGCTGGCGATCAATCAGCAGGAAGGCGATTTCTGGCATTACTTCTTCTGGGTCGAGCATATACAGCGTTTCGCCGAGTCGGACGCGCAGCACAAAGCGCCATTCTGGTATTACATTCCGGTGCTGTTGGCAGGCTGTTTGCCGTGGCTGGCGCTGCTGCCGGGATCGCTGGTTGGTGCGTGGCGTCAGCGCAGCCAGCAAGCGGGTTCGATTTATCTGTTGAGCTGGGTGCTGTTACCGCTGCTGTTTTTCAGCATCGCTAAAGGCAAACTGCCGACCTACATTTTACCGTGCTTCGCGCCGCTGGCCTTGCTGATGGCGCATTACGCGCACAGCGCTTCGACAAAGGTGGTTACAGCGCTAAAGGTGAATGGTTGGATCAATCTGCTGTTCGGTTTGGTCATCACCATTGTGGTTTTAGTGGTGCTGGCACCCTGGGGCATTGCGCATCGTCCGGTTTATAGCGGCGATGAAGGGATGGGCGTGCTCTGTGCGGCGCTCTCCTTTATAGGTTGGGCCGTGATGGGCTGGCTGAGCCGCAAGCCGGAGAAGGGTCGCTGGCAGTTAGCCGCGCTCTGTCCGCTGGCGCTGGCGTTACTGGTGGGTTTTGCCATTCCTGACAAGGTGCGCGATGCCAAGCAGCCACAGAGTTTTGTTAGCGCGGTACACGATCAGCTGGCGGATAGCCGTTATCTGCTGGCAAACAATCCTGGCGTGGCATCGGCGGTGGCCTGGGAACTGCAGCGCAGCGACATCAATTTCTACGATGCCAAAGGCGAATTGCAATATGGCCTGAGTTATCCAGATGCAAAGTCACATTATATAAATGCAGATAGCTTTGCCGACTGGCTGCGTATCCATCGTCGGCTGGGCAGGGTTTCGCTGGTATTGATGCTGAATGCAAGCGACAGCACGCCGGATAAAAACCTGCCGGAACCGGATGATGTTTATCGTCAGGGCCGCCTGGTTTACTACGGCTATGATGCTAAACCATGAATCTGCTGCTGATTTTACTGGTTAGCGTGCTGAGCTGTGCCGCCCAGCTGTGTCAAAAGCAGGCGGCCCATCTCGGCATCAAAAAAGGGATTTTATGGCTGGCGCTCAGCATCCTGCTGCTGGGCATCGGCATGCTGCTGTGGCTGGCGGTATTGCGCGGGGTGCCGGTGAGCGTGGCGTATCCAATGCTGAGTCTCAACTTTGTGTTGGTGGCGATCGCCGCGCGGCTGATTTGGCGCGAAACTTACAGCGTGCAGCAGTGGATTGGCACGCTGGCGATTGTTGCTGGCGTGGCGCTGATGGGAAGTCATCTATGAAAGGCGTGATGCTGGCGCTATGCAGCGTGTTGCTAGTATCGCTGGCGCAACTGGTGCTGCGGTTGGCGATGCTGGATTTCCCGCCATTAAGCGAATTGCTGAGTGTGCAGCACTGGAAAGCGCTGCTGCTGTTGGCGATGGGCCTCGGGGCGTATGCGCTGTCGATGTTGTGCTGGATGCTGGCGCTGCGCCAGCTGCCGCTTAACCGGCTCTATCCGCTGCTCAGTTTGAGTTATGTATTGGTGTGGCTGGCCGCGATTTCCTTGCCGATTTTGGGCGAAACCTTCCGCTGGAGTAGCTTTGCTGGCGTGGTGCTGATCGTGTTTGGCTTAATGCTGGTTTCGCTGCCGCGCCGTAGGTGATGGTGTTTATTTATGCACATACCTTAGCGGCGCAATTTATTGCGCGATAAATCGCGCCGCTTCGGAAGGTGCAGTGATGAGATACGGCGCTTAATTGAAAGGCATTACGCCACTCATGGCGATCTTTTTTATTTATCCCCTCAAAGGCATCCCTAAATAAATACATCACCCTGATGTAAATCCATCAAAATAAAAATCCCAAAATGCTTGAACTCACACTTCGAAAAACAAATTTCAAATAAAAATTAACATGAAATAAAAACACCGCTAGCGTGAGTGCTCTGTTTTGTTCTGCCGTATTTCCTTAATTTTTTTCACCAGGAGGTATTATGGAAAGAGAACTTTATATATCCACTAACACCGCTTCCGGCCCCAATAGCGCCACGCGCACCGAGCCATTTGTTAAAATTATTGCGCTGGTCGCCACGCTGGGTGGATTGCTGTTCGGCTACGATACCGGTGTAGTATCAGGCGCTTTACTCTTTATGCGTGACGATCTACAGCTCACGCCCTTTACCACCGGGTTAGTCACCAGTTCACTGCTGTTTGGCGCCGCTTTTGGCGCGCTGCTCGCCGGTCATTTCGCGGACGCGCTGGGACGCCGCAAGATCATCATTTCTCTGGCCTTTATTTTTGCCCTTGGCGCCATCGGTTCGGCCTTCGCGCCGGATGTCATCTCAATGATTGCTTCACGTCTGTTCCTCGGTATCGCCGTCGGTGGCGCAGCGGCCACGGTGCCGGTGTATATCGCGGAAATTGCCCCGGCGAACAAGCGCGGTCAACTGGTGACCTTGCAGGAGCTGATGATTGTTTCAGGTCAGTTGCTGGCGTACGTGTCCAACGCCACTTTCAATGAAATCTGGGGTGGAGAACACACGTGGCGCTGGATGATCGCTATCTCAACTGTGCCCGCAGTATTGCTGTGGTTGGGCATGATCTTTATGCCGGAAAGCCCGCGCTGGCATGTAATGCGCGGTAATAGCCAGCAAGCACGCAAAGTACTGGAGAAAACCCGCGCGGCCGATGACGTCGAATGGGAGCTGGAAGAGATAGAAGAAACCATCGAAGAGAACCGGCAACAGGGCAAAAGCCGCCTGCGCGATTTGCGTACGCCGTGGCTGCGCAAAGTGTTCCTGCTTGGTATCGGCATCGCGGCGATTCAGCAGCTGACCGGCGTCAACACCATCATGTATTACGCGCCTACCATGCTGACGGCAACCGGCTTGAGCAACGATGCCGCGCTGTTCGCCACCATCGCCAACGGCGTGATTTCGGTGCTGATGACGCTGATCGGTATCTGGATGATCGGCAAAATCGGCCGTCGTCCGCTGGTACTGGTTGGTCAGATGGGCTGCACCGCGTGCCTGTTTTTTATCGCCGCGGTGTGTTTCTTCATGCCGGAATATCACCCGGCAGGCGACGTCAATCTGCTGCGCGCCTATCTGGTGCTGGCGGGCATGCTGATGTTTCTGTGCTTCCAGCAAGGCGCGTTGTCGCCGGTTACCTGGCTATTACTTTCCGAGATCTTTCCAGCGCGGATGCGCGGTATTTGCATGGGCGGCGCGGTGTTTGCGTTGTGGATGGCCAACTTCGCCATTTCCATGGCGTTCCCGCTGCTGTTGGCGGCTTTTGGTCTGGCCGGTGCCTTCTTAACCTTTGCCGTGATTGGTATTGGGGGATCGATGTTCGTGTTGCGCACCATCCCGGAAACCAAAGGACGCAGCCTGGAACAGGTCGAGCACTATTTCCATGAGTTGTATAAATGATGTTGCATTGATGTAAATCAATCAAAGTTCTGGCAGAACAGCAAAACAACATCGCTTACTATCGCAAGATATCGACGCGACATAACAAAACAGAAGCTAATAAATATTACTCTTTCAGGAAAGAACACACCATGACCTACAAAATAAGCCATGATCGACTCTGCGTTAATCGTAAAATCGCGCCTAATCTTAGCCTCGAGCGTTTTTTCTCGCTGGTTGAAAAACTGGGGTTAAATAAAGTCGAAATCCGCAATGATATGAAAAGTGGTAGCGTGACCGATAATTTAACAGGCGAAGAAGTTCGCCATCTCGCGACTCAGCATGATTTTACCATTGAAACTATTAATGCGGTTTATCCGTTTAACCAATTAAGCGATGACGTGCTGGAGAAAACGCGCGCTTTATTAAAAGACGCGCGTGCCACCGGTGCGAAAGCGTTAGTCCTTTGCCCACTGAATGACGGCACCGTTATTTCCCAGCAGCAAACCGTCGATGCGTTAAAAACGCTGGCGCCACTGTTTTCCGAATATGGCATTGCCGGTCTGGTGGAGCCGCTCGGTTTCCCGCAAAGCTCGCTGCGTTCAGCGGCTCTGGCACAGCAGCTGATCAAACAAGCCGGCGCGCCGTTCAAAATCGTATTGGATACCTTTCACCATCATTTGTACGAAGGGGCTGAACAAGACTTTGCTGGCGGCGTCGACGTCAACAATATCGGGCTGGTGCATTTGTCCGGCGTGACCGACGCGCGCCCAACGCATCAGTTAACCGACGAAGAGCGCATCATGTTAAGCGCCGACGATGTGCTGAAATCGAAACAACAAGTGCAGCGTCTGGAAGAGATGGGCTATCGCGGCATTTACGCTTTCGAACCGTTTTCGTCGGTGATGGATAACTGGAGCGAAGAACAAATTGCTCGTGAAATCCACTCCAGCATTGCTTACCTGAATAACTAAGGAACACTTCCATGACGCTCAATATCGGTGTAATTGGCACGGGCGCGATCGGTCGCGAACACATTCGTCGTTGTAGCCAGGTACTGCAACATTCGCGTGTAGTGGCGCTGAATGACATCAATCGCAGCAACTGCGAGCAGATCATCCACGATCTCGGCATTCAGGCGGAGATTTACGACAACGCACATGATCTGATTAACGCGCCAGAGGTGCAGGCGATTCTGGTCACCTCGTGGGGCCCAACCCATGAAGAGTTTGTGCTGGCAGCGATCAAAGCCGGCAAGGCGGTGTTCTGCGAAAAGCCGCTGGCGGTCACCGCGCAGGGTTGTATGAACATCGTGGAAGCGGAAATCGCCGCCGGTAAGAAGCTGGTGCAGGTCGGCTTTATGCGTCCTTACGACGCGGGCTACCGCGCGCTGAAGGCGGTGATTGATAACGGTGACATCGGCGAACCGCTGATGCTACATTGCGCACATCGCAACCCCGAAGTCGGCGATTCCTACACTACTGATATGGCGATCACCGATACGTTGATTCATGAGCTTGATGTGCTGCGCTGGTTGCTGAAAGATGATTACGTCAGTGCGCAGGTGATCTACCCGCGCTCAACCAGTAAAGCCGCTTCGCATCTGAAAGATCCGCAAATCGTGCTGCTGGAAACCGCCAAAGGCGTGCGCATCGACGTCGAAATCTTCGTTAACTGCACATACGGCTACGATATTCAGTGTGAAGTGGTCGGCGAAAGCGGTATTGCGCGCCTGCCTGAACCGATGTCGGTACAGACGCGCAGCGCGGCCAAACTCTCCACCCGTATTCTTACCGACTGGAAAAAGCGTTTCATCGAGGCCTATGACGTGGAGTTGCAGGACTTCATCAATAACGTGTTGTCGGGTGAAATGACCGGCCCGTCTGCGTGGGATGGCTACGCTGCGGCGGTTGCTGCCGATGCCTGTGTTGCGGCGCAAAAATCCGGAGACATCGTACCGGTCACTATGCCAGTGAAACCGGCGTTTTATAACTAAGTTGTTTTCCCTTCCTTAAACGCGCGTCAGGTTTAACTGGCGCGCGTATTATCGCGTATCACACTCTCTTCTCAGCGTTTTCCCGTGTATCATCGCCGCCTTTAAGATGTTTTGTAGGGAATAAGTGATGACGGAGATGACATTGTCCCGCCGCCAGCCTTCCGTATGGTGGGGCGCGATGATTATTTGCGGCACCGTGGTGGGCGCAGGGATGTTTACGCTGCCGGTGGTGATGGCGGGCGCGTGGTTTGGCTGGGCGATGATGTTACTGCTGATCAGCTGGGGCGGCATGTTGCTGTCCGGCTTGTTGTTTATGCGCGTCAGCCTCACGTATCCGCCGGGCGCGGGTTACGACACCTTAACCAAAGATTTGCTTGGACGCGGCTGGGCGGCACTGAACGGCCTCAGCATCTTATTCGTCCTTGGCATCCTGACATACGCCTACATTTCAGCCAGCGGCCCGGTCTATCAGCACTCAATCAGTCAGTTGGGATTACCGATCTCAACTGCAGAAGCCAAGGTGTTGCTGACGTTGTGCGTCGCCGTCGTCGTTTGGCTCGGTACGACGGGCGTCAGTCGCTTGATGACCTTCTGCGTGCTGGCGAAAATTCTGCTGTTGATCGTGCTGTTTGGCGGCCTTCTGACGCAGGTGAAGGTGCCGTCGTTACTGAGCGGACCCGCTGCCGGTGAACGTTACTGGCCTTATGCACTCGGCGTGTTGCCGTTTTGTCTCGCTTCGTTTGGATACCACGGCAACATCACCGGTCTGGTGAATTATTACGGCGGTAATAAGCAAAACATCACGCGGGCTTTGGTGTTGGGAACGCTGCTGTCGCTGGCGTTGTATCTGTTTTGGCTAACCAGCACCATGGGAAATCTACCGCGCGACGCGTTTCCTGAGATTGTGAAGCAGGGCGGCGATATCGCTGCGCTGATGGAGGCGCTGCGTGCGCATCTGAACGTCAATGCGTTGGCGCTGATGATGTCGATCTTCTCGCATTTTGCCGTGATTGCCTCATTCCTTGGCGTCACCGCCGGTCTGTTTGATTTCATCGCCGATCGTCTGGGATTCGCGAATTCACCCGGCGCACGCCTGAAAACCGCCAGCCTGACTTTCCTGCCGCCGTTACTCGCCTCGATTTGGTGGCCAAATGGCTTTGTCGCCGCGATTGGTTTTGCCGGACTGTTTGCCACCTTGTGGGCGGTGATCATCCCCGCGCTGCTGGCATGGAAATCTCAGCAACGCTGTTCGCTGGCAGTGGTTTTTCTGTTGGTGTTTGGCGCGATGAATATATTGGCCTGGCTGTTGAGCTGGTTTGGGGTGTTACCGGAATTTGGTGGCCGTTAGAGTGAGAAGAAGACAACGTCAGCGCGACGTTGTCTTCAATTTAATGCGTAGAACCGGCTAATACGTTAAGGGCATGCGAGAAGAAGTCGCGTCGACCAAAATTCCCCGATTTAAGCGCCAGCGCCAGCGGCCGCTCGCCCTGAGCAAACAGGGCGGGCACGCCAGGATCGATTTCACTTCCAACCTGCAGCGAACCCAAATTTAACGCGCTGACCACCGCGCCCGAAGTTTCTCCGCCGCCAACCACTAAACGCTGAATGCCCGCTTCAAGCACCAACTTGCGTGCCGTATCGCCAAATAAGCGATCAAGTCGCTGCGAGATGTTGTGTTGGCCAAACTGCTGCTGTGCTTGCTTCACCGTTGCCGGATCGCCTGAGGAATAGATCAGCGGGCAACGGTCCTGATGGGTGAGGATGAAATCCACGAGATCGTCAGCATCAATACGTTCCGCCATCACATCCTCAATCTCAATGGCCAGCACCGCATGCTGTTTTTGGTGTTCCTCTATTTGTCCGCGCGTCGCACCTGAACAACTGCCAACTAAAATGGCGCTGGAACCTTTAATGGCAGGAAACTTACTGTTATTACCTTGTGCTTTACCGGCGCTGATAAAGTTGTGCGGCAGGGCAAGCGCGATGCCCGATCCACCACTGATCAACTTCTCTCCTGCAGCGGCGATGCCGATCAGCGTTAAATCGTGATCGCTGAGGGCATCCACCACCACCAATTGCGTTTCCTCATCTGTTTGGTCTTGCAGTATCTCGCGCAGTGCTTCACTGCCTCGCACCACTTGCTGCCAGCCAATGTGGCTGACGCGCGTTTTCGCCTGGCGCGCCAGCAAACGGCGGATGTCCGCATCCTTCATTGGCGTCAGAGGATGATGCTCCATGCCTGATTCATTCAGCGGACGGTCATGCACAAACAAATTGCCCTGATAAAGCGTACGGCCCATCGCGGGAAATGCCGGGCAGACAATCACATTGCGCGCCGCTAATCGCTGAGCCAGCGCATCGAGTACCGGACCAATGTTGCCGGCATCGGTCGAGTCGAAGGTCGAGCAATATTTAAACACGATCTGCGCACAGCCTTGCTGCAACAGCCATTCACAAGCAGCCAGCGATTGTTGAACGGCTTCCTGTGCTGGCAAAGAGCGTGATTTCAAAGCAATGACGCCTGCTTCCACCTGTTCCTCGGCAGGCTGTTGCGGTATGCCAAGATATTGCGTCGTGCGCAATCCGCCTTCGCCCAGCAATCCTTTCGACAGCGTAACGGCGATATCGCTGGCACCGGTAAAATCATCGGCGATGACCCCAATCAGCATGATGAGCCTCCAATCGCTAACTGCATTTTTTTTACCGCGGCATGCGGTGCCGTTAACACCGGAATCGAGACTTTTTCACGCACGGCGTCGGCGGCGCGCGAGGTGGAGAAGTGAGCCAGCATAATTACATCGCAGTGACTTAACTGCGGCGCGAACTCTGCGACCAGACGATTGTGGCTGGCGACGTCACCTTTACGCAGCAGGTCAATGGCATCCGGAACCAGCACGCTTTCCAGCGTTGCGGATGAACCAATCTGTTCGGCATAGTGATAAAACTCATCGCACATCGTCACTAATGACGGACCAAAGGTCGCCAGCATGCCGATACGTTCGCCTTGCTGCAGCGCAGCCTCGAACATCGCTTCATTCGGTTTCAGCACCGGCACCGGCAACGCCGCAGAGAGTTCATCAATCGCCGGGCCAAAAGCTGAACAGGTCACCAGAATTCCTTGCGCATTCATCGCATAGCCGTAGCGGCCAAAAGCAACAAAGCGCTCAATCAACTGGCGCGAAAGCTGTTCCTCTTTAGCGCGATCCAGCGTCAAACCATCATCCAGCAAATTCACCACTTCAGCCTCTGGCCAAAGATCGTTAAAGGCTTCCTGAATAGGGGGCATCGCCACCGGCGTGGCATGCAGTAAAACTATGCGTTGGCTCATCATTTTCTCCGACACTAGCGATACACAAGTGAATTACAGCACACCATACCTGAGGCGAAATGAAAATGTAAGGGCTTACATTTGTCTTGATAAGGTGATGCTCGTCACACAAAAAAACTGCGTATCTGTCAGGATAGAAATGAATGCATTCGTCTGAATGCCTATTTTGAAATCGCTTACTTTTAGCTAACCCTGAGAACGCACTATGACCATTCGTGGAGAAACCACCGCTATTAACGTTAACGTGACACCCGAAGCGCAGGTGCGCCCTGCGAATACGGTGCCGCGCCATTTTCGTGATCTGCTGGCGCTGGAAGATTTTGAACGCCATGCGCGTAAGCGGTTGCCGAATATGATTTATCAGTATGTGAAAGGCGGCGTGGAAACCGGCAGAGGACTTGCTGCCGCGCATGAAGCTTATCAGCAATATGTCTTTGTACCGCGTATGTTCCGCGATGTTTCGGGCCGCGATCAGCGGGTGAATTTATTGGGCCATGACTGGGCGCATCCCTTCGGTGTGGCTCCGCTTGGTGGCGCGTCGTTTGTCAGCTATCGCGCGGACTTAATGCTGGCGAAAGCCGCACGGGCCATGAATGTGCCGATGATCCTGAGCGCCTCATCACTGATTCCGCTGGAAGAGGTGATCGCCGCTAATCCGGACGCCTGGTTTCAGGCCTATCTGGCGGGCGATCAACCGCGCATCGATCGATTAGTCGATCGCGTTGAACACGCAGGCTATAAAACGCTGGTGGTGACCGGTGATACGCCGATGCTGGGTAATCGTGAACACAATACCCGCAGCGGCTTCAGCATGCCGATAAAAATCACGCCGAAAGTGATGTGGCAAAGCGCCATGAGTCCGCGCTGGCTGCTGGGCACGGTGGCGCAAACCTTCCTGCGTCATGGTGCGCCGCACTTCGAAAATACCGATGCTGAACGCGGCCCGCCGATGATGTCGAGCAAAGTGCGTAACACCAATGCACGCGACAAACTGAGCTGGAAGCACGTTGAAGCGATCCGTAAAAAATGGAAAGGCAATCTGGTAATTAAAGGGCTGATGTCGCCGGATGATGCCTTCATCGCGCGTGATCTTGGCGCCGATGCGGTGATTCTCTCCAACCACGGCGGCCGTCAGCTGGATCACACGGTGCCACCGCTGCATACGCTCGCTGAAATCGCGGCGGCGAAGGGCAATATGAAGGTAATTATTGATAGCGGCATCCGTCGTGGCACCGATGTGATGAAAGCCATGGCGCTGGGCGCGGACTTCGTATTTCTTGGTCGTCCATTCCTGTATGGCGCGGTGATTGGCGCTCAGGCGGGCATTGAACATGCCATGCATATCCTGCGGGATGAAATCGATCGTGATTTAGCGCTGATAGGCGTGACACGGCCTGAGCAACTTAATGCTGCGCTGCTGCGTCGCGCTCCCTTTTTCGCACGCGAGGATTAATCATGGCGTTAACGATTTATAGCGCGCTCGCACTGAGCGCGCCGTTTAACACGCTGGTTGCCCAATGGCAGTCGCAACATCCCGATATACCGCTGGCGATACGCTGGCATCCCAGCACCATCATCGAAAAAGAGCTCAACGCCGGCGCCGAAGCGGATGTGGTGATCGCTACGGTTGAGACGCTAGACCGCCTGACACAATCGGGTTTGGCGGAAGCGGGCACGCGCATCGAACTGGTCGATTCTCCCATCGGAATTGCGGTGCGGGCGGGCGCTGCACAGCCTGATATCAGCAATCGCGAAACGTTGATTCAGACTTTGTTGGCTGCGCGTTCGGTGGCCTGGTCAGAAGCCGGAGCCAGCGGTGTCTGGTTCTCGCAATTGTTGAAACAACTCAACATTGATACGGAACTGCGCGCGCGTGGCACGGTGATTCCTGCTGGTTTCACCGCCGAGCAACTGGTGCAGGGCAACGCTGACCTGGCAGTACAGCAGATCAGCGAATTGCTGATGGTGGAGGGCATTGATGTTATTGGACCGCTGCCAGCGGGTACGCAGCAGGCGATTTCGCTCTCGGCTGCGGTGTTAAGCCACGCCCAACAACCGGAACGGGCGCAGGCATTTCTGGGCTGGCTGAAAACGCCGTCAGTCACGGACGTGTTCAACCGTTTTGGCATGGACAGGCGCGATTAGCGTTCCTGACGGGGCACCGAGCCGCTGCTGCCCCGGACAATCAACTCGGTACTTATCTGCGTCTGCGTTTGCGCAGGTAAGTTATTCAGCGTGTTCAATAAATAGTGCGCCGCGTGTTCACCAATCGAGGCTAAATCCACGCGCATGGTGGTCAGCGGATGCTCAAGATGCTCGGCGTATTCATAGTCGTTGAAGCCCACGATGGAGATATCATTCGGAATGCGCAGATAACGCTCGCTCGCCGCGCGCATGGCACCAAACGCCAGCAGATCGTTCCCGCAGATGATGGCGGTGGGCGGCTGCGGCGCATCGAGTAAACGAAACACCGCTCTGCGCGCATCATTCATGGTGAAGGCGTTATCAATTAAATGCGTATCCGGCAGCGTCAATCCATACTGCTGCAGGGCGCGGCGCGTACCGTTCAGACGTTCTGAAATACGATCGTTCGAAGGCGGCGTGCCGACAATCACCGCAAAGCGCTGATGCCCTAATCCCAGCAAATGCTGCGCCAGGGTTTCAGCCGCACCCTCGCTGTCATAACCGACACAAGGTCTTTCTCTGTCTTGCGAAAAGGTCTGCACGCAGGCGATATCCTGCTGAATGATGCGCTCCCACAGTTTTGGATGATGGGTATTGCCCACCAGCATCAAACCATCGATACCGTACTCAATCAGCTTATTGACTTCTTTCAGCTCGGTTTCCGGATCAAAGTTGGAGTTGGCCAATAGCAGCGTGTAGCCGGCTTCATGAATCAGTTGCTGAAACGCCGCCAGCGGACGCGAAAAGGTTTCTGTCGCCAGCGTGGGGACCACCGCGCCAATTGTCATGCTGCGTCGCGAGGCAAGGGTGCGCGCGGCGCGGTTAATCACATATCCCAACTCCTCGCAGGCCTTTTCCACCGCTTCACGGCGTGACGCTTTGACCGTGGTGCTGCCGTTCAATACGCGTGAAACCGTCGCCGTTGAAACGCCAGAGAGACGCGCAACATCATCCAGTGAAACGCGGCCAGATCCATTTTGCTTCTCACTCATCAAGTCACTCCTGCAGAAAGAGTGAGCTTGCCCACAAAAATTGCAGACAACTCACAATCAATTTTGAAAGCGCTTACTTTTGGCTTGACTGAATTTTGTAATCGCTTACTTTTGACATCATGTTATCAGTTTGGGTGTGCCTGCTCACGTTTTTTTAACAGGTTCGCGAACTGTCACCCCCAAATTTAACCCCAACGCGGGCTGCAGCCGCTCTACGGCCGCAGAACCTCGTTAACCCTATATAAATCATAAAGGAATTCACCATGCGCAGATATCCACGAATTCGCTGGCTGATGATCGTGTTCTGCTTTTTTGCCATCGCAATCAATTACATCGATCGTATCAACCTCGCGATCGCCGCACCGCACATCAAAGCAGATTTAGGCCTCGATGACACCAGCATGGGACTGATTCTGGGCGCCTTCTTCTGGACCTATGCGCTGATGCAAATTCCGGCCGGACGTCTACTCGATCGTCTTGGAGCGCGTGCCGGACTGGCCATCGCCGTCGGATGGTGGTCGTTGTTTACGGTGTTTACCTCGTTTGGTAAAGGGTTCACTTCTCTTTTTGCGGCGCGCTTAGCATTAGGCCTGGGCGAAGCAGGGGGAAATCCGGGCTGTGTCAAAGTGGTTTACAGCTGGTTCCCGAAAAAACAGCGTGCAACGGCCAGCGGGATCTTTGATGCCGGTCCGCGTGCTGGCAGTGCGCTGGCGCTGCCGCTGGTTGCCTGGCTGATCAGCGTGTGGGATTGGGAAACGTCCTTCATCGTGACTGGCGCATTAGGACTGATTTGGGTGGTGATCTGGTTAGTCTTCTATCGTGAGCCTGAAGAGATGAAAGGCCTTGATGAAACTGAGCGGCAAAATCTGCTGGAAGATCGTGCTTTGCCCACCACGCAGGCCGACGCCAAAGTTGAACTGTGGTCACTGTTCCGCCATCGCAACGTGTGGGGAATGATGATTGGTTTCTTCTGCATGAACTTCGCTACCTATTTCTTTGTGACCTGGTTCCCAACCTATCTGACTGTGGCACATGGCTTCTCGCTGAAAGAATTGGGGACGCTGGGTGCGATCCCTGCGCTGATGGGGATTCCGGGAAGTCTACTTGGCGGGATTGTGTCGGATACCCTGTATCGCAAAGGATTTAGCCTGACGGCGGCGCGTAAAACTTGTCTTATCAGCGGCATGTTGCTTTCCAGCGTGATTGCTTTCGCCGCATTCACCGACAGCATTACGGTGATCCTGACGCTGTTTTCCATCACTTACGCCGGTTTAGCTTTTACCGCCGCCAACATTTGGACGCTGCCAGCCGACGTTGCGCCCGCCAGTAATTATGTGGCCACGCTGGGCGGCATTCAGAACTTTGCCGGTAACCTGGCCGGGATTGTTACGGCTTCCTTCACAGGCTTAATGCTGAGCCTTAGTCACGGGTCATTTGTGGTGCCGTTGCTGGTCGCGGGTGGCATCTGTGTGCTGGGTGCACTGACCTTTATGTTTGTGCTCGGCAAGCTGGAGCCATTACCGATTAGCTCCAAATCTGATGCCAACGTCATTGCCACCGCCAATCAATAACAGGAGAAACCACATGCAAAACGAACAGTCCTTACGAGAAGAGATTTGCCAGGTGGGAGCCGATCTGTTTAACCGCGGCTATACCACCGGCACCGCGGGAAACATCAGCGCTCGGCTGGAAGATGGCTGGCTGATTACGCCAACCGATGCTTGTTTGGGACATCTGGAGCCCGGCCGGATTGCCAAGGTTAATCGCGCCGGTGAATGGGTTTCGGGCGACAAGCCATCGAAGACTCTGCTGTTACATCGCCAGATTTATGATCGCAACCCGGAGGCGCACGGCGTGGTGCACACCCATTCGACGCATCTGGTGCAACTGACGTTAGCGGGTGTGTGGCAGCGCGACAGCATTTTACCGCCGCTGACGCCGTATCAGGTGATGAAAGTCGGTCGGATTCCGTTAATCGACTATCGCCGCCCAGGCCATGCCGATGTGGCTGCGCAGGTGGCTGAACTGGCCAATGACGTGCGAGGCGTGATGCTGGAGAGACTTGGCCCGGTGATGTGGGGCAAATCCGTTTCAGCGGTAAGCTTTGCCCTTGAAGAGCTGGAAGAAACCGCGCGCCTTTGGCTGAACTGCGTGGATAAGCCCGCCGCGCTGCCAGAACAAGCCGTATTGGAGCTGTGCGAACACTTTAATACGCGCTGGTAACACCCGCATTGTTCCCTACAAAAACGAGATCCAAAGATGAAAAAGACGGTAATAGCCGCAGGCATGATCCTTTTTGCATCAACGGTATTGGCGCAGGAGAAATCCTTTGTCTACGTATCCAACGGCGACAGCGGCACGGTGACGGCCTACGAGCTGCAAAAGGCACAGCGCCAGCTGAAACCGATTGGCGAATATCCCAGCGGCCTGAAAAGTATGCCGATGGTGGTTTCGCAGGATAACAAGACACTTTATGTCTCCGTTCGCAGTAAGCCTTACCATGTTTCGGCCTGGCATATTCAACCTGACGGCTCACTGCAGCATTTTGCGGATACGCCGCTGCCAGAGGCGATGGCGTATGTCGCGCTGGATAAGAGCGGGAAATTCCTGCTTTCATCTTCTTACGGCGGCGATCTGTTTAGCATCAATCGCATTGCCGCGGATGGTAAAGTTGAGAGTGCGCCGGTGCAGGTGGTGCATACCGGAAAACGTGCACATTCCATTCAGACCGATCCCAGCAACCAGTTTCTCTATGTACCGCTGCTGGGTGCCGATCAACTGCTGCAGTACCGTTTCGATAGCCACAGCGGAACCGTCACGGCGAACACGCCAGCGTTTGTGAATATTCAACGCGAGTCGGCAACCGGACCGCGTCATTTCACCTTTGCACCGCAACGGGATGAGAAAGGTGAGCAGAATCTCTATTTGCTGACCGAAATGGCCGGCAACATCTCCCGCCTGACTTTGAACAAGGATGGCACCCTGACGGAACATGAAGCGACACCGTCACTCGATCCGGCCATTGCCGCCAACATGCAGCGTGGCGAAGCGCGACCACTGACCGGCGATGATGATTTGCCAAAATCCGCCAAACCGCGTTTATGGCAAGCCGATATTCATATCACGCCGAATGGACGTTTCCTTTATTCCACCGAACGCACCAGCAGTCATATTACTGCGTTTCATGTATCACCGATCGATGGTCGATTGACGTTGATTAATAGCACGCCAACAGAAACTCAGCCGCGTGGATTTGCTATTGATAATTCCGGGCGCTATTTAATTGAATCCGGTCAGAAGTCGACACAAATCTCGCTCTATTCCATAGATCAAACCACTGGCAAACTGACATTAATTGAGCGCGTCCCCACCGGCAAGGGCGCTAATTGGGTCACTATCGTTGAGTAAATTTCTGTTCTACTTAATTCATTCGTAAGAAAAGGAGTGTTTATGTCGACTATTCGCAAAACATTATTCAGCACATTATTATGCTCAACGCTGTTAAGCGTTGGATTACCGACACTGGCGGCTGATAAAGGGGTTGCCACCGATCTGGAACCACTGCACCACGTCATTCTGGAAAATAAATATGTCACAGTGATGCGCGTATTAATTCAACCTGGACAATCGACGCTATTTCATGAGCAGCATCTGGATTATGTTAATACCCACATTGAGGGTAGCCCGGTCAAAATAGAATATCCCGACAAGCCGGTTAACATAACAGAAATGAAAAGTGGCAATGTTAAATTCGGTGAGCATCAAGGAAAATCGGATACGGATAAGGTCACCAATACCGGAAATAACGTCAATCATCAGGTGGCGTTCGAAATTAACATCCCAGGCCCGCAACATTTCGGTAACGCTTCCCGGCCTGCCAATGCCGCATTTAGTCAGGTGCTGGATAAGAAAACCGTGAGAGGCTGGAAGGTCACGCTTAAGCCTGGCGCCAGTACCGGCGAATATACGCAACACGGGCCTGGCGTGCGCGTGTTCTTCACCGAAGGGCGGGTACTGATTGCCGATCAAACTCATACCAATCGGGTAAAAGAAGTTTGGGTACATCCCGGCGATGCCTTTTTAACCGAGCCAGGTAAAGTCGATATAACGGCCGCAAGTGGCGAGAATATTATCTTCAATGATTATGAATTGTTATAGCACTGTTTGTATTTTGTGAATTGACGTTGTCTGATAATGTGCACTTCTGTGGGTTGCTACAGAAGTGCATTATTGTTTTTACCATACTAATAATTATTTACCGGAAGTAATTACAATGAAAGCAAGAAAGGTGAGACAGTGTTGTCTGCCTTTCGCGTTGAGCATTCTGATGTCTGCCACATTTTCAGCTCACGCTGAAGATGCAGCTGAGTCTGCAGCTCTTATTGCGAAAGGCAAGTATCTGGCTATTGCTGCGGACTGTGGAGCTTGCCACACCGCACCGAATCAGGGCAAGGAAATGTCGGGTGGCTATATTATCTCCTCGCCGTTGGGGAATATTGTTGCCAGTAATATCACGCCATCAAAAACCGCCGGCATTGGCGATTATAGCGAACAAGATTTTGTTAAAGCCGTGCGAAGTGGCATTAATAAACAGGGGCAACATCTTTATCCGGCGATGCCTTACACCTCATACGCGAAAATTTCTGATGCCGATATGCATGCGCTGTATGTTTATTTTATGCACGGTGTAAAAGCAGACGATAATGTACCGCCAGCAACAGATTTGCCTTTCCCGTTTAATATTCGTTCAAGTATGTTCTTCTGGAATATGCTGTTTGCCGATAATAAGCCGTTTATTCCGGCAAAAGATAAATCTGATGTGGTTAATCGCGGTGATTATCTGGTCAATGCATTGGCGCACTGCGATACCTGCCATACGCCACGTAACGTGCTGATGGGGCAAAACAATGCTCAGGCCCTCAGCGGTGGCAGCCTGGGCAGTTGGTATGCGCCGAATATCACTCCCGATCAACAAGCCGGCATTGGCAACTGGAGCAATGCGCAGATCGCGCAATATCTCAAAACGGGCCATGTTGCAGGCAAAGCGCAGGCAGCAGGTCCGATGGCGGAAGCTGTCGAGCACAGCTTACAGCATCTATCTGATGACGATATCAAGGCGATAGTGGCTTATCTGCGGCAGATCCCCGCAGTGACTCAGGCCACCCATTCGCCACGCGACGCGCTTGGCAAACCCGCAACAGATGAAGCGGCGCTGCGCGCGGTTAAAAATCCTGATGCGGGCTGGCAGGTTTACGCCAGCTCTTGCGCTAACTGCCATCAGGCGGATGGTGCGGGCAATCACTTCTATCCTTCGCTGTTCCATAACACCGCCACCGGCGCACCGCAGGCCGATAACCTGATTGCCACCATTGTCTACGGCGTACATCGCCAGGCTGATGGCAAAGATGTGGTAATGCCCGCTTTCGGCCCGGATGGATTATTTACCGATCGACTGAGCGATCGGCAAATTGCCGACGTCAGCAACTACGTGCTGAAAAACTTTGGTAATGCTCAGCTGAACGTAACGCCTGAACAGGTGAAAACCGTGCGTGAAGGCGGCCAGCGCCCGCTGATTGCACGCCTGTCGCAGCCTGCTGTGTGGGGCGGTGGCGCGGTAGTTGTCATTATTTTACTGGTGCTGCTGGTTTCAATTTCGCGTAAGGGGAAAAAGCATGGCGCATAACCTTTCCCGACGTCGTTTGCTGCAAGGCATGGGTATTTTGTCACTCGGCGCGATGTGTAATTCCCTGTTCCCGGCGCGCGCTCTGGCTGCCGATCAGCTGGCTGAAAATGGTTTTCTGACCGTTTCGCAGTTCCTGGTGAGTCGCCCGGTCGGCCCGATTTTGGGGCAGCGCTATTTCGATGCCTTAAATCGCCATAATGCCGACTTCACACACCGGCTTAGCAGCCTGCAGGCATTGTTGCAGCAGCATAATTTTGCTCATGTCGACGAATTTCTTGCCGCATTTGGGGCCGATAATTCTGATTGGCAAACGGCAAAACGCATCATTTCTGCGTGGTACACCGGCGTGGTCGGTGACGGCAGCGATCTGGAGTTGATCGCGTATGCCGATGCGATGATGTACCTGCCCACCAAAGATATTCTGGTGGTCCCAACCTATGGCTGCGGGCCGTTCTACTGGGCAGTAACGCAAGATGGCAAAGTGGCAACCACAGGAGAAGGCGCATGAGTGCACAAAAAGTCGATGCCGATGTGATCATCATTGGCTCGGGCGTGATGGGCGGGTTGATCGCCTGCCAGATGGCGAAAGCGGGTAAATCGGTGATCATCCTCGAGGCGGGCCCGCGAGTCTCTCGTCAGGAAATCGTCGAACGTTTCCGTAATTCCCCATTCAAGATGTCGTTAACCAACATCAAATTACAGGGCGTGGGTTCGCCTTACCCCAATCCGCCGCATATTCCGTCCACCTACGGTGACTATTTGCAGCAGGTTGGGCCGGTTAAATATCCCACCAAATACCTGCGCGTTGTCGGTGGCACGACCTGGCACTTTGGCTCCGCGTTGTGGCGCATGATCCCCAACGATTTCAAACTTAACACCCTTTACGGTCGTGGCCGCGACTGGCCTTTTGGTTACGACGAGCTGGAGTCGTGGTATGGCAAAGCCGAGCATGAGCTGGGCGTTTCAGGCGTCGATGGACAAGATGAAAGTGGGCAGGGCGGCAAAGCCTGGCCACCGCGATCTACGCCATTCCCGATGCCGGGTTTACCAACCAGTTATCTGTTTGATCGCCTAACCGAGATGTTGGGTAAAGGCGGTTATAACCCGGTACTGGAACCGAACGGTCGCGCGACTAAGCCGTGGGGTAAGCGCCCGATGTGTGGCGGCAACAATAACTGCAATCCGGTTTGCCCCATCGCCGCCAAATATGATGGCTCGATGCATATTGATGAAGCGGAACGTTTGGGAGCGAGGCTGCTGGATAACGCGGTGGTCTACCGTATTGAAGCGGCGGATGACGGCAAAATCACCGGCATTTGGTATAAAAAGCCGGATGGTTCCGAGCACCATTTAACCGCCGACTACTTTGTGCTGGCGGCCTACGGTATCGAATCGCCCAAGCTACTGTTGATGTCGACGTCGGAGAAATATCCCAACGGCATCGCAAACTCTTCCGATCAGGTGGGGCGCAATTTGATGGGCCACACCGGCATTAGTATGAACGTGATGATGTCAGAAGATGTGTGGCCAGGTCAGGGGCCGACTGAATTACTGGTGTATCTGAACAACCGCGATGGCGCCTTCCGCAAGGATTTCCCCAGCTACAAGATCAAAGTGCGCAACACGGTGCCAACTGCAGATTATGCTGCATCGCTGATTGAGAAAGGCGTGCTGGGCTCCAAACTGGATGCTGAAATCCGCCGCCAGTCGGCGCGCTCACTGAACTTTGCTATTGATTTTGAAACCTTGCCGCTGGCGGAAAACCGCGTTACGCCGAGCAAGACGAAAAAAGATGCGATTGGTATTCCGTTGCCGGAGATTTATTACAGCGTGACGGATTACTGGCATGCCGGGAAAGAAGCGGGCATCAAAGATTTTCACAGGTTCGCAGAGCTGCTGAATGCGGAAATATTATCGATCGATACTAAGTTTCAGGATCGCCAGCACATCATGGGCACCACCATTATGGGCGATGATCCCCACAATTCAGTGGTAGATCGCGATTGCCGCACGCACGATCATCCCAATATGTGGATTGCCGGAACCAGTGTGATGCCGTCGGCGTCATGCATGAACCCAACCTTGACCGGCGCGGCGTTGAGCTTGCGTTTGGCTGAGCATATGTTGCAGACCATGAAGTCGGAAGTAGCAGGTTAGGTGTGAATCGGTCGCCATAAATGGAGACCCTACGTTGGAGCGGTGCGCATTGATGCGCACCGGCTCAAATAATCACTTTTTATTCGAAATTAGCGTGCCTTTCAGGCCGTGCGGCTCGGAGCGCAGATACTGCGGTGGCGCTTTGGCCTGCGCACCCAATTCAGCGGCGGCATGCCACGGCCAGCGCGGGTCGTAAAGTACTGCGCGCGCCAGCGCGATCAAATCTGCGTCACCTACCTGCAATGCTTGTTCTGCCTGCTTGGGTTCCGTAATCAAGCCTACGCCAATCACCGGTATCTTTACCTGTTTGCGGATGTCGCGTGCAAAAGGCAATTGATAACCGGGACCAACCGTGATTTTCTGCTGCGGTGACAAGCCGCCGCTGGAGACGTGCACATAATCGCTGCCCGCCGCTTCGAGTTGCTGGCTGAAGACAATCGACTGCTCAACATCCCAGCCACCGTCAACCCAATCGGTTGCCGAGAGGCGCACACCTACCGCCACTGAATCTGGCACGGCGCTGCGCACCGCATGGAACACTTCCAGAGGGAAACGCAGACGATTCTCCAGCGAGCCGCCGTACTCATCCTCACGCTGGTTACTCAGTGGCGACAGGAACTGATGCAGCAAATAGCCGTGCGCAGCATGCAGTTCAATCAACTGGATACCGAGTTTCGCCGCACGCTGCGCGCTGTCAACGAAGGCCAGTTTCAGGCGCTCAAGATCCTGTTTAGTTAGCGCAACCGGTGCGCGATCTTCAGGATTAAAGGCTTGCGCGGATGGTGCAACGGTTTGCCAGCCACCTTGCTCCAGCGACAGCTGATTGCCGCCCAGCCACGGCGCGGCGCAGGACGCTTTGCGTCCGGCGTGACCGAGTTGAATACCAATGGGAGTGTCAGAATAGTGACGGATATCTTGCAGAACGCTGGCTAAAGCCGCTTCCGTTGCATCATCCCACAAGCCTAAATCGCCCGGAGAAATACGTCCGGCGGCTTCCACTGCTGTCGCCTCAATGATCAGCAAACCGGCGCCGGAAAGTGCCAGTTGCCCGAGATGAATGCGGTGCCAGGCGCTGGCTTTGCCATCCTCCGCAGAGTATTGGCACATCGGCGCGATGACGATGCGATTATCGAGCGTTAACTTACCCAGTTGCGTCGTACTAAACAGTAAACTCATTGAAACCTCATCTTCAGTGGCTAAATGGCTTTAAGCTTAGGGCGAAAAGCGCATTTTGCAGAGGGCTATGAGTTTGAATGTTGTAGCAAAAAGTAAGTTAAGCGGAATGTGCCGCTGCAAGTCGAAACGCATCAGACATTTTTTCCTGCTCACGTTGTGATAACCCTAAATGTCTGGCGACCACGCGCCATTGCGCAACAATGCTGCTGAAGTTTTCTATGATAGTTTCGGCTTCAGATGCCTTCAGCCGGAAATAGGGCGCAACTTCACGCGCCAAATCGAGATCAAGCGCATTATCAGCTGCCGTCACATTTAATTTCAGACCATCAGCATAGGGCACTGGATTGAGATCGAAGGCGGCAGATAACCGCCAGCCCTTGCCTGGAACCAGAATAAATCCATGATTGCGCAGATGATCATCGGTGTTAGAGACCAGCATATTAAAGACAATCCGCGACCACAGCTCGCGTAAATCAGCATTGGTTTGGGAACCATGACGAATCAATACTTCCGCCAGTTCGAGATAACTTACTCCGGTGGATGCATCTTCGCCATCAGTATGGCCAGTCATGGTCATCGCGGAGGCAAAGTGCAGACGCTTCCCTTCGGGCGTGCGATCGAAACGGCGCACCATGAAACAGTGATAATCGCTGGCAAATTTTTTCGCCATGGCTGCGGCAACGTTAAGTTCACAAGCCGTGGCGAGAGCATTGACGACCATTTCCCATCCACCCACATCATATTCATCGCGGATGCTGGGGAACTTGGCGATAAATAGCTGACCTTGCTCATCAACCACACTAGCTTTGGGCCGTGCGCCACCCAGAGAACCGCCTGGAGCGATCAACATCCTGAGCCATTCATGTCCCTGAACAGCACGGTTATCCGGATCGCTTTCCAGCGCGCGGCTTGCACGTTCAAGTGCTGCGATTTCAGTAAATGGGGGAGCCGCAGTTTCCAATCTGTTATCAAGAAATTCCCCCTGATCCTCCAGCCGGTAACGTAAAGCACCCACGCGATACAGGTCATGAACCCCCAGTAAATAATCGGATTCAAACATGCGCGTGCCGGAAGGCAATAATCCGCCACGGATATCGCGTTCCAGGCGACGCTCCATCAATAAGCGTCCCCATCTGTCGGGGCTGGAGTCGCCAAACACACCAAATCCAGCACGATTGTTGGCAGGATATTGTGGCCCTTCGAATAAGTGGATGCCGGGATCTAACTGGATCAACATCAAATCGGGATCGCTAAGCGCTTGCGGATCATACTGAAATTCAAAAGATTCACGCGCCCGGCTGCGGCGAATATGCAGATAACCGAGACGTTTTGGTTGCTTGAGTCCGTTCCAGTCGGCGTAGACGCTAATCATGGTCATTGTCGGATCCTATTTTTTCTTCCCTGAAATTAGCAGTGAGGCGAGGCCGGTAGAGGTGACTGTCTGAGCGTTTTTTTGCTCAACTCCGCGCTCATTCGCCTCAGCTACCTGCGTGCTGTTCTCACCCTCATCAACCTTATACGCTGATTTAGCAGCAAATAATTTAGTCGTTGAGGTAAGACGTGCATCCTGTAGTTGGCGACCCAAAGTATCCTCAGCAGCCAGCAGATTGAGATCCTGTTCGAGTCCTAACACCTGCATCACAGCCAGATAGGCTCCGATAGTCACACCCGCGCTACCCGCTTCAAGCGAACGCAACGTCATCGGGGTCATTCCCGCGCGTTCCGCCACCTGTTTAGCCGTAAGTTTTCTTCTTTTACGAGCGAGTTTTAATCGCTCTCCAAAAGCGGCAAGCATTTCGCTCGTTTGAGGAAGAAGCAGAGAAGTTCGCTGTGCCATTGTGTCACTATTTTATCTTTAAATGGGGTTAATGGATAAAATATTAGCACTTTGTCGATCTGCATTCCATTTTTAATGATTAAAATAAAAACGAAAAAGTGCTAATAAATTATCACTTAATGAACCTAAAAGATAAAATATTAGCACTTCAATTTAAAACGCCGCCGATCGCCAGCCGCGCACTTTATCATTGCCGGTGCGCAACGCCAGTGAATGCGCTGCACGTTGCGAACGCGCCATCACCTCTTTTTGATTGAGCTGGGTAAACTCACCATTCCGCAGCAGATAAGCGCCATCAACAAACACATCGCTGACCTCGTGGCCGAGCGCCGAGTAGACCAGCGATGAAACCGGATGATGGATTGGCGTCATCGCCGGATGCGAAGTATCAACGATCACCACATCGGCACGTTTGCCGACTTCCAGCGAACCCACCAGATGGTCGAGGCCAATTGCCCGCGCACCGTCGATGGTGGCCATCTCCAACACTTTTTCCGCCGTCATAATAGTGGGATCGCGGTGCACGCCTTTTTGCAGCAGCGCCGCCACTTTCATCGCCTGAAAAAGGTTGTGATTGTTGCTGCTGGCCGGGCCGTCTGAACCCAAACCAACGGTTAAGCCGGCAGCCAGCATATCCGGAATCGGCGGCACGCCGGAAGCGAGGTAGAGATTGCTGCAGGGATTGTGCGACACACGCGTGTCGTGATGTTTGAGTGCGCGGATGTCGCGCGAGTTGCACTGCACGCAATGCACCGCCAGCACGTCCGGGCCGAGGAAACCGATATCGCTGAGAAATTCGGTGTCGCTGGCCTGAAAACGCAGCTTCGCCTGCTCGATCTCAAAATCGGTTTCCGCCACATGCGTAGTGATCAGCACGCCGGTTTCATCCGCCAGCTGGCGCGTGCCGCGCAGTACTTTCTCATCCAGCGCCCAAATCATGCTCGGTGCCAGACCGACTTTTACCCGGCCATCGACCTGGTGATAACGATCGATCACCGCGCGCGCATCGGCCAGCGCCTGTTCAGGCGTTTCGATCAGTTCGGCAGGAATGCCATGCTCAGCGCCGCTGGTGAGAAAACCGCGACACACATGACCGCGAATGCCGCTGACTTCAAAGGCCTCGATCACTTTGGCGGTTAATCCTGGACGCGGATGCGCGTACATAAAATCGACCAGCGACGTGACGCCCGAACGCAGTGATTCCATGCAGCCGTGCAGCGCGGCAGCGTAAACATCTTCTTCGGTCAACGCTACGGCGCTGGGTCCGGTCATGCAGGTGAACCACTTTTTCAGCACCATGTCATCGCCGAGACCTTTCAGCAGCGTCTGAAACAGATGCGTATGCGTGTTCACCATGCCAGGCATAATAATGCGTTCGCGGCAGTCGATAATTTCCGCTTCCGGATAGCGCTGCTGCAAAGCGTCGCGCGTGCCGATGGCGCGAATGGTTTTATCTTCAATCAGCAAACTGGCCTGTTCCAGAATCTCGCGTCGCGGATTCATAGTGATAATCCAGCCGTCAGCCAGCAGATAACTCATGAGGCGTTCTCCAGTTGCTGCTGTAATTCAGCGGCATTGACCACAAAACCAAAGCATTGCTGCACGTTATACAGCGTGGCATCGCGGCAATAAGCCGGCGAGGTGGTGGCGCTGCAATCTTCCAGCAGCAGGCAGTCGTAACCGCGAAAGTTGGCATCCTGTAAGGTGCAAAGCACGCACTGATCGACGTTAACACCGGCAAACAGCAGCGTGGTGACGTTGAGATTGCGTAGAATGCTGTCGAGCTCGCTGTCCTGAAAACCGGACATGCGGTATTTGTTGACGCGAATGTCATTGGCATCCGGGGTCAGTTCGTCCACCACTTCCGCCGCCCAGCTGCCGGCCTGCAACACCGGCGCGCCGGAAACCGGCAGCGGATCGCCTAATCCCACGCCATCACCGTTCGGGTTATAGACGTGCAGCAGCGCGGGGCTGAGATTGAGTTTATCAGCGCGATTGCCCCAATTGAGCCAAATCACCGGTACCTGAGCGGCGCGCAGCGTTGGCAGCAAGGCTTGCAGCGGTGCAATCGGCGCGCGCGCGGGCGTGACATCGACGCCGATATGCCCGAGCCAGCCTTCGGCATGACAAAAGTCGTTCTGCATATCAATCACCAGGATCGCCGTGCGCTGCAGATCAAAAATCACTGAACGTTCACGCGATGTAAGCTGCACGCTGCGCGACACCTGCGCTGGACGCCGCGTATCAACCACTTGCGCTGAAACGCGCCATTGATTGTGTCGACTGCTGCCTAAAACGTTCTCCGGCATATCAGGCTCCCGTTAACACGCGGATATCTTCAGCATCGAGCGTGACAGGGTCACCGCTGCGAATCAGTTCAGAGAAGCCTTCATTCGGCGTCATCACCGTCAGCGTATAGAGTTTGCTGCTGCCGGTATTACGAATGGCGTGATCGTTGCCCGGATGCAGCAGCAGGGAATCGCCTTTCCTTATCTCAAGTTCATCATCGTTACAGCGCGCCACGCCTTCGCCGTGCAGTACATAAAAGAACTCGTGCGCGCTGGCGTGTTCATTCGGTGGCGTAGCACCGCCGACGTTGAAAATCTCCACCACGAAAATGTTCTCAATACCGTCTAACGGTTTGTCGAACAAGATGGCGAAATAGTTGCTGCTGTCCGCACTGATACGGAACGCCTTAACATCCGCAAGATTGTTGAAACGAAACGATTTCATAAGTTATTCCTTTCGATAAGGCTGCGTTAATGCGCCGGGTTGCAATGTGCGTCCCACCACGCCGGACATCGCCAGAATGGTGAGCAAGTAAGGCAGCGCCAGCAGCACCTGCGGCGGCAGCGTGTTTTCAAACAGCTGTAGCGAGAGTTGCAGGGCATCTGCAGCGCCAAAGATAAAAGCGGCGACCAGCGCTTTAAGCGGGCTCCAGCGTCCAAAGATGACAATCGCCAGCGCGATAAAACCTTGTCCACTGACGATGTTGTCGCGGAACAGGCCGATCTGCGCCGTGACCAGATAGCTGCCCGCCAATCCAGCGCCCACGCAGGAGAACAGCACGCCCCACGTGCGGATCTTCAACACGTTGAGCCCGGCGGCATGTGCCGCGCGCGGGTTTTCGCCCACCGCACGCAGCGACAGGCCAAAGCGGGTGTGAAACAGACCAAAGTGCGCCAGCACCGCCAGCAGCAAAGTGAGATAGAGCGGCAGCGGCTGCTGGAACAGAATCGGACCAATAAACGGCAGCGAAGAGAGCAGCGGCACATGCCAGGGTTCGAGCATTGGGATGGTGGGCGAGGATGCATTGCCCATCACCAGCGCGTAAATCCAGGTGGCTAATCCCGCTGCCAATATATTGAAGACGATGCCCACCACAATCTGGCTGGCATGGGCGCGCAGGTAGAGCGCCGCCAGCACGCAGCCAACCAGCAGTCCGCCGACGCCACCGGCGATAAAACCCAGCGCGGTCGATCCGCTCTCTACCGCTGTCATGTAGCTGGAAAGCGCGCCGAGCAGAATAGTGCCTTCAATACCGATATTCAGTACGCCGGAGCGTTCGGCATAGATCTCGCCCAGCGCCGCCAGTAATACCGGACCGGCAAGGCGCACTGCGGCGGCCAGCCAACTGACGAAAAAGGCGGTATCGAGATTCATCCACAGATTCATGAGTGTTCCTCCGCCAGTTGGCTGCGCGATTTACGCCGGCCTGGCAGGTTGATGCGGTAATAGCGCAGCAGATCGCCTGCCAGAATCAGTAGCACCACCAGACTTTGCAGAATCAGCACCACCGATGTGGGCAAGCCAGTTTGACGCTGCATGGCGCTACCGCCCACTTCCAGCCCGCCGTAGAGAATGGCGGTCGGGATCACCAGCAGCGGATTGAGGCGTGCCAGCAAAGCCACTACCACGCCGATAAAACCGACGCCGCCGGAAATGCCTTCCATCAGGCGATGTTGCACGCCTAATACCGCGCACAATCCCGCCAGCGCCGCCAATCCGCCGCCGAGCAGCACCGCGCCCATTTGGCGGCGATTGACATCCACGCCGCTGTAGCGCGCCGCGCGCGGATTCAGCCCGGCAATTTTGATTTCGAAACCGGCGGGTGTGGCACGCATCAGCCAGAAGACAAACAGCGTGGCGACTAGCGCGATGGCGATGCCCCAATGTGCGCGCATGCCGTTCATCACAAACGGCAGCCAGCTCTCCACCGGCAAACGTGGCGTCTGCGGCAGATCGCCCGGCGCGCGCATTGGGCCGGAAACCAGATACTGCACCATGAACAGCGCCACATAGTTGGCCATCAGCGAAATCAGCACATCGTTGCCGCCAAATTTTACCCGTAACGCGCCAACCCAACCGGCCCAAAGCGCGCCCGCAAGGAAGGCGGCAATCAGCACCATCGGCCAGTAGAGCAGCGCGGGAATCGCCCACGGAAAGCCCTGCGGCGTACCCGACAGCGCGATCCAGCTGGCCGCTGCGGCACCCAGCAGAAAACAGCCTTCGAAGCCGATATAACCGAGCCCGGCGCGCCACACCACGATGGTTGCCAGCGCGATCAGCATCAGCGGCGTGGATTGCACCAGGCTGAGACCGAAGCTGCGCAGCGAGCCAAAAGCGGCATCAAACAGGAAGCCATAAGCCGAGAGCGGATTGCCGCCAAACGGGATAAACAGCAAACCGGCAATGATGAAAGCGGCAAGGATGCCGCAAAAACTGGTTAACACTAGCGCGCCGCTGGATTCGGCGGGCGCCAGACGTCGCTCAAGCAGCTTCTTCATGGTTGCCTCCGTTTTTTTTCAGGTGCGCGCCCGCCATCAGTTCGCCGAGGCGTTCTGGCGTGGCGTCGGCGGCGTCCATTTCTCCGGCAATCTGGCCGCTGTACATCACCGCGATGCGATCGGAGAGATTGATGATCTCCTCCAGCTCGGCGGAGATCATCAGAATGGCGCATCCGCGATCGCGCGCCGCCATCAAACCTTGCCACACGCTCTCAATCGCGCCGACATCCAGCCCGCGCGTAGGCTGTTCAACCACTAATAAGCAGGGATTGCTGGCGACTTCGCGCCCGAGAATCAACTTTTGCAGGTTACCGCCGGAGAGTTTTCCGGCTTCGAAATCGGCATCCGGCGTGCGTACCGCAAAGCGGGCGATGATGTCGCGCGCATGCTGACTAATGCGCTGGCGATCCAGCAGCCAGCCGCCCGCGCGGGTAAAGGTGCGCTGGCGGCCAAGCATGGCGTTATCAGTAATCGATAAATCGGTCACCGAACCGACGCCACGCCGATCTGCCGGAATAAAACTGATGCCTTTATGGCGGCGCGTAGCGGGGGAATCGTCGCTGATGTCTTCGCCATTCAGCAGAATGCGACCGGCTTCCAGTTCACGCAGGTTAAGGAGCGCTTCCGCCAGCTCCGATTGACCGTTGCCTTCCACACCGGCAATGCCGAGGATTTCGCCCGCAGCGACGTTGAGCGACACGCGCCAGATTTTCTGCTGGCCGCTGGCATCACGCACCGCAATGCTATCCACCTGCAACACGGTTTTGCCCGGCTGGCACGGCGTTTTTTCGACGCGCAGCACCACATCGCGCCCAACCATGCGGCGTGCCAGATCGCGCTCCGAAGTGTCTTTAATATCCACTGAATCCACCATTTTGCCGCCGCGCATCACCGAAACGTGATGGGCAATCGCCATGATTTCATACAGTTTGTGAGTGACAATCACTACCGAACGGCCTTCTGCGCACAGTGATTTCAGGGTAGCGAACAGGCCGGCTTTCTCCTGCGGCGTCAGCACCGCCGTCGGTTCGTCGAGAATCAGCACCTGCGCATCACGGTACAACAGCTTGAGGATCTCCACACGTTGCTGCACGCCAATCGGCAAATGCTGCACTTTCGCCCAGGGATCGATCGCCAGCCCGTGTTTATCCGACAGCGCCTGCAAACGCGCCGCTGCCGCGCGCAGATCAAGTACGCCGCTAGCGCCTTCTTTCAATCCCAGCACCACGTTTTCCACCACGCTCATCGGCTGCACCAGCATAAATTCCTGATGCACCATGCCAATGCCGCAGGCGATAGCATCGCTGGGATCGCGAAAACGCTGCGCCTGGCCATCCACCTCAATGCTGCCTTCATCGGCCTGATACAGGCCGTAAAGGATTTGCATCAGCGTGCTTTTTCCCGCGCCGTTTTCCCCTAGCAGCGCGTGGATTTCGCCGGCTTTAATGCTGAGCGATACGTCATCATTGGCCACCACGCGCGCAAAGCGTTTGGTGATGTTTTTCAGCGCGACGCGGATATTTGCTATTGCTGTCATGATGGTTAAACCACTGGCTTCAGCGCGCCGCTATCAAGCTGCTGCCAGATCTGCTGGAAGCTAGCCCATGCGCTGGCACTCACCAGTTTGGCGTTGTAATGTTCGCTGCCATTGACCACCGACCAGGCTTTGCCAACGGTGGGATGCCATTCGTCGCCGCCTTTAAAGGTTTTATTCGCCACCGACTCGCCAACCTGTTCCACCATCCAGTCGAGGTTCTGGCGGAAGCTGCAGGCAACATAATCGGGCGCGACATCACGCTGATCGACATAGCAGCCGATAGCTTTGACTTTCGCCGCTGCCGCGCCTTGCATCGCGCCGAGGCCGGTGACGTCTGCGGCATGCCAAATCACATCCGCGCCGTTGCCAATCATGGTGGTGGCAGCTTCACGGCCTTTGGCGGCGTTGTCGTAATCGCCGGTCACCACGCCCATGCCTTTGATGCCCGGACGTGTTTTCTCAGCGGCCTGAATAAAGGCGCGCATCATTGCCTGCTGCGTGGGATTATCGCCGCCGCCCACAAAGCCAACCGCTTTGCCTTTTTCGGAGATCAGCGCCGCCAGCGCACCGGCGGCATAGGCGCCTTGCAGATAGGCGAGGTTGACGTATTCCACGTTGTCCGGTGATTTTTCGCTTGGCTTGAAGGTGGACGCGAAGAAATAGGTGTCAGGATATTCCGGCGCGATTTCGGCAAACGCCGAGCCGTATTCAAAGCTGTGGCCAATGATCAGCGTGTAACCGTCATCGGCGTAGCCACGTATGGTTTGATCCATCTGCGCCTGCGACACGCTTTCGCTATGCGCCACGCTGAAACCGGCTTTTTGCAGGCTCTGCAATCCGGCATACGCCAGCGAACTCCAGCCGCCATCGGCAACCGAGCCGGGCAACAGCAGGGCGATTTTTATGGTGTTATTCGCCGCCATCGCTTTGCGCGACAACATCGGTGCCAGCGCGGGTAACAACAGTGCGCCAGCCACTAACTTCGCAAACTTTCTGCGGGATACGTCTGCCATCATGTGTTCTCCTGGTGTGGTTTTGATGTATTAATCACCGGAAGAGCATTATCTTAAAAGCATCATTTTTAGTACTTACCGATGCCTAAAAGGCAACGCAGGGGGAATATGCTGCAACATCGTTTGTTTGTGTATATCGATCAGGTAGCGCGCAGCGGTTCGATTCGCAAAGCGGCTGAACGGCTACACATCTCCGCGTCGGCGATTAACCGTCAGCTGATTGCGCTGGAAGAGGAGCTGGGCACGCCGCTGTTTCAGCGTTTGCCGCGTAAAATGATTCTTACCGCCGCCGGTGAAGCGCTGATTCATCATGTGCGGCAGAGCTTTAAAGAGATTGAAATCGCGCAGATGAAAATCGAAGAGCTGAAAGGACTGCGGCGCGGCGAAGTGACGGTGGCGATGATGAGTGGATTAGCGGCGAACCTGATTCCGCGCGTGGCAGCGGAGTTTCGCCGCGCCAATCCGCGGGTGAAATTGCTGCTGCAACAACTCACCACCGGCGAGAACATCACTAACGCGGTGGCAAGTGGCGAGGCCGATTTGGGGATTGGATTTGATTTCGACCTGCAGCCGGTACATCGCAACATTGCCAGCGTGCCGGTGCGATTGGGCGCGGTGGTGGGCGCGGGGCACCCGCTGGCGGAGAAATCCAGTTTACGTTTGAGTGATTGCTTGCCGTATCCGGTGGTGATTGCCGACAAATCGATGGTGATTCGGCCTTACCTAAATGAAGTGTTCGCGCGTGCCTCGATCAATATGCAGCCAGTTATTGAAACCAATTCGATCGAGGTGATGCGCCAGTCGGCAATGATGGATCAAACCCTGACGTTTCTCACGCCGATTGATATTGAATCTGACCAGCGCAGCGGCCGGTTAATCTATATTCCGGTGCGTGAACTGGCCCAGCACACGCAAACACTGATGTTGATCGGCCACGATCGTGGTACCAGCGCGATTGGTAGCGTGTTCGCCGAAACCATTAAAGGGATGATGTCGGAATTGCGTTAATCGTAGGGTGCGCATTAATGCGCACTTGGTCACCTTACATGGCGACCCTACGAGAATGCGGTGCAATCGGTCAGGAAATGAATATCGAAATCGTTCACTTCGCGTGCCAGCTTTAGCAGCGCATGTGCAGCACGATCGGTGGCAATCGCACCGCGCTCAGCATCCGCCGCTGCGGCGTTGCCGGTAGCACCAGACAGATGCAGATCCTGCGCCATCCAGCCAAAACCAATGCCGCCTTCCGGCGTTAAAATACCGCCGGTCGCTTCAAGCGCCACCGAAGTGGAAACGAAATGAGCGGCGTGCTGCATCTGCACCAGTTCAGGGTGCAAATGCAGCATCATGCTGGTTTCTGATTCACCGCCGTGAATGCCGTGATTAAGTTCATGCGCGCTGTAGAGATCCGATGCATCAATGGTACGGAACCAGCTGGCGCTGACGGCAAACATGCCCAGTTCGATGCGCAGCTGGCGACAGACGATCTCCACCAGCTGCGGCTGTCCGCCGTGTGAGTTCCAGAAAATCAGCTTGCGAATTCCGGCGCGCCAGGCGCTTTTCGCGACTTCGAACCACACTTTGCCTAACACGTCATACGGCAGCGAAAGGGTGCCGGGATAGGCAAGATGTTCATCCGATTTACCCATCGGCAGCGCGGGCAGCACCAGCAACGGAAGATCGTCGGGCAATAATTCCACCGCGCGTTGAATAATGCCGGCGTTGATCGCCGCATCCACACGCACCGGCAGATGCGGGCCATGTTGTTCAACTGCGCCAATCGGCAGCACGGCGACGATATTCGCCATATCAAGTTCACTGAATTCCCGGGTTGAGAGATCCCACCACCAGGGCGAAGACGGTTTGAGCATGTTGACCTCCATTTTTAACCCCAACATAGCGGGTTAATAGTGCAATGGAAGCAACAAAATTCGCACTTAGCGTTGCTTTAAAGGCAATGGTCATAAGCAGGTCGCCATGAATGACCGGCGACCCAACAAGAGCGGCGTTACTTCTGATTTTTACTGGTGAATTCCTGATAATTTTCTTTGGTCACCGTCTGGTATGGCACCCAGTTGTAGGCTTCGGTCTTTTTACCGCTCAGCATGTCGTAAGCCACATCGACTGCACCGGTCGCCTGGCCTTTCGCATCCTGGAAGATCGTCACCGCCATTTTGCCGTTCTTAATAAACTGCAAACCATCCGGCGTGCCGTCGATGCCGGCGACTAACACATTGTTTTTCTTCAACTGATCGAGCGCCATAATCGCCCCGATCGCCATTTCATCGTTGTTCGCGATGATGGCGTTGATATCATTCCCATCCTGCAACCATGACAGGGTTTTATCGACCGCTTCGTTGCGCTGCCAGTTGGCGCTCTGTTTCTGAATCACTTTCAGGCCGGGATGATCCTTCACATAATCTTCAACCGCTTTGGTGCGCTGACGTGCTTCTTCGGTGGAGAGGGCGCCCATCAGAATGGCGATATTTCCTTTGTTATCCAGACGTTTGGCTAAAGCTTCGATCTCCATTTTGCCGCTTAACGCTGAGTCGGAACCGACATAGGCCATTTTACCGGTCAGTTTCACTTCGGGTTTACGGTTCACGAAGATCAGCGGGATATTGGCTTTTTGCGCGGCGGCGATCACCGGCATTACGCCTTGCGTATCCACCGGGTTGATGATGATCGCGTCTGCGCCCTGATTGATGAAATCATCCACCTGCTGGATTTGCAGAGATACATCGCCTTTGGCATCGGCAAACTGGCTGTTAAGCCCTTTGTCTTTAAGCTGCTTTTCCATCTGGCTTCGTAAGATGGAAACAAAATTGAGATCGAGATTAGCCAGAGCGACGCCAACCATGTAGGTTTTCGCCTGGGTAGTGAACACACTGAGCAAACCGCAGATAAGCATTAGTACTTTGAATAATTTCATTTTTTTATCTCTGTAGGGGAGGTTTCAATTATTTTGCATCCGGGTGCAAAATCAACGGGATGAGTCCCGCTGATTGACATCATGTTCAGACGGACAACGCGATGTGCTGCATTCACTCTCTGGCACGGTTGAAAAATAGTCAACGCAGCAAAAAGCGATTTCATCACCACGATCACAAAATCATCACGATTTGCACCCGAGTGCATTACAAAAATGCAACCGGGTGCAAAGTTTGCAAAAATCGCCTCTTGCTTACATGAGGAATCGCTCTATGCTCGCTTTTTGCCAGCTAATTTGCGGAAGGGAGCCGATGACGAGAACAGTAAAAAAAGCCACGGCCAGCGATGTGGCGCTTCTTGCCGGCGTATCGAAATGGACGGTATCGCGCGCGTTTATGCCCGGCGCTTCAATCTCTGAGAAGGCGCGCGAGAAGGTGATGCGCATCGCTAAAGAGCTGGGATATCGGCCCAATTTGCTGGCGCGTAGTCTGGTAAAGAAGAAAACGCATATTATTGGCGTGGTGATCGACGAGCTGAAAAATCCGCATACGCTGATGATTCTCAATGAAGCTACGCAGCAGCTACAACGTCGCGGCTATATGGCGTTGATCCTCAACATCACCGACGGCGAGCCGTATCGATCGGTAATGACGCAGGCGGATCAATTGCAGATCGACGGCATTTTGTTTCTCGGTACGGTGTTATCGGCGCAGCTGATTACGTTGGTGGAGGATATGTACAACATTCCGCTGGTGCAGCTGTGTCGCAATACGCATGCGCAGGGCATCGATGTGGTGGCGATTGATGGTTATGCCGCCGGCAAGCAAATCGCCGAGCTGTTGCTGGCGCAGGGCGCGCAACGGTTTGGTTTTATGCAAGGTCCGGATACACCAACGTCACATCTGCTGCGCAAAGAGGGATTTGAAGCGACGCTGCAACAAGCGGGCTGTCAAATTGATGTGCTGCTTAAAGCCGGCAGCTACGATCGTGCACGCAGCTGGCAAGCGATGAGCGATTATCTGCATCAACCGGATGCGCCCGCAATTGATGCGCTGTTCTGTGAAAACGATGTGCTGGCGCTCGGCGCGATGGAAGCGATGCGCGCCGCCCCGACCAGGCCAAGGATTGCGGTGGTGGGATTCGATGATATTGAAGAAGCCAGCGCGCCAGGCTGCCAACTCACCACCTTTAGCCAACGTATTGATCTGCTGATCGCCGAAGCGTTAAACCGATTGATTGATGGTCGCGAGAGTGCGGATGAGCATTGGCGGCGGGGTGAAATGCGAGTACGGCGTTCGCATTTGAGGTCGCCATAAATGACGACCCACGACGTAAAATTACTGTTCTATGCTGGTCAGCAACGCATTCTGAATAATCCTCTGCGCTTTTAGCGGGTTTTGCTCACGCTGCGCTTCTTGCAACGCGGCGATATCCAGCTTATCCAGCGCGCGATAGATATGTTTGAGGAAGCGAATCGACAGATTGGCGGCTTCAACATGATCTTCACGGAACGGGAATTGATCAAGCTGCCACACGCCGTCCCAGTTATTGATCTTCAGAACATAGAAGAACTCAAAAATCTCGGTCATGTGCACGGTACCGACCACCAGATCGTCATCCCAGCCGCGCAGGTTGTCGTTGACGTCCATACCAAACAGACGACCACGATCGATAATCAGCTGGGCGGAATCCGCTGGGGATTCACCGGCAAACAGTGCATGACCAAAATCGAGCAGCACGCCAACGTTATCCAGTCCAATATCCTCAATGCCGAGCAGCGTACGCGCAGCTGAATCCCAGGTCATTTTCACGCGTGGTTCACGCGGTTTGTACTCGATAGCAAATTTGACGTCTGGATTGGCGCTCGCCAGTTCGCGCATACCCTCTACGGCCATCTTCCACAGGTTTTTATGATCGACCTGGAACGGATAATCCCAGCCATCCTGACCCGGCCAGACTTTCACGTAGTTAGCCCCCAGCTCACGCACTACGGTGGCGGCTTCGTGCATTAAATCAAACGCCTGTTGGCGAATGCCGGCATCGGGATTGGTGAAAGCACCGCGTGAAAAGCGGCGCAGATAGATTTCTGGCGTCACGCCAATCGCTTTCAATCCGGCATCGGCGAGCGCTTGTTTAACCTGCGCTACGGTTACGCCTTCGGTGAAGGGATAGGGCACATCAACATAGGATAGGTCCTCGACGCTGCCAGCGAGTTTAATCTGATCAAGGGTGCTAAGCGCTGGCCCGTAACCATCTACGGCGTAGCGATCGATATAGTTGGCGAAGTGCCACAATCCGGCACCAAATTTCGGATACGTGTAGGAACTCATTAGACCTTCTCCTCAGATGATTGCGTCATTGAATATATATTCACATATGGTTATATATTCCATTCTGCGCCTCGGCGTGCGCAGTTAACCAGCAATCATTGACGGAAATGCAACCGTAATCACACAATATTCGATGCCATGCCCCTTTGTTCAAACCGGTTTGCTGTGATATCCCATCCGGCTTAACCGGCTGAATAACTCTTTATTATTGGCGCAGTTGAGCTTGCGAATAATACTCTGCCGATGATGGCTGATGGTTTTACAACTGAGATGCAGTTTGTATCCAATATCGGTGAGATTGCTGGTTTGCCCCAGCATGCGCAATAAGCCGAACTCCCGCGCTGAAAGGGTTTGCTTGGTGCGGCGAACACCCGCCTCAAATTCTGTAGCCAACGGTAAACCTAATACAGCATCAGAAAGCGCTTTCAGACTGCACTTTTTCGAAAGAAAAGTAACACCTGGCAGCAAACTGACCACATAGCTTATGACCGCTTTCTCATGCAAATCGGTTAGCACGATAATCCGCGTGTCTGGCGAAGTCCGTTGGACTTTTAGCAACAATTCGGTAAAGAATTGCACATCGCGGCCATAAGCGGTTAATTCACTGATGAGCAAATCCGTTCCTGCGATCTTACTCAGCGCTGAGTCAATATCGTCACTATCTATATTTTTTACATGAATAAATTTCCCGGAAAAATAACGCGAAATCCCTTCAGTAATCCATTTGTTATTGTCTATCAGCGTTAATGACAACATAGTTATCCCCATCTTTATTATGCTGGCATTAAAGCGCGATCCCGGTGCTATGAATATCGGACTGGGGAAGGGAGGTTTGTACGAAATTTCCCAAATTCACGATTACATATTTAAAGGCATGTCAGTGTTGTTGAGATATAACCGCTGGGTGAACGTATGGACGCGCTGGGCGTTAGCCTTGCATCGAGCCTGCCGCTGGAAAAAATGTGCAACGAAAATAAGAACATAAAGCGATTCACAGCCAGGAAAGGTAGCGGGTGGTGTATCAGCCTGGCGCCTTTCATTTGCTGTTGAGGAAAATAGCCGACATAGTTAACTGGAGCAGCAGCTGGATATTTCTGAAGCGTCACCGTATGCGATGACGCTGGTGTAGGCTCTTCATAAAGTGGAGGAATGATGGAATTAGAAACAACCCGACTGCGGCTGGAACCCTTTGAGCTCGCGCATTTTGACGGACTGCGAGCGATGGAAAGCGATCCGGAAATTATGCGTTACATCAGCAATGGCGTAGTTAAAACGCCAGAAGAGACCCTGACGAGTATTGAACGCGTTCAATCGCGCTGGCAGCAATATGGTTTTTCCTGGTGGGCGATGCGGGAAAAAGAGTCTGGCGAAATCGTCGGTGCTTGCTGTCTGCAGCATTTAGCCAATCAGGATGGTGCGCCATTGGAAATTGGCTGGCGTCTCAATGCCAATTATCACGGCAAAGGTTTTGCCACCGAAGCCGCGCAGGCGATAGTTAAGTTTGCGGTAGAAAAGGTTGGCGTTAAATATTTGGTCGCGGTGGCCGATCCTGAGAATGCCGCTTCGCAAAAGGTGATGCAGCGGCTTGGCATGACCTACAAAGCGATTGAGCAACACTACGATGTGCCTTGCGTGGTGTATGAGCTTCATCTTTAGGCATTCGTGAACAAGTGCCATCAACATTTTATGTCATATTCCAATTCTTCTTATTTTACAGGATTGGAATATGAAAGAGCACGATATTGGTTTTAGCCACATAGCGCTGCAAGTGAGAGATATAGAACGCAGCATCGATTTCTATCAACGTTACGCAGGGATGCAGGTGATCCATGAGCGGGCACTAGGCATTGCAGAAGCGCAAAAAGTCGCATGGCTTTCTGATTTAACGCGTCCATTTGCGTTGGTGTTGGTGCAATCTCAAACCACAGTGGATACGCCTCTGGGTCCGTTTGGTCATATTGGCGTTGCGTGTGACAGTAAAGAAGAGATTGATGCCAGGGTTGCTCAGGCTGAATGCGAAGGTGTGTTACGCCGCCCAGCGCAACAATCAGCCGCTCCCGTCGGTTATTGGGCATTCTTCGCCGATCCCGACGGCAACACGCTTGAACTTTCATACGGCCAACAGATTGGGCTTGAGATTATTACCAGCCGCCTTAACGCGGGTGTTTAACCTAAAACGTCACTTGAAAGGGTGACGGTTGATATCGGGTTTAGACGTGGTATGAGTGCGCGATGAGATGCTTGATTTAACATAATCATGATTATGCGCACTTAGATTGATGAGGCAATTGAGCAGATATCAGGAATATTTGAGGGATAAACAACGTCGTCAGTATTTCGAAGTTCATTAAGATCCCACCAATGATAACTATTGATGACTGATTTTTCATTTTCAGTCCATCCGCTGGTACTGATATCTTCATCGCCTATTTTAATAAAATAAAATCGCTCATGTGCCAGAACCACCTCACCGCTGGGCAGAGTCATTTCAAAGGTTCTCTCCGTTAACGCCTGTCCTACATCATTAACATAAATGCCTGTTTCTTCTCTAAGTTCCCGAATGGCTGCCTGCTCAAAAGTCTCTTCTGATTCCACGCCTCCACCGGGAGTTGCCCAATATACTTTACCTGCCAGCGCATCCTTCTCATGCCTGAACTTGAATAATAAGACCTGATTAAGGGAGTTCATAATAAGCAAACGCGCAGAATCACGGGTACGCAATGGATAATTCCTTTTTCATTTTCAATGCAGGTCAGCATAACTGATTTTGAGGATAAAAATAAAACAGAGCCCAAGTTAAATTATATGTTATTGCATAATGTCGTACATCTCAGATTTGCCTGAACCCGATCACTTCTACTCATACCCTTATTCTATTCATATCAAGGAGAGTAAAGCGACGTAGTGGCTTCACCGATGAATATTTATGCGTACGTCAACGAGCGTTCGGCGCTGAATGCAAAGGTAAGAGCGTTTATTGCCTTCTGGAACAACAACTCGCCGAAAGCGTTGATTAACTCTATAATATTGGGTGTTAAAGTCATTTTTGGACGATAAGACACAATATGCTGGATTTAACACTCAGCAAAACCAAAGAAATCGTCAAGCTGTTATGGGTTGCGTAGAGATTAAACGCGCTCACCTGTTAGCGCTCGGGCAACAGGAAACTGAACTCACGCCAGCGCAGGTAGGCGATATCATCGATAATTACAGTTCGGTTGCATCTGGCTTTGCCCGCAAAGCGGCCGATTTGTTCCCAGAGCAAATCACTGCGGAAACGCTACGCTTTCTCCAGGCGCGCATTGACGAAAACATCAAAAACCTGGCGAAATAGTTAGCCGCTGCGGCCCCAAAAAAGCGCCGTTTTCTCGGGCCATTCAGCGCCCTAACCTGCTTTTATTACTCCCGCTCATAAACCCATTTCGTGATTACGGATAATGCTTTCGCAGATGCCGACTATGCTTACCCTTCTAAAACCATACAAAAATAAGTTGTACCCCAACATTTAACCCTTTTACTGGAGGTTTGGCATGAGCAGCCAACACTTAACAACACCTGTGCCGTCAATGGTGCCGATCAGCTTCAAAGTCAACGGTATAAAGCAGCAATTAAACGTTGATACCCGCACCACGCTGCTGGACGCATTGCGTGAGCACCTGCATTTGACCGGCACCAAAAAAGGCTGCGATCACGGCCAATGTGGTGCCTGTACGGTGATGGTCAACGGACGTCGCATCAACGCGTGCCTGACCTTAGCGGTGATGCAGCAGGATGCAGAAATCACCACCATTGAAGGTTTAGGAAATCCGGATGAGCTGCATCCCTTGCAGGCGGCGTTCATCAAACATGATGGTTACCAGTGCGGCTACTGCACGCCTGGGCAAATATGTTCATCGATGGCTGTGCTGGAAGAGATCAAAGCGGGCATTCCCAGCCACGTCACCCACGATCTGGTTTCCGCGCCCAACGTGACTGCGGATGAAATTCGTGAGCGCATGAGTGGCAATATCTGCCGCTGCGGTGCCTATTCCAACATTCTTGCGGCGATTGAAGAGTACGCGGAGGGTCTGGAATCATGAAAGCCTTCACTTACCAGCGGGTCAAAACCCCGGCTGAAGCCGCTACCAGCGCCCAGCAACATACCAATGCCAAATTCATCGCCGGCGGCACCAATCTGCTCGATCTGATGAAGCTGGAGATTGAGACGCCCGCGCATCTTATTGATGTGAATGGGCTTGAGCTGGACAAAATCGAGGCCACAGCCGATGGCGGATTACGCATCGGCGCGTTGGTGCGTAACACCGATCTGGCGGCCGATGCGCGCATTCGCCGCGATTATGGTGTGCTGTCGCGCGCGTTAGTGGCTGGCGCTTCCGGCCAGCTACGTAATCAGGCAACCACCGCAGGGAATCTGCTGCAGCGCACGCGTTGCCCCTACTTCTATGACACCAACCAACCGTGCAACAAGCGCTTACCCGGCAGCGGCTGCGCGGCGCTGGATGGCTTCAGTCGCCAGCATGCGGTGGTCGGAACTAGCCAGGCCTGTATCGCCACCCATCCGAGCGATATGGCGGTGGCGATGCGTTTGCTGGATGCGGTTATCGAAACGGTCAGCCCGGATGGGCGAGAGCGCAAAATCCCGATTGCTGAATTCTATCGTGCGCCTGGCAATACGCCGCATCTGGAAACCGTGCTCACTCCTGGCGAGCTGATTGTGGCCGTTTCACTGCCGGCTCCGCTGGGCGGCACGCACATTTACCGCAAGGTGCGCGACCGCGCGTCCTACGCTTTTGCGCTGGTCTCTGTTGCCGCCATCATTCAGCCGGATAAATCCGGTCGCTTGGCGCTCGGTGGCGTGGCACATCAGCCGTGGCGGTTGGAAGAGGCGGATAATGCGCTGATTCAGGGCGCGCAGGCAGTGAGCGATCGGCTGTTCGCCACGGCGCAACCTACCGCTGAAAACGAGTTTAAGATCATTCTGGCGCAGCGAACGCTCGCTTCCGTATTGGCAGAAGCGAGGGGATAACTGATGAAATTCGAAAAATCCGCAGGCAATAACCCAATTGATCAGCTTAAGGTAGTTGGTAAGCCACTCAATCGTATCGACGGACCGCTGAAAACCTCCGGCCTGGCGCATTACGCGTACGAATGGCATCAAGAAGCGCCCGATGCGGCGTACGGCTATGTGGTCGGCGCGCCGATCGCCAAAGGAAAAATCACCGCCATTGATGTGCAGGCAGCGCAAAATGCGCCGGGCGTGTTAGCGGTGGTAACGGCTAACAACGCGGGAAAACTGGGCAAAGGCGATAAAAATACCGCTCGCCTGTTGGCCGGCGACACCATCGAACACTATCACCAGGCCGTCGCACTGGTCGTGGCGGAGACGTTTGAGCAGGCGCGTGCTGCGGCCAGTTTAGTGAAGGTGGATTATCAGCGTGAGCGCGGCGCTTATGATCTCGCGCAGCAAAAGCCGGGCGTTACCTCCGCGCCCGAAGATACGCCAGATAAGTCCGTGGGTGATTTCGCCGGTGCGTTTACTGCAGCTGACGTCAAGCTGGATGCGCACTACACCACGCCTGACCAAAGCCACACCGCGATGGAACCGCACGCCTCGATGGCGACATGGCAAGGCGATAAACTCACCGTCTGGACCTCGAATCAGATGATCGACTGGTGCCGCACCGATCTGGCCGCCACGCTCAACATGCCGATGGAGAAGATCCGCATCGTGTCGCCTTATATTGGCGGCGGCTTTGGCGGCAAGCTGTTCCTGCGCAGCGATGCGGTATTAGCGGCGTTGGGTGCGCGCGCGGTAAAGCGTCCGGTCAAAGTGATGCTGCCTCGGCCATTAATCGCCAATAACACCACACATCGACCGGCCACCATTCAGCACATCCGCATCGGCACCGATAAAGCCGGCAAGATTCAGGCCATCGCGCATGAAAGCTGGTCGGGGAACCTGCCGGGAGGCACACCTGAAACTGCCGTGCAGCAAACGGAACTGCTTTACGCCGGTGCTAACCGCTTTACCGGATTACGACTGGCGACGCTGGATCTGCCCGAAGGTAACGCCATGCGCGCACCGGGTGAAGCGCCTGGACTCATGGCGCTTGAAATTGCCATTGATGAAATAGCGGAAAAAGTGGGCATTGATCCGATCGCCTTCCGCATCCTCAATGACACGCAGGTCGATCCGGCCAAACCCGAGCGCCCTTTTTCACGCCGCCAGCTGGTTGAGTGCCTGAATACCGGCGCCGAGCGCTTTGGCTGGTCACGACGCAACGCCAAACCGGCAATGGTCAAAGAGGGACGTTGGCTGGTCGGCATGGGTGTTGCGGCCGGTTTTCGTAACAACATGGTGGCGCCTTCCGGTGCGCGTGTGCATCTCGACAATAAAGGCATCATCACCGTTGAAACCGACATGACCGACATCGGCACCGGCAGCTACACCATCCTCGCGCAAACGGCGGCGGAGATGATGGGCGTGCCAATTGAGCGTGTGGCGGTTCATTTAGGCGATTCAGACTTCCCGGTTTCTGCCGGTTCCGGCGGACAATGGGGCGCGAACACCTCAACTTCCGGTGTTTACGCCGCCTGCGTGAAATTGCGTGAAGCGGTCGCCAGCAAACTGGGCTTTGATGCGCAACGCGCTACCTTCAGCGACGGTCAGGTGCATGACGGAAACCAGAGCGCGCCGCTCGCCCAGGCCGCAGCTGAAGCCACCATCACCGTGGAAGACACCATCGAGTTTGGCGATCTTGACGAGCAATATCAGCAATCCACTTTCGCCGGACACTTCATTGAAGTCGGCGTGGACGTCGCTACCGGTGAAGTGCGCGTGCGGCGCATGCTGGCGGTTTGTGCCGCCGGACGCATTCTCAATCCCAAAACGGCGCGCAGTCAGGTGATTGGTGCCATGACGATGGGACTTGGCGGCGCGTTGATGGAGGAGCTGTTCGTCGATGAACGCCTCGGTTATTTCGTCAACCACGATATGGCGGGCTACGAAGTGCCGGTTCACGCCGATATACCGCAGCAGGAGGTGATCTTCCTTGATGACACCGATCCCATCTCCTCACCGATGAAAGCAAAGGGCGTGGGTGAACTGGGTTTGTGCGGCGTCAGCGCGGCAATCGTCAATGCCATTTACAACGCCACCGGCGTACGCGTACGCGACTATCCGGTGACGCTGGATAAGTTACTTAAAGGCTTGCCTGCCCTTGTCTAAAGCTGAGGAGAAGCGCATTGCAGCAGCTACTGATTGATGACGATCTGCAACCGCAGATCAAGCCGCAGCAGGCTTTGCAGACCGATGACATTGAAAGCATCCTGCGCTTCGCGCTTGAAGCAATGGAAGCAGATTCCGCTGTCGTGCTGGTCACGCTGGTTGAGATTCGCGGTGGCGCGGCGCGGGCATTGGGTGCGCAGATGGTGGTGCGGGAAGATGGCCGCTATTGCGGCTATGTTTCCGGCGGCTGCGTGGAAGCGGCGGCGGCTTATGAAGCGTTGCAAGTTATCGCCACTGGCAAAGATCGCTTTGTGAGATATGGCGAAGGATCGCCTTATCTGGATATTGTGCTGCCCTGTGGCGGCGGCATCACGCTGGCTTTCCATCAGCTACGTGACGCGCAACCGCTGAGAAGCGTGCTGGATTTGCTGGCAAAGCGTCAACCCGCAGCGCTACGCTATCTGCCGACGTTTCAGCGGCTGGCGAGCGCTGCTTGCACTGAGATAACCGGCTGGCAGGAGGATGCCTATGTCACCGGCTATCTGCCTAAAACACGCGTGGCGGTATATGGACGTTCAGTCGAAGCGTTGGCGACGGCGTCGATTGCGCAGGCCGCTGGTTACGAGGTGCTTTCTGGCGAGGATGTGCAGGCGCAGGCCGTTGATCACTTTACGGCGGTGATTTTGCTGTATCACGATCTCGATCGCGAACTCCCAGTGCTTCTGGCAGCGCTGCGTTCTGCACCCTTCTATATCGGAGCATTGGGAAGTCGGCGCACGCATGCAACGCGCATTGAGAAACTGCTGTCGCTAGGGTTTAGTGAGAAAGAGATTGCGCGCATCAAAGCGCCGATAGGCATCTTTGCCCAGGCGCGCGATGCGCGCACGCTAGCGCTATCAATTGTCGCGGATGTCGCGGCGGCTCGGCTCAACGTGGTTTAGCCACCACATCGAGATCGCGCTGTACAGCAGCGTCCGCTTCAAAGGTGACCAGTAAGCGCGGTTCCAGCAGCGCTCTGGCACCTTCATCGCCCTGCAAATTGCGTAACGCCTCAGCGTAGCATCCAGCAAACCCGACCGGATGGCCGGGTTTGCCTTTATAGGTAAGACGCACCTGCGCCGCGCCCTTTTCTAACGCCTCTTTTACTTGCCGATAATGATCCACCGTTAGCCACGGCATATCTCCCAGCGTAATGATCCATCCGTTCAAGTGAGCGGTCATCGCCACACCCGCCGCAATGGATTCGCCGCTGCCGCCACTTTCACACAGCACAAGCTGCACGCCTGCCTTTACTGCATGCTGACGCACCGCCAGATAGTCGGGACGCGTCACCAGCGCCACCGGCAAGCCACTCAGCTTTGCCTGTTCGATCACCGTTTCAATTACCGCCGGCGCATCGTCGCCCATGCTGGCCAGCAACTTATTGCCGCTGCCGCCGCTGGCGATATAACGCGAACCTTTACCTGCCGCGAGGATGAGAATGCCGGGCGTTGCTAAATCCATAGAAGTTTTAAACCTTGCGTTACCATCGATTGTTAATGAAATTATAGCTAATCCTATGATTTACAATAGATATTAACAAAAAATAGCCAATCCAAATTAGATTGACTTCAATCTAATTTATGTCAATATATTCACGTTTTTCAGTCTCAACGACTGCAACTCTGCCTTAAAAATAGTGGTGATATGAAAGAGTTAAACGATGAAGTTTGCTGTGTAGGTCCTGAGAGTGAAGCGCCGGTGACTGTCGACCAGTTTCTCTGCTTCGCGCTCTATTCCGCGTCCCTTGCGATGACTAAACTTTATCAGTCGCGACTGAAACCACTGGGTTTGACCTATCCGCAGTATCTGGTGCTGCTGGCGCTGTGGGAAAAAGACCATGTCACCGTTTCAGAATTGGGCGCGCGCGTGCAGCTGGATTCTGGCACGCTCAGCCAGCTTTTAAAGCGACTGGAGCAGGCTGGCATTATCAGTAGAAAACGAGATGTCGGTGGCGATGAGCGCAGAGTGTTGATCTCCGTCACTGAGCAGGGACAAGAATTAAAGACCGCGGCGGCCGGCGTTCCGGCTGACATGGTGTCAGTGATGGATACGCCTTATGAAGAACTGGCCGATCTCACTGCACGTGTAACCACGCTGCGCCAGAAACTGATCAATGCCCTGCCCTAAGGGCGCGAAATAATACATTCCTATGAATGCTTTGGAGCAAGCTGAAAAATGTTAATTAGCAAAGGAATTAAGGAGAAGGTGATGTCAGACGAGAAAGCGGAAAATATGGATGACATTCATGCTGTCATTGGTCACGCCGTGTCATGCCTGCTTAAATCCGATCAACCTTTGCAACTTGACCACATTACTGCGCTATTGAAGCAGCATGAAGAAGCGGCGCCCGTTCAGCTCAAGCAGGATTATGTCAACGCGATGAGTAAGATTGCGGAAAAGTGTTTAGCGTCGTAATCAGTGCTTTTTCTGATTCGGGATATTAGCATGCTTCTCACTACTGAAATCTTGTCCGTCGCGTTGCGTGCTGGTCCTGACGCTATGATTTCTGACATCCGCCAGTGCGCGTTGGCAGGCAACTCGCCTGTAGCTTTCCTCTTCTGTTTCCGCCATCTCTTCAAGTTTGGCTATCAGCGCCGCAGAGGATACTGCAACCTGGTCTTCTAAAAGAGCAAGCAGCGCCTCACCAATCATTCGGTCCTTCATCTGTTCATCATAACTGCTGGTCATTTAATTCTCTGTGTAGTCATATTTACTCAAGCTTAAGAGTTATTAAACAATGGCGTTGTTATCTTGAGAAAATCAACGTGCGTCAGTCAGGTTAAGAGAAAACAATTGTTTTGTAAAATCCAATCTAATTCAGCAGCGCTATCAGCAAGTCCTGCCGCATAAAAAATGATCGCCACGGCGCGATGACATTCCCCGATAAAAACAAGCTCATCCAACTTGATTAAAGATAAGAAAAGTCTTAGTGGTCTCGCGTACGTTTTCATGGCGAAAAATCACCACGGGAAATAATTAGTATGAAAGCCGCAAACCCTGCTTTTATCACCTCACTTTGCTTTACTGTTATCGGTTAGGATGCAGCGAAATTGAAAATCTATCAGTTCAGAAAATTCACTTTTAATGTGAAGAATCATGAAGTCACCTGCGACGGCAAGATGATGGCGGAGATAGCCACCACCGACTCTGCGCGTGTTATGCAAGGCGATGGATTAACCCTTATTTTCTATCACTATTTTCCGGAAAAAGCGGCGGTGATGAAGGATGGCCAGTTTGTCGATTGGGCCAGACTGAAACGTTAACGATAATGCGGGCAGCAAGGAGGCTGCACTCTCTTCTACAGGCGTGATAAACACTCGCCAGCGCATTCCATTCGTCTGTGACTTTTATCAATGATTAATAATGTTAAATAAGCCGATTAAAAAGCGTTCACTAAACCGCTTTAGGGTATTACGCTAAAATATCTTTGTTTACAGTTTATAACGGTAGGATTTATTCCACTTACTACACTGGAAGCGTGTATTTACACGCTATTAACTTTATAAGGAATAAATCCAGTGCGTAAATTTTCTCTGATTGTATTAACTGCGGGCGTGCTGCTGTCGGTCACTTCTCAGGTCGAAGCGAAGGGCTGCATCAAAGGAGCGGTTGTCGGCGGCGTGGCGGGCCACGTGGCGCATCACGGCGTTGCGGGTGCAGCAGCGGGTTGTGCGGTTGGTCACCATATGGCGAACAAAAAGCAGAAAGAAGCGGACAGCAAACAGCAGCAGTCTAAGTAATTCCCTGAGCTGCCTGTGCAAACAGGCAGCTGTAACACGCGTTATAAACGTTTTTGCGAATCCGCATCAAACAGCATCGCGCGATCCGCATCAATGGTCACAGGCAGAATATCCCCCGCCTGTGCGCCAGAACGTTGCGTGGTGAATAGCATGATGTCATGCCCCAACAGCGATCCATGAATCAGCTCGGATAATCCCGTCGGCTCCACCAGCGACACTTCTAACGGCAGCGCATTCATCGCGCCCGCTTCGGCAATCGCCACATTCTCTGGTCGGATACCGTAAATTACCGCTCGCCCAGCCTGATGCTGCGACCAATGCTGATTCAACGGCAGCTGTGCGCTATCGCCAATATGCACGCCCTGCGCGGTCATCATGCCATTGATGAAGTTCATTGATGGCGAGCCAATAAAGCTGGCGACAAACTTGTTCGCCGGTGTGTCATACAGCTCGAGCGGCGTACCGACCTGCTGAATCACGCCGTTGTTCAGCACCACAATGCGATCCGCCAGCGTCATGGCTTCAACCTGATCGTGCGTCACGTACACAATGGTGTTGTTCATCTGCTGATGCAGCTTTTTGATTTCGACGCGCATCTGACCGCGCAACTGTGCATCCAGGTTCGACAGCGGTTCATCAAACAGAAACACCTGCGGCTGACGCACGATGGCGCGTCCCATGGCCACACGCTGGCGCTGACCGCCGGATAACTCTTTGGGTCGGCGATCAAGCAAATGCGTCAGGCTGAGAATTTCCGCCGCACGCCTCACCTTCTCTTCAATTTCCGCACGCGGACGCTTCTGGATTTCCAGGCTGAAGCCCATATTGCGCGCCACCGTTAGATGCGGATAGAGCGCGTAGCTTTGAAACACCATCGAGATATCGCGATCTTTGGGTGCCACATCGTTCATCAGCTGGTTGCCGATACGAATATCGCCGCCGGTCGCCAGCTCCAGTCCGGCGATGGTGCGCAGCAGCGTCGATTTGCCACAGCCGGAAGGTCCCACCAGTACCACGAATTCGCCGTCTTTGATGGTGAGGTTAATATCGCGCAGCACCTCAACGTTGCCATAGCGCTTGTCGATCTGTTTGAGCGTGATTTCAGCCATGATTTACCCCTTAACCGCACCGGCGGTGAGTCCCTGAACCAAATAGCGTTGAATAAAGGCGAAGAACAGACAGGCCGGGATCAGCGCCAGCACCACCGCCGCCATCATCTCGCCCCAGGAAACGGCAAACTTCGACACGAAGCTGAGCAGCCCAACCGGGAAGGTCATCACTTCGTTTTTGTTGATCAGCATCAGCGAGAACAGCAGCTCGCTCCACGCTGCGGTAAACACAAAACCCAATGTGGCCGCCATGCCCGGCAAGGTCAGCGGCATCAGCACGCGATACAGCGCCTGAAAACGCGTGCAGCCTTCCAGCATCGCCGACTCCTCCAGATCTTTGGGAATCGCATCAAAGAAGGATTGCATCAAAAAGGTGGCAAACGGCACGTTGAACGCGGTGTAGATCAGAATCAGCCCCAGCAAGCTGTTGGTCAGGCCCAGCGGCGCCATCACCTTGTAAATCGGCGCGATGATCATCACCAGCGGAAACATCTGCGTGAACAGCAGCAGCCCGGCGATCAGCACTTTGCCGCGAAACTGAAAGCGCGAAAAGGCATAGCCGGGCGCAGCGGCAATCAACGTGGTAAGAAACGCGGTGCTAAACGAGACCATCAGGCTGTTGGTAAAAAAGGTCGGGAAATCACTGTCGGTCAGCACTTTTTTGAAATGACCAAAGGTCACGCCGCTCGGCAATAACGTTACGCCCTGACTAAACAACAGTTGGTCCGGCGTCAGCGAGATTTTGATGATCCAGTACAGCGGAAACAGCGCGAACAGCAGATACGCCGCAATACTCAGGCGATGGCCAATCAGCGGTAAGAGTCGCATCGTCGCCTCCTATTTCAGCAGCTGATGACGGATGCGCAGCAACACCAGCGCATAACAGGTCATCAGCAGTAACAGAAACACCGCCATCGCTGAGGCATAGCCAAAGTCGAGCTTGCGATAGGCGGTGGTGAAGATGTAGCTGGAGAGAATCGAGGTCGATCCCGCCGGACCGCCATCGGTCATCACCACAATGAGATCGGCAAAATTGGCGATCCAGATGGTGCGCAGCATCACGGTGATAGCGATCATCGGTGCCAGAAACGGCAGCGTGACGCGACGAAACTGCTGCCAGCCGCTGGCACCGTCAATCGAGGCCGCTTCGTACAGGTCTTTGGGAATCGACTGCAGCGCCGCCAGCAGCGTGATGGCAAAGAACGGAATGCCAAACCAGACGTTGGCAATCACCGGTCCCCACATAGCCAACTGCGGATCGGACAGAATGTTGTACGGCTCACTCAGCACGCCCAAATCGCTCAGCCACTGCGGCAGCGGCCCGACGACCGGATTGAACAACCATGACCAGGTCAAGCCAGAGAGAAATGCCGGGACCGCCCACGGCAAGAACACCAGCGCCTGTACCCAACGGCGAAAACGGAACTCGCGATTGAGCAGCAGCGCCAGTGCCAACCCGAAGAAGAACTGCAGCAGCAGCGAGCTGAGCGTCCAGTTTAGCGTGTGGCCCAGCGCTTTGAAAAAGCGCCGGTCATCAAACATCTCGCTGAAGTTATCCAAGCCGACCCAACCGGTCTCCAGCGGATTCAGCAGGTTAATGCTCTGAAACGCATAGGAGATGCCGATCGCCATCGGCACAAAGATGAACAAAGCGATCAGCAACAGGCCAGGCGAGAGATACCACCACGGCTCAGCCAGCCGACTCCAGCGGAGGCGGCGGCGCGCCGGACTGTTGGGCAGAGAAGCATCAAGCATCATAATCACACTCCGCGTGGTTAAAGGTTACTGCGTAGCAAGCCAGGCTTTCTGCTCTTTGCTGAGATAGTTCGCCCAATCTTTCACCATGCTTTCGGTATCGTTCTCACCCAGCAAGGTTTCCTGGCTGCTCTCTTTCACAATCACCGAGTTGAAATAGCCCCAGCCTTTGAGATGGGTTGGCATGGTGAGTGGCACATAGTTAGGATCGTTCAGCTCTTTGAACCAGCCGGCGAACTGCGGCGTTTGGTAAAACGGGTCTTGCTCGGCACCTTTGTAAATCGGCAGCGTGCCGACGAATTTTGACCATGCGAGGTTGTTGGTTTTGTCACTGAGGAAGGTAATCAGCGGCCAGGCGAGATCCTTCTGTTTACCCTGCTTGAACATCGACCAGCCGGTATAGCCAATGGTCGGGAAAGCTTTGCCTGACGGGCCAACCGGCATCGGAGCCACAGCGAAATCATCGGCCGCCATGCTGTTTTTAATGGCGATCAGCGCGTCGGGATCCTGATCGAGCATTGCGCATTTACCTGAATAGAAGCCCGAAACGATCTCATTGAAGCCCCAGTTAACGCTGTCTTTCGAGGCGCCGCCCTTTTGATACATATCCACCAGCAGCTGCGCGCCTTTCATCGCACCCGGCTCGGTCAGCGTGCTGTTACCTTGTTTATCGAAGAACTCCGGCGAACCGTTCATCGCCGCCATAAACATCATCCAGGCGTTGGTGCCGCCCACGCCACCGCGCATGCAGTAGCCGCTGATGCCATTCCCCAATTTGCTGATGCGCTGGGCATCGCTGGCGAATTCCTCCATGGTTTTGGGCGGTGCACTCAATCCTGCCTGCTGGAACAGCTTTTTATTCCAGAACAGCGCGCGCAGATAAAAGCCATACGGCACCATGGTGGCTCTGCCGTTGGCGGCGCGCGCCATGGCCAGCGTTTTATCGGTGAGCTGTGGCGTGGCATCCCAGCTTTTCAGGCGCGGCTCGAGGTCTTCCAGCATATTGTTACTGGCATACAATCCTTGCCAGGTATCCGGCATTTCCACCACATCCGGCACCTGACCGCTCTGCAGCATGGTGCCGAGCTTTTCAAACGCCTGGCCCCACGGCAGTGAAATCAGTTCAATCTCCGTGCCGGGATGCTGGGTTTTATACTCATCGAGCATTTTTTGCAGCAGCGCGGTGCGCGGCGGGCTGGTAATCACTTCTACTACGGTAAGCTTGGCGGCGAGGCTGCTCATCGCTGCACTCAAACCCACGGCTAACACTAATGCTTTCACGGCAAAACGTTGCGTCATGACTTTTCTCCAGTGAGTGATTACGCGCGATTCGCGCTGGCAAGGGCTTGCTGCAAATCGGCCCACAAATCGTTGGTCTCTTCAAGGCCGACCGAGATGCGGATCAGGCGTGGCGAGACGCCGAAATCCACCGCCGAGTTAAATTCACTGGCCTGGTTGATCACCGAAATCGCCGGCATCACCAGACTCTCAAATCCGCCCCAGCTCACGCCCATGTGGAACAGCTCCAGCGCGTTGCACAGCTGTGGAATATCCACCTGCTCCGCCACTTCAAAGGCAAACAGACCGCTGTAGCCGCGCAAGGTGGACCACGACTGCGATTTCAGCCCCGGATGGCAGACGTCCGTTACCAGCGGATGCTCCGCCAGTTTCTCAGCAATAGTCAGCGCGCTTTGGTGATGGTGTTTCATGCGCAGCGGCAGCGTGCGCAGGCCGCGCATCAGCAGTGACGCTTCATGCGCCGAAAGTTTGCCGCCAAGGTAAGGACTGATGTGACGCGTAATGTTGTTGATGTGCTGCTGGCTGGCGATCACCAGACCAGCCACCACATCGCTGTGGCCACTGATATATTTCGACGCCGAGTGCACCACGATATCGATGCCGCACAGCAGCGGCTGCTGGAAAATCGGTGAAGCCCAGCTGTTATCGATCATGCTGACCACGCCCGCTTCGCGCGCCATCGCGCCGAGCTTATTCAGATTCTGTTCACTCATCACCCAGCTTGAGGGACTTTCCAGATACAGCAGGCTGGCATCCGATAAGGCCGCACCAATTGCAGCTTCGTCATCACCATCGACAAACTCGGTAACGATGCCAAAGCGCTGGCAGAAGCCGCGCAGAAAGCGATAGGTATCGGGATAAACGTGATTAACGCATACCACTTTTTTACCCGGCGCCACCACGCTGAGAATCGCATTGCTGATCGCCGCCATGCCGCTGCCAAAAGCCAGACAGGCTTCGCCGCCCTCCAGCGCCGCCATCTTGTCCTGCAGCGCTTTTACCGTCGGGTTATCGACGCGCGAATAGAGCGGCTGATCGCTCTCGCCGCGAAAGCGCGCGATCATGCTGTCGTAATCACTGAAGGTGAACAGCGAAGACTGGTAAATCGGCGTAGTGACCGCGCCCATTTCATGGCGTTGATCGTGAGTGAGCAGCGTTTGTTGCGAAATCAACTTATCGTTTGGCATTCATTACATCCTTCATGTCGCGTTCGGTGATATCGAGAATTTGATGGCAGATGGCGCGCGCTGCCGTGCAATCGCGCTGGCGGATAGCGTTAAAGAGTTCACGATGCAGCGGGAAAGAGTCTGAAAACAGCGCCTGTTCCGGCGGTGATTCAAAAAATGCATGAAATGAGTCGTAAATGCCGTTGAGCATTTGTAGCAGCAATGGATTTCCGGCAGCCCGATAGATACTGGCGTGAAATGCCCAGTCTTCCGCACCGGCAGAGCCGATCGCCAGATGCACTTTTTCCATCTCATTAAGACGTTGTTCGATTTCGATCAGATCGGCAGCCGAGGCACGTTGAGCCGCCAACGCGCAGGATTCCGACTCGATAATGCGACGCACTTCCAGCGCGTGCAGCATGTTGGCCGAGTCGTTTTTAAAGCGCAGTGATAAGAAGCTGTCGTTGACGCCCACTTCCGCCTGCAAAAAAGTCCCGCTGCCCTTTTTACGCAGAATAATGCCTAGCGCTTCCCAGCGTTTGAGTGCTTCACGCACCGTATTGCGGCTGACGCCAAGCTTCTCCGCCAGCACGCGTTCCGGCGGCAAGCGGCTGCCGGGCTGCGCACCCGACTGCGCCATATAGCGCGTTAGCGCATTGAGAATCAGCGTATCGCTGCGCGGCGTGGAAATAGGATGAAGCTCAGCCGGTATCTGCATGGCAATGCCCTAATTGGTCCAACATCTCTACCAATCGAATAGCAACGCGCGTGCCAGATTATTAATGCGCTGAATTAAATGAATTTTGTGCGGGGTTATAAGTGGACATTATGAGTTTTGCTGGTGCAAATCGAGGGGATTTGCACCAGTTGGGTACGTGGCAAGGGTGTTGATCATCTTGGGAGGGATTTAGCCGCGAGCAACTGACACGCTTTTATTTATTTAAAACCTGCCAGCGTTTATAGACGTCGAGCGCCTGCGGTCGAGGCTGATATTGCATCGGCAAGCGACGTTGTTCAATTGGCTTGCTGTATTCAGCGTAAAAGGTGTCCAGTTCAAAGTATTTACGATCGTCACGGTAATACGTCGAGTATTCTTCGCGTTTGGTGATGTATATCACCTGCTTTGGACTGCAATAATAGAGTGCACCCAGACACATTGGACAAGGGCTGGCAAGAATGTAAATGTCGCAGTCTGTGAGGTTTTCGCTGCCTGATTCACGGCAGGCTTCGCGGATGGCCAGTATTTCTGCATGAGCCGTGGGATCATTCGTCTGTGCGACCTGGTTTGCGCTCTCAGCGATTACCTTGCCGTCGCGAACAATGACTGTTGCAAATGGGCGACCGCCCTCTTCAACGTTTTTCATTGCTAAATCAATCGTGCGTTGTACAAAATCCATTCGTTCCTCGCTTGTATACATAATTAACCATGACATGTTGAGCCTGGTTCAGATTTGTATAATGCGAAAGCGATGAGCAGGCTAAACGTATACGATTTAACCGTTGAATGAGTAAAAGTTTATTTCTGATGGCGGTGATGGGCAGCACCGCCTTTAGAAGAGTAATAATCTTAATCGCAAGCTCGCATTTTAAGACTAATTACTGAGGACTACCATTGATGAGGGTTACGCAAAAATTCTGCCTGGCTCGGCAAAATTTCAAGATCGCGTTTTCCACAAAAAGCCTGCGACGGCATATTTCCTGTTAACTGCGTAATGTCACGCAGTTTCATTTCACGGTTAACTTTAGGTAACCACTCTTCGAACTGTTTCGCGTAGGAATCTGCCAAATTTTTATCATGGGTGCGCCCGACAAAAAGCTTACTTTTAGCGAGACGGGAAATGTCCGTCGCATATATTTCGTAGAGATCGCCGCACTGTACAATTTCAATTGCGGTGAAATGCATATTGGGCCAGAAACTCACTTTTGCTGAAAAATTGCTGTAATTCATAAAATATCACTTATTGTTGGATTTATCTGTGTGCCAGATTATTCTGGTCGGGCCAGTAATTATAACGCCATTTTCATGGCCTGATACTGTCAGATAAATCCTGAACTTTTAAAATTGAATCGGTTTAAAACCCACGTTCTTAATTATGGGAGATTATCTTAACTGAAAAAGCCGTCATCATCCGGCGTCTTTCCTACCACGATTTGCAGCGTATTCCGCAGGCAATCCTGGAAAATCACATCATTGGTGCTCTCAAGCTCTGCCAGCAGATAGGCAATAATACTCTTATTGGTAACAGTTTTTTTGTCTTTTATGATAGCGGTGATAATTGAGCCCAATATTTCGGCCTCAGATTTCAGCTTTACAGAACCACAATTGAAATAAGCGATAAAATCGGTACTGATATTCATTTTTTGCATGCGTTTCCCCTGGCGACGTTAGTGCCAGCACTTTATGGAGTAATAAAAAATTAATGGAATAGTCTGAAAAATGAGATCGCAAATGATCTCGTTAAGCTGGTTAAATTTAATAAAAGGGGAATATTGTTAATTTTAGAGAAAATGTCTATCAAGAGAGCCTGCTGACGTTTACATTGAGTAGCGTGGGTTTCGGGGTGAAAGAAGTTATGTCACCACTTGATCACAAAAATATACAAACACGTAATAAGAGTACAGAAGTTTCTTTTAATAAAACCGCTGTTATTTTAAGCAATTGAAATAAAATCAGCGATAACAGTCAGTTGAGTGATAGTTAGAGTCCAAAGAGAATTGTAAATTAGTCCTGTTAGGTGATTAATGCGCATTGTGGTTTATCGGTTTACAGATCACAGAAGCGCACATTGATGCGCTTCTGCCCCGGTGTTCAAGGCGTTACCGCTTCGCCGCTCACCACTTTTGCTTGCTGCAGGCTGGCCTCTTCCTCGCGGAACTTCAGACGATCCCAGACCCGGAAGAACGGATAGTAAATCACCAGTGAAATTGTCAGATTCACCACCTGCAAAACGGTGCCGGAAATATGCCCGCCGGTGGCCAGATAGCCGCTGACGAAAATCGGTGTGGTAAACGGCAGCGCAATCCCCGCTGGCGGCGCCACCAAACCGGTGCTCATCGCCGCCCACGACACAATCACCAGCACCACCGGCGTCAGGATAAAGGGCAGGAACAGATACGGGTTCATCACCAGCGGAATGCCGAACACTAATGGCTCACTGATGTTAAACAGCGCCGCCGGCGCGGCAATTTTACCGAGCTGTTTCATCTGGCGACTGCGTGAACGAATCAGCATGAAAATCACCAATCCCAGTAGCGCGCCGGTGCCGCCGGGTGCAATCCACAAATCATAAAACTGCTGGGTAAAGATGTGCGGGATCGGTTGGTTATGCTGAAACGCCTCGAGGTTTTCACTCATATTCGACAGCCAAACCGGTTGAATAAACACCAGCACAATCGCATCGCCGTGCAGTCCAAGCGTCCAGAGAATCCCAATCAGCAGCACCGAGAAAATCATGCCAGGCAAGGTGCCGCCCACGTGATGCATCGGCAAACCAATTACAGTAGCAATCAGGTTATTGATATCGCCGAACGGCGATGCTTCCACCGCCAGACGAATCACCAACACCACCGCCAGCACGCAAAAACCGGGCACCAGCGCGAGGAAGGATTTTGCCACCGCAGGCGGCACGCCCTCCGGCATCTTGATCACCAGATTACGGTTGTGCACAAAGCGGTAAATCTCGGTCGAGAGCAGCGCAACCACGATAGCCACGAACAAACCCTGGCTGCCAATCAGTGAAATCGGCAACACGCCGGTGACCAACTGCGTCGGCGCGCCTTCCACCGGGGCAAACAGCGTCTGCTGCGGAATGGTCATCACAAATGCCACTAACGCCATCGCGCCGCTGGTGAGCGGATCGAGCGTGCGATACTTCTCCGCCAGGCGGTAAGCGATGCCGAAGCTGGAGATCAGCGCCATGATGTCGTAGGTCGCGCGCACCGGATAAAGCAGTTTGTTGCGCCACGTCTCGCCAAACAGATCCGCCATTAAATGGCCCCACGCCGGAATCGGCAGATAGGCAAAGATCAGGAAGAAGCTGCCAATCAGCATAAACGGCATGTTGAGAATGATGCCGTCGCGCACGGAGAGCACATGCTTCTGACCGGCGATTTTCAGTGCGACGGGCAAGACATAACGGTCTATAAAAGTACGGTTAGACATAGGTGTTCCTCTGGCTCAGTGGCGCAACGGATTATGGCTTGGCGAACTGCGGCAGCCACGGCTTGTTTAGGGTCAGCACTTCGTCAAGCAAAGCTTCGGCGGTCGCGACATCACCGACTAACGGATTGCCGAGCAGCGCCAGCAGCGCGTGCTCACGATCGCCATGCACTGCGGCTTCGATAGTCAGGCGTTCAAACGCTTTGATCTGCTGCGTCAGGCCATTCATCAGCGGCGGCAACTCACCAAACGCCAGCGGATGCGCGCCTTGCGCATCAACCAGACAGTTCACCTCCACAACCGCGTCATCCGGCAGGCCATGAATCGCGCCATTGTTGCGACAGTTCACCACCAGATTTTTGCCGCTGTTATTGTGAATCGCGCTGATCAGCTCGACCGCCACTTCGGAGTAATACGCCCCGCCGCGGAAACTCAGCTGCTCGGGTTTGTGCGCCAGATGCGGGTCGGCATACAGCGCGAACAGTTCCGCTTCCACTTTCATCACCTGCTCCGCGCGCGTGCCTTCATGACCGTTTTGCGCTTTCTCCTGCTCTTCGGCCAGCATCTGCGGCGTTTGCCAGTAATAACGGTGATACGGGCACGGAATCGCTTTGAGCGCGCGCAAGAACTGCGGCGACCACGGCATATCTTTGATGTTGTTCATGGTGAGCGATTGGCCATCGCACAGTTGCTCGATCACCTGCGCGGTCACATCCTCGCCCCGGCACGTCACCTGATGCACCCACACCAGATGATTGAGCCCGGCGAAGCGCAGCTGCACGTCATCCCAGGGCGCGTCGAGCATGCCGGCAATCATGTGATGCATATTCACCGGCACATTGCACAGCCCGATGATTTTCGCCTTGCTATAGCGGGACACCGCCTCCGTCACAATCCCCGCCGGATTAGTGAAGTTGATGATGAAGGCATCCGGCGCCAGCTCCTCGACTTTGCGCGCTACCTTGAGCATCACCGGAATGGTGCGCAACGCTTTGGCAAAGCCGCCAACGCCCGTGGTTTCCTGGCCGAGCCGACCATATTTCAGCCCGAGGCGCTCATCCGCCGCGCGCGCGGCCAACAATCCCACACGCAGCTGCGTCAGAACAAAACGAGCACCGCGAATCGCGTCATCCAGCTCAAAATGGACGCTCACTTTTACCTGCTCCAGCCCGTTTTGCTGCAGCATGCGACGAGTAAGATCGGCGATGACATTAACCTTTTCGCGCCCTTGCTCAATATCCACCAGCGCCAGTTCCGTCACCGGCAGCTGCGCATAGCGATTGATGATCCCTTCCACCAGCTCCGGTGAATAGCTGCTGCCACCACCAATAATTGCGATCTTAAGCATCTATGCCTCCTGCCGCTGTGCGGCGGTAGAGTTCAATGATTTCGCCAGCCAAATCCTGAATCAGCATGGCGTTCATAAGATGATCCTGGGCGTGCACCAGAATCAGCGTGACCGGCAACTTACCGCTGCCTTCATCCAGACCAATCAGCGCGGTCTGCTGCTGGTGCGCAGCGCTGATGCTTTCGCCTGCCGCCGCCAGCTGTTGCTGCGCCTCGCTGAAGCGCCCTTCTCGTGCCAGTCGTAGCGCGCTGATGGCCGCGCTGCGGGCTGCGCCGGCCTGCACCAGCAACAGCATAATTTCCTCTTCAAACTCGATAGCCACGATTTCAGACATGCAGAATCCCCCACAGCACAACGCCGTGTAATGTCAGTTGGATGGGTTAAAAAGGACGTTTAAGAAGCGTGTAAGGCCAGCGCTTTATCGAGCACCTGTTCGCCACGCATCATGCCGTAATCCATCATGTCGATGACGGCGACAGATTTGCCTTGCGGCGCGGCAATGGCGCTAAGACGGGCTGCTTCGAACTGCACCTGCGGGCCAAGCAGAACCACATCGGCATCCGGCAGAATGCGTTCGAATTCCGCCACCGGCACGGCTTTAATGTCAATTTCCAGACCGCGACCTGCAGCGGCGTGCTGCATTTTGCTCACCAGCATGCTGGTTGACATGCCTGCAGCACAGCAAAGTACGATGCGCATAATTTCTTCTCCTGTGATTTGTTCCGGCCATTTAAGACCTGTCTCAGAGACGCTGTAAAGTGGCTGTGGGCAGAGGATTTTCTGATGGATGGATAATTTATTGATACAAGTCAGATGGATACGATTAAAATCGTAATGAAAATATTTTTCATGAGTGTGATCTTAACCGTAATTTAACAGTAAAAAGCCCAACAAACGGCGCTAACACCCCGCGATGAGATGAAAAAAAACTCAACATGAAAAATAATTTCATGCATGATGGACCTTCGCAACTGAGGATGTGATGAGCTGATGGATATTGTCTGGCAATTACGGCAGCAGTCGGAGCGCGCGGATGCGCAGGAATCGAGGCTGGCGCGTTTTATTCTGGCGAACCTGCACGCCAATGTACACGTCACCATGGAGAGTCTGGCTACACAGGCTGGTGTGAGTCCGGATGTGCTAAGACGCTTTGCCACCTCGGCGGGCTGTCAGGATCTTGATGATTTTCTGCATCAGGTGCGGAAAGCCGGTCAGCAGCAGGATGTTGAATTTATCGATGTCATCCGCCAGCGGCAATCGTCGCTGAGTCAGCAGGAGAAACGCGTTGCCGAAGCGATTCTCAGCGACACTGCTTTTGCCGCTTCCGCCACCATCGAGCAACTTGCCGGCCGCGCAGAAGTCAGCGCCGCCACCATCACCCGCTTTGCGCGTTCGCTGGGTTGCGAAGATATCCGCGATTTGCGTATGCGGCTGGCGCGCGCGCCACAGAGACAAACCACTCACGCGATTGCGCCGATTGAGGCCATTACTCAAGCGTTAACCCAGCAATATGGTCAAGCGGAAGCGGCGACCTGGCAGCGTGCCGCAGAGATGCTGCGTAAAGCCCGAAGCGTACTGCTGATTGGCGCATCGGGGCTGCATACTACGCTGGTGGCGGACGTCCATCAGCGCCTGCAAAACGCCGGACTGGCCAGCGCGTGGATTCAGGATGACAACCTGCTGAGCATGACGCTGAGCCGTTTGCAACCGGACGATCTGTTGCTGATTCTCGCGCCTGATACCGTTAACAGCCACGTGCTTAGCGCAGTACACCATGCGCACATTCAAAAAACGCCGGTGATTGCGCTTTGTGCGAAGACATTAGATCTCGCCAATCAAGCCGATATTTGGCTGCCGCTGCCGGAAGCGCAACACGCGCGCCGTTACGGCATTTTGTTTGCGCTGGATCGGCTGGAGTCAGCATTAACTGTTCTCTAAGTAAATCTCCAACATCCTTAGATTTGCAAAAGTAAAACGATCGGTTTACTTTTAGAGGATGAAAAAGAAACTCGATATCATCAATGCCGCTGAGCGGCTGTTCTATCTCAACGGCTTTCACGCCATCAGCACCGATCGCATTTGCAGCGAGGCGAATGTCTCGACGCGCACCTTGTATCGCTATTTCCCCTCGCGTGAAGCGCTAACGGCCGCGGTGCTGGAGGCGCGACAAGATCGTTTCTTCGCCGCGTTGCAATCGCCGGACCATCCGCAAGCGGTCAGCCATATGTTCGATGCGATGGCCGACTGGATGCAGCAATACGGCAACAATGGCTGCTTGTTTCTCAAGGCATGGGGCGAATACGCCGGAGAAGATGCCGCGTTAGCCGAACAGGCGCTGGCTTACCGCCACAAGATGCGCAATTACATTGCACGCGCCATTCAGCAGGCGCTCGGCAAGCAGCATGTCGCGCTAGCGGATGCGGTTTGGCTGCTGTTTGAAGGTGTGCTGACTTCCGCGCTGATCATCGGCGCGGCGCAGGCGTGCGAAGCCGGTAAAAACGCCGCGCTGCAGCTTATCGCGTTCAGTGAACAGACATGAAGGGTACGGCGCTCGGCATCACCGGATTTGCACTTATCGCGGTGACCTACGGTATGGCGCGTTTCGCCTGGGGCTTGATGATGCCCGAGGTGATGCACGACATCCCCTTTACCCGGCGCGTTTCTGGCGTGCTTTCGGCCTGTAGCTTTGCCGCTTACTGTGTGGCGGTGTTGATCGCGCCGATGATGACCGCCCGCGCCGGGCCGCGATTTCCTGCTGCGGTTGCCGCGCTGTGTGCCGCGTTGGGTTTGTTGATCATCGCGAGCGCGGTATCGCCGTGGATGCTCGGCGTGGGATTGTTTATCGCCGGTATGAGCGCCGGTCTCGCCTCGCCTGCGTTAGCGAGCGCCGTCAGCCAGCGTATTGAGGCTGAGCAACAGCCGCAGATGAACACGGTTATCAATGCCGGAACCAGCATGGGCATTATGTTGTCAGTGCCAATTTTGTACTGGCTGCCCGGCGGTTGGCGCATCGCCTGTGCGGTTTTTGCCGCGCTGGCGATGATCTGCCTGGTGCCGATTTGGCGCCAGCTACCCAATCACAGTGAAAACGCTCAACGTGAATCCTGGTTAAACCACCTGCGGCAGCGTTCGCTGCAGCGCCTTATCTTCATTGCACTGTTCAGCGGCGTCGCCAGCGCGGCTTGGTGGAGCTTCGGCCCGGATCTGCTGCATCACATTCACGTCAGCGACCGCATGGTTAGCCTGTTGTGGCTCATCGCTGGCGCAGCAGGCATTATCGGCGCGCTCACCGGCCCGATGGCGAAATGGATGGGGATGAAGCGGGTTTATTGGCTGTCGCAATGCTGCCTTGCCGTGCCCTTATTGCTACTGGCGTTCAGCCATCACTATTCAGCCTGGCTGTTTCCCGCCGTGGCGCTGGGTGGCGCGGCGTATGTTACGCTCTCGGGCGTGTTGCTGGTGTGGGGCGCAGAAGCAACCAACAATGCCCCCGCCGTTGGCGTAGGCATCTTGTTCTTTATGTTGGCTGCGGGTCAGGTGATGGGATCGCTGCTGTTTGGACAACTCTTTATGCTGGCAGGCGCGCCAACCGCATTAACGCTGTTTGCCGCGCTGCCGTTGCTAATGATGTTTGTTATTCGTCGTTAAACGGATCTTTTTTGTCGTCTTCACTGTCATCGCGCGTTCTGGGGATCTCACCGTGTTCGCTGGGATTGTCCTTGGCGGGATGCTTTTCATCATTCACGTCGCGTTTATCTTTAGGGTGATTGCTCATCTGAAGCTCCTTTGTTGATCACCCATTAAGTGTAGTTGATGGGGCGAGGCGTTCGCCCCATACGCTTACTGCAACGCTTTCAGAATCTGCATCGCGGCTTTAACCCGCTCGGTATTGGGATAATTTTTGTTTGCCAATATCACAATGCCGACCTGCTTCTCCGGGATGAAGGCGACATAAGCACCGAACCCACCGGTTGCGCCGGTCTTATGCACCCACGACGCGCTGACACGCGGATGTGATTCGGCATCCCGCACCGGCTGCGGCCCAAGCGCCACCTTGTTATCCGCGCCCTTCACCGCCATCTCCGCCTGAGCGGGCCAATCCAGCATCTCCCACCCCAAACCTTGATAGAGCGCATCGGTGCGATAGAAACGCGTTTGCGCGAAATCCAGCGCCTGCTGCAGCGGCTTATCGTTAACCTGCTGCGGATCCATATTGGCCTGCATCCAGCGCGCCATATCTTTAATCGACGACTTCACGCCATAGGCTTCAGCATCCAGCATGCCCGGCGACAAGCGCACCGGTTTGCCTTCGCGGTAGCCCCATGCGTAAGCATTTTTCGCGGCGTCAGGCACGGTGATAAAGGTGTGCTTGAGCTGCAATGGCGTGAATACGCGCTGCTGCATTGCCTGTTCAAAAGTCAGCCCGCTGGGTTTCGTCGCCAGCCAGCCAAATAAGCCGATGCTGCTGTTGGCATATTGACGCGTGTTGCCCGGCGCCCACTGCGGTTGCCACTGTTGATAGAAGTTCGCCAGCGCCTTTTCGTCGGTCACGGCATCGGGCACCTGCAGCGGCAAGCCGCCAGCGGTGTAAGTTGCCAGCTGCAGCAGCGTGATGTCGCGCCACTGCGGCGTATTCAGTGCCGGCCAATATTTGCTGGCAGCATCGCTCAGCGCGATCTCGCCTTTATTCACCGCAACGCTACTCAGCACGCCGGTGAAGGTTTTACTCACCGAACCCAGCTCAAACAGCGTGTCTTGGGTGACCGGGCGCTGCTGTTTGACATCCGCCATGCCCCAGGTGAAATAGTGAGGCTGGCCTTTAACTACCACCGCCACCGCCATGCCGGGAATCGATTGCTGCTGCATTAGCGGTTTGATCGCCCGATCAACGGTTGCCTGCACATCCGCCTTCGCGGCGAACGCCATGGAGCACGCCGAGGTCAGCGCTGTAGCTATCAATGTTTGAGAAATCAATTTCACTGTAGTTAACCTTCCGGGTTGTTGTTCCGCAGGCAGTTTGACCAATTTGACAGGGTGCAACAAACTGTTAATTTTAGCGCCAGACAATAGAAAATCTTACAGGTAGGCGCATGACACGACCCTATATTCCCCTGAACGCGCTTAGAGCCTTTGAAGCAGCTGCACGTCATCTAAGTTTTACTAATGCGGCGATTGAGCTGCACGTAACCCATGCAGCCGTGAGCCAGCAGGTAAAATCGCTGGAGCAGCAGCTCGGTTGCCAGCTGTTTGTGCGGGTCTCGCGCGGTTTGATGCTGACCACAGAAGGCGAAAGCCTGTTGCCGGTGCTCAACGACTCTTTCGATCGGATTGCCGATACGCTGGATCGTTTCTCATCCGGTCAAATGCGCGAAAAATTGAAAGTTGGTGTGGTGGGAAGCTTTGCCACCGGCTTGCTGTTGCCACGCTTAGAGGATTTTAACCGCCGTTATCCGCACATTGAGCTGCAACTCTCCACCCACAACAATCGCGTCGATCCGGCTGCCGAAGGCCACGATTACACCATTCGCTTTGGTAGCGGCGCCTGGCACGGCACCGAGGCGCAGTGTATTTGTCCTGCGCCGTTATCACCGCTGTGTAATCCGGCCATTGCCCGGCAGCTACAACAGCCTGCAGACGTGCACAAATTTACCCTGCTGCGCTCGTTCCGCCGTGATGAGTGGAGCCAATGGCTGCAAAGCATGAACGAACATGCGCCATCGCCTGCGCATCCGGTGATGATTTTTGACTCGTCGCTGACGATGATTGAAGCGGCGTTGTTAGGTGCGGGGATTGCGCTGGCACCGGTGAGGATTTTCAATCACCTGCTGCAAAGTGAGAAGCTGGTGCGCCCTTTCGCCGCTGAAATCGATCTCGGCGGCTATTGGTTAACGCGTTTGCAATCGCGGCACGAAAGCGCCGCGATGACCGCGTTTTCTGGCTGGTTGATGAATACCTTTTTGCCCGGTGCGCACTAATTAAACGAACACGTGATTTATAGCGCGAGAGCGCAGGCCGGAGTCACTTTTGGTCCGGTGGTCCTCGCGCCGCAGCAGATGTGTCAGCGCCCGCACGTAAGCCAGGCCTTACGCTATTTGTTTCGCCTTCGCCAGCGTGCGCGCAAGAAGTGCTGAGTACAGCGGCTTGCCGCCGAAGAACTGCGCGGCCAGCGTTGCGCCGAGACAGGTAATGATCATCGGCAAAATTAGCTGATAATTGTTGGTCATCTCCAGCACCAGCACAATGCCGGTCAGCGGCGCGCGCACCGACGCCGCAAACAGCGCGCCCATTCCGGCCACGGCAAAGGTTGCCGGCTCCAAATGTAAACCCGGCAGCCACTGCATGCAGAGCTGGCCGAAGCAGGTGCCGAGCAGCGTGCCTAGCGTCAGCATCGGGGCGAAAATACCGCCTGGCGCGCCGGAAGAGAAACAGCAGACAGTGATGAGCGTGCGCAGTGCGAAGAGCAGAAACAAGGCCAGCGCGCTATAGCTACCGCTGGAGAAATCGGGGATCAGGGCAATCCCGCCGTTGATGGCTTGTGGCAGCACCAGGCCAATCACGCCGCACGCGCCAGCCAGTAAACTTCCCCACATCACCCAAGGTGCCACGCGACCTTGGTGCAAACGCTGAAACTGATCCTGCGCGAGGAAAATGAAGCGATTAAATGCCACGCCGCAGCCACCGAATAACACGCCTAATACCAGATAAAGCCACAGCGTATTGGTTGGCGCATCCTGCAACTGACCAATATTGATGATCGCCTCATTACCATTACACACGCGGAAAACAATGCTGGAGACGATAACGCCAACAAACACCGCTTTGATGGAAATCAGGCTGTAACGAAACTGCGGACGCATCTCTTCAATAATAAACAGGATGCCCGCCAGCGGCGCATTGAAGGCAGCCGATAAACCGGCGGCAGCGCCGGTTGCCAGCAACGTGTGGCGAGATTCAGAAGATTTAACGCGGAACAAATCGACACACATGCCGCCGATATTGCCACCCAGTTGCACGGTTGGCCCTTCGCGACCCAACACCATGCCTGAACCTAACGCGCCCATGCCACCAATGAATTTCACTGGTAGTACGCGCCACCAGCGCACCGGTCGAAGCTCCTCCAGCGCGCCTTCGATTTCAGGAATACCCGATCCGCCCGCTTCTGGCGCGTAACGTCGCACCAGGAAATAGCCAATAGCGCCTAATAATGCCGAAAGGAAAAACGCACCGATTATTTTCGCCAGCAGATTGTCACCGGCATCCGCCAGCCAGCTCAATCGCGTCTGCACCACAAAATTTACGGCTTTATCAAAGGCCACGCCAACCAAACCGGTTAGCACACCGACCAGCGCAGCCAGCAGTAATAGTGCAACGGGCGTTTTGTCGCGGCGTAATAGTTTCTGCATCAATAAGAAGCGCCCAGCACGTAAAATCGTTTTGGGCTCTGCGGAGTGATGATGAGCAGACATGCAAATCCCTCTGTATTCAGAACAGTGTTCAAACGTTAGTTTGAAAAAATAGGGATTAGCATACTGAGAATGAAGTGATTTTTAACCCAGGAATTCGCAAGCGGATTTTTCAGGATCGAAGAGGTTGGGCATTTTTAGGCGATGCATCAACCTCTTCTACGGGGAATTAATCCTGCTCTTCAGCAATCAGCGTCAGTTTTTCATCAGTGGCTTTTTCTTCTTCCAGCGTTTCGCCCAGTAACCTGGCGGCATCCTGATAATCCAGCTTCAGGGCTAAGGCGCGCAAGGTGCCGTAGGTGGCGATCTCATAGTGCTCAACTTTCTGTGCGGCACCGATCAGTCCAGCATCGCAAACCGGCCCTTTTTCTACTTCATCGATAATTTCCTGCGCCTCTTCGGCCAGACCTTCCAGCGCATGGCATTTCATTCGTTTGATCTGCACGCCTTCCGTGAGCTCAACCAGTTGATCAATACGTTCAATTTGTCCGCGCGTTTCTTCGAGGTGCTGTTTAAAAGCCGCAACCAGATTAGGATCAGAGGCTGCGCGAATCATTTTTGGTAACGCTTTGGTGATCTGTTTTTCTGCGCTGTAAATATCAGAAAGATCATGCACAAACAGATCTTGCAGTGTTTTAATCGTCATAATATGGCCTTTTAGTAGAGTAGAATATCAGGTAGGTAAAAACGTGGGCGAGAGTGAATAAGGAATTACGCCGGCACATAAGCCTGACTTAATCCTGGCGGACAATAGATAATTCACAAGCGAAGCCTGAAAATAAACTCACCGCATTGTTTAAATCATTGCCAGACTTAAACCAGGTCAATCGGAGAGAACATAATGAAAAAGCCAGGCCCGCCAGAGCTCAACGGCGAAATCATTCACGAACGCAGATTAATGCCGCTCGGATTAATTTCTCTGTATGAAGTTACCTTCAACAATGGCAAATATGCCGTTATGCGTTTGGATAAATCTCAACCCTTTCATCAGGGTGACGTTTTTAAACGCATTAATGACTGCTGGTATTGTGATGAACAACTGATACATCCTTACGCTTTTCAGTTTGTCGATCAGGCTGAAGCGCAACGGTCATTTATCGAATATGAGCGATAATATTATCTTGTGCTCTTTCATATCGGCGAATGAAACGCAGCGAGTTGGTCCGGTTGCGCTGGCGGCAATGACATCCAGAAATTCACCTCCATGCTGGTTTCATATTCCGCATGCGCTTCAAGGAAAATATGCTCGCCGCTGCGCGATTGCCCGCCATAAAGCCAGCCGCCCTGCACCTCACCATTTTCAAATTGCACGATGCACTCCTGCTTGTAGCCGGGTGCTTGTTCATTTACATCAATCCATTCAAGAATATGGCGCATTGGCTTACTCCTCGGCAATAAACAGTGATTTACAGTGCGGGCACAACATAGCCTGTCCGCGCGCTTGCTTTAAGGAAGATTGTGGGCAAAACTTTTTACAGACTGGACACTGAGTTTTGACTTCCCGGCGTGATAAGCTTTCTAAAAATTGATTTAACCAGCTCATAATTTATTTCCTTTTTCCGTTAACTGATTCTAACACACCTGATTTTTTTCATTGCCACTCCCACTTGACAACCACGTTAAAGATCCTCAACCCCATCATTACGTTCAGTTAAATGTTTTAAATTAACTTTTATTTTATATACCAACCGTAAGATCGATTTGGCACTATACTCAAATAAGACAAATATTTTCCCTCGCCCTCTCTTATACCGTCGACTTTCCTGTTGATAGTGCTGACTTTTATAATCCATTGGATTTTTTGCGACGCCATTATGAAAAATAAACTTCCCACCGGGTCATTCATTAGCAGTAGTGCGCTTCCGGCAACGGCACGCAGTAGTTTTGAGTTTTTACATCACAGCGGTGTTTACCAGGCGAACCGGCCAGATGTTTTTTCCGAGCGGCAAATGGAAATATATGGCGAGCGTCTGGCAAAAACGCATCATCTTTCCGACGCCAAAAAAAGCTATAAATTATTGCAGCGGCTGGCGGAAAACGAACAGGCGCTGATAAAAAGCGCTGAAATATTAAGTACCGGTGAGAAGCGTAATTTGACACCGGCTGGCGAATGGTTGCTGGATAATTTTTATATTATCGAAGAGCAAATTCGGATGGTGCGCCATCTGTTGCCCACCAAATTTGGTCAGGGTTTACCTGCGCTGAAAGACCCCGCGCACTCTTTGCGCATTCAGGCGATCGCGGATGAGATGATCAGCCACAGTGATGGCCGCTTAGAGTCAGCAGTGTTGGCGACCTTTATTCATGCTTATCAACGCGTGACGCCGCTGCTGATGGGTGAACTCTGGGCGCTTCCCGCCATGCTGCGCTTTGCGCTGCTCGATAACCTCGCACGTATTGCGCAAGGCGTTGCTGAGATTCATCAGGAGCGCAGCCAGGCCGAAGCGTGGATTAATGAGATCGTTCATCACTCCGCCAGGGACGCCACTCGCGTGATTCAGGTGATCGCCGATATGGCGCACAAAAACGATCAGCTTTCCGGCGCGTTTGTCGCCGAACTGGCACGCAAACTGAATGGGCAGAATCACTCGCTGGCGCTAACGTGGGTGGAGCAACATCTGCTGAACACCGGGCGTAATACTGCGGATGTGATTGAACAGTTCAACCGCCAGCTGGCACTGAGTCAGCTCTCGGTCAGCAACAGCATTGCCGGATTGCGCCAGCTTGGCGAAATCAACTGGCAGGATTTGGTGGAGTCGCTGAGCCTGGTCGAGCAGGTGTTGGCGCAGGATCCCGCCGGGATTTATCCCCAGATGCATTTTGACAGCCGCGATCAATATCGGCATGTGGTTGAAGAGCTGGCTCGCCAGAGCGAATTCGACGAGCTAAACGTGGCCAATCAGGTTTTGGCGCTGAGTCGTCAGGCTGCATTGCCAGCGCGCCAACAGCATATTGGTTACTTCCTACTGGATAAAGGGCGTGCGCAGCTTGAGCAACAGCTAAAGCCGTGCCGTTCCTGGCTGAATCAGGTGCGCCATCATCTCAGCCAAACGCCGCTGCTCTCCTGGCTGGGCAGCCTGACGTTATTGACCACCGCTTTCAGCGCCGAAGCGCTGTTTTTCACTCATCAATCCGCGATGTCGGTGGTGCTGTGGCTATTACTGGTGCCGGCGGTGATCTTAATCAGCAGCCAGCTCGCCCAGCAGCTGCTCAGCGAAGTGACAACCCGCACCCGCCATCCGGTACCGCTTCCGCGACTTGATTACGAGCGGGCGGTACCGGATGGCGATCGCACGCTGGTGGTGATCCCCTGTTTAATCAGCAGCAAACATGGCACCGATGCGCTGCTGAGGTCGCTGGAAACCAGCTATCTCGGTAACGCGCTCGACAACATCAGCTTTATGCTGCTGGCCGATTTCACCGACAGCGCAGCCGAACACGATGACGATGATGCTGAAATCATCGGTTATGCGGTGCTGAAAATTCAGGCGCTCAACCGCCGTTACAGCAGCAAGTCGCACAATGATGTGCTGTTTTCTCTGCTGCATCGCAACCGCGTGCACAACCCTTCGCAGGGCGTGTGGATGGGTTATGAGCGTAAGCGCGGCAAACTGCATGCGCTCAATCGCTGGCTGCAGGGCGAAGCAGAGACATTTAACGTCATCGTCGGTGCCAGCCAGTCGCAAATGCGCACGGTGAAATACGTCATTACCCTCGATAGCGACACCATTCTGCCGCGAGAAACCGCGCACAAGCTGATTGGCATTATGGCGCATCCGCTCAATGCGCCGGTGTTTGATGACAGCCTGAATCGCGTGGTGGAAGGTTATGCCATTCTGCAGCCCCGTCTGGCGGAGGAGATTCCGCCCTTTGGCCAGGGCCGCTACGCGCGTCTCTCCAGCAGCGTGCCGGGCAACGATGCGTATTCATCGATGTCTTCCGATATCTATCAGGATCTGTTTGGCGAAGGTTCGTTTGTCGGCAAAGGCATTTACGATGTGGCGGCCTTTACCCGCGCGACGCGTAATACCTGCCCGGAAAATCTGGTGCTCAGCCATGATTTGCTGGAAGGCTGTTATGCGCGCTCCGGTGTGGTCAGTAATGTGGTGCTGTACGAACACTACCCGGATAACTATCTCAGCGATGTCGCGCGGCGTTTCCGCTGGGTACGCGGTGACTGGCAGCTTCTGAACTGGCTAAAACTACGCGTGCGACTGGAGAATGGCGGCTATCAGGCCAATCCGCTCAGTGCACTGTCGCGCTGGAAATTGTTCGACAACCTGCGTCGCAGCCTGATTGCGCCCGCCTTGCTGCTGCTGATGTTTCTGGCATTTAGTTGGGTGGCGAATCCGCCGTTTTGGCTCGGCTGCATTGCGCTGTTCCTGCTGTTGCCCAGCGCCTTAGCGTTGAGCATGGAAGGCATGCGCAAAAGTAAGACGCGCGCCTGGCAGCATCATCTCTCTATCCTGTCTTCGGATGCATTAATGCGCCTGAGCCGCGCGGGACTGACGCTGGCGACACTACCGCATGAAAGCTACTGGTCGCTGAAGGCGATTATCGTCACGCTGTGGCGACTCAACGTGAGCGGGCAGTTTCTCCATGAATGGAAAAGCGCCTCGGCGGGCAGTTCATCGCCCACGCCGTCACTGCGCCATTTTTATCAGGCGATGTGGTTTAACCCAGCGGCGGGCGTTGCACTGTCACTTTTAACCGCGCTGGTTAATCCTGAATTGATTGCGCTGGCGCTGCCGATCTCGCTGCTGTGGCTGATCACACCGTGGCTGTTGTGGCAGTTGAGTAAACCGGCCCATTCGCGCCAGAAAAAGCTCTCCACCGAGCAGCAACAGTTTTTGCGCCACACCGCGCGTCACACCTGGGCTTGGTTTGAAGATTTCGTCACCGCCGAACATAACCACTTGCCGCCGGATAATTTTCAGAAAGTGTTGCAGCCGGTGGTGGCGCATCGCACCTCGCCAACCAATATCGGCCTGTCGCTGCTGGCCAATTTAACCGCATGGGATTTTGGCTACATTACGCAGAAACCGGTGATAGCCCGTTCGCTCGCCGCGCTGGATAGCCTCGATCGCATGGAGCATTTTCGTGGACATCTCTACAACTGGTATGACACTTACACGCTAAAGCCGTTAAATCCGCGCTACGTCTCCACCGTCGATAGCGGCAACCTCGCCGCGCACCTCGCCACCCTGCAGGCCGGGCTTGCGCAGTGGAAGCATCTGCCGGTGCTCGCCTTGCCAGTGATCATGGCCGGTCTGCATGACACCTTGTCACTGGCGAAAGCACAAATGGGCGCTGAGCGTAACGATCGCTGGGATGAGTTAAGCGAGCAGTTTACTGCGCTGCAACAGGCCGCGCCCGTTGCGATTGCCAGTCATCTCTCGTCGCTGATCGCGCAGAGTGAAATTCTGCTGGCGCAGATGCAGCTGCCGCCGTTGCAGGTGAAATGGTTCGAACGGTTTATCCACCAGCTCAGCGATTTGCAGCAGGAGTGGACGCTGTTTTTCAGCTGGCTCACGCCGGATGATGATCTGCCTGCCGCCTTACCTTCTCTGCTGTGGCTGAGTGAGTTAGAGCGTCATCGCCCCGGCCTCCATTCTCAGCTCGCGGCGTCTGTGATGTGGGCCGCACGTGAACGCATGGCGACCTTGCTGGAGCTGGAAGGACGGCTGGAAGATCATGCAAAAATGGATTTCCGCTTTCTCTATGTTGATAAAACCGCGCTGCTCAGCGTGGGTTACAATCTCGACAGCGGCGCGCTCGATAAAGGCCATTACGATCTCTTCCCGTCCGAAGTGCGCCTGACGCACTACTACGCCATCTCCGCCAATCAGCTGCCGGTAAAAAGCTGGTTCGTGCTGGGCCGTTTGTTCACCCAACTGGATAACAAACCGGCGGTGATGTCGTGGAGCGGCTCGATGTTTGAGTACCTGATGCCGCATCTGGTGATGCCGGTTTACCCGGATACGCTGCTGGAAAAAATGGCACTGTCGGCGGTGAAGCAGCAGATCGCGTCCGGTGATGCCGCGCAGATTCCGTGGGGCGTCTCCGAGTCGGCTTACGCCGCGTTCGATGACAGCCAAAACTATCAATACAAAGCCTTTGGTACGCCAGAGTTAGGGCTGAAGCGTGGCCTCAACGATGATCATGTGGTTGCGCCCTACGCCTCGCTGTTGGCGCTGATGGTGCTGCCGCATCAGGCCACCGACAACCTGATGCGACTGAAGAAAATGGGTGCCTGCGGCAAATACGGTTTTTACGAGGCGCTCGATTTCACCGCGCAGCGCCTGGTACGCGGCCAGCAATTTGTCGCGGTGAAAACCTACATGGCGCATCACCAGGGCATGGGTTTTCTGGCGATTTCGCACCTGCTGCATGAAGCGCCGATGGTGGCGCGGTTTATGTCGAGTGCGCGCTTCCAGTCTTCCTACTTGCTGCTGCAGGAGCGCGTGCCGGATGACATTGAGCTGTATACCCCGCGTCGGCAGTTCGTTGACACCAGCGAGATCAAACCGCGTTCAGATACGCCCGAACTGCGCGAGTTCAGCGGCTCGGCGACGCATCTGCCGCAAATCCAGCTGCTGTCGAATGCCAATTATCATGTGATGGTGACGCAATCCGGCACCGGGTATAGCCAGTGGAAAGGATTGGCGTTAACCCGCTGGCGCGCCGATGGCACCAGCAATCAGCACGGTATCTTCTGCTACATCCGCGATCGCCAATCCGGCGAGCTGATTAGCCCGACGTTCCAGCCCAGCGGTGATGCGCGCCCGCAGCACATTGCGCGCTTTACCGACGCCGGCGCGGAGTTTGAATCGCGCATGGAAACGCTCAGCACCCGCACTCAGGTGGTGGTGTCGCCAGAAGATGATGTGGAAATCCGCCGCATCGTCCTGACCAACCATTCACGCCAGCTGCGTGAAATAGACATCACCAGCTATGCGGAAGTGGTGCTGGCTTCTGCCGCCAGCGATATGGCGCATCCGGCGTTCAGCAACCTGTTTGTGCAAACCGAAATCGTCACTGAACTGGAAGCGATTTTGGCGCATCGCCGCCCGCGCGATGAGAAAACCGAACCGCTGTGGACGTTCCACGCCCTGCTGATTCACGGCACCAGCGAGCGCGATACGCATTATGAAACCGACCGCGCACAGTTTATTGGTCGCGGCAGAACCGCCGCCGATCCGCAGGCGATGGCAGCCGATGGTGTACTCAGCGGCAGCGCCGGTGCGGTGCTCGATCCGCTGCTGTCGATTCGCCAGAAAATCGCCATCAAAGCGGGTAAATCCGTCACCCTCGATCTGGTGTATGGCGTCACCACGCAGCGTGATGTCTGCCTTGGCTTGATAGAGAAGTATCGCAACAATGTCTACGCCAATCGGGTATTTGAAATGGCGGCCTCGCACAGTCAGGTGGCGCTGCGCCAGCTGAATATCCTCGCCGAAGATGCCAGTTTGTATAACCAGCTCGCCAGTGCGGTGATTTTTGCCAGCCCTGAAATGCGCGGCGACACCCAGCGTCTGCAGCAGAATCGCCTGGGACAATCGTCGCTGTGGCGACACTCGCTGTCTGGCGACTTACCGATCGTGCTGGTGCGCATCGAAAACGGTACCCAGCTCAGCCTGGTGAGCAATCTGATTAAAGCGCATCAATACTGGCGCCAGAAAGGATTGACGGTAGATTTGGTGATCCTCAACGGCGAGCAAATCGGCTATCAGCAGCTGTTGCAAAATCAGCTGATCAAAATGATTTCATCGGGCGAGATGCAGATGCTGACCGACAAGCCTGGCGGCATCTTCCTGCGCCAAAGCGAGCACTTTGCGGCCGAAGATGTCACGCTGCTACTCAGCGTAGCTGCCGTGGTGCTGGAAGGCCGCAACGGCAGTTTGGCCGACCAGCTGACGGTGCTGTTAAAACCGCAGCCGGTGGCGCCGCCTTGCCGCTTCCTGGCGCATAAACAGGCCTTTCCTGCGCCCGCTCGCCTCGCTGAGCCGGAAAACATGCAGTTGTTTAATGGCACCGGCGGCTACAGCGCCGATGGCAGTGAATATCACATTTTGTTGTCCCCACATCAGCAGACGCCCGCGCCCTGGTGCAATGTGCTGGCAAATAAACAGTTTGGTAGCGTGATTTCAGAAAGTGGTCAGGCCTACACATGGTATGAAAATGCGCATGCATACCGCCTGACGCCGTGGCACAACGATCCGGTCAGCGATACGTCGGGCGAAGCCTTTTATTTGCGCGATGAGGAGAGCGGCGATGTCTGGTCACCTATGCCGCTGCCGATGCGCGGCGCCGGAGATTATTTGACGCAGCACGGCATGGGTTACAGCCGCTTTATGCATCAGGAGCAAGGCATTAGCAGCACGCTCACCACCTTCGTAGCTGGCGAACAGGCGGCGAAAATCACCCTGATTCAGCTCAGTAATCTGTCTGGCAAAACCCGTCATTTGTCGATCACCGGCTACGTCGAATGGGTGCTGGGTGAGCTGGTGAGCCAATCTGCCCGCCATGTACAAACTTCTTCGGCGATAGTGGCAGATGGCAGCGCCATTCTGGCGGTAAATCCCTATACCAGCAGCGGATCGATGCGCACCGCCTTCTTCGCCGCATCCGGCAATCAGATTGCTTTCAGCGGTAATCGCCTTGAGTGTCTGGGCCGCAATGGCTCGACGCGTAAGCCAGCGATGATGCAAGCGCGCGGTTTATCAGGCAACACCGGCGCGGGGCTCGATCCCTGCGCCACTCTGCAAACGCTGACCACCTTGATTGACGGCGATACGCGCACGCTGGTGTTTGTGTTAGGCGCGGCGGAAGGTACCGCAGCGGCGTTGACGCTAATGCAGCAATTTCTTCCCAGCGAACAGGCGGAAGCCGAACTGGCGAAAGTGCAGCAGCAATGGCGCAATCTGTTAAACAAAGTCGAGGTGCAAACGCCCGATGCGGCGGTAAATCTGCTGGCGAATAACTGGCTGCTGTACCAAACGCTGGCCAGCCGTTTGCTGGCGCGCAGCGGTTATTATCAGTCCGGTGGCGCGTTTGGCTTCCGCGATCAGTTGCAGGATACGTTGTCGCTCACCCACGCCGCGCCAAACTTACTGCGCGATCAGCTGGTGCTGTGCGCTTCCCGCCAGTTCCCTGAAGGCGATGTGCAGCATTGGTGGCATCCGCCTGCCGGACGCGGCGTGCGCACCCGCTGCTCAGATGATTATCTCTGGCTGCCCTTTGCACTCTGCCACTACATCACCGCCACGGAGGATCTTGCGCTGTTAGAACAGCCGATTAGCTATCTTGAAGCGCCACTGCTCACCGCCGAAGAAGAGTCAGTTTACAGCCTGCCGAACGTCAGTCAGCTGCAGGAAAACCTGTGGCAGCATGGCTTGCGTGCCATCCAGCATGGTCTGAGGTTTGGTGAGCATGGTTTGCCGCTGATGGGTTCCGGCGACTGGAATGACGGCATGAGCGAAGTGGGTATTGCCGGTAAAGGTGAAAGCGTCTGGCTCGGCTTTTTCCTCTACAGCGTGCTCACGCGCTTTGCCGCGCTCTCCACACGTATCGATCAGCCGGAAGCCGCCAGCTTGTGCGAACAACAGGCGGAGAAGCTGAAAACGGCGCTCAATCAGCTCGCCTGGGATGGTGAATGGTTCCTGCGTGGCTACTTCGATAACGGTGAAACCCTGGGTTCACAGCGCAACGCCGAATGTCGCATTGATGCCATCGCGCAGAGTTGGTCGGTGCTGTCTGCGGCTGGCGATCACGACAAATGCGCCTCGGCGATGCAGGCACTCGATCAGCAATTGGTGGATAGCGATAACGGCCTGATTAAACTGCTGACGCCGCCGTTCAATGGCACAGGCCCCAATCCGGGATACATTCGCGGTTATCTGCCTGGCATCCGTGAAAACGGTGGGCAATACACGCACGGCGCGCTGTGGGCAATTATGGCGTTCGCCGAAATGGGCCAGGTCGAGCGCGCATGGGCGTTGCTGGCGCTGATCAATCCGATCAATCACAGCCTGGATGCGAATGCTGTTGCAACTTACAAAGTCGAACCTTACGTGATGGCGGCGGATGTTTACAGCGCCGAGAACCATGAAGGTCGTGGCGGCTGGACGTGGTACACCGGATCGGCGGGCTGGACTTATCAGCTGATCATCGAAAGCCTACTCGGCATCACGCGCCACGGCGATAAATTGCGGCTGCGTCCGCGTCTGCCCAAAGCATGGCCAGGCGCGAATGTGATTTATCATGAAGGGTCCGCGCGCTATGAGATTGAGATGCGGCGCACGCCCGGCGCTTATCAGCTGTGGCTGGATGATGTGCTGAGTGCCGATGATGCCATCGCACTCAGCTGCGACGTCGGAAATCATCAGGTACGAATTCATCTCGCTGAGTAGCAATCACTGCGGTCATTAGTTTTCACCATAGCCAGCAGTGGAAAATATCGCAGCGCCCTGCCAGCGGCTATTTTAGGGTTATTCTCCCCTACAAGGAGAATAATTCATGAGCCTCTTATCACCCGGCAATCGCCGGGATTTTCTTTCCGCCGGCATGAAACTCACCGCCGCAGGCACCTTACTCAACGCGGGCATGAGCCGCAGCATTCAGGCGGCAGAAACCTGCCAACCAGCCCATGCCAGCCGCGTTGATGTCACGCACTTTTTGCTGCGCAATGTGCGCCTGGAAGAAGCCTTTATCCGCAAACAGGATGTCATCACCGCCACGCAAACCGGTTTTTATGATGTTGAGGTGAATGCTGGCAAGATTGCCGCCGTTCATCCTGCGGGCGTCAGCATTAATCTGCCAACGTGGGACGCCGCAGGTTATCTGCTGCTGCCCGCCACGCGCGACATGCATATCCATCTCGATAAAACCTTCTACGGCGAAAGCTGGCGCGCCCCGCTGCCGCGCCACAGCGTGATCGATATGATCCATCAGGAAGAACAGATCCTGCCCGAACTGCTGCCGACTTCTGAAATCCGTGCCGGGAAACTGATTGGCCTGCTGCAATCCAAAGGCAGCAGTTCTGCACGCAGCCATTGCAATATTGATCCGGTCAGCAAATTACACGGTCTGGAGCATCTGCAGCAGGCGATTGCCAACCATCGTGATGATTTTCATGCCGACATTGTCGCCTTCCCACAACACGGATTACTTCGCTCAAACGTCGAAGGCATGATGCGCGAAGCGATGAAGATGGGCGCGAACTACGTCGGCGGACTGGACCCAACCAACGTTGACGGCGCGATGGAGAAGTCACTGGATACCCTGTTCAGCATCGCGCTCGACTTCGCTGCACCGATCGATATTCACTTGCACGAAACCGAGCCGCACGGCGTGGCGGCGATTCGCTACATGCTGAAAACGGTGCGCGACAATCCGCAGCTGAAAGGCAAAGTCACCCTCAGCCACGCCTTTGCCCTGGGGACGTTACAGGGTAACGAACTGACGGCGATGATTGAGGAGCTGATAGAGCAGCAGTTTAGTATCGCCACCACCGTACCGATTGGTCGCGTAATCATGCCGCTGCCGCAGTTGCGCGCCGCTGGCGTGCCGGTGTGGTCGGGCACCGACACCATCGCCGATCACTGGCAGCCCTTTGGCAGCGGCAGCATGCTGGAGAAAGCCAACGTCTATTCGCAGCTCTATCGTGGGCCGGATGAGTATTCTCTGAGCCGCGCGTTGGGTATTGCCACCAACGAGGTGTTGCCGCTGAATAGCCACGGCGAACAGCAATGGCCGAAAGCGCAGGACCACGCCACTATGATGCTGGTTAACGCCAGTTGCTCTGCGGAAGCTGTTGCGCACATCGCGCCGGTGATGGCGACGTTCTTTAACGGCAAACAGACGTTTGGCAGCCTGAAAAAGGTGTGAATTTCGACCTGGTGCGCATCAATGCGCACCCTAAAAAAGCTGTATGGCGAAAGCCAGCAATTCATAGTCAATTTAGGCATTTGCCTGCGGCCGTCCTTTTCCATAGCTTGAAATCATCAACAGGAGAGGAACTTATGACAGCATCAGTATTACCGGTCGCGATTGTCACCGGCGGCAACAGCGGCATTGGCCTGGAAACCGTGATGTTATTGGCGGCCGATCATCAGGTTTACGCGATTGGGCGCAATCAGCAAACGTTGGAGGCTTTAGAACAGGTCACCAATGTGATTCCGCTTGCACTGGATATCACAGATTTTGCCGCCGTGGCCGCGTTCACCGCCACATTAAATCGGGTTGACGTGCTGGTGCATTCGGCGGCGATCTCGATTCTCAGCACTACCTTCTCCGCCACGCCAGAACTGTGGCAACAGCACCTGAACATTAATGTCATTGCGCCTGCAGAACTAACGCGCTTGACCTTGCCCGCCCTGCGCGCCTCGCAGGGCAAAGTGGTGTTTATCAACTCCGGTTCGGGGACGCTGGCGTTAGCGGGACACGTCATTTACTCCGCCTCCAAATTTGCCCTTACCGCGCTGGCGCATGCGCTGCGTAGCGAAGAGAGCGAACATGGCGTGCGGGTTGCGACAGTCGCGCCCGGCCCAACCGATACGCCGATGAATCAAGCCTCGCGTGCCCGCGCGGGTAACCATGCACCGATCAATCCGCAGGAGTATCTCGATGCGAGTTCGGTGGCGCGCGCCGTGCGGTTTATTGTGGATAGTCCGGAAGATACGCAGATTGCAGATATTGTTATTCGTCCACGCCGCGATAAAGCCAGGCGCTGATTCAGCAGTAAAAAATCCATAACGCGAGGCTGCCATCCGGCGGCCTTTTTCTTTTTTACGTTTTTTTAGCAATATTCTCACTGCTCATTCGTCTACCTCATCACCAGCAGTTATCCGTTAATGTCATGAGGACAAAACAATGAGAGATTTTGATATGCACAGACACGGTCATCGGGATCATTTTGGCGGTCATCGCCTGGCGAAACCGCTGCTGATGGGCGCGGTGATTATCGCCGCGCTGGGCTTGTTGGTGATGTCGCTGTGGAATGCGTTGCTGCCGGGCATCATCGGTGTGAAAAGCATCGGTTTCTGGCAGGCGCTGGGCTTGCTGGCGTTGTGCCGCATCTTGTTTGGCGGTTTGGGATTCCGTCCGGGCATGTTCGGCATGGCGCGTCGCCGCATGCACGAACGTTGGATGCAGATGACGCCGGAACAGCGCGAAGAGTTTATGCAGCATCGCCGCAATCGCTTTGGTCATCGTGGTCATCACGATCGTTGCGACTGGCATGGTCGTCGTGATGAGCGAGGTGAAACGCGTCCGCAGCCAGAGAATAATCCGCCCAAATCCGGCGACGCCGGGTAAGCGTGATGGCGCAGGATTCACTGCTGATGTCGGCAATCACCTCCTGCCGCACAAAGCTGAATGCGTTCATTCGCGGGCGAACCGCGGTACGTGAAGATGCCGACGATATCTTGCAGGAAGTCACTTATAAGCTGATGCAGGTGGAGCAGCCGGTGGAGAATGTCGCCGCCTGGCTGTTCCGGGCGGCACGCAATGAAATGACCGACCGGGCGCGAAAAAAACGTGAGCTGCCGCTGGCTGATTATTTTGGTGGTCGCGAAGAGCAGGATTTCCCGGAAGATGAGTTGGCAGAGACTTTATTTGGCGTGCCGCAGACGCCAGAAGATGAGTATCTGAAAACGCTGCTGTGGGAAGAACTGGAAGAAGCCTTAGCCGAATTACCTGACGCGCAGCGCGAGGTATTCGAGAAAACCGAACTGCTCGGCTACAGCTTTAACCAGCTGGCGCAAGAGAGCGGCAGCAGCGTGCAGACGTTATTATCGCGCAAGCACAAAGCGTTGCTATTTCTACGCACGCGCCTGCGTAACCTGTATGACGAAATAACCGGATAACCCGATTGCCTGGCAATCGGGCATCATTTACCACCACTTTTTCTCTTGCTGCGGCTGCAAAAATTGCACGCCTTGCCCGAGTTGTGGCATCGACACATTAATCTGCTGTTCCTGCGCCAGCGTCACGATTTGATTAAGCGGATCATTCCATGCATGAAACGCTAAATCGAAAGCGGCATTGTGAATCGGGAACAGCCATTTCGCGTTAAGGTCAATAAAGGCTTTGATGGTGTCTTGTGGCAGCATATGAATATCGGCCCAGCGACGGTCATAAGCGCCGTTTTCCAGAAAGGCCATATCGAACGGGCCGAATTTATTACCGATGTGTTTGAAACCATCGAAATAACCGGAATCCCCGCCATAGAACAGGCGGAAATCATCGCTGATAATGCTCCATGAGCACCACAGCCGCTTATTACTGTCGAACATGCCACGGCCAGAAAAATGCTGCGATGGCGTGGCGACAAATTGAATACCGCCGATATTCTTTGATTCCCACCAATCTAGCTGAGTGATTTTTTCCGGCGCAACGCCCCAGGATATCAGTAAATCACCGACACCCAGCGGCGTCAGGAAATAGCGCACGCGATCTTTGAGCTGCAAAATGGTGTGATAATCCAGATGATCGTAATGATCATGCGAAAGAATGATCCCTTCGATGGGCGGCAAATCTTCAAGCGCAATCGGCGCAGGCTGGAAGCGTTTGGGACCAAACCACTTAAAGGGCGAAGCACGCTGCGTAAATACCGGATCGGTCAGCCAGTATTTGCCCTGCATTTTAAATAGCAATGATGAGTGGCCAAGGCGAAATACGCTGTTATCCGCCGCAGCCGCAAGTTGCTGCGCGTCGAGTTTGATGAGCGGCAGCGCAGATTCAGGTGCGGTATTTTTAGGTTTGTTAAAGGCAAAATCCCAGAATAGTTTGGCGAACTCAGTTAATCCTAACTGCTGGCGTGGGATCTTATTGTTAAACCTTTTGCCATCAAACTGAGCGGATTGCGGATAGCGTTTTATATTGCAGCGACAAATGCCCGAACTATTCAACATTGATCTTTTACCTCTCATCCCGGGTCCTTCAGAATAGTCACTTTTACGGCAACGCACATCGCATATTGGGCGGTTGATGACTTCGCTAACGCCGAGAGTTAAATTAGCGCTTTTGCTTGATTTTATGAGGGAAAATGAAACGTTTATTTGTTTACGGTACGCTCCAGCCCGGCCATTCAAATGCGCATATTCTGGAAAACATCGGTGGCGAATGGCTGGCGGGAACGGTTTCTGGCACCTTTTATGAACGCGGCTGGGGCGCAGCAGCGGATTTTCCCGGCATTGTGTTGCAGGAAAACGGCCCGCGCGTGCCGGGTTATCTGTTTATGTCTGACAAGCTCGAGCCACATTGGCCGATGCTGGATGAGTTTGAAGATGGCTACGATCGCGTGGAAGTTGATGTCACCACCAGCAATGGCGAGCAAATAATGGCGTGGATTTATCAGTTGCAGCCGCAACTTTAACTTCACAATGCCAGTATTTACGCCCGATTTCGTATTACACCCCAAATGCGGTGCAACGTCCTCAATACAATCTGTAATGATCTGCGCACGCCCTGATTTCGGCTTCTAGAATGAATCTCAAATAGACGAGAGGAATTCATGATGATCAAAGTCTGCACCGCCTGCGGCACATCTTACGATGAGCAACAGAGTCAAATCGAACACTGCAAAATATGTGAAGATGAACGACAGTTTGTGCCGGCCAGCGGGCAAAAATGGACTTCACTGCATAGCCTGCAAGCCACACACTGCAATAAATGGCAGCAGCACGCTGCCAACCTGTTCAGTCTGCAAACCGTGCCCAGCTTTGCTATTAATCAACGCGCGTTTCTGCTGCAAACGCCGCACGGCAATGTTCTGTGGGATTGCATCGCCAATTTCGATAATGCCACCAAAGCGATTGTTACCGCGCTCGGTGGTATTCACGCCATCGCTATTTCGCATCCGCACTATTACAGCACCATGCAGGATTGGGCAGCGGCATTCGACGCGCCGATCTATCTGCATGCTAACGATAGTGAATGGATTATGCGCGACAGCCCGCACATTCATCTTTGGCAAAATGACGAGCTGGAAATTGTGCCGGAAGTGAAACTGGTCCGCCTTGGCGGGCATTTTGCTGGCGGATGCGTATTGCATTGGACGCACGATGACGGCGTGCTGTTGAGTGGCGATATCGTGCAAGTTACGCCCGGCGCGGATGCGGTGTCATTTATGTGGAGCTATCCAAATATGCTGCCGTTACCGGCGGCGGCAGTCAGCGATATTATGCGTCGGCTGGCGGCGCTAAAATTTTCGCGCTTATACGGCGCGTTCGAGCAGCGAGAAATTGTCGCAGACGCGCAGCGGATCGTGATGCAGTCGGGCGAGAAATATATTGCCTGCTTGCAGAAGTCTCTCTCCTGAACGAATTGTAAGCAAACGCGCTGCGGATGGATGTACAGACGTCTAAACATCCATTATAGTCCGTTCTCTACGTTTAAAGGGAATCCGCGCAATGAAGAAAATTTTACTCACGACGCTGCTGGCTGCATCCGTGGCGCTGCTTAGTGGCTGCAACAAAGATGATGAAAATCAAATCAAAGTGGCCATTAATACCGGACCTGACCAGGCGCTGTGGGATACCGTGAAGCAAGTTGCGCACGACAAATATCAGCTGGATGTCGATGTGGTGGCCTTCAATGATTACGTGCAGCCGAATGAAGCGCTGTTCAACAAAGATGTCGATGCCAACGCCTTCCAGAGCCTGCCTTATCTGGAGATGCAATCCAAAGAGCGCGGCTACCACTTCGCCGTGGTCACCAACACCTTCGTGTTCCCGATTGCAGGCTACTCGCGCAAGATTAAATCGCTGAAAGCGTTGCCAGACGGCGCCACCGTGACCCTCTCCAACGAAGCCACCACGCTCGGCCGCAGCCTGCTGCTGTTGCAGGCGCAGGGCTTGATCAAAGTGAAACCGGAAGCGGGCTTGCTGCCAACCACGCTGGATATCACCGACAATCCGAAGAAGCTGAAAATTGTTGAGGTGGATACACCGCAGCTGGCGCGTACGCTGGACGATCCGCAGGTTTATCTTTCGATCATCAACAACAACTTCGCCGCGCTGGTTAATCTCTCTGCCTGGCGTGACGGTATGTTTATGGAAGGCAAAGCCTCACCTTACGTGAATGCGATTGTGGCGCGTGAAGATAATAAAGACAGCGCCAACGTGCAGAAGCTGAAACAAGCCTTCCAGTCACAGGAAGTGCTGGATAAAGCGAACGAGATCTACAAAGGCGATATTATCAAAGGCTGGTAATTCGGCGAAAACTGCGCAGATATTAACTGCGCAGTTTCAGCTTATTTAAAATCGACCTCCATCAATTCCGCAATAGTTGCATTACGCGTTGAAGCGACACAATGATGCAAATAGTCAGTAAACTTTGACGATGGCGGCATACCCAGCTCCAGCAATTTCTCATTGCTGAACACCACATTCAGTTTTGAAAAATGTCCATACAGATTCATGGCGCGTAATAAGATGCGTTCATTACAGGGACCAAACAGCGAAGTAAATGAGCTCCTGCTCGCTGCCAGTTCACGGTAATTCACTTTCTGATACGTTTCGGCCACCGCAACGTGTCCCGAGGCTTGTGCCATCGCCTGATCAATCTCAGCAAACGTGACGCTGCTATTTTCACCCGCTGAAATATGAATAATCGTCTTCTCCACGTTGGGAGCCGTCAATAACAACTCCAGCGCATCGGCACAGTAATCGACCGGCACCACATCAATACGGTCATTCAGCTCACACATAAATTTGCCTAACGTGAGCACCATGCGAAATACCCAAAAAATGCTTGGCGACGGCGCACAGCCACAGTCCGAATGCCCCACCACAATGGATGGTCGCGCGATGACTAAGGGCAGATTAGGTAACATCTCGCTCATCATTCTTTCAACCGTCGCTTTACTCCACGTATATTCCACAACGTGTTGTTCGCGCAGCGTATTCAACTCACTTTCCACCACCAGCGAATTGGCTTCGGGCGCACACGACATAGCGGTACCGACATGCACAAAGCGCTTGAGCCCTTTCACCCGCGCCATACGACTGGCAAATGCGAAGGTGCCTTCTACATTGACTTTCCAGATGAGGGGATTCGCGCCAAAAGAGGCGACAGCGGCGCAGTTAAGCACATGCGTAACCTTGGTCAAGCGCGCATCGTCAATAAACCGTTCCGGCTCAGCAAGATCGCCTATTAAGATGTTCTCGTGGGTGAGCCTGTTTAATTGACCGGCTTCAACGCCAAATTTAATCAGGTTTTCCTTAATTCGGTCTAATCCTGCAGCTTGACTATTAGCCCGCACTAATAAAAGTAGTCGGTAATGATCACTTTTCTTGAGCAGATTAACCGCGACCGCACCGCCTAAAAATCCAGTTGCACCCGTTATGAGTACTGTATTCATATTTTTCAACCCATCGGTTCGTTACAGGAAAAACTGTGCATTTAACTGGCTAGAATCTATGCTCGCGTGGGTAAATGATGAATAAATGTCCTAAGCTTTCCTGCGGGTAAAACCGCGCCAGTGAGCTTTGGTTTATATATGTTTAAATGTGATATTTGGGTCTTGGTGCGCAGTCAAATATTCCACTGCGCTCAGCGTGAAAAATGAGCGCGATATAAAAATGGTGTAAAAATATCGGCGTTACGCGTAAAAATGCTGTACGTAAATTCGCCTGCCACTGTTCGCTTCGGTCGCAAACAGGTATGTTCGCCCTCATTAGCCTCAACCCTGATAAACCACAGGAAATCTATGAGTCAAAGTGAAAAACAGTCCTTGCCTGCTGGCATGCTGGCGGCCGCAGGGATCGTGTTTGGGGATATCGGCACCAGCCCGCTTTATACCCTTAAAGAGTGCCTCTCCATTTTGCCTAATGGCGCCGTCTCCACCACCGCAGTGATGGGATTTTTGTCGCTGATTTTCTGGGCGCTGACGCTGATCGTGACGCTGAAATACGTCTGCTTTGTGATGCGCGCCGATCATGATGGCGAAGGCGGCGTATTAACGCTGATGTCGCTGGCACGCCAGCATGTTGGGCCGAAAGCCTCGCACATCATTGTGTTAGCAGGCTTGATTGGCGGCGCGTTCTTCTACGGCGATGGCGTGATCACGCCGGCGATTTCGGTGCTGTCGGCGATCGAAGGTATCGAAGTGGTGTCACCTGAGCTGGATAAATATGTGGTGCCGCTGGCAGTGGCGATTCTCACGTTACTGTTTATGATTCAAAAACACGGCACCGAGAAGGTCAGTAAAGTGTTCGGCCCGGTGATGTTTGTCTGGTTTGTGTCGATTGCCCTGTTAGGCATTCGCGGCATCCTGCTTAATCCTGAAGTGCTTTACGCGCTGAATCCCTCCTATGCGCTGACGTTCCTGCTTAGCCACAAAGCGCTGTCGTTTGCCGCGCTGGGCATGGTGGTGCTGGCGGTGACCGGCGCGGAGGCGCTGTACGCCGATATGGGACATCTGGGCAAAGCGCCGATTCGCATGGCCTGGCTGGTGATCGCCATGCCCGCGCTGGTGCTCAACTACTTTGGGCAGGGCGCGCTGGTCATTGCCGATGCGCAGGCTCTCAATAATCCGTTCTTTAATCTCGCGCCGGGTTGGGGACAGATCCCACTGATTGTGCTGTCAACGCTGGCCACGGTGATCGCCGCGCAGTCGGTGATTACCGGCGTGTATACGCTGACGCATCAGGCGATCCGTCAGGGATTTCTGCCGCCGATGCGCATCATCTTCACCTCGCACACGGAGTCCGGTCAGATCTATATTCCGGTGGTGAACTGGCTGCTGTTTGTCGCGGTGACGGTGATTGTGCTGGCGTTCCGACAATCTTCGGCGCTCTCTTCGGCGTACGGCATAGTGGTGACTGGCACCATGGTGATCACCGCTTGTCTGGCGGGCGTGGTAGCGCTGCGTAACTGGAAGTGGCCGCTGCCGGTGGCGCTGGTTTTCCTGCTGTGTATGTTAAGCATAGATGTGCCGCTGTTCAGCGCCAACCTGATGAAACTGCTGTCCGGTGGTTGGGTGCCGGTGCTGCTGGCGCTGAGCATGATGGGATTGATGCTCATTTGGAGCAGCGAGCGTAATCGCCTAATCCGCAAGTTGAATAACGATCCTGAGAGCCTGCAGGCGCTGGTGCGATCGCTGGAAACCCATCCGCCCAGTCGTGTGCCGGGCACCGCAATCTTCCTCTCACGTAAAGAGCATGAGATTCCGCAGGCGCTGTTACATAACCTTAAACACAACCGCGTGCTGCATAAACGTGTGGTGCTGCTGCATATTCGCACCACCGATATCCCGCGCGTCTACAACCAGAAGCGTCTGAGCATCACTCAATTGTCGCCAACCTTCTGGCAAGTGACCGCCGCTTACGGCTGGCGCGAGACGCCATCGATGGCCGAGATCCTGCATTTGTGCGGACTGGAAGGATTAGGTTGTACCGTCAATGAAGCCTCGTTCTTCACCTCGCACGACACGCTGGTGATGAAGAAGAGAAAAGGTTTGATGCGCATTAAAGGCGGTATTTTCCACTTCTGCCAGCGCAACGCGCAGCGCGCACATGAGCAATTCAATATCCCGCCGAATCGGGTCATTGAATTGGGCGGGCAGCGCGAATTTTAATCTGCCGATGACATAAAACGCAGGGATTGTAGCGGCGCAGTTCATTGCGCGATAAATCGCGCCGCTACGGATCAGGCGTTATATTCAACATCCAGTCGACTGTTAGGGTTAACACACCAAATGTAACCAGATGCAAAAATAGTCGCGCAAGGTTGAATGAGTTGTGGCTGAATCTTTCTTAACATCTAATTAGCAATTAAAGCTAAAACGCTTAACTTGAAAAGGTGTTTATTAACTTCACCGGCAATCATCACTCGCCGTAAACATCTAGGGTGTCAGCACATTACCAACAATTGAAAGATTCGTAGCTGCGGCCATTGGCTCAGTTATTATTTGCGAGGAGTATCGCCATGAAACAATTAATTAATGACGTAATATCTATTTTCACACCGCAATCCGTTAAACCGGTTTTAATTCGCGGCGATTTAACCCATCGCGAGCTTTCATCGATTCATCCGGTAGGCTTTACTTCGGTGAGCTGGGCGACTTCAATGGAAGAGCTGAATGACGCCTTTGTGCAGAAAGCCGTTGCTGCCGGTGCGGTGGGTTATCACATCACCGAAGTGGAATCCCACGAACCGGCGCACGATGGTCAGCACGTCATGGCCGCCACTGCCACCCTTTATCACATCAATAGCAAAGTGGCTTATGGCTAATGTTTATCTTCGATCTGCTTAAATCACAGCCTGCCCTTCATCATCGGCAGGCTTTTTTTTGCAAAATAGTCGACAAGAAAATCAATAAACACTTTAATGCGCGGCGATTCAGACGCGCGCTGCGTGTAAACCGCCCAGACATTCGCTTCCTGATACCATTGCGGTAATACGTGCAGCAATTGGTTTTCGCTTAAATATGGCGCCACATCCCACACAGAACGCAACGCAATCCCGTGCGATTTTAATGCCCAATTCAGAATCACTTTTCCGCTATTCGATGAGTAATGGCTATTCAGGCGACAAACGATTTTATTTTCGCCATCGGTTAACGTCCAATGCCCAAAGGTATTATTATTTTCATTAATAATAAGACAGCTGTGATCGATTAAATCATCCAGCGTCTCCAGCGGACGTGACCGGGCTAAATAATCTGCCGTAGCACAAAGAATACGCCGATTGGCGGCTAATTTTCGCGCAATGTAGGCGTGATTCACATCATCACCCACCCGAATATCGACGTCAGTGCCTGACTGCAATAAATCAATATCGCGATCGCTGAGCATCAATTTGATGTTCAGTGACGGATGACGCGTCATAAATTCGGCAATCGCATCGGACAAATAATCCTGGCCAAAGCCAAATGAACAGGCCACAGTCAAATCGCCGGTTAATTCGCCGCGCCACTGCTGAAAGTTATTCAGGAAGGAATCCATTTCGTGCACCACGTGCAACGCACCTTCCAGCGCCTTTTCACCTTCTGGCGTCAGGCGCATCACGCGGTTGGTGCGGAAAAACAGCCGGGTTTCCAACTGCTTTTCGAGGATGGCAATCCGCTTGCTGATGTAGGATGGCGACTGGCCGAGCTCAATCGCAGCGCGGCCAAAACCTTCATAGCGCGCTACGCTGATAAAGACATACAGATCTTCGACTGACGGCCAACCCTGAAGCGGCTTCTGATAACTTTTTCCGGCAAGCAGTATTTTCATCACCATCACGGCGTTAGCGAAATTTAGCCGGTTATAACACAGAATCCAGAAAGCGCTGAAGCTGACTTAAAAACAGTTCAGGCACTTCCTCATGCGGTGAATGACCGCAAGGTAATGCGTTGCCCTGAATATTGCGCGCTTTATCCCGCCAGGTTTCCACCACGTTATATAACTGGCCAACCGTGCCCTTTTCTCCCCATAACAACAGAAGCGGCGCTTCAATGCGTTTAGCGCTGTCCTGCGCATCATCGTCTAAATCAATCGTCGCCGCGGCGCGATAATCTTCGCATACCGCGTGAATCATCTCTTTATTTTGATAACAGCGCAGGTAATCGTTGAATATGACCTCCTCGGTGGCGCCCGGCGTTTTTAATTGCCCATCAATGTGTTTACGCAGGAATAATGCCGGATCGTGGCCGATCAGGATTTCAGGTAATGGATAAGGTTGAATCAGGAAGAACCACCAGAAATAGCGCGTGGCAAACGCTTTGTTGGTTAAGGCGTACATGGTCGCGGTCGGCGCAATATCAACAAACACGCAGCAGGAAAGTTTTTCCGGATGATCAAGCGCCAGCCGATGGCCCACGCGTGCACCGCGATCGTGCCCGACAAACGCCACGCGCTCTAATCCCAACGCCTCGATTAACAGGCTGATATCCTGCGCCATCACCCGTTTCGAGTAAGCGCGATGCGCCTCATCACTCGGCGGCTTGTCGCTGTCGCCGTAACCGCGCAGATCCGGCAGGATTACGCGATACTGCTGCGCCAGCTGCGGTGCAATTTTGCGCCACGCCAGATGATTTTGCGGATGTCCGTGCAGCATCAGCAGTGGCGGACCTTCGCCGCCCATCGCAACGCGCAGCGTCACGCCGTTCGCCAGACGCACATCGCTCAGCGTAAAGCCGCTGATAAAGGGTGAATCACCGCGTGGCGTAATCTCACTCATGCTGGTGCGTCCTGTTGGATTTGATCGCGCTTCAGCCACGGACGCTGAGCAAAATGCTGCGCTTCAAACTGTGTAATGTCGGATTCGTACTGCAACGTCCAGTCCACCGCGCTGCCGCCGCCCAATAACATCTCGCGTTTTAAGGCACTGATCGAAAAGGCAATGCGTTGATTATTGAAGAGGATCGCCTGTTGTTCCAGCGACACGGTAATGCGATTGCTGGCGGCATTGTTCGCAACATCGCTCAGGCGCTGATAATCCTCTTCGCTTAACGTCAGCGTCAAAACGCCATTGCGCTGGCAGTTATCGTCGAAGATGCCGGCAAAACTGGTGCCGATAATGGCGCGGATGCCGAGCTGATTAAGTCCCCAAACCGCATGTTCGCGGCTGGATCCACAGCCGAAATTGGCGCCCACCAGTAAGAAGGTGGCGTTTTCCCAACCGGCTTGATTAAGAATGAAAGCGGGATTTGGGCGGCCGTCGGGCAGGAAGCGCAGGTCGAAGAACACACCGCGATCCAAATTCTTACGATCGATGCCTTTGAGAAACTGCTTTGGCATGATCACATCGGTATCTATATTGGCCGCCGGTAGTGGCGCCAGCGTGCCCGTCATGTTGTTAAATGCTTCCATCTCAAACCTCTGCAGTCATGAATTTGCGGACATCAACCAGATGGCCAGCAATCGCGGCGGCGGCAACCATCGCCGGGCTCATTAAGTGCGTGCGCGCACCCGCGCCCTGGCGGCCAGGGAAATTGCGGTTGGTGCCAGACGCACAGCGATCGCCAGGCGCTAACACATCTTCGTTCATCGCCAGGCACATCGAGCAGCCCGATTGACGCCATTCGAAACCGGCGTTGACGAAAATCGCGGCTAACCCTTCCGCTTCTGCCTGCTGACGCACCTGCGTCGATCCCGGCACGATAATGCCGCGTACGTGCGGCGCGATTTTGTGTCCGTCGATAATCGCGGCGGCAGCGCGCAGATCCTCAATGCGGCCGTTGGTGCAGGAACCAATAAAGGCATGCGTGATGGCGATCTCGGCTAACGGCATGCCGGGTTCCAGCCCCATATATTGCAGCGCGCTCCGCAGCGTCTGCTGTTTCACCGCATCTGTTTCCTGCGCCGGGTCGGGCACGTGGCCGGTAATGGCACTGGCTTGATCCGGGCTGATTCCCCATGTCACTTTGGGTTCAAGATCGCTGCAGTTGATGGCGATGCGGCTATCGAACCGCGCGTCCGCATCGCTGCGTAAATCGCGCCACTCCGCAACGGCCTGCTGCCACAACTCGCCGGTCGGCATTTGCGGTTTGCCGGCGATATAGGCAAACACTTTTTCATCCGGCGCGATAATCGCACCGCGCGCACCGGCTTCCACTGCCATGTTGCACAGCGTCATGCGCCCTTCCATGCTCAGCGCTTCGATGGCAACACCGGCAAATTCAATGGCAAATCCGGTCGCGCCTGATGCACCAATCTGCTCGATCAGCGCCATGATGATGTCCTTCGCCGAACACCCAAACGGCAGCTCACCGCTCACCGTCACCAGCATGGTTTTAAGGGTGCGATAAATCAGGGTTTGCGTCGCCAGCAGGTGCTCGATTTCCGAGGTGCCGATGCCGAATCCGAGCGCGCCAAACGCGCCGTAAGTGGTGGTATGGCTGTCGCCTGCGGCAATCACCATACCGGGCATTACCAGGCCTTGCTCGTGTGCGACGACGTGTTCGATGCCTTGACGCGGGTCAAGCACATCGAACAGTTCGATGCCAAAATGCGCGGCGTTCTGGCGGAAGTAATCGACTTGTAACTGTCCGCCCGCGTCGGTCATCGCCTCATCACGCTCGGGGCGCGTTGGGTTAACGTGATCGACATTTAGCAAAATGGTGCCCGGATTGCGCACAAGACGCTGGTGATCGCGCAGGCCGCTAAACGCCTGCGGGCTGGTGTATTCATTGAGAATCGAGCGATCGATGTAGAGCAGCACATGCCCTTCGTCATCTAACTTACGAACCACATGCTGATCGATCAGTTTTTCATACAGTGTTTTGTTAGCCATGCCGTTGCCCACGCGAAAAGTAAAACAAGTCATTAGAGACGTTAGGGTAAATCAGTTTGTGCGCGGGGAACGAACACGCTTCGTGAAGTGATGTTTTATGAAATGTGCAGTAGCTAAGTTGGTCGCCATGAACAGCAAAAACTTCGCGCACGCTTTGTAGCGGCGCAATTGATTGCGCGATGAATCGCGCCGCTACGCAATGTGCGTAAAATAGCAGGAGTTTTATTTGACCTAAGTCGCGTCTACCGATATAAAGAATAACCGCGCAGCTTAAGCGGTTTATCTCCGATTAATTCCCCCTTCTGCTTATATTTCACGCTATTTTATTTTTTTAAGTTAATTAATTAACACCAATACTTTATTAACTAAAAACAAGTTAATCATTCCGTAACAATCTCTTAATGTGCAAACCGAATTTTTAACGTTCACCTGCATTGCATAATAAGTAGGACTGGAATGACTCACACCAAAAAGATCGTGTCTGCCCTATCGCTGGCAGCGCTGCTTGTCTCATCAGCGGTTCGCGCTGAAGACGCACCAGAAAAAACTGACGTTCTGCTGATTGGCGGCGGCATCATGAGCGCCTCGCTCGGCACCTGGCTGCAAGAGCTGCAACCGGGCTGGAAACAGCTGATGGTTGAGAAGCTGGACGGCGTCGCGCTGGAATCGTCCAACGGCTGGAACAACGCCGGTACGGGTCACTCTGCTAACATGGAGCTGAACTACACGCCTGAGCGTGCAGACGGTTCAATCGACGTTAGCAAAGCGCTGGAAATTAACGAATCCTTCATGATTTCGCGCCAGTTCTGGACGTCGCAGGTGCAGCGCGGTGTGTTGCACGATCCGCACTCCTTCATTAACTCTACGCCGCACATGAGCTTCGTCTGGGGCGACAAAAACGTCGAGTACCTGACGAAGCGTTACGATGCGCTGCAGAAAACCACCCTGTTCCAGGGCATGAAATTCTCTACCGATCATCAGCAGATCCAGCAATGGGCGCCGCTGGTGATGGAAGGTCGTGACCCGAACCAGAAAGTTGCGGCAACCTGGACGCCAGTCGGTACCGATGTTAACTACGGTGAAATCACCCGTCAGCTGATCGGTAGCCTGAAGAAAGATCAGAACTTCAAACTGGAAACCTTGTCAGAAGTCACTGATTTCAAGCGTAACGGCGATAACTCGTGGCACGTCACCATCAAAGATGTGAAGAGCGGCGATAAGCGTTCAGTTGATGCGAAATACGTGTTCATCGGTGCAGGCGGCGGCGCGATTAAGCTGCTGCAGAAAACCGGCATTCCGGAAGCAGACAACTACGGTGGCTTCCCGGTCGGCGGTTCGTTCCTGATGACCGAGAACCCAGAGATCGCTAATCGTCACCTGGAAAAAGTGTACGGTCAGGCTTCCGTAGGTGCGCCACCGATGTCGGTTCCACACATCGATTCACGTACCCTCGACGGTAAGAAAGTGGTGCTGTTTGGACCTTTCGCTACCTTCTCCACCAAGTACCTGAAAAACGGTTCGCTGTTCGATCTGCTGAGCGCGACCACCACCAGCAACATTATGCCGATGACGCATGTGGGCATCGACAACTTCGATCTGGTGAAATACCTGATTGGTCAGGTGATGCTGAATGACGACGACCGTTTTGCTGCGCTGAAAGAGTACTATCCAAACGCGCGTAAAGAGGACTGGAAACTGATTCAGGCAGGTCAACGTGTGCAGATCATCAAGAAAGATGCCGAAAAAGGTGGCTTGCTGAAACTGGGTACCGAAATCGTGACCGATCAGCAGAAAACCCTGGCGGCACTGTTGGGCGCGTCACCGGGCGCATCGACTGCTGCACCAATCACCCTCGACGTGATGAAAAAGCTGTTCCCAGAGCAGTTCGCTTCGCCAGAGTGGCAGCAGAAGATCCGCGCTATCGTGCCAAGCTTCGGTCAGAAGCTGAACGGCAACACCGCGCTGACGCAGCAAGTTTGGGACAACACCGCAGCGACGCTGCTGTTGACCAAGCCGCCGGTCATCAACATGGGTGATCAGACGGTTGCACCAACGCAGGCTAAGCCGCGTACTGAATCAGGCAAACAGGATATGGCGCTGTAATTCCCGCCAGAAGTGAATCAAGCCGGACACTGTCCGGCTTTTTTATTGTCTTTTCTAGGGGCGCCATTAACGGCGATCTCACGGAGATTTTTACGACTTTTTATAATCGGTGTAGGCGTTTTGTAAAACCACATGGTCGGCAATATATTTGGCATCGTGCCATACGCCATAAATAAACGATGATGCGCGATTCACCAGATTGGGCAAGCCAAGGAAGTAAATACCCCGTTCGGCGGAAATACCGCGTTTATGGAACGGCGCACCATTAGCATCAAAGGCATCCACTTTCAGCCAACTAAAATCAAATTTAAAACCGGTGGCCCAGATAATGCTGGTAATACCTGCGGCCTGTAGATCCAGTTCTGATAATGGATTAATTAAACATTCTGGATCTGGCAATAATTCCCATGCTTGCGGCTCGGGCGGTAAGTCCAGGCCATTACGTTCAATATAGGCATCGGCATCACGCAGTACGTCGAAATACGCTTTGTCGCCTTCAGCAATATTGTCCATTATACCCTCAGCAAAGCTCAGCACGCCGTTATCCCAGGTTTTGGTGATCCCCACCAACGTAATGCCCATGTGCGCCAGTCGGCGAAAATCGACCGTTTTGCCACCTTCATAACCACTCACGGCAAAAGCAACGTGCTGTTTCTTCGGCTTGATTTTGACTTCATCCCATAAGCCCAGCGCGCCCAGCCACCAGCAATAATCGCGGTCACGATAGGAACGTGGCGGACGGTAATGTTCGCCGATGGAGAGCGTCACTTCACGGCCAGATTTACGCAACTCTTCCGCAATTTGTGAGCCTGAAGCACCTGCGCCCACCACCAGCACGCCGCCCTGCGGCAGCTGCTGCGGATTTTTATACGCCGATGAATGGATCTGATGCAGCGCAGCGCTTTCCGGCACGATCTGTGGAAAAGCGGGTTTCTGGAAAGGACCGGTAGCCGCCACCACATTGTCAGCTTCAAATTCACCGGCCGACGTCAGTATCTTAAAACCGCTACGTTCTGGTAGACGCTCAACCGAATGGACTTCCACGCCGGTGCGCACCGGCGCATCGAGCATTTTTACGTAGTCTTCGAAATATTGCGCCATCCGCTCTTTCGGTGGGAACGCTTCCTGGGAAATATTATCGAATTTCATTGAAGGAAAACGATCGTGCCAGGCTGGGCCATTGGCCACCAATGAATCCCAACGTTCTGAACGCCAGCGTTCAGCAATACGGCTACGCTCTAACACCACATGTGGCACGCCCATTAACGACAGATGTTCACTCATCGCAATACCTGCCTGACCCGCTCCGACCACCACGGTATTAATTTTTTCTACTGACATGTGAGATCCCTAAAGATGATCGACCCCGATCTTTTCATGGAAAAGAGTAATCAGGTGTCGGATGACTACTATTCAGATTAATAAATGCTGTGCTATTCAATAAGCACAGCATTCCGTGCGAATACATTAATGCCCTGCTTCGACGTTCAATATTTTCCCCAAGCCTAAAAACTTATTCGCGATAATTAACATCGTCGCCGTAACAGCAATATAAATAACCGACAGTGCAGCCAGCGTTGGGTCGGCAAATTCACGCACATAGTTGTACATTGCCACCGGTAAGGTCTGCGTCGCTTGCGTGGTAATAAACAGCGAAGCGGTAAATTCGTTGAAGGAGAGAATTGCGGCAAATAACCAACCGCCAAACAAGCCAGGCAAAATCAACGGCACGGTTATGGTCCATACCACGCGCAACGGCGAAGCGCCGAGGCTTGCAGCCGCCATTTCAATGCGTTGCTCAAGGTTTTTCAGCGACACATACACGCTGCGCAGCACAAACGGCAGTACCAGCACGACATGGCAGAAGATCACCAGTGAATAACCGCGTCCAATGCCTAACTGCGAGACCAGCATCAGTAAGCCGAGGCCAATAGTGAAGTGCGGAATAAACAACGGTGACAACAGCACGCCTTCCAGTACCTGTTTACAGGGGAAAGTGTAACGTTCAATGGCAATCGCCAGCGTGGCGCCAATAATTACCGCCAGCGTTGAGGCCCATGCTGTCACAATCAACCCCGAATAGAAGCCGTGGCGGAAGTCATCGTAGTTCACTGCACGCTCAAACCAACGCAGCGACCAGCCTTTCGGTGGGAAGAACAGCACCGAGGTGCTGCTGAAGGAAGAGATCAACACCACAATGGTTGGCAGCAACACGAACAACAAAATCGCAATCACCAGCGAGCGTCCCGCCAGGGTAATCAATTTGTCGTTGAGGGATCGGGTCATTTCAGTGGTCTCCCATCGCATGGAGGAAGCGGCTCATACGTTTCAGCGCCATCAACAGCAGAATGGTCAAAATCAAACCGGCAATGCTGAGCGCAGCGGCAAACGGAAAATTCATTGAAGAGAAGCCCAGTTGATACACCATGGTAGCCACGGTGCTGACGCGTCCACCACCTATCAGCTGCGGCGTAGCGAAGGCGCTGAACGTCCAGGCAAACGCGGTGGTCAGGCTGGAAACGATGCCGGGAATCGATAGCGGAATGGTCACCGTCAGCAAGGTGCGAATCGGCCCCGCCCCCAGACTGGTGGCGGCTTTCTCATAATCAGGATTGATGTGCGACAGCGCAGTTGCCAGCATCATCACCATGATTGGCATGGTCACATGCACCAGCGCGACTACCACGCCGGTTTGGGTAAACATAAACTGGATCGGCTTGTTTATCAGACCCATCGCCAGCAGCAAGCTATTGAGGAAGCCGCTATTACCCAGCACGATGATCCACGAATATGTCCGTACCACTTCGCCGAGAAACAGCGGCGTAATGGCGATAATCAAGATGGTGGATTTGATCCAGGTAGTGCGCGTTCTCACCAGCGCATACGCCAGCGGATAACTCATCAGCAGCCCAAAAATCGCCGTTTTCGCACTGAGCATCACCGTGTTGATAAACGCATCGGCATAGATTTTCTTAAATAGACCGTTAAAGTTCGCCAGCGTGAATCCGCCTACATCTAGCGATCCTGGAATATAGGCCCGCACGCTAAACTGCATCACGGCAAACATGGCCACTACCAGCCCAAGCGCCGTGAACGTAGCGGGGATAATGAACCAGGGTAAGAATGTCGGTTTTTTCGTCATAGACGTTGTTGCCTGAATAAAGTGTTGCGACTCACCGGGCGGCCAATCGGCCGCCGCTATTTATCAATGTGACATGATGTTTTCAGAGAACCACTGCCGCCACTCGGCGGTTTTCTCCGCGCGCAGTTGCGGATCGGTGTTGATGGTGGCATTCCACTGTTCAGGCGTGGTCAGCATGCCAGGCAGCTTCGCCAGTTCTGGATCGATATGCGCATTGGTCACCGTTGGGCTGCCGCGATAAATTTTCGCCACTTCCTGCTGGATTTCCGGTTTCAGCGCAATATTTATGAACTTGTAGGCCAGTTCCGCATGTTTGCTGCCTTTATTGATACCGACGGTATCAACGCCCAAAATTGCGCCCTCTTTTGGCACTGCCAGCTTAATGTTGACGCCTTCTGCAATCATGCTGTAGGCGTTCATCGACAGCATCACCTGTACCGGCGTTTCGCCCGTGGAGATCAGCTGCTGGCTGTTGGCATCATCGGTATAGAAGGATTTGATGTTCGGGATCAGCGCTTTCAGCCTGGACTGGCCTTGTTCCCAATGCGCTGCATCCGAGCCAGAAAGTTTGGCGGACACCGCGATGATATGGCTCGGATCCCAATCTGGCAGCGCAATCGAGCTCTTCAGCTCCGGACGCCACAGATCGTTCCAGCTGGTAAATTCTTCACCCTTCGGCACTAAATCTGGACGGTAACCGATGGTGTAAACGTAGCCCCACACGCCAAGGTGATACGGGCTGACTTTGGCCTGCTGTACCAGATTCACCGCGTTAGGGATTTTGCTCATGTCGAGCTTTTCAAACAGGCCGCTGTTGGCATACAGATAACCGACATGCGCGGTGGTAAAGGTGACGTCAGTTTCCGGCGAACCGCCCGCCAGCTTGGCTTTGTTCAAACGATCGATGGTGCCGCCGGTGACGAACTGCACTTCTACGCCGGTTTCTTTGGTGAACTCTTTGGCGATAGTTTGATCAATCAGATCCTTAAAGCTGCCGCCCCAGGTGCTGACAATCAGCTTATCTGCGGCCACTGCATTCCCTACGCTCAATACACACGCGGTCAATAACGTTAAGGCACCCATCTTACGCAACATATTCTTGTCCCCAATGAATGAAATGGCTGTTGTCGCTGCTTTGCACCACCGTCTGGTCCATCGCGTCGCAATGCTCTAAAACAGTGCGAAGGCGGCTCTCGGGTGTTGAAGCGATAATGCCGTTGCGGTGAGATTGGGTAAAACAGCATTTCCCTCGCTGTTGCATCAGGATTTCTGAGGCTAAAAAAGCGGCCTGCTTAACAAGGATTTTCTGAAGCAGGAGTGAGGCAGACGCGAATGGTCGCTGGCGCAAGGACAGGTGATTATGCTGTAAGTCGGAATTTGGCATGAGAAATGCTTGAGTTGAATCGACCATATTAGAATGACTGACGCGACATGAGCGTGTCAGCGATCTCAGGAGAACCTGCATGCTCAGTCGCATCACCCAGCGTCAGCTGGAATATTTTGTCGCTTCCGGTGAAGCGGGCAGCATTATTGGCGCCTCGGAGCGTATTCACGTCTCCTCTCCGTCGATTTCCGCCGCCATCACCCACATTGAGTCTGAGCTTGGCGTGCAGCTGTTTGTGCGTCACCATGCCCAGGGCGTTTCACTCACCGCAATCGGCCACCAGGTATTAAAAGAGGCCAAACTGATCCTCGAACAGATGTCGAACCTTTACACCATTGCATCGGAATCAATGAACAACGTACGCGGCCCGCTGCGTGTTGGTTGCCTCGATACGTTAGCGCCAATGTTGACGCCGGAATTGGTGTTTGGCTTTGGCCGCGCCTTTCCCGGCGTGCGTATTTCGCTGGTGGAAGGCAATCATGAGTTGCTGTTAAAACAGCTGCGCTCAGCGGATATCGATATCGCCCTCACCTATGATTTGGTGCCCGCCAGCGATGTGACTTTCCAGTCGCTGGCGCAACTGCCGCCCTATGTAATGGTGGGTGAGCATCATCCGTTCGCCACACAATCCGCGGTTTCGATGCAGGATCTGGCTGCAGCGCCGATGGTGCTGCTGGATATGCCGTGGAGTCGTGAATATTTTCTTGGCTTGTTCAGCGAAGCCGGGGTGACGCCAAATGTGGTGATGCGCTCCAGCAGTATGGAAACGGTGCGCGCGATGGTGGCCAACGGTGTCGGCTTCGGTATCGCTAACGTACGACCTAAAGCGCATTTGTCGCAGGATGGTAAACGCTTGATTCGCGTGCGGTTGGCGGGGGTTAACAAGGCGATGCAGTTGGGTTATGCCACCATGGCGCAGGTACAGCAATCCAGGGTGGTGAGCGCTTTTGCCGAGCGTTGCCGCATGTTTATTTCCGACCAATATATTCCCGGCATGGCGGCACCGAGTTATTTCGATCCGCAAGTGGTGCGAGTGGCGTGAGATCCCTGGTCGCCATGAATGGCGACCAGCGGTTAATACCCCTGCTGCGGGAAGACCTGATGCAATACCGCTTCGCCGCGTGCGGCGCGCTGGATATTCGCGGCGACCTGCGATGCCGCGCTGGCCGGAATGGCAACCGAAGCCAGATGCGGCGTGATCAATACATTATCCATACCCCACAGCGCATCTTCGGGCGGCAACGGTTCGCGGTCAAACACATCCAGCGTCGCCTCGGCGATCTGTCCACACTGCAACGCCTGCGTTAACGCCGCCTGATCAACAATCGCTCCGCGCGACACATTGATAAACGCACAGCCGTGCGGTAACCGTGCCAGTCGTTTAGCACTCAGTAAGCCCTGGGTTTGCGGCGTGAGCGGCAGCATCACTACCAAAATATCGCTGCCGGCGAGGAAAGCATCCAGCGCGTCTATTCCGCTGCTACAGGTAATGCCGTCGATGGTTTTCTGCGATCGTGACCAGCCGCGCACATCCAATCCCTGGCGCGTCAGCTCAAGCGCGGCGTGCGCGCCCAATTCACCCAATCCCAGCACGCCAACGCGCACGGTTTCCGGCGAACGCGGATGCAGGTAATGCCAGCGTCGTTCACGTTGTGCCCGCTCAAAAGCCGGAATGTCACGCACATAACGCAGCACGGCAAACAGCACGAAGCTGGCCATCATCCGCGCCATATGCGGGTCAGACAAACGAACAATGGGAATATCCGGCAAATCATCGCGCCCGACCAGCGAATCAACGCCCGCACCCAGATTTATAAGCAGTTTCAGGTTGCGATAAGGGGCGAAAAAACCTTGCGGCGGCTTCCACACCAACGCGAAATGCACCTCAACATCGTTTTGCACCTCTTCCGCCCGACAAAGCGTTACGCCCGGCAGATGCGGAGCGAGCAACGCTGACCACTGTTCAAAACTGTCAAACTCGCTGTAAAAGACCAAAATACTCATGCCGCATTCGCCTTGATCAACTCAACTACCGCATCAATTGCCAGTTCGTAACCGATCACGCCCAAACCGGCAATCACGCCGGTGGCGGCTTTTGATACCAGCGAATGATGGCGGAACGGCTCGCGTTTCCAGATATTACTCATGTGCGCTTCGATGATCGGGCCATCAAACATCAGCAATGCATCGAGAATCGGCACCGAACTGTAGGTTAAACCGGCGGCGTTAATGATCAATCCGGCAGCCTGCTGACGCGCTTCCTGAATCCAGTCAACCAGCACGCCTTCGTGATTGCTTTGGCGAAATTGCAGTGTGATGTTGTGTGATGCTGCCCGGCGCTGGCAGCGTTCATCAATGCTGGCAAAGCTTTCGCTGCCGTAAGTGCCGTTCTTGTCCATGCCGTATAGATTAGCGTTCGGGCCGTTAAGAAAAAAAATCTGCTGTGTCATCTGAGCTCCTGAGTCACTGTGCCGTTGTCGCCCGAAAGGGTGACCGAATGACGATTAATGGCGATCAATGCGGGCGCGTGGCGGCCATCGCGGGATGGGCGTCGAACAGGGCGAACCACGCGGCAGTCAGCGGATGGTTTGCCCGCCAGTTAAGAACATCGAAGCGAAAATCGAGATAACCGAGCGCGCAGCCAATGGCAATCAAACCCACGTCATCAGGCTGCGTACTAAAACCCGCAACCTGACACTCAATTTCCCGTAGCGCCGCATGGACTTTTTTCAGCTGAGCATCGGCCCAGCCTTGCCACTGCTTTTCCAATGGGCGGGCACTGTACTCGTAACGCGCCAGCAAGGCGGCATCGATCAAACCGTCGCCCAATGCCTGGCGCGACAAACTCAACCAGCGCGCATCACCCTTTGACGGGATTAAGTCGCCCTTCGCGCGGGCATTGAGGTATTCGCATATCACGCGGCTGTCGTAGAGACATGCCCCTTGTTCGGTTCGCAGTGCGGGCACTTTGGCTAACGGATTAACGATGGCGATGCGCTCATCACGTTCAACCGGATGCGCCGCCGAATCCAGAAGCTCAATCTCATTCGTGAGCCCAAGACAATGCGCAGTCACCATCACTTTACGCACATAGGCAGAGGTGGTGGCGTAAAACAGTTGCATCATACCAACGCTCCCTGCTGATCCACGCTCAGCAACACTTTGCCAATGTTGGCGTTGGCCTCAAGGATTCGATGTGCCTCCGCCGCCTGCGCCAGCGGCAAAATTTGATGCAGCGTGGGTTTGATTTTGCCTGCTACGATCAGCGGCAGCAGATGTTTGCGGATGCACGTCGCCAGGCGCGCCTTTTCAGCAGCGCTTTTGGGGCGCAGCGTGGAAGAGGTTAAACTCAATCCTTTACGCATCACCAATTGCAGATCGAGCTCGATCTTCGCGCCCTGCATAAATGACAAGCTCACATGACGTCCGCCTTGCGCTAACACGCTAAGATTACGCGCCACGTAATCACCACCCACGTTATCCAGCACCACATCCACGCCTTGCCCTGCGGTTTCCGCTGCAATCACCGCGACAAAATCCTCTTTATGGCGATCGATGGCGCGCCAGACGCCAAGCTGTTGCAGCGCCGCAGTTTTGTTGGCACCGCCTGCGGTGGCCACCACACGTGCTCCACAGGCGTGCGCACATTGGATGGCAAAGGTGCCAACGCCGCTGGCGGCACCGTGAATCAGTACGGTTTCACCGGGGGCTAAACGGCCCAGCTCAAACAGGTTGTGCCACACAGTAAATGCCGCTTCGGGGATGCCCGCTGCATGCGCCAACGGCAGATTATCGGGCACCGGCAAACACAATTCAGCGCGCGCCACGCAATAGTCGGCATAACCGCCACCGTTCAGCAGCGCCATTACCGCGTCGCCGATGGTGAAACCACTAACCCCTGCACCTAACGCCACCACGTTACCTGCTACCTCCAGACCGAATACATCTGAGCTGCCCGGTGGGATTGGCATGCCGCTACGCTGCATAATGTCAGGACGATTAACACCCGCGCTGGCGACGCGAATCAATACTTCACCCGCCGCAGGTTGTGGCACGGTACGTTCTACCACCGTTAACACCTCTGCGCCGCCCGGCTGGCGGGCAATTACCGCGTTCATCATTTCAGGCACCATCGGATCTTATCCTTGCTTAGCGGCGGTAAAGGCGCACACGCCTTCATCATCAAAGGTGATGCCCACTACGCTACCCACTGGCCAGCGGGTTAGGGATTCCAGACCCGACTGGCGCGCAAACAGCGAGGCGCTGCCGAGCGCTGGCACATCAAGATGCACATCAACGTGATCGCCCTGAAACACATGGGTGATCACCGTGGCGCTCAGGAAACAGTGCGAAGAGAGCGGCCCCAATTGAATGTTTTCCGGACGCACATACACATCGAGTCGCTCGCCAACGCTCGCCTGCACGCGCTCTGCCGGCAGACGCAGCACATTGCCGCCCAGCTCAAGCACCGCAGCGTGATCGCGCCCGGCATAACGTCCAGGCAAGATGTTGACGTCACCGACAAAGCCCGCCACAAACGGATCGCGCGGCTGGCGATAGATTTCATCCGGTGTACCGATTTGACGCACATGCCCCGCTGACATCACCACCACACGATCGCTCATGCTAAGCGCTTCGCCCTGATCGTGGGTGACAAACACCGTGGTGACGCCTAACTTGCGCTGGATGGCTTTCAGTTCGACCTGCATCGATAAACGCAGATTCTTGTCCAGCGCGGAAAATGGCTCATCCAGCAACAAGACTTTTGGACGGATCACCAGCGCACGCGCCAGTGCCACACGCTGCTGTTGTCCGCCGGAGAGTTCACGCGGTTTGCGATGGCCGTAACCCGCCAGTTTGACCAACGCTAATGCTTGCTCAACGCGCTCCGCGATTTCGGCCTTTGGCACCCCGCGCATACGCAGACCATAACCCACATTTTTTTCCACCGTCATATGCGGAAACAGCGCGTAGTTCTGGAACACGATGCCGATTTCACGCTGGTAAGGGGGAATTTCCGTGACCAATTCGCCATCAATAAAAATCTCGCCGCCATCAGCTTCAGCAAAACCGGCCATCAAATTGAGCAACGTGGTTTTGCCGCAGCCCGATGGGCCGAGTAGGGTAATAAATTCCCCTTCCTCAATAGTCAGGGAAATTTTGTGCAGTGCGATAGCGTCGCCAAACTTCTTCAGCACGCCATCTAACTGTACGGCGATGTTGCTGCTTTTCACTGCGGGGCGCGGCATATCGGGCTGTGGGAATCGGGTGATTTCTGCACTAACCATGAACTCTCCAAAGCAATTGGTGTGACGTTGTCACAGTAATTATTGACTCATCCATGCGGCTAAGCGCTGCAACATGGCGTCACAGGCATCCAACTGAGCGATGCTGATGAATTCGTCGGGTTTATGACCTTGCGCCATGCTGCCAGGCCCACAAATGACACTGGGAATACCGGCCTGGTGGAACAAGCCGCCTTCGGTGCCAAAGGCTACCGTGCTGAAGTCGCTGGATTGAGTGAGATAGGCGATCAATCGCGCAGCGTCACTTTGCGCATCGGTTAATAACCCGGGATAGCCACTGATAGGATAAAAACGGATCGCGCTGTCCACTGCGACGGCCTGCATACGCGGCACCAGCTCTGATTGCGCGAAGGTCTCGATCTCAGCGGCAACGGCTTGCGCGTCATGCTGGGGCAAGGTGCGCACTTCAAAATCAAAGACGCATTCAGCGGGCACGATGTTCAATACGGTGCCGCCACGAATAATCCCGGTTTGCACCGTCGTAAAAGGGGGATCGAAACGTGTGTCATGTTGTTCAGCCTGCGCCAGGCGCTCGCCGATCGCCGTTAATTGGTGAACTAGCTGCGCAGCATATTCGATGGCATTGACACCCTGCGGCGCATAGGCAGAATGGCAAGCCGCGCCCTTCACTTCGCAGCGCACACCCAGTTTTCCCTTATGACCGAGCACCGGTTGCAATTCGGTGGGTTCACCAATCAGGCAGATTGACGGCTTTTCCGGGCGCTGCAACAGCGCCTCCAGCAAGGTGCGCACGCCCAGGCAGCCGACCTCTTCGTCATAGGAGATTGCCAGATGCAGCGGCTGCTTTAGCGGCTGTGCCAGAAAATGGGGCACTGCCGCCAGCATGCAGGCGATGTAACCTTTCATATCAGCGGTGCCGCGCCCGTATAACTTGCCATCACGTTCGGTGAGCGTGAACGGTGGCACGCTCCAGTTTTGTCCCTCCACCGGCACCACATCGCTGTGGCCGGAGAGCATCACGCCGCCATCGCCAGCGGGTCCAAGACGTGCATACAAATTGGCTTTACTGCGTTCCGCGTTGTGAATTAGCTCACCGCTTACACCCAAATCATTCAGGTAACGCCAGACGAAATCGATCAATGCCAGGTTGGATTCACGGCTGGTGGTGTCAAACGCCACCAGCTTTTCAAGCAGTTGTCGGCTGGTAAACATGGAAACTCCTACTCGTCGCCCGGCACGCCATAACGGGGTGCCTGCGTTGGATCGATGGCGCGCGTCACGTAATCGTTCATTTGCGGTTGATAAGCCAGCCACAGCTGGTCGAGTTTGCTAATTGGATCGCCATCCGTCCAGTCAACACGCAGATCGACAATCGGCCACACCTGATCATCAACGATCGACAAGGCAGAAGAGTGCACCGGCCCCGCTTCCCCGCCCGCCTGCATGCCCGCTTGCATCGCCGCCATTAAGCGCTCGGCTAAATGACCGGAATGCTGTTCGAAGGCGCTTACCATCGCCGGAATCACCTCAGGATTAGCCAGCAGATTGCCCGCCGCAACACAGTGATGACCGGTTTGCGCGTTATGAATGCCGAGCGTTTTATCGCCGCTAAAGCAGGCCGTTTGGCCATCGGCGGCTAACACCGTCACCTGGCGATAAGAGGAAGAGTCGTCGCTGGCGAGCCCGGCTTTGAGCGCGGCTTCTGCGCTGTCGCCTTGTTGCAGGCGATCAAGAATGCGCGGGCCTAGCGCGGGTAAGGTAATGTTCTGGGTTGATACTGCGCCCACTGCCGCGCGTAGCCATGGGCAACGTGCGCCTACCGCAATGCTGGATGAGCTAATGGCAATGCCGATTTGACCGGTTGCGTCGCAGCGTCCCACAATGGATAACGTCATCGTCTCGCGCCTCTTATTCCGCTTGCCAGTCGTCAGGAATAACCGCGATCACATCGATTTCCATCAACCATTGCGGTTGACCTAAACCGGAAATCACCAAACCGGTGGAGATCGGGAACACACCTTTCAGCCACTTGCCGACCACCTGATACACCGGCTCGCGATAGCGGGGATCAATGATGTAAGTGGTGGTTTTGACGATGTGCGATAAATCGCTGCCCGCTTCTTCCAGAAGCTGTTTAACGTTTTTCATCGCCTGTTCGGCTTGCGCGGCGGGATCGCCTAATCCTACCAGGTTGCCCGCGAAGTCGGTGCCAATCTGCCCACGGACATACACGGTATTGCCTGCGCGCACCGCCTGACAGAGATCGTTATCCAGCGCCTGATTGGGATAGGTTTCTTTGGTGTTGAATTTACGGATGCGAGTATGTGTGGTCATGCTGGCCTGCTCTGCGAAAAAAGGTTTTCGCAAGGTATACCCTCCTACGCCTGGCAGCGAAAACAGCATTAACTGAGGTGTTGCTTTAAAAAATCCGAAGGAGCTAACGATAGTGATTTTTAGCATTAAATTGTGAACATCATCACCTGCCGACTAACCGGTGTTTACCGGACGTGCGTTATGAGGTAAACCACCCTCCTTATTCCCCTAACTCTCAGATAAGGATATAAAAATGTTTGCAAAGCAGTATGAGGTGGATGAAAAGCATGTCGATTTTCAGGGCGTGGTCGATGGCCTTTATTATCCGTTTTATATGGAGTGGACGCGCCACGCTTACATGCGTGAAGCTTTAGGTATCGATATTGAAGAAGAGTTTAAACAGGGCAAAATTACGCTCCCGCACCGGATTGCGGTGCGGGGGGAACCCGTTTTCCCCTCAGCCTGTTAATAGAGAAATAAATTTCCACATAACATCAGTGGCTAAATGACTGGAATAAGAAACCCCAATTTTTCATCACTGATGGTGATGCGGTCCCGGCCCAACTGATTCACGCATAATTAATTCCCCGGCAAAGGTTTTGTCATTGCGCATTTCGCCGCCATCCAGCATGGAAATCAGGCGTTCAATGGTTTCCTGAATCATCTCGGTTACCGGCATTTTCACGCTGGATAACGCCGGAATGGTAAACGGCGCCAGCGGGATATCATCGAAACCGATCACTGCCACTTTTGCAGGCACCGCAATCTGCGCGGCCGCCAGCGCTTTGAGCGCGCCCACCGCCATATCATCGTTACTGGCCACCAGCGCCGTGAAATTTCTGCCCTGGTTCAGTAACTGTTGTACCGCTGTCATGCCGTTTTGCGCCTGCCATTTTCCTTCGACCACCAGCGCATCTTCAACGGCAATGCCATGTTTGGTCAGCGCGGCGTGGTAGCCCGCCAGACGTTCGCGGCCGGTCGGCGAATCCAGCGAACCGGTGATAAAGGCGATGTCGCGATGGCCCAGCGCAATCAGCTGCTCCACCGCTGCGCTGCTGCTGCGCTGTTGATCCGAGTAAATGCAGTAACTGTCGTGCTGACGCAGACGGCGGTTGATCACCAATATCGGGTGTTTATGCTGCGCAATGATGCTGTCCATTTCATCGGTGGTGAGAAAACGCGGATAGATGATCACGCCATCGCAGCGCAAATCGAGCAGGAACTGAATGGCCGCACGCTCCTCTTCGGCGCTGTGTTTACCATCCACCAGCAACAACTGACGTCCCTGCTGTTCCATCAGGCGCGCAGAGTGCTGCATCAACTCGCTGAAGTAGCTGCCGGTGTAAAGGGTATTGGTGATCACTAGCCCAATCGTCTGGCTGGATTTGGTCGCCAGATTGCGCGCCAGCAAGTTAGGGCGGAAATCAGTAGCGGCAATCGCCTGATACACCTTCTCGCGTTTTTCCTGGCTGACATAGCCGTTGCCAGACAGCACACGCGATACAGTCGCTTTGGATACGCCTGCTACTTTTGCCACCTCGATTATCGTCGCCATGATTCACTCTTTTTCCATGCTCATTGCAGCAGTGTACCTAAGCTCCGAAACAGGCGGCAATTTTTCTGCCATTACCGCATAGCCGTCCAATTAGTCAAAGCGATCAACTTCACACTTTCAACTATCGAATTTTAAATTTCTTGCCTGGATTACATTGCATCTTCATGATTTTGTGAAACCGGTTTCTCATGATGAAAAATCACGCAGAAACCGTTGTACCCCTACCAAATAATCAGAGATTAAAAATCCATGGCTAAAAATTATGCGGATGTCTCGCGCGCCATCGTGGCTGCGCTCGGCGGCCTGAACAATATCGAAGCGGTGACGCACTGCATGACGCGCCTGCGTTTCGTGGTGAAAGACAGCGCCAGCATTGATAACGCCACACTGAAAGCCATTCACGGCGTGATGGGCGTGGTGCACACCGACACGCAGTGTCAGGTGATCATTGGTAACAATGTGAACCTCGCTTATCAGGAAGTGTTGAAGCTCGGCACGCCGAACAGCGAAGGCGCCGCGCCAGTGAAACGCAAAATCACCCTACGCAGCATCGGTGCCGGTATTCTTGATGCGCTGGTGGGCACCATGTCACCGTTGATCCCGGCGATTATTGGTGGCTCGATGGTAAAGCTGTTGGCGATGGTACTGGAGATGAGCGGCGTGCTGGAGAAAGGCTCTTCCACACTGATCATCCTCAACGTGATAGGTGACGGCGCGTTCTTCTTCCTGCCGATTATGGTGGCCGCCTCCGCCGCGCTGAAATTCAAAACCAACATGTCGCTGGCGATTGCCATCGCGGGTGTGCTGGTGCATCCCAACTTTGTCGATTTAATGGCGAAAGCCGCACAAGGCCAGGCGGTGGAATTTGCCTTTATTCCGGTGACGGCGGTGAAGTACACCTACACGGTTATTCCGGCGTTAGTGATGACGTGGATTTTGTCGCACATCGAATACTGGGTTGATCGCATCACGCCTGCGGTAACCAAGAACTTCCTCAAGCCGATGCTGATTGTGCTGGTGGCCGCCCCGATTGCCATTGTGCTGATTGGACCGCTTGGCATCTGGATTGGTAGCGGCATTTCCGCGCTGGTCTACACCATTCACGGCTATCTTGGCTGGTTGTCGGTGGCGATTATGGGCGCACTGTGGCCGCTGCTGGTGATGACCGGGATGCATCGCGTATTTACCCCCACCATCATTCAAACCATCGCCGAAACCGGCAAAGAAGGCATGGTGATGCCGTCGGAGATCGGGGCCAACCTGTCGCTGGGCGGTTCTTCGCTGGCGGTGGCATTCAAAACCAAGAACCCTGAACTGCGTCAAACCGCGTTTGCAGCGGCGGCATCGGCGATTGTCGCGGGCATTTCTGAACCGGCGCTGTATGGCGTGGCGGTCAGGTTGAAACGTCCGCTGATCGCCAGCCTGATCAGCGGCTTTATCTGCGGCGCAGTGGCAGGGATTGGTGGGCTTGCCAGCCATTCAATGGCCTCACCAGGCTTGTTCACCAGCGTACAGTTTTTCGATCCCACCAATCCGATGAGCATCGTGTGGGTCGCTGGCGTGATGGTGCTGTCGGTGGTGCTCTCCTTCATTCTGACGTTGATTCTCGGCTTTGAAGATATCCCGGTCACCGAGCCCGCACAGCCAAAGCCGGTGACGGATGATGCCAAACCCGCCAACGTTAATTTATCCAAGGTGTAAATGAGGTTTTTATGTCTGAAGTGACATTTCCAGAGGGATTTTTGTGGGGCGGCGCATTAGCCGCTAATCAGTCAGAGGGGAGCTATCTGGCGGGTGGTAAAGGTTTAACCACGGTGGATATGATCCCCCACGGCGCGCATCGCATGCCGGTAAAGTTGGGCCTGGAAAAGCGCTTCGAACTGCGCAGCGATGAGTATTACCCAAGCCATGACGCCATCGATTTTTACCGTCGCTACAAAGACGATATCGCGCTAATGGCAGAAATGGGTTTTACCGTGTTCCGTACCTCTATTGCCTGGAGCCGTATTTATCCGCAAGGCGATGAATTGACGCCTAACGCGGAAGGCATCGCGTTCTATCGCAGCCTGTTTGAAGAGTGCCAGAAATATGGCATCACGCCGCTGGTGACGCTGTGCCACTTCGATGTACCGATGCATTTGGTGACCGAATACGGTTCGTGGCGCAATCGCAAAATGATCGAATTTTTCAGCCGCTATGCGCGTACCTGCTTTGAAGAATTTAACGGTCTGGTGAAGTATTGGCTGACCTTTAACGAGATCAATATCCTGCTGCACAGCCCGTTTTCCGGCGCAGGTTTGGTGTTCGAACCGGGCGAAAACCCGGAGCAGGTGAAGTATCAGGCGGCGCATCACGAGCTGGTGGCAAGCGCGCTGGTGACCAAAATCGCCCATGAAATTAACCCGGAAAACCAGGTCGGCTGCATGCTGGCGGGTGGCAACTTCTATCCGTGGTCATGTAAGCCGGAGGATGTATGGGCCGCGCTGGAGAAGGATCGCGAAAACCTGTTCTTTATCGATGTGCAGGCGCGCGGCGCTTATCCTTCGTATGCCGCGCGGGTATTCCGCGAGAAAGGCGTGGAGATTGCGATGGAAGCGGAAGATGCCGCTACGCTGCGTCACACCGTTGATTTCGTCTCCTTCAGCTATTACGCCTCACGCTGCGCCTCGGCAGAGATGAACGAGCAAAACAGCAGCGCCGCCAACGTGGTGAAATCGCTGACCAATCCGCATGTTAAACGCAGCGATTGGGGCTGGGGCATCGATCCACTCGGTCTGCGTATCACCATGAACATGATGTATGACCGCTACCAGAAGCCGCTGTTTCTGGTGGAAAACGGCCTCGGCGCGCACGATGAAATCAATGCCGACGGCGAGATTAACGACGATTATCGCATCAGCTATCTGAAAGAGCATATTCAGGCGATGGGCGAAGCGATTGCCGATGGTATCCCGCTGATCGGTTATACCACGTGGGGCTGCATCGATTTGGTGGCGGCCTCGACCGGCGAAATGAGTAAGCGTTATGGGTTTGTTTATGTCGATCGTGATGACAAAGGCAACGGCAGCCTGGAACGCATCCGCAAAAAATCATTCTGGTGGTACAAGCAAGTGATCGCCAGCAACGGGCGGAATCTGGAGGCGCTGTAAATAAGTGGTCGCCATGAATGGCGTAATGCCGATCAGTTAAGCGCCGTTTCAAATCACCGCACCTTCCGTAGCGGCGCGATTTATCGCGCAATGAATTGCGCCGCTAGAATGTGTGCTCTCAGTAATGAGGGGTTTTCATGTCTTAACTGACGAGCATTACTCCATGAATGGCGACCCTACTTAATGATTGGCCACGCTTGTTGCGGGAAAAGATAGAGCCGAATACTGAACAGATGGAACAGCGGCGTCAGCACCCTTTCGTCGTGTTTCGCCAGTTGTTCCAGCTTCAGCAACAGTAAATCCAGCTCATCCTGCAAATCCGCATGCGGTGGGGTTTGCAGTGACTTCAGGCGGCGTTTGAGAAACAGCGCCAGCTCATGAAACATCTGTCCACTATCCAGATGATATTGCTGCAGCAGCTCTTTGTGGCGCGCGTAATAATCAAAGCTATTCACGCCCAGCCACACTTCCTTGAGCAACATGCCGGCTGAACGCATATCGGGATGCGGATCGAGCCGTAAGCGCGGCAACACCACATTCACTTTATCCAGCATCAGGCTGATAAAACGTTGCCGTCCCAGCAGTGACGAACCGTTTCGTTCAGTCTCTTTAATAAAGCGCAACAGCTCGCGCAGACCCTGTCGCACGGCGCGGCGCGCGGTCCATGATGGGCGTTTGTTACGCATGATGGCGGTGATGATTACCGCAAACATCACGCCCGCCATGGTGGCAATCGCGTTATTGATTAGCAGCACCAAATCGGGTTTTAAATGGTGGCCGAGGCCGATAAAGCCGGGGATCTGAATCGCTACGCTCAGGCCTATCATGTTGGTCGAGGGCCGCGCGATCATCAGCGCCAGAATCATCAGTCCGGGCGCGAGACAAATCATCAGCGCCTCAAACGAAGTGGCTTGCGGCAGCAGCAGCGCCACGTAAATTACGCTGATAATGATCGCCACGATTACGCCACGCACAAACAGCTTCATTGAAGTCAGCGGCGTATCCTGGCTGGCGAGCAATGAGCAGAGAATCGCCGCCATCACCGGTGCCGATGCGCCATCACGCCAGCCCGTTCCCATCCATAACAAGCAGGAACCGAAGGTGGCACAGAACGCGGTTAACGCCGAAAGCCGAATTAACCCTTTATCAAAAAAGCGGTGCGTGCGTTTGCCGCGCGCCAGTGTAGTGTCGCCCGACAGGTCGCTTACCAATCCACCAACGCTTTGATAGGCCCCGGCAATACGGACAAAATCCGCCAGCCGTTCCATTAATCCGGTAAAAAGCAGCCAGTTTTCAGTAGGCAATTCGCCGTTTTGCCAGGCGAGGTTAAGTTCAGCCTGACAAGTGCTTAACGTCTGCTGGATGCCGCTGGTTTCCCCTACCGCTTCACCATCATTGAGCCACTGTAGAAACAGCTGAAAGGTTTGCGCCACGTTTTCCGGAAAGGCGATTTGCAGTATCGAGAGCCGCTGCAGGCGCATCTCGATAGCCGTGAGAGTCGGGATCAAATAGGAGAGATGTTGATACTGCACGCTAACCAGGCGAATCAGTCTCCGCGCGGCGTCACCTTCATAAACGCAGTGGGTGATCAGCACTTCCACCTGCTGCGGATGCGTTGCCATGCGGATCAGAATATCGTCACGCTCGGGCGAACTGTCGCTGGGAATGCCGGAAAGCAAATCGCTGCACAGTTTGCGCGCGTTGAGATACCAGTGGCTGACACTCTGCTCCAGCAGACTGCGCATCGATACCGGAAACAACAGCGCATGCACAAGGCTGCTGCAGACGATGCCGAGCGTGATCTCTTCTATACGCGAAATCACCGTGCTGGTGATCGACAGCGGCGTGGTGACTTCCGGAAAACCCATGATCGCCGCGCTGTAACCGGCCAGCATAAACACGTAACTCTTCGGCGTGCGGTCGTGCAGTGACAGATAGAGGCAAACGCTGACCCATAACGAAATGCAGAAACAGAACAGCAGCGGATGCTGCACGGTCGGCGGAAAGATAAAGAAGACGAATACGCCGCCCAATAGTGTCCCCAGCAGACGGAACACCGATTTGGAAATGGTTGAGGCGGAATAGAGCTGTGACGCGAGCAACACCGTGGTCACCGCCCACGCCGGTTTATCCAGATTCAGTTCGAGTGCGAAATAGAGTGCCAGAAAGGCGGCCAGACAGGTTTTTACAGCAAAAAAAACGGCGTTTTTTGAAAACCACTGCATGACACGGTGACCAGGATGTACTGAATGTTGCGTATCCTGCCAGAATGTGAAAAAGCCTCACCTCGATAAATATGTCGAATTATTTCGTAATCGAAAACCATGTTCATCGCGCGGTTTGCACGTGGCGCAGATGCGTAAGCACGGCTAATGAAAATCCACGTTAAAGATGCGGTTTTGTCGCTAATTTATCCGGCATCAGCGATTTAAGCCGTTTTAACGCGTAGCAGTTATCAGGCCGATAAATGTGTGCTGGATCACACTTTGGTGAAGTGCGCCCTTTTTGGTCGTTTATCCATAAAATAATTTCGCGCAATGCCGTCTACAAATATCGCAGAAATTTGTGGAATGCTCGGGTGAGCATTTTGCGAGAAAAGTCGCCATGAATAGCGACCCTACGAACTGTAGGTACATTTTTAACCGTAGCGGTGCTACTATTTGCGCGCTGAATAATGCGAAGAACTCTCGGGAACGCAGTATGTTACGTAAACATCAACTTCATCGGGAAGCCGACGTACTGCTTTCCCTGCTCCATATCTGCAAAATCGTCGTAACTGCCCTATTTCTGCTGCTGTTTATTTCTCGCTCAGCAATTGCTGAAATAAAAGACGATAAAGCCAATCGCATTGTCAGCGGTATTATTAGTTTTACCCATTGGCCGGGTTTAACCGGCGCGCCGCAACTCTGCGTATTTTCCTCCGCGCAACATCTCTCATTGCCACAAAATAGTGTGCCTTCAGCCGTTCCGTTTAGCGTGGTTTATCTCGCCAGTGAAAGTGAACTGGCAACGCAGCATTGCGATGCGGTCTATTTTGGCGATCAGACGCCGCAACAACAGGTTGAACTTTTTAATCACCTCAAAGGTAAGGCGGTATTAACCCTCGCTGAAAACAATGCGGAATGTACCATTGGCGCCGCCTTCTGCCTGATTTTTAAACCCGACCACACGCTTTTCTCAGTCAACCTTGATTCGCTTGCCAGGAGCGGCGTCAAGGTGAGTCCGGACGTACTGTTGCTGTCCCGCAATGGAAGCAAATAAGATGAAAATAGAAAATTCACTAAATGACAAATCATCGATTCGTAACAAGCTGCGCAAGATTAGCACCATCAACTCTGCGGTGATTTTATTGCTGTGCTGGCTGCTACTCTCGTCGACTTCCCTGCTGTTTATTAAAAGCTACGAGAAAAGAAATCTGGAATTAATTGCCGCCACGCTCAGCACCACGCTGACGGCCGCCACGGTATTTGAAGACAGCTACGACGCGCATAATAAAATCGCGCGCCTCGGCAATGAAGGCATGTTCGATTCCGCAAAACTGGTGACTGACGATCACACTGTTTTAGTTGACTGGCATGATCGACAAGAACAGACCGGCTGGTATCCGCGATTATTACGTGAGTGGATTTATCTTAAACCGCTCAGCGTTAATATTAACCACTCGGAAGCCAATGTCGGTACGCTGACGCTGGAAGGCACCGTTACCGGTGCGGCCGATTTCATCCGTTATTCGCTGATGATTCTGACCAGCGGCATGCTGTGCGTGTTAATCATCTCCTTCCTGCTGAGTGAATTTCTCCATCGCGGCATACTTGCCTCGTTGCGTAATATCACCAGCTCGATCCACTACGTGATCCATTCTGGTGATTTTTCCTTACGTATCCCGGAAAGCCCGACGCGCGAATTTCAGCTGTTTTCCAATGACCTCAACTCGTTGCTGACAGAGATGCAGACGCTGCAGGCTTCTCTGATCCGCGATAATCGCACGCTGGCCGCCAAAGCGCTGGAAGACCCGCTAACCGGCCTCGCCAATCGCGCCGCCTTTGTGGCGCGGTTAACCCAACTGCTCGATCAGCAACTGGCGAAAGAGCGCTTTGTTTTGCTGTTTCTCGATGGCGATCGCTTTAAAAGCATCAATGATAACTGGGGCCATGCCGCCGGTGATGAAGTACTTAAAGCGATTGGTTCGCGCCTTTCCGCATTGGCATATAAACAGGATTTAGTCGCGCGTTTAGGCGGCGATGAGTTTGCCATGCTGGTGAGCAGCCGCGCCAGCGAGGCGCAATTGCAGTTGCTGATGCAGGATATTAATGAAGCCATCAGCCAGAAAATTGTTATTGCTGAAGGCACTCCGATTTCCACCTCGGTGACCATTGGCTACGCCTGGTCGCAGCACGGCGATACGGTTGAGTCGATTCTGGAACGCGCAGATATGAACATGTACAAAAACAAGGGAAAGAGTAAGGTGCGGAGATGAAGATGAAAATTTTCCTGATGGTGTGTGTGCTGACACTGGTCGGTTGCCAGGCAAAAGGACGTTTCAGTGATGAACAGATCGCGGCGATGCGTAATGCCGGTTTCAGCCAAAATAGCGAAGGTTGGGGATTAGGTTTGTCGGACAAAATTCTGTTTGGCGTCAACGAATCGGAACTCACTCCCGCTAGTAAAAACACCATTCAGACAATGGCGAAAAATCTGGCGACAACCGGCATTAAGCATGTGCGTATTGATGGTCATACCGATAATTATGGCAAAGCGGATTACAACCAGCAGCTGTCGTTGAAAAGAGCCAACGCCGTTGCGACACAATGGGCGCAAGGCGCAGCAATTCCGCGCGAAAATATCGTTACGCGCGGCTTAGGAATGAGCGCGCCGATTGCCAGCAACAATAACCCGCAGGGCCGTGCGCAAAACCGCCGCGTGGCGATTGTGATTACGGCGCCGTGATGATCTGGCGCTCGACTGCATAATCGTACAAACGGTCGCGCGCTAAATTCTTCATCTTCACTTCGCACATAATATCGAAGGCATCAAACGACAGCGCCCAATCATTTAAGCTTTGATTGAAGTAATAATCGGCATGGGCGCGAAGTTTGGTTTTCGACACCGCTAAATCCTGCTGATCCGGGAAACCGTGATCGGGAATCAAACCTTCCTGCGCAATCGAATAGTGCAAAACTGGCCGCACACCGCGCCACGACGCTTTTATCAGCGCGATGCGCGCATCATCAGCCTGAATATAGTGATTCTCTTTCACCCAATGATGGTGAATATCCAGCACTACCGGACACAACTCACGCGCCTGCAACACATCGTCCAGCGAACAGGATATTTCATCATTCTCCACCGTCAGCATATTGCGCGCTTCAGGGGTGAGCCGCAGAAACGCGGCGCGGAATCCCTCAAAGCCTTTTTTGCCGTTCATATGGATGTTGATTTTGAAATCCTGAAACTGTCGGCCATAACCCATTAATACCGCACAGGTGGCGTGATACTCCACATCCTCAATCGCGCGATCGACCACGCCGTCATTATCGGAGGCCAGCACCGTATATTGGCCGGGGTGGAATGAAAGCCGAATATTATTAGCGCGCGCCAGCTCGCCGCAGCGGCGTAGTAACGGCGTAAGATCGGGCAATAATTCACCGTACAGCTGAGTCGCTTGCGGCACCGTGTAAAGCGGCAATAGATCGCTGCCGATGCGCATCATGCGCAGCGCGTCGGGCTGCGTGGCCAGCATTTCAAGCGTGAGAGTGAGATTTTGCAGATTGTTTTGCGCCAGTTGGTTTAGCAGCGTGATGCGTGATTCATCATCGAGACTAAGAAAGCGCGTGCGGGTGGTGCTTTTGAAGGGATAAGGCTGTTTAGCCTGTTGATCCAGATACTTACAAGCAAAGCCTAATTTCATTTCATCCCCCGTTTAATCAGCGTGAAAGTGTAGCTGCGATCGGAGAAAGTGCCAGGTGCGCATCGAGGCGCACCTGGCTGAGATCACACGTCCGGGAAGGTCATATTGCTGCCCGGCGCTTCACGATGCAGGTGGATAAAGTTCAGGTGACGTTCGTACTGATCGAGAATATCGATGATCACCTGTTCTTTGTTATAGTCCATCAAATCATTGCCCTGGCTGCCTTCCAGCAAGAAGGTTTCCAGGCGGTAATAGGTCGATTTACCGCTACGTGCGCGATAGGTAAAGCCCGGTACCGAATACTGCTGTGGCCAGATTTGATAAACGAAATCCTGCTCCTCGCCCAGCAACACGCGCAAATCAAGGTGGCCCAGCGGCTGCCCTTCTTCTGGCTCGGCACGCTCCAGTGATACACGTCCACCGCGCAGCTCCAGCTCTTTCGCCACATCCTGCATCGCCGGGAACAGCACCTCTTCCATCATCTTCTGCGTATAGCGCGTGCCCGGATAGTTCATCAGACGCGACAGGCGCTTCTTCCAGCTCAGGCGATCGTTACTGGCTGAAATGTACGGCGCAGTGTCGCGGCTGGCGCTGGCGCGGCGGTGATCTTCCACCTTCAGCGATTTATACAGCCCGGCCATCACAAAGAAGATTACAAAGCTAAACGGTAAGCCCATGATCACCGTGGCGTTCTGCAAGGCAGAAATCCCGTTGGTCATTAGCATGCCCATCGTCAGCACACCAATCGCAATCGACCAGAAGATACGCAGCCAGTTCGGTGCATCGCTGTTGATGTCTTTCAGCTTCGAGGTGAAGTTACCCAGCACCAGCGAACCGGAATCCGCCGACGTCACGTAGAACAGCATGCCGGTGATGGTGGCCACCGAAGCACTGAATTTAAACGCCGGATACTGCGCCAGCAGGCTATAGAAGCCGCGTTCGGCATGCGCCATCACTTCCTGCGCAAAGCCGGCATCGCCGTGAATGATTTCATACAGCGCCGCGTTACCAAACACCGACAGCCACAGCAGCGTAAAGGTGAACGGGATAATCAGCGTACCCAACACGAACTCACGAATGGTACGACCGCGCGAAATACGTGCGAGGAACAGACCGACAAACGGCGACCAGGCAACCCACCACGCCCAGAAGAACAGCGTCCAGCTATTCATCCACTCGCGTGGCTGATCGAAGGCAAAAGTATTCAACGTCATGCCCATAAAGCGATTGATGTAATCACCAACGTTCAGCACCAGCGCGTTGAGCAGGAAATCGGTTTTGCCCATAAACAGCACGAACAGAATTAAGCCCAGCGCCAGCGCGACGTTCAGCTCAGAAAGAATACGGATGCCTTTATCCACACCGGATGTTACTGAGATGGTGGCGATGATCACCGACAGCACAATTAGCGCGGCCTGCGCCGTGAAACCTTCCGGAATATCGAATAGCACGTTGAGGCCGTAGTTCAGCTGCACCACACCAATTCCCAACGTGGTGGCGATCCCAAAGATGGTGCCGATCACCGCGGCGATATCCACCGTGTGACCAATCGGGCCATTAATGCGTTTGCCGAAAATCGGATAGAGCGCCGAACGGATGGTGAGCGGCAGGTTGTAGCGATAGCTGAAGTAGCCGAGCGCGATGCCCATTAATGCGTACATCGACCAGCCAGTGACGCCGTAGTGGAACAGCGTCCATACCATCGCCTGACGCGCGGCTTCCATGGTCTGCCCTGCACCTTCTGGCGGCTGCATGTATTGGGTTACCGGCTCGGCAACCGAGAAGAACATCAGGTCAATACCGATGCCAGCGGCAAACAGCATCGCCGACCAGCTCAGTAAGCTGAACTCGGGTTTAGATTGCTCCGGCCCCAGCTTGATGGCGCCGTAGCGCGAACACGCCATATAGATGACGAACACGATGTACAGCGTGGCAGCGAGCATGTAGTACCAGCCAAACGTGGAGGTGACCCAGTTAACGGCGGTCAGAAGCCAGCTGGCAGCGAGTTCGCTGTAAAAAATCGTGACAAGTGAAAATGTCAGAATCAGTCCGGCGGAGGTGTAAAACACCACAGGATTGATTCTGTCTTTTTCACTGGCAGGTGGATTAATCATCGATTACCTCTGGTTAATTTCCTGTAGTACGTGCCAAAGAAGCTCGCGGAGATCGCCATTAACGGCATCCCGACGAGGCAAAATGCGGTTTTCGTGGGATGCGCGTGCATACGCATCCGCTGAGTCCCTTCGATTCCCCGCTTCGTTTTTGTAACAATCCAAGCACAGCATCCTAACAAATTTCTTTTTTATATTGAACGTGCAATCAAAAAAAGTTTTAATAGTGTTCTAAGATTGAAGTGGAGCTGGAGTGTTATGCCAAAGGTGGGAATGCAGCCGATACGTCGTCGGCAACTGATTGATGCGACCCTGAGCACCATCAACGAAGTCGGGATCAACGATGCCACCATTGCGCAGATTGCGCGACGTGCTGGCGTATCGACAGGCATCATTAGCCACTACTTCAAAGACAAGAACGGTCTGCTGGAAGCCACGATGCGTGACGTAACACGTCAGCTACGTGATGCGGTAGCAGCAAGGTTAAAACCGCTGGCAGACGCCACAACAGAAGCGCGCCTGCTGGCGATTGTGGAAGGCAACTTTGATGATTCTCAGGTGCACAGCGCCGCAATGAAAGCCTGGCTGGATTTCTGGGCCAGCAGCATGCATCAGCCACAGTTGGGCCGCTTAGAACGCGTGAGCAGCCGGCGCCTGTTTTCCACATTGGCCGCCGAGTTTCGTCGCGTTATCCCGCGCGAAAAGGCGCGTCTGGCGGCACATGGCCTCGCGTCATTGATTGATGGCCTGTGGCTGCGCGCGGCGCTCAGCGGCAAACCGTTCGATTTGGCTATCGCCAGACAGCTCACCACCCAATTCATTCGTCAGCAATTGGCTGACCAGAATCACTGAGGAAGGAGAAATCATGTCCCGATTCACCGAGCAACACCTTTATATTGATGGCGCATTGGTTCCCGCTGCGGCAGGTAAAACATTCCAGACCATCAACCCGGCGAACGGCGAAGTGCTGGCCGACGTGCATGAAGCGGAACGCGCAGATGTTGATCGCGCTGTTGCCGCCGCGAAAAAAGGCCAGAAAATCTGGGCGGCGATGACCGCGATGGAACGTTCGCGCATTTTGCGTTGTGCGGTCGATATTCTGCGTGAGCGCAATGACGAACTGGCCGCGCTGGAAACCCTCGACACCGGCAAACCGCTGAGCGAAACCCAATACGTGGACATCGTCACCGGTGCCGACGTGCTCGAGTACTACGCGGGCTTGATTCCTTCTCTGGAAGGCCAGCAGATCCCGCTGCGCGATACCTCGTTCGTTTACACCCGCCGCGAACCGCTGGGCGTGGTAGCCGGGATCGGCGCGTGGAACTATCCGATTCAGATCGCGCTGTGGAAATCCGCGCCAGCATTGGCCGCCGGTAACGCGATGATCTTCAAACCCAGCGAAGTCACGCCGCTGACCGCGCTGAAACTGGCGGAAATCTATACTGAAGCGGGCGTGCCGAACGGCGTGTTCAACGTGTTAAACGGTCGCGGCGCGGTCACCGGCCAGCTGCTTACCGATCATCCGGGCATCGATAAAGTCTCCTTCACCGGCGGCGTTGCCAGCGGTAAGAAAGTGATGGCCAATGCGGCCGGTTCGACGCTGAAAGATGTCACCATGGAGCTGGGCGGCAAATCTCCGCTGATCATTTTCGATGACGCTGACCTCGATCTCGCCGCTGACATCGCGATGATGGCGAACTTCTACAGCTCGGGCCAGGTTTGCACCAACGGCACGCGCGTGTTTATCCCGGCTAATTTGCAAGCGGCGTTTGAAGCCAAAATCGCTGAGCGCGTGGCGCGTATTAAGGCCGGCGATCTCAACCATCCAGATACCAACTTCGGTCCGCTGGTGAGCTTCGCGCATTGCGACAACGTGATGCGCTTTATTGAATCCGGCATCAGCGAAGGTGCGCGCCTGCTGTGCGGCGGTAAACGTCTGAGCGGTGCGGCTTTCGATAACGGCGCATGGGTGGAACCGACCGTGTTCACCGACTGCCGCGATGAGATGACCATTGTGCGTGAAGAGATCTTCGGGCCAGTGATGTCGATTCTGACTTATGAAAGCGAAGAAGAAGTGGTTCGCCGCGCCAACGCCACCGAATTTGGCCTGGCGGCCGGTGTGGTAACCCAGGATCTTAACCGCGCGCACCGCGTAATTCACCAGATTGAAGCGGGCATTTGCTGGATCAATACCTGGGGCGAATCTGACGCCGCAATGCCGGTGGGCGGTTACAAACATTCGGGTGTGGGCCGTGAAAATGGCCTGATGACGCTGCAAAACTACACGCAGGTGAAATCTGTGCAGCTCGAAATGACCCGTTTTCAGTCCGTATTTTAATTTTGGCTTTTAACCTGAGGAACGACTAATGGAATTTGATTACATCATTATCGGAGCCGGATCCGCAGGGAACGTTTTGGCAACAAGACTGACCGAAGATAGCAGCGTCAATGTGCTGCTTTTAGAAGCGGGCGGCCCAGATTACCGCTTCGACTTCCGCACGCAGATGCCCGCGGCGCTGGCGTTCCCGCTGCAGGGAAAACGCTACAACTGGGCGTACGAAACCGAACCTGAGCCGTACATGAACAACCGCCGCATGGAGTGCGGGCGCGGTAAAGGCTTGGGCGGATCGTCGCTGATCAACGGCATGTGTTACATCCGTGGTAACGCGATGGACCTCGATAACTGGGCCAGGGAGCCTGGCCTGGAAAACTGGAGCTACCTGAACTGCCTGCCCTACTATCGCAAATCAGAAACGCGCGATATCGGTGCCAATGATTATCACGGCGGCGAAGGTCCGGTGAGCATTACCACCTGTAAACCTGGAAACAATCCGCTGTTTGCGGCGATGATTGAAGCGGGCGTGCAGGCAGGTTATCCGCGCACTGATGACCTGAATGGCTATCAGCAGGAAGGTTTCGGGCCAATGGATCGCTTTGTGACGCCGAAAGGTCGCCGCTCCAGCACCGCGCGCGGTTATCTCGATACCGCGAAAACCCGTCCGAACCTGAAAATCGTCACCCATGCGACCACCGACCGCATTCTGTTTGAAGGTAAACGCGCGGTTGGCGTGCAGTATCTGCTGGGTTCCAGCAATACCTCGCACCAGGCGCATGCACGTCGTGAAGTGCTGCTGTGCGCCGGAGCCATCGCCTCGCCGCAGATTCTGCAGCGTTCCGGAGTAGGATCCGCTGAATTGCTGAAACAGTTCGATATCCCGCTCGTGCATGATTTGCCGGGCGTGGGTGAGAACTTGCAGGATCACCTCGAAATGTACCTGCAATATGAGTGCAAAGAGCCAGTTTCGCTCTACCCGGCCTTGAAGTGGTGGAACCAGCCTAAAATCGGTGCGGAGTGGCTGTTTAATGGTACCGGCGTCGGCGCCAGCAACCACTTTGAAGGCGGCGGCTTTATCCGCAGCCGTGAAGAGTTCAGCTGGCCGAATATTCAGTATCACTTCCTGCCGGTGGCGATTAACTACAACGGCTCGAACGCGGTGGAAGCGCACGGCTTCCAGTGCCACGTTGGTTCGATGCGCTCACCGAGCCGCGGTCATGTGCGCCTGAAATCACGCGATCCGCGTCGCCATCCAGCGATTCTGTTCAACTACATGTCACATGAGCAGGATTGGCAGGAGTTCCGCGATGCGATTCGTATTACGCGCCAGATCATCAACCAGCCGGCGCTGGATAAATATCGCGGTAAAGAGATCAGCCCTGGCCTGGATTGCCAGACCGATGAGCAGTTAGATGAGTTTGTGCGAAATCACGGCGAAACGGCTTATCACCCGTGCGGCACCTGTAAAATGGGTAACGACGAGATGTCTGTCGTCGATGGTGAAGGCCGCGTTCATGGCGTTGAAGCCCTGCGCGTGGTAGATGCTTCAATCATGCCGCTGATCATCACCGGTAACCTGAACGCGACGACCATCATGATCGGCGAGAAAATCGCAGATAACATTCGTGGTCGACAGCCGCTGCCGCGCAGCGAAGCGGATTACTTTGTTGCCGGTGATAAACCGGTCCGCGCTGAACCGATGCGTGGTTGAGGTTGATTTGGGGGCGACGTTGGTCGCCCTTTTCTTTGGTGGCTAGCTAGCCCAATCCTGAAGATCCAAATCAACTACCCGAGCGAATTCCCGAGTATTGTCAGGGACTAAAATTGTGCCTGCCGCAATGGCATGTCCGGCGATCGCCGCATCATTAGCACCAATCGAAGTACCAGACGCAGCCAAGGCCATTGTCACTTTCGTCGTAGCATCTATAGCCGCGCTTCACTGTCACAACGGCAACCGCACTGCTGCCAGGCTCACGATTAAGGAAACATTTAAAAGTATGTTGTAACTACAAACCTTAATGTTTGTCCCGTCGCATTTGTTCATACATAGCAACGCCCTCTTCATCTTTTCTGCTGATTTATCTGCTTCAATAAGCCTCCGATTTCATGAGGATCTGCCATGAAGCGCCGCCATTTTTTGTCGTATCTCACTCTTTCCGCGCTGACAGTGCGCAGCGGGCTAATCTGGGCTGCTTCTAAACGCGTAACAACCCAAATCTTGCCGCTATGGCCAGATTTACCGCCGGGCGGTGGCGGTCCTGCTGGCGCTTTGGTGATTTCAACCAAAGGCGCGCAGCGTAATATCGTACAGCCCACACTCACCTTATTAACGCCGCCCTCGCCTAATGGTCGCGCGGTATTGATTGCCGCAGGTGGCGGCTATTCGCGCATTGAAATGGGTAAAGAAGCCTGGCCTGCCGCAGCCTGGCTGACGGCGCGCGGATATACCGTTTATGTGCTGAGTTATCGTTTACCGCATGAAGGCTGGAAAGATGGTGCGATAGTTTCTCTGCAGGATGCCCAGCGCGCGCTGCGCCTGGTGCGGCAACGGGAAAAATATCTCAGCGTGTTAGGCTTTTCCGCTGGCGGTCATCTGCTCGGTATGGCGGTCACGCGAGCAGATTTTCGATCTTATAGGGCAACCGATGCCCTGGATAACCTGCCCGCCACGGCCGATCGCGCGGCGCTGATCTATCCCATCATCACGCTGGAAGCGCCTTACACCCACACTTCAACCCACAAAATGCTGGTTGGTAACCACGCGCCCGCCAGTGAAAACGCCGCATGGTCAGTGCAGGAGTTTGTCAATCCGCAATCGCCGCCCTTCTTTCTGGTGCAGGCAGAGGACGATCCGATCTCCGATCCGCATAACACGCTGATTATGGCTGACGCCTGTAAGCGTGAGCATGTGCCGGTTGAGATGCATCGCTACAGTAGCGGCGGACATGGATTTGGTATGGGCAGGCCCGGCACGCCGACCATGGCGTGGCCAGAGCACTACGAAAAGTGGTTAAAGAGCTAATCCACCTCAACCGTTTGCTTGCTAATTAATCCCGCCAGCAAGGTCTGCGAACTGGCTACGGCACCAAAAATTCCGCCCTGCATATGGATCATGCTAAGCGCCGCTGCGTGGTGTTTCAGCTCCGTCGCCGCGCAGCAATCTGACAACACCAAACACTCAAAACCGCGATCGTTAGCCTCGCGCAGCGTGGTGTGGACGCAGACATCAGTGGTAATGCCGCTGATGATCAGATTGCGAATACCGCGGCTGCGCAGAATCAGTTCGAGATCGGTAGCGTAAAACGAGCCTTTGCCCGGTTTATCGATGATGACTTCTCCCGGCAATGGCGCCAGTTCCGGGATAATTTCCCAGCCCGGTTCACCGCGCACCAGAATGCGCCCGCACGGACCGGGCGCGCCGATTTCCGCCTGCATGCGCCTGGATCGCCAACGCTTATTTGCGGGCAGATCACTTAAATCCGGCCGATGCCCTTCGCGCGTATGGATGATCGGGAAGCCCAACTCGCGCATCGTTGCCAGCACCTGCTGCAGCGGCTTGATAGGCGCGCGCGTTAAGGCAATGTCGTAGCCCATGCTATCGACGTAACCGCCCTTACCGCAGAAATCGGTTTGCATATCGATAACGATCAGTGCGGTATCCTGCGGGCTGCAGCGACCGTCATACGGCCACGAGTAAGGGGTTGAATCAATGGCGTAATCAGGCATTTTTTTCCTCCATCACCGTTACTGTGCTTTCACCTTTTAGTTTCACAATCAGCGTATAGCTGGCGGCAGCAGTCATTAGGCCAATCACCGCTTCACCGAACTGTGGGAAAGCGATGTGCGCAATCACCGCACACAAGCTACCAATCGCCCAGGCGGCAAAGGCGCTGCCGCGCATACGGCGCAATTGGCGCAATTGGCGCTGCTCGCTGATTTTGGCCATGAAGATCAAATCAACAATCATCACTGCGCCAAACGGCGGCACAACGATGCCGAGCAAGCTCAGCCATTCGAGGAAATAGGACCACACGCCAGCCAGCGCCAGCGCCCCGCCAATCACGCCAAGGATCACCGTCCACAGACGCATTTTGCTGCTGAAAAGATGACTAAAGCCGACCGCGCCGTTATACAGGCAGTGCGTACACACCGAACCGAGATTGATAAACACAAACAGGAAAGCAATCACCGACAGCAGCATGCCGTGCCCCATTAGCATTGGCAGGAAGTTGCCGCCGTTACTCGCCGGATCAACCGCCGCGCCCACCGCCACAATCACCACGCCAAACAGATAAGAGATAACGTTCGCCACCGGGAACGCTGAGAACGCGGCAATCACCGCCGATTTACCGTCTTTTGACCAGCGGGTGAAATCTGCCGTCATGGTGCCTGAATCGGCGAAACCGGCCACCACCATGGTGACGGCGGTGCCCATGCTCATCGCGCCCACTGCGCTGCTGCTGCCGGTAAACTGCGTGATGGTGCTGAAATCGTGATCCTTACTGATCAGCCACAGCGCCACCAATCCCAACACCACGAACAGCGGCGCAGCGATCATGCCGAGCACAGACAATGCGCGCACGCCGAGGAAGGTGATGGCGGTATACAGCACCATGGCAAACGCCGTCACCGCCAGTGCATTCCAGCCAAAGGTTTGATTAATTACCGTGCCGGTTAACCCGGTCTGGAAGGCGTACCAGCCGATCACCACAGTAGAAAGGAAGCCCGAAACCAAAATGTAGCCTTTGGTGCCAAAGGTCCGTTTCGCTTGCAGCGCGAAGTTCATGCCGGTATTACCGGCGAACCAGCTCAGCGCACCCACATAGGCAAACAGCACCAGATTTCCCAGCAGAATGGCAATCAGCGCCGGCCAGAAGCCGAGATGCCAGGTAATGATGCCGCCAAATAACGCATTGGTGAGGATCATCGGGAAACCAAACCACACCGCCGATACCGAACCCGTCGAGTGGCGATGGCTGAGCGGAACCGGTTCATGCTCGAACTCCTGCTCTAAAGCTGGTGAATTTTTGTTAGTCATGGGCAACTCCGATTGAAACAGGTGTGATGTGATTCCAGGGTTGTATGCGCTCGAACGCGGCACTCGCCGCCAGCACCAGGCCATCGTCCAGATGACGACCCACGATTTGCATGCCAATCGGCAATCCGCTGGCGGTAAAGCCCGCAGGAACAGACGCCGCCGGTTGGCCGGTGAAATTGAACGGGAAGCAGAATGAGAGCCAGTGATCGCTGCGCACCATGCGGCCATCGATGATCTCGGGTCCCTGCATATTGAGCGGGAACGGCGGCACCGCCAGCGTCGGCGACAGCAGCAGATCGTAATGCTGCATAAAGCGCCACATCTGGTTACACAGCTTTTTGCGTGTGGTATTGGCGTCGGTAAAGGTTTCAGCGCGCCAGTCGCGTTGCAGCATGGCGCTGAGATGCGGTGACATGCGTGCCCCCAACTCGGCGTGCACGTGACGCATGCCGGTGAGATCGCTCTCAAAAGCCACCAGCGCGGCAAAGGTGGCACCTTCATCGGCGATACCGGGATCGACTTCATCCAGTTCAGCGCCGAGCTCACGGGCAAAACGACGCGCGGCGTGCGTGACAATGTCACGCACTTCGGGATCAACGGCGATGTAGCCGAAATCCGCGCTGAAAGCGATGCGCAGACCGCTCAGCGGTTTTTCCAGCGAGGCCAGCCAATCCACGTCGTTGCAGGGAATCGAGTGGCGATCGCGCATATCTGGCCCCGCCATCACCGACATCATCAGCGCGCTGTCGCGCACCGAACGCGTCATCGGGCCGATATGCTCCAGCGACTCCCAACTGGAAACGCCGGGATAACGCTCGTCGCGACAGCCCGGCCATAAGGGTACGCGCCCCATCGACGCTTTCAGGCCAAACACGCCGCAGTGCGCGGCGGGAATTCTTACCGAACCGCCGCCATCGCTGCCCAGCGCAATCGGACACAGGCGCGCCGCCAATGCCGCGCCGGAACCGGCGCTCGATCCGCCCGGCGTTTTAGAGAGATCCCACGGATTACGCGGTGATGGAAACAGTGGATTGTGCCCAACGCCGCTATAGCCAAACTCCGGTGCGGTGGTTTTCCCCAGCAGCACCGCATCGGCCGCCAGCAGGCGCTCAACGGTGATGTCATCTTCTTCCGGGACAAAATCAGCGTAGGCATGCGATCCAGAAGTGGTTTTCACGCCTGCGGTACAAATCAGGTCTTTCACCGCCAGCGGAACGCCCGCCAGCGCCCCCAGCGTTTCGCCGCGCGCGCGTTTTGCATCAACAGCGGCCGCCTGTTGCAGCGCCAGCTTTGGCGTAGCGGTACAAAACGCCTGAATCTGCGGCTCGCGCTGCTCCATGCGATTGATGGCCGCTTGCGTCACTTCCTGCGCCGAAACGTCTCCGCCGCGGATTAACGCCGCCAGCGTAGTGGCATCTTCATCCAACAGTGCATCAAACATGCGAATACTCCCGATTTATCACTTATCGGAAACGTTGCAGTTTGCGTGCCAGAAAATTCCATAAACGAGGGCGCTAGCGGCCAGGCCAGATGGGATACGCTCTTGGATACAAGATCGAATACTTATGTTTCTTTACAATGCAGCGGTTGCGATAAGAAGCACGAAAATGGCGCACTCTTGCGCCACCATGGAGAGCGGCTTAACCGGCCGCAGGAATTAACGCATCCACAACCTGTTCGATCACTTCCACCACACGTTTGACGCGCAGCGGGATAAAGCGCGCATCGGGGAATACCGCGTAGAGAAAACGGTCTGGCAGACGATATTGTGGCAAGATACGTACCAGCGAACCTGATTTTAATGCCTCCTGCACCAGTGGTAACTGCATGCCGCCGACGCCGATGTCCGCCTGCAGCGCCTGCAACAACCCTTCGCTGCTGTTGGCGCGAAACACGGTATTCACGGTTAGCGCGACGGTTTCCTGGTTGGATATCAGGCGCAGCGGTGCCTGTTTGTCGATACCGCTAAAGCGAACATGCGGATGCGCGGCCAGCTCTGCCAGCGAGGTAATCGGTGTTGCGCGTACCCGCTCAGGCGCAGCAAACAGCGGCGTTTCAATACGCGCCAGTAATCTCGCCGGAAACATCTCCGGCGGCATTTCACTCAGGCGCAACGCGATATCCACGCCTTCACTCACCAGTTCGGCCACGCGATCGTCGAGCGCGATGGTCAGATGCAGTTCTGGGTTCGCGCGTTGCAGCGCCAGCAAAGGCGGCAGCAAGCGCTGGCCTAATCCGCTGGGTAATTGGATATGCACGCTGCCTTGCAGCGCTTGCTGCGCCGGGCGCAACTGGCTTTCAACATCCTGCATCGCGGCCAGCAGCGGCTGCATCTGCTGTAAGTATCGCTCGCCCTGCTCAGTCAATTTCATCGCGCGCGTGGTGCGGTGCAACAACACGATGCCGAGTTCTTCCTCCAGCGCCGCGATTTGCTGGCTCACGGCGGATTGCTTCATCCCGCTCAGGCGCGCTGCTGCCGAAAACGATCCGGCTTCCGCCACGCGAATGAAGGTATTGATGGCATTGAGTTTATTATTCATTTAATGATTTTTCTGATAAGTGGCATCTGGATAGTGGGATATCAGCAATAAAAATAATAGATAACACTGTGCCTGTCTTGTTCACAGGAGAATCATCATGTCGCAAACACATCACGTCGCGCTGGTCGCGGGCGCAACCGGCATTGTCGGCAGTGAGTTGGTAAAAACGCTGCGTCAGCAGGATTGGCAGGTGATCGGCCTGACGCGCCAGCCTGCAATCTCAACGCAGGATATCCCTTTCATCCATGTCGATCTGCTGGATGCGCAGCACAGTGCACAGGCGCTGGCCCCGCTCAATCAGGTCACGCATATTTTCTACAGCGCCTGGCTGAATGCTGCCAACTGGCGTGAAATGGTCGAACCCAACGTGACGATGCTGCGCAATCTGGTGGTTAACATCGATAAAATCGCGCAGTTGCGCAGCGTCAGTTTGATGCAGGGATACAAAGTTTATGGCGCGCATCTGGGACCGTTCAAAACGCCCGCGCGCGAAAGCGATCCCGGCGTCGCGGGAGCCGAATTCAATGCGCAACAGCTGCGTTGGCTAAGTGACTTTCAGCGCGGTAAAAGCTGGCACTGGCACGCCTTGCGTCCCGGTGTGGTCGGCAGCGCGGTACCCGGAAATGCCATGAACCTGGCGCTGAGCATCGCGCTCTACGCATCGCTGTGTAAATCTCAGGGCTTACCGCTACGTTTTCCCGGTTCATCGCACGCCTGGCACAGCATGGTCGATCATACCGATGCGAGATTACTCGCGCAGGCCACGCTGTGGGCGGCCAATGCGCCTGGCGCGCGCAATCAAGCTTTCAACGTTAACAACGGCGATTTATGGCGCTGGAGTGAGCTGTGGCCTGCGATTGCCCGGTGGTTTGAACTGGAAAGCGCGCCGGCGGTGAATCTGTCGTTTTCTCAGCTGTTTCAGGATTACCGCGCGCTATGGCAAACCATCGCTATAGAACATCAGCTGATAGAGCCAGATATCTTGCAGCTGAATGATGGGCAGTTTGCCGATTTTGTCTTTGGCTGGAATTACGACATGTTTGGTGACGGCAGTAAAATACGGCGCGCGGGTTTTAACGGCTATCAGGCAACGGATGAGATGTTCTTTGCTCTGTTTGCGCAGTTACGCGCAGCACGCATTATTCCTTAACGCTAACAGGGAAGCCTGTGCTTCCCTGTTATTACTTCATTAATGCAGAATGGTTTTGGAGAAAACCTGAATCACCACAATGCCTAACCCGATTAACATCAAGCCCGCCATTGCAGCGAAATCTAGTTTCTGGTTGTAGAAAAAATAAGACATGACCGACACCAAAAATATACCCATTCCGGCCCAGATAGAATAAGCAATGCCGACATTCATCTGTTTAACCACTTGAGATAATCCATAAAATGAAATGGCATAACCTATTACCACAACTACGCTGGGAATAAGGCGTGAGAATCCTTGCGAGGCCTTCATCATGGTTGTGGCAATCGTCTCAGCGACGATGGATATCGCCAGTATCACGTAAACATTTTTCATAAAGCCCTCTTAAATGTCCGAGAGTAAACATGCGTTATAGAGTAGCTGTTAGAGGTTGTTTTTCCAACGGATTAAATCGCGCTTCAGTAACGTCAGACCAATCGCCACCACCATAATATCTTTAAAAATAAACGAATCGAGTCCGCCTAACTGCGGTAACAAACTCAAGGTAACTAACCCGGTAAGTATCAACAATCCAGCGCCGATCATACCTAACAGTGGACGTTTAAAGCCTGCGATGAGCAGAATAACCGTCGTCATCTCCACTACGCCCAGGAAATAGCTGCTGCCATGGAGACCGAGGAAGTAGGGAAATATACTCAGCCATGTTTTTATAAATATGGGTTCCAGCGCCTGAACTTCGAATTCAAACCACTTAGCCACACCAAAAACCAGGAAAATAATAATCACCGATAATCGCAATACCATCGGTTCTTTGCTCGCGAGGAAATGGACCACTCGTGAAGTACAGACTTGATTAGCTGTTGTCATAATAAACTCTCCAGTGATTTATGCAGCCAGCTCAATAAGAAATGAGCTGGCATAAAGTCATGGTTCATGATGTCGATTACATCTCAACGCTGTCATATAAGGTGGCGGTGGCATAACCCTGCTGACGCGTATTGATATAGGTCACTCGATAAAAATCACTGCCCGTCATCTCGGCTTTCGCCATTAGTTTTGTCACCAGTTCACTGTGCGTGCCGCCCTGCACGCTGATACTGCCGGAACGCACCACATTTTCACTGCTGTTACGCGTGAGTTCCTGAGCTGCGTTAGAGAAAAATGGGATCAAAACCAAAACTGCGATGATTGCGCTTTTCATAATATCTTCCTTTTGTTAGTGTTCGCTAAAATATATAACGCAACCGAAGAGCAAACGCACCACATTTTATTAGTGAACGCTAATATATGTGATGGATTTATCAGAAAGTTCAGGTGGGAAGGGAGTTATGTCAATGAATGTCAACAAAAAATCAGGCAGACCACGTTTGTTACCCAAAGAAGAGCTGGCGGCGATCATGTTCTCGATCTTTGCTGACAAAGGTTATGAAGCCACCTCACTCAACGATCTTACCCAGGCAACCGGTACCAAGCCCGCCACCTTGTACCAGGCATTTGGTAATAAAGAAGGGATGTTTATCGCTGCGCTTGAACATTACAAAGCGACGTGGCTGCCAGATTTAGAGGCGATTCTTTCCTCTGAAGAATTGAGTTTTAGCAACAAGATTAAGCAGTTCCTGTTTTCGGCATTTAACCTTTTTTCCTGCGAAGGTAAACCGCCAGGCTGCTTGCTGGTGTTTTCCGCGCTCACATTTCGCCCTGAAGCCTCATCGTTAGGCGCTGAGTTATTCAACGAACGCCATGCATTTAAAGCGTGGATAATCGAGGAAGCGCAGCTTGCACAGCAGAACAACACCCTTTCAGGCAAATTATCTCCTGAAGAAGTCGCTGAATTTATTCTGACTTTCGAAAGTGGTTTAGCCTTGATGGCGTTGGATAATCCCAACCGGGAAGTGATTAACAGCGTGATCGATAAGATGATCGACGCAGTAATGTGCGAGTGATACTGAGCATTGTGATGTTAAAAAAAGCCATATCTCCGCTTACTTAATCGCTATATACTCCGGTGCATATCGAATTCAGGAGCCTCTATGCACCTCTCTTTTAAGCGGATTATTCTCGCGGGATTACTGACTTTTACCTCGTTGCATAGCTATGCCAGCCGCATCGTCACCGATCAAATTGGCCGTCAGGTGGAGATTCCGGACAAGATTGATCGCGTGGTGGTGCTGCAGCACCAAACTCTGAACCTGCTAGTGCAGATCAACGCCACCGATAAAATCGTCGGGATTTTGGCAAACTGGAAACAGCAGCTAGGTGAGGGTTATGCGCAATTAGTGCCGGAACTGACGCACAAAGCGATGCTCGGTGATTTGACGCATGTCGATCTCGAAAAGCTGGTGGCGCTGCATCCGCAGGTGGTGTTTGTCACCAACTATGCGCCTAAAGAGATGATCGACCAGATTTCTGCCCTGGGCATTCCGGTACTGGCGATTTCACTGCGTCACGATGATGCAGGTCAGCAAGGCAAAATCAATCCCAGCATGCAGAATGAAGATCAGGCTTATGATCTCGGCATTAAGGAAGGCATTACGCTGATTGGCAATGTGGTTAACAAGCCAAAACAGGCGCAGGCGCTGATTAATGCCGCCTTTGCCGGGCGCAAAATGGTCAGCGACCGTCTGAAAAATCTGCCTGAGCAGCAGCGCGTGCGCGCCTATATGGCGAATCCCGACCTCACCACCTACGGCTCGGGCAAATATACTGGCTTGATGATGGCGCATGCGGGCGCATTGAATGTCGCTGCCGCGACCGTGCAGGGTTTCAAACAGGTCAGCATGGAACAAGTAGTGGCGTGGAACCCGCAGGTAATCTTCGTGCAGGATCGCTATCCCAACGTGGTGCAGGAGATCCAGCAGGATGCGCGCTGGCAAACCATTGATGCGGTGAAAAATCATCGGGTGTGGCTGATGCCGGAATACGCCAAAGCGTGGGGCTATCCGATGCCGGAAGCGATTGGCCTCGGAGAGCTGTGGATGGCGAAAAAGCTCTATCCGGAAAAATTCCGCGACATCGACATGCAGCAGCAGGCTGATCGCTGGTATCAGCGCTTTTATCGGACGCACTATCATGACAATGCTAAATATTCTGACAGCCGGTAGTTTGCGCGCGGCGTGGCCGGATCTGGTGGCGGCATTTATCTCTTCAGCCACAGCGCAGCTCATCTTGTACCAGCATGGCTTCCAATCCACGGTTTAAACCGCGATAGCCAACAACACCATGCACAACAGCAGCACATAGACACGCGCATGCCAGACATCGGGCACCGCCGGAATACAGCGCCGGGCAAACAGAATTCCTAAAAATCCGGCGACCACCAGCAGCAACAATATCTTCAGGCTGATAAAGCCGAGATAACCGCTGACGGGAATCTGCTGCCAGCCGCTGATGGCGTAAGTTATCGCGCCAAAAACGGCGACCGGCAGCGACAGCGGATTGGCCGCGCTGACGCAGTCGCGCATGGCATAACCATGACGCCGCAGCAGCGGCACGGTCATTACGCTGCCGCCAACGCCGAGCATGGCGGCGATCACACCAATCACTGTGCCGCCCGCGCTGACGGTCAACCGTGACAACCTTCGCGGTGCAGTGCGGCTAATGAAGCCTTTCCGCAGCAGGCAATCAGCGATAGTCACCACCATGTAAAACATAAACAGCCTGCGCACCCAAATGTCGCTCATCACGCCCGCCAGCCACGATCCCATCACTGCTCCGAGCGCGATAAACCCGATTAGCGGCAGTAAAATATCTGTATTTAATTTGCCAGCCCGCCAGTTTTGATAACTGGCCCAGCCGGCGTTGAAAATCATCACGGCGGTCGAGGTCGCCACCGCGATATGCATCGCCTGAGCCGACAGTAACGGCTGCTGCAACAACAATTGATAGACAAACGGCACCACCACAAAACCGCCGCCAAAACCAAACAGCACCGTGGTGATGCCGGTAGCAAAACCCGCCAGCCCAATAATTAACAGCTCGTTCATCGCCTTTCTCTGCATCATGAAAAGAGTGATGCAGCTTACGCAGCAAGCTGCCCACTTCCCATTTGCGCAGCGCTCATTTACCCTTGCAAATCAGTCAATTTGCGGTGGATGTCGGGGATGCGAAATAGCCACATTGATGAATACGACCATATTGATCGTGACGTGGTGGCGCTGGGCAATGACTACGCGCAGAGATTTGTGCTGCCAGAGCATCGCCATCGCCGCGCGCAGCTGCTGTATGGCGCAACGGGTTTGATGCACGTCGCAACGCAGGCGGGCGAATGGGTGGTACCGCCGCAGCATGCGGTGTGGATTCCGCCAAACACTGCGCACAGCGTGAAGTTTGTGGGTGTCTCGACGCGCAGTCTGTATATCGAGCCGGTTTGTGCGGCAGCTCTGCGTGAAAGCGATCGCTGTCGCGTCATCAGCGTCTCGCCGCTGCTGCGACAGCTATTGATTGAAGCCGTTGATTTACCGCTGTTATACGCATCCGATCGCGATCGAGCGCTGGTGCAGTTGCTGCTGCTGGAGCTAGCGGCGATGCCTGTAAGGGAATTTGATATTCCACTGCCGCAACATCCGGCGCTGTTGGCGCAATGCCAGAACTTCTTACAAGCACCAACCATTCACGACCCGGCCGATCGTTGGGCCAGCACACTGTTTATGAGTCCCAGCACCTTCCGCCGCCATTTCCTGCAGCAGACCGGTTTGTCTTTTTCCGCCTGGCGACAGCGCGCCTGCGTGGTGACGGCGCTGGCGTGGCTGGTGGCGGGCAAATCCGTTAACGACGTGGCGCTCTCGCTCGGCTATGACAGCAGCTCCGCTTTCTCCACCATGTTCCGTCGCGTCACCGGTCAGGCGCCATCATTTTACATCGACCATAACTGAGCAAAGTTTCACCACTCACTTGGCGATTTCAGGCTGAAACTCGGCTTTTTGAGGCTACGATCTCATGCATAACACACTGAAAATAATCTAATTTATTTTGAAACAGATATGTATCGAAATTCAGGCGGTTAACTGCTGCTGCACCGCGTCGAGAAACGCCCGCAGCGCCGCCGGTTGCCGTTCGCGTGACATGTAGAGGCCATAGATCGCCAGCGTTTTTGGCTGATAAGCCGGCAGCACGGTTTGTAGCTGTCCATTGTCGAGGGCGTGACGCGCCTCCATTTCCGGCACCATCGCTAAACCGCAACCGGCAATCGCCGCATCACACAACACCGACGAGATACCGGCGCTGAAATTCCCGTGCACTGCCGCTGAAAGGGTTTCGCCCTGCGCATCGGAAAACTGCCAGCTCTGCCCGGCGAAACGGCTGTAATGCAGGCAATTATGCTGTGCGAGATCGGCAGGCGTTTGCGGCGCACCACGCGCCTGCAGATAGCCAGGCGAGGCGCACACCACCGAAACACATTCGCCTAAACGTCGGGCAATGGCGCCAGGTTCGGGATCGTCGGTAATCCGCACCGCCACATCAATGCGTTCGCCGATTAAACTCACCGGTTGATTGTTGATCTCCAGTTCGATACGCACCGCCGGAAAACGCGCGAGAAATGCCGGAATTATCGGGCCCAGAATATGCGTGGCGGTGGAATGTGCGCAGGCGACGCGCAAGGTGCCGTGCGGTTCGCTATCCGCGCCCTGATCGGCAATCTCTTCAGCCAATCTCGCCAGCGCGCGCGATTTTTCGAGGATCTTCTCGCCAGCGGGCGTAATGGTCAGTTTGCGCGATGATCGGTGCAGCAAACGTGCACCGGCCCACTTCTCCATTTCATCCAGATAGCGGCTGACCATCGGCCGCGAAATATCCAATGCACGCGCCGCAGCACTTAAGCTGCCCAGCTCGCAAATGCGGTTAAACACCGTTGCCGCCGTGACTCTGTCCATGTGAGCTCCATCTGATCGTTTTATGAAACTGATCATATCCAGTTTCGGGAATTCTACCAGCCAGCAATTTCTCTACAATAAAGCCCTCAAAGACGGCGAGGTGCCGGATAAAGGAAAATTCGATGAAAATGAAAACGTTGACGCTGGCATTGGCCTTTGCCGCCCTGCCGGCCTTCGCTGCGCCGCTTAATTTAGACGTGTATAACCCGCAGGAGAACGGCATTTTCCCGGTCTCTTCGACGCTGGTTTCTGGTCCGCATGAAGCGATACTGTTTGATGCGCAGTTCAGCACCAAAGACGGCGAGAAGCTGGTGCAGATGATCAATGCCAGCGGCAAGAAGCTGATGCAGATTGTTATTACCTCCGGCGATCCTGATTTCTATTTTGGTCTGGAACCCATTGTTAAAGCGTTCCCGCAGGTGAAGATCGTGGCAACGCCGGAGGTGGTACAACACATCGAAGCCAGTAAAGCCGCCAAGCTGGCATATTGGGGGCCGCAGATGAAGGACGGCGCGCCAAAGCAGCTGTATGTTCCGCAGGTTACGCATGCAACGACGTTTAAAATTGATGGTGAAACGCTGGAACTGCGTCACGCCAATGATTACGCGGCTTACGTGTGGATCCCGGCGAACAAAGCGATTCTCGGCGGCACTGGCGTGGCTTCCGGCATTCACGTCTGGACCGCCGATACGCAAACGCCTGCCATTCGTCAGCGGTGGCGCAATGTGCTGAGCGAGATGCAAAAGCTGCAACCTAAGCAAGTGATTCCGGGCCATTATCTCGGCGAGCGCCCGGCGGGCGATGCGGCTGTTACCTTTACCCTGAACTATCTGCAAACCTTTGAGAAAACGCTGCAGCAGCACAAAGGTTCCGCGCAGGTGATCGAGACCATGAAAGCCGCTTATCCGCATCTGCCGGAGGAGAGTTCATTGGATTTGAGCGCCAAAGTGAATACCGGCGAGATGAAGTGGTAATTGATGTTTCAGTGAGTGAGGTCGCCATAAATGGCGACCAGCATCGCAGCAGTAAATCGAGCAAATACAAAGCGCGTTTGATTTGATAGGATTTTGGCCCGAATTTGCGAAATAAGGTGGCGGGTCATGCCCCAAAAGAAGGCGACGCTGATTGGTTTGATGGCCATTCTGCTGTGGAGCGCGATTGTAGGACTGATTAAAAATGTCAGCGAAGGATTCGGCCCGGTAGGCGGTGCGGCACTGATCTACAGCGCCAGTGCGGTTTTGCTAATTTTCACCGTAGGCTTGCCAAAGTTGCGCACTTTTCCGCGCAGCTATTTGATTATCGGCAGCGTGCTGTTCGTCTGTTATGAACTCTGCCTGTCACTCTCATTAGGCTTTACCCACAGCGGTCGCCAGGCGATTGAAGTTGGCATGGTCAATTATCTGTGGCCAAGTTTGACCATTGTTTTCGCGGTGATAGTCAATCGACAAAAAACCCATCCGCTGATTGTTCCGGGTTTGTTGCTGGCGGTTGCCGGCATTTGTCGCGTATTGGGCGGCGACCAAGGTTTTTCATTCAGCGAAATCACCCATAACGTGATGGATAATCCGTTGAGTTACGGCCTGGCATTGAGCGGCGCGGTTATCTGGGCGGTGTACTGTGTGGTAACCAAAAAAATTGCTGACGGCAACAATGGGATAACGCTGTTCTTTATCCTGACTGCGCTGACGCTGTGGCTGAAGTTTTTGCTCTCGCCGCAGCCGCCGTTTGTGCTATCCGCTGAGGTTTGCATCAGTCTGGCGCTTGCTGCGATGGCGATGGGCTTTGGCTATGCCGCATGGAATGTCGGCATACTGCATGGCAACGTGACCCTTTTGGCCGCTGCGTCCTACTTCATTCCGATCATCTCTTCGATTCTCGCCGCCTTTATTCTGCGCTCACATTTGAACGTCGCCTTCTGGCAAGGTACCGCGATGGTCAGCCTGGGATCGCTGATGTGCTGGTGGTCAACGCGGGTGCAGCAAGCATAATGCTTATCCTTAGAACAAAATTAACTCGTTGATCCTTTCCTGCACAGATGGCGATCTGTTGCTATTATAGCGACGCAACACACAGCAATGCGTTGCTACGAGAATTTCAGATTGGTAACCTTTACCTGGCCCGCGCTTAGCGGGCTTTTTTTTGCCGGTTATAAATAACGCGGCTTTTCGGTGCGGAAGCCGAGGCCAATCAAGCGGCCAAACAGATGGCGCAGGAACGGAAATCGGCTGATGATCTGCGGCACTTTACTTGGTGTGCTGCGTTTGCGCTTGTTGCTGCTCATTTTGATTTGCAGGAATTGGGTGGCGACGGTTGGGAACTGGCGGCGCTGCTGCACTTTTTGCAGATCGTGCAAGGCTACATTGCCCTGCTGCAGCGGTTTGGTCAGCATATTGGCTGCGGCCACCGCATCCTGAATCGCCAGGTTAACCCCCACGCCGCCAATCGGCGACATGGCATGCGCAGCATCGCCGATACAAAGTACGCCAGGTTTCATCCAGCGATCGAGTCGGTCAATGCGAATCGACAACAGCTTCAGTTTGTCCCACTCATCAACTTCCGCCATACGCTCTGCACTGAACGGAGTCACCTGAGCCATGGTGCTTTTCAGCGCATCCAATCCCGCCAGTTTTAACTCGTCTAACTGATTTTTCTGAATGGTGTAGCCGCACTGCCAGTAATCACCGCGATCAATGACGATAAAGTTTTGCTTCGGCCCTTTATGGCCCATGCCGAGTTGCGGATCGTCGGGATGTTTCTCAAGCCGAAACCACAATACATCGCGTGGCGCACCAAAGCTTTTTCCGGTTAATCCGGCTTTGGCTTTGACCTGCGAATTGCGGCCATCCGCACCTACCACTAAAGCGGTGCGTATGATGTGACACTCGTTACCCTGTAACGTTTTTACGCCACTGATTACGCCATTTTCATAAATAAAGTCATTAAATTCGGTGGATTGCAGCAGGGTAAACCCCGGAAATTCGGCGGCTTTTTTAGCGAGAAAATTGAGGAAATCCCACTGCGGCATAAAGGCGATAAAGCGGCACTCAACCGGTAGACGTGAGAAATCGGCCATGGTGATCTCTTCACCCGCCACTTCCGCCTGCAGCTTCTCCGCGCGCTGGTGCGGCAAGGTGAGCAGCTCATCGAGCAATCCCAGTTGGCGCATGATCTCCAGCGTTGAGGGATGAATGGTGTCGCCACGAAAATCGCGCAGGAAGTCGGGGTGTTTTTCAATAACCACGGCGCGTAAGCCCGCGCGCGCCAGTAAATAGCCCAGCATTAATCCCGCCGGGCCGCCGCCAACGATACAACAATCCGCGCTTATCGCGTTTTCCTGTGCTACCTGCATCCTCTGCCTCACGCCAAAAATGATAATCGTTATCATTTATAGCATAACCTTGCGCTAATGTGATGAAACGAACGTCGAGGCCTGATGCGCCGGCGGCACGGCAAAGTTACGCTGCATGCGTTTGATCTCCTCGGCCGGCGGTAAACCGAACAGGCGTTTGAACTCACGATTAAACTGCGAGGCGCTTTCATAGCCCACCGCGTGGCTGGCCGCCGCCGCGGTCATTTCCTGACGTACCATCAACATGCGCGCCTGATGCAATCGCACCGACTTCACATACTGCATCGGCGGCTGATTGGTGATGCTTTTGAAATGGGTGTGAAAAGTGGGCACGCTCATGCCCGCCAGCGACGCGAGTTGCCCCAGCGTTAGCGGCTGCGCATAGTGCGCGTGAATGTGGCTCAGCGCTTTGCCCACTTTACCAAATTGGCCTTGCAAGGTTAGCGCCGCACGCAGCGCGCTGCCCTGCGCACCGGTCAGCACGCGGTAATAGAGTTCACGCACCAGCGCTGGACCCAGCATCTTCGCATCCAGCGGATGATTTAGCGTTGTGAGAAAGCGCAACACCGTCTCGCGCAACGTCTGATCCATTGGGCTCGACATCATGCTCTGCGCCGCCTGGCTCTCAAGGGCCACATCTTGCTGCTCCAGCTGCAACAGCAACTCCGTCGCCACGCTGAAATCGAGATGCAGGTAAATCGCCAGCAGCGGATGTTCCGTCAATGCCGCGGTTTCCATGGTAAAAGGCACCGGCACCGCAACCGCCAGATAGTGCTGCTCATCGTAGAGATAAACCTGATCGCCAAAGAAGCCGCGTTTCGATCCCTGACAAACAATCACGATGCCCGGGTCGTACAGCACCGGCGTACGCGCCAGCGGCCGATTGGAACGCAGGATGCGCACGTCCGGCAACGCGGTGAGGTTGTAACCTTCCTGCGGCGCTAACGTTTTAAGCAGTTGTACGGTTTGCTGCTGGAGCGTTTCTTTCATCGAATAACATCACCTTCATAATATTAGGCAAGAATTAAACAAGATAAGGCCTTATGGCTGTTTCATCGCCAGAATATTATGCATCCTCTACTTTTTGAGGAGAAACCGCAAATGTCCAACGTTAAAACATTATTCATCACTGGCGTCAGCAGCGGATTTGGGCGCGCGCTGGCGCAGGTTGCGCTAAATCGTGGCTATCGCGTGTTCGGTACGGTGCGCAATGCTACGGCAAAAGCCGAGTTTGAAAATTTGCACACGGAAAATGCCTTCGCCTATAAATTGGATGTTACCCATTTCGCCGCCATTGAGGCGGTAATTGCCGATGTTGAAACCCGCGTTGGCCCAATTGATGTGCTGGTGAACAACGCCGGTTACGGTCACGAAGGCGTGATGGAGGAATCATCACTGGACGAGATGCGCCGCCAGTTTAACGTCAACGTGTTTGGCGCGGTGGCGATGATTAAAGCGCTGCTGCCCTTTATGCGCCAGCGCCGTCAGGGCCACATTCTCAACATCACCTCGATGGGCGGTTTTATCACCCTGCCTGGCATCAGCTATTACTGCGGCAGCAAGTTTGCGCTGGAAGGGATTTCGGAAACCCTGAGCAAAGAGCTGGCGCCGTTCAATATTCATGTGACCGCCGTCGCACCCGGATCGTTTCGCACCGATTGGGCCGGGCGTTCGATGGTGCGCAGCGCACGCAGCATCGCCGATTATGATGCGCTGTTCGATCCGATTCGACAGGCGCGTGAAGAGAAGAGTGGCAAACAGTTGGGCGATCCGTTTAAAGCCGCCAGCGCGATGCTCGATGTGATCGAAAGCAGCAATCCACCCGCGCATCTGTTGCTGGGCAGCGATGCTTTGGCATTGGTGCGGCAGAAGATGGAATCATTTAGCGCGGAGATTGATCGCTGGGAAGCACTGACGCGATCGACGGATGGCTGATGGAATAATTGCGGTGATATTCAGGTGCGCATGAATGCGCACCCTATAAAATCTCGCCACGCTGACATTCATGGCGACCGGTTTACCCTCAACTGACAGGCATTATTGCAGCACTTCCAACCCCTTTCGCTCGATAAGATTGAGCAATCGCAGTGCTGCTCCGTTAGGTTTTTTCTCTTCTCGTTCCCACTTCACTACCGTCCCCACTGACATGCCGACGTAGGCGGCCAGCATCGCCTGGCTCAGATTATAACGTTGACGTAACTGATTTATTTCATCTCCCGACATCATGTGCAGGACAGGTAGCGAAGCGCGCAATTCACGCAATCTCACACGAGAATCAATTTTTTCTTTTAGCTCATCGGTGAGCACGCCAATTTCATTAAAATCCTTGGCGATCTCTTGTAAATCTTTCAGATGATTAACCATCACATTTTACCTCACGCATTTTGCCAGTATTAATGGCTACTTTTGCTTGTTCTGATGTCATTTCAAACAGTTGTTTGGCCACTTCCTTGTAGAGAGCGAGATCAGATTCAGATATCTCTCGACCACTACTTTTGAATGCGGATTTAGCATAGCCGTTGACGAAAAAAGATGTTTTTCAGTTTTAAAGGCTACAACCGCCCGGGCCCCGCCACTTTTCCAGCAACTAAAGGAATGCGCTTCTTGTAAACTCCCCCGCCGAAACTGGCTTCATAAATCCCTGCCATGACTTCCAGCGCCGCTTTGCATAATTTTGCACTATCGATAGCGTCACCTTTGGTGTTTCTATCGAATGGCTTTAAGACATAAATTGCCATGTGTTCCCTCCGTTCTTAATGAGGACTCTCCTTGTCCTGGCATGGAAACCTATTGTACTAAGTGCAATACATATACTCAAGAACAGCCTTCATCACTGAGCATTGTATGAAATACACTCAACCTCCCTGACCTGTTCCTTAAGTGATTGTTAACAATAAATTAGCACTTTTGGCCAAATGACTACGCTACTGATTCGCCATATTCCTGTACATATTAATTAAACTTGTATAAGTTTGATGGCTAAAGTTATACGTCAACCTTGAGGATGGAACCATGCGTCAGGATCGTAACTTTTCCACAGCGTCGGAAGCTATTGCACGCTACTTCAAAGAAGCCTCATTGCCTTCGCAGCAGGAAACGCTGGGGCAGATTGTGGTCGAGATCTTGCGTTCAGGCCGAACGTTAAGCCGTAAAACGCTATGCACCAAGCTGCTGTGCCGTATGGAGCAAGCACGCGGTACTGAAGCGGAAATTCACTATCAGCAATTAATCGGCCTGATGTTTTCCGTAGAACGAGAAGCCTAAATCAGGCGCCGCTGGCCTGAGAATTAACCAAGTGGTTTCCGCCTCATTCAGCTACTGGTTAGACTGAATCCACTTCGTTATTTGCCGCAGGTCTGCCGCGGTAATCAGAGAGAATATATGTACAGAAGTGATGAAGAACGGCTCACCGACATCATCATGGGCGATGCGATTTTACAGTTGCTGAAAAAATCCGGCCCGGTTTCTACTCGCGCGCTGCTTGATAAATTGCGCGTGATGGCTTCGATTGAACGCGATCCGCCGCGCCAGCAAGCGCTGAGCCGTGCGATGTCGGAAGTGATGAATCATATCGAAACCCCGCAGCAGAGCGGAATAGCGATCAAAAACACCGATAACGTGACGCATATTTTCCGCAATCGTGACGGTTCAGGTAATGGAACCAAGCACTAAACGTTGGGCGAATGCTGGTTGATCCGCGTTCGCCCTTTTGTTTTTCAATGTAAACACATCATGCTTGTTTTCTTTGCGCGCCACACTGGACCGGAAGGATCGCCTTTCGCCGAGAGCAGCCTCCTGACTTAGCTTATTCCTGAAATGCAGATGGATGCATTGCAAGATCGGACATTGGTGAAGCGTTATCCTAATAAACTTACATCAACTCAATACCAAAACGCTTGAGCAGCGTGGCCCAAAGTAGAAATAGCAAGATGGTGAGTACGCAACTCGCGATCAACGTCGGCCAGAATCCGAGGCGTTGATAGAGAAATGGAAAGGCGACAAACATCGGCAAGGTTGGCACCACATACCAGAAGGTGTACCACGCGTGACTGGCAATTTTGGCCTGACTTTGGCCTTCCAGCTTCATCCAAATCAGCACCAGCACCGTAACCAAAGGCAGCGCGGCAATCAGCCCGCCAAGGCGATCGCTACGCTTAGCCACTTCAGATATCAGCACCACCATGCCAGCGGTTATGGCGTATTTGGCGATGAGCCAGAGCATCCGATTTTCCTTCCTGCTGCAGGCGATTAATGCCGAATCGCACATCCGCACTGCGACATTTCGCCCGGCACATGTTTGCCGTGATGTGAATGGCGCACCTGCAATTCGCCCTGCTGCCAGGCGTTACTGGTATCGGCACGGTTTTCCAGTAAACGATTCAGCGCTTCGGCCACCAGCAAATCCCTTCGCTGCGCCCAACTGGTGAGATGCCAGGTTGACGCGCGCGCCTCATCGACATCATCAAAACCCACCACCGCAACATGTGCGCCTTGCGCGAAGTCGCGCACCGCTTGTAACGCGCCGAACGCCAGCACATCACTTTCGCAAAACAGCGCATTGATGCGCTCGGCAGCGCGCGTTTTCTTCAAGTACGCCATCATTGCCTGATAAGCCAGTTCGCGATCGTTGCCACCGGCAGAGAGCTCGATATTCAGTTCTTTCTGTTCAGCTTGCAGGCTAGCGACAAAACCGTCCATCTGGCGCGCCGGCGCGCTATTTTCCTGACTGTGCATAAAGCCGAAACGTTGATGACCTTGCGACAGCAGCAGCAGTCCCATCTCTTCGCCTGCGTCATAACCATCCGCAATCACAACGTTAGCATCCGCGCTGGCGCTGTGGCTGAGATGAACCGTTGCCGTCTGCGGCAGAATCTCGGCCGACACACTCAATTCATCGCTAAACAGCGAAGTCAGAAAAACCAAGCCGCCGACAGGAAGTTGCGCCGCATTACGCAGCGCGCTTTGAAAACTTTCGCGGGAATTCGCATTCAGCAGCAGCGTAATAAAACCACGCTCATTCAACTGGCGCGTGACTTCATTAAGCAGCTTTACGGTGTTGGGATTGATGAACTCATCGCTGACAATGCCGACGATATTAGAATTAACGGCCATGAAATGACTCTCCTGCAACTTAGCGTGCGGTAATTATTGTAGGTAACAAAGTTAAGCATTCCACGTTACCCGAATAATCCGCGAGCGCCAATCGCTGGCCGTTGTTCCTAAGATGAATTTGTTAACGACGCGTCAGCGCCAGGCGCACGCCTAAACCGATAAAGGTGATGCCCACCACACGATCAAGCAATTTCTGCAACATCACATTGCGCGACACCGCGCTAGCCGCGCTGCCAGCAACCAGAGCAAATATCACGTCAGTCATTAAACCCACAACCGCATACGTCAGGCCGAGCAACAGAAACGAGCTGGCATGATGATCGCCATCAACTACCACGAATTGTGGAAAGAAGGAGATGAAAAACAGCAATACTTTTGGATTGGTAATCGATGTAATAAAACCGCGAATTAATAAGCTGCGCGTATTAGAGCGTGGAATTTCAGCCTGCGGTGTTTTCTCTTCTTCACGGCTAAAAAAAGTTCCCCACACCATTTTACTGCCCAGATAAATTAAATACGCCGCACCGATATATTTAATCACCGTAAATAACAGTGGCGAAGCGGTAATTAGCGCCGTCAAACCGACGGCGCTGGCAATGGCATGCGTGCAACTTCCTAGCGCTACGCCACTCGCTGATAACACACCGCTACGTCGTCCATTCGCTACGCTTTGTCCTACGACATAAGCTAAATCCGGTCCCGGTGTAATACACAGCAGAAATACGGATGCGAGGAAAAGCGGAAAGTGCGTGATATCCAGCATAGTGACTCCTTGTGAAAGGTGAATAATTCCAGCGCCTATCGTAGCGGCGCAATTAATTGCACACAATAGAAGTAAGAGACACACAATGATTAAAAAAATAGCGCAATAAATCGCGTAAGGCCGATCAATTAAGTACCGCATCAAATCACCGTACATTTTGTAGCGGCGCGAATTACCGCGCAATAAATTGCGCCGCTACGGTTCACTGCAGTTGCAAATGCTCAACTACGCCTCCAGCAAAATCGCGAATCCACCATAGATCATACGCTTACCATCGAACGGCATATTCTCGCCCATCTCTTTCATACGCGGATCGGACATCATTTTGGCATTGGCGGCGTCACGTACTTCCTGCGATGGGTATTCGATCCAGCTGAACACCACCGTTTCGCCCTCTTCGGCTTTTACCGCGCGATAAAAATCGGTCTGCGCGCCTTCGGGAACATCGTCTGCCCAGCACTCGACAACACGCGTGGCGCCAAACTCTTTAAACAGCGGTGCGGCTTTAGCCGCCATGGCACGATAATCCTCCTTATTAGCCTCCGGCACCGCTACAACAAAACCATCTACATACGACATAGCTCGTTACTCCGTCGTCATTTGCGCGGTCAGTAATAACCGCGCATTAATTGTATAAATGATGTGCAAGCTGAGCCGAAACAGAGATGAAAATTTGCGCGCTTACTCGCAGATTCTGCGCGCGCCAGACGATTTACGTTACACTGACGCCTTTGATCGTTACGTCACCGAGAAATCTATGCGCATCACCATTGAACCGGCCGATCAGCCGTTTATTCACCGTTTGTTGGGTGAAGAGATTGAGAGTATTGACACCGCATCCACCGATGCCACCTTATTACAGCAGGCGCTACACAGCGCACGACAGCAGAAGAATCACGAAGCCGACCTCGACTGGCGCCGCAACGCGCTGTTTCTGCTACTGTTTGTATTTTTATATGCCGCACTCGGTGCGTCGTTAACGCTGGATCTCACGCCGCAGGCATCGAGCCATAAAAGCCTCGCTTACGCGCTGGAAGCGGTGCCGGTACTGATTGCTTTTTCTGGTTTATTCATCTCGCTGCTGTACGTATTTCTGACTCGCAGTGGCGCTCGACGCTTGCGTAATTGGGAACAGGGAATATTTGTGCTGGAGAAATACAGCGGCGCGAATTTCAGTCGGCAAATTAATGAAATGGGATCACGCACCACTGATTATTCGCAATCGGCAATTAACGTTGCGCTAGCGCTGTATATTTGTGTGACCTGGGTGGTGATGTATAACTATTTCACGTTCACCACCAGCGGCGTGATTGGCAGCGTGATTTCACTGTTCATCACCACCATGACCTACGTGATTCTGGATATTCAGTTGCTGAAATCCAATTCATCCATCGCTATTGATGAACCGCTGATTCCAGTTGAAGACGAAAAAGAGAAGCCATAAGGATCTCAATGTGCGACATCCCTGTCGCACATATTTCGCTAAAGTTCTTCGCCGTTGCTGGCGATGACCCGGCGATACCAGTCAAAACTCTTTTTCTTCGAGCGGGAAAAATCTCCGCTACCATCATCGTTTTTATTTACGTAAATAAAACCATAGCGCTTGCTGTATTGGCCGGTGGTGAAAGATACGCAGTCAATACATCCCCAAGGGGTATATCCCATAAGATCGACGCCATCTTCGGTCACGGCTTTCTTCATTTGTTCAATATGCTCCCGCAGATAATCGATGCGGTAGTCATCATTGATCTCGCCCTTTTCATCCATTTTGTCGATGGCACCAAAACCGTTTTCCACCACGAACAGCGGCTTTTCGTAACGCTCGTACAAAATATTAAGTACATAACGCAGCCCAACCGGATCGATCTGCCAGCCCCAATCTGAGGCTTTAACGTGCGGGTTCGGTACGCTGCCCTCAAAGCCAGAAAGCGCCGTCCCGCTGCCGGCATTTTCTTTACTGATCGCATTACTCATGTAATAACTCAGCCCGATATAATCGGCACAGCCTTCCCGCAGGATCTGCGCATCATCGACTTCCATTGCAATATGGTATCCCTTGCGTTGCCATTCATTGAGAATATAAGCCGGATAATGACCGCGCATGTGCACGTCACTGAATAGGAATCGCTCCCTCATCGCTTCCTGAGCATACATCACGTCATCCGGATGACAGGAAAACGGATAGAGCGGCACCATGGCGATCATGCAGCCAATTTGTAGTGCAGGATTAATTTCATGTCCCAACTTCACCACTTGAGCACTCGCCACAAATTGATGGTGCAGAACCTGATACATGCACTCTTCAGGATTAGGCTCGTGGGTGAAAATAACGCCCGAGCAGCAATAACCAAACAGCGAGGTTTTCCAGTTGCGCTGATTATTAATTTCGTTGAAGGTCATCCAGTATTTTACTTTGTGCTGGAAACGATTAATGACCACCGCGCTGAAGCGGACAAAGAATTCCAAAACTTTTCTATTTTTCCAGCCGCCATATTCGGTTACCAGGAAGTTTGGCATCTCAAAATGGGACAGCGTAATTACCGGTTCAATCCCGTATTTCAGCAGCTCATCGAATAGCGCATCGTAAAAATGCAACCCCTCTTCGTTCGGCTCGGCTTCATCGCCGCGTGGAAAAATACGCGACCAGGCAATTGAGGTGCGGAAGCAGCGGAAGCCCATTTCTGCCAACAGCGCGATATCCTCAGGATAGCGATGGTAAAAGTCTGATGCCTCGTGATTGGCATAAAAGCAGTCATCCTGAATGTCGGCGGTGATGACGCGATCAACACCGTGCGCCCCGCTGGTCAGGACATCGACTATGCTCGGGCCTTTACCGCCTTTATCCCAGGCTCCCTCGACCTGATGAGCGGCAACAGCACCGCCCCACATGAAATTTTCTGGAAATGGCTTATTCATAATCTGTATCTCTATTTATCAGAGGGTGCCAGGCTGCGGCACAGAGCGAACGTCAGGTTGGCTGTTTTCTTTGAATCCCGCGACCCAAGAGAAAACCATGCCCAATATGAAGGCGACGAATATGGATACCAGGAAGCCGAGGAACTGCGTCATGTGCCCCTCTTTAAAGAACACCGGCAGGACGGCAATGCCGGGAATGCAGTAACTCCATGAAACCGCGTTGAAAGCCCCGGCGATCATGCCGCCGGCAGCGCCCGCCAGGCAGCCACAAATCATCGGTCGTTTAAGACGCAGAGCCACACCGTAAATGGCGGGTTCAGTGATGCCGAACAGCGCCGTTACACCCGCAGAAAGCGCCATGCGCTTAAGCTCAGCGTCTTTCGCCTTCAGGTATACGCCCAGCACCGCGCCCGCCATACCGAATACCGCGGAGGCTTGCAGTCCGGTAAAAGTGTCGTAGCCCAGGGTGGCATAGTTACCGACGGTCACTGGCGTGATGCCCCAATGCACGCCCAAGGTAACCAGTGGCATCCAGAAGGCACCCACCACAAATCCGGCAATGGCAGGACTGAGATGATAAAGGGTGTTATAGACGCCACCGATGGCGCCGCCGATCATATTGCCGATCGGACCGAATGCCAGAAGCGTGAACGGAACCATGATGGCGAGGCAGAACATGGGCGTGAACAGGTTGCGTATCACCATCGGAAGCAGGCGCTCGAAGAAACGCTGTACATACGACATGCCCCACACCATCAAAATAATGGGTATTACCGACGAGGTGTAACTCAAATACTCTACCGGCAGCCCCATAAAGGTCAGCGGCGCGGCATCAAGCGGAATGCCAGCGATCTGCACCATCACCCTTGAAATCTCGGGATTTTCAACCGCGCTCTTCATCAAAGCCTGCACTGCTGGATCGGCTGAGTTGGCGGTAAGGATTTTGTTGGCCGTCAACATATTCAGGTAATCCGGCGACACCAGCGCGCAGGCGGAGATAACCGCTGTGAACGGATTGACGTTGAATTTTTTGGCGGCGGTAAACGCCACCATCACGGGCAGGAAGGTAAAGCCGGTCCACGAAACGAAGTTAAGGATGCGATAAGTGCCGCTTGCCGGATCCATTAGGTCGATGGCGGTCAGCAGCGAAATGATGCCCTGCAGCACACCGCAGGCTGCCAGTGGATAGAGAAAAGGCGCAAATATGCTGGAGATGATATCCATAATGCGGCTAACCATACCGACACTAGGCGGTGGTACTGCTGTACTTTCGTCGAAAGTGAGTAGATTCTGCACTTCGCGATAAGCATCACCAACGTGATTGCCAATCACCACCTGCATCTGGCCGCTGGCCTGCATCGCGGTGATAACGCCTTTTACCCGCTTTAGTGATTCAACCTCGACCAGAGAATAATCTTTCAGCACAAACCTCAGACGTGTAGCGCAATGTGTCACACTTATCACATTATTATCGCTACCTATCAGTCTAACGATCTCTTTCGCAGAATCCGCATAATCTATTGCCATGGTTTTCTTCCATTGCCAGAGGGAATTCAGCCCGTCAGGAGCGGACTAATTCCGGCAATGTTAGAAAATCATCCCGGCAATGTCACGAGGTCACAATATGTTATAACGGGTCGCTAATTACAAAAATGTCACACCGCGTGACATATCGCTGACATTATTCACCACCAGCTTTCTGCCTATCGATTCAAGAATAAAAATGACCGGAACCTGAGTGGTAATATCGTATTCGCTTTCAATCAAAATGCGAGAAACATGGTAAGGAACAATAAAGTCAGAAAGTTTTGCCAGTGTTGAATCCGGGTTGCAGGTAATAGAAATCACTTTGCACTTGTGAATAACAAACTGCCTGGCAAGCTTCAATATTTCGGGAGTTTCGCCAGAGACAGAAAGCACGATAGCCACTGAACTCTGCACCATATCGGTACTCACCGGATAATAGGGATCATCAATGTGATTACTGAACTTGCCTACATTAGAGAAGAAACGCGCACCATACCTGCCAAGCGTGCCAGAGCTGCCTGCGCCAGCAAAGAACACCCGTTCGGCATCACGAATGTATTGAGCCGCCTGATTGATCATCTCATCAAATTCATCGTTTCTGATGCTTTTAAAAAAGGTCAATATTTCCTCAGCTCCATGAGGAATCAGTAATGTGCTATTTTTGTTCAGGTGCAACTTCATACTGGCTTTGAGTTCTGAGTAACCTTTGAAATCCATTTTTTTACAGAATCTCAGAACAGTCGCGGTAGATACGCCAGAATTATCAGCTAGCTCTCTTATCGTCATATAAATAACGGCATTGATGTTTTTAATAATGTAATTATGCACGCTGCTTTCGAGGGCATTTAAGGTTGATAGTTTTCTGGCGTTAAACATCTATTCAAACATCCTGACGATTCAATTATGACGCTTATCATGTCACAAACCGTGACATCTGAGGGATGTTTAACGAGTAAACCCGCGCGGCAAACCAAAAGAAATTGTATTAATTGTGATAGCTCGCACAATTTGGATCAAGCATGGCGGAATGCATATTAGTTTTCCAGCGCAGTAAGGATCGTCGCTTCCATTTTTTCTGGTTTGGTGATCGGTGCAAATCGCTTGATCGGTTTGCCGTCACGCCCGATCAGAAACTTTGTGAAGTTCCATTTGATCCGCCCGCCCAACACACCGGGTAATTCGGCTTTCAGGTAGCGAAATACGGGGTGCGTTGCGGCGCCGTTAACTTCGACTTTCTCGAACATCGGGAAGCTCACACCGTAGTTGATGAGGCAGGTCTGCGCGATATCATCGGCTCCGCCAGGTTCCTGCTTGCCAAACTGATTGCAGGGGAAACCCAATATCATCAGCCCATTGTCCGCGTACTTCTTGTAGAGCGCTTCAAGGCCTGCATATTGAGGAGTAAATCCACAATGGCTGGCGGTATTCACCACCAGAACCAGCTTCCCGGCGTAATCGGCCATAGAGATGGGCTGGCCTCGCAAGCTGATGGCATTAAGTTGATGAAAGGTGGTCATGTATCAATCCTCAGAGCAGAATCAGTTCGGCATTAAAGACGGTGCTTTAATCAGCGGCCTCTGCGCCTTATTCTATGATTAAAGCGCCTGCGATTCATGTTAGACGTGATGTGTGAAAAGTCATGACTACCGCACCAAGAAGTAATAAACCACTCAAGCCGAAAGCACTTTGCCAACCCAGACTGTCGAAAATCAAACCCCCAACGGTTGATCCCAGCGCAATGGAGAGTTGGATGACAGCAACCATCAGACCACCACCTGCCTCTGCATCTTCGGGTAGCGTCCGCGCGAGCCATGTCCACCATCCGGTTGGCGCGGCTGTCGCAAGCATTCCCCACAGGCTCAGCAAAACGGCAACAATCCACATGCTGTGGCCAAACAAAAGTAACGTACCGGCAATCGCTGACATAAGCAGTGGTATCAAGATTAATGTCGGATAAAACCTTGAGTTCAGGATGGTCGAAACAAACGTTGTGCCGATAAAACCTGCTGCGCCTATAGCAAGTAAAATCCAGGACAGGCCAGGCGCGCTCACTCCGGTCACGTTCTCCAGAAACGGTCGCACGTAAGTAAATAAGGAAAACTGCCCCATAAAGAAGAGTCCGCAAGCCAACAGCCCCATTGATACGATAGAGGCTCTGAAAAGACCAAGCACCGATCCCTGTGGCTTGCGCGCATTATCGCTTTCCATCGAAGGCAGGCTGAGGCATTGCCAGATGAACGCAACTATCGCAAGCGGTACCAGACATAAAAAGGCACCCCGCCATCCGACAGTCGCCCCCAGGTAGCTACCCAGCGGTGCCGCCACAACGGTGGCCAGCGCGTTCCCGCCGTTAAAAGTCGCCAGCGCGCGGGTAACCTTGTGCTGTGGTACCAGCCGAATGGCTGTTGCGGCCGACATTGACCAGAATCCACCGATGACGATTCCAATCAACGCTCTCCCGAGCATATAAACCGAATAACTGGCCGCCAGCGCGACAATGATTGCCGATACCGCCATCAAAATCGTTAGTCCCAGCAGAAGATATTTCCGATTCAGGTCCCCGGCAATGCGGGAGATAGTCAGGCTGGTAATCACCGCCAGCGCGCCAGAGATGGCAATTCCCTGTCCTGCCAGTCCTTCCGTGACATGCAAGTCGCGGGCAATAGGTGTTAGCAGACTGACCGGCATAAATTCAGAAGCGATCAATACAAAAACGCAGAGCGTCATGGCAAAAACGCCCCCCCAATACGACTGAGTTTTATGGTGAGAGGATTTAATATTTACTGTGGACATTATCAACTACTCTTCAAATCGATCCGACCTGATTCAGGCGAAAGTGGGAGATGCGCTTTTCAGGGAATAACATCATCATTTCACTGCGTTACATCAGGCGAGTTAATGCCTAATGCTCGTCAGTTAAGACATGAAAACCCGTAATTACCGAGAGCACGCATTGTAGCGGCGCAATTTATTGCGCGATAAATCGCGCCGCTACAAAAGGTGCGGCGATTTGATACGGCGCTTAACTGAACGGCATCAGGGGAGTTAATGCCAGCCGTGAAGTAGGGGTGGCATGGTAAATGCAAATTATTTCAGAAAATTACCTTAAATTTGATTTGAAAAATTGTTCAAACTTAGCAAACGGGATCTTTCCAGCCACGTTGCCATATAAGTCCACATGATTTGCCCCGGGAATAATCACCAGCTCTTTCTTGTTACTCCCGATCGCCTTAAAAGCGTCTTCAGCAAAATAACGTGAATGGGCTTTTTCACCGGTCACAACAAGCGCAGGGATAGTGATTTCATTTGCATAACTCAGCAGCGGCATATTCATAAATGACAGTGGCATTGTTGCATTCCATGCGCCGGTTGAGTTGACCGAACGCGCATGGAAACCGCGTGGCATGCGGTAATAATCAAAGAATTCTTTCAAGACTGGATTTGGATTAGCGGGTAACGTTTCCGGCAGAATACGCTCAGAAGCGCTGACTTTGCCTTTTTCGTCAACATCAATGTCGTGACCACCGGGCGCGAAAGTGCCGTTTTCCGCATCCTTCCAGCGCTGCGCGTTCAGATACTGCAACACAGCACGACGATCGGCGCTGGTGTAACGATCTTTGCCATCGCCTACGCCGTGGCCCATCGCGCGGCTCATGTCATACATCACGCTGGTTGCTACTGCTTTAACGCGTGTATCCATCGCAGCGTCGTTTAACGCCATGCCGCCCAGACCGCAAATACCGAGTAGACCGATATGGTCGCGGTCTACCTCATTTTGCAGACCTAAGAAATCAATTGCCGCGCTGAAATCCTCAGTATTGATATCCGGAGACGCCACATTACGCGGGTAGCCGCCACTTTCGCCCGTATATGAAGGGTCAAACGCGAGGGTGACAAATCCCTTTTCAGCCAGCGTTTGCGCGTACAGGCCGCTGGATTGTTCTTTGACTGCACCGAAGGGCCCGCTGATGGCAATGGCTGCCAGCTTGCGCTCGCCGCGATCCTTTGGAAGATAGAGATCCCCAACTAAAGTGATCCCATAGCGGTTCTGAAAGGTAACCTTACGGTGATCAACTTTCGTACTTTCAGCAAAGGTTTTATCCCAATTTTTGACCAGCGAAATAGGTGCGTTCGGATTGCTGGTATCAGCATAACTCATCGTTGTAACTCCACTTAATGATGCGCATAGCAGCATTGCAGGTAACACTGCTGTCAATTTTTTAGTGAAAACAGTCATTAAAATCCTCCTGAATAAACATCAAAGAGGCAGGTTTCATACCGACAACGCTGCTGTGCTTTGTTGCAATGTGCACATTCTAGTTAGCAGCATGTGTTCTGATTAGAGGGGAATTTTTGCTAAGATTGATATCAAATTGTTCCAAATAACGATGTAGTCATAAGGGCGGGATGATGGCAAAACGGGAAAACTACAACGATCTCTACCTGTTCATGCTGGTGGTGCGCGAGGGGAGTTTTACCGCTGCGGCGAAACGCCTTGGCCTGGCACAATCAGGTATCAGTCGTTCAGTGCGTGAACTTGAAGAAAGACTTGGCGTTCAACTCATTGTTCGCACCACGCGCAGATTATCGCTCACCCATGCCGGTGAGCAGCTTTATCTAACCGTTGAGTCAGGATTCGATGCTTTAGATATGGGGCTCGCTAAGCTGGCCCACTATCGCCAGACCCCATCCGGTACTGTGCGTATCAATGCCAGCCAGCACGCGATAGATAAAGTACTCCTGCCAAAACTTGCGGTATTCAAACAACGCTATCCCGATATCAGACTGGAGCTCATCAGCGAAAGCCGGTTTGTGGATATCATTGCGGAGAGATTCGATGCGGGTGTACGTCTGGGGCCGGAGGTTGGCAGCGGCATGATCGCTGTACGCATTTCGCCCGACATGGAGATGGCCGTTGTCGGTACGCCAGAACACTTTCGTCGCTACGGCTTTCCGCAGATCCCCGCAGATTTGGCCGTTCATCCCTGCATCGCTTATCAGTTAGGCGATGGCAGCCTTTATGCCTGGGAACTTCATCAGGATGGCAAAAAAATCACCCATAGGCCGCAAGGGCAATGGGTTTTTGCTGACAGCTATATGGAAGCGAAAGCCGCTACTCTCGGGCTCGGGCTGGCTTATGTCCCGGAAGAGCTGGTTTCTGAGGATCTGGAACAAGGAAAGCTGATCAGGGTTCTGCAACGGCACAGCCAACGTCTGGAAGCTTCATTTCTCTATTATCCGCATCGCAATGTGTCACCCGCTTTGCGCGCGGTTATTGATACATTGAGAATTTAAAAGGTTTTCAATGGAAAATATGTATACCTGCCAATATCATCATCTCTCTCATTCGCCCACTGTTAATTAATCCTGAAGTAAATAAAGGCTTCTTAGCAACCTGAAACTTTAATCAGCATTGGCACTCTCCCTCCCGACGTTTTCTGGAAATCGATTAAACACCAGCAAATACACGTATTTTTGCTGTTTGGCCGTGCATAATTAGAAATGTCGGGAAGCGGCGCAAAAAGCAGATTTTGCTCTGGTATCAACAGTCTGAATAACCATGATGAATTCAGATCTTATCTGAAAAAACATAGCCTACATAACCCAAATACTTTTTTATCCTCTTAATAACGAGGACATTTAAATTAATTCTGTTAATTTTTTGCACTCGCCAGCAGGGGGAAGAATGAAGATTATCGTCGGTGGAAACGGCTACCCAGAAAAGAGAAACATCATTACAGACCCTGCAAATCGCTATCTGGATTACCGTCCCAGAAATATCTGGACCTGGATCAACGTTATAAGGCGGCGCTTATTGCATAAAAATAAACTGTTTATTTTTCGACCGCTTCCCCTGATGTCTTCAGGTGATGCGGACATTATCCACCTTTTTAACGAAGTTTCTTCGGCGCCAGGCGACTGGGTAGCGACCTTTGAAACCGAACTGCCCCGTGTTCTTCCCGTTGAGGGAATACCCAAATTTGCCAACCCCGAGCTGGCGCGGGAACTCCGGTACGTCTGCTCTCCGCGCTGCAAAGGTATCATCGCTATCTCAGAAGCCACACGACAGATCCAACTGCGGCTGCTGGAACATTTCCCCAGGGAGCAGGCTATCATTGGGCCCAAACTGCACGTACTGCATCCCCCGCAGCCGGTACTGCAGGAAAAAAATGCTCTGGTTGAAAGAGGTCCGCTGAATTTTACCTTCGTGGGCAAGGAGTTCTATCGCAAAGGAGGGGCAGAAGTTGTGCTAGCCTTTAGCCAGTTATTAAGGGAAAACCTGATAAGTGTGAACGACGTACGCGTAAATCTGGTTGGTGATCCTGGCAAAATGCATAACGTGGCTCACCAGGCGTTCCAGGATGATGACGCATTTAGAAGAAGCGTGGAGGACACACTTCGTGAATGCCCTCTATTCCAGCACCATACGTCGCTGACCAACGACGCGGTACTGGCGTTGATTAAGACCTCTGATGTCGGGCTGCTGCCCACATGGCAGGAGACATACGGCTTTTCCGTTCTGGAAATGCAGGCCTGCGGCTGCCCGGTAATAACGACGAATGTCAGAGCCTTGCCGGAAATCAATCCGGAAAATGCCGGCTGGCTGATTCGCTGTCCACTGAATAGCATGTCGGAGCTGACGGTTGGATCGCTCAATGATAAAGCCGCACTGAGAAGCACCATCGTTTCTCAGTTAAAAGCCCATATTTTACATATCTTAAGCGACAGAAAAATTGTCAAAGTGCGCGCTATACAGTCAGTCGCTCGCATACGTAATGAACACGATCCTGTGGAGTTCAGAAATTACCTGAGTGCGATATACAGGGGGTTTTGAGCCAGACAAATAAAGAAATTAACCGTTTTCTGTATGGGTATTGTTCACATTGCTCATACGGATAACCTGCCCTCCCAACATTTCGGGCATTCTTAACTGGAAAACAGACCTTTCCGCCACTATCATCAGCTCACTTATTCACCCACTGATAACTAAGGAGGATTACTATGCCACTGTGTGAATTGTTTATTTACTCACACTTCTACAGTAATTGGCCGCGTTCAGGCATTTCCGCACTCGTGCTGCGATAATCCGTCCTGAGCGAAGTTAACTGAAAATCTAATCCCTTCCTCCGGCTTACCGGGTTGTCGTCAGCGATTTCTGACGTCGGGCCTTTTTGCGCCTGCAACTTATGAGTAAGCACATGAGCACTTTACTGTCCGCCCACGCTGTCGGTTTCGATAACGCCTTCGGCACGTTATTTCACGATATCCATTTCAGCCTGAAAAAGGGCGATCGCATCGGTTTGCTGGGTGATAACGGCACCGGTAAAAGCACCTTATTGAAAATTCTCAGTGGTGAACTGGAAGCCAGCCACGGCAGCGTCACGTCGGCTAATCACTGTTTACTGGCGCGCATCGAGCAGCATCTGCCAGCAGAACTGCACAACGCGTCGCTGCTGGATGGCGTGATGGCGCGCTTACCGGAACAAGCCGATCGCTGGCGCGCCGAAGCGCTGCTGGGCAGCCTGGGTTTCACCGCTGAGCAACAAACGCAAATTGCCGCAACGCTAAGTGGCGGTCAGCATATGCGCCTGCTGCTGGCGCGTGCGCTGATCCTGCAACCGGATCTGCTGCTGCTCGATGAACCCAGCAACCACCTCGATTTGCCGACGCTATTGTGGCTGGAGAATTTCCTCAACGGCTGGAGCGGCAGCTTCGTGCTGGTTTCCCATGACAGCACCCTGCTCGATCGGGTGACCAACTGCAGCTGGATTCTGCGCGATCGCGGTCTGCAATTCTTCCGTCTGCCCTGCAGCGCGGCGCGTCAGGCGCTGATCGAGCAGGATGACGCTGACACGCAGCGTTATCAGGCCGAGCAGAAAGAGATCGAACGCGTAGAGAAAAGCGCCAAACGTCTGGCGATCTGGGGCCGCACTTACGATAACGAAGGTTTGTCGCGCAAAGCGCAGCAGATGGAGAAACGCGCCAATTGGTTGAAAGAAGCACAAACCACGCTGAGCGAAGGATCGCTATGGCGGCTGCAGCTGCAAGGTGAAGCGCTGGACGCCGATCGCGTGCTGGCGTTGCCGCAGATGTCGATTCGGCCGGCCGATGACGCACCTGCACTGTTTTCACTACCAACGCTGCAGGTGAAAAGTGGCGATCGCGTAGCGATCGTTGGCCGCAACGGTTGCGGTAAATCGTCGCTGCTGCGCCATTTGTGGCGTGAATTTCAACAAGCAGATAGCACGCTTTTTCATCCCCGCGCGCGCCTCGGTTATTACGATCAAAGTCTGCATCAATTGCACGATGCGGAAACGCTAAGTGATGCGCTGGCGCATTTTGCGCCGCTCAGCGATGAGCAGCGCAAGATGGCGTTGATCGCTGCGGGTTTTCCGTATCTGCGTCACCAGCAGCTGATTGGATCACTGAGCGGCGGCGAGCGCTCGCGTTTACTGTTTGTGGGGCTGACGCTGGCGCGCTATTCACTGCTGCTGCTCGATGAACCCACTAACCATCTGGATATGGTAGGGAAAGAGGAGCTGGCGGAGGCGCTGAATCAGTTCGAGGGCGCGGTGTTGCTGGTGTCGCACGATCGTCAGTTAATCGCCAACAGCTGCAATCGTTTCTGGCTGATAGAGGACCAGCAACTCAGCCAGTGGCACGATTTTGACGCGGTGACCGAGCGCCTGCGTGCTGAACAGGTGATATCCATGTCTGAGGTTGTTGCACCTGCGGCGACGGAAAACGCGTTGGATGAAGATGCTTTGCTGCTGGCGTTATTAGAGGTGGAAAGCAAACTGGATGAGGATCTGGCGCGTAAGCCGAAGCATCAGAAACCCGCGTTGCAAGCGCAGTGGCGTGAGGAGATCGCGAAGCTGAAAACCCAGCTCGATCTGTAAATCGGCAGTGAAACGGTCGCCATAAATGGCGTAATGCCGCTCAGTTAAGCATTGTATCAAATCACCGCACCTTCCGTAACGGCGCGACTTATCGCGCAATAAATTGCGCCGCTACAATGTGTGCTCTCGGTGATGAGGGGGTTTCATGGCTTAACTGACAAACATTACGCCATAAATGGCGACCCTACGCCCAATCAGTGACTCAGATACGCTGTAAACAACCTAACCGCCCTTTCTATTCGGAAAACTTTAATCATTTTTCAACCAGCGCGCATTACCCAGATAAATCCGGCGAATTTTCTCCAGTTTGTTCCCTTTAGTGATTATGATTCTCACTTCATATAAGGGACGCTTATGCTCAATATCTCAAAAAAGTGGCTATTCGCCACGCTCGCTGCCGTCATTCTCCTGCTGTTGATCTGGCATTTCGCCGGTTCACGCCATAAACCTAACGCGGTGGTCACCGCCGAAGTGCGTCAGGGAAATATCGAAAACGTGATTGCTGCCACCGGCAAAATGGATGCGGTTGAACGTGTCAACGTCGGTGCGCAGGTTTCTGGTCAGGTGAAAAAGCTCTATATCAAATCTGGCGATAGCGTCAGCAAAGGCCAGCTAATCGCCGAAATTGATGATCAACCGCAGCGCAGCGATTTGCGTAACGCGCAGGCGGCGCTGAGCGTGGCGCAGGCCGATTTGGAAACCCGCGAAGCCGCGCTGGTGCGACAGCAAGCGCAATATCAGCGCTTGCAGCAAATGATTAAAACCAATGCGATCTCGCGTCAGGATTTTGATACCGCCGAACAAGAGTGGCGCAGTGCACGCGCCGAGCTAACCGCGCAAAAAGCGCGCGTGATTCAGGCGCAGATTGAGGTGGATAAGAAGCAGCTCGATCTCGGTTATACCCGCATCATGGCGCCAATGGACGGCACGGTCATCGCCATCGTCACTAAGCAAGGTCAAACGGTGAACGCGGTACAAACCGCGCCAACCATCGCCAAGCTGGCGCAGCTCGGCACCATGACGATTAAAGTGCAGATCTCCGAAGCCGACATCAACAACGTGCAGCCAGGCCAGCAAGCGTGGTTCACTACCTTCTCCAATCCAGACAAGCGCTACAACGCCACGCTGCGCAGCCTCGAACTGGCGCCGGAATCGGTGATGAAAGATGACGCGCTGATGGGCAACAGCGAAAGCACGCCAGCCAGTATCACCAACGCCGCAGTCTATTACAACGCGCTGCTGGATGTGCCAAACCCCGACAACGCGCTGCGCATCTCCATGACGGCGCAGGTCAACCTGCTGCGTGATTCCGCTAAAGATGCTTTGCTGGTGCCGGTGCAGGCGACGAAGAAAGACGCGGATGGCAAAACCTACGTGGAAATCCCCGATCAGGATAACCAGCCGGTCAAACGCATCATCACCACTGGCATCACTGACAGCGTTGATATTCAGGTGCTGAGCGGTTTAAAAGTCGGCGAGAAAGTGATCCTTGCTACGCAGACGGCGGGCACTGACGAGGTGTTGATGTGAATATCATCGAACTGAAAAACATCCAGCGCAGCTATGTTAACGGTTCGCAATCTCTGCATGTGCTGAAAGACATTAACCTGAGTATCGCTAGCGGCGAGCTGGTGGCGATTATCGGGCCGTCCGGTTCGGGTAAATCGACGCTGCTGAATATTCTTGGCTGCCTGGATGCGCCGGATAGCGGCGACTATTTCATTAGTGGCCAAAACACCGCCACGCTGTCGCCGGATGCTCTGGCGAAAGTCCGCCGCGAGCATATCGGCTTTATCTTCCAGCGTTATCATCTGATGCCGGATCTCAGCGCCTTGAGCAACGTCGAGATTCCATCGATCTACTCCAATCTGCAGGGCAAAGCACGGCTGCAGCGCGCGGCGGATCTGCTGGCACGTTTAGGTTTGCAGGGCCGCGAACATCATAAACCGGGCGAGCTGTCCGGCGGCCAGCAGCAGCGCGTCAGTATCGCGCGCGCGCTGATTAACGGTGCCGAAATTATTCTTGCCGATGAACCGACCGGCGCGCTGGATTCGCATTCCGGCGAAGAGGTGCTGCGCATCCTACACGATCTCAATCGCGAAGGTCACACGGTGATCATCGTCACGCACGACATGAAAGTGGCGCAGCACGCCGATCGCATTATTGAGATTCAGGACGGCGAGATTTTTGCCGACAGCGGCCGCAAACAGGATGCAACCCGCGCGCAATATGTCCCCGCCGCGCCTAAAAGCCAGAGCAAGCTGCGCGGCTTGCTCGATCGCTTTCGCGAATCATTGCGCATGGCGCTGAATGCCATGAACGCGCATCGGCTGCGCACCGCGCTGACCATGACCGGGATTATTTTTGGCATCGCGGCGGTGGTCACGGTGGTGGCGCTCGGCCAGGGCGCGCGGCAAAAAACGCTGGAGAGTATTTCCGGGCTCGGCACCAACGTGGTGTCGATCTATGCCGGCGGTGATTTTGTCGAGGATGAAGCGCATCCGGTGCTGACGCTGGTGATGGCCGATGCCGACGTGATTGGGCGTCAGCAGTTTGTCGCAGCGGTCAGCCCGGAGATGATCGCCAATCAGCCGATTCGCTATCTCTCTAATGCGTCCAAAACCTCGGTGTATGGCGTCGGCAAAGCGTATTTCCAGATTCAGGGCATTAAATTGCTGGAAGGCAGCAACTTCAGCGATGAACGCCACGCACGTCAGGAGATCATTATCGATACCAACACGCGCAACAAACTGTTTGGCGAAGACGGGGAAAGCCCAATTGGCAAGATGATCGTGCTGGGTTCGGTGCCGGTGCGCGTGATTGGCGTGGCGGATAATAACGATGGCATGTCGCCCAATCGGCTCAGCGTGTGGCTGCCGTGGAGCACCGTGATGTATCGCATTAGCGGGCAAACCGCGCTAACCAGCATCAGCATTAAACTGAAGGACGATGTGGTGAGCGGCCCGGCGGTGGAATCGCTGACGCAACTGCTAACTGCGCGTCACGGCAGCAAAGATTTCCTGGTGTTCAACCGCGACAAATACCGCAAAGCGATTGAAGATGCCGCCGCGACGTTAACGCTGTTGATTCTGCTGGTCGCCTCAATTGCACTGATGATTGGCAGCATCGGCGTGATGAATATCATGCTGGTGTCGGTAACGGAGCGTACCCATGAAATCGGCGTGCGCATGGCGGTGGGCGCACGGCGCGGCGACATCATGCAGCAGTTTATGATCGAAGCAGTTTTAGTCTGTCTGGTGGGCGGATCGCTCGGCGTCGCGCTGGCGCTGGTGATTGGACCGATTATCAGCCTGCTGGCGGGCGGCATGATTACCGCGATCTTCTCATGGCAATCAGCGGGCGCGGCCTTTGCCTGCTCCACCATCATCGGCATGATTTTTGGTTACCTGCCCGCGCGCAAAGCCGCACGCATGGATCCGGTGGCGGCATTGGCGAGCGAATAACTGAAATACCGCTTTACCTATTAGCACTGTTCCGTAGCGGCGCGATTTATCGCGCCGCTACGGATTTGCCGTTTTACATCAACATCGGCAAGGTCGCCGTTGCTGTCTGCTGGCTGGCCGCCTGATACCGGGCATCATGCGTCATCAACTCGTTAATCAATACTTCCACCAACATCATTGCACCCACTTTACCGCTCAGCGCGCCGGCGTTGAACGGGCCTTCCGGCCGCGCAGCCACCAGCAGCATATCGGCTAAACTGCCCATCGGGCTGCGCAGCGTGTTGCTCAGCATCAGCACGCGCGCGTTTTGCTTCTTCGCCAACTTCACTACGTGCATTACATCTCTGGTCGAGCCGGAAGCGGAGATGGCGATCACCAAATCGCCCTCTCTGAGCGTCGAGGCATTCATCGCCGCGCGATGCATATCACCAAACAGCTGCGCCGATTTACCTAAGCGCAACAGGCGATAGTGCAAATACTCACCGGTAATCGCGCTGGCCGCCACGCCGTAGATCTGGATAGTTTTAGCCTGATGCAGCGCTTCCACCGCGCTATGAAGCACCTCGCGGTTAATGAATTTCCCGGTATCGCGCAACGCCTGCACCGTTTCCTCCACCAGCATGTCGATGCTGTCACCGCTAGCGACGGCGGCGGGCTGATTGTGTTGCACATCCAGCGCCAGCGCCATTTTGAATTCGGTATAGCCTTTGCAGCCGAGATGACGACACAGCCGCGTCACGCTTGCTTCGCTGGTGTCGGTCTCGCGCGCTAATTCAGTGATGGTGAGATACAGCACTTTCTGCGGGTCGGTGAGGATGAAATCGCCCAGCTTTCGCAGCGTCGGACTGTAGCCCGGCAAGCCCTGGCGCAGGTGCAGCAAGATGTTTTCGTTGTCCGTCATGGCGGCCTCTTCTTCACGACATTATGGCGCACAGTGTGCAGCAGATTAGGGCATAAGTGAAAGCTATCACAATAATGATGGAAATTTTCATCTTATGAATTAAATTGTGATAATAATTTTTACCACAACATTACTTCAGGGATAAAAATTTATGTCATCACTGTTCAGCGGTGCCTCTTCAGGGGGTTGGTTTGAAAAAGCCCAGCGGTTTGGTAAGTCGTTCATGTTACCGATCGCCGTGCTACCGGCGGCCGGTTTGCTGCTGGGCATTGGCGGCGCACTCTCCAATCCCAACACCGTCAAAGCCTATCCATTCCTCGATGTCGCCTGGCTGCAAGGCGTGTTCACCATCATGGCGAGCGCCGGATCGGTGGTGTTCGCCAACCTCGCGGTGCTGTTTGCGGTTGGCGTAGCGGTAGGATTGGCCAAAAGCGACAAAGGCACCGCCGGATTGGCCTCGCTGCTGGCTTATCTGGTAATGAACGCCACCATCAATGCGCTGCTGACGCTGACCGGCGTGCTGGCGCAGGGCAACCTTAGCGCGGTGGGACAAGGCATGGCGCTCGGCATTCAGACGCTGGAAACCGGCGTATTTGGTGGCGTGGTGATCGGGCTGGTGACGGCCATGCTGCATAATCGCTACAACAAAATCGCCCTGCCGCAGTTCCTTGGCTTCTTTGGTGGCTCGCGCTTCGTGCCGATTATCAGCTCCTTCGTCGCCATTCTGGTGGGTGCGGCGATGACCATCGTCTGGCCGCATTTCCAGAAGCTGATTTTTGGTATGGGCGGATTGGTGGATGCCACCGGTTATTTCGGCACCTTTATTTACGGCTTTGTACTGCGCATGCTCGGCCCGTTCGGCCTGCATCACATCTTCTATCTGCCGTTCTGGACCACCGCACTCGGCGGCAGCGAAGTGATCAACGGACATCTGGTGGAAGGCACGCAGCGCATCTTCTTCGCCCAGCTTGCCGATCCCCACACGCAACAATTCTACATTGGCACCGCGCGCTATATGTCCGGGCGCTTCATCACCATGATGTTTGGCCTGATCGGCGCGTGTCTGGCGATGTACCACACTGCTAAGCCGGAAAACCGTCAACGCGTGGCCGGATTGCTGCTGTCGGCGGCGCTGACTTCTTTCCTTACCGGCATCACCGAACCGATTGAGTTCTCGTTCCTGTTTGTCGCGCCGGTGCTGTATGTCATCCACGCGCTGTTTGATGGGCTGGCGTTTATGATCGCCCACATCCTGCACATCACCATCGGCCAAACCTTCTCGGGCGGCCTGATTGATTTCATTCTGTTCGGCGTATTGCAGGGCGAAGCGAAAACCCATTGGTGGTATGTCCCGCTGATAGGCGCGCCGTGGTTCCTGCTCTATTACTTTACTTTCCGCTTGCTGATCACCCGCTTCAATTTCAAAACGCCGGGTCGCGAAGACGTCAGCGTTGAAACTGTGCCTATGGTCGCCGGAGAACGTCCACTGCAGGTGATCGCGGCTTTAGGCGGCAAGCAGAACATCGCCGAACTGGATTGCTGCGCCACCCGTCTGCGCATCACGCTCATCGACAGCAGCAAACTCGATGAAAACGCATTGAAAGCTACCGGCGCACGCGCCGTGATCCAACGTGGCAAAGGCGTGCAGGTGATTTATGGCCCGCACGTCACCATTATCAAAAATGAAGTAGAGGAGTTACTCGCGCTATGAAAGCACCGATGCTGGCCCAGATTCAGGGGAAACTGGTGGTCTCGTGTCAGGCTCTGGAAGATGAGCCGTTACACAGCCCGTTTATTATGTCGCGCATGGCGTTAGCGGCGATGGAAGGCGGAGCGGCGGCGATTCGCGCCAACAGCCTAATCGACGTACAGCAGATTATGCAAACCGTGGATTTGCCGATTATCGCCATTATTAAGCGCGACTATCCCGGCAGCGATGTGTATATCACCGCGACGCTGCGGGAAGTGGATGAGTTGATGGTGGCGAATCCGGCGATGATTGCGCTGGATGCCACGTTACACACACGTCCCGGAGATTTGCAGCTGCCGGCGTTGGTGGCAGCGATTCGCCAACGCTATCCGCAACTGTTGCTGATGGCGGACATCGCCACGGTGGAAGAAGCGCGTCAGGCGGCGCAATTAGCTTTCGATTGTGTCGGCACCACCCTGCACGGCTACACCGCAGAAACGCAAGGCTGCTATTTGGCCGCCGATGATTGCCGCTTCCTGCGTGACGTATTGGCTGCGGTAAAGGTGCCGGTGATTGCCGAGGGGAATGTTGAAACGCCGGAAATGGCGGCGCATTGTCTGGCGCTGGGCGCGCATGCGGTGGTGGTCGGCGGCGCGATTACGCGTCCACAGCAGATAACGCGCCGCTTTGTGAATGCCATCAATTAATTTTTGAGGTGCCCATTAGGCACCTCGCCTAAGGTTATCCACAATCCCCGTGCGTAGAGTCGCCGTTAACCTGTGGATAAAACTCGCCTCGCACCACACCGCGCCCGATGCGCGCAGGCGGTTATTTTTCGCACGATTGTGAATCTCAAACACGCTAACACACTTGATGCGTTAGCGTGTTTAGGTGAGTCAGTATCCGGCGTTAAACCGAATCTTCTTTTTCGATCACTAATACGCGCGCTTCGCCTTGCGGGTGCGCAACATGCTCGGTGCCGATGCTGGCGTAAAAAATGTCGCCGCTATTCAGCAGCACTTTCTTCACCTCACCTGCTTCGCGGTAATGCATCTCTACCGCACCATCCAGCACCGCAAACACTTCCTCGCCATCATTGATGTGCCACTTGTAAGGTTGATTGGTCCAGTGCAGACGCACGCTGGTGCCGGCGAAGTTGGCGATGTCTAACGCTTCCCAGGCTATGGCAGGAGAGAATTTTTTGCTGACGTAGGTTTTCATGCGATATCCGTGTGGGGGAGAACTGCGTTGATGATACACACAGCCCGGGCGTGCGGCGGGACATGCGCAGGCCATTTACGGACATTCAGATACAACAAAGCCGCCCGAAGGCGGCCTTAACACAACTGCTTGTGCAATTAACTTATTTGTATAACTCGGCAGTCATGTGTACGCGGTTGTTAGTGTTGGCTTCAGTGATTTTATACTGAGCGCCCTGCTCTTGCGCCTGCGCTGCGATTTTCGCTTCTGCACCATCCAGAGTAGAAGACTCAACAGATACGCTCTGTGCAAAGCTAGCGGCAGACATCATTGAAAGAGCAGCAACAGCGGCGATAGAAAGTGTTTTGATAGTTTTCATGGTCATAATCCTTAGTGGTTTAACGAGAAGGCTGTGAGCCTTCGATGGGAATAATAATAACTTATGTTATCGTTTCAAAATTAACCATTAGTGCGATCACGATAACTTACGTAACTATACAGTTGCTGCGTTATATCGACAAAAAAGGCCGCCCGTAGGCGACCTGTTCTGGCACATCCGTATGCAACCATCCGTTATTTGTAAAGTTCTGCGGTCATATGTACGACGTTGCCGTTACTCGCCTCTAAAATTTTGTACTGCTCACCATTCTGTTTTGCCTGCGCAGCGATTTTCGCTTCAGCACCATCCAGAGTCAGCGAGGTTGCTGAAACGGTCTGTGCGAAGCTGGCAGCAGACATCAGTGAAAGAGCGGCGGCAGCGGCGATAGTCAGAGTTTTGATAGTTTTCATGGTCGTATTCCTTTGGTTGTTTGATTTGAAAGCTGTGCGCCTTCGATGGAAACAATAATAACCATTGAAACTATTATCAGATTAACTATTAGTGCGATCACAGTTAATCAGCTCATTATCACTACGCCAGCTCGAGCTCGGTGATGGCCTTTTTAACTTTTGCCACATCCATAAGCGCTTTAGCGGTGCGCGGAAACAGTCCGCCGCACACGGAATACCACACTTCACAACCGGCGGTTAGGCCTGCTGCGGCAAAGACATCAGAAACAAAAATGCCCTCTTACGAGGGCATGGATTATCGCTACAGGTCGGGGATTATTTCAGTGCGATGCGCGCAATCTGATCCTGGCCTTTGGTTGAGGAGTCTTTGTTGAACTCCGCTTTCAACGTGACATACAGCGTGTTGTTGTCCGGGCCAATCAGCAGACTGTTTGGATTGTTATCAAACGACCAGCTGTTTTTCACCGCGTAAGTGGTGGCATCCAGCTGCAGCACTTTCTTCGATTCGCGCTGGCTGATGTAGATCTCATTACGCTTAGCGTTGAATTTAATCGCTAGCGCATCACCTTCAATACGCTTGATCACTTTCCCAGTGCGCTCATCAAACACCAGCGTGGCTTTGCCTTTCGAATCATCGGTAACGAACAGACGGCCGGTAGCCGGATCTTCCGCCATGTTCAGGAACAGATACTCTTTACCGTCGCCGGCGGTCCAGCGCTTCTCAATTTTGTGGGTGCGTGGATTGATCACCAGAATCTCGCCCGCGCCGTTGGTCGCGTAAATGCGCTCAGTTAGCGGGGAATAGATGATGCCGGTTACCCATTTGCCTGCATTCTTGATGGTGGCTTTCAGCTTGAAGGTTTCCTCATCAACCACCGAGATGTAACCCGGATCGGCTACGCGACCGACATACAGCTCGTTGCCGTGCCACAGCACTTCACGCGCGCCCGCCGGATAACCTTCTTTATCTTTCTTACCTGGGAAGACTAAACGTTCCAGCACTTTGCCGCTCTGCGCATCCACTTTAGAGATAGCGCCATCCAGCGAGTTGGTGGTGTAGAACACGTTGCCCGCTTCATTGATCGCCGTACCAAAGTTTTTCAAATCGGTATGCGTAACGCCTTTGGTTTCCAGTGTGGTTGGGTCGAGACGATAAATTACACCACCGTTAACGTCTTTAAAGCTCTGCGCGCTGGCAACGTATAACGCTTTCGCAGCAGGCGAATACGCCATTTCATACAGGCCATCGCTCAGCGTGCGCTGGGTCAAAGAAGTATCAACTGGCTTGGCAGCGGCGGCTGGCGCTTCGGCTTTTTTCGCCGGAGCCTGGCAAGCGGTCAGGCTGAATGCAGCGACGATCGCTGCCGCTACGGCGGCTTTGCGCGGGCTAAATAACGATTTCATGCTCAACTCCATCAATGGATGAACGGCTCCGTTGCGCGTACGCATACGGAAAACTCAAGAAGAATGAGAATCATACGCATTAGCATGAACTTAGCAACTTTCTCGACGATCTTCCTTACGTTGCCGTAGACCGATTCCAGCATGCCGCACACCTTTCTTTACTAAAAACCTCCAAATATTGCCTGAAAAAATAGGAAAACGTGAGCAATTAACAGGTTATTTTCACCCGTAAACCATTGATTCATAACTTACTTACACATTATTACAATTACAGTTGCAACCTTCCACAGATTCTTTAAAGCAAATGATTATCATTGGCTTTCTCAATAAATGCGCAGTGGCGCTTTGCGTGCCTTCTCTTCTGCCCTTTTGGGCGAATGAGTCACGACGTAAACGATAAAAAACTAAGCAAAACAGCTTCCTATAACACGCGTTTCAACAGGAAATTTTATGTCTGGCATCAGGAAAACCTTTAACGTCTCACTGCTGGCGGTGACGATTCATGCCCTACTTACGCCAAGCCCGGCGCAGGCAGCTAGCGATTCGCCGCAGGATTTGGTGGTCGAGGCATCCGCAACCGGCGACAGCGATAACAATGAAAAGCAGGATTACGCGGTAAAAACCACGCGAGCGGGCACTAGGCTGTTGCTGACGCCACGCGATGTACCGCAGTCGATGAGCGTGGTAACGCAACAGCGCATGCAGGATCAGAACCTGCAATCGGTGAACGATGTGCTGACCAACGCCACCGGCATCTCGACCAATCTGATCGACAGCGAGCGCTCGGAATACTATTCGCGCGGCTTTAAAGTCACCAACTTCTCGTTCGACGGCATCCCAACGTCAGTTAATGACAACTGGAACTACGGTGATGCCGCTTCTGATACCGCCATTTACGATCGTATTGAGATCGTACGCGGCGCCACCGGATTGATGACCGGTGCGGGCAGCCCATCAGCCTCGATCAACATGGTACGTAAACACGCCGACAGCAAAACCTTTACCGGTGCGGTCAGCGCCAGCTACGGTAGCTGGAACAAACAGCGTTATGTTGCGGATCTCTCTGCACCGCTAAACCAGGATGGCAGCCTGCGCGGCCGCGTGGTAACCGGTTACAGCGATGAAGACAGCTGGCTCGATCGCTACCACAAAACCAAAAAATTCCTCTACGGCGTGATTGATGCCGACATCACTGAGCACACCACGCTGTCGCTGGGCTACGACTACGAAGATGCTAACACCGGCAATCCAACGTGGGGCGGCTTGCCGATGTTCTACAGCAACTACGCCACCACGCATTACGATCGCAGCCTCAACTCCGCCGCCAACTGGGCGCGCTACAACACCAATTCGCGCAAAATATTCGCCGACATCGATCATAACTTCGATAACGCCTGGAACATCCACGTCAACGGCACGCACGCCGAGAACACCTTCAACGATAAGCTGCTATATGTGATGGGCAGCGCCGATCAGGACAGCGGCGAAGGCACCACCGGCTTCGGCAGCATGGATCGCGGTAAACGTCAGATGGATTCGTTCGACGGCTACGCCAGCGGTCCGTTTGAGCTGTTAGGTCGTCAGCATCAGTTAATGGCGGGCGTGAGCTACAGCCGCCAGCACAACGCCACTTACAGTCAGGATGGCGTTACCGATCTGGAAAACTACAACATCGCCTCAAACGATATGGGCATTTTCAATAACAGCTGGAACGGCAACATTGCCGAGCCGCAGTGGCAAGGTTGGTATCAGAATGCCGACGATACCATTCGCCAGAAATCGGCTTATACCGCCGCGCGCTTCTCGCTGGCCGATCCGCTATCGCTGATTATTGGTGCGCGTTACACGCAGTGGAGCACCAACGGCAGCAGCGGTGATATGACGAACAATAACACCACGCCGTACGCTGGTTTGGTGTACGACATCAACGATACCTGGTCGGCGTACGGCAGCTATACCTCGATCTTCCTGCCGCAAACCGATCGCGACATCAACGGTAAATACCTGTCGCCGGTAACCGGCAAAAGCTATGAAACCGGTCTGAAGTCCGCCAGGTATGATGGTCGATTAACCGCGACGGTGGCGGTATTCCGTATTGAGCAGGACAACGTCGGTCAGGCGATTAATGGCGTCTACCTGAGCGGCAACGAACAGGCTTATGCGCCCGCCAAAGGTGCGGTCAGTAAAGGTGCGGAGTTTGAGCTGAATGGCGCGCTAACGGATAATCTGCAGCTGACGTTCGGTGCCACACGCTACGTGGCGCGGGATAAAGAGGGACGTTTCAATAGCTATCAGCCGCAAACTTCCTTTAAGCTGTTTAGCCGTTATCAGCTGCCGATGTTGCCGGATCTCACGGTTGGCGGCGGCATCAACTGGCAGAACCGCGTGTTTGAAGATGCCACCAATGCCAGCGGCGATAGCGTGCGTGTTTATCAGGGCAGCATTCCGCTGGTTTCGCTGTTTGCGCGCTATCAGGTGACTAAGCAGGTGGCGGTGCAGGCGAACGTCGATAATCTATTTGATCGCGAATATTACAGCTACATGAACAGCTACGTTTATGGCGCACCGCGCAGTGTTTCGATGAGCGTTTCGTATCAATTTTAAATAAAAGCTAAAGGTGCGCATTTATGCGCGCCTCTCATCAAACCTTGTTTTTATAATTGAAACTAATCTGCGAATTCTGTTCTTTCGGCAAGCGGCGCGCCTCTAAATAAACCGATTTCCAGTACGGATTATTTAGCGAAGAGCGCATCACGCCCTGACTCACCGATGCGTGCAGGAACTGATGATCGGTGTCATAAAAGCCGACGTGCAGCTCACGCTTAATGCGGAAGAACACTAAATCACCGGGTTGCAAATGCGCCTGATCCACCGGTTTGCCCATGGCAATTAACTCTTTGGTGGTGACGCGATCCATCGGAATATTGAAACGATCTTTCAGCGTGCGCCAGACAAATCCCGAGCAATCGACGCCGGTTAATTGTGTGCCGCCCCACTGATATTTGGTCCCTTCCCACGAATGCATTTGATCGTGCAGCGCGGCAATCACCGGGATTAAATCGGGCTGTTTGCCGTTGTCTGCCGAGGTATCAACGCTTTCCTCAGCAGGCGCATGCGAAGACTTCGAAGAACAACCTGCCAGAGTGAAAACAAACAGGCAGGCGATAACTTTGCTGGCGGCAGAATTGATCATGTGTTGGTGATTTCGCTGAGGGAGACAGTGGTCTGAGATTTATACCGTAAAAAAGTTGCAGAAATAAATAGGCGTGCAGTGAAATCTTTTATTTGTCGGTTGATTTTACCTAAGTTTACGCAACGGTAACATCTTGTATTTGAGTTAAAAATCTATTTCCCACGCTGGGCTTTTTCTGTGCAGGAGAATATTTGCGCTCCTGCACAGAACGACATCAATTTCGGCTTACAGCTGTAAGTTTAATACTTGCCGGAGAAATTGGCGCTAATACGCTGTGCCAGATAATCCTTCGCGGAAATAGGCGGGTATTTTTTCTCCGGTCCTTCAATAATCACATCTTCATTCGCCTGGCAGAAAAACGCCAGGCTGTAGCGTGCCGGCACCGATTCACCAGGCAGCGGATTGCTGACGCGATGGAAGTTCGACGGTAACTTGTCATCACTCCAGCGCATCAACATATCGCCGATATTACAGGTAATTAAGCCTTCCAGCGGCGGGATCGGCGTCCAGATTTGCTCTTCCATCTCTTTGCCCGGACACACCTGCAAACCGCCCTGCCCATCACGCTGGAACAGCAAGGTCAGACAATCGAAATCGGTGTGCGCCCCGGCGCGCCACGGACCATCTGGCTCGCCGCTGATGGCAAAGTAGTGCAGCATCCGCAGCGTGCTTTGGTAGGTTTCGCGCGAAGGCTCATGCGCTTTGGCAAAGAAATCGTCGGGGAATCCCAGCTTCAGGGCAAAACAGGAGAGCAAGCGCATGCCGACTTCCCAGCACTGACGCTCGAACTTCAGTACATCATGCTGAAAACCCGGCAAGGTGGCCTCATCCGGCCACAAGCCTGCCATGCGCGGACGCGTCACCTGGTACGACTCTTTTTGGTCCGGTTTACCGGTAGATGGACGGATTTGCGCGCGGTATTCCCAGCCGGCATTGCGGCTAAGTGGATAACGCGCTTTGTCACTTTGCGGCAGTGAGAAAAAGCGCTCTGCGTTGGTAAAAGCCGCATTGATGTCGTCGAGCGGAATACCGTGGCCGGAAACCTGGAAAAACCCAATCTTGGTGGCGGCTTGCCACAGCTGATCGGCTATTTCCGCTTTACGTTGGTCGAAATCGGAGAGATCGATGATGCGCACATCACGTGCAGCTTCTACGCCGCGCGCGCCCATACGCGATTCTTTCGCCAGTTCATGCATGTCATAAGTGGTCTTTTCCATTGGTGCACCTCGTTATTGAGCGATAACGGATGACCCGCCCGCAGCGTGGCAGTCATCCCCGCGCCTGCTGAATGCCGCAGGCGATCGAGCAATGACCCACCGGGTGAAACCACGGTTGACAGCTTCTACTCAGTTTCAGCCAAGCAAAGGCTGTGCCAGCACGCTGCGCCGCTTAAAATCAATACGTTAGGGAATCTGCCACATCCGGTCTGCACAATGGCGGTGCAAAACGCGCTGACTTGCCTCATCAATGAGCGGTCAATGAAGCAAAAGCCCGGCACCATCAATATCAACTATATTGCTTTCAGTGGGTTGCACGAATGGCATGCGCTTTGCTAAATCCCACCTGAGTATAAGCGGTCAGCGTGACACCAGATGCACGCAGGACATTGCTCTACAGCATTAGCTGTACCTCGTCAGGGGACGATGCGCATTACGCATCGTGAGCACGCCATGCGCCGCTACGCCCCTGATGACGACAACAAACTCAACGTTTATTGGGGGTTATATGACAATGTCGCGTTTCCGTTTCTCCTTATTCGCTGCTCTGCTGAGCAGCTCTGTACTGTCGCACGCCGCCGACAAACTGATATTGCAAACCACCTGGGTCGCGCAGGCTGAACAAGGCGGTTATTACCAGGCGCTCGCCACCGGCATCTATAAAAAATATGGGCTGGATGTTGAGGTGCGCTCCGGCGGGCCACAGCTGAATAACATGACGCTGCTGCTGGCGAATCGTGCTGATGTCATCGTCAGCTACGATCTGCAAGTGCTGCAGGGCGTTGAGCGCAACTTCCCACTGAAAGCCATCGCCGCGCCGTTTCAGTTTGACCCGCAAGGCATTGTCACCCACGGCGATGTGAAATCGCTGGATCAGCTGAAAGGTAAAACCGTGCTGGTTTCTGCCAGCGGACAAGCCAGCTGGTGGCCGTGGCTCAAAGGCAAATATCAGCTGCAGGATGGTCAGGCGCGCCCTTACACCTTCAACATGCAACCGTTTCTCGCCGACAAAAACACCGCGCAGCAGGCTTATGCCACCTCCGAAGTGCAGCAAATTAAAGAGGTGCAGCCGGACAGCAAATTCTATCTGTTTGCCGATTATGGCTATCCGGCTTACGGCGGCATTCTGGTGACGCGCGACGATTTGCTGCAAAAAGAGCCGGATGTCCTGAAGCGTTTTGTGGCGGCATCAATGGAAGGCTGGAAATCCTACCTTGCCAATCCGGCTGCCGGTAATGTGCTGATCAAAAAGGAGAACCCGCAGATGACTGACGCGGTTCTCGCCTTTGGCGTATCGCAAATGAAAGCGCTGCACCTGATTGACGGCGGCGATGCCGCGCAGCAAGGCTTAGGCGTGATGACGGATAAGCGCTGGCAGGCAACGCGTGACTTTATGGTCAACGCCGGTTTACTCAAAGCGTCCACCGACTGGCAGAGTGCGTTTAGCACGCAGTTTGTCGCGGCGAAAGTGGAGTGAGGTGCTCATGAGCCAACTGCTAATTCAATACTGCGCCGCGATCCTGACCGGCGATAAACAGCAACCGCGTAGCAGCGCGCGCGCTATTCGACTGCGCGATGGCCTGATTGTGGAGATGGGCGAACTCGATGCTGTCGCCGATGAAACCGTGATCGACGCCCGCGATTGCGTGGTTTATCCCGGCTGGGTTAATACGCATCATCATCTGTTTCAATCGCTGCTGAAAGGCGAACCCCAAGGTCTGAATCTAAGTCTGGGCGGCTGGCTGGCGGCGACGCCGTATCGCTTTCGTGGTGCCTTCGACGAACAGACATTTCGCATCGCCGCGCGGGTGGGTCTGGTCGAGCTGGTGCGTTCCGGCTGCACCACCATCGCTGACCATCACTATCTTTACTGGCCTGATATGCCGTTTGATGGCGCAGAAATCCTGTTCAATGAAGCCGACAAGCTAGGCGTGCGCTTCGTGCTGTGTCGCGGCGGTGCGACGCAAAGCCGTGGCTTAGAGAGCGACTTGCCCACCGCGCTGCGCCCGGAAAGCTTTGACAGCATGATGGCCGATGTTGATCGTCTGGTGGCGCGCTATCACCAACCGCAGAATAGCGCGATGCGCCGCATCGTGATGGCACCGACCACCACGCTGCACTCCACCACGCCGCAGGAGCTGCGCGAGAGCGCGCGCCTGGCACGTCAGCTCGGTATTCGCCTGCACAGCCATCTGTCGGAAACCGTTGATTACCTTGATGCCGCACGCGCGAAGTTCGGTATGACGCCGCTGCAGTTTTGCGCCGAACACGACTGGATTGGCGATGACGTGTGGTTTGCGCATCTGGTGAAACTGCTGCCGGAAGAGATCGCCATGTTGGGCGCGGCGGGCAGCGGTATCGCGCACTGCCCGCAAAGTAACGCGCGCCTCGGCAGCGGCATTGCCGATTTGGTGGCGATGGAACACGCAGGCGTGAAGATCTCGATTGGCGTCGATGGCGCGGCCTCAAATGAAGCGGCGGATATGCAAAGCGAAGCCCACGCCGCCTGGCAGCTCCAGCGCGCACGCAAAGGCATGCTGGCGCAGCCGCGTTATGCTGGTGGAACCTTTGAAGGCGGTGGCGACGCCGCCCGCATTGAAGATGTGGTGCGCTGGGGCACATCCGGTGGCGCGCAGGTTTTGGGCTTAAACACCGGCCGCCTTGCACCTGGCATGGCCGCCGATATCGCCATCTATCGGCTCGACGATCCGCGCTATTTTGGTTTGCACGATCCCGCCATTGGCCCGGTGGCCAGCGGCGGACGCGCCAGTTTAAAAGCGCTGATTTGTGCCGGAAAACTGCTGGTGCAGGATGATGTGATTACCGGAGTGGATTTGGCGGAACTGGGCCGCGACGCTGCACAAGCGGTAAAAACCTTGCAGCAACGCGCGGCGGTTTAACCGCGTTACGCCGCTGCGTCTTTCTTGCGCAGCGGTGATTCCGGCAGAAACAGCGACAATACAAAGGCCAGCAGCATCACGCCCGCCGCCATTTGAAAGGCTGAATGCACCGCATCGCCAAACACTTGCAAATAGGCTTGCTGGGTATCATGCGGCAAACGGTGCACCGCATCAGGATCGAGCGTACGCGGCAATGCTTTGCCCTGCTCCACCAGCGTGGTCAAACCCGATTTCAGCACCTGGCTAAACACCGCGCCAAACAGCGCCACGCCAATCGAACCGCCAACCGAGCGGAACAACGTGACCGACGAGGTAGCGACACCGATGCGATCGGGCGTTACGGTGTTCTGTACCGCCAGCACCAGCACCTGCATCACCATGCCCATTCCCATCCCCAACACGCAGGCAAACAGGTAGATATGCCACAGCGGCGCATCAATGGTCAGCGTGGTCAGCAGCGCCATGCCGATAGTCGCCAGCAAGGTACCGCCAATCGGGAACAGGCGATATTTGCCGGTACGGCTAATAATGCGTCCGCTGACGATGGAAGTGATCAGCAATCCGCCCATCAGCGGCAGCAGCTGTAAACCGGCTTCGGTCGGCGTCGAGCCCTTCACCACCTGCAGATAGAGCGGTAAAAACGTCACGCTGCCAAACAGCGACATGCCAACGATAAACGCCATCAAACTGGCGAGCGAGAAGCTGCGATTGCGGAACAGTGACAGCGGAATAATCGGTTCCCAGGCGCGGCGCTCCTCATAAATAAAACCGAGCACACCAATTACACCAAACGCCAGAATGCACCACAGCAGCGGATCGGACCATTCACGTAACGTGCCGCCTTCGCTGGTAAACAGCGTGATACCCACCAGCGCCAGGCTGAGAAACACCGCGCCAGGATAGTCAATCTCATGCGGCTTGCGTTTGTTGTCGGTCTTAAACACCGCGTTGATGATCACCAGCGCAAACAAACCTAGCGGCAAATTGATGTAGAAAATCCAGCGCCATGAAGCGTGCTGTACGATAAAACCGCCCAGTAGCGGCCCAATCACCGTTGCCAGACCGAAAACGCCGCCAAACAGGCCCTGATATTTACCGCGCTCTTGCGGGGGAATCACATCGGCGACCGCCGCCATGCTCACCACCATCAAACCACCGCCGCCTAAGCCTTGCAGCGCACGAGTGAAAATCAGCTGCTCCATATTTTGCGCCAGACCGCACAGCGCCGAGCCGATCAGGAATAGAATCACCGAGATCTGCAGCACCGATTTGCGACCAAACAGGTCGCCGAATTTGCCGTACAGCGGCACCACAATCGTCGAAGCCAGCATATAAGCGGTGACGATCCACGACAGGCGATCGAGCCCACCCAGTTCGCCGACGATAGTCGGCAACGCGGTGGAGACGATGGTTTGATCCAGCGCCGCCAGCAGCATCACCAGTAATAAAGCGCTCATCAGTAAGCGAACAGAAGGAGGATTCTCCTGCCCGCTGCCCGACTGCGGCGCGAGTGTTTGGGGTTTCATAACAGACACCAATTGAAATTAATTAAATACACAATTAATATTGCCTGCAGTCTGTCATGAATCAAGTGAGCGAGTAAAGATGACCGCACGAAAAGTCCCTGCTGACGATATGGCTAACGCAGTCAAACCCCGCCGTCCCGGCCGTCCGCGCGGCGGCGCGATCAACGTGCAGCAGCGCGAACATCTGCTCGACATCACCTTAGCGCTGTATGCCGAAAAAGGCATCGGCGAAACCTCGCTCAACGCGATTGCGCGCAAAGCGGGCGTGAGTCCAGCGATGCTGAATTACTATTTTCAGTCGCGCGAATCGCTGCTGGATATTGTGGTTGAGGAGCGTTTTTTGCCGTTACGCCAGCGCCTGGTGGCGCACTTTATGGATGACCCGCGCGATCCTGTCACCACCTTCAGCGCCTTTATCCGTGAAGTGGCGGACATCGTCACCACACACAACTGGTTCGCGCCGCTGTGGATGCAGGAAGTGATGCAAGGTGAAGGCGGTTTAGGTCAGCACATCAAAAAGCGCTTTGGTCACGGTGAACGTGATGAAGTGAAAAAACTGATTGAAGGCTGGCAGCAGCAAGGATTACTCAACCCCCATCTGGAGCCACAACTGCTGATGACTTCGATTCTCAGCCTGGTGCTGGTGCCCTTTACCCGCTTTGCCAGCGATCCCGCGTACTCGCGTGAAATCATTGTCCAGCACACGTTGAGTTTGTTTTGTCAGGGGATCCAGCCAACTTCGTAGGGTTGCTTATCATGGCGTAATACCGCTCACTTAAACAATAAATTGCCTATGTATGCAGGTGCGCATGAATGCGCACCCTACGAAACTTTGTCAAACCACTGTAGAGTCGCCATTCATGGCGACCTGGAGTTAAGCAAATTTATTCCATTAAAGGGATAAATTATGAGAATGGTGCCCGGAAAAGAAAACCCGATTCGCCTGTCGATTCACGCAGTAGCTGTCCCCAATCACTCGGTGGATGTCCGGCATCCAACATCCTCTTAAATGTTTTGTATGCATCGTTCTTACTTTCGTAAGCGCGTAATGTGCCAAAATCATTCACCCAGCCAAGAATGATGGTTTTACTCTGTTCGCTACAGCGGAAAAACAATCGAAACTGCTGCAAAAATTTCGCGCGATACCAATATCGATTTTCATCCCCTAAAGTTCCCCCTTGTCGAAACTGGGGATTCAGCGGATCTCGCGCAATAACTTCTGTAACGACCTTATAAATTGCTGCCAGTAATTTCGTCTGTTTCTTTTTATGGTATTCATGCGGTTTTTCAACTTTAAGCTGCAACACTTCCTGCGCTAAAGACGTTACCTGAGCAGTAAAACAAGCGTGGAAATAAAATTTCCATCCGTTGATTTCCATGTAATCCACACCCTTTCTCCCGCAGTTTAGTCATCCGTGAGCGGAGCATCTAAATCAACATCAATTCCAGCGACCAAATTTTCCAGACCTGACCAAAATTCGACAGGAACTGAGTGAATATGCTGCGGGTTATTCACCATATCTCGTTCGAGAAAAGTCAGAAAATGCAGTACAGCGGGATCATCCTGCTCATCATTTTGCTTAGAAATGATGACTTTACCGCCCGATAACAGGGAATATTCGATAATTTCACCCGGTTTAAGCTGTAGAGCATCGCGAATTGCCGCTGGAATAGTTGTTTGACTCCGTTCTGTCAGCCTCGACTCTGCACGGAGTGATACATCCACTAGATCAAATTTAAACACTTCTTCCTCCTCAGCCGCTCACAAAGCAACATCGCTTATAAAGCCGCCTATCCGCCAAGATGACCCACAGTAATGCATTTGCATTGTGCAATGCAAATGCATTACTGCACCTTTTTAAATTATTATTCCCAGCACCGAAACTTTCCTCCCTGCCCCAGCGAACTGAACTAATGAGACATCCAAATCGGAACTCCCATACATCGCAGGAGCAGAAAATGAAACGCATCAAATCCCTCGTTTGTACCCTGACCATGACCGCAGCGCTGGGTCTTTCCGCCTTTAACGCCGGTGCCGCATTGCCGGTGGGCGCGAAAGCGCCAAACTTCGAACTGCAGGGCGCGTTGGCCGGTAAGCCGTTGACCTTCTCGCTGCAGAAAGCGTTACAGAAAGGTCCGGTGGTGCTCTATTTCTTCCCGGCGGCGTTTAGCGCGGGCTGTACCATTGAAGCGCACGATTTTGCTGAAGCCACAGACAGCTTCAGCAAAATGGGTGCCACGGTAATTGGCGTGACCGCGGGTAATACCGATCAGGTCAGCGATTTCTCTAAACTTGAGTGCCGCGATAAATTCACCGTTGCCGCCGATCCCGGTGCGAAAGTGGCGGCGCAGTATCAAACCACCATGCAGATGAAAGGCAAAACCCTTTCCGATCGCACCTCTTACGTGATTGCGCCCGATGGCGACATTCTGCTGAGTTACACTGACAGAAATCCGGACACACATATCGAGAAAGCGCTTGCCGCCGTTAAGCAGTACGACGCTTCTCACCCGCAAACTCATTAAGTAAAGAGGCCAGCGATGTTAACCGCCATGCTGGCCGCCTTCATCGGCGGCATCATTCTGAACTTAATGCCCTGCGTGTTTCCGGTGATCTCGCTGAAAGCGCTCGGCCTGTTGCGCCATACCGATAACGCCGCCAGCGCGCGTCGCGAAGGCTTGGGCTTTTTACTCGGCGTTGTGGTGACCATGATGGCGCTGGCGGGCATCCTGCTGGCGGCACGCGCCGGTGGTGCGGCGGTTGGCTGGGGTTTCCAGCTGCAATCGCCGCTGGTGATCGCCTTGCTGTCGCTGGTGATCCTCGCCGCCGCGCTCAACTTGCTCGGCGTGTTTGAAGTGGGCTTATCCGTGCAGCGCGTCGGCTCGGTTGATGTTGGTCGCGGTGCCTTTACGCGTTCGGCATTAACCGGTGCGCTGGCAATCGTCGTCGCCACGCCGTGCGCCGCACCCTTTATGGCGAGCGCCATTGGTTATGCGTTGGTGCAGCCGCCTGCCATCGCCTTAGTGATCTTCTTTGCACTGGCCATCGGCTTCGCCGCACCGTTCACGCTAGTTTCACTGTTCCCGGCGCTGGCGAAATTCCTGCCACGTCCTGGCGCATGGATGGATGTGTTGAAACGCGGTCTGGCGTTCCCGATGTTTGGCGCGTATGCCTGGCTGGTGTGGGTGCTGGCGCAGCAAGCGGGAAGCGCGGCGCTGGCCACCTTGCTGGCCGCTTCCGTGGTGGTCGCCTTCGCCGGCTGGTTGTACGGCATGGCGCAACATCGCCACTTTGCCGGTAAAAGTCACAAGGTGCTGTTTGCCGTTACGGCGCTGCTGATTATCGCGGTGATCGCCCCGCTGCCAACGCTGATCAAACCCGGTGCAGGCCTGGCGGGCGATCAGTTGACGGTGGAAGTGACCAAAGCCAAATGGACGCCGCAGGCGGTTGAAGCGCAGCGCGGTCACGGAAAAGCGATCTTTGTCGATTTCACCGCATCCTGGTGCATCACCTGTCAGGTGAATGAAAAAACCTCGCTCTCAACCCAGGTGGTTAAAGAGGCCATCGCTAAAACCGGCACGCTGTACATGGTGGCAGATTCCACTAAATTTAACCCGGACGTGGATGACACCATGAGTGAGTTTGGTCAGGGCGGATTACCGATGTATCTGGTCTATCCTGCCGACGGCGGACCGCCCAAAGTGCTGCCGCAGGTGCTGACACCGAGTATTGTGGTGAACGCACTGAATCAGGCGAGCAAGAAGGCGTAAGAACAACAAGGCGGATTATGCAAACAAGCGATAGCGCGCGCGAAGGTTGGCCCGCGCTAATGGAACAGGCGCAGGCGGGCGATCAGCTCGCCTATACCCGACTGCTGAAAGCGCTGGTGCCGGTGATTCGTTCGCAAACACGCAAACAGATCGCCGATGATGCACTGGTAGAAGATGTGATTCAGGATGTGCTGCTAACGGTGCATCGGGTGCGTCACACCTATGATCCTGCCTACCCTTTTTTACCTTGGCTGATGGCGATTATCTCGGCGCGCGCGATTGATGCGCTGCGGCGACGTGGCCGCCATCAGCAGTGGGAAGTTAACAACGCTATCGTGCCGGAAGCCGCCAGTGCGCCAGACGCACCGCAGCAGGACTCGCAGGAAGAGCTGGCCGGATATCTGCGTCAGCTCCCTTCGCGTCAGCGCGAAATTGTCGAACATGTGCATCTGCGCGAAATGAGCCTGACGGAAGCGGCCGCGCATAACAATCTGAGTGTGGCCGCGGTGAAATCGCTGCTGCACCGCGCGCTGACCAATCTGCGCCGCTTTGGAGCCAATCATGACCGATCATGACCTGTTAATTGAAAAACTCGGGCGCGAGATGCGACCGGTTAAACCGCTGCGATCCACTAGCTGGCGCGTTATCACCTGGCTACTGCTGGCATTGCCCTGCGGCATTGCCGCCAGCTTCCTGGTGCAGCGCAGTGTCACCGACTGGGCGCAGCCGGGCGCACTGCAGGCCATACTGCAGCTGGTGCTGGCCTTTGTACTCGGCACGCTGGCAATTCGTAGCGCTTTCAACATGAGCATCGCCGGACGCCGCAGTATCAGCTGGAAAGCGCTACTGCCGATTGGCCTGCTGTGGCTCGGCATGAGCATCAGCCAGATTCCCGGTGAAGTGCCAATCGAACATGACAATGACAGCGCGCGCTGCTTTACCTTTCTGCTGGTGGTCAGCACACCGATGATGGTGCTGATGATCGCCAGCCTACGCCGCACCCGCGCATTGCATCCGGTGCGCAGCCTGGCGATGGCCGGTTTGGGCGTCTCCTGCATGGCGGTCACGCTGCTGGCATTTTGCCATCCGGTGCATCTGCATCCGCTGGATTTTGTCATGCATCTGGCGGCGATAGCGACGATTGTGGCGATGACGGTGCTGGTGGGGAAACGTTGGGTGACGTTGAAGTGAGTCGAGTGAAAGAGTGCAATGGTTAAGTTAATTCTTTGGTGTGATATTTCCGCGCAAAAGATTAAAAATCGGCTCACTCACATTGTAAATACGCTATTTCTAAACTATAGAATAATAGCAATATAATTACATTCCCATCAATTACCTCATCCAAGGATACGTATGAAAAAGTTACTTTTCGTATTATTAGCAAGCTCGGTATCTTTCAGCTCACTCGCCGCAGACCTGATGAGCAAAGTTGAGTTTGAAAAGGTAAAAGATCAGTATGTAGAGGTAGGGAACATTTCCACCTCAGGTGAAACGGATCCCGCCAGCGCCAGAGAGGAACTATCTAAATTGGCTGAAGAAAAAGGCGGCGATATCTTTGTCGTAACCTCCGCGAATACCAATAACAAAATACATGGTACCGCCATCGTTTATAAGAAAAAGTAAGTCTCCATTTTGCCTCAGTATAAGCTTAAAAAACTAGATTATACTGGGGCATTATTTTCAATAAATTAAATTGCCGATCCGGTTGCCTGACAATAAAGCGGATAGTGAGTCGCGATATTTTAATTATGCAAAAGCGGCCCCTATGAGCCGCCCTTTTTAATCAAAATTTACTGCGGAATCACTTTCTCCGCTTTAAGTCGATCAAATAACTGCGTAAATGAATCCAGCGTTGAACGATAACCGGTAAAGCCCGCTTTGCGGCTCTTGCTCATATCGGTGAACGCTTCCATTGGGCGTCCCAAATCCGCGTCGGTATGCCACCAGGATGCCAGTTTAGTGATGTCCGCTTCACGCAATTGATAACGTGCCGCCACCTCGCGCCACGTTTCAGCCGCATCCTGCATGCGTCCTTCCAGTGGCATCATCTGCGCCGGATACTCCGCCGCTTCCACGCCAAAGTAAGCCGCCAGACGTGGCCACAACCAGTTCCAGCGGAACACATCGCCGTTCACCGCGTTGAAATCCTGATTGGCCCCTTCTGCCGCAGTTGCGGCCCACAGCAGCTGTTCCGCCAGCAAACCCGCATCGGTTACGTCGGACACACCGTTCCACTGCTCTGGCGAACCCGGGAAGATAAACGGCAAACCTTGCTCGCGGCACAGCGTGGCATACACCGCCAGCGTCTGTCCCATATTCATCGCGTTACCCAGCGCAAAGCCCACAATCGAGTGTGGACGATGTACGCTCCAGCGATAGCCATATTTCTCCGCACCGGCAAACACCTCGTCTTCCTGCGCGTAATAGAAGTTATCGACCGGCTGGCGGCCCTGCTCTTCGCGGAATGGCGTCACCGGCACTGCGCCTTTACCGTAGGCTTCGAACGGGCCGAGGTAATGCTTCAGGCCGGTCACCAGCGCCACATGCGATCCCTTCAGACGCTCGCCCAGCGCGTCAATGACGTTACGCACCATGCCGCCATTGACGCGGATGTTCTCTTTCTCATTTTCCTGGCGCGACCAGACGCTAAAGAACAGCGCATCCGGCTGCTCTTCTGCTAGCGCAGCACGCACCGCATCACCATCCGTTAGATCGGCGGTCAGGCTGCGGCAACCTTCAGGCACTGCGCCACGTCCGCGCGATAAACCGCTGACCTGCCAACCTTCGCGCTGCAATTTTTCCGCCAGCGCACGTCCAATCACACCGCTAATGCCTACAATCAATGCCTGCTTTTGCATTTCAATTCTCCTTGGTTTCAGTAATGATAAGTTTAATAGAGAATTTAATTCCTATCATTGGCATTAATTCACGGCATTCACAACCTGAGTTCACGAATCCATGCACGATCAGCGCCTGAAAGATATCGTTCCTTTTGTTGCCAGCGTCGAGGGCGGCAGCTTTGCCGCTGCCGCTGAGCGCCTGCATCTCACGGGTTCGGCGGTGAGCAAAAGCGTGACGCGGCTGGAAACCCGCCTGGGTTCGCGCCTGCTGGAGCGCACCACCCGCAGCCTGAAACTCACCGACGCCGGAAACGCCTATTACCAAACCTGTTTACGCATTATGGAGGAGCTGGCAGAAGCCGAAGCGGTGCTGGCGGCGCAGCGCACCATTCCTTCCGGCCGCTTGCGTTTAGCGGTGCCGAACACCTATGGACGCCTCGGCGTGATGCCGCTGCTGATTCCGTTTTGCCACCAGCATCCGGATGTAGAGCTCAATCTGACTTTTTCCGATCGCTTTATCGATCTGTTTGATGAAGGGATTGATGTTGCGGTGCGCATTGGTGGATCGCCGGATCTGCCCGCCTCGCTGGGCTGTCGCCAGATGGGCCGCGAACGCATGGTGTTTTGCGCATCACCCGATTATCTGGCGCGCGTGGGTCGGCCCAGCAGCGAAGCCGAATTGTTGCAGCATCAGGCGATCATGTATGAACGCGTCGATGGCAGCACCAAGCCGTGGCTGTTCACCACGGAAGATGGCTATCCGCACTGGCGTAACCTGCCGCACCGCATGGCGCTGGGTGATGTGGATGCGCAGATGCAGGCGCTGTGTGCCGGATTAGGCGTGGCACAGATGCCATCGTGGCTGGTGCGTGAACCGCTGGCGCGCGGCGAGCTGGAGATCATTCTGCCCGAGCAGCAGCCGGATGGTTTGGCCTTAACCCTGATTTGGCCGCGCCGCAAGCAGCTGTTACCCAAAGTGGATGCGTTGCTGGCGGCGTTAGAGGGATTGCAGATCAGATAGAAACATAAGGCCAAAAGCGCGCGATGAATCGCGCCGCTATCCCTCTGCACACCTGGCATAGCGGCGCAATTTATTGCGCTTTTCCTAATATCAACGATGGTTCAACCGGCGCGACAACCTGTCGCCAAAGAACTGCAGCACCGTCACCAATGCCACCAGCACCACAATCACCGTCAGCATCACCTGCATATCAAAACGCTGATAACCATAACGATACGCCAAATCGCCCAAGCCGCCCGCACCAATCGCGCCGGCCATCGCCGAGGCGTTAATCATCGTCACCAGCGTAATGGTAAAGCCGCTCACAATGCCGGGCCGCGCTTCGGGTAGCAGCACATGCCAGATAATATGCCAGCGATGAAAACCCATCGCCTGCGCCGCTTCGGTCAGCCCTTTATCCACTTCGCGCAGGCTCACTTCGGCGATACGCGCAAAGAACGGCGTCGCCGCCAGCGTCAGCGGCACCACCGCCGCCCACACGCCGTAGGTGGTGCCGACGATCCAGCGGGTAAAGGGAATCAGCGCCACCATCAGAATCAAAAACGGGATCGAGCGGAACAGGTTCACCACCCAGCCCAGCACGCGATTCAGCAGCGGGCTGGGAAACAGATCGGCGCGTCCGGTTACCACCAGAATCACCGCCATCGGCAAACCCAGCGCCAGCGCCAGCAGCGACGACACACCCACCATCAGCAGCGTATCCAGCAGCCCAATCCATAAACGATCAATAGCCAGTGACATAGCCCGGTATCTCCAGTTGATCCGCAATCGGGGTTAAAAGCGTCCGCGCGGCGTCAGCGTCATGCTGCGCATCAAGCAGCAGCAACATTTGCCCGGTCGGTTTGCTGTCCACCCACTCCACCGCGCCATACATTAACGTCAGTTCCCCGCCAACCCGTGCGCTTAGCGCCGCCAAATCCGGCTGTGCGCCCTGTCCGGTGTAGCGCAACCGCACCAGCAGACGCGAATCGCCACGCTCGCGCGTCGGCGTCAGCAGCGGTTGAATCACTTCCGGCAGCGCGCTGAACTGCGGATTGAGCAGCTGTCGCGTAGTCTCTTGCTGCGGATTGCTATACACCTGCCACACCGGCCCGCGCTCGATGATTTCGCCCTGATCAATTACCGCCACCTGATGGCAGAGATCGTGCACCACGTCCATTTCATGGGTAATCAGCACAATGGTGATGTGACGCTGTTGATTGATCTTCTTCAGCAGCGCCAGTATCGAGCGCGTGGTTTCCGGATCGAGTGCCGAGGTGGCTTCATCACACAGCAGCAATTCGGGATCGTGCACCAGCGCGCGCGCAATGCCAACGCGCTGCTTCTGCCCGCCGGACAATTGCGCTGGCCACGCGTGCTGGCGCTGCTCAAGACCCACCAGCGCCAGCAGTTCATCCACTTTGCGCCGCCGCTGCGCCGCAGGCACGCCCGCCACTTTCATCGGCAACTCGATGTTTTCGCGCACCGTTTTCGCCGACAGCAAATTGAAGTGCTGGAAAATCATGCCGGTACCGCGTCGCCAATCCACCAGCTGACGATCGCTCAGCGTGCTTAGGTCAATCCCGTCAATCACCACCTGACCGCGAGTAGGCTTTTCCAGCCGATTAAGGCAGCGGATCAGCGTCGATTTACCGGCCCCGCTACGGCCAATGATGCCGAATATCTCGCCGCGCTTAACCTGCAGATCGACCTCTTTCAGCGCATCCTGAGTTTGGCCGGGATAGCGTTTACTCAAGCCACGAATCTGCACGTGGATTTTCCCTGCCGTCTCGGCCGTCGGTGACAGCAACGCATCGCGCTCGCCGGGTAGCGTCAGGCTCACCATGCTTACTGGCTCCAGCCCGGCTGATACAGCTTGCCGTAAAAGTCATCCAGCTTGGCGCGCACCACCGGCGAATGCTGGTAGATATCAACGAACTTCGCCAGGCGCGGATCGTTCTGATGACCGTCGCGGATCACGAACTGAATTACGTATTCCGGATGTTCCAGGCCATCGAACAGCAGCGCGTTGTTCGGATCGATGGTCTTCGACAGGCGCAGATAGTGCGGATAACCCTGCGCTAAATCGACTTCATCCAGCGAACGCGACAGCTGCACCGCTTCCACTTCGATAATCTTCAGATGCTTTGGATTACTGACAATGTCATCCACGGTAGATTTGAGGCCCGCGCCCGGTTTTAAGCTAATCAGCCTGGCTTTTTGCAGCAGCAGCAGGCCGCGCGCGCCGTTAATCGGATCGTTGGCAATCGCCACCGTGCCGCCATCGGGAATCTGGTCAATCGCGGTATGTTTCTTCGAATAGAGCCCGATGTTATTGATGATCGCCGGCGCGTACGGCACCAGATGGAATCCGCCCTGCTGATTGGCGTTTTCCAGGAACGGTTTGTGCTGGAACAGGTTCACATCGATATCGCCATTTTCCACGCTTACGTTCGGCGCGGTCCAGTCGGTGAACTCCACCAGCTCAACGTTCAAACCCTGTTTTTTCGCCTCAGCCACCGCGGTTTCCAGCGGCGGCGCAAAGGCTGCTGTAGTACCGACTTTCAGCGGCCCGCTGTAGTTTTCGGCGGCGACGGCGCTAAACGCCAGCAGTGCGACGCCGGCAGCCAGCGCAAAATGACGTGCAATGTTCATATCAGATCCCTGAGGTTAAATTAACGAAGGTTAACGCCGTCGCGCCAGCGCGCCGCCGGATGGCGATCGGGCAAGCGGTCCTGCTGTTGAAAAATTTTCTGCCGCAATGAACCGGGCTGATACGCGGTCTTGAAGCGGCCGCGTTGCTGTAATTCCGGCACCACCAGATCGATAAAATCGCGGTAGCTCTGCGGATTAAGGATGCGCGTCAGGTTAAAGCCGTCGATATCGCCTTCATCGATCCACTTAATCAGCGCATCCGCGACCTGGCTCGGATTGCCGACGATCAGCGGATAGCGGCTGCCCATCGCGTGCTGCTCCAGCAAACGACGCCGCGTCCAGCCGCTGAAGGCTTTGCTCACCGATTCTATGGCGCGCGTGTCGCCGGTCTGAATCGGCTCATCGAGTCCGAACGCCGCCAGATCGAGGCCAATCGAGCTGGAGAAGTGCGCGATGCCGGCTTCCGGGCTGGCGTAGGCGAGGTAGCTTTGATGCTTCTCCTGCGCTTCACGTTCGGTAGGCGCGACAATCACGCTGACGCCCATGAAGATGCGCAGATCGTCAGGATGGCGTCCGGCCTCCACCGCCGCCTGGCGCAAGCGCGTCGATTGCTCGCGCATCGCTGCCGGTGACGCGGCATTCACAAAGCTGCACTCGGCGTGACGTCCGGCAAACTGAACGCCGCGCGCCGAGGAACCGGCCTGGAACAGCAGCGGCGTGCGCTGCGGCGACGGGCTGCTCAGGTGATAACCCTGCACCTGATAGAACTCGCCCTGGTGATTGATTTGGTGAATTTTATTGGCATCGGCGTAGCGACGATTGGCTTTATCCTGCACCAGCGCATCATCCTGCCAGCTGCCTTCCCATAACTTGTAGGTGACATCGAGAAACTCATCGGCCTGATCGTAGCGGCGATCGTGCGCCAGCAGCTGTTGCTGGCCCATGGCACGTGCGGCGCTATCGAGATAACCGGTGACGATGTTCCAGCCGATGCGCCCTTTGGTCAGGTGATCGAGCGTGGAAAGGCGGCGCGCGAACGGGTACGGCGCTTCATAACTCAGGTTGGCGGTGACGCCAAAACCCAGATGCTGCGTAACGCTGGCCATGCCGGAAATCAGCATCAGCGGATCGTTCACCGGCAGCTGAATCGACTCTTTAGCGGTCAGGCCAATGCTTTGCTGATAGACGTCATATACGCCGAGAATATCAGCGATAAATAGCCCATCAAACAGCCCGCGCTCCAGCAAACGCGCCAGATCCAGCCAGTAATCCAGTGAGTTGAAATCCACCGAACGATCCTGTGGATGCGTCCACATACCGTGATGAATGTGCCCAACGCAGTTCATATTGAAGGCGTTGAGCAGAATCTGTTTGTGGCTCATATCGTCCCCCGACGCGGCGGCAACACGCCATTCAGCAGGTAGTTGCCGATGGCCGGATATTTCCAGCGCACCGGATCGTGCAAGGTGTGGGTACGCGCATTGCGCCAGTGGCGGTCAAAGTTATGCTCGCGCAGGCTGGATCGCGATCCGCCAAGTTCAAACAGCAGGTTGCTGGCCTCCAGCGACACGTCCGTGGTCCAGGCGCGGGCTTTGGCGACTTCTACCGACGCCAGCGCCACGTTTTCGGCGCTGGGATCGCGCTGCGCCACGTCAACCGCATCACCCGCAATCGCCAGCAACGCATCGCCGGCGCTCAAACGTGCGGCCAGACGACCGGTACGATCAAGCGTCAGCGGATCGTCGCTCGCACGGTCGACGCCGCTGTCCGGCCACGGCCGCGCGCGCTGACGCAGGAAATCGAGCATGTCGTCAAACGCCGCCCGCGCGATGCCCTGATCGATAGCCGCATGCATAATCTGCGCAAAGGGCCCAACGGTGCTCGGACGCTCAAACGCCGTCTGGAACGGCACCACATCTTCCGGCGCAATCGCTACGTCGCTGAATTGCACGCTGCCGCTGCCGGTGGTGCGCTGACCGAAGCCGCTCCAGTCATCAATCACGTTGACACCGTGCTGATGACGCGGCACAAACACCAGCTGCTCTTTGCCATCATCAGCAATCGCCAGCGTCGGAATACGGTCGGCATACAGCGCGCCGGTGCAGTAAAACTTGTTGCCGTTGAGGCGCAATCCTTCCGCCTGCTGCGAAACCGCCGTAGAACGCTGATGCGCGGCGGGCGAACTGAATTCCGCCAGCGCGTTGCCGTGATGCACGCCTGCCAGCACTTCGGCGTAGAGCCGCTGTTTCTGCGCCTCGCTGCCGTTGATGCGCAACACTTCCAGCGCGTAAAAATGGTTCTGCGGCACCTGACCAATCGAACCGTCGGCGGCGCTCAAAAGCACGAAAATCGCGGCCAGTTCGGCGGTAGAAATCTCAATGCCGCCAAAGTCACGCGGTACGGTGATGGCGCCGAGCCCGGATTGAAACAGCTGCTGTAACTCGGTGTGCGGCAGTCCACGTTCGCGGTCGCGCTGGGCAGAACCGGCACGAAAACGTTCCGCCAGCTCCTGCGCGACCTGCAACGCCTGCTGGGCATTCTCAATACGCGTCGCGCGCTGTTTAGGCGATACCTGCGTCATGGTTACTCCTTAAATCCACGCATGACGCGCAGGCAGCGCATCATTGAGGTAATAGTTGCCGATGGCATGAGTTTTCCAGCGCACCGGATCGTGCAGCGTGTGGGTGCGCGCATTGCGCCAGTGACGATCGAGACCGTGGCGCAGCAAGGTGCCGCGACTGCCGCCCCATTCCAGCAGTTTCTCGCTGGCCCGCAGCGCCACTTCGGTGGTCAGCACTTTGGCTTCCGCTACCGCAATCGATGCGCGTGCGCAGTTTTCGGCGGTCAGCGCCTGTTGATCGATGCTATCGAGTATCCGGGCAGCACGCGTCAGCAGCGCGTTGGCGGCACTCAGTTCGGTGCTGATGCGGCCCACATCGGCGAGGATGTACGGATCGTCGGCATTGCGGCTGACATTGGCATCCACCCAAGGTCGCGAGCTGCTGCGCACAAACTCCAGCGCCTCATCCAGCGCACCTTGCGCAATGCCCGCATCAATCGCCGCCTGAATCAGCTGGGAAACTGCGCCGCGCAGCGTCGGCTTTTCAGCGGGAGGCAACGACATCAATAACGCGGGATCAACCACAACCTGATGCAACTTCACCGTACCGCTAGCGGTAGTGCGCTGGCCAATACCGGACCAGTCATCCACAATTTCCACGCCCGGCGTCGGCAGCGGAATAAAGGCCATTTTCGGCTGCTGATCGTGCATCGCCGTGGTGACAAGAATGTCGGCGAACAGCGCGCCGGTAGAGTAGAACTTCTCGCCGGTGAGTTGCACGCCCTGTGACGTTGTCACTAGCTGCGCCTGTACGTCTCGCGTATGTTTGGTGTGTTTCTCCGGTCCGCCGTTACCCATACGTTTGCCCTGCACCACCGCGCTCAGCAGCCGCTGCTGTTGCGCGGCAGAACCTTCGCCAAGGATGAACTGGATCAGACCAAAGTGGTTTTGCGGGATTTGCCCCAGCGACGGATCGCTGGCGGAGATCAAACGAAACACTTCGGCCATGGTTTGGTACGACAAACCTGCGCCACCCAATTCGCGCGGCACACTGATGCTGCCAAGTCCTAATGCGGTGAACTGGTTGAGCAGCGCGATGGGGTAAATGCGCTGCTGGTCGCGCTCGACTGCGCCACTTTTCGCCTGCCCGGCCAGATGGCGTGCGGCGGCGATGGCTTCTTCATCGCTGTTTAATACCGCTGCGCGGTTAATAATCTCGTCACTGTTTTGCGTCATAGCTGATTTCACTTTTACTGCACAGCGAAGTGTAAGCCTGCACTGAAAAAATCAGCAGGCCGTGGAATGAATAATGGATTGAAAGCGATGATAATCAGCGGGGTTAAAGCAAGTAAATAGCGCGGTTATGCTATATCCGGCAATGCGTTGCCATTATTAAGCTATGGATTTATTGAAGCACAACAACAGGCTAGCGGCGGCGCTGCGGGCAATTAGCAAGTATAAAAAAGCAGTGAGTAATTCTTAAGATCAAATAACGCTAAGAAAAGTTTAATTCCGCAAATAATGTAGCGGCGCGATTTATCGCGCGTTGATGTTTAACTTTCAAAAACGCGCGATAAATCGCGCCGCTACGGATGGTGCGGAATTTAAAAGCGGTGCGAAATATTAATTATTTAATTGCGCATCAAACTGCGCGGCAGCGAAACTGCGGGTGGATTCGCTTTTCACACTATGCGGAATCTGCACGCTATCGATCAACTTCGCCAGCTGATAGGTTTTCACCGTCTCATTTTGCGTTAGCTGCTGCGCATAATTCGCGGTCAAATCCCCTTTCTTATTCTGCGTCACCGAGGTCTGGCTGCGCTCTTCATCATCGATCAGATGATACTTATAGTTTTGCGACGACTTCTGTTCGGTCAGCTTCGCCGCTGAGACAGAATCCAGCGCGGTGTGGAAGCTGGCCTTGAGTTTAAACAGCGTTTGCTGGGTCAAATCCTGGGTATCACCATGCGTTTGCGTAGCGGTTTTCTGCGCCACGTTCAGGGAGAAGGTGTCTTGCTCTTCCGGCTTATACGGATTACCGGAAACCGGCGTCTGCTGATAGCTCGCCGAGAAGTCCGCCAGTCCGCTGATTGCGCCGTTCTTCGCCGCATTGGCATCAATCGACTTCACACGCTGCGTATTGATGCTTTCAGCCGCTCTGCCTTCGGTGGTATTGAGCGCGCGGAAGCTGTCTTTAAACAGCGTCAACATGTCGCTATCGCCGTGACCGCGCGAAGCGGCCTGATCAAATTTGCTGCTCCACTGATCCAGCGCCGCTGCCTGCTGTGCCGCGCTGCCCGCCTGCGTCAGTTTCGAAACATCGGTATCGAGTTTGATGCTGACATCGCCGTTGTGGAAGCCGAGCCAGCGTGCCTGATCGTCGGCATGCAAGTTCAGCGACTGCGTGACGTTATTGCCATTACGCAGATCGGTCTTCAAATCGACGCTTTTCAACACTGAAGTGTCGAACTTCATCAGATCGCTGATATCGAGTTTGGTGGTGCTGCCATCCAGGCCATCCAGCGCCTTCTGCAAACCGGTGGATAGCTGACCCATCGCCGCCGCTTCAACGTTGTTGAGCTGGCCACCGCTGGTTTTCAGCTCCACCACCATGCCGCCCTGTTGACGCGTCATCTGCAAACTCACCTGCACACCAGATTGGGTAGTGATGGTCAGCGCCAGCGCACTTTGGCTGCTGCTCCGCGCACCATCTACCGCTTCCGTCGCTGGCACGCTTAAGGTTACGTCGCCGCGATGGCTGGCCAGATTACTCAATAAGGTGCTGCCGAGACCGTTCATGCCGACGCCGCTGGCATGCGCGGCACCGTTGAGCTGCGCTTGCAAGCTGCTGGTGACATCGACGGAACTCTTGACCTGCGCGGGCGCGATTTTGTAGATCGCGGCGATGGCATCACTCGCCTCGCTGAAGGTGACTTTGGTCGACGCTTCCGCCGTCAGGGCGTTTTGCGCGGATTTGTTGTTCACCGCCGGCGTCACCACCGCATTCGATGCGATTAAATTTCTCAGTACGCTGCTGCCAATCCCATTTAGCATGAAAATAATCCTCGTTGTGTACTATTCCTGAGAGTTATCGGCGAAATGTTCAGCGGCTTTAATGGTTTTTGCCCTCACCCTAACCCTCTCCCATAAACGGGAGAGGGAAATGCATTGGCAGTTCTGACATACCATCTGTCCGCCTAAACACAGCCGCACTTCACGCAGTGACTTAGGTTATTTATCAACACATCTCTCACTCACGAGGTAGGTCACGATGGATAATCTGCATTACAAAAGCTTGCTGGAAATTGGCCGCTTGATTCAGTCGGGCGAAATCTCTTCGGTAGACGTCACGCAAACCCTGTTGACGCGCATTGATACGCTCGATCGTGACTTACACAGCTACTTCTACGTGATGCGCGACAGTGCGCTGCAACAGGCGGCCGAAGCCGATGCCGAAATAGCCCAGGGCAAAATGCGCGGTCCGCTGCACGGCGTGCCGATCGCGCTCAAAGAACTGATCTGGACCAAAGACGCGCCCACCAGCCACGGCATGATCATCCACAAAGATCGTTACCCTACAGAAGACTCCACCGTGGTGGAGCGCTTCCGCGCGGCGGGTGCGGTGATTCTCGGCAAACTGACGCAAACCGAAAGCGCCTTCGCCGATCACCATCCTGATATCACCCGGCCCAATAATCCGTGGAACAATGCGCTGTGGACCGGCGTCTCCTCCAGCGGATCCGGCGTCGCCACCGCCGCAGGTTTATGCTTCGGCTCAATTGGCACCGATACCGGCGGATCGATTCGCTTTCCCTCCAACGCCAACGGCCTGACCGGCATTAAACCGACGTGGAGCCGCGTCACGCGTCACGGTGCTTGTGAACTGGCGGCATCACTGGATCATATCGGCCCGATGGCGCGCAACGCCGCCGATGCCGCCGCCATGTTGCAAGCCATTGCCGGTCGCGATGATAAAGATCCCACTTCCAGCAGCGAGCCGGTGCCGGATTATCTGGCGCTGATGACGCGCGGCATCAGCAAAATGCGCATTGGCGTAGATAAAAGCTGGGCGCTGGAGAAAGTCGACGAGGAGACGCGCGCCGCGCTGCAATCGGCGATCGCCACCTTGAGTTCGCTCGGCGCGACGCTGGTGGATATCACCTTGCCCGATACCGAAAAAGCCGCCGCCGAGTGGAGCGCACTCTGCGCCGTGGAAACCGCGCTGGCGCATGAAGAGACTTATCCGGCGCAGAAAAATCAATACGGTCCGGGCCTGGCGGGTCTGCTGGATCTCGGTCACAGCGTCACCGCGCTGGAGTATCAGCGTTTGCTGCTCAGCCGTGCGGCGCTGCGCGGCGATATCTCCGCGCTCTTTACTCAGGTTGATCTGATTCTGGCACCGGCTACCGCTTATGCCGGATTGACCTGGGACACCATGACCCGTTTTGGTACCGATCAGGCACTGTTTAACGGCGTGCTGCGCTATACCAGTGCATTCGACGCCAGCGGACATCCCACCATCACCTTGCCGTGCGGCAAAACCGCAGGCGGCGCGCCGATTGGCTTCCAATTAGTAGCAGCACATTTCGCCGAAACCACCATGATCCAGGGCGCTTGGGCCTTCCAGCAGGTCACCGACTGGCACAAACAGCATCCTGCGTTGTAAATCTGCGTTCTTTACCGTCCCGATAGCTTCGGGGCGGTCATTTCACCCGCTCATGGCCTGAAACTTGCTTCAACTCCCTGACTTCCGCCCTTTTTCGCCATGTTTAGGGGATGCTGATATGAAAGAGCTTTTCACCACCGACGATCTCGATAACCGTCATCGCTTCGATGCCTGGCGTGATGCGGTGTGTTCGCGTCTGATCAAAGCCGAAGCGCGACAGATGCATTCGGGCACTTTTTCCGGCAGCTTTGCCTATTCGATGCTCGGTCACATGGATATTGCCAATCACGTATCGCACACCGCGCTGATGTGGCAACGCACGCCGGAGTGCATCCGCCGCCATCCTAATCACGATTTTTATCTGGGCTACGTCTGCGCCGGCAGCGGCACGCTGCGGCAGAATGGCCATCAATCTCGCGTCAGCGCCGGCGACGTGGTGATTTACGATGCCGCCACGCCGTTTGATTTTGCGATGGAGAAAGTGGCGATCAATATCGTGCATCTGCCGCGCCACATCATGGAGAAGGAAGCGCCTGCCACCGCCAAACTGGCGGGAAAAACGCTGGATCTCACGCGCCCCGGCATGGCATCGCTCAAGTTGCTGCTGCAGGAAGCGTTCGTGTTTAATCCCGACCGCGAGAACCCGTTTCTGGCCGAGCAGTTTGCCAACACGCTGCTGAATATGATTTCGGTCAGCGTGAATTTGCAGCACAGCGAAGAGGCGCTGAAGCCGGATCTCTACTCACGCGTAGTGAGTTTTCTGCGTCACAACCTGCAGGAGCCAGAGCTGTCGGTGGCGCAGATCGCCAATGCGCATCATGTCTCGCCGCGCACCATCAGCCGGGTGTTTGCCGCGCACGGCACCACGCCGATGAACTTCCTCTGGCAGGAGCGTTTGCAGGCGTGTCACCGCATTCTCGCTGAAGGCAAAGCGCGCAATATCACCCAAGTGGCGTTGGATCACGGCTTCAGCGATATGTCGCACTTCAGCCTGGCGTTCCGTAAAGCTTTTGGTTACACGCCCAGCAGCCTGTTACGGCAGCCGGACGCGCCGCTACTTTTGTAGCGTGGTGATTACGCGCTCGGCGGTGTATTCCATGCTGCTGCGCGTGTTCATCGCTTCACTGCGCATCAAGCGGTACGCCCCCGATTCATCCAGCCCGAAGGTTTGCATCAGCACGCCTTTGGCCTGCGCCAACCTTTCTCCGCGCGCTTTACGCGCCTGCTGCACCGCACGCAACCGCTGCTGATGACGCACGGTTTGTAGCGTGCCAATCATCTGCACAATCAAGGCAAACGGATTGAGCTCACGCTCGGCGATAGCGTTCGGCTGGAGTTGCAGCAGCAGCGGAAACAGCCGCGCGTTGTGGCTATCCGCCAGTGCGATGAGGGGAATATCCCTTTCGCGCGCGCTGTTAAACAGAGGGGATAACAGTGGCTGCTGATGTATTTCTATCGCCACTAGAAGCAGTTGCGTATCCGTGGAGAGTGACGCGGCAGGCGGCCAGCTGTGCTGCGCGTGACAGCCCAGCTGCGTCAGCGAGGCGCAAAACGCGCGCACGCTCTGTGAATCAGGATGGAAAATATGCAGCCGGACACCAGAAAGCGTTGCCAGTAATGATTGTTCAGTCATGGTTCACCCTATGCGCATCCTGAATGAGGAAAGCTCACAGTAAGCGAGCGGATGCGTTAACGCTTTGCTGATGCTGCCGGGTGCTGTGTCAGGGCGGACAATGTCCGCTGCGCGCTGATGCCCTCACCCCGGCCCTCTCCCACAGGGAGAGGGAGACACTGCCATATACATGACCGCTCAATCTGTCCCCTCTCCCACAGGGAGAGGGAGACACTGCCATATACAAGCCCGCTCAATCTGTCCCCTCTCCCGCCTGCGGGAGAGGGCTAGGGTGAGGGCGATAGCAAAACAACTCAAGCATGAAACCCCAAAAACTGTTCCGCCACGCTGGCGCTCGACTGGGTTTTCGGATCGATCTTCTGCACAATCTGCCCCTTTTCAATCACATGAATCTGGTCAGAAAGAGCGTAAAGAAACTCGATATCCTGCTCCACCAGAATGATTGAAATATCCATCTCATGGCGCAGCCGCCGCAACGTCTCGATAATCTCCTCGCAGATATTCGGTTGAATCCCTTCCGTTGGCTCATCCAGCAGCACCAGCTGCGGCTGGCCGCACAGGCAACGCGCCAGCGCCAATAGCTGCTGCTCGCCGCCCGATAGCGCACCGCCCGGCTGCGCCAGCAGGCGTTTCAGGCGCGGAAAATACGCCAGCATCTGCTCGATAATTTCTCCGGCGCGGGAGAAGTGTTTCACGCAGCCCATGCGCAGATTCTCCTCCACCGTCAGCTGCGGGAAAATCTGTCGCCCTTGCGGCACAAAACCGATGCCCGCCACCGCACGCTGGTGCGCCTGATAGCGGGTAATATCGATGCCGTTCAGCGCGATCTGGCCTTGCCAGGCCGGCAGTTCGCCCATAATGGTGCGCAGCAGCGTGGTTTTGCCCATGCCGTTGCGGCCCAGCACGCCGGTAAACGACTTAGCGCCGACAAACAGCTCGGATAAGTTCAGCACCGGAATCTTGTTGTAACCCGAGACCATCTCTTTAATTTCAAGCATGTTTAATCTCCAGATTGCCGAGATACGCCTCTTTCACCCGCGGATTTTGCGTCACCTCGCGGAAGCTGCCTTCCGCCAGCACCGCGCCCTGGTTAAACACCGTCACCTGCTGCGCAATCATGCTGATGAACTCCATGTCATGCTCCACCACCACCACCGTGCTCTGCTGATTAATCGCCTTGATCAGCTGCGCGGTTTTGCGCACTTCCTGATGCGTCATACCCGCCGCCGGTTCATCCAGCAGCACCAGCTGCGGTTTGGAGATCAGGATCATCCCCAGCTCCACCCACTGCCGCTGACCATGCGCCAGTTCCGAGAGCACCGCATGTTGCAGATCGACCAGACCGATATCCTCCAGCACCTGTTCTATGGCCGCCGGCAGCGCCGCTTTCGCCAGCTTATTCGCTGCCGCCTGCCACAGGTTTTCCCGCACGCTTAAGCCTTCGAACACGCTCGGCACCTGAGTTTTAATGCCAATCCCCAAACGCGCGATTTCCCATGGCCGTTTGCCGGAGATCACCTGTTCGCGATAGCGACACTCGCCGCGCGTCGGCGTCACCTGGCCGCTTAGCATCTTGAAGAAAGTGCTTTTGCCTGCGCCGTTGGGGCCGATCAGGCAGCGCAACTCACCTTCGCCTAAGATGAAATCCACCTCTTTCACTGCATGCACGCCGCCAAAACTGACGCCCATTTTGCGGGTTTCCAGTAACACGTTGGTCGTCATGGTTTCACCTCACTGACCTGCGCGCGGCTGGCAGGCGCGGCGGGACGCTTGCGCCGCCACAGGCGCTGCAACGTTGGCAGAATGCCGCCTGGAATCAGCAACACAAACACCGCCAGAATCACGCCGAGCACTAAGTTGACATCCACGGTTTGCTGCGCGCCCAGCCGCGTCACCATCCACTGCAACAGCACGCAGCTGATCACCGGACCCAGCAGCGTGCCGCGGCCACCGACAATCACCCAGATGATGATCTGCGCCGACTGGCTGATGCTGAACACGCCGGGACTGACAAACGCGCCCCAGTTGACGTACAAACAGCCCGCCAGTCCGGCAATGGCCGCGCCGATGGCGAAGGTCGCCAGCTTATGCGCCGGCACGTTGTAGCCGAGCAATCCGGCGCGCTGTTCGTTCTCACGAATCGCCACCACGGTTTTGCCAAAACGGCTCAGCAGCACGAACTTCAGCAAGGCGTAACACAGCGCCAGACATCCGGCGGTGACCATAAAGATCGCTTCGGGCGATAAAATGGCATCCGGCTGGAACGGCAGGTTGAGCGTCGGCACGGAGGGAATGCCATTAAAGCCGCCCAGCAGCGCCTCGCCGATGTGGTATTCGCTGCCGGAGGTGGAGTTAACCCAGTTAAACAGCACCAGACTCACCGCTAGCGTGATGGCGCCGAGATAGACATCGCTGACGCCGCCATAAAAAATCACATAGCCGAGCAGCAGTGAGAACAGCGTTGGCAGCAGCACCGCCATCACCACCGCCCAGGTTGAATCGCCCCAGTTGATGGCGCAAATCGCATAGGTATAGGCTCCTAAACCGAAAAACGCCGCCTGACCAAAGCACAGAATTCCGCCGTAGCCCCAGATAAACGCCAGGCTGAGCGACAACAAACCCATCACCAGAAACACCGTCAGGGACAGCAAGGTGTAGAGCTCAATCGCGCCTGACAGCCACAGCGCCACCAGCACCATCGCCAGTGAGGTGACGACAATCAGGATCTTTTCCGAGAACAGTTTCATTACAGCGATCTCCTGAAGAAGCGTCCGGTGATGCCCTGCGGCAGCAAGCGCAGCAGCACAATGGCGCTCAGCAATAGCGCAACCGCACCAAACACCGGCGTGGAGAAGTACGTCACCAGCTGCGAAATGGTGCCGAACAGCGTCGAGGCGGAGAGCGTACCGGCGATGATGGCGCTGCCACCGCCAATCACCGTGATAAAGGCTTTAGCGATAAAGCTAACGCCAATGGTCGGGATCACGCCGGTAATCGGTGCTAACAGCGCGCCGCCCAAACCCGACAGCGCCGCGCCCAGGCCAAACGTCAGGCTGTAGATCTTGCCCGGATTGCTGCCGAGCGCCGCCGCCATGCGCGCATTCTGCATGGTGGCGCGTGCGCACAAACCTAAAGTGGTGAAGCGCAGCAGCAGCCACAGCGCGGCGAGCAAGCCGACCGCAAACACAATCATGAACAGTGAATAACCGCTGGTGCTGTAGTGGCCGATATTGACGCTGGGCAGCGGTGAACTGATGCCCAGCGTGGTGTTGCCGAACAGCATGGTGGCGGCACCAATCAGCGCCAGACTCAGCCCCCATGTCGCCAGCATAGTGTCGATCATCCGTCCATACAGATGACGGATAATCACGCGCTCAATCACCGCGCCAAACACGCCAACGGTGAGCGGCGCAATCACCAGCATCGAAATCCAGATCGGCACGCCCCACTGATTGGTGGCGAGAATGGCGCTGTAGCCGCCCAGCATCATGAATTCGCCGTGCGCCATATTGACGATTTTCATCATGCCGAACACCACCGCCAGCCCGACGCTCATGATCACCAGCACGGCGATGGCATTGAGCACTTCAATGGCGTAGATAATGAACAGATCCATAGCGGCTCCTGTCACAGCTCAATTTGATACTGTTTGGTATCGCGCGGGTTTTTCTTCAGATCGCACACCATCGCGGTATCCACCGGCGCTTGATCGGTGAAGGTTTGCAGAATTTTCATCTGATGGTTTTCCACTTCGGCGATATGCACATCCAGCGAACAGTGATGCGTGGCCGGATCCACACTCAGCTTGCCGCTCGGCGAGGTCAGCGTGACGCCGGACTCCAGCGCCTCGATCACCTTCATGCGATCGATATCGCCCGCTTTGCGCACCCCTTCCGCCCAGATCAACATGCCCTGATAAGCGCCCATCGCCAGGTCGCTGATGTACGGCGTATTGGCGCCGTAGCGCGCATGGAATCGCTCAACGAAAGCTTTGTTTTCCGGCGAGGGGATTTCCTGCATATAGTTGGCGGCAACCAGAATGCCGTTGCTCTCTTCCGGCGACAGAATGATATGTTCATTGCCGCCGCCAAACACCGTGGAGGCAATCGGGATCTTGCCGCTCATACCGGCCGCATGCCACTGGCGATAGAAGGAGATGTGCGCGCCACCGACCAGCGCTGACCACACCATGTCGGGTTTGGCGCTCTGGATTTTGGAGATAGCCGCACCAAAATCGGTGACATCCAGCGGAAAGAATTCGACCGTCACCACTTCACCGCCGTTATCGTGTACCGATTTTTTCACCCACGCCGAGACGATTTGGCCGTAGTTATAATCCGCCGCCAGCACGTAGACTTTTTTGCCCCACTTCTTCACCGCATAAGGCACCAGCTTTTCCACGGTTTGTGCTGGCGTAGAACCGGATGAGAAGTAATTGCGATCGCACACGCCGCCTTCATATTGCGCCGGATAAAAATAGAGTGAACGAAAACGATCCAATACCGGACGAATAACCTCACGCGAGGCCGAGGTAATACCACCATGCACCACCGCCACTTTATCTTTCAGCGCCGCCTGCTGCGCATATTGCGCATAAAGCTGCATATTGGATTGCGCATCGTAATTAATCACCTGCAACGGTCGACCTAATAAACCACCCGCCGCGTTGATCTCTTCTGCCGCCAGATTAATGGCGTTCGACATCGGCTTACCGTAAATATCGAGCCCGCCGGATAAGTCGAGAATACTGGCGATTTTGATGGCGTCTTTGCTGTCGGCGGCGAAAGAGAATTGAGGCGCAACGCCTGCAGCCAAGCCTAATGCCGAAACGGCTGAACCCTGGATAAATGAACGACGACTAATAGCCATAGCAACCTCTTGAAAAGAGAAGGATTAAACAGGAGTGTTTCCGGGAGGCCGGAGAGAATAAAAGCGATCTACAGACGGCGCTGTCTGCATTGACAAGAGGGTTGCCACATCGTTGGGGCGTTGTTTTTAATAAAGCAAGAAGTGGGCCAAATTAATTAGACTCTGCACATTCACATAGCGGCGCGATTCATTGCGCGATAAATCGCGCCGCTACGACAACGTGCGCACTGTTAAATGGCAATGGGCACCAATTAGGTGCGAGGTCGCCCTTCATGGCGACCTCAATAACACTCAATTAAAAAACTTAATATCCGTCGGCGTGGCAATCTTCGCCACTTCACCCGCGGCTTTCAGCACACCGCTCTGTTCATCGAAATGGAACAGGGTGATGTTATTGGTAAACACGTTCGCCACATAAAGGTATTTGCCGCTGGCATCAAAGGCGAAAGCGCGCGGTTCAATGCCATCCGCTTTATAGCGCACCGGCGATCCCAGTGAACCATCCTGCTCAATGCGGAACACCACCAAGCTGTTATCCGAACCGCGATTAGCCGCAATCACAAACTTGCCGTTCGGGCTGAGGATAATGCCGCCGCCGCTGCGATACTCGGCGCTGCTGTTTTCCGTATTCAGTTTGACGCTAGATTGCTGCTGCAGACGATCGTCCTTAACCGCAAACACCACCACTTCACCGGCCATTTCGGTAATGACATAGGCGTGTTTACCATCCAGTGAAAACACCATGTGGCGCGGGCCCGATCCGGCCGGGAAGGTGACATCGCGTGAAGTATCCGCTTGCAGCGGCTGAGCGTTGCCCGCGTGATAGGCATAAGCGTGCAGTTTGTCGCCGCCGAGATCTGCAGCATAAAGGTATTTGCCATCATGAGTGAAGGTGGTGGAGTGCGCATGCCCGCTATCCTGACGATCTTTCACTGCCCCGCTGCCGCTGGCGAACGGGAAATTCTGTACCTGCTCGCCGAGCGAACCGTCGTGATGAATCGGGAATACCGCCACGCTGGCACCGCCTTTAGCCACCGAGTAGTTGGCGACAAACAGGAATTTCCCGTCCGGGCTAATGGTGGCATGCGTCGGCTGCTGGCCGTGGCTATCCACCGCGTTAATCACGCGCACTTCGCCGCCGTGATCAATCGCCAGCGCAGTGACGGCACCGGCGTTTTCTTCGTTAGTGGTATAGGCAAAACGTCCATCGTGCGATTTCACAATCCACGATGGGCTTTTCATTTTGATGAAATCGAGCGGCGTCAGCGTGCCGTCGCTATTGACCTTCAAACGGTATAAACCTTCGCTGGGATGACCTGGATTTTGCACTAACGGCGCATCCGGGATGCTGGTCCATGTGCCCACTAAAGCCGTTTGGTTATGATGTTCCGCTGCAGTTGCCATTGCACTTCCCGCTAATGTGAAAACAGCTAGCGATAATGCCACGCTTAAACGTGACGCCATACCGCCAGACACCGTTTTATTGTGATTTTTCATTGTGGTACCCACCATAATCGGAATGTTCTTTATAAAAATCGTTCGCAGAGTTGGATTTTTTATTGTGATTGCGGCCAATGCTGCAGGCCGCATAACGACTATAGTGGGATTGCTTTGATTCGCGGCGAACAGGCGTGATCGTGTTCACATTATCGTGGATTTATCCGCCGGTAGAGCACGATTACCTCCAAACGTGGCAGCCGGAATAGCACAAATGCGTAATTCTTATTATTACTGCGTTTTCCTGCATGCTTTAATACAGCCCTATTAACATGCCAGGGATGCTGACGTTGCTATGCTGCAGTTTTCAAATGGTTTTCTGCTGAGTTTGTCGTTATGCCTTGATATTGGTCTCGCCAATATCGCCATGATCACGCTGGCGATGCAGCGCGGCTATTTTTACGGTTTTTGGTTGGGGATTGGCACCTGCATTGGTGACTTAATCTATGCGGTGCTGGCGCTGGCGGGCATGGCGATTGTGTTGCAGTTCACCGCCGTGCGCTGGGTATTGTGGATTGGCGGCGGTGTGATGCTGCTATGGTTTGCCGGGAAAATGCTGTATGCGGCGTTGCAAAAGCAGGCTGCACTGCCGGAAACCGAACAACAGCCCTATCGATCGCTGCTACGCGAGTTCAGTCGTGGCGTAATGCTGGCGATGTCATCGCCGACCGCGATTTTGTGGTTTGCCAGCGTCGGCGGTGCGTTGATTTCCCGCATGGGACACGGCAGCGCGGCCGCAACCTCATCGTTTCTTGGCGGCTTCTTTATTGCGGGCGTAGTGTGGACCTGCGTGCTGTGCCTGGTCGGTAGCATGGGCGGTAAGCTGTTGGGGCAGCGTTTGCTGAAGTATTCCTATCTTGCTTCGGCTTTGATTTTTGTTTATTTCGCCATCTATGTGATTTGGTCGGGTTACCGGGAATTTATTCTGGTTTGATAGAAGGTCGCCATTAAATGGCGACCGCAACCAACATCACAATCCGGCAATCCGCTTCAAATCCGCTTCCGCGCCTGGAGCAACCGCCAATACCTGTGCGCCTTTCAACAATCGTTCACCTTCGGTATTGAACGGGTGATACCAGCCGCCCGCTTCCTTCACCAGGCAATAACCGGCCAGGCAATCCCACGCATGCATGTACGGTTCGTAATAACCGACCACGCGCCCAGCCGCGACCCACGCCAGCATCAATGCGCCGGACCCAATGCGGATAAAATTCCCACCCGCCGCCAGCAGCGATGCGAGGATTTTCCCTACTTCATCCGGGCTGACGTGGCTGTTGGCACCAAAACCGGTGACATGATTTTGCAGCGTGCGCGACGCATCCACCTGCAAGCGCTTGCCGTTGAGCGTGGCACCCTGACCCATCGCCGCCACGTAACACTCCTGATAAGTGGGCGCGAAAATCACGCCAATCACCGGCACGCCGTCATGCAGCACCGCCACGGACACGCACCAGTTCGGCATGCCGTTAAGGAACGGGCTGGTGCCGTCGATCGGATCGACCACCCACGTATAACCCGATGAACCTTCCTGCAATCCGTACTCTTCGCCGAGGAAACCGTCGTCGGCAAACTGCGCGCGAATTTGCTGGTCGATCATCTGCTCCACTTCGCGGTCAGCGCGCGACACCACATCCTGCAAATCGTATTTGGTCTCCACCACCAAGGTTTCACGCTGATGGAAATACTCCAGCGCCTTCGCGCCGCCGGCGCGTGCCACCTTCTCCGCCAGAATCAGGCGCGATAACAGCGGGTCATTGTCTAATTCACTCATCATCCATCCTTACATTAACCGGCAATCAGGGCCAAACCCTGAGGTTTAAAATCAATCGCGACGTTCGAGGCCAGCGGCAACTGCTGCTCCATCTCGGCATCGACAATAAACAGTGAACCCAATTCGGTGGCGACTTCATATTCGATATGGTCGCCGAGCCACGTGCTGTGCGTCACTTCGCCGCGCAGTGCACCTGCGCCTTCTCCGCGCAGTGTGATGAATTGCGGTCGCACCGACAGCTGTGCTGCGCCGGTTTTCAGGCCGTTGCCGCGCACGCGATAGCGCTGGCTGCCGAGTCGCACCAGCGCTTCGCTGCCATCAAGCTGCTCCACTTCGCACGGCAGGATATTGGCCTCGCCCATAAAGTCGGCGATAAACACCGAGTTCGGCGCGTGATAAAGACTTTCCGGCGCGCCCTGCTGTGCAATATCCCCCTCTTTCATGACAATAATCTTATCGGAGACCGCCAGCGCCTCTTCCTGATCGTGCGTGACGTACACCGCGGTGAAGCCGAGTCGCTGTTGCAGATCGCGGATATCGGTGCGCACCCGGCGACGCAAACGCTCATCGAGATTCGAGAGCGGTTCATCCAGCAGCAGCACCTGCGGCTCCAGCACCAGCGCGCGCGCCACGGCAATGCGCTGTTGCTGCCCGCCGGAGAGCTCAGATGGCAATCGCTGGCCCTGATGTTCGAGGCCCACCAGCTTCAACCCTTCGCGCGCGCGGTCCTGCGCTTCACGCTTATTCATGCCCGACGACTGCAAGCCATACATGATGTTGTCGAGCGCGCTCATGTGCGGGAACAGCGCGTAAGACTGAAACACCATCGCCACGTCGCGCTCATTGGCGGGCAAGTTGGTGACATCTTTGCCGCCAATCAAAATGCGCCCGGCGCTGGGATGCTCGAGCCCGGCCAGCAGGCGCAGCGTGGTGGTTTTGCCGCAGCCGGATGGACCCAGCAGCGTTACCAGCGTGCCGGGCTCCACCGTCAGCGAGAGATCGGGAATGGCATCAAATCCGGCAAAGCGTTTCGAGACGTGTTCAAACACCACAGATCCAGCGGTTACGCGTGTCATACGGCTCTCTCCTGGGTTAATGAGGTTGTTGCGGGCGGTACCGCAATATCGACCGGACGGGCCACACGGCGCAGACGCCGTTCGCCCACCAGCCACTGGAACATGCCGATTATCAGCAGCATCACCACAATCAAGACGGTTGAGTAAGCAATCGCCACACCGTATTCGCCGTTTTCCACCAGCCCAACGATGTACGAGGTTGCCATGTTGTATTGCGCGCTCACGAGGAAGATCACCGCACTGATTGAGGTAATGGCACGCACGAAGGCATAGACCAGCGCGGCGCTGATGGCGGGTTTCAGCAGCGGCAGTACCACTTTGCGCAGCGTGCGGAAGCTGTTGGCCCCGAGCGTTAATGACGCTTCATCCAGACTTTTATCCAGCTGGCTCATCGCTGCGATGCCGCCGCGCACGCCAACCGGCATGTTGCGGAACACAAAGCAGGCTACCAGGATCATCGCGGTACCGGTGATCTCCAGCGGCGGCAGGTTATAGGCCATCACATAACTCACGCCGATCACCGTGCCGGGAATGGCGAAGCTCAGCATCAGCAGGAACTCGAAGGTCTGACGACCGGCAAACTTCTGCCGCACAATTAGCCATGCGGTAAGCAGGCCGACAATCGCCGTCAGCGGCGCGGCAATCAGCGCGATCTCCAGCGTGGTCCAGAACGAGTTCCACGCCACGCCGCTCCACAGCAGGTGCCCGTTGCTGAAGCTGACGCCAAAGGCGCGCACGTAATGCTCGATGGTCAGCGCATCATTCAATCCCCACGACTGCACAAAGCCGCCGACCACAATCATGCCGTAGATCACCAGCGTGAACAGGCCCCACGGAATCACCATGCCGTACACGCCAAAGCGCAGCACGCGCGGCAGCTGCACATGTTTGCCGCCGTCGCCTTTGCCGGTGACGGTGGCGAAGTTTTTACCGCCGAGCCACCAGCGCTGCAGCACAAAGGCCGTCAGCGTGAAGCACAGCAGAATCATCGCCAGCACCGCCGCACGACTTGGATCGTTCTGCGCGCCAACTACCGAGAAGAAGATCTCAGTGGAGAGCACGCCGTGACTGCCGCCCAGCACCATCGGATTACCGAAATCGGCCATGCTTTCGATAAAGCTAATCAGGAAAGCGTTGGCTAAACCCGGCGCCATCAGCGGCAGCGAGACGCGCGTAAAGGTGCGCCAGCGATTGGCACGCAGCGTTTGTGATGCCTCTTCCAGCGACGGACTAACACCTTCCACCACGCCAATCAGCACCAGAAACGCGATCGGCGTAAACGACAGCACCTGCGCAATCCAGATGCCGGTTAAGCCATATAGCCAGCGGCCCGGCTCGATGCCAAACAGCGCCGCCAGATGTTCCGTCACTACGCCGGAGCGACCAAACAGCAGGATCAGCGCCAGACCAATGACAAATGGCGGCGTGATGATCGGCAAAATGGTCAGCATGCGCAGCGCTTTCTTAAACGGCAGCGGCGTGCGCGTAGCGGCTAAGGCAAACGCCAAACCGAGCAGCGTTGATCCGGCGGCAGTCATCAGCGCCAGCCACAACGTGCGCCATGCGGTGCCGCAGGTGCCGCCCGACAAGCAGGACAAGCTCCAGATCGACGGATCCTGAATGTTGCTGATTAAGCCATCCGGTTTGAAGCTGCCGTCTACGTCCTGCACCGACACCACAAACATGCTCAGCACCGGATAGAGCACAAAGATGCTCACCAGCGCGGTGAGCAGCACCAGCGACGCCACCACAAAGGCGTCGCCTTTCATCACGCCGCGTTCGGCCAGCGCAAAGGAGAACAGCAGCAGGAAAGTGGTCAGTAACAGCAGCGCACCTGCGCCCATCGCCGGCTGGCCCGATGCGAGTGCGCCGAAGCGGTTTTCCAGCCACAGCCAGCTCCAGCCGCTGTAGCCAATGGCGTGACCTTCGATGATGAGGAACAGCACGCCAAGTGCGCTGAACAGCAGCAGCAAACGGCTGCGCGCCGCGCCCGGCAGGAGGCCGCAGCCAGCGCACAGCACAAACAGCGCGATGGCGATGATGAGCCACGGATGTTCGCCCACTTGCCACAACGCAGGCGCGTTGGCGCTATCGCTCCACAGGCTGGTTAACCAGCCGCGGCTGAAGAAACCGGCTTCCAGGCTGAACCACGGCAGCAGCAGTAACGCCACTGCGCCGATGAGCAGCGCGCCTGTCAGACGACGATTATTTGCATTCATCCAATCCCCCAAAACGTCATTGCGTGCACGTATGCGTAGCGGCGCGATTTCTCGCGCGTCTTTGCTTTTCAACATTCGAACCGCATGCACCGACGAACAACGCGCAATAAATTGCCACGCTACGGTGTGCGCAAATTCTGTTACTGCGCGCTGGCACCAATCTCTTTATCCCAACGTCCCAGTAACGCTTTACGTTTGGCCGAATCGCCGTAGGTCTTGAAGTCGTAATCGATCAGTTTGATGTTCTCAAAGCGCGGCGCGTACTCTGAAATCTCCGCGTTGCGGTTCGACGGCAGCTGGAAGGATTTAGCCTCTTTCATATGCGATTGTGCTTCGGCGCTCAGCGCCCAGTCGTACCAGACTTTGGCGTTCGCGAGATTGCGCGCTCCTTTAACAATCGACATTGAGCCAATCTCATAGCCGGTGCCTTCACAGGGCGCGACGGTCTTGATCGGGAAACCGTCGACTTCCATCGCCACCGCATCATGCATAAACACGATGCCAACGGTGGTTTCGCCACGCGCCGCCGATTTCACCGGCGCGGAGCCGGATTTAGTGTACTGTGAAATATTGGCGTTGAGTTTTTTCAGGTAATCAAAGGCCTGATCTTCACCCATGATCTGCACCAGCGTCGCCAGCGTGTTGTAGGCCGTGCCCGACGAGTTCGGGTTGGCGATCTGAATTTCTCCTTTAAAGCTTGGGTCCAGCAAATCGGCCCAGCATTTCGGCTCTTTCAGCTTTTTCGACGCCAGTAATTTGGTGTTGTAGCCCCAACCCAGCGCGCCGGCGTAAATGCCCACCGTGCGGTAATGAGAGTTTTCCGCCTGCTTCTGCGCCCAATCCTGCTGCTGATCGAGCAGCGGCGATTTGTACGGCTGCGTCAGCCCCTCTTCCGCCGCCTGCATATGCGGATCGCCGGTGCCCGCCCACCAGATATCAGTGCGCGGATTGCGTGCTTCGCTGCGCAGGCGTGCATAAGCTTCGCCCGCCGAGAGGCGCACCATGCTGACTTTGATATCCGGATGTGCCTTGCTGAAGATGTTGGTCATGTGCTCGCACACCACCACATCGGCGGAGCAGACCATGTTCAGATTGCCCGCCGCCGAAGCGGCAAAAGGTATGGCAGTGCAACAGAGGGATAGCGCGATGGCCATTGAGGTGACTCGCATAGTGTTCTCCTGGATTGTAGGGTTAGTGCTTCATTGGCACCTTTTCTTGCACGTGTGTGCAAAGTTGTAATGAACAAGAAATGTCCTGTCAAACACCACGCTGCGCAATTGTTAGGCGATGTCACAAAAATGCAACAAATGAGATCTTAAGCAGTTTGCACAGCTTTGCAATCTGAGGCAGACTCAGTTGCAGCCAGATTGTGAAAGAGGTGTTGAACATGCAGCATGAGAAAGCTGTGGTGAGCGCGCAGGATGTCGCTGAACGCGCGGGCGTATCGCGCTCAGCGGTGTCGCGCGCGTTTACGCCGGGCGCCAGCGTGTCACCGGCAACGCGAGAACGGGTGATGAAGGCGGCGGAAGAGTTGGGGTATCACGTCAATCATCTGGCACGCGGTCTGGTGCGTAATCGCAGCAGCATTGTCTGCCTGATCGTCTCGGAAATCGCCACGCCCTATCGCGCCAGTCTGGTGCGCTGGCTGACGCAGTTTTTGCAGGAAGCAGGCAAAGTGGCGATGCTGATCAACACCGACCGCTCAGATAACAGCGTTTCGGCGGCGCTGCAGCAGGCGATTAATTTCCGCGCCGATGCCTCAATCATTCTCTCCGGCATGCCGGATCGCACCATCACGCGCCAATGCTATAAACACGGCCAGCGCATCATTTTGATCAACCGCGATGAAGCGTTGCCGGGCTCTCTTAGCATCAATCTCGATGCCGAAAGCGCCGCGCAAACGGCGGTAATGGCGTTTCAGCGCGCTGGTTGTCAGCATCTGGCATTTGCCAATTCGCTGGCGGGCACGCCGAGCTTGAAAAAGCGCGAAGACACCTTTGTGCTGGCGGCCGAACGGGCGGGATTAACCGTGACCATCGAACGTTTTGGTACCACCTCTTACGAGAGTGGGCAGATTTTGGCGCACCGCTTGCTAACGCGTCATCAGCGACCGGACGGCGTGTTTTGCGTCACCGATTTGGTGGCCTGCGGCTTTATGGATGAAGCGCGCCACCGCTTTGCGCTGCGCGTGCCGGAAGATCTCTGTTTGATCGGTTACGACAACATCGCGCAGGCCGGCTGGTCATCCTACAATCTCACCACGTTTTCCCAGCCGGTTGAGCAGTTCGCGCAGGACGCGGTGAAATGGTTGATACAAACCGAGCAGGAGGAAACCGGCTTCACGCCGCAAGTTGAACAGCAGCACGACAGCCTGCTGTATCAGGCCGATGTGGTGTGGCGTGGTTCGGTGCGCGGCGGCTGACAAACATTTTTTACCACGCCGCGTAACCAATGATGCGCCGCGTCGTTTTCCAGTCGCGGATGCCACAGTTGTGACACTGTCATTTCTGGCGTGGCGAACGGCAGTTCAAACATCGCTAAGCGGGTGCTGTTTTTGATCAACGGATGATGCAGAAACAGCGAACGCGGCACCAACGCGACGAGATCCGATTCCTGCGCCAGCGCCACCGCGCTGGAGAATGCCGCTACCACCGCCGCCACCTTGCGGGTTAATCCAGCCTGCTGCAGCGCATCGTGAATCGGCCCGCCAAGCTCACCGCGCCGTGACGCCACGATATGACCAAAGGCGGCGAACTGGGTGATATCCCGCTGCTGCGTGAGCGGATGTCCGGCGCGCACCACGCCAACGAAGCGATCGCGGAACAGCGCCTGCAGGCGAATCTCCGGGCCCATATTGCCCAGCACGCCAATCTCCAGATCGATGTTGCCTTCGCGCAAATCGCGCGCGCTTTTCTCCGGCTTGGGCACAAAACTGAGCCACGCGTGCGGCGCCTGGTGCGCCACGGCAGCGATGAGCGCGCTGCCAAAGGCTTCGACGAACCCTTCATTGGTGCGCAGGGTGAAGCAGCGGTCTAGCTGATGCAGATCCAGCGACTGCGCCGTTGGGCTTAACACCGCACGCGCCTCGCGTACCGTGTGATGCGTGCGCTCGCGGATCGCTTCGGCATAAGGTGTCAGCACCATGTTGCGTCCGGCGCGCACTAACAGCGCATCGCCGGTGGTAGCGCGTAAGCGTCCCAGCGTGCGACTCATTGCCGATTCGCTTAAGCCCAAGCGACGCGCAGCGCCAATCACGCTGCCTTCAATCAGCAGCGCATCCAAAGCAATTAACAGATTCAAATCGGCATCATTCATACGCTTTATCCTCGCCTATTGCGCACTTTGAGACAAGGCGTTTGACGCAGGTTAATACTGCGAGTGCTGCGCGTTCCGCCTGCCCTCGCCCGGCGCTACACTCTTCTTATCGCAAACACCGTGGAGAACAACATGAAGATATTACTGATTGGCGCATCGCGTGGCCTGGGTTTGGCACTGGCGGAAACCATGCTGCAGCGCGGTTATCAGGTGGTCGCCACCGGACGTGAAAACTCGACAGGAAATTTACAACAACTGGCCGATCGCTTCCCCGCACAGTTGACGGTGGAGAGCGTGGATATCAATGAACCGGAACAGGTCCAGGCGCTGCATACGCGGCTGGCGGATCGCCAGTTCGATATGCTGTTCGTCAACGCGGGGGTGAAAAATGATGACCGAGAAACCATCGCCGATGTCACAACCAGTGAGTTCACCCGCGTGATGGTGACTAACGCGCTAAGCCCGCTGCGGGTGATTGAAACCTTTAAAGATCGCGTTACACCCAGCGGCACTATTGCGGTGATGTCATCTGGCCAGGGCAGTTTGACCAACAACACCAACGGTAATTACGAGGTGTATCGCGGCAGCAAAGCGGCGCTAAATATGTTTATGCGCAGCTTCGCCGCACGTAGCGGCGGCGAGCGCACGTTATTGTTGATGGCACCCGGCTGGGTGCGCACCGATATGGGCGGCCCGGAAGCGCGTTTGACCATTGAGGAGAGCATTCCGAACTTGCTGAACACGATGGAAAGCTACGCTGGGCGACGCGGAATTCATTATCTGGATTATTTAGGGCGTGTGGTGCCGTGGTAAACGTGCAGGTCGCCATTTATGGCGACCTCATCAAAGCGGCTTACTCTTTATCAGTCCGCGCAGCCTCTCCCGCAGCCAGCGGCTGGCGGCATCTTCGCTGCGCGCGTTATGCCACAGCAGCGACACTTCATAATCCGGCATATTGACCGGTACTGGCGCGGCGCTCAGGTCATACAAATCGCACCAGGATGGCACCAAACCCTGCGGCACCGTAGCGAACAGCGGCAAACGCTTAAGCAGCATCGGCAACGCGGAGAAATTTGGCGTCACATAGCGCACGCGCCGCGCCACACCTTGTTGCTGCAGCTGCCGATCCAGCACGCACAAATAGCGGATCGTCAAACATCTCGCGCAGACGTTTTAACGCCGCGCTCACTGCCGGTTGTCCGAGATAGAGCCGATTTGCCGCTTGCGTGACACTGCGCACCTCGTACATCACCAGCAACACCGCCAGTATAGTGAGGCTTCTTCGCTGCCATCAAAAAATTTAGGAGCACCTGATGACGATTCGCGTCGGCGATTGCCTGATTACCAAAGTGAGCGAACAAACCGCCGCCTTCCCGCTGGGCGTGCTGTTTACGCCACATCGCGCGGAAATGAGTGACGAATTAGCTGAGCAGCCCGCCGAAATGTCGATTCATAGCTGGGTGGTGCGCACCGGTGAACACACCATCATTATCGATACCGCCACCGGCAACGGCCGCAATCGCGATAACAAGCCGCTGTTTCACCAGCTGAATACGCCGTATGCCGCAAACCTCGCGCAGGCGGGCGTTGATCCGGTGGAAGTGACGCTGGTGCTGATGACGCATATTCATACCGATCACGTTGGCTGGAATACGCATCAGCGTGATGGCGAATGGCAGCCGATGTTCCCGAATGCGCGCTATATCTGCTCGGCGCGGGAACTGGCGCACTGTCAACAGAATCCGGCGACGCAGGAGCTCTATCGCGACAGTATTCTGCCGCTGATCGGGAGCGGCCAGCTTGAGACTATCAACGTTCAGAATTCACCTTTGTTTGCTGGCGTGCTGCGCTATCTCTCCACGCCCGGTCACAGCGTTGATCATGCATCGATCGTGCTGGAAAGCGCCGGTGAATCGGCGATCTTTGCTGGCGACGTGATGCATAATGCCATCCAGTTTCAGTATCCGCACTGGAACTCACTGTTTTGCGAGAATAAAGCGCTGGCGGTCACTTCACGGCAACGGGTGGTGGACTGGTGCGCACAACATCAGGCAATCTGGTTCAGCACCCACTTTAATGGCAGCGCGTGCGGACGCGTCACGCGCGACGGACAATGGATTCCGCTGGAGAATTAACCTAATGCAATACGCTGATTATCTCACCGCTTCGATTAACGATTTACAGCAGGCGCTGACCCAGCGCACGGTGAGCGCGCGCCAGTTAGCTACCTTCGCGCTGCAGCGCATTGGCGAGGTGGATCAACCGCGCTACAACGCCATCACCTGGCTGTTTGCCGAACAAGCCCTAGCGGCAGCGGACGCCAGCGATGCGCGTCGTCAGCGCGGCGAGGTGGCGGGACCGCTGGAAGGGATTCCGGTGCTGATTAAAGACAATATCGAAGTGAAGGGCTGGCCAACCAGCGCCGGTTCGGTGCTGCTGCGTGAGGTTATCGCCAGCGACGATGCGCCGCTGGTTACCCGACTGAGAAAGGCAGGCGCGATTCTGATCGGCAAAACCGCCATGCACGAGCTGGCGGCGGGCATCACTGGCGCGTCGTCGTTAAGTGGATTTACCCATAATGCGTGGGTTGAAGGCCGCTCGCCGGGCGGTTCGAGCAGCGGTTCCGCCGTGGCGGTCGCAGCCGGTTACGTGCCGCTGGCGATCGGCAGCGATACCGCCGGATCGGTGCGCATTCCGGCAGCGTTTAACCATCTTTTTGGCCTGCGCATGACGCGCGGTACAATCAGCACTGACGGCATTGTGCCGCTGTCGCCAACTCAGGATATTCCCGGCCCGCTGGCGCGGTCGGTGGCGGATTTACGTTTAGCGTCTGAAATTCTCAGCGGACAACAGTTTGCGGAGAGCGATGAGCCGCTGCGCATCGGCATCTGGCTGGAAGGGTTTGCTGCCGATGAAGGCGAGATTAATCAGGCGGTGCGCGCGGCGCTGGCGGATTTCGCGCCGCGTGAGGTGAGTTATCCGCAGCTGGAGACGTTGGCCGCCGACGCTAATATCATCGGCTACGAATTTGCCGCTGCGCTGGCGGCATATCTGGCGGATAAATCGCAGGCGCAGGTCCGCACGCTGGCGGAAGTGGTGGCGTCCGGGCGCTATCATCCTCAGCTGGAAACGGTGTTTACCACGCGGGCCCAGCATCCGGGCGTTGAGAGTGAAGGTTATCGGCGGGTGCAGCAGCGTCAGCGCGATCTGTATTTGCAGCTGGCTGAATTTTTCGCCGCGCAGCAGATCAATCTGTTGGCTTATCCGGTGGTGCGCCGTGCGCCGGTTAAGCACGGTGAGATGCAGGATGGCAGCAACGCGCTGATTTCAGCGGTGACCGGCGCACCGGCGATCAGCATTCCAGCGGGATTCAGCGCCGCAGGTTTGCCGATTGGGCTGGAGCTGCTGGCGCTGCGTGGGCGGGAAGATTTGTTGCTGAGCGCGGCGGATAAGTTTGTTTAATAGCGCCCTCACCCTGGCCCTCTCCCGCCCGCGGGAGAGGGTTAGTGTGAGGGAAAACGTGCTTTACCCGTGCAACGCCAATCCCTTAATCGCCTTATCCACCGCCTTCTTCGGGCCGCGCAGCGCAATGCCGACCAGATTCAAATGATCAGCATCCTCCGCCATAAACACTTCGCGGTTCGCCGCGTCGTGGCCGGTAGAAAACATCGCTTCCACGTAAGGAATAATGGTTAACTCGCGCTCCAGTCCCTGACGGTGCGCACGCTGCAAACCGGCCAAATCCCCGGCAAACACCAGCATCGGCTGGCCCGCCATGTTGCCGTACTGTCGCGCTTTGGCATCAACATAGGGTTCGCCCATCATCTCGGGGGCGGCGGACGCCACGCCGGTAGCGAGGAACGCCACCACATTCAGGCGCTGCCAGGTGGCTAAATCATCACGTACGATCAGGGCGATTTTGGTATCAAACATCTGCAACAACTCTCCAATGACAACGAAAACCTCATCATCTAAGAGCAGGCGGGGAAGCGTATAGAACGTTTGTGCACTGACGTTGATAAGCGGCGGGCGTCATGCGATAGGCGCGCTGGAACCAACGGCCCAAATGACTTTGATCGGCAAATCCAACCTGCGCCGCCACCTGCACCGGCTCAATGCCCTGCGCCAGCAACGCGCGCGCGCTGCGCAAACGCAAACGCACCAGATAGGCATGCGGCGATTGGCCGAACGCCTGTTTGAACTGGCGCGTCAGGCGGAATCGATCAATGCCGGAAAGGCGCGACAGCTCATCCAGACCAATATCCTGCGCCATAAAATCGTGCAGATAGTCGCGCAACAGCTGCATCTGACGCATCGCTTCGCTGTGCTGCAGGCTGGGTTTGGTATCCAGATGGCGTGACAGCAGGGTGAGCAAATGATCGAGGCTTTGATCGCGCGCCAACCGCCCTTCGCCTTGATGCACGGCAAACCAGGCTTGCTGAATGGCGCTGGCTAACAGCGCATCGTCAGTCAACGTGTGGCGGAAAGCGCCTTCGATATTCGATACATCGCCCAAGCCGCGACGCTGCATCATCTCCGCCACCCAGCTCTGCGGCAGATAGAGCATCACGTAGGTGAAGCCCTCGGCGTCCGGCGCATGGCCATCATGTACCGCACCCGGTTCAATCAGAATCGCCCGGCCCGGCGTGCTGGTGTGCAGCGAACGGTGGCAGTTGAAGCGCTGTAAACCTTGTTGCGTCACGCCCACCAGCAGTTCGTCGTGATCGTGCGGATCGTAAGCGTGTCCGCGAAAGTGCGCGTTGACGCTTTCAATTCCGGTTTCATCATCACGACGAAAATCAACCCAATCATTATTGGCTGGCATAGGCAATCTCTGGCAAACACATCAGGCATAGCCTAGCAGCCGAAACCACAGATAATCCAGCGGTAACAGCAACACCGCGCTAAGCAGAAAAATCAGTGCGCACAGCTGTAAACCGGCCTTCGCCGGAACGTTGCCGAGTCCCATCGCCACCACCACCGGCGATGCCTGATACGGCAGCAGCGGCGTGGCGTAGGCAAACACCTGCAACATGATCACGGTGAGCAGCGGAAAGCCAGACGCGTTCGCCAGTTCTTGCGCCATCGGCGTCACCATCGCCGGTACGCCGTTGGCGGTGAGCACGAAATTCAGTAGCGACACCAGCGCATTGAGCACCGCGAAATTGCTGAAAGATGGGTGTTCGTGCAGCGGCAACACGTTAAGCAACGCATTGGCGATCATCCGTCCCAGGCCTGAATCCACTACCAGTGTGGCGACGCCAAGAATCCCGGCAATGTAAATGCAGGTGCGGAAATTTACCCCGCTGGCAAAGTCCTCGCTGGAGATAAAACCTACGCGCGGCAATAAACAGATACAGGCTGCCGCCAATCCCACCCACGCAGCCGGTAAGCCGTGCACGCTGTCGGTCATCCACAGCAGCAAAGTGATCGCCAGCAGACCAATCAAGCGCCATTCGCTGCGGCTAAGCGCGGTTAAGCTGTCGCGCTGGTGGACCGCTTTGGGCTGCGCGCGAAACAGAAACAGCAGGCAACCTGTCAACAACAAGCCCTTAACGACGCCCACCACCGGCATATGCAGCAACCACCACGGCAACCATTGCAGGTGCAGCTGATACGCGCTCTCCGCCGCGCCGCTCATCACCAGATTCGGCACATTGGCGGGCAAAATACTGGCGGAGAGCTGGAAGGTGCCAAATCCCACTGCCAGCGCCAGGCCAATACTGCCGCGGCTGCCCGTTTTGATTCCTGCGCGTTCGCCCATCGCCAGCACCACCGGCATCAGCAGCGCGATGCGTCCCATATTTGAGGGCATAACAAACGCCAGCAGATAAGTCAGCAGCACGGTTCCCGCAATCATACGCGGCCAGCTTTGGCTAAGCGGCACCACCAGCCAGTTCGCCCAGCGCTGCGCCAGACCAACTTTGCGGATCGCCGCGCCCAGCACAAACCCGCTGAGTACCAGCCAAAACGCCGACGAGGCAAAACCGCTGAATATGCTGCTGGCAGGAGCCAACTTTAGCAACATCGCCGCCGTGAAAAACAGCAAAGCGGTAACGTATTCCGGCAAACGCGCGCTGGCCCATAGCAAAATGGTGGTGCCCACCACCAACGCGGTGAGCCAGAAGTTGAGATCTGTGGTCATTGGTGAACTCCCTTTCTTTTCCAGGTCGCCATTTAGCGGCGAAACTACGAGTGGGTACGTTATCTCGCCAGCTGCGTGAGCCAGTGGATTAGCGCAGCGCTGCCCGGCTGGCTGAGCGAGCGCTGCGGCCAGGCGAGGAAATAGGGTTTGCTGAGCGGCAAGCTAAGCGGATCGACAACCACCAGCTCGCCGCGCGCCAGTTGGTTGGCAATCAAACGCCGCTGACCGAGCAGCAAGCCCGCGCCTGCCACGGCGGCATCAATCGCCAGCGAGGTAAGATTGAAACTGAACGACGGCTGCGGCGGCGCATCGTCAATGCCTTTGGCCTGAAACCAGCTGCGCCAGTCAGGTAAGAAACGCCCTTCGTTGCCCCAGTCGAGGTGAATCAGCGGCGCATGCTGCAACACTTCCATACCGGCAAAACGATGCAGTAGTGCCGGGCTCGCCACCGGCAACACCTCATCGAGAAACAGCAGCTGCTTGTCCAGCTGCGGATAGCGATCTTCGCCGAAACAGATGACGAAATCGGCCGGCGTGGCGTTGAAATCCACTTGCGTATGGGTGCCGTGCAGCGATAAATCAATTTCAGGACAGTGCGCGCGCCACTGCGCGATGTTCGGCAGCAGCCATTTTGAGGCCAGCGCCGGCAGCGAATAGAGCGTTAATCGCGGTGCCGACGCCGCATGGCGCAGGTTTTGCTGGCCGAGGTGCAGAATGTCGAACGCCTCAGTGACATAACGCAGATACTCTTTGCCCATCTCCGTCAGCATCACGCCGCTTTGTGTGCGCACAAACAGCGTGCTGCCCAATTGCTCTTCCAGTTGGCGAATTTGCTGGCTCACGGCGGCGGGCGTTAACGCCAGCTGCGCAGCCGCTTTCGCCAGGCTGCCCAGTTCCGCCGCCACTTTGAAGGATTGAATGACGCTGATTTTGGGCAAACGTGGTGATGGCGCGGGCATTAAGGTTTCCTTAGCAAGGTGTTAAATTTTTATCGTTACGTATTAACATATCAGCGAGTTACAGTCTTTACACACCTGTAACACATGAGAAGTAAAACTATGTCTGCCTTGATTCGTTTCGATCTGCATCCGCTGGCCGATGCCGACTGGCGTCGCAACTGCCGTGAGCAACTTAATCAGCACGGCGCTTTAGTTTTGCGTCAGTTCCTGCAGCCCGCTGCGCTGCAGGCCATCATTGCCGAAGGCGATGCGCAGCGCCATCTGGCGTATCACACCGCCAGCAAACACAACGTTTATCTGATGAAAAAAGATGAGGCCTTCAGCGCCGATCATCCGCGTAATCGCGATGTCATTAGCACCAAAGGCTGCATCACCGATGATGTGATTGCCGCCGATTCGCCGCTGCGCCAGCTCTACAACGATGAACTGTTCAAAAGCTTCCTGTGCGATGTGCTGGGTGAAGAGGCGCTCTATCCGTATGCCGATCCGCTTTCGTCGATCAATCTGCACTACGCGCCCGACGGCCAGGAACTGGGCTGGCATTTTGATAACTCGTCGTTCGCCATCACGCTGCTGGTGCAGAAACCGCGCGCCGGCGCCGTGTTCCAGTACGTGAAAGATCTGCGCGATGCTGATGCCGGTCAGATGAATTTCGACGGTGTGGCGGCGGTGCTGGATCAGCGCCAACCGGTAGAAGCGCTGGCGATTGATGCCGGGGATTTGGTGCTGTTCCGTGGGCGCAATTCGCTGCATCGCGTTACGCCAACCGAAGGCGATATCACCCGCATGCTGGCGGTGCTGGCGTATAACACCGAGCCAGGCATTGCCCTGTCGGAAACCGCCCGCATGACCTTTTACGGACGCTTATAAATCGATTAACGCCCGCCAGCCACGCACAAAAATCTGCTGGGTGCGAAAAGCCACCAGCGCGCGCCAGTCAGCGTCGGCGGGCCAGAATCCTTCCACCAGCTCCTGCTTAATCGCCCGCCCGCTTTCACTGGCTGGATCGCCTTGCAGATGCAGCCAGTGATCGTCGCGCACGCGGCGATGCATCTCCTCGCCAGGATAGGTGCCGCACTCCACCACCAGCGGCAAAATCTGCGTCTTCGGTAGCGACGTCAGCAGAAATTGCGACACATAGCCGGTAGCCGTGGCGGTCACGCCGGTTTCGCTGTCGCGCCCTGCGCCGGTGAACAGCAGCGTTAACCATTCTCCATAAATCTCCTTGCCCCAGTCATGTGCGGCAAAACGCTGCTCGGCAATCGACAGCAGCATCGGATGACCCCACGCGCCCGCGCCGGTGTGCAGATCGAAGCTGATGATGGTTTTGGCCTGCGACAAGTGATCGGCGATGATGGTTTGCAGCGTGCGGTACGACCAGCCTGGCTGTTGGCCGCCGAAGAAGAAACCGTCCGCCGCGCCATATTGCCCCGCTTCCACCACGCGTTTTATCGCCGGCCAACCGGCGCTGTTGAGCGCGTCAGCTAACAGCTTATCGGCGCGGGCACGTTCCCCGTGGTAAATGCCATGCCACGCGGCGTAAGCGGGATTGGCGGGTGTCGGCTGTGAAAAATCGATAAAGTGGCGATTGAGGTCGATGTTGTCTTCATTGACGCGGCGTAAATGCGCCGCGCCCCACGGATTGAGCAGATGCAGCATCACGATAGCAGTATCCGCGGGCAGCGCCGTGAGGTTGAAGGTATCCAGCCAGGCGATCTGGCAATCGGAGCCGTAATAGCCTTCTACGCCGTGCGTGCCGGAGATCACCAGCATCAGCCGTGATGCGTTGGCATCGCCGATTATCGCTACGTCAGTGAAAAGTTCCTCGCCCTGCGGACCGGGTAACGGATGCGCGTAGGACGTTAATGCGCCGTTTTGCCGTTTGACGGCGGCGAGAAAGCGGGCGCGTTGAGTTGGGTAGTGCGGTAAGTTCGTCATGATTTTTGAGTGAGTGTGGGTGCGGTTGGTGGGCAAGGTCGTCATCAATGGCGACCTTGCGTGCAGATGAATTTTACGGATAGACCTTGAATTTGAAGTACTTCTTCGCCAGTTGATCGTAAGTGCCGTTGCTGTGCAGTTCGGCCAGCGCGTTGTTGATCAACTTCAGATTGGCCGCATCGTCTTTACGCAATCCAATGCCCACGCCATTGCCCAGCACCTCTTTATCCACCAGCGTGGCACTGATGACATAGTCTTTGCCGGCTGGCGTGTTAAGAAAACCTTGTTCTGCCGAAACCGCATTGGCCAGACTGGCGTCGAGCCGTCCCGCCACCAAATCAGGATAGATCTCCATCTGATTAGGGTAAGAAACCACACTCACGCCCTTGGTTGCCCACTGCGCTTTGGCGTAGGTTTCCTGAATGGTGCCCTGCGCGACGCCGATTCTTTTGCCGCGCAGCGCGTTAATGTCTCCCGTTAGCGGCGCTTTGGCGGGTGTAAGCAATGCGCTCGGCGTGACGTAAAGCATGTCGCTGAAGGCGACCTGCTCGCGGCGTTTCTCCGTCATCGACATCGCCGAAAGAATCGCATCAAACTTTCTCGCCTGCAGCGCCGGAATGCTGCCATCAAAACCAATCTGCACCCATTGGCACGTCACTTTGGCCTGGGCGCAGATCGCGTTGCCGAGATCGATATCAAAGCCCTGCAAAGAACCGTCGCTGGCTTTGGATTCAAACGGTGGGAACGTCGGATCAACGCCGAAACGCAAGGTTTGCTGGGCAAATGAAGCGTGGCTAAACGCGCTCAGTGAAAGCAGTAAGGCAAAGGACAAACTTTTCTTCATTGTATCTCCGGCAGGTAGCTAAATTCACAACGTCATACAGAGTTAATAACATGGTGGACATGATCTCACTACAGAAATTACGGATTTAATGCAGAGGGAATACTTATTAAACAGAAGGGGTTAAGAAATTTTATCTTCGGCAGTAAGAGAATCTTAATGCCGAAGATGAACGTTATGCGGAAACAAACTTAGTTTGGATACACTTTATAACTTTGGTCACTGAAATAGTGTCACGCGCAAGCGTATTCATTCCATGTATCGCGGTAAATAATATTTCCTTCCGTGTACTTCCAGGTGATCGCCTCATAACGCAACTCTAATGTTTCAACATGAGTGTTGCTCTGACCATTTGGGGCAAGGTAAGGCGAAACCGTGGTGATTTTAACGTTATCCAAAATGATATTGAAATATTCGGACTCAATGCCTGATTCAAGAATCCGATACATCTTGATCGTAGCTTTTTTAAGTGTGCGCCCTTCACATACAGCGCGATAAAGAATTGGTGTTGTCTTGTCGAACTCTTTTACTATCACGATAGGTTGATGGACTCGCGTTGCGGTCAATTTTCCCCTATTTGGATCTACTGGGATGGTTATGCCGTGTGAAAATGATTTTAATTCGATAGAACCTAACCTCAGTGGGATTAAACAACTTCCAACAATAGGCGAGCCATTTTCATCTTCTAGCCATAAATGTGCGGGCGTCGACATACAATATCCTTATCTGTTAACAGTTTTTTAAACTTCATCATTTTATGTAACGAGCCACGATGACCAGCGCGAATATAAAGAAAACCGCAATAGGCCAAACTGGACTTCCTGGAAAAAAATGAGCCTGAAGTAATGCAAAGACAATGGTCAATATTGCCGGTCCGTATATCCATACTAACGACCTAACTAATGAACACATTGAGTCTTTTATAAATTTAATCATAGTTACCTAATCAACCGGGTAATGATATCTGCAATATTTTCTTCAGTTGCCCACTGAGCATCCAGGGCACTCGCGCGTTGCATTACGGGTTCAATTAGGAAATACATCATTTCCAGATTCTGTAAATAGAGCGCTGAATAATAGACGGGATATTGAGTTTGAAGGCGGTGCGCACTATCTGCTGCCCTCTGAACAATACCATACAAAGCTGCTGCTCCCACTACACCACCGGCTATTCGCCCTATCAGCGCGCTGATCTCCATACTCAGGTTTAATCCCATGCGAACGGCGCTGGCTGCCGCCATAGCAAAACCTGCGTTAGTCAGTGAACTTGCAGCAATATGAACATTAAGCGTCACAAGCTTTTTCTTTATGTATTCTAATTGCTGTGCAGTTTTATATTTTAGCAGTTCTTCAAAATATACTTTAAGCATCTCAAAGCCAATATCTCCATGCCTGAGAAGTCGGTAAACCCCATCCCGAAAACGGATATCTTCATTTTTTTGCCGCAGGCATACATCGTTATATTCATCAGTGAAACAGGACGTGTAAAACAACGCTCGGGTAGCACCAGCACCGATTGATTTGACCTATTCCGCCACCTGTTTTCCGACGGCATCAACGGCATTGTCAAGTTTCATTACGAGAATTTTATTTGCTTGAAGATAACTGATGACTTCACTGCTGTTAAACATAACTTTTGCATCCTATATCCTTATAGTAACTGTGGTCTACGATACTGATTATCAAATTTTAGATCCACCTATTACGTTAGGTCATTTCTATATAACAAGTGCGCATGTCATTCTTTTGTCATAACTCGCTCACGCTGATGTCAGAGCCGATTGCATATCCTGATGGCCTACCTTCAAATCAGGAGTATTAAGATGAAATCGAACAAACTCACCCTTGCAGCGGGCATGCTGCTGGCTATCGCAGGCGGATGCGATTGACGTGCGCCTTTTGTCGCAGCGAATGCCTGAACAGGCGGTAGCGGAACTGCAGCCGCTGGTGGCGGCTTTCAATCAGATACTGGGGGCGCCTTGAACGGAGTTATCAACAGTTGAGCCAGGTTTCTACTGATATGGCGCACGATCTGCGCACGCCGATTAGCACGCTGATCGGCCAAACTGAAGTGGCACTGAGTCAGACGCACAGCGTCGTAGATTATCTGGCGCTGCACGGCGAACTGCTCGCTGATCCGCAACTGCTGCAACGCGCGCTGGCCAATTTGATCGCCAACGCGCTGCGCTATGGCGACCAAAACTCAACCATTCGCGTGTTTAATCAGGACCATTCGTTGACAGTGGAAAACCACGGCCCGGCATTAAGTGAGGAACAGCAGGCGCGCATTTTTGATCGTTTCTGGCGCGCCGATAGCTCACGACATCAGGGCAGCAGCGGTTTGGGCTTATCGATTGTGCGCAGCATTATGCGTTTGCATCAGGGAAGTTGTGAGATGCATAGCGAGAAGGGTGTGAATCGCTTTACGTTGCGGTTTCCGTATTGATCTTGCGCGATAAATCGCGCCGCTACAGAAACGTGCGTCCATCCGTAGCGGCGCAATTTATTGCGCGAAATATTTAAATAAAGGTAAAAATCTCGTCACGTGGCAAACGTGATTTCGGCAGCGCGGCGTTGAAATCCGCATCGCTGCGATAACCCAGCGACACCAGCACCACGCTGGTAAAGCCCTTCTCACGCAGACCCAGCGCTTGATCCAGCGCGCGCTGATCGAAACCTTCCATCGGTGTGGCATCAATGCCCAACATCGCTGCGCCCAGCAACAATCCGCCCAACGCCAGATAAACCTGCTTTTCCATCCACTGCGGCACATCGCGTGATTCATAGCGATGCATATCGACATAGCTGCGACGCACCATGTCATTGTTCGCTTTGCTTTCCGGCCTGGCGTAACGGCCATCAGCATCTTCCTGATCAAGCACGTTCTGCAAATGCGCTTCATCCAGATCGGTGCGCATGCACAGCGCGATAACGTGCGAGGCATTGCGCACTTTCGGGCTGTTATAGGCAAAGGCGCCATCGGTGGATGCGGCGATTTGCTCGCGACCCGCTTCGGTTGACGCCACCACAAAATGCCACGGCTGCGAGTTCACCGAAGACGGGCTGTTGCGCAGCACGTTCAGCAGGGTTTCGATTTCATCCTGCGGCAGGCTTTTACCTTGTTCAAAGGCTTTTACAGTGTGACGACGAGCGACTGCATCATTGAGTGTCATGGCCTATTCCTTTTTCTTTGTAGCGCGATAAATCGCGCCGCTACACAAGTGTGCGGATATCCGTAGCAGCGCAATTTATTGCGCGTGGTTTGCATCATTTATTGCGTTAAGTTGGTTAAAACCCGCTCAGCACGATCTTACCGCGTGCGCGACCGCTCTCGATCAGCGCATGCGCCTTGCGCAAATTGGCGGCATTGATCATGCCGTGATGTTCGCCGGCGGTGGTTTGCAGCGTTTTGTCATCAATCAGCTGGCTCACGCGCTGCAGAATCTCATGTTGGCGCTGCATATCGGCGGTATGGAACAGCGAGCGCGTAAACATCAATTCCCAGTGCAGTGAAATCGCTTTGCGCTTCAGCGGCACCGCATCCAGCGTCTCGGGATCGTCGATCAACGCCAGCTTGCCCTGCGGCGCGAGCGCATCAATCAGCTGATCGTAATAGCTATCGGTATGCGTCAGCGAGGCGACATAGCGCACCTCTTTATGTCCAATCGCCGCCAGCTGTTCGCCCAGCGGTTGAGAATGATCAATCACATGGTGCGCACCGAGTGAACGCACCCAATCCGCCGTTTCCGGGCGGGAAGCGGTGCCGATCACCGTCAATTTGGTTAGCTTGCTGGCGAGTTGCGTCAATATGGAACCGACGCCGCCACCTGCGCCAATAATCAGCAGCGCGGCGTTGTCATCGGCTTGTACCTCAAGACGATCAAACAGCAGTTCCCACGCGGTCAGCGAGGTCAGCGGCAGCGCGGCGGCATCGGCGTCATTCAGTGAACGCGGTTTGTGCCCGGCGATGCGTTCATCCACCAGCCCATATTCGGCATAGCTGCCGGCGCGCGTGATATCACCAGCGTAAAACACCTCGTCGCCCGGCTGGAACAGCGTGACATCTGCGCCCACTGCTTCCACCACGCCTACCGCATCCCAACCGAGAATGCGCGGCTTATCGGTCGGCGCACCGGCGCGCACTTTGGTGTCCACCGGATTGACCGCAATGGCGTGAATTTTTACCAGCAGATCGCGCGCGCCTGGCGTTGGCTTATCAACCTCAAGCTCATACAGCGCATTTTCATCGGAAATCGGTAAACCGTTTTGGCTATAAACAATGGCTTTCATCAGGCAGATCCTTATTCATCAGCAGGTTTGGTGAAGTAAATTCAGCATAGCGGTCCACAGCGCAATGAAAAATGCCAGTTGCAGGTGAACACTTTCACTCTTAGAGTGAAAATCCCTGCTGACTACCACGATGAATAAGAAGATGATCCGACTGGAAGATGTCACTCTGTTTGTGCGTTCAGCCGCACTCGGCAGCTTTTCACGCGCGGCGCGCGAGGTGAATTTACTGCCCGGACAGGTCAGCGCGGCGATTCAGCGGCTGGAGCGGGAACTGGATCGCCGCTTGTTCGCCCGTTCCACCCGCAGCCTGCGCTTAACCGCCGAAGGGGAAAAGTATCTGCCCTTTGCGCAGGAGATGCTGGCGCTGATGCATGCCGGTGCCGACAGCTTGCAGAGCGATGAAGATGCGCTGAGCGGCGAGCTGAAAATCGCGCTGCCGTCGGATATTGGTCGCAATATTTTGCTGCCGTTGATCACTGACTTTTGCCGCGCGCATCCGGCGCTGGCAGTGCGGCTCTCCTTTTCCGACCAGATCAGCGATGTGTTCCGCGATCCGGTGGATATCGCCATTCGCTACGGCAAGCTGGAAGACAGCAGCTACGTGGCGTTGCCGCTGGCGGAGGACAATCGCCGCGTGATGGTGGCGTCGTCGGATTACCTTGATCGTCACGGTCGCCCGCAACAGCTGGAGGAGATCGCCCAGCACCATCATGGCCTGCTGTTTATGATGGGCGGCCACGTTTACGACAAATGGACCTTTCCGCAGGATGGCATGCGCCGCCAGATCACGGTGAAAAGCCGCATGCTGTGTGATGATGCCGAAGTCGCGCGGCGCTGGGCCATCGCCGGCATGGGTATCGCCTATAAATCGTGGATTGATGTGTGTGACGATGTGCTGGCCGGCAGGCTGGAACGCGTAATGCCGGAGATGCCGGGTGAAAGCACGCCGCTGCACCTTATCTGCCCTCATCGCAAACAGTTTTCCCCCGCGATCCGCGCGCTGCATGAGGTGCTACGCACGCCGCTGCGTGCGTTAACCGCGAAGCTCACCCAGCATGAGTAGCGTCGCGATTTATCGTGCAGCTTTGTCATTGAACCTTGCGCGCTGCGTTGTAATTACTATCACACAGGGGCCCGCATTTAGGTCGTTATGCTCGTCAGTTAAGACGTGAAAATCCTTAGTTACCGAGAGCTCACATTGTAGCGGCGCAATGCATTGCGCGATAAATCGCGCCGCTACGGAAGAAGCGGTGATTTGATACGGCGTTTAACTGAGCGGCATTACGCCATGAATGGCGACCTCATCACATCAACTTACCCTGGAAAATCGGCACGGATTCGAACAGATAGCCATCAAAGTCTGGCGCATCGGCATCGGATAACTCCAGCAATGTGTTCTTGACGTTTTCCAGGTGCTGCCACATCGCCTGCCAGGAACCCATCACATCCCGGCGTCGCAGCGCGGCCAGAATGGTTTGATGATCGCCCAGCCACTTCAGGCGATAGGCGCGGGTTTCATACTGCGGTCGCAGTTGCTGCCAGAGCGGGCTGGCTTCGTGATGACGCCAGACGCTGGTCACTGTATCGAGCAACATCTGATTTTGCGTCGCGCCTGCCAGTAGCAGATGAAATAACTTGTCGTTATCCTGGCTGCTGTCGTTGAGTGCAATGGCGCGCTGCTCCTGCTCCAGCGTGCGGCGCAGGTTTTCAATATCGGCTTTGGTGGCCATTTTGGCGGCGAAGGCCGCGATGTTGCTCTCCAGCAGCTGACGCGCCTGCAACATCTCGAACGGGCCGACATCGCTGCGGAAAAAGGCCTCTTCCGCATCCTCACTTTCCGAAGGAATGCGCATCACGTAAACGCCAGAACTTTGACGAATATCCACCGTGCCTTCCAGCTCCAGCATTAGCAACGCTTCACGCACAATGGTGCGGCTCACGCCCCAGGTTTCGGCCAACTGCCGCTCTGGCGGCAGTCGTGATCCAACCGGATAATGACCATCAAGGATTTGCTGACGCAGATGCTGACCAATTTCCTGATACTGCTTTTTCTCTTGTGGCGCTTCGGCTTTTTCCACGCTCTCACCCTTTTGCATCATGGTGCATTCGGCCCGGCCGCGTCCTGTGCGAGCCGGAGCCTGACTGCTATCTGGGCGCTAGTGTACCAAAGCCAGTGCCTGATCGAGTACCTTTGCACCATTCAACGTGCCGTAAGCCACGCTATCGATCACCGCAATCGGCAGTTGATAGCTGTCGGTCAGCTTTTTATTCTCCTCCAGCTTAAAGCGCACCTGCGGTCCCAACAGCACCACCACCACGTCCTGACCGTAGTTTTGTAACTCTTCACGCAGGTTTTGTTCCGGAATGGCGTAGATCTGGTACTCAAGACCGCGTGCTACCGCCTCTTTCTCAATGCGGGTGACTAACATCGAAGTCGACATGCCTGCCGCGCAGGCCAGAATAATACGTTTCATCGGTTGTCCTTATTTGGCTTCATCGTCAATGTTGAGGGTCAATTGCTGGGTGTCGCGCAATTGACGGAACCAGTGCGCGGATTTCTTCATCCGCCGCTGCCGCTGGTTGTCGAGGTCGATCTCGATCAGTCCGTAGCGGTTTTTGAAGGCGTTCATTGGTGAAACGTTGTCGGTGAACGCCCACAGCATGTAGCCCTGACAGTTGCTGCCCGCTTCACGCGCACGCACCGCCTGGTAGAGATGTTCAGCAATAAAGTTGATGCGGTAGTCGTCCTGAATTTCGCCCTGCGCATCCTTAAACTGCGCTTCATTCTCGATGCCCATGCCGCTCTCGGCCACAAACCACGGCAGATTGCCGTACTCCTCTTTCATGCGCTGCGCCATGTCGAAAACAATGCGTGGCTGAATCTCCCAGCCGCGCGAGCTGTTCATGCGGCGGCCTGGCAACTCAAAATGTTCGTAGTAAAAAGCGGGATGGAATGGCGTCTCTGGGTGCCAGGCGCGTGAAGGCGCTTTAACACGATGCGGATAGTAAAGATTGAGCCCCACTTCATCGACGGTGTTGGCGGCGATGATCGCCAGCTCTTCCTCGGTGACATCCCACTGCACCTCATGTTTATCCAGCAGTTGCAGCAGTTCCGCTGGATAGACGCCTTTGATTGCCGGATCGAGAAACACCCGGTTGTAAAACAGATCGTAGATTTTTGCGGCTTTAACATCGTGCGCCGCCGAAGAGCGCGGATAGGTCACTTCCGGATTGAGAATGGTGCCCACCGTGCCGGCATAACCCTGCTGACGGAACAGCTTAACCACCTTCGCCGTGGCGAGATTTTTATGGTGATTCCACTGCATCCACTTATGGGTGTTCTGCTCATACGGCCAGCGCAGCGCATCAAGATAGACGCGCGTCTGCACCACAATCGGCTCATTGAAAACAAACCAGCGCGTCACTTTTCCGGCGTAGCGGGCAAACACCTTCTCGGCATAGCGAGTAAAAAGCTCAACCACATGTTTTGATTGCCAGCCGCCGTACTCTTCCAGCAACTGCAGCGGCAGTTCGTAATGTTCGAGACACAACATCAGTTCAATGCCCTGTCGCTGCATCTCATCAATCAACTGGTCGTAATAGGCCGCGTACTCCTCATCAACCACCGCGTTTTCATAATCGGTGAGAAAACGCGACCAGTTGATCGAGGTGCGATAGTGCGTCAGCCCCGCCGCTTTCATCAGCGCCACGTCTTCGCGGAAGCGGTTGATAAAATCTGTCGCCACCGCCGGTCCATAGCCGTTATGCCAGACGTGGCGATCCTGCTGATACCAGGCATCCAGATACGAATCCTGGCCGGCTTTTTTGCCGCTCCAGCCTTCGGTTTGCCAGGCCGATGCCGCCGCGCCGAGAATAAAACCCTGCGGCAGCGCAATGGTGTGCTTACTCATAGATCCTCCTTAATTTTGTGCCAGTTCGGCCTGCAGATTTTTTGCTTCCGCCGCTTCGGCGCGACGCGCGGCCACTTTGACAAAAGGCAGATAAATCAACACCGAAACTACGATGCAGATGATTTGCGTCACCACCGCGCCCATCGAACCGGCGGTAGAAAGCCACGCATTGATGATCGGCGGCGTAGTCCAGGGAACCATCACCACCGCTTTGCCGGCAAAGCCCATCACCGTGGCGAAATAGCCAATCGAACCGGTTACCAGCGGGGTGATGATGAAGGGAATGGCAAGAATGGGGTTGAGCATGATCGGCATACCAAAAATCACCGGCTCATTGATGTTGAATAAGCCAGGTCCAAACGACAGTTTGGCGATTTCACGCATCTCTTTGCGTTTGGTGGCAATCATCACGGCGGTTAACAGCCCGATAGTCAGGCCGGAACCGCCGATGCTCATGTACACGTCCCAGAATGGCATGGTGATGATGTTTGGCGCTTCCTTACCCTGCTCGAAGGCGTTCATGTTGACCAGAATCGCCCCCAGCAGCAGCGGCTCACGAATCGGTTTCACCATCTGGTTGCCATGAATACCAATCACCCAGAACAGCTGGGCAACAAACATCAGCAGCAGAATGCCCCACAAGCTCTGCACCACCGATTCCAGCGGCTGCTGCACCACTTTGTACACTGCGTCGTACAGGTACATGCCGGTGATCTGATGGAAGATAAAGCCAAAGGTGGCGACCAGCGTGACGGTGATGATCGACGGAATCAGCGCAGAAAATGACGCGGCAACGTTCGGCGGCACGGTATCCGGCATTTTGATTTTCAGCCGTTCAACCTGCTCCAGCCGGCAGTAAATCTCCACCGACAGAATGGCGATAAACATGCCGAGGAACAGACTTTTGGTATCGGAGAACTGTTTTGCCAGCACATCGGTTACCACGTGCATCTGGCCATCCACCAGCATTTGCAGCGTGGTGGGCGTCACCGAGATGAAGCAGATGATCGCCAGCAGGCCGGGAAACAGCGTTTTAATGCCGTTGATGCGGCCCAGTTCGATACCAATCAGAAACACCGCACCGATATTCAGAAAGCTCAGCGTGGCGTAGTTAATGCTGCTGGTGATCGGTTTCAGATCGGCGAGAAACGACAGCGCAGAGAAACTGGCGAGGCCATTTTTCGGATCCAGCACCATGTTGGAAATCAGCACCGAAAACGCGCCGACGATGATCACCGGCATCAGCGTAATAAACGAGGCTTTGATCGCCATAATGTAGCGGTAGCTGTTGAATCGCGTGGCAAAGCTACCCAGTGAATCGATAAGACGTTCCTGTAGAGACATTGGTCAACCCTCAGCGGTTTTAGGTGTTATGCATCAGCTTGATGGTTCGTGGCATACCAAAATGGCGATATTCGCCGTTAATTTCTGTGATCATGCTCGCGGAACTCATTTTTGGTATTCCGGTAGCATCGTTATTACCAATTTGGCATACCAATAAGTGAGGCGGATATGGATTTTGAACAAACGATGATGGAGTTGCTGATTAATGCCGGTGAGGCGCGATCGCAAGCCATGATGGCGATTCAGCAGGCGCGTAAAGCTGACTGGCACGGTGCCGATGAGGCTTTAGCAGCATCCGACGAGGCCGCAAAAGCCGCGCATAAAATCCAGACCGCGTTAATTGGTGCCGATGAAGGCAGCGGTAAAGTACCGGTCACGCTGATTTTGGTGCATGCGCAGGATCATCTGATGACGGCGATGCTGTGCCGCGATTTGGCGGGCGAGTTGGTGCTGTTAAGGAAGGAGTTGCATGGGGAGTAAGGATGCAGCAAGGATGAATAGTTAAACCATTCTGGAAGAATGCAGCTTCAGGCGATATAACATTGGTTCACTTCCGCCATCGCAGAGGAACCTATGGCGCTGTCACATGAACTGATTCTTATCTACACCACCTATTTCGTCGCTACCGCCAGTCCCGGCCCGAGCAATATGGCGATTATGGGCACGGCGATGAAACAGGGACGCGGCGCGGCGCTGGCATTAGCGAGCGGCGTGATTGGCGGTTCAATGATGTGGGCGCTGCTGGCGGCTTGCGGGGTTCTCACCGTGCTGGCCACCTTTGCGCAACTGCTGGTTGTGCTAAAGATTGGCGGCGGATTGTATCTGCTGTGGCTGGCGTTTAAGGCGGGGAAATCGGCGCTGCGTCGGCCAGATGCCAGTGAATTCGCACCGGTCAGCGAAAAAGCGCGCTTCGGCAGAATGTTTCGTCAGGGCATTTTGATGCACGTCGGCAATCCTAAAGCGATTTTGACGTGGGTGGCGATCATGTCGGTGGCGTTAAAACCGGGTGCGGCGGCATCAACCTTGCCGATGATTATTGCAGGCTGCGCGGCAATTTGTGTGCTGGTGTTTGGCGGTTACGCGCTGCTGTTTTCCACCGCGGTGATGGCGGCTTTCTATCGCCGTATCCGTCGTGGGCTGGATGCGCTGCTGGCTTGCTGCTTCACAGTTGCGGGATTGAAACTGGTGTTTAGCCGGAGTTGATGTAGCGAGGTCGCCATGAATGGCGACCTGAAAAAACCATACTGGTGCGCATTTGTGCGCACCCATACATCAGGAATTATTCGGCGGCGTGGCGTCGGTTTCACTGAACGCGGGCTTCTGGCGCGTTACAGAATAGACCACGTTTTTCGGGCTGTTCGGATCGGTGGTGACATCCACGGACGCGATGGTCACTTTGCCAAAACCAAACAGCGTCTGCACGTAACCACCAATCTGGTGTTTACCTGGCGCAACACGAATTTCTCGTTTTTCACCCTTCTTCAGCAACCCCGCATCCTGACCATCTACCGTCACATAGACAGAAGAACCGTCATCGGTACGCGTCACCAGGTGCGAAACGTTAATCACCGTTGGGCCGGTCTCGAATGGAGAAGGCGAATCATTATTGTCGATTGGCGCGCCGGTTGCAGGCTGAGCGGCGGATGCGTCCGCAGTCGCAGTGCTGTCATGAGATGTACCAGTAACGGCGGCAAGGCGGGCGCAGCCGGTGAGCATGATTGTTGCCATCAAAGTGGCTAAAGTGAAGCGCGATAACATCGTGACGAAAAACCCCTGCTAAATGAGAAGCGCGTATTTTAACGTGCCTTGCAGAGTGATGACAGTCACACAAATACAGTATTTTCCGAAAACCGCTTAATAAATACCCGGCTGAAAGCGCGTCGCACGGAATGCGAAACGAAACGGCGGCCACGCAGGCCGCCGGAGGGAATTACCAGCTGTAGCTGACGGAAGCCACAATGGTGCGACCGCTGCCGTAGAAGCAGGCGCTTTCATTACTGCATGACGCCACGTAGTGCTTATCCGCGATGTTGTTGACGTTCAGCTGCAGCGTGGTGCCGCGCAGCGAGTTCGCCGCTTCGCCCAGCTCATACTTCGCCATCGCATCATACAGGGTGTAGTGCGGTACTTTATCGACGCCAATTTCATCCGCTGGCGCGGTGCCGGTATAACGCACGCCGCTGCCCAGCGTAAAGCCGCTCAGCACGCCATCGAGGAAGGTATAGCTGCCCCACGCCGACGCCGCATGACGCGGAATGCTCGACGGTGAATGGCCGATGCGCTGCGTGATACTGCTCTCTTTGGTCACCGCATCGGTGTAGGTATAGGCCGCTAACAGTTTGATCTCTGGCGTGATCTGCGCATGCGCTTCGGTTTCGATGCCCTTCGAACGCACTTTACCAATCTGCTCGTTATAACCGGTCACGCTGTTATAAGCGGTGATGTTTTTCTGCGTGATATCAAACGCTGACACGGTAAACACCGCATCCCAACCTACCGGCTGATACTTCACGCCCACTTCGGTCTGTTCGCCGGTGGTCGGTTTGAACGGATCGGTGCCTGGCGCGCCGCTGTTGAGGTTTGGCTCGAACGAGGTGCTGTAGCTGACGTACGGTGAAATGCCGTTATCAAACGCATACAGCAGACCCGCGCGGCCAGTGAACTTGTTGTCATTCTGCTGGGTTTCACTGTCGTCGGTGCGATCCTGCGTGCGCACTTCGCTCCAGTCGTGACGTCCGGAGAGCAGCAGGTTCCACTGATTCCACTCCAGCTGATCCTGCAGATAAACGCCCACCTGATCGAGCTTCTTGCGCGTGCTGGTAGTGAGCGTCAAATCGCTCTCGTTGATGCTGATCCGTGTCGGATTCGCCCAGTCGAGGATGTACTGATCGCCGCTGTCACGCCACAGTTTGTTATCCACGTCGCTCCACTTGTAATCCAGCCCGCCGAGAACGGTATGCGCGATGTTGCCGGTTTCAAAGGTGGCTTTCAGCTGGTTATCAAGACCCAACTCTTTCGACTTGATCTTGTCATGCTGCGGACGACGGTTGATCGAGTGATCGTTATCCGCATCAAAGGTATACACCAGATATTTGTACGATTCGTCCATGTTGCTGTAGCGCAGATTCTGCGTGAAGCTGACGTTATCGCTTAAATTGTGCTCGAAGATATAGCCGATCGAAGTCTGTTCGCGCTTGGCTTCGTTGAAGCTCGGATCGCTGACGTTGAAATCGTAAGGTATAAAGCCCGCGCTGCTCTCTTTCAACGTACCGCTGGCCGGCAGGAAGTTACGGTATCCCGCTTTCGGCTCGTTCTGATACATCGTCAGCAGCGTTAAGCTGGTGTCCGCGTTCGGCAGCCAGGTTATCGCTGGCGCAATCGCCATGCGCTGCTGTTTGTTGTCCTTAACGAACTCATGTTTGCTGCTGGCAATACCGTTCAGGCGGTAGAACAGCGTGTTGTCATCATTCAGCTTGCCGCCAAAATCAAACGCTGCTTCACCCAAATGCTGGTTGCCGGTGCTGAGCTGCACTTTGTGAATGCTCTGCGCAGTTGGGCGCTTGCTGGTCATGGCCACGATACCGCCCGGATTCACCTGGCCGTACAGCACAGAAGCTGGGCCGTGGATCATCTCTACGCGCTCCAGCAACCAGGGATCGATCTGCCCCGCTGCGCCCGCCTGGCCGGATAAACCGTAGCTCAGGCCATCGAGGAATTTCGGCGCATAGCGGAAACCGCGCGCGATGATCTCATCATTACGGTTGGAGTTACCGCGATAGTTGGTCAACACGCCGCTGCTGTAGCTCAGCGCATCGGCGACGGAGGCCGCAGCCTGATCGTCCATCTGCTCGCGGGTAATGACCGAAATGGATTGCGGGGTTTTGCGCAGCGGCGTCGCGGTTTTGGTGCCTGCCGCGCTCTCTTTCGCCACGTAGCCCTGCAGCGGCGAAGTCACGCTTTCACGCGTGTCGGCGTTGACGGTTAGGGTCTCTTCGGCAGCCACACTGAAGGCGGCTGGTGTCACCAACAAAATTGAGGCCAGAGAAAGGTACAGAGGATTGAATCTGAACTGCCGTGCCACAGCAGGTATTGCTGAATTTTTAGCGTTAACGGACATAGTTGCCATCTCTATTTCAAACTGCCTTGTAGATGAAATAATCCGTTCAGTCGCCCTCGCCCAACGACAAGGGCTGTAACGGATTGAAATATTAGTCTCTTGCGTTATTGACGGTCCTAATTTCCCTGCGTGACGTCCTTCACAAAATAATCCACTGAAATTACGAAGGTTTATCAGGCACGAAAAATCATATTGCAAATGTAAATCGTTATCAATAGCATTTGCATTAGCTTTGGTTAAGTAAAGACAGTGAACAAAATGTGGAGATGGGTTGCAGGATGTTTCAAACAAGCGCAGAAAATACAACGCAGACTTGGTTGCCCGCCGGAACAGTTGCGCAATGGTTGCAGCAGGCCGAAATAGGAAGCGAAAGCTGGTGGCAGCGGCTATATGCGGTCGGTACGCCGCTGGTGGAGCGTGACGAAAGCGGTCAAACGACCATGCACTTCTTCTGGCGCGATCCCGAAGGACATTCCGCACGTTCTTCCACTGAACGGGTTTATATCGATATTAACGGCGTCACCGATCACCACAGCGAAGCGCCAGAAAGTCTGGTGCGCGTCGGCGACAGCAACGTCTGGCATTGGTCGACTGCCATTGAATCTGACTGGCGCGGCAGTTATAGCCTGATCCCCGCCACCGCGCAGCAGTTACCGCCGCTGTTTTGTGGCGATGATGCCGACTGCCGCGCGCTGCAGCGTAAGTGGTGGATCTCGCTGATGCCGCTGGCGATCCCCGACAAATTCAATCCCACGCCGCCGTTTCTCAGCAGCCGCCGTTTTGCGCTGAGCAACGCGCACATGCCGGATGCGCCGGATCAATCGGCCTGGCGCGCGCTGGATGCCGGCATGGCGGAAACCTGGCCGGATACGCTGCAAACCCTGCAGTGGCACAGCGCGTTGCTCAACGTCACGCGCAACGTCTGGCTTTATAGCACCGGAACAACCGCTCAGCCCGAACAGCGTCCGCTGGCGATTCTGCTCGATGGACAAAACTGGGTGTACGGTCAACCAATTTTCAGCGCGCTGGATCAGGTCACCGCCGATGGCGCACTGCCGCCCGCCTGCTGGCTGTTTATCGATGTCATCGACAGCCAGCACCGCGAAGCCGAACTGCCGTGCAATGAAACCTTCTGGCAGGCGGTGCAGCAGGAACTGTTGCCGCTGGCACGCCAGCACGCGGCCTTTAGTAGCGACGCTGACCGCACGCTGGTGGCCGGGCAAAGCTATGGCGGACTCGCCGCGCTCTATGCCGGATTGCACTGGCCGCAGCGTTTTGGCCGCATTCTTACGCAATCCGGCTCCTTCTGGTGGCCGCATCTGCAATACATCCGCGACTACGCCAATCGCGAGCAGCACGCACCCGGCTTGCTACTCGAGCGGCTGCAACAGGGCGATTTACCGCCGGGCAAGCTGAAGATTTTCCAGGAAGTGGGCGATCGCGAGGCGGACATGGTGTACGTCAACCAACAGATCGCCCCGGCGCTACAGGCCGCAGGCCATGAATTACATTTTCGCCGCTTCGCCGGAGGGCACGATGCGTTGTGCTGGCGTGGCGGTTTGATCGACGGCTGCCGCTGGCTGCTGGCCGATTTTCTCTCCCCTACATCAACCTCTGAAGGTAACCACCATGTCTGAACAACAGAATCCGTTTGATAACGACGCGCTCGATTTTCTGGTGCTACTTAACACGCGCCAGCAGTACAGCCTGTGGCCGGCTTTTGCCCCGGTTCCGGCAGGTTGGCACATCGTGGCGGGACCGCTGACGCGCAGCGCCGCCATTGAGTTTATCGAAGCAAACTGGCACGACATGCGGCCAGCGACGCAACAGACGTCGTCTACCGCGCATTAAATTTTTTTAACTTTCTCTTTTTTAAATTGTTTTTCTCGACAGGAATTGTCCTTTGGCAACGTTCAACCAACCTTATCCGTTAGTCGCGGCGCAGCCCGGCATCTGGATCGCTGACAGCATTGCGCAGCAGCGCAATCAATTTACCGTGGCGCACTACAGCGTGCTGCACGGCGACATCAATCGCGCGGCGCTGGACAGCGCCATTCAGCAGGCAATGGCGGAAGCCGATACCGTGCAGGCGCGCTTCGGCCTGGATGAGCAGGGCAATCCGGCGCAGTGGTTTGGTGCACAAGCGCCGGTCGCGCCGGAATGGCATGATTTCAGCCAGCGCGGCGATGCCAGCAGCCATGCGCACAAACTGATGCAGGCCGATCTCGCTGCCGATCTGCCCGCCGACGGCGACAAACCGCTCTATCGTCACGCGCTGATGCGCATCGGCGACGGCAGCTGGCTGTGGTATCAGCGCTATCACCATTTGCTGGTGGATGGCTTCAGCTTTGAAGCGTTAACTCAACGCGTCGCAGCGATCTACGCCGCCCTTTGCGCCGGCGAAGCGCCCGCGCCCTCGCCGTTTACCCCGTTCACCACGGTGATTGACGAGATTCAGCAGTGGCAGGATTCGCCAGCTTTTGCCCGCTCCGCCAGCCACTGGCAAAGTTACGCGGCGGATTTGCCGGAAACCCTGACGCTTGCCAGTGAAAACGTCAGCGATCCCGGCGATCGCCCGATCAGCTGTCAGGTAACGCTGCCGCAACTGACCACGCTGCGTCAGCAGCATCCACTCGCCGACAGCAGCGAAGGCGATATCGTCAGCGCGCTGTTGGTGGCCTATCTGGCGCGCTTAAGTAATTGCCAACGTTTGTCGATTGGCTTCCCGTTTATGCGCCGCATGGGTTCGGCTGCGATTTCTGCCCTCGGCCCGGTGGTCAACGTGTTGCCGCTGATTTTCAGCGTCAGCGATGAGATGACCTTGCCGATGCTGGTGCAGCAGGTGCAAGGCGAAATCCGCAAAGCGCGCCGCCATCAGCGTTATGAGGCGGAACAGCTGCGCCGCGATCTTGGTCTGGTCGGCAGCAGCCAGGCGCTGTATGGTCCGGTGATTAACGTCAAGGTTTACCACGACGATCTGCAGTTCGATGGCCATGCAGCTCCAACGCACACGCTGGCGATGGGCCCGGTCGACGATCTCGAGTTTGAAGTCGGCTTCCGCGCTGGCGCATTGCAGCTGACGCTGGTGGCAAACCCGCGCCGCTACGAGGCAAAAACGCTACAACGTCACGCCGAGCGCATCAGCCACGTGCTCACGCAATTTGCGGCGGATGCCAACACGCAAATCGGCGCGCTGTCACTGCTGGCGCCCCAGGAACTGATCGATCTGCAACGCTGGTCGACCGGACCAACCATCGTGCCGCCCGTCGCCACTCACACCATCGTCGATATCCTGCTGCAAGCCGCTGAGCACTACGGCGAGCAAACCGCGGTGGTGTGCGGCGCGCGCAGCCTGAGCTATCGCCAGTTAGCCGATCGCGCGATGCAACTGGCGCATCTGTTGATCGCGCGCGGCCTGCAGGCTGACGATGTGGTGGCGATTGGCATTCCGCGTTCGGTGGATTCACTGGTAGCGATGTTCGGCGTGCTGGCGAGCGGCGCGGCCTATATGCCGCTCGATCTCGACTATCCGCGCGAACGCCTGGCGCTGATGTGCGATGACGCGCTGCCGAAGCTGCTGCTGACGCACTCCAGCACGCTGGCGCAAATGCCGGAGCTGCCAAATCTGCTGATTGATCAGATTGCGTTGAGCACCCTTTCTACCGCACGACCCGATACCCCACTGTGCGGCGACGATCTGGCCTACATGATCTACACCTCAGGATCGACCGGCCGCCCGAAAGGCGTGATGAGCACTCATCAAGGTTTGCTCAATCTGTTCCTTTCGCACCGCGAGCATCTGTTTGGCCCGGCGATTGCGCGCTTTAGCGCCAGCAGCCTGCGCCGCATGCGCGCCGGTCACACCGCTTCCTTCTCGTTCGATTCTTCATGGGAACCGCTGTTCTGCATGCTGATGGGCTGCGAGCTGAATATCTTCGACGAAGAGCTGCGCCGCGATGCGTGGGGCCTGATTCAGCAGATGAACGCGGTGCCGGTTGATTTGCTGGATATCACGCCGTCATTCTTTTCGCAGATGATCGACAGCGGCCTGCTGGAAGCCGATAACCATCGTCCCTCTTTCGTGATGATTGGCGGTGAAGCGGCCACGCCAACGCTGTGGAAGCTGATGCAGCAACAGCAGCAGATGGAGATCCACAACTATTACGGCCCATCGGAATACACCATCGATACGCTCGGTGCCAGCGTCATGGCGTCACCGCAGCCGGTGATTGGTCGTCCGGTGGGCAACAGCGAAGTCTATTTGCTGGATAACCAGTTGCGTCAGGTGCCGATTGGCTGCGCTGGCGAGCTGTATATCGCCGGAACCGGCATCGCGCGCGGTTATCTGCGTCGTCCCGATCTCACCAGCGGACGCTTTGTCGCTAATCCCTTCCGCGACGGCGATGTGATGTACCGCAGCGGCGACCTGATGCGCTGGCGTCAGGATGGACAGCTGGCGTTTATTGGCCGTACCGATCACCAGATTAAAGTGCGCGGTTTCCGCGTCGAACTTGGTGAAGTGGAAAACGCGCTGGTGGCGCTGCCGGAAGTCAGTACCGCCGTGGTGATCGCCGAAGTAATGGGCGCCACGCATCGCCTGATTGGTTACTGCTCGGTGCAGGATGATGCGCTGCGCGCCGATGCCGATCTCAACGCCCGTTTGCTGGCGCAACTGGCCACGCAGCTGCCGGATTACATGGTGCCTGCGGTGCTGATGGTGATGGACGAATTGCCGCTCAACGTTAACGGCAAGATTGATCGTCAGGCGCTGCCGAAGCCGCAACAGGCGCAGCAAAGTCAAAGTCGTGCCGCCAGCACGCCGCAGGAGCAGCTGATTTGCCACGCGATTGGCAGCCTGCTGGGGCTGGAGAGCGTTGGCGCGGAAGATGATTTCTTCGCGCTCGGCGGCGACAGCATCTCAGCGATGGGGCTCAGCACCGCCGCCCGTCGCGCTGGCTATCTGTTGCGTCCACGCGAAATCTTTGCCGAACGTACCGCTGCACGCATGGCGCGGGGTTTGCAGCCGCTGGCACAACACCACACCGGCGCGCGCGTCGCGCAACAGGGCGCGATTGGCGGCTTGCCGATTCTGCACTGGTTCAACGCCCAGGCGGGCATCAATGCGCGCTTTGCTCACGGCGTGCTGCTGTCGGTGCCGCCGCAGTTGCAGCTCGCACAGGTAAAACAACTGATCGATCAGCTGGCGCAGGCGCATCCGGCGCTCAACGCCTTTACGCGCGGAGATCAGCTGATTGTCGGCGAAGCGCTAGCGTCGCGCCCTGCCCGCGTGCGTGCGCTGGAGGTGCAGGACCGCGACCGCGCAGCGGAACGGGCGTTTAGCGAAGATGCTGAGGCGCTCGACCCGGCTAACGGCGCGCTGCTGCACGCCACGCTGCTGCAGCAAGATGGCGCCAGCTGTGGGCTGGTGTTAACGCTGCATCATCTGATTGTCGATGGCGTCTCGTGGCGCGTATTGCTGGAAGAACTGCAACAGGCCGGTGACGCGCTGCTCAATAACACGCCGCTGGTGATCCCCGCCGAGGAAACCTCGCTGCACGACTGGTCTGCCGCGCTGCTGGCGAACCTTGCGGCGCGCGCCAGCGAGTTACCGTTCTGGCAACAGATGCTGACGGAACCGCTGCCGCTTGTTGGGCAACGGGCGATTCAGTCCGGCGATCGCCAACAGCATCAACGCACGCTGCTGGATGCCTCAACCACGCACGCGCTGCTCAACACGCTGCCGCAGTACTATCGCGCCACCAGCGAAGAGCTGCTGCTGACCTTGTTGACCCTCGCTCTGCGCCAGCTCAACGGCAGCGCACAGCAGCGCGTCACGCTGGAATCGCATGGCCGTGCCGAACTACATGCGCAGCAGGATCTGGCGCGCACCGTCGGCTGGCTGACGGCAGAATACCCTTTACTGCTGCCGTTGCCAGAAAATCCACATGCGCCGCTCAATGAGTGCGTACGCGCGGTGAAAGCGGTACTGCGTGCGGTGCCGGATCGCGGCATTGGCTACGGGCAGCTGCGCTGGCTCGATGCACATCGCGGCGTGACGCTGGAAAAACTGGCGGCACAACACGCGCCGCAGGTGCTGTTTAACTACCTCGGGCGCTTTACACCGCGCAGCGGTGACTGGACGCCACAGCGCACCGCGCAACAGTTCCGTGACACTTTCGCGGTATTACAGGATGACGCGCTGCCGCTGCAGCACGCGTTGGAACTCAACGTCTTCGTTGAGGAGCAGCCACATGCGGCGCAGCTGGCGCTGAACTGGAGCTGGGCGGACGGCGTGCTCAACGCCGAAGCGATTACCGATTTACATCGGGCAATGGCGGCTGCCGCGCAGGCGCTGATCGCGCTGGCCCAACAGCAACCGCAGCACGCCGCCCACACGCTGGTGGCCGCCGAGGTGGCGCTGGAAGGCGTTGATGACGCGCTGCTGCAACAGCTGCATGCGCGTCACGGTGCGTTTAGCCATGCGCTGCCGCTATTGCCGCTGCAGAAAGGTTTGCTGTTCCACGCGCAAACCACCGCGCAGCAAGGCAGCTATAACTCGTTAACCCGCCTGACACTGAGCGGCGATATCAGCCCCGCAGCGGTACAAACCGCGCTCGACGCGGTGTTACAGCGTCATCCGCAGCTGGCGGCGCGCTTCGACGCCGAACTCAGCCTGCAACCGCTGCAGCTGATACCGGAAGGCGAATTGCACTGGCCGCTGACGCTGCTTCAGTTGGGCGAGGAAGAGGACATTCAGGCGTTGGAACATCAGGCGCTGGCGCAGGATCTGTTTAGCCAGCCAATCATGCTGCACGCCACGCTAATCGCCCATCGCGATGGCGCGCGCTGGACGCTGCTGCTCAACGCGCACCATCTGGTGGTGGATGGCTGGTCAACGCCGGTGATCCTCAACGATCTGCTCAGCGCGCTGCGCCAGCAAACTTTACCCGCGCACAGCAGCAGCTACGCCGACATCGTGCGTCAGCTCAGCCAGCGCGACAGCCATGAAGCGCGTCAGCAGTGGCAAGCTTGCCTGAAAGACGTGCGTCCGACGCTGCTTTATCCGCAGGCCGCCGACAGCGCGGTCAACGAAAAGCGCATTACGCTGGATGCCACGCTGGAGCGGGAACTCTATGCGCTATGCCGGGCGCGCGGCTTAACCCTGAACACCGTGATGCAGGGATTGTGGGGCTTGCTGCTGTCGGTCGCCAGCGGCCAGCAAGACGTGGTGTTTGGTGCGCCGGTTTCTGGCCGTTTTGGTCAGATTGACGGTATCGATCAGCACGTTGGCCTGTTCAGCAACACGCTGCCGGTGCGGGTGCGTTTCGATCATCAACGTCCGTTACTGGCGCAGCTCGCCGATCATCAGGCGCAGCAAATCCAGCTGATTGAGCAGGATTGCCTCGGCCTCGCCGAGATTCAGCAGTTGGTCGGCGCCGGTACGCTGTTCGATACCTTGCTGGTGGTGGAGAACTATCCGGACAACCAAACGCTGCTGGATGCCAAAGCCGCGGTACGCTGCGAAGCGATCCATAATCGCGGTTACACGCACTATCCGCTGACGCTGCTGGTGCTGCCGGGCGAACAGCTGACGCTGCTGATGGAGTATCGCGACTGCGTTAGCGAGCCGGAACGTCTGGCCGAGCGGCTGTTATTGCTGTTGCAACAGCTGGTCAGCACGCCGGATCTGCCGCTGACGCAGTGGAAGTTGCAAACGCTGGCCGAGCAATCGCTGCTCGCCTGGGTGAATAACACCGGCGTGCAGCTGGAAAATGAAACCCTGCAACAGGCGATTGCCCAGCAGGCGGCGCGCACGCCGGACGCGCTGGCGCTAATGGATGTCGACCACCGTCTGAGCTACGGCGAAATGCAGCGTCAGGCCGCGCTGCTGGCGGATCGCCTGATTGAAGCGGGCGTGATGCCAGGCGATATCGTCGCCGTGGCGCTGCCGCGCTCGGTGCGTCTCAGCATTGCACTCACTGCCATCCTGCAGGCGGGCGCGGCGTACTTGCCGCTGGATATCGGTTATCCCGATGAGCGTCTGGCTTACATGGTGGAAGATGCGCGGCCGTGGGTGCTGATCACCGAATCCGCGCTGGAAACCCGCTTTGCCACGTTTGGCACGCTGATGATGTTTGATGGTTTAGCCGGTGAACACATTCAGCCGCGCCATCCTTTGCCGCAGGCGGACGCCAGTCGCCCGGCTTACGTGCTTTACACCTCGGGCTCGACCGGTAAACCTAAAGGCGTGGTGGTGAATCAGCGCGCCATCGTCAACCGCCTGCGCTGGATGCAGGCCAGCTATCCGCTGCGCGCCGACGATGTAGTGTTGCAGAAGACGCCGTGCAGCTTTGATGTATCGGTGTGGGAGTTTTTCTGGCCGCTGATGACCGGTGCGCAGCTGATGATGGCGCCGCCGGAAGCGCATCGCGATCCGCAGGCGCTGTGGCAGCTGATCGACGATTATCGCGTGACCACCCTGCACTTCGTGCCCTCGATGTTAGCGGCCTTTGTCGGCCATCTCGCCGCGCAAACCGAGCAAGCTTGCCCAACGCTGCGCCGCGTATTCTGCAGCGGTGAAGCGCTGGCGTGCGACCTGGCGCGCAGCTATCAGGAGGTGATCGCCGCGCCGCTGCACAATCTGTATGGCCCAACCGAAGCCGCCGTCGATGTCACCTGGCAACCGGCCAGCGGCAGCGCGCTGGAAGGCCTTAACGGGCCGGGCGTGCCGATTGGTCGTCCGGTGTGGAACACGCAGCTGCATATTCTCGATAGCCTGCTGCGACCGGTACCGGTTGGCGTGCCGGGCGATCTCTATCTCAGCGGCGTGCAGTTGGCCGATGGCTATTTGCATCGCGCCGACCTTACGTCACAGCGCTTTGTCGCCGCGCCGTTTGCCGAAGGCGAGCGCATGTATCGCACCGGCGATATCGCCAGCTGGCGCGCCGACGGCGCGGTGGAGTATCTCGGCCGCAGCGACGATCAACTAAAAATGCGTGGACAGCGTATCGAGCCGGGCGAAATCGAACAGGCGCTAGTGGCGCTGCCGGGCGTGGCGCAGGCGGTGGTGGCGACGCGCGCGCTGACGCAGCACGCCACGCCGGGCGTCGATAACCGTCAGCTGCTCGGCTGGCTGGTGGCCGAAACGGGCGTGGCGCTGGATATCGACGCGGTGAAGCAGGAGCTGGGCGAACGTCTGCCCGCGCATATGCAGCCGGTCAGCTATCTGCTGCTCGACCATCTGCCGCTCAGCGCCAATGGCAAGCTGGATCGTAAAGCGCTGCCGATGCCGCAGCTCAGCGCACGCAGCGGCCGCCTGCCGCACAGCGCCAACGAGCGTTTGCTGGCGGATCTGTTCCAGCAGCTGCTTGGTTGCGACAGCGTGTTTGCCGATGACGACTTCTTCGCGCTCGGTGGTCATTCGCTGCTGGCGATGCGTCTGGCGGCGGAACTGCGTCGTCGTGAGGTGCCGCCGCTCAGCGTCGGGCAGATCATCGCCGCGCGCAGCGTGGAGAAGCTGGCGGCGCTGCTTGACGGCGGTACCAACAGTGAAAGCGGTGGCAACGGCGAACTGCTGCCTTTGCGCGCTGGTCACGGCCCGACGCTGTTCTGCATCCATCCGGCATCCGGCTTCGCCTGGCAGTACAGCGCCCTGCTGCACTATCTCGACGGCGACTTCCCGATTGTCGGCCTGCAATCGCCGCGGCCAAACGGCGTGATTGCTGCCTGTCACAGCGTGGAGGCGATGTGTGAACGTCATCTGCAGGCGATTCGCCAGCAGCAGCCGAGCGGTCCGTATTTCCTGCTCGGCTATTCACTCGGCGGCACGCTGGCGCAAGGCATTGCGTCACGTTTGCAGACGCAAGGTGAAACGGTGGCATTTCTTGGCCTGCTGGATACCTATCCGGCAGAAGGTCAGGACTGGCGCACGCCGGATGCCGATGAAGCGGAACAGGAAGTGGCGCGTGAGCAGGCCGAGTTTATGGCCGCCACCGAAGATGAGCGCGATCCGCTACTGCGTGAAGAGAAGGCAGTGATGTTTAGCACCATCGTCGCGAACTACAAAGACGCCATCGCACGCCTGGCTGAAGCGCGAACGCCGCGCTATGCCGGCCTCGCCACGCTGTTTATGGCCGAGAAAACGCTGCCGCCGGAGATGGATGTGCGCGCCAGTTGGGCACCGTTCGTTGATGAATTGACGATCTTCCCGCTGGATTGCGAACACGCCGATATTCTTTCAGCAGATTCGTTGCAGGTGCTGGGACCTTTGATAAACCGTTTGTTAGCTCGGCGTTAATTAAGGCACATACCGTAGCGACGCGATTCATCGTGTTCTGTCAAAAAACGCGCAATAAATTGCGCCGCTACGGGTGATGCAAATGTGATTCACCGTTGGAGATTTATGGCTAAGCCCTCGATATTCTTAGATTTCAGTTTACTCAAAAACAACGCCTCCTTCCGCGCGATATTCTGCGCGCGCATGCTCTCGGTATTCGCCCTTGGCATGCTGGCGGTTGGCGTGCCAGTGCAAATTCAGGCGATGACCGGCTCCACGCTGCAGGTTGGCGTGGCGGTAATGCTTGATGGCGTCGGCATGTTTATCGGCCTGCTGCTCGGCGGCGTGCTGGCCGATCGCTACGATCGCCGCAAATTAATCCTGTTCGCGCGCGGCACCTGTGGCATCGGTTTTGTGCTGCTCAGCCTCAACGCCTTCAGCCCAGCGCCTTCATTGCTGGCGCTCTACTTCCTCGCCTTCTGGGATGGCTTCTTTGGCGCGCTCGGCATGACTGCGCTAATGGCAGTGATCCCGCTAATCGTCGGACGTGAACATCTGGCGGAAGCCGGTGCGCTCAGTATGCTAACGGTGCGCCTCGGCGCGATTTTGTCGCCCGCGCTCGGCGGCATGATCATCGTTGCGGCGGGTGTCGGGTGGGCGTTTGCGGTCGCCGCGATTGGTACGCTAGCAACGCTGATTCCGCTGGTGCGTTTACCGTCGATGAAGCCCGAACAACAGGAGCCGGAGCATCCGCTGCGCGCGCTGGCGAGCGGCATGCAGTTTGTCTGCCAGCATAAAGTGGTGGGCGCGGTGGTGCTGGTTGGCTTGCTGCTCAGCATGGTTGGCGCGGTGCGTATTCTGTTCCCGGCGCTGGCGCTGACCTATCACGCCGATGCATCCGCATTAGGATTGATGTACTCGGCGGTGCCGCTGGGTGCGATGATCGGTGCCTTTACCAGCGGCTGGGTGCGGCAGTTAACGCGCCCGGGATGGGTGCTGATGGGTTGTGCGCTACTGGCATTTGCCTGTATCGCCTCACTCGGTCTTTACAGCCATCTGCTGCCCGCGCTGCTGGCGCTGGTGTGTTACGGCTACAGCAACGCCATCGCCTCGCTATTGCAGTTTATGCTGACGCAGCACCACACGCCGGATGCGCTGCTGGGACGCGTCAACAGCCTCGGCACCGCGCAGGATGTGACCGGCGATTCGGTTGGGGCATTGGGTTTGGGGGCGCTGGCACGCGTGCTGGCACCGCTGAGCAGCGTGCTGTGGTTTGGTGGACTGGCGGCGGGATTGCTGGTGCTGCTGTCGCTGGCGGCGCGCGGCCTGCGCTCGGCGCGCCTCAGTGAACAACCGGACGCGCCGCAGCCCGCCACCGCAGACGCTTAACGGGTAAACTGCCGCTCGATGCTGCTGAGCATATTGCTGGCGCTGTAGTAATCGAGGCGGAAAGTATCGTTGCCCACGGCAAAGATGTCGTGCTGCTGTACCGCCGGCAGATGGGCGAGGAACGGATTCTTCGCCACCTGCGGCACGGTTTTCTCATCAGCAGCGAATAGCAAAAGCGTGTTACCGGTGATGCCATCGGCCATGTTTTCGCCGTTCAGCTGAATAATGTCATTGCGCTTACCCATGCTGGTGCTGCCCTGAAAACTGGCGGGCGGCGCGGCCAGCGTAAAGCCCAAATCCTGTAATAGCGCGCCCTGCGCCGATGCTGGCGTCCACAAGTTCATTCCGCGTCCATCTTCGTAATAGACCAGCGCAGAGGTCGGCTGCGGCGGCAGCGTAATCTTGTGACGCACTGCTTCGACTCGTTGGTCGAATGCTGCGATCACCTTATTGGCATCAGCTTCATGGCCGGTAATCTCGCCCAGCTGCAAGGTCAATGCCTGCCAGCTTTTATCGCCGTAGTCGATCACTAACACCGGCGCGATGGTTTGCAGCTGATCGTAAAGGCGCAGCGCCGAATCGCCGCCGGTGGCGGCAATCACGATCAAATCCGGCGCTTCGGCGGCAATCGCTTCGGCATTCGGCTGTGAGATATAGAGCGGTTTAACCTGACGCGCTTTGGCCATCGCGCTCCATTGCGTAAAAAAGCCCTGCGCATCCGATACGCTGCTATTGCGGCTGGTGGCGCCGGAGCCAATCAGCGGCGCGTTAATTGCCAGCAAAGTGCCACTCAGCGTAACGCTGGTCGAGACAATGCGCTGCGGCGGCTGTTGCAGCGTGAAGGGACCTTTTGGTGTGGAGATAGTGCGCGGCCAGGTTGCGTTGGCGTGAACATGGGTGCAGATGAAAAACAGGCTAAGCAGCAGAGAAAGAGCGGGGAAACGCATCAGGTTGTCCATCACTTGATAGTTGAGAATAAATATCATTATCAAAAATAAGTGTGGGTGCAAGGGAAATTGTGCGTGGTTGCCCTCACCCTAACCCTCTCCCGCAGGCGGGAGAGGGAATAATTAGGTGGAGAGAATGGTTAGGTGGGCGCGGTCGGCTCCCTCTCCCACGCGCGGGAGAGGGCTGGGGTGAGGGGCAAATCGCACCAACCTACAACGAATAACGCCCCATCGGCGCCACAGCCTTAATCACACCATTACCCTTCATATACTCACCAAACGCCTGATAGCGCGCCCGATCAAACGCCGCACTGTGCTGGGCGAAATATGGCAACGTCGCCTGCCACGCCTCGTGATTGAGCGGCGTATTCAGCTCGGGATATTTTTCGATAAACGACTGCCACGCTTCCTGCGGGTGAGCGCGTAGCCACGCCACGCCGGCATCCAGGCCACGTAAAAACGCCGGAATGCGTTTGTCCTGCGCGGCAGTTTTCTGGTTTGCAAGGATGATCAACTCATCATAAGCAGGCACGCCGTAATCTTCCGGCTTGAACACCGTTGGCTGCGCGCCTTTGTCTTTCAGATCCAGCAGCTCATAGTTGCGAAAGATGGTCATCGCGCCATCAATCTTGTGCGTTAGCAACGCGGAGGTGCCATCCATATTCAGGTTGATAAGCTTCACCGAGTCGGCATCAACGCCCTGCGCTTTTAGCATATTGCGGATCGCCACGTCTTCGGTGCCCGGCACCGCGTAGCCGATGGTTTTGCCAGCGAAATCCTTCAGCGAGTGAATATCGTCTGACACCGTGGTCAGCGTATTCAGCGGCTGATTAATCAACGTGCCGACGCGGATCACCGGCACCTCTTTATCCACCAGCGTGTAGAGCTGCGGCTGGTAGCTGACGGCGAGATCGACTTTGCCCGCCGCCAGCAGCAGCGGCACGGACGCGGAATCGGCGGGCGCGATCATCTCCACATCCAGCCCCTCTTTCTTAAACGCGCCGCTGTGCTGGGCAGCAAAAATCGCCGCGTGATTGGGGTTGATAAACCAGTCAAGCAGCAGGCGAACTTTCTCCGCCGCCTGCACGTTAGCGGTCGCCAGCAGCAGCAACGCGGTCAATGCCATTCGTAGGGTTTTCACGGTATTTCCTTATGTAGATTGCCAGAGGATTTTCTTGCGCATCAGCGCCACGCTGCCCGAAAGCAGCAGCGCCAGAACCAGTAACAGCAGCAGCGCCGCGAAGCTGGTGGCGGTTTCCAGTCGCGCGTTGGATTGCATCATCAGATAGCCGAGCCCTTCGCTGGCGCCGACCCATTCACCAATCACCACGCCAATCGGGGCCAACACCACCGCCATCTGCAGGCCGGAGAAAAACTGCGGTAACGCGGCAGGCCAGCGCACGCGCCAGAAGATGCGGAAACGCGACGACGTAGAGGTTTGCGCCAGCTCCAGCCAACCGACCGGCGTACGGCACAGCCCATCAAACAGTGACAAGCACAGCGGGAAGAACAGGATCAAAGCCGCCACCACCACTTTCGACGCGATACCAAAGCCAAGCCACAGCACCAGCAGCGGCGCGAGGGCAAACACCGGAATTGCCTGGCTGGCGGTGACCAGCGGAAACAGCACGCGACGCAGCAGCGAACTGGCGGCCATCAGCACCGCCAGCGTCACTCCCGCGCCGACGCCCAGCAGCAGCGCCAGCACAATTTCCGCCATCGTATAGAGCGCGTGATGCCACAGCAGTTGACGATGCAGCCACAGCGCCTCCAGCACCGCCTGTGGCGCGGGCAGCAGGAAACTCGGCACGCCGCCGTGACGCGCCAGTAACCAGCCGCACAGCAGCACCACGATCAGGTAGATCGCGCTAAACACTGTTTTCATGGGTATTCAGTCGGGAGAAGAGTTGCGCCTGCGCCTGCAGGACGTCGGGATGATCAAACGGACGCGGCACGTCACCGCCGGGAACCGGCCAGCTTTCGATAGCCAGCGGCTGGCCTTGCAGCAGCAGAATGTCATCGGCCATGCGGCACGCTTCAAGCGGATCGTGCGTCACCAGCAGCACAGTTTTGCCCCGCAGTAATACGGCGGTCAGCGTTTGCAAACTGAGTTTGGTCATCACATCCAGCGTGGCGAAGGGTTCATCCATCAGCACCACGTCGCGCTGCGCATAAAGCGTGCGTGCCAGCGCCACGCGTTGCCGCATGCCGCCGGAGAGTTGATGCGGGGGTGCATGCGTAACGTCGCTGAGTTTTACCTGCTCGAGCAGCGCCAGCGCACGCGGGCGATCCGGCTTGTCGCCGCTGAGCCGCGCCGACAGCATCACGTTGTCGAGCACCGTCAGCCACGGATACAGCAGATCCTGCTGGCCCATCCACGCCACGTTGCCGCTCAAGCCCCGCACCGCGCCCTGCTGCGGTTGGAGTAAACCGGCCACCAACCGCAGCAGCGTACTTTTGCCGATGCCGCTGCGTCCCAGCATTACAGTGGTTTTGCCACCGCGCAGGTGCAGATTCAGCCGCTGACACAGCGGTTTATCGCCCCAGCTAAAGCTCACATCGTTGAAGAGAATGTCCTGATTCATGGACGATTGGCCGCCAGAATCGCCAGCTGGTGAAATCCGCGCTGCGCCAGTGCGCTGGCGGCTTGCGCGGCACGGATGCCGCTGGCGCACACCAGCACAATGCGCTGCTGGGCGGGCGGCTGCCACGCGGCGATCGCCTGCGGCAAGATGCGCTCAACGCCATCCGCCACGCTGACCGGCGCTTCTTCACAGCTGCGCAGTTCGACAATGCAGTCATCGGCGGCCAGCATTTGCAGGTCGATAAACGGCACCGCATATTCCGGCTCTTCAGCATCATCAAAGCGGAACTTGCGGAAGTGCCAGTTCACAAAATCGCAATTCACCAGACAACCGAGCGGTGAAGGCTGTAATTCCAGCAGTACGCTGAGCGCCATCTGCGCCTGCATCGCGCCAAGCGCTGCCACCGCCGGGCCCATCACGCCTGCGGTGTTGCAGTTCGCTGCCGAGGACGGCAAGCGTGGGAACAGCGCGCGATAGCTCGGCGCGCCGCCACAGAATCCGCCGACGTAACCTTGCCGCCCCAGCACCGAGGCGCTGATCAGTGGCATGCCCGCCTGCATGCAAGCATCGGAAAGTTGGTAGGTGACGGCAAAGTTATCGGCGGCATCGATCACCAGATCGCATCCCGCCAGCGCCTGCTGCAGATTACTGGCGCTCAGCGACTGTTGCAGCGCCTCGATCTGCACCTGCGGATTGCGCTGCTGCAACGCGTGCTGCGCGCGCAGCACTTTGGGCTGGTCGATATCCTGCTGCGTAAACAGCGTTTGCCGATGCAGGTTATGCAGCGCCACCACATCGTCGTCATACAGCCGAATATAGCCGACCCCCGCGCCCACCAGCTGCGGCAGGAGCGTGGCGCCTAATCCGCCCGCGCCCGCCACCAGCACACGCGCGTTAAGTAACTTTTGCTGCCCAGCTTCGCCGATTTCCGCCAGCATCATCTGGCGTTGATAACGTTGCATAGTTGCCGTCCTTAACTCAGATTTGCCAGACCGAAGATCGGCGTGGACGCGGCTGCCATATCGCGCTTCTCCATCAGTCCGGCAGCGCGCGCGGCCTGTCCGGCTTCAATCGCCAGCCGGAAGGCGTTGGCCATGCCGACTGGATCGCCGGCTTTGGCGACGGCGGTGTTGAGCAAAATGCCATCGAAGCCCATTTCCATCGCCTGCGCCGCCTGCGACGGCGCGCCAATGCCCGCATCAATGATCAGCGGGATGTCGCTGAACCACGCGCGCATGGCGCGCAGGCCATCGATGTTGCGCAAACCCTGGCCGGAACCAATCGGCGCGCCCCACGGCATCAACAGTTCGCAACCCGCCGCCAGCAGTTTTTCGCCAACGATCAGATCTTCGGTGGTGTACGGAAATACCTGAAAACCCTCTGCGCAGAGGATGCGCGCGGCTTCCACCAGCGCGAAAGGATCCGGTTGCAGCGTGTCGGCGTGACCAATCACTTCTAGTTTGATCCATGCGGTGTTGAACAGTTCGCGCGCCATGTGCGCGGTGGTGACGGCCTCTTTTACCGTGTGACAACCGGCGGTATTCGGTAACACGTGGATGTTGAGCCCGGTCAGCAGTTCGCGGAAAGCCGCGCCTGCCGCGCCTTCGCGCCGCAAACTGACGGTGATGATGTCGGTGCCGGCGGCGGCAATCGCCTGCTGCAAAATAGCGGGCGAAGGATAACCGGCGGTGCCGAGCAGGAAGCGTGATTGCGGTTCAAAATCGTAAAACATCGCTTAACCTCCCTGCATCGGTGACAGCACTTCGAGCTGGCAACCTTCATCCAGCCGCTGCGTGTCGTACTGACTTTTTGGCACAAAAGCACCGTTGTAGGCGGTAGCGACGCAGGCCACATCAATTTGCTGCTCGATCAGCAATTCGCTCAGGCTTGTTGCCTGGGTGTTGATGAGGCGGCCGTTAAGCTGAATATTCATTATTAAGTTCCCCAGAAATGCGTTGCATTAGCTGCTCTGCCAGCATTGGCGCCAGCAGAAAACCGTGGCGATACATGCCGTTGAGATAAAAGGTGTGATTGTGATAGTGGATTTCCGGCAGATTCGCCGGATAGGCCGGACGCAGCCCGCTACCGCTCTCAATCACGCGCGCTTCGGCTAAGGCGGGATGGATGGCATAGGCGGCGCTGAGTAACTCCATCATGGCGCGCGCGCTGATGGCGCTGGCATCGTCGCTCTCAATCATGGTGGCGCCGAGCATAAAGTGGCCGCCGCGACGCGGCACCAGATAGCAGGGAAAACGCGGATGCAGCAGACGAATCGGGCGGGAAAACTGCACTTCATCGCTGTGCAAAATCAGCATCTCGCCGCGCACCGCACGCAGGCGCGGCAGTTGCGGCGCGGCGTGGATGCCGCGACAATCGATAATTTGGCCGCTCGGCGCGTGATTGCTGAATGACACGCCGCGGGCGATCAGCGCGTCACGCATCTCCTGCAACGCCAGACGCGGATCGAGATGCGCTTCCCCGGCGAAAAACAGACCGCGCGCAAAGCGCCCTTCCAGCGCCGGTTCAATGTTGGCGGGATCGACCCATTGATGCTGCTCGGTCATGCGGGCGAAACGGTTGAGTTCCTGGCTATCGCGCGGCGGCGCAACCACCAACGTGCCCTGATGCTCGACGCTGCTGACGCGCTGTTGCCACCACGCGGCGGCGTGTTGCCCAACAGTGATAACATCGCGCGGCGCGCTTTCGGCTTCACACCAGGGCGCTAGCATGCCGCCAGCAAACCACGATGCCGGGCGGCGCGCGTCATCGCCCATCACCTCAACGTCTTCACCGCGTTCCGCCAGCAAAGTGGCTACGCATAGGCCCGCCACGCCGCAGCCAAGCACGCTCCAGCGGCTCACAGCGCCGGTTCCAGGATGTTCAAACAGGGGGAATTCACATCGGCCTCTCAGTGTTAGCTGAGACCCGCAGATACAGGAGAAGGGAAATGGCGCATCCATCGAGCTTGCCTGAGCGCCAGACAGCCAAATGAAAAAGACTGTCAGTCTTCCTACGCCAGTATCAACTGGGTCAGGTTCAAAGGGTCGCTAAACCGCGCAGTGCGCTATTAGCCTCTCAGTCTCTTTGGTGAGACTCCCCCGACGCGTCTATTTGTATTGCAGCCGATGGTCGCCGTCAAGCGCGGAATAACCGGATGCTTTACGTGGCATTTAGCATCACGGCATTTATCGCTACTTAGGCTTTGTGGATCACAAACGTAACATATGGTATACAAACACATTATTTTATGCGCAAGAACAGATTACAGGTGATGTCGGAATAACCATGAACAATATTAAAATTGCATTTATTAAAGCCGGCTGGCACAAAGAAATTGTCCATAATGCCCTGGTGGGTTTTGAAAAAGAATTAGCCGATCAATCCGTAGAAGCGGAATTAAAAGTGCTGGAAGTGCCTGGCGCATTTGAAATGCCGCTGCTGGCTAAGCGTCTGGCCGAAACCGGCAAATACGATGCGATTGTCTGCGCTGCGCTGGTGGTTGATGGCGGTATCTATCGCCATGATTTCGTTGCCGCTGCGGTGGTTGATGGCCTGATGAATGTGCAGCTGACCACCAACGTACCGGTATTTTCCGTTTCATTAACGCCACATAATTTCCAGCCGGTTGATGTGATTGAAAACTTCTACACCGAGCATTTTATTAAGAAAGGCAAAGAAGCGGCGCGCGCGGTGTTAGCGATTCATAATTTGTCGATTGATTGATGCGTCAATATTGCCAGATGCGATGATTGAGCGATCCTGCTAAAAGAAATGACGGCACATAATGTGCCGTCATTGTCATTAATTAGAACGTGTTTAATTCCTCACGATCGTCTGGCTTCCAGCCATTCTCTGTTTGCACTGCTACGCCGCTTTCGCTATTAACGCGCATATCGTTAGCGGAAATATCCAGCGAAACTTCCTCGATGCTTTCCTCCGCTACCGTTGCAAACAGCGCTGGTTGAGCATCCTGCAGCAGCGACTCAATGCTAAAAGTGGATTCGCTTTCCTCACTCATCGCACCGAACACCGCGGATGAACGAACAAACAGCACAAATGTATTACTGATTTCACTGCCAACCTGCGCGGTAACCTGATTCAAACCCTGGTTCAGCGATGTGCTGAGTTCTAACTCCCAGCGGCCTGCAGAATCCGCAACCGTAGACCCCAACGCGCGACCTTGCTGATCAAGCAACGTGACTGTTTCACCTGCGGGTGCAGAACCAGTAAACGTTGGACGATCATCGTCGGTAGGCAAGATATTCCCATTCACAATGTTTTTGACCACACCAACATTATCCAGAGCTGTGCTGTCGATGCTTAATGGTGTTGGGATATGGGTGTCAACCTCCACTTCAATTGGCTGGCTGATCTGATTACCAATTTTTGCATACACCTGGTTCACGCCTTCATGCAAATCTTTGGTGATCTCCAGTCGCCAGATCCCTCCCGTGTTGGTGACGGTTTTACCCAACGAACGGCCATTTTCATCGAACAGCTCAACTTGTTTTCCTGCCGGTCCGGTGCCAGTGAAGCGTGGACGGGTATCGTCGGTGGTGCCCTCGCCCACCGTGACATAACCCGGTACGCGCACATTGTCGTAATACTGATTATCAATGGTGACAGGCGTAAGGTTGGCGGTATTCACCGTTAAGGTAAATGCGCCGCTGACCTGCGAACCAGACATCGCCACAACACTGTTTGGTCCTTCATTGAGTGGCGTGGTGATTTCCAATGACCAGTTGCCATAGCGGTTAGCCGTTGTACTGCCTAACACACGGTTTTGCTGATCATATAAGGTGACAAGCTGACCTGCCGCCGCGCTGCCAGAGAAGCTCGGACGATCATCATCGGTTACGCCACCTGAGCGTATGGATGCAGAAGTACCCACATTATCGTAGGCGTATGGAGAGAGGGTAACGGGGGTAAAGTCAGGTGCCACCACAGTGAAATCAAAGGTGCTGCTGCTCTGCGTGGCGGTTTTTGCCATCACGCTATGCTGGCCGACATTCAGTTCACGGATTATTTCAACAGACCATTTGCCCGAGTTATCGGCTACGGTGCTGCCCAAAGGACGATTGTTTTCATCGTAAAGCGTCACGAGTTGATTGGCGCCTGCCGTACCTGAAAACGTCGGACGATTATCATCGGTGCTGCCGCCAGCACGGAATTCTGTGTTTTCACCCACGTTATCAAGCGCTGAAGGCGAGATCACTACCGGCGTACTGGCCGGTGTCGCAATCGTCAGCTCAAACGAACCACTCACTTGCGTAGCGGTTTTTGCCACCACATTATGGTGGCCGTCCTGCAAATCACGGATGATTTCCAGTGACCAGCGGCCATCAGAGCCTGCAACGACGCTGCCCAACGAACGGTTTTTTTCGTCATACAACGTCACCAGCTCACCCACGCCTGCGGTGCCGCTAAAGGTAGGACGTTGATCATCAGTGGTGCCACCCGCGCCAAACATGCCCGACGTTTTGACATTATCGTAAGCAGTTTGGTCCAGTGTTACCGGCGTGACGGTGTGCGTTGATACGACAAACTCAAAGCTGGCGCTGGTCTGCGTCCCGGTTTTAGCAACGATTGTGTGGTTACCGTTACCTAATGCCTGGGTAATCTCGATTGACCAGTTACCAACACGGTTAGCCACCACGCTACCCAAGGCACGATTATTCTCATCAAACACCGTGACCAACTGGCCTGGGCCTGCGGTGCCGGTGAAAGTAGGACGTGTATCATCGGTGGTTGCACCGGCATAGAAACGCCCTTTGGTGCCCACATTGTCGTAAGCATATTGATCGAGCGTGACCGGTAAAGCCGTTGGTGATACCACAGTCAGCTCAAATGCACTGCTGCTGCCAGAACTGGTTTTGGCCACCAGCTTATGGTTGCCCTCCGCTAACTCGTTTCTAATCTCCAGCGACCAGTTGCCGAGACGATTAGCCGTTGTGGTTCCCAATGCACGATTAAACTCATCATAGATTGTCACAACCTGACCTGCGCCCGCCGTGCCGGAGAAGCTGGGACGATTATCGTCGGTCGTTCCACCCGAGCGGAATGAACCTTGTGCTGCCACGTTATCGTAGGCGTAGGTATTCATGGTAACAGGCGTGCCAACAGGCACCTGTACCGTAAAATTAAAGCTTTCGCTAACCTGATCATCGGCCTTTGCCACCACACGATGGGCGCCGTTACTTAAATTAGCAGGCAATTCAAGCGACCAACGACCAGACTCATCAGCCTGAACGCTGCCTAACACACGATCGTTTTCATCATGCAGCGTCACGATCTGAAGAGCAGCAGCATTACCGCTGAAGGTAGGACGCGCATCATCCGTAACGGTGCCCTGGCGAATATCACCGGTTTCACCGACATTATCGAAAGCAACGTCATCAATGCTAAGGGGATTAATGATATTTGCCGCATCCACGTTAATTTTCCACGGCGCGGTCTCCACCGTTTGATCGGTGGAAGAGAGGCTGATGTCATGCGGACCAGCGCTTAATGGCGGCGCAATCGTCCAGGTCGCGTTACCGCCCTCATCCAGCGTCAACGTCGTGAGGGTTTTACCGTTATCCAGTACCTGCACCGTGGCACCAGGACGGCCCGTGATCAGCATCATCGGCGTGGCATCGCTGGTGAGCGTAGCGCTTGCGTTGCCCGGCTGAATCTCCTGATCGGCAGCATCAACGTCGTAGAGACCTTTAATCTGCGCACGCGGCGTGGTGGTTGCCCCGGCGGTAAAGGTGAACGCCGCAGAGGATACACCGCTCTGCTCAGCACGCAGTGACACCGCGCCAGTGAAAGGCGCTTCGGAAGGGGGCTGGAAACGCCACTCGCCTGCTTCATTCGCCACGACGCTGCCAAGATAATGTTGTCCATCATAGAGATCGATACGACTGTTTGGTGCAGCGCTACCATATACTGCTGGACGTATCTCATCTGTCACCGAGCCGGGAATGACAAAATAGTCTTCAGATTCGGTACGTAAAAAATTAATAGCGAGAATGGGGCTGGTGTTAATGCCAGAAGTAGTAAAATGTTGCATCGATAGGTTCCTTTTAAATTACAGTAAAGCTCATCAAAAGATACCCGGCAGGTGAGTAGAGCAATAGCGCGCGCGTCTTGGTTATTAATAGTCACAAGCTATCATTAATAGTGGCAATACTGACCTTAAATATTTTTAGCTTACTTTTTTGGCACAAATCGGTCGCCATAAATGGCGACCCTGCAGACAGCATTAATTATTTGAACAGGTCCTTGCGATATTTAAACAATTCCAAATCGCTGCATATACCTAACTTTTTCATTGCTGACTGCTTATGCCCGCTTACCGTTTTACGACTGCGTTTCAATTTAGCCGCAATTTCTGGAATCTCCATTCCTTCCATATAACAATTCACTACCTCTGCTTCGCGCGGCGTCAATAATTTAACCGGCATAAGGGCTTCGCCTTGAGGCAGATAAATACCGTGGGCAATTTCTTCATCATTTTTTCGTAGCGGCACCTGTGTCAATCCCTCAGCAATGTGTTGTGGAACATAACGTTGACCATTAGCCAGCGTGCGTATCGCTGACACATAGGTTGCCGCTTCCTCTCGTTTAGATAAATACCCACGCACACCTAACATATAAGCTGCACGAATAACTGCCAGACTATCCACGGAAGTAGAAAGTAATATTCTAAGATAGGGAAAATGTAATAACAGATGTTTTATTAATGATAATCCATCCATCTCATCATTCTGCAAAATATAATCCAGCACCAGCACATCACAATGCGAAATTCGCAGCCAGTTAATAAGTTCCCGGCTGTGCTGGAATTTACCCACTATAGTCAGACCTTGTTCGCCAGCGCATAGCACGTCAAACGAACGCAAAAATATCGGATGATCGTCCAGAATAACCAGACGGATCGGTGAAGTTGTTATTGTCATTTTAATCTCGTATTTTCGCTCCGCATTTCGCGGGTGTTATCTGATTAACGTTGTGGCACGTTTTTAAGCCAGTTCATTAATTGACCCGCGCTGGCATAGCCACGGAATATTGAGCTGTAACCATCAAAGCGGTTAGTTACTTCTGCCACACGGTTGTTGTAGTAATCCGACTCGGCGCTCAGCACATCCAACAGCGTGCGTTTGCCAAGGTGATACCACTGGTCAAAGAAATCCAGACGAATACGGTCTGATTCTCGTGAAAGATTGCGATACAGGTCGGCGCGTTGCAGCATCGAACGGGCATCCTGATCGGCTGCTCGCACACGCTGCTCAAGGTCGTTACGCTGCTCTTCAGACTCTTCGCGCATGGCGCTGGCACGCTGCACCGCTGCCTGTTCAGCTGCTTTAGCCGAACCACCACGGAACAGACCCCAGCTGACGTTGATGCCGGTTTGCCATGATTGCTCGCGACCGTAATAGTCTTTACCCGTGTCCTTGCTCACCACCCAGTTAACTTTTGGCAATGAGGATGATTTCAGTGCATCCGCCTCTGCGAACGCGGCTTGAGACTGTGCCTGCGCTTTGGCTAAGGTTGGATGTTTCTCAACCTGCGCTAACAACACGTCTAACTGCGAAGGTTGTAGCTGCCACTGCATGGCAGGCGGTAACGGTACCTGTGTCTCACCTAACAGACGATAGAGTTGAATTTCCGTGTCGCGTGCTTTAGAAACCGCGTTATCTAACGCAGACTGCGCTTGCAAGAAGCGACCTTTCGCCTGTGTTAATTCGCTACGACGCCCCTGATCCGCAGAAACAATGCCGCTCAACATGGTGACCAATTCCTGCATGCGCGCAACATATTGCTTGCTCATTTCTATCACTAAACGCTGCTTACTGAGTTCCACTAATCCATTACTCACCTGCCATGCAAGATCTTCCATCTGCGCGGTATTTTGGTAACCCGCCGCTTTTACTGTGTACTCTTTGCTCTTGATGGTGTTACTGGTCTGGCCGAAATCAATCAAATTAGTAGCAACATTGACGCCGAACGCGGGCATATTGCTGTCGCTAGCATTGCGATTGCCTTTACCAAATTCGTAACGACGTGAATTGGAGGTGACATCCACCTGCGGCCAGCGTTGACCTTTTACGTTGCTAACATCTTCTTTTGCCGCTTCGATCTGCAGCTGTGTGCTGCGCACCTGCGGGCTGCGCTGTAAGGCTGTCATCACTGCGCTGTAGAAAATGTTGCGCAGCTCAAGCTCTCCCGGACTCGCCTGTACCACGGTCTGCGGCGCACGTGCTACCGACAAACGTGGCTCTGGTGTCAGAGCCGGTTCCACATTTTGCGTTAACGTGGTGAGTTGCGGCGCAGAGGTTGCCGGCCTAAATACCGGTAATTCACTGCTACCTGCACTGCTCGTCAGGTTGCTTTCTGTTCGCGACATTTCACCTAACAATTGGCGTTGCGGTACTGGCGTTGGCGCAGCGGCCTGACGAATCGGTGCTGGCGTCGTGACAATCGCGGTGGCAGCCGGTGCCGGCGAGACCAATGACGGTGCGCTTGATTTAGCTGCCGGCACGCTTGCCAGCAGGGTTTGCGACGATGCCACGGGTACAGATCGCGGTGCCGGAGCCTGGACAGGAGGCTTTTGCGCACTCGGCGTTGGTGATACCAGGCTTTGACTGCGCATTGCCAGTTTTTGTGCCATTTCGTCTGCTGAGACGGCTTTGGCTTTCGGCGTCGATTTCACAGCCGGTTTAGGCTGCGAAACTTCCACGAACATTAACAATTCATCATCGTCATTCGACGCGGTCTGCGCCGTGCCACTTTGCACGGCGATCAGTGACCCGATCAGCAATGAAAGCATACGTTGTGAACATTTAATCTGTTTCATAATTCTGGCCTCTATTAACGCTCACGGAACGCTTCGCGGGCTTTCATCACCGGTTTCAGCAGGTAATCCAGAATGGTTTTTTCACCGGTACGGATTTCGACGGACGCGACCATGCCAGGAATAATCGGCAGCGCTTTGCCGCCGGCATTCAATGCGCTGGTATCGGTTAACACCATCACGCGGTAGTAGGTGTCATCTGGACGACCCGCTGCCGCTTTAGCGTCATCTTTCAAGGTGTCTGGACTGATAAACTCAACCTGTCCTTTCAAGCCGCCGTAAATCGCGTAATCGTAAGCGGTGATTTTCACTGTGGCCGGTAATCCCGGGTGCAGAAACGCCACATCGGAAGGACGGATCTTAGCTTCCACCAACAGTTGGTCTTCCAGCGGCACAATCTCCAGAATGTGTTCACCCGGTTGAATGACCCCGCCAATGGTGTTGAAGCGAATGTTCTTCACCGTGCCCTTAACCGGCGCGATGATGGTGGTGCGGTCAACAATATCGGCGCGACCAATCAGGTTTTCGCTGGTTTGTGACAGCTCTAATTCCAGCTTGTTGAGCTCGGAGTTGGCGTCCGCCTGATAACGGTTACGGCGCTCCACAATCTGTGCCTGAATCTCATTGGCCTGGCGCTGCATACGCAGCAGTTCAACTTCAGAAAGCAAACCACGCGCAGCAAGAGGTTGTGCCAGGCGAATCTCACGCATTGACAGTTCATAACTACGCTGCAGGGCGCTAACTGAGTCATCCAATGCGCGTTTACGTGATTGATAGGCTTTGGTTTCCTGGGCAATGACGATCTGATCTTTACGTACCTGCTCATCATCAAAGATCAATGGTTGGTTGTAAGCTTCAGCACGCAGACGCGCGATAGTGGCTTTCAAGCCCACCACTTTATTAAGGGTTTCGCGATAGCTTGCCTGAGCACGCGTTGGGTCGATTTTCAGCAGCACCTGACCGCGCGCCACCTCTTCACCTTCACGTACATTCATCTCAGCCAAAATTCCGCCTTCGAGACTTTGAATGATCTGTTCGCGGCTTTTAGAGATGATTTTGGCTTCGCCTTTGGTGATCTCTTCCACACGGGCGAAATGTGCCCAGGTCAACCCCCCCACAATTACGGCGATAACCACCCACAGCACTACACGTGACCCCGGTGTGCGTTGGGTTAACAGTGAAGACTGGATGTCATCTAAGAAGTCGGCGTCCACTGCTGACAGTTTCGGTTTACGTTTAAATAAGCTGGCCATCAGGCAGATACCTCAACATCTTTGTCCGACGCCTTGGCTGGCGCAGAGCGCGAAACCATTGGGGTGGAAGGTTTAGTGGCAGCAACCGGCTGGTTTGCAGCGGGCTGAGGCTCGTTATTGGCGGCAGGCTGCTGGGCGGCCTGATTGACTTTGGCGGTTGCAACCGGTGCGGGCTGGCCGCTCAGGCGGGCCAACACCACCTCTTTCGGTCCATCGATCGCCACTTTCCCGGCATCAATCACGATGATGCGATCGACCAGCGCCAGTAGTGACGGACGGTGTGTGACCACCACCAGCGTGTGTCCCTGGGTAGCGCCGTGCAGATGCTTCAGGAATTGCTGCTCGGTTTGGCTGTCCATGGCGCTGGTCGGTTCATCCAGCAGCAGTACTTCCGGGCGGCTCAGCAATGTTCTTGCCAGCGCCACTAACTGGCGTTGACCACCGGACAAGCTGCAACCGTTTTCACCTACCGGTAAGTTGATACCCAGCGGATGGCGGGCGGCGATTTGATCCAGCCCGGTCAGACGCAGCACACGTAAGAACTCGTTGGGTGCCGCATCTGGCATGCCGAGCATTACGTTTTCACGTAGCGTGCCGTAGAACAGACGTGAATCCTGACTCACGAATCCGATATGGCGACGCCAGTCCGCCGGATCGATTTGGTTAACATCCAGACCATCGGTGAACAATTGTCCGCCGGTAGGCTGATACAGGCGCGCCATCAGGCGCAGCAGCGTGGATTTACCGCTACCGATTGAGCCCAAAATCGCGGTACGTTCACCGGCTTTGATATCAATGTTGATGTTTTTCAGGATTTCCGGGTTTGGCTGCATCGGCGGAGCGGGGTAAGAAAAGCCCACACCTTTCAATGCCAAATCACCTTTCAACTCGGGATTGGCGATGTACTCTTGCTCGCTGTCGCGATCAGTAGGCATCTCCATCAGCTTGTTCAGTGAACCCAGCGCGGCTTTCGATGACTGATAACGCGTGGCTAAGCCGATGACCTGGCCCAATGGACCGGTAGCGCGGCCCGCTAACATCACGGTACCGATCAAGCCACCCATGGTGAGATCGCCCGCATCAATCATGTAGACGCCAATCAGAATCAGCATCACCGTCTGGAACTGCTGCAGGAACGTCACTGAAGTCGTTGCTAACGTCGAGTAACGCTTGGATTTTGAACCGCTGTTGGCCTGCAAGGCGCTGAACTTCTGCCAGCGGCGTTGCATATGCACCTGACCGTTAGTAGCCTTCAGCGTTTCCATACCTTCGATGGACTCAATCAATACGCCCTGCTTCAGCGCGGCATCTTTCAGATTCTCTTTCATGATCTTCGCCAGCGGCCACTGAATAATGACGCTGATAATGATGATTAAAGGCAGCATCAGCAGCGGCACAAAGCCGAGCGGACCGCTAATCGCAAAGATAACGCCGACAAACAGCAGCACGAACGGCAGGTCAGCCAGCGCCGCAAGCGTGGCGGAGGAGACGAAATCACGCAGTGATTCGAACTCACGCAGCTGGTTGGCGAAGGTGCCGGAAGACGCCGGCTTGTGCTCCATACGCACTTCTATGGCCTGGCGGAACAAAATGCTGCCGACAATCAAATCCGCTTTTTTACCTGCGGTATCCAACAAGTGGGCACGAATAAAACGCGTTAAGCCTTCAAACAACATGGCAATGGTGACGCCAATCGCCAGTGACCACAGCGTGACGAACGCCTGATTTGGGATGACGCGGTCATAAACATTCATAGTGAAGAAGATGCTTGCCAGTGCCAGCACGTTGATCAATACCGAGGCCACAGCGGCACTACGGTAATAACGGCGGTAGCGCCATAATGTGCTGAATAACCAGTGTTTCTGGTTTTCTGGCAGACCCTCTTCCACGCGACGATCTACCTTGGCCGTTGGCTTGGCGAGGATGGCAAAACCGCTGTACCACTCGGCGATTTCCGCGTGTTCAATTTCAACCGGTTGGTTGCCTACTTCTGGCATGACAACCTGATAGAACCAGGTCATTTTGTCTTCGGCATTTTTCTTGCGTGATCGATCAAGCAAGATGCAACCGCCAGAGCCTTTGCGCACCAGAATGGTGGGCATGACCTGTTGTGGGATATCCCACAGGCTGCGTTCGACCAGGCCTGGCGTAATGCCGGCGCTTTCCAGTGATGTCAGCGCCAGCGATGGCGATAATAAAACGTCTTTTGGCAGGCCTGCGGTTAGCGCGTCAAAGCTGCGGCCAAGGCCATAGTGACGGCACATCCAGTCCACGCTTTGCAGCAGCGTATCGTCAATACGCGTTTGCACACGTGCCAGTGACTGCAATTCCTGCTCGTGTTGTTGGTTTTCAGAATCTGTTGCGTTCATTCACCGCATCTCTTTCTTCGTTAAGTCCGGCCCGCTCATGTCGGGGTGTAAGAAAATTCTCGCTTTTACCAGCCAGTTTCGATACGAGCCGGGTCTTGCTTAGGGGGCAGTAGTAAAAAGAACAACTCATAAATTGCTGTTTTAATGCATCTTTCCATTACATCGCGAGTATTTGTACGTCTTGTTCCGCTGTCGGACAGCTCTCAACGCAGGATGAGAATTGGATGGAAATGAGTTCGCTGGGAACCGCCGCCAGCGTGAGTGCTGTGCGTAACGCCTTGGCTTTTTCCTGCTGAATGCTCTGCGCTTCTCCGCGCGAAATTAGGCGGATCACGACACTGTGAATGATGGGATGTTGCTGACGCAGCGTGACAACCACTTCGTTTATCGAGTTCTGCCCCTCATCGCTCAGCAAGGTCATGCCCGCGTCTTTCTTAAACAGCACCTGGCTGCTCAGCAAATATTGGCTTTCACTCTGCGCAGACGCGCGGTCAAAGACACAAGGGACAATAGTGACAGCGCGGGAATGCGCATGAACCTGGCGACGGTTCGGTTTGAGCTCTTTTTCACCATGCTGGCGGTGTACAGCGCGGGGGGCATCCGTAAGATGCTGTTGTTCATCAACGCGTAGGTAATAGGTTCGGCCACCCCGTAACTCTGCTTGATACAGGTGCTCGGTTTTACCGCGATACAGTGGATCATTCACAAAGGCGCCAAGGGTATGATTGCCTGGCTTTAAGCAGAAGCTGGTAAATCCGCCGGGCAACAGGCTGGTGTGATAGCGCGCATCAACGTAGACATTGGCTGGGCCTTCTGTCAGCACATCGCTATTCGCGCGGTAATACACCACTTGCGTCAGCTCTTTAACTACGGGCGGCACAGGTTTGTATTTTTCGCCAAAGGCTTTAGGCGCTTGTAACATCGCTGATGCTGGCAAAACCATTAACAATCCAGCAGCCACAATCCAGGATTTATTAAACACGATAGACCTCATAAAAATGTTTGAATCGCGCCTTGACCTTTTAGGGTCGCCAATGTTGGTGACCGTTCACTCGGGCGCGCAACACCACGCATTCAATGGCGTGACGTTAAAAAATTGCGGGAGGGTGAGAATCAGTGGCTGGCTTTCTTCAACTTTGGCTCTTCGTCATAACGGCATTCAACAACCGCTGAAGAACGCGACAGCACATGTTGCTGTAAACGCAATAGTGGAAGTTGACGTTCAGCCTCAATGCGACGCACCGCTTGCGGTTTGCCATCTGCCTGCGTATTTACCCGCACAAAATAGGTTTTGCCCGGTTTCAATGCGGCCTGAAACTCGGCGAAGTTTTGCTGTTGCGCATCGGGCGCATCGAGCAGTGCGCCGAGGGTGTAAGTGCCAGGTTGAACGCAGATGCGCGTAAACATGCCTGGCAGCAGCGCGGCGTGCAGCTCACCATTGAGAGTGACCAGCGCGGCAGGTTTTTTGCCCGCTTCACCAACGCGGTAATACACCACTTGTGCCTGGTCTTTTACGGGTGCCGCTTGCGGCTGCCAGGTTTCACCAAAAGCGCGCGCCTCGGGTGCAGCTTTGGCGTGGGAAATAGCAAAAATGGAGGTGGCGACCATCGCTGCCACAATCAGTGAGTGAGTTAAATGTTTCATGGTTCCTCCCCGACGACGATCGGTCGCGGGTTTCAGTTTTCAGGATTAATTAAGTGGATGGTTGCCGAGCAGGTCATCAATCAAGCGGCTGACGTCATCGGCTGGCGTGGCTGTGTTGTAATCCGCTCGTTCGCCGTCTGCGAGGGAGAATTGCGCCCAATCACTGAGATCGCTATCAGCCGGTAGCAAGTCGCCAAGGCTTAAAGCTTCAATCGGGGCTTCTTCAGCGGCATCAATCACTATCACCGCGGGATCGGAGGGTGCGGAAACGACTCCGGCTGGATCGGTAACCACCACGACAAAGGCATGTGAACCGTTGGGCAGCGCCGCTTCAGGTGTGAAGGACCAATTACCCTCAGCATCGGCAATGGTGGTGCCGAGCAAGTTACCGTTATCAATAATCTGGATCACTGAACCGGGTTGTTGCTCGCCACCGCTTAACGTTGGTGTGTTGTCGTCGGTAACGTCATTGTCCAGTAAAGCGCCCTGCTGCTCACCCACGTCATCATGAATGCTACCCAACGTGGCTTCTGGTGCAGCGATTGGGGTTTGTTCATCGATCGGTGTGGGAGTTTCTTCTTCAGCGGGCTGTTCGGTTTCCTCTGTCGCGTCTGCTTGCTCGCCTGGCGTTTGGTCGTCCGGTACAGCGGTGCTCTCTTCGGGTTTCTCTTCTTCAGGTGGCGGGGGCGGCGTAGAGGATTTATCGTGGCTGTTGCTGCGCGTCAGCATCGCCAAAGCGGCAACAGATGCTGCGGCAGCTACCGCCAGTAAACCGTATGACGCGGCATTGCCGTCGACTTCCAGATTGCTCAGCGGCGGCAATACGGCGCTATCGAGCAACACCGTGGAATAGTCGCCATCCTGCAATCCCGCTGGGTTCATCTCTGCATCGGCGCTGGCTGACGTAAAGGCATGCCACTGGCCATCTTCCCCCATACCGACAATCTCGCCTGGATGCGCGTAATAATCCTCAATCACTAGATTAGGCGTTTCAGGATTGTCTCCGCGCAGCGTGAGTTGTAGATCATTGCCTACGCGCTTTAGACGAATCATGTCTGGACCAGTCAGGCTTTCGCCTTCAGCCAGCACATAGCGCGCCCCTTTCTCGGCTTTCACCGTAACGGGCTTATTGGGGTTGGGCGGCAGGTTTTCTGCCTGAATAATGCGTCTGCCGCTGACTACCGCCAGGTTAATGTCTACCATCGGAAAATTCCTCGTGTACGGCGATGCTCTGCCGCAATCGCCTCGTTTCCCGTGTGCCGGGGATCAGGTAAGTAATGGAGTGCATTTGTACCGGAATTGTCTTACAAGCAACCACAGGCTGGGTCTTGGTTGATGCGGGAATTGACCGTTGCGTTGCAAGAAGAGTTTGATGAGGACACTGCCAGGCGCGCACATTTGTAGCGGCGCGATTTATCGCGCAATGAATTGTGCCGCTACGGGTTTGTGCGGTTTATTGATGTGACAAATAAAAAAGGCCAGTGACAACGTCACTGGCCTTAGCTACATGCAATAAATAACGACCCGTTTAACTGTGTAAAGGTTGACTGGGCTTCCGTTGAGCAACGCCTGCTACCCAACGGAATGATCGTATTACTGCGTTTGAACGCGAACCACCACACGGCGGTTTGGCGCGTTGCACTGGATCTGCTCTGCACGTGTACCGGTGCAATCGCCGACCACCAGTTCGTCACTACCTGCACTGCTGGCATTCAGGTTACGCGCGGGCAAGCCGCCCTGAATCAGCATGGTTCGTACCGTGTTCGCGCGCTGTTGACCCAGACGCAGGTTGGTGGCTGCTTTACCGATGGGATCGGTATGACCAATAACCTGAATACGGTTCAGCTGGACGCCATCTTTATGCAGTTTACCGATCAGCTCATTGACCGCGTCACGGCCTTTACCGGTGATGTCATTGCGTGATGATTTACCAAAGGCAAACAGCACATCGCTCGACAAGGTGTAATCCATGGTTTTGCTGGCGGTATAACGGCACTGCTCAACCGCAGAGGCACGGTCCAGCGTGTGTGCCTGCGCACGTAAGCCGCGCAGTTCGACGTTCGCCTGCTGCGCGTTAACCAACTGAGGACGGCCCTGGCTGTTGCTATCGACTTTAACAAAGTAGGTTTTGCCCCCTTCGAAGTTATCGCGGTGTGGCTGAGCCTCTTTGCCTTTGTAGTACGGCGCATCTTTCAGGAAAGCCCCCAGCGAGTGGCTGCCCGCCGACACGCAGAAGGTGCTGTACATGCCAGTCAGCAATGCAGATTGGTATTCACCATCGACATAGACGTGAGCCGCATCAGGACCACTGACTTGCGAGGTACGGTAATAGACGATCTGCGCCTGGCTGGCGGCGACGCTCGCCACCGGCTGATAGGTTTGGCCGAACACTTTTGATTCAACTGCCGCGTGTGATGCGAGGGAGAACAGACCGCCTGCCACCACCATCGCAATCAGCGAAGAATTTAACTTTTTCATGATTCCTCCACGGAGGCTCTTGCGAGCCTCCGGTTTGATTGTGTTTAAAGGATTAGTGGTTGTTCAGGTTGGTCTGCACACCCAATTGCACCAGCAGTTCGGTATCGGCACCGGAGTGCTGATAAACCTCGTACTGTACGCCGCCAACGGTGACGGTGCCTTCAGCTTTGGCCCAGTTGCCTGGATCCGTGCCGTCTGGCAGCAGGTCGGTGAGGTTAACCACATCGCCTGCGTCACCTTTGATCATCAGCTGCCTGGTGTCGTCCGCCGTAAAGGCGTGTTCTTCACCGTGTGCCAGAATATCGCCGAGGGAGATAGTCAGCACGTTCGCTTCGCCGTTGGCCATATCGACTACTGTGACCTGTGCTTCAGTCGCTACAAGGTTATGGAAATCCAGAGGTTGCTCCGCATGTTCCAATACCAACGTATGAGTGTTGGTCTCCAGATGCATAACCGGCTCTGCTTTTGGCAGTGATTGATTGTTTGCATCTGAGGCAAACGCATTGACGCCTGCGTTGTTATTTTCTGCCTCTACCATGTAATTCGACTGAGCGTTAAATGACTGATCTTCAGACTCATTAACATTAATCTCATGGCCATTTTCGTCAATACTCAATGTCGCTGACTCATCATCCTCAACATCCATCATTCTCGAAGTTGGACGACCGGCCGCTGCACCGCTGCCTTTTTCACCCCATTGCACATAATCAATATTATGAACAAGCCATTTTCCATCCGCCACTGGCGGGGCGTAGTTAATACCGCTTTCAATTGTAAAATAGCCAATCTTTTGTCCTGCTGGTGCTGTAAAGCTTCTTAACTGATTGCTAGTATCCCCTGAATTTATTTGCTGGCCTAAATACACCCCGGTTGTTGAGTAATACTTGGCTGTGGCGGGTACTGCATAACCAGTGTAAGGATTTGCTGTTGCGTGCAACAGGTAACTAAGCTCTTCTGCACCTCCTGGAATAGTGAATTTCACAATCGTTCCCGCCGACAGTGCGACGTTATACTCATCATTAAATGATTGTCTATTAGCACCTGCCGAATTATATGGCGGCACCGCATTAGGAGGGATTGGTAAATATTCAGGCCCCTTAAGGATCTGCAATGAGAGACCTGAAGCCAAAGTTACATTGCCGTTAAAGAATTGATCGAATTCCTCAACACTCACTCCAGACTTAATATTCAAGTCAAAGTTTGAATATGAACTGGTATTTCCCGCGGCATCCACACCGCTCGCACGGAACTGATAATTGCCGTAAGCCATATCGGCTGCCGGCGTCCAGCGCCAGTCACCATTACTGTCGGCAACAACGACAGTCGCGGTTTTCCAACCAGACCCATCGTTGTACTCCAGCGTGACGGTCGCGCCTGTTTCAGCCTTACCTACCACCGTTGGTGTTTTATCATCCGTTGTACCGCCACTAGCGATATCACCGGTGCTGCTGCCAAAATCATCAATGACTTTAGAGATACTTACGGTTGGTGCATTGGTGTCAACGTTCAGTGTAAATGTGGCAGACTGTGCAGAGTTGTTACCCGCTGCATCCGTGGCTTTCACATAGAAGTTATTCGGACCCTGACTCAGCGCCGCTGGTGGTGTCCAAGCCCAGTTACCTGAGCCATTGGCCAGCACGCTCGCCAGTGCCTGACCGTTAGCACCGTAAATGGTGACCACACTGTTGGCTTCTGCTGAACCACGCAGCTCCGGACGTGTATCATTGGTCAGGCCGTTATGACCAACCAGAGCATTAAACGCGCCGCCTGCTACGTCATCCCATGCACCGCTGATAACCGGTGTTCCTGGAGGCGTTGCGTCTACCACAATGCTCCAGCTGTTGGACTGCGCCGAGGTGTTCCCCGCCGGGTCAACTGCCGTGACCACGAAGCTGTGGTTGCCGTCTCTCAGCGCACCCGC
>NZ_JAGXKB010000002.1:796210-797823 GCF_019091025.1 Pantoea sp. GbtcB22
GTCGCCGTGACCACGAAGCTGTGGTTGCCGTCTCTCAGCGCACCCGCCAGCTCCAGCGACCACTTGCCGTCGGCTCCCGCCTTCACGCTTCCCAGCACGGTGCTGCCTTCACGAATGGTGACTACGGAGTTTGCTTCCGCCGTACCGTTCAGCGTTGGTTTGTTGTCGTTGGTCAGACCGCCGTTGGCAATCGCTCCCACGGTGCCACCAGCCACGTTATCTTCCACACTGGTGATAACCGGTGCGTTCGGTGCCTTGCTATCCACATTCAATGTAAAGGTGGCAGATTGCTGCGAGGTATTACCCGCTTCATCTGTGGCTTTCACGTAGAAGCTGTTGACACCTTGACCCAATGCTGATGCCGGCGTCCAACTCCAGTTACCCGCGCCATCTGCCTTCACGCTGCCCTGCGCTGTACCATCGGCTTTGTAAATCGTTACTACGCTGTTTGCTTCCGCCGTACCACGCAGTGCCGGACGATCATCATTGGTCAAGCCATTATGAGCAATCGCACCGTTGAACACGCCACCCGCTACGTCATCCCATGCATCATTGATGACCGGAGCGTTTGGTGCTTGGGTATCAACCACTAAACCGAACTCAGCGGATTTAGGTGAAACGTTACCCGCAGCATCCATTGCTTTCACATAGAACGAGTAAGGAGCATCAGCCAGCGCCGTAGCAGGCGTGAATGACCAGTTACCCGCTGCGTTAGCAGTGGTGCTGCCCATCACGGTGCCGTCGGCTTTGTAAACCGTAACAACACTGTTAGCTTCTGCCGTACCGCGCAGTTCTGGTTGTTTATCGTTAGTCACGCCGCCGTTGCTGATTGCGCCGTTATGCACGCCACCGGCCACGTCATCCCATGCATCAACAATCACTGGCGCATTTGGCGCTTTGATATCGATAATCACGGTATACGGATCGGACTCTTCAGAGCTATTGCCCGCTGGGTCGGTCACGATGATGGTGAAATCATGCGCACCTTCGTTCAGCGGGGTATCTGGCGTGAATGTCCAGTCACCCTTGCTATCTGCAACCGCGCTACCAATTGGCTGACCATTTTCAATTACGGTCACAATGTCACCTGGCTGCAAACCGCCACCCACTAAGGTTGGGGTGGTGTCATCCGTCACGCCGCCATTGCCCACGCTGCCCTGGATTGGACCCACGTCGTCTATCACGTCCGCGATGCCGTCGCCGCCGGTGCCGCCATCGCCCGGTTTGGTCGGTTCCTGGACGTCGATATCCAGCACGAACTCGGCGGTCGGTGCGCTCACGTTACCCGCTGCGTCGGTCGCAACCGCGGTGAAGTGGTGCACGCCGTGCGGCAGTGCTGTGGACGGCGTGAAGCTCCAGTCGCCGAAGGCGTTGGCTTTCACGGTGCCCAGCGACGTGGTGCCGTCAAAGATTTCAACCATGCTGTTTGGCTTGGCTTTACCGACCAGCGTAGGGGTGTCGTCGTTGGTCACGGCGCCGGACGCGATGTTGCCGGTGTGCGCTTCTACGTCGTCAACCGCGTAGTCGATGCTCACCGCCACGTTGCCGGTGTCGACGATGAACTCAATCGGCGCGGACTCGTCGCTCTGGTTACCCGCCGGATCTTCGATGAT
>NZ_JAGXKB010000020.1:0-1758 GCF_019091025.1 Pantoea sp. GbtcB22
TTACTTTCTATCAGACAATCTGTGTGAGCACTTCGCGGGAAGGTATCTTCAGGTAAGGAGGTGATCCAACCGCAGGTTCCCCTACGGTTACCTTGTTACGACTTCACCCCAGTCATGAATCACAAAGTGGTAAGCGCCCTCCCGAAGGTTAAGCTACCTACTTCTTTTGCAACCCACTCCCATGGTGTGACGGGCGGTGTGTACAAGGCCCGGGAACGTATTCACCGTAGCATTCTGATCTACGATTACTAGCGATTCCGACTTCACGGAGTCGAGTTGCAGACTCCGATCCGGACTACGACGCACTTTATGAGGTCCGCTTGCTCTCGCGAGGTCGCTTCTCTTTGTATGCGCCATTGTAGCACGTGTGTAGCCCTACTCGTAAGGGCCATGATGACTTGACGTCATCCCCACCTTCCTCCAGTTTATCACTGGCAGTCTCCTTTGAGTTCCCGGCCGAACCGCTGGCAACAAAGGATAAGGGTTGCGCTCGTTGCGGGACTTAACCCAACATTTCACAACACGAGCTGACGACAGCCATGCAGCACCTGTCTCAGAGTTCCCGAAGGCACCAAAGCATCTCTGCTAAGTTCTCTGGATGTCAAGAGTAGGTAAGGTTCTTCGCGTTGCATCGAATTAAACCACATGCTCCTCCGCTTGTGCGGGCACCCGTCAGTTCATTTGAGTTTTAACCTAGCGGCCGTACTCCCCAGGCGGACGACTTAACGCGTTAGCTCCGGAAGCCACTCCTCAAGGGAACAACCTCCAAGTCGACATCGTTTACGGCGTGGACTACCAGGGTATCTAATCCTGTTTGCTCCCCACGCTTTCGCACCTGAGCGTCAGTCTTTGTCCAGGGGGCCGCCTTCGCCACCGGTATTCCTCCAGATCTCTACGCATTTCACCGCTACACCTGGAATTCTACCCCCCTCTACAAGACTCCAGCCTGCCAGTTTCGAATGCAGTTCCCAGGTTAAGCCCGGGGATTTCACATCCGACTTGACAGACCGCCTGCGTGCGCTTTACGCCCAGTAATTCCGATTAACGCTTGCACCCTCCGTATTACCGCGGCTGCTGGCACGGAGTTAGCCGGTGCTTCTTCTGCGGGTAACGTCAATCGGTGAAGCTATTAACTTCACCGCCTTCCTCCCCGCTGAAAGTACTTTACAACCCGAAGGCCTTCTTCATACACGCGGCATGGCTGCATCAGGCTTGCGCCCATTGTGCAATATTCCCCACTGCTGCCTCCCGTAGGAGTCTGGACCGTGTCTCAGTTCCAGTGTGGCTGGTCATCCTCTCAGACCAGCTAGGGATCGTCGCCTAGGTGAGCCATTACCCCACCTACTAGCTAATCCCATCTGGGCACATCCGATGGTGTGAGGCCCGAAGGTCCCCCACTTTGGTCTTGCGACGTTATGCGGTATTAGCTACCGTTTCCAGTAGTTATCCCCCTCCATCGGGCAGTTTCCCAGACATTACTCACCCGTCCGCCACTCGTCACCCGAGAGCAAGCTCTCTGTGCTACCGTTCGACTTGCATGTGTTAGGCCTGCCGCCAGCGTTCAATCTGAGCCATGATCAAACTCTTCAATTTAAGTTTGATTTGCTGAAACCAGTTCAGCGGTGCTCATCTGTAAAACGTCATAATGAATTTCATTATGTGTTCACTCGTGAGGCTTTGATATTTTTTTGCGTCCGGAGACGCGGATATCAATCCTGCGAGTGCCCACACAGATTGTCTGATAAATTGTTAAAGAGC
>NZ_JAGXKB010000176.1:0-275 GCF_019091025.1 Pantoea sp. GbtcB22
TCTCCTGGTTGAATATCTCAATTCCCACACAAACGGGACCAGAGATAATCAAAAGAATCCAAAAGACCCATCTCCATGAAATATGCTCACTGATAAAGCCGCCGCAAATTGGGCCAATGACAGGACCAATCAATGGACCGATACTCCAAAGAGCTGTCGCTGCTCCTCGCTTCTCGACAGTGTATAAATCGGCTATTAGACCGCCGCCAAGTGTAAGGCATCCCGAACCTCCCATGCCGGCCATAAATCGAAAGAAAATAAGAAGTCCGACATTT
>NZ_JAGXKB010000177.1:0-274 GCF_019091025.1 Pantoea sp. GbtcB22
ATATTTAATAGTAAGGCCTCGCTTTTGTTAAACCAACTCTCCATAAAGATACCATTGCCTTTAGGAAGCAAGAATAGATTAGAATTATTTAAGATAATCTATAGGAACTCACCTTTAAAGATAAACTATAGATCTATTTGCCAACTATCTGTAGCAATATATTTAATAGATGTGATATTCTCTCCTCTTTTAGATTTAGCAAGATTAGGGATAGCTTTTAAAGCTTTCCCTTTGCCTTTGCCTTTTGTAGTAATCTTTATACTAATCACCTTCC
>NZ_JAGXKB010000178.1:0-274 GCF_019091025.1 Pantoea sp. GbtcB22
GGGTGAACACGAACAAGTGGATGGATACTATCAACTGGATCCTTTCGCACCAATCCACCAGTCAATTTGGTATGCGCAATCATTTTCGCAGATGAATGGACTGCTTTCAGTGTATCCAAGAAACCACGCAAAGTAGGACTGAGTCGCTTATAAGCCATATCAGTTGCAGAAAAGACGGTGTCTCCGCCTACTTCGGGTCCTTGCAATAAACCCAACATGACATAGCTTGGTGGCTGAATTTCATAACTAACATCCTGATGCCAGAGTGTAGTTG
>NZ_JAGXKB010000179.1:0-274 GCF_019091025.1 Pantoea sp. GbtcB22
TTTCTCTTTTTGATATATCAGGATTCTCCAGCAAAAAGACAGATTCTAGATTTTGTGTCGTATTGGAGCAGATTTTTGCCAGAATGTCCATTCGGGATGCACAATACCTTTCCGGACTGAGAACGACGAGATCTACAAGACTCACTTTAGTGAGCCCCATAAAGTGAGTCATGTCAGATTTAAGCTAAAAGATATCGTTTTGATATTCTAATTCGACATTTAATATTATTTTAGGATTTCTAGTTCCATTAGGTTTATTATTTTCTAATTCTAT
>NZ_JAGXKB010000180.1:0-274 GCF_019091025.1 Pantoea sp. GbtcB22
GGCCGGCAAGCTCGCCGTGCAGGGCAGCAAGATCACCATGGAGCTGCCGCGTATCGCGGGGTTCACGCGCGACCAGCGCGCCTACGAGCTCAACGCCGAGTCGGCCGTGCAGGACATCGCCAAGCCCGACCTCGTCGAGTTGCAGAATTTGCGCGCCAGGATGGAGCTGCAGGACAAGGACGTGGTGCTGCTCACCGCGACCAGCGGCACGTACAACACCAAAGCCGACAAGGTCCTGCTGCGTGACAAGATCGTCGTGACGTCGCAGCAGGGC
>NZ_JAGXKB010000181.1:0-274 GCF_019091025.1 Pantoea sp. GbtcB22
TCACTAGCGTTATCCATCACTTATACTCTCCACAAGCCTTCTCCCTCTGCAACGCTTAAGAAAAAGAAGAGCCTTCGTTTTGTCGGGCCCTCGTCTCGACCAGGGTCATCCAAGTCAGACTCGGAGAAGTTTATTCCCAACATCCCATTGGGAATTGAGATGCTGCGACTGTATTCCAGTATTCTCTGTAACCCTGTTGATCCGACGCCTCTGAAGAAATTTGCCAAGGCAGTTACCAACAAGGTTTGTGAAAGACTGTTCTAATCCTGGTTAT
>NZ_JAGXKB010000182.1:0-274 GCF_019091025.1 Pantoea sp. GbtcB22
GATTAAGCAGCGATGGTATCTCGGGGAAGCACGTAAGCTGCCATTCAATAATTTCTGTCGATCAAGTCGCTCATCAACCAGTACCATCATTCGTGGTCGGTACCTTACTAGGCCCATTCTGTGCTGGCCTAATTAATGTCAATAAATGGGTTGGAGACGACAATGTGGGCGATTTTGCATACGTGGGTATTTCGACCAGCGCGGCTCTCTTTACTCATCACTAACTTCTTAGGCCCTCACTCGTCTCGTCATTGGAATTCAAATGGTCAAAGTT
>NZ_JAGXKB010000183.1:0-274 GCF_019091025.1 Pantoea sp. GbtcB22
TTCGTTGAGATTTGACACCGTTTAGATCGCTTTTTCAATGGGGTGTCGGGCTGTTTTTCTGCGCAGTTTTTCAGAGAACTGACTCGACAATTTAATTGTCCTTAGGTTTGTCCGAAGTAGGGACCTCGGATTGTCCGGTCCCCTTCCCTCGGATTGTCCGGTCTGTAGTGTTTTGGGCTGTTTTCTTCATTTTCTTTAGATTTGTCCGGTCAGATCTTTTGGTGGAGAAAGGATTGTCTGGTCTAGTGTTTTCGGGGCTGTTTTTCTCGTGTTT
>NZ_JAGXKB010000184.1:0-274 GCF_019091025.1 Pantoea sp. GbtcB22
TATGATGTATACTGCACTCCATGGCGTAAGAAATAGGTATAACTCCGAGTACCGGTAGAGTGAATCCGGATTTTGCGGGGATTTCCTTGCTCGTTGCCACTTTCCGAGACTTACCGGAGGATTCAGGGCATGAGGAGATTGAATTTGAATTTGGGTGACACTTCTCCAGCTCGGAGATCTGCCGCCCCCATGTACGGAGTACTGATGCACTTTAGCAGTTCCGGAGTTATCGAAAAGATACATAGGTATAACTTAGTATTTACTGCTACCATTC
>NZ_JAGXKB010000021.1:0-1482 GCF_019091025.1 Pantoea sp. GbtcB22
ATCGGTCGCTGGCGTGAAGCTCCAGTGGCCATTCGGATCGGCAGTCGCAGAACCCTGTACCTTGCCGTCCATGATGATGGTGACGATTTCGCCCGGCTGAGCAGTGCCGCGCAGCTCCGGGCGCGCGTCGTTGGTCAGGTCGCCGTTATGCAGCATCCCGGTGTTGCCTTCCACGTCATCCCACGCGCCGATGATGGCTGGTGCGATGGCATTGCCGCCCGCGATCAGGTCAAAGCCAATGCTGTTGGACTCGTCGCCGATGTTGCCGGCTTTATCCTGCGCTTTGGCGCTCAGTTCGTGGTCGCCGTTCAGCAGCGGAGGAACCGGAATGAATGTCCAGTTACCGCTTGCGTCCGCCTCGGTGCGGCCAATTTCAACGCCTTTGTCATAGATGATGACGGTGCTGCCCGCTTCTGCGGTACCCCGGATCTCCGGCTGTGCGTCGTCCGTGGTGCTGCCGTCAGTGATAGAACCGGTCACGCTGCCCTGATCGTCGATCAGGTCGGTGATCACCGGTGCCGCAGGCGCATCGGTGTCGATAACAATCAGGTACGGATCAGACTCCTCAGAGCTGTTGCCTGCCGGATCGGTCACGATGGTGGTGAACTCGTGGTCGCCGTCATTCAGCGGGGTCTCCGGCGTGAACTGCCAGCCGCCGTTCTCGTCGGCCACGACGCTGCCGATTGGCGTGCCGTTGTCGATGATGGTGACCACGTCGCCCGGCTGCAGGCCGCTGCCGATCAGCGTCGGGGTGGTGTCATCAGTAGAGTCGCCGTTGCCCACGCTGCCCTGGATTGGGCCCACGTCGTCAATCACGTCCGCGATGCCGTCGCCGCCGGTGCCGCCATCGCCCGGTTTGGTCGGTTCCTGGACGTCGATGTCCAGCACGAACTCTGCGGTCGGTGCACTGACCACGCCGGTTTTAGCGTCAGTCGCCGTTGCAGTGAAGCGATGTTCACCGTCTGGCAAAGCAGGTGTGGTGAAGTTCCAGCGACCAAAGCTGTCAGTTTTGACTGAGCCTAACACCAGGTTGCCATCCATGATTGTCACGATGCTGTTCGGCGTTGCTTTACCGTGCAGAGTCGGAGTGTCATCGTTGGTAACGCTACCGGAAGCGATGTTGCCGGTGTGTGCTTCTACGTTGTCAAAGGCAAAGTCGATGCTGACCAATACGTCAGACAGGTCAACGATGAAGTCGATTGGATCAGACGGATCACTCTGGTTACCGGCCGGATCTTCGATGACTACTATGATGCTGTGCTCACCTTCTTCCAGCGGTGGAACCGGGGTAAATTCCCAGCTGCCATCCTGACCGACGATGGTGGTACCAATAATTTCGCCGTCATCTTTGATGATCACTTTGTCGCCCGGCTCGCCGGTGCCGCCAAAGGTCGGGGTGCTGTCGTCGGTGGTGGCGCCGCTTTGAATTGGACCGGGAATTGGGCCGACGTTGACTTCTGCCGTCAGGACGTCTGCGGCGTC
>NZ_JAGXKB010000185.1:0-274 GCF_019091025.1 Pantoea sp. GbtcB22
TCATCTATGTTGTTTGTCATGAAAGCTGAGTCAGAAACAAGCAACACTAAAATTACTTCGCATGTTATTATGTTAACATGGTGTGCGTGTCTGGGTACAATATATCAGGTCAGTTCAAATCCAAATAATCGATCTGCACAACAGGCCAGCTGGCTGCTGATCAGCTAACGACAGTGGAGCTTGTCAAGCCTGTGAACAAAACAGTTCGCCCACATGGTGCAACAGTACACTAATTCGCATGAGTTGCCGATTGATAACAGTATGATCTGGACCT
>NZ_JAGXKB010000186.1:0-274 GCF_019091025.1 Pantoea sp. GbtcB22
TGGCAATGCATGGCCTGTCGATATTCTTTGGAATCCTCGCTGAATGTGAGGCTCTTCGCGAATTTCCATCCTTTGGGAACCGTCATCGTTATATCGGAAGAAACCCTGGTGTAAGGCTGATGGTGCTGGACCATCCGGATTTCCGCATCAACACTGCTGGTACTAAGTTTATCCGTGAAGCAGTTGTCGGGCGTGTCCCGGTTTGGCACGCCAGGGGAGCACCCCCACCAGACCACCGCCAACACCATCACCGACAGCAGTGGCCACCATCAGA
>NZ_JAGXKB010000187.1:0-273 GCF_019091025.1 Pantoea sp. GbtcB22
AGCCAAAAAAAAACCGGACGCGAGGGTCCGGAGTAACAGGAGTCAGCATTGCCGGTCTGAGGCCGGCGCTGCGAGGGTTCCTGGCATATCAGCAATTGCAATACAACAGACTGGTGTTGGTACTGGGAGTTACACACAGGATAAGCATAGCGTCAGACGCGTCAGTTTTTTCCAGTAAGCGTCTGATTTGACGGGAGAAGGTGCCGGTACGGTTACAGTATATTAAACCCCCTGGTGAAATCGGGGTGAGGGGTCGGTAACGGCACAGAGAAA
>NZ_JAGXKB010000188.1:0-273 GCF_019091025.1 Pantoea sp. GbtcB22
TCTTCCAAGAAGGTTCTTTGATTGTTTTGATCTTCCTTTAAGTCGCGCTGTGACTCCAACCCAGATGGTTCGCTGCCTAGCGCTGCCTGTCAGATCGGCGTTGTACATCATCGAGCCGCTGGGGTTGGCCCCATTTCTCTTGTTTACTTCCCGATACGAGGCTGCCAGCTGCAGCTTTGCATCCACCTGTAGCCACCAATTCCCGTCTTTTCAGAGCCATTGAGTCATATGAAAATGTCCAATGCATTTCGAGAAGATTCGAAGGGCTCGGTA
>NZ_JAGXKB010000189.1:0-273 GCF_019091025.1 Pantoea sp. GbtcB22
ATAGATGTCGAGATCGAAAATTTGGGTATCCAGCAGCGATACCGGAATTTCGTGAGCATAGGGACTGTATTTCCGTTCGCTGACAATTGTCTCCAACTGCGACAGCGTGGCTTTGGCCAGCGACGTGTAATCCATGCAGTTCACGAGAATGCGCACGGCGCGAAGAGTTATACCCTTAGATGGAAGTGAACGCAGTTGCTCAAACATCGCTATTGAACCGCGCAGTAACTCACGAATATCTGGTCGCACTGGCTTCACGATGCCGATGGTAGA
>NZ_JAGXKB010000190.1:0-273 GCF_019091025.1 Pantoea sp. GbtcB22
TACGCGGTTGCTGTTTATCGACGGTCAGGATCGCGGCGCAGAATTGAATTAGCAGTTGGCTCATGAGCACCTCACTCCACTTTCGCCGGGACAAACTGCGTGCTAAACGCACTCTGCCAGTCGGTGGACGCTTTGAGTAAACCGGCGTTGACCATAAAGTCACGCGTTGCCTGCCAGCGCTTATTCGTCATCACGCCTAAGCCTTGCTGCGCGGCATCGCCGACGTCAATCAGGTGCAGCGCTTTCATTTGCGATACGCCAAAGGCGAGAACC
>NZ_JAGXKB010000191.1:0-273 GCF_019091025.1 Pantoea sp. GbtcB22
TCTTGATACTATATTATGATAATTTGCACTAGGAATAGTCTCAGAACCTATAAATAACATGCGGACTAGTCACGAATAATTGGCACGGTGTCAACTCTAAATTCAAGTTCTTTTTAGCGTAGCCTAGAAATGATTAAATCTATTCAAATCTTAGAAAAGTCATTTTAACCTAAAACTAAGAATCTAGTACTAGCTCCGTTCTCAAATATTTCTCACCAGCTATTTTTTTTAACTAAAGTACGACAAATAACAAAATGAAGGTAGTATTTTTTC
>NZ_JAGXKB010000192.1:0-273 GCF_019091025.1 Pantoea sp. GbtcB22
TGAGAAGTTTTTGCCAAAATTGCATAAGTAGTAGTATTGGTTAATCAATGATTCCATACTACTGGGGGGTAAGTTCATACAAGGTCTAAATAAAAAATCAGAAAAACAATACCTTATAGAAAATTAATATTATACCCTGTAACAAACTGCATTGATATTCATGCCGGCGCCCACAGAGGCAAACATTACGATATCGCCCTTTTCAAGTGTGTGATTATCTAACACGCCTCTTTTTACCAAATCATAAAGGGTAGGTATGGTAGCTACAGAGCT
>NZ_JAGXKB010000193.1:0-273 GCF_019091025.1 Pantoea sp. GbtcB22
GATGCTCGGTGGTCAACAGCTCTGGCTGAAGGGTGAGAGCGGCACGTCGTACTACTACGCGCACCTGTCCGCGTACGCGCCTGACCTGAAGGTCGGACAACTCGTCGACGCCGGCACCCTCGTGGGACTCGTGGGTCACACGGGCGACGCATACGGGCCGCACCTGCACTTCGAGGTGCATCCTGGTGGGGGTCCCGCGATCGATCCGTATCCGATCTTGGTCGCGGCCGATCCCGACCACCAACATTCCGTGTGATGGAAGTCATCGCGACG
>NZ_JAGXKB010000022.1:0-1245 GCF_019091025.1 Pantoea sp. GbtcB22
ATCATCGAAGATCCGGCGGGTAACCAGAGCGACGAGTCCGCGCCGATTGAGTTCATCGTCGACACCGGCAACGTGGCCGTGAGCATCGACTACGCGATTGACGACGTTGAAGCGCACACCGGCAGCATGGCGTCCGGCACCGTGACCAACGACGATACGCCAACGCTGGTCGGTAAAGCCAAGCCAAACAGCATGGTAGAAATCTTCGACGGCACCACCTCGCTGGGTACGGTTAAGGCCAACGCCTTCGGCGACTGGAGCTTCACGCCATCCGCCGCGCTGGCGCACGGCGTGCACCACTTCATCGCGGTCGCGACAGACGCGGCGGGTAACGTGAGTGCACCAACCGCTGACTTCGTGCTGGATATTGATCTTGAAGCCCCGACCAAACCGGGCGAAGGCGGCACCGGCGGAGACGGCATCGCGGACATCATTGACGACGTGGGCCCGATTCAGGGCAGCGTGGGCAACGGCGACGTGACCGACGACACCACCCCGACGCTTATCGGCAGCGGCCTGCAGCCGGGCGACGTGGTCACCATCATTGACAACGGGCAGCCAATCGGCAGCGTTGTTGCTGACGGGAATGGCGGCTGGCAGTTCACGCCGGACACCCCGCTGAACGAAGGTCCGCACGAGTTCACCACCATCGTGACCGACCCGGCGGGCAACAGCTCTGAGGAGTCTGACCCGTACCTGATTGTTATCGACACCGACGCGCCTGCGGCACCGGTCATCACCTTCGTGATCGACGATCAGGGTAGCGTGACCGGTCCGATTAACAACGGTGACACCACCGATGACGCGCAGCCGCAAATCGTGGGCACCGCGGAAGCCAACAGCGTCGTTATCATCTATGACAACGGCAAAGCGATCGGCAGCATCCAGGCCGACGCCAACGGCGACTGGTCATACACGCCGGTTCCACCACTGCTGAATGGCGACCACTCCATCACCGCGAAAGCGCAGGATCAGGCTGGCAACATCAGCCCTGAATCGCCAGGCTTCGACTTTGAGCTGATTGCGGGCGGCAACGCCATTGCGCCGGCCATCATCGGCGCGTGGGATGACGTGGAAGGCAACACCGGCATGCTGCACAACGGCGACCTGACCAACGACGCCCGTCCGGAGCTGCGCGGCACCGCTCAGCCGGGTGAAATCGTCACTCTCATCATGGACGGCAAGGTACAGGGTTCTGCGACTGCCGATCCGAATGGCCACTGGAGCTTCACGCCAGCGACCGAT
>NZ_JAGXKB010000194.1:0-273 GCF_019091025.1 Pantoea sp. GbtcB22
GTTCGTGGGGGTGTCTCCCTGCGTCGCACTCTTCCGCCATTTCTTCTCGGTGCGGTGCTCCGGGAGGTGCTCGACCGAGATCGGCCGCTACTACTTCCTGCTGAGGGCGTCCGGGGGGAGGTCGACCTACCTTCCCACCTTCTCCAGCGCCAAGTGGGAGCACTGGCGCAACGATTGGGTGATTGCCAGGGCGGAGCCGAACGACCGGCTGGTACTTCCTGAGAATGGCCCCGGCGCAACCCGCCCGGAATGGAGCGCCTCTACAGAGCTGCC
>NZ_JAGXKB010000195.1:0-273 GCF_019091025.1 Pantoea sp. GbtcB22
TATCAGACACACATGTCTAGGTGTCTGCCCAATCTGAAACGAGAATTCGAAAAGCTCCTTTCTGATTCATGGTATGTCCGTGCCCTGAAGATCCCATTTGTTCCTTGAATTCTTTTTACAGACGGCCCCTTAGTTCGCCGGAGTATTCGGACTATTACGGAGTATTGAGGGGAACCTACTTATTTCAGCAAATATTCGAGGCTTGTGTCAGAGTGTCGTAAATATCAATCGATCAAACTGTAAATGAGATGTGTCGATTCTATAGAGTACTAT
>NZ_JAGXKB010000196.1:0-273 GCF_019091025.1 Pantoea sp. GbtcB22
CAACTTAGTCGATCGATGCAGAATATAAGCGAAATATTTCTTCAAGTCTATTGGGGTTTATGTTAGCGAAGGCACTGTGGCATGGGGCAAAGTTGCCGCAGGATTGCACATTTATTAGGTCAAGACTCCATTTAAATGTCCTTGAAATTTCTCTCCTTCCGGGGCTTGAATTCGGCTCTATCCATAAAGTGACAATGCCGATCGATGATGCTCCTTCAGGAGAGGCACGAAAAGGGGGAAGCAATCGGAGTTATGAAGCTACGTGGTATTGAC
>NZ_JAGXKB010000197.1:0-272 GCF_019091025.1 Pantoea sp. GbtcB22
GCATCCTGACAATCCTGCTCATCGCCCTGCACGCCATACGGCAAACGCACGGCAATAAAGGTGTAATCGTTACCGCCGCTCTCTTCACGCAGTTCGCGAATCGCGGTTTGCGACAAAATGCCGGTCAGTGTCGAATCCTGCCCGCCGCTGATGCCGAGTACCAGCGTTTTCAAAAAGGGATGGGCTTTCAGGTAAGACTTCAGAAAATCAACCCTGACGCGGATCTCCTGCTGCGGGTCGATAACCGGTTTTACACCAAGGGCTTCAATGAT
>NZ_JAGXKB010000198.1:0-272 GCF_019091025.1 Pantoea sp. GbtcB22
TGCGAGTCATCGACTGCAATGTAAACAGACTGGGACTTAGGACATCCCCCCGGGTCTCAACTCTTCTCCTTTTTCTTTTTCTCGTCAAACATCATCCAAGTGGCGATAATTCTCACATCAGTGACCTGAAGGGTTATGTCCTTTCCTTTTGCGCCATCCCCAAGACTCTAATCTCCAAAAGCAGAAACGACTTGGGTGCTCTGAAACCATTTCAATGCTACCAGCACAGACTGCCATTTCGCCAGAGAACTACCGTCCGGGAATCAACATTT
>NZ_JAGXKB010000199.1:0-272 GCF_019091025.1 Pantoea sp. GbtcB22
GGCGCCGCCTGCCATTGGCCATTGTCGTCATTGCCATTGCCATGCATGCAAACATCGCGTCACTCGTCACACACTCGAGAGCCCTCGTGCATCATCCATAATCATATACCCATGTCGTCACGTGCATGTCATCATGATGCATGCATCACGATAATTCACACACTATTAGCATGCAATAACGAGTGTGGAGTTAAGATCAATTGTAGGTGATGGAATGGACAATTGGACGACAGCCAACTACTTCAAGAGAACCGAATGCCTTCACGAGTTGC
>NZ_JAGXKB010000023.1:0-822 GCF_019091025.1 Pantoea sp. GbtcB22
GTGGTGTCGTCGGTGGACGCGCCGCTGCTCAGGCTGCCGGTCACCGGGCCCGCGTTGTCCAGCGCGCTGTCGATGCTGGCGTTGCGATCGGCATTGGGATCGATGGTGAGCGTAAAGCTGCTCCAGTCCATCTGACCGGTTTTCTTCACCTCGAAGGTCCAGCTGCCGCTGGCCAGCTCCGGCGGCGTCCAGGACCAGTTGCCGCCTGCATCTGCTTTTATGCTGGCGCTGGCATAGCGGCCGTCGCCCAGGGTGTAGCGCAGGATCACCAGGCTGTTGGCTTCGGCGCGACCGTGCAGCGCTGGCGTGCTGTCGTCGGTCCTGCCGCCGCTGCCGAGGTTGCCGGTCACGGGACCGAAATCATCCACCGCGTAATCGATGACGGGCGCAAAGCCGCCGTCGCTTTCAGAGACAATGATCAGATCGAAACTGTCGTTCCAGTGCGTCTGCCCCAGAGATTTGACGTCGAACGACCACTGGCCGGCGGCCAGCTCAGTGTCCGGCGTCCAGCTCCAGCGGCCGGTGCTGTCGGCGTCAACGGTGACGGAGGCAGCAGCGCCGCCCGCCAGCGTATAGCGGATCACCACCTGGCTGTTGGCTTCCGCCCGGCCCTGGAAGGTGGGCGTGGCGTCGTCGGTGATGGCGCCGCTTTCCAGCAGGCCGGTGGCATCGCCGAAGTCGTCGATAACCGTTTCAAAGCGGGGGCGCAGGACGATATCGGACGGGCTGACGATCTCCAGCTCAAACAGCGCCGAGGCGACGTCGCCGGTGCTGGCCTGGAATTCATAGCGGCCGTACGGCAGGTTGCTGCCCGGCGTCCAG
>NZ_JAGXKB010000200.1:0-272 GCF_019091025.1 Pantoea sp. GbtcB22
TATAATATAGAGTCTTATTTATAACTATATATAGTATAATATTTAATTATACTCTTTAAGATCTAATTAGTACTAGAAAGACCTAATAGACAAAAAATATTATAAGCTAAAAACTCTATATCTTAAAAGACTTATTAAGTATATTAATAATAGTAAGAATCTTAATAATTATAATAATATTTTTAGTAATATCTACTAAGACTTAGTCCTAGAAAATTAGATAGAAAGAAAGTCGAAAAAGATAGATATAATATTAACTAGATTACTATATC
>NZ_JAGXKB010000201.1:0-272 GCF_019091025.1 Pantoea sp. GbtcB22
GGATTGTAGAGGTACAACCGAAAGAGGAAGACTTTACCTGCAGGTGCAGCAATGGCTTGGGAGATAGCGAACTCCATCAGTACGAATGCTGGAGTGAATATTTTCATGATTGCGGATTGAATAAAGATGGTAGATGTTTGCTGGATTTACAGGAAATAAAATCTGAATTTGAATATAATGGATGGGTAAGATTCCGTTTACTATTTATATGTTTGACATCCGGCGTATGCTAATATGCAAAGGCTAGAATAGAACGGAGTCAAATTTTTGAT
>NZ_JAGXKB010000202.1:0-272 GCF_019091025.1 Pantoea sp. GbtcB22
GCATATTGTGGCTTCGCGATTGAATCTTCCACAGACTGTATCTAGCCTCGGATTGGGGGTGGTTCTTTCATCAGTGAGAGATACGTTGACCGTATTTAGGCTCGGGGCCTTGGGTGACAGGCTTCAGAGCTAAGGTAAACATCAGGAGAGGAATTCTCGTATGTCCTAATTCTCTACAATACAGTACACGTCTTTCTGGTACATAAAAATTGAGGTGACTGCAAGGACTGGAATGTACGAGTCATGCTCATTGTCAATCCTTAATGCTATGG
>NZ_JAGXKB010000203.1:0-272 GCF_019091025.1 Pantoea sp. GbtcB22
TGGAGATGCAGAATGCCCCACTTGAACACGAAGTTGATAAGTACGGTTCACGACCCGAGGTGTTTGTTTTCAAAGTGATGTCAAACGACATTTCAGTTCGTTGAAATGTTTACTAGCACCTACTAGGAGGTAGTGAATAATACCTTGGCTTCACTGCTTATTGTTATTTGTTGTTTTTGGGGAGTCAACAACAGCCTCAGCTATAACATTTTTTCACATATTCAAGGTACTAAATATTTTTCTCCTGCTTTTGATATCCTTAATTTATTAAC
>NZ_JAGXKB010000204.1:0-272 GCF_019091025.1 Pantoea sp. GbtcB22
TTAAAACTGGAACGAGCACAGACCAGCCATGACTCAGCAGCGATAAACCTGTCCCATTCGGGTATAGCGTCCTTTTCCGCTTTCCGCGGGTAACGGAGAAGGTGCGACCGCCGGGTCCCGCGATATAAAACGCTACCCCGGCCGACTTTTTGAACTTGTGGAATCTGCTCGGAATTGGACTTTGATAGATTTCATTTCTTCGGACGAAAAATGTCTCTCTCTCGCTGTGGGCGTCTTGCCCGTCTTTCTCTGGCGGGTGCTCGCCCTGTCGT
>NZ_JAGXKB010000205.1:0-271 GCF_019091025.1 Pantoea sp. GbtcB22
TGCCACCAGCCGCCGCTTCCGTAAGCATTTCGAATCCACGCCAGACACGCCAGAAATCATCGCCACCATTCGCGGCGAAGGTTACCGCTTCTGCGGCGAACTGCAGGATTAAGCGTTGAAAGAAAAGACGCCCGTGAGGGCGTTTTTTTATGCCTGCATTAATGCCACGGCATAATGGGCACGGCGCTCAGCGCATTCTTCGGCGATCCATCCACCACCTTGTCGGAATAGGTTAGGTACACCAGCGCATGACGTTTCTGGTCAAAGAAGC
>NZ_JAGXKB010000206.1:0-271 GCF_019091025.1 Pantoea sp. GbtcB22
ATATATCTGATATTTCAAGCCTGCCACTGATACATTTCCTTTCTGCCGATGCCAATCACCTCCATCAATGCCATTGCCTAACAAATCATCAAGCTTAATGACATCATTTTTATTGCCGTGCACCACCATTTGTGTTTTGCCATCCTGAATAAAGAGATCTTTGCTACCCGCGCTAAGGATGTCACTGACATTAATACTCAGTGTATTCGCAGCAGTGCTATTAGCCATATTCACAATCGATTTTTGGCTGCTGGTAGCGTGTAAGTCAGCT
>NZ_JAGXKB010000024.1:0-718 GCF_019091025.1 Pantoea sp. GbtcB22
GCGACTTTCCAGACGCTTCCACTAACGCACAAACTGATTCAGGTTCTGGGCTGTTCCCCGTTCGCTCGCCGCTACTGGGGGAATCTCGGTTGATTTCTTTTCCTCCGGGTACTTAGATGTTTCAGTTCCCCGGGTTCGCCTCGCAACACTATGTATTCATGTTGCGATGATGCACTGGGTGCACCGGGTTTCCCCATTCGGACATCGTCGGCTGTAGCGGTTCATATCACCTTACCGACGCTTTACGCAGATTAGCACGTCCTTCATCGCCTCTGACTGCCAGGGCATCCACCGTGTACGCTTAGTCGCTTAACCTCACAACCCACAGGCGTTTTGCAACGCGTGCAGACTGCAAGCATTTGAGAGACTCGAACATATCGCCGCTTCATTCTTATTACGGAGAATGAAGACGATACGTCGTTTCAATTTTCAGCTTGTTCCGGATTGTTAAAGAGCAGTATCTCAGACGCAGCTCGTAAGCTTCGTTTGAGATACGTCGTGGAGACACCTTTCACCTGTCACCAAGCAAGTGGCGTCCCCTAGGGGATTCGAACCCCTGTTACCGCCGTGAAAGGGCGGTGTCCTAGGCCTCTAGACGAAGGGGACACGATAGTGTCACGACTTCGCAGCCGTCTTGCTCGTTACTTTCTATCAGACAATCTGTGTGAGCACTTCGCGGGAAGGTATCTTCAGGTAAGGAGGTGATCCAACCGCAGGT
>NZ_JAGXKB010000207.1:0-271 GCF_019091025.1 Pantoea sp. GbtcB22
GTCCGCGCTGACATCCCATTTTTCTGCCAGACCTGGCTGCAGCTCGGTGGTACCGGTTTTGAACTCAACCAGTCGGCTGTAGATCGGTACCGAGCTTGCGTCGTAGGTGGTGCCCGATGTGAAGAGCTGCGGGTTGAAGCCTTCCGGCGGACCTTCTGAACAATAAACGAGGGTTTTCGCCTGGACACCAGCGGCAACGATCAAAGCAATCAGGCTGAGACCGACCTTCAGCATCCTGGATTTAGCCAGGGAGTTGATCATGTTTTGCTCC
>NZ_JAGXKB010000208.1:0-271 GCF_019091025.1 Pantoea sp. GbtcB22
AGTGGGCGTGGGCCCCCCCCAGCTCGCAGATGCCAAACTGCTTTTCCATTTTCACGTGATAACCGAGGTGGCGGTTGCCGACGATGCGCAACCCGCCGCCATACTGCAGGCAGCGTTTCGCATCACGCAGCATTTGCCATGCCAGATGACCGGTCACCGCGTGCTGCTGATGGAATGGCGGATTGCACAGCACCGCGTGCAGGCGATCGGACGGGAAGCCCCTCAGCACGTTGTTAACGCGAAACTGACAGCGCGCCATATCCTGCGGACG
>NZ_JAGXKB010000209.1:0-271 GCF_019091025.1 Pantoea sp. GbtcB22
GCTTGCCGTTCCACTCGATCGTCGGATAGCTGCACTCGATTCCCGTCGCGAACAGGAAGCGCTGCGTGCCGGGGTTCAGGAGTTTGCGCGGGCTGCCGTATTGCGTAACAGCGTCTTCTGGCGTGGCGGGCATTCAGGCACCTCGAGACAGGAACCATCACTGGATCAACATCTTCAGTGAACGATTGTTCCTGCCTGAGTTCGGCGCCGACGCCTACCTAACGCTCTGGCCTGATGAACTCTTCAAATGGCGGATAGCCGCGCAGCGATC
>NZ_JAGXKB010000210.1:0-271 GCF_019091025.1 Pantoea sp. GbtcB22
ATTTCAAGTTATTTATCGACATTCCCAGGGTTACTTCTAGTTCGAGAGCCATCATGATTTTTATACTTGGTGCTCGCATACTAGAACAGTCGAGCCTGGGGTATCAATGCAAACAGAGCAAACATACCGCCCTTGATCGCTCGATCCCGGAGAACTTGCTTGACTGCGACATCCAGCGTTGGCTGCAACCCTCAAATCGATAGCGCAGTCTTTACAAGAATGAGAACGCCATAATATTCGCCCACTGAAACAATCTAAAAGTCACAATCAT
>NZ_JAGXKB010000211.1:0-271 GCF_019091025.1 Pantoea sp. GbtcB22
GCTTTTGACATTCATGATCATGTTTATTCTATGTTTCACGTTAGATCCATGCTCAGGGTAGTTCATAGTTTATAAGAAGTTTGTCTCATATCTCTTGCTAATCCCTTAGCTGTATTAGCTTCTTTATCGATCTTGCTTTTGAACTTATTAATCTCTTGTTCTTGATCTAGTTTATGCTATAGTTAGTTTTATATCTAGTTTGTGATTAGAATATCATTTATCATCCTTTAGTTTAGTTTAGATATAGATTAGTCAGTAATTAGACTCTCTT
>NZ_JAGXKB010000212.1:0-271 GCF_019091025.1 Pantoea sp. GbtcB22
TTGGTACTTATAACTTGATAACGCACCGCTATTTCTTAGCGGGCTCATTTGCCTCTGTCTACTTTATTGTTGGGTGACAGAGAGGTGTATGACCGGTTTCGACCTACCAGCAAACTTCAACAATAATCCGGAGTCGCTGCTCAGAAGGAGAGTCCGTCAAAAGACGATCCACGGGCAGAAGCTTGTGCCGAAAACACTAGTACTTGGATAGACCAACACTTCGCGTTCGACACCCATGGCTGAGAAGACCATCCGCGAGTTCTCCATCCCC
>NZ_JAGXKB010000213.1:0-271 GCF_019091025.1 Pantoea sp. GbtcB22
GTTGGTTGGGAGCGGTAGGAAATCAACTAGTTGTTTATGTGGCACCTGATGCGGTTAATATACTTCTTCCCTTGTTTTTTTTTCTCCATTATTATCCATGTTTCTCATGGGTGAGGCTTGATATTTTATTATATTTAGGATCCACCTTGATATGGAATAAAAAAAGTTTATGTATATTAAAGCTCATTTTGCTAGTACAATACCTTTGACACGTCGAGACATCATTTTTGTAAGAAAACATTCATTAGAGTTGCCCTCGTAAGTGTCGAAG
>NZ_JAGXKB010000214.1:0-271 GCF_019091025.1 Pantoea sp. GbtcB22
TTTAACTGATTTTGAATTTTCTTAGTTTCTATTGGGGTAACCTGGGGAGCTGAAGCTGCCGATGATACAAGCTAATCAATCAAGAAATTCATTATTTTATCAGTAGAGACGGCATCTTATTTTTCACAGGGACTACGAGGATTGCTGGCTTGGACTGGCACTAAACAAAGCTGCAATTTTGAGATCTGTACTCATGCAATACCTGCGATCAAAGATTCCTCTTCAGATTATGCACAGCAAGCTTCTGCTGGCCGGAGGCTTGGCCCCAGCC
>NZ_JAGXKB010000025.1:0-703 GCF_019091025.1 Pantoea sp. GbtcB22
TGAAGGTGAACGGGATGGAGGGTAATCCGGTGTTGCCCGCCGGGTCGGTGGCCCGGGCGGTGAAGCTGTGCGGGCCGTCGGGCAGAGCGGCGTCGGGCCGCCACTGCCAGCTGCCGTCGGCGGCCACGGTCGCGGAGCCGGCGACCACGCCGTCGAGCATAAACACGATGAGCGAGCCGGGCTCGGCCTGGCCGCTGAACAGGGGCTGCGCGTCGTCGGTGACGCTGCCGCTGGCGAGCGCGCCGGTCAGTGTGCCGGTGTCGTCGTCAGCGCTGACCACCTGCGGACGGGCCGGGGCGATAAGGTCAACGTCGAGGTCGAAGCCGGGGGAGTGTTCGCTGACGAGGCCGGAGGCGGCGGTGGCGGTGGTGGTAAAGGTGTGCAGTCCGTGGGAGAGCGCCGCGTCGGGGCGGAAGGTCCAGCTGCCGTCTCCGGCGACGAGGGTGGAGCCAATCACCACGCCGTCGGCGTAGACGGTAATCAGCTCGCCGGGGACGTTGCCGCTGCCGGTGAGTTCTGGCTGCGCATCGTCGGTAACGCCGCCGTGACCCAGCGCGCCGGTGTACATGCCGGTCACGTCGGTGGCGTGTGCAATCAGCGGCGCGGGCGGCGGCTGGTCTGACGGACCGCCGTGCTGGTTCTGCATGGCGCGCACGATGCCGCCGAGGCCGAGCAGCCCGGCGAAGGCGGCCATCGCCATCCA
>NZ_JAGXKB010000215.1:0-271 GCF_019091025.1 Pantoea sp. GbtcB22
GCAAGTTCCTTTGCTTTCTCACCCCGTGTCATGGTGAAATGATTAGCTCCCTCCATGACAGTGATACCACCAACATTCTTCTCCCCGACGAGTGTGTCCCATCCATTAGGGCCGAGATCAGTGCGGTTGTTCAGCAGCCACAACATCTCCCGCGGGACAGGACGTCCGTCCTCCGCAGGAGCAGGGCGGGGATCGTTGGGCTTGCTGCAAACGCCGTCTTTGGCCCACACCATGAATGTCTTAGGGATCTTGTCGGCATGCTCGGCGTTGT
>NZ_JAGXKB010000216.1:0-271 GCF_019091025.1 Pantoea sp. GbtcB22
TCGGCCTGAACTTTATTCAAGGTCGTCGCACCAAGACCGTGGCAGCGGTTTGTCTGTATATTGCCTGCCGTCGTCAGGACGGAAATACCGTCATGCTGATCGATTTTGCTGATGTTCTGATGATCAACGTTTTCAAGCTGGGTCGCACTTACAAAGCTCTCCTCGATGAGTTGCGCCTCGGCGGAAATGTGTTCATGATGAACCCAATCGATCCAGAAAGCTTGATTTATCGATTTGCTAAGCAGTTGGAGTTTGGATCTCTGACTATGCC
>NZ_JAGXKB010000217.1:0-271 GCF_019091025.1 Pantoea sp. GbtcB22
GGAAATTTTAACAACCGATGTAGTCAAGGTTCTATATGATTTCTTCCTCAATATTCCTACATGTACTTTTTTTGCTTCTTTGCTTAATATCATGTATATGCTACCATTTTTCTCCAAACTAAGAAGCGTACAGCCACTGTTCACATTTAGATATATGCTGGAATTTTAGTACTAGATATTTTTGTGTTTGGTTGCTGCTAGGAACATGAAATCCATATCACCATCACAAGATTTATTTCTTTCATCATGCAATTAAGATTACTAAGACTTT
>NZ_JAGXKB010000218.1:0-271 GCF_019091025.1 Pantoea sp. GbtcB22
GGACGACTGGAAATAACTTCATCTTCCAAGGGTTGCAGGCGGATGTGCGTGCCTGGAAATTGGTTTTCTGTAAAGAATTTGGCATGATTGTTCATAGAGCCAAATCCTGTTACTTTCCTGTAATAGAACAATGGCTAGGATCTCTTTTGTAACCCCTCTCTCCCTTCCCCTTGTAAATACCCTACTCTTTTTAATAAAATTCCTATAGGGGGCAACCCCTCCAGTTTCATCTAAAAAAATTTTGTCGCATATAACTAAAGAAATTCCACAT
>NZ_JAGXKB010000219.1:0-271 GCF_019091025.1 Pantoea sp. GbtcB22
TACGTCGCGCGCAGCGTGATCTGGCGCACCGGCAGCTTCGTGCTCGCGGTCCTCCTGGGCGCCCTGACGATCTCGCTGGTCGGCATCGCGGAGTGGAATGCGTTCCTCAAGCGCCTGAGCGGGCAGGAGCTCGGCCAGGTGCTGACCACGATGGGCTCCGCGCTCATCTACCAGGACCTGGCGCTCGTCTTGTGGGGCGGCGATCCGTACACGACCTCGGTCCCGGCCGCGCTGTCGGGCTCGTTCGTCGTCGGTCAGCTCTACTTCCCCG
>NZ_JAGXKB010000220.1:0-271 GCF_019091025.1 Pantoea sp. GbtcB22
CACCGTCAAGTCCCAAGTCTTCGATACTCTATGAAGGTACGGAGCGATATGTTCCACCACCGTTGTCTTGGTCATCATCGCCATCACTATTCAACGTATCAAGATCTGCATCGAAGAATGTGTCGTTGTTATCATCAACATCTGTATCTGAAGGTCCTTCTTGCTCGTCGTGATTGATCCAAACAGAGTAGTCTTTCACAAATCCGACAACAATCAAATACACACTAATGTCGGTTGGATCTGTCCAAACCTTCATGTTTTTACACTTTTT
>NZ_JAGXKB010000221.1:0-270 GCF_019091025.1 Pantoea sp. GbtcB22
TGTCGCCCGCCTGGCGATAAACCGCCGCTGGCGTGGATGCCGTGACGGGGAGCGCCGCCAGCAAGGTGGCGGAACCGATAGCGCTGGCTGCTAAAGAGGGCACCGCAAAGGCCGGCGGGTGGCTGCTGCGCAGCGTGGCCACGCTGTGCGCCTGGGCTTTTTCCAGCGCCACCGCTTCGTCGGCGCTGGTTGGGTGGAAGCGAATTTTATCGCCCGGTTTCACCTGGCCGACTTTCCTCAGTTCGGCTTTGGCGATGGTCACCGGGCAAA
>NZ_JAGXKB010000222.1:0-270 GCF_019091025.1 Pantoea sp. GbtcB22
ACAACAAAGGCCTGGCCTCAATGCTTAAAATGATCAACCCGCACAACACGGCACTGCCTGTGGCCTGGCAAGCACAGCTTAGTGAGCATCTGCCAAAAACGATGGTGCCAGAACGAATAATTCTGATGTCGCATCTGCCTCTTACCGCTAATGGAAAGGTCGATCGTAAACGCCTGCAGGCGGTGTACGACAATCTGCCTAAGCTCAAGCAACATCACGAGATCCTGAGTGATACCGAAGCGCAGCTGGCTGAGAAATGGTCTTCTTTGC
>NZ_JAGXKB010000223.1:0-270 GCF_019091025.1 Pantoea sp. GbtcB22
GCACCATGCCCGCCGCAAACACCACGCCGGCCAGCAGAATATAGCCTAGCCATTTGGTGGCGATGCTCAGAGAGAAAATGCGCGTAATGGTATTGCCCGGCAAACCGAGTCTTGAGTAGAGCCGATAGCGCACCGCCACGCCGCCAACCCAGGTGCTGAGCGTCAGGTTGAAGGCATAACAGATAAACGACACCAGCATCACCTGGCTGCCATCGAGCGTTTCCCACGGAATGTCGTGTTGGGTGCGGCCGATGGCGAGCGTGGTTTGTT
>NZ_JAGXKB010000026.1:0-599 GCF_019091025.1 Pantoea sp. GbtcB22
TGACGTCGGCATAGACGCTGCCCACCGCCGTAGTGCCGTCGTAAATAGTTACCAGACTGCCTTTTTCGGCGCTGCCGTTGAGCAGCGGACGCGCATCGTTAGTGAGGCCGGTGCCGTCATTGCTAACCGCGCCTTCAACGCCGCCGCTGACAGCGTCGGTCACGGTTTCCAGCAGCGGCGGTGCAATCAGGGTATCTACGGTAATCGTAAAGCCGTCTGAAATCACCGAGACGTTGCCCGCCGGGTCGGTGGCCTGCACGGTCAGCGTGTGCATGCCTTCGGCCAGGTTTTCGCTGCTCTGCCAGCGCCACGCGCCGGTTGCAGCATCGGCCCGGACGCTGCCGATGGCTGAGTTGCCGTCATAAATCGTCACCAGGCTGCCGGTTTCGGCGCGGCCGCTGAGCACGGGGCGCGCGTCGTTGGTGAGGCCGGTGCCGTCGTTGCTAATCGCACCTTCCACGCCGCCGGTCACCGCGTCAGTCACGGTTTCCAGCAGCGGCTGCGCAATCACGGTATCCACGGTGAAGGTGAACGGGATGGAGGGTAATCCGGTGTTGCCCGCCGGGTCGGTGGCCCGGGCGGTGAAGCTGTGCGGGCCG
>NZ_JAGXKB010000224.1:0-270 GCF_019091025.1 Pantoea sp. GbtcB22
GCCCGCTTCAGCGGAGCCGCTCAGCGTTGGCGTGCTGTCATCGGTGGTGTCACCCGACGTCAACGGGCCGGTGCAGCCCCCCTCATCGTCTGTTACGACAAGATCGCTGGCCGTTGCCGGTGCAGCCGTATCAATATTAATCGTAATCGGTATCGCTTCCGGGCCCGTCGTCCCCGCAGCGTTGGTGACTGACACGGTGAAGCTGTGCTGGCCATCATCTAAAGCCGCAGTTTCATAGCGCCACTCGCCGTTGTCGCCTACCGCGGTGGT
>NZ_JAGXKB010000225.1:0-270 GCF_019091025.1 Pantoea sp. GbtcB22
GTTTCGGCTTCGTGTTCAGACTTAACGGTGGCCAGTTGTGACTCCAGGATCTCGACCGTGGCTTTGAGACCAGCAGTCTCAGTCTGGTGTTGGTTTTTGACCGAGGAAAGAGTGGATTCCAAGTCATTGACTTTTTGGCGAAGATCAGATACTTCTGTAGCATGGCTATCTTTCGATTGAATGATCGTCGACTCCAGCTCTTGGATGGCCTTCTTCAAACGGTTAGCTTCGCCTGCATGTTGCTCATGAAGCTTCGAGGTCTCCGTTTCT
>NZ_JAGXKB010000226.1:0-270 GCF_019091025.1 Pantoea sp. GbtcB22
CGTTCTACCCCTCGCTGCATGATGTCAGCACCTCCCTCCCCTAAGCCTTCAGTCGAATCCGACGACCGGCCAAACACCAGCGAAAGTGTACAACAGACGAAAAAGCATGGACATACACGCAGCATTTCCTTTGAAGATACAAAGCCACGCGACCATAGTCCACGTCGGCGCTCGATTCAGTTCAACGTGGGCGCCGCGGAGGCCCAACTCCCCACCCGCTCGCTGAGCTTCAAGGAGAAGCGGCTCTCGTTTGGAGCGGACCAGCTGATT
>NZ_JAGXKB010000227.1:0-270 GCF_019091025.1 Pantoea sp. GbtcB22
GGACAGGTGAAGCCCTCAACTGGCTATTTATCCAGCCATAAAGAACACTTGACATTGCAACAGCCGAGTATGTCGTTAAGAAGGCAAACCATAGCGCCGATTCCGGAACTCTCCAGACCACAAGGATGATAAGACCAATGATGTTCCAGGTGTGCGAGACCGTGATTGCCCAGGCTGGTCCCAGCAAGAGATCAGATGCAAAGCAAACAAATAGGGTATAAAATATCCCCAGGGCCGGGGATACTGCAGCAAGTTCATTCAACCGACTGG
>NZ_JAGXKB010000228.1:0-270 GCF_019091025.1 Pantoea sp. GbtcB22
CTCGCTTAATTTGCATATTCTCCGAACCTTGTGTAAATTATTGATTGAAGCAAGGGGGTGCACGCCGCACCACCGCCACCACGCACCTCCAGGGGGATCTCATGAGCAACGTGAAGACGCTGAACGACATGGTGTCGACCGTCGCCGAGTGCGAGATCGGCTACCCCGGCTGCGAGGGCACCGCGACCGAGCGGGACGTCCACCCCACCGGTGTCGCCCTCGGCGAGCCGGACAGCTGGCTCGAGGTCTGGTACTGCGGCTCCTGCGGCT
>NZ_JAGXKB010000229.1:0-270 GCF_019091025.1 Pantoea sp. GbtcB22
CCACTATATATAAAGCTTTAATGTAGGGCAACATATTAGATTAGTCAGCGCATAGATAGGCCCTGCAGAAAGTCCACTTTTGATTCATGGCCCCAACACAGGACGTAAGGATCATCTAGCGAATCTCAGAAGAGACTTGATTCTCGACCCCACAACCAAATCACCAGTGCCTTGGAGTCCTGCCACCGCCACAGATACGACGCAATAGTTGCTATCCTCAAATGTAGCCAGCAATTCTTCCCGCCACCAATCTTTACTTACCACATCAAT
>NZ_JAGXKB010000230.1:0-270 GCF_019091025.1 Pantoea sp. GbtcB22
TCCTTACTCAAGCAACTCGTCTCAGAAGCAGATTCTAAAATCTCGGAAACATCTTTTACAATGAAGTGGCAGTCAATTCTGTTTGTTCTTGGTGCTATTACCAGCCAGGTAAAACTTAGTTACCATTGTCATATATACTGAAAGACTGATTCATTTTCTTAACAGGTCATTGCTGGCGATGAAATCGATTGTCAAACTTCTGGTACTCCAGACAACTTGGCCAAAAAAGAGACCATTGAGGAGGGGATCAAATATCTCAATGGTCTCTCT
>NZ_JAGXKB010000231.1:0-270 GCF_019091025.1 Pantoea sp. GbtcB22
GTCATTTCATGGGCGGGTGGCCTTAAGGTTTTGAACGTCAACGACAGGATATTGCGGCTATATTGCATTTTGAGGGTCATTGAAAGTAAATTGATAAAGTAGCAGAGTATTCAATTTCCTTTCATACATTTCAAACAATTGAAACCCTCTAAACTTGTCAAAATTGATGATGGTGAACGGTTAAGCAGTGTATACTCCCGTTCTCAAGGCATCCTATCATACCCACTTAAGGCGTTCTGCTCTACTGAATTCCATGAATTGTTCATCTTG
>NZ_JAGXKB010000027.1:0-538 GCF_019091025.1 Pantoea sp. GbtcB22
GGTAAAACCATCTGTGCAGGCAACGTGGTTACCGGTGAAATGGTGGAAGAAAAGAGTTTATCCCACGCTGGAACCTCTAAAGTCATTAAAAGACTAAAGGACCAAGCCATAAAACGCCATTGAGTCGGCTGTGATTCGTATTTCCATCGTAGCTCACTGCGCACGGAATCGAGAGCTGTTGGTCTTGACAGAGAGATGAACAAGAATACCTCCCCACAAGAATGACAACTCAAAAACTAGTCCTTAGAGAACAATAGTCCCAAGAAATTCGCACGCCTCTACTGTCAGACGATCAATCACGTCGACCCTTGGTCGTCGTACATAACCAAGGCGCACTTCAACACTTCCTCCAATTTGGATCTTGCTCAATGAAGTATAATTTTGCTCCCTTTGGCTTGCCACAATCCAAAGAGAATATACAATACTTGAACATCTTTTCACTTTAAAATACTAAAGGACCAGGCCATAATACGCCATTGAGTCGGCTGTGTTTCGTATTTCCATCGTAGCTCTTTGCACTGCGCACGGAATCGAGAGA
>NZ_JAGXKB010000232.1:0-270 GCF_019091025.1 Pantoea sp. GbtcB22
TCATATATTCATAAACAGAGGTAGTGTGTGCAAACCAACCTAACTTACGGAGTAATTTAACTATGCGACCTTGATCGATATTTTTTTTTTTCTATTAGCGATTTAGCGTGTAGTTATAATTTTGCAATGCAGTGCGAAAAAGTGCTCTTCGACACAAATCCTTGCAAATGATAAACGTGCTTCTGAAACAAACATCTTGGAAGCCGGTGTTGGTCGAAGTTCCAAAAGTTTGACTTCACTAGACCAAGACCATAGACACACGCCCGGTAT
>NZ_JAGXKB010000233.1:0-270 GCF_019091025.1 Pantoea sp. GbtcB22
GACCCGCACCACCCCGCCGACGAAGGCGGCTCCCAGCGGTGCGACGACCAGCTACGGCTACACCTGTGACTCCGGCAGCCAGCCGCCGGTGGTCAACGACCCCTCGGCCCCGGCCGGCAGCGTCCAGCCCTGCGGTCTGCTCGCCACGGTCACTGACCCGGACGGGCATGACACCCGGTACGGCTACGACCGCTTCGGTGACCGCACCCTGGAACAGCTGCCCACCGGCGGCGCGGTCAACAGCTACTTCGACACGCACGGCATGATGAC
>NZ_JAGXKB010000234.1:0-270 GCF_019091025.1 Pantoea sp. GbtcB22
AGAAGGACCAGAGTGCTAAATAGGTGCTGGCTAGTGTGGATAATTAACTTAGGGAGATTAATAAGGGATATAGCAGCAATGACCCCCTATCTACCCTAGGGCCCCTATCATTGCCCCTGTCATCCATCTATAGTGATGACCTTTTGCCTGTGGTGAATATTTACTATAGCCACCAGCTATTCCAGGAGCAGGTAATATAGATAATATACTAGTTTATAGTCTGCAGGACCTACAGCCCTATAAAAATATTACTAGACTAGTGCATATATA
>NZ_JAGXKB010000235.1:0-270 GCF_019091025.1 Pantoea sp. GbtcB22
TATATCGTGCTAACGAGTGGATCTTGCATGCATACAGGCTGTATCTTTACTTTTTACACCTTCCTCCTTTGACGTGTATTCGTGAACTAATGCGGCAGCTACAAATATTCCGGGCCGGGGTGAAGGTCACATCCATATTAGATAGACGTGAAGTCTGGGGTAAGGTTAGTGACCGGGCCGGTTTATGGGGTAAGTTGAGGATTATGGAGGAGATTCCAATTAGACTCTGATGCTGTTGTTAGTTTGATGTAAGTTTACACTCTGAAATAA
>NZ_JAGXKB010000236.1:0-269 GCF_019091025.1 Pantoea sp. GbtcB22
CGTCCGCACGTCGGCTTTATGGTTGGCTGGTCATCACTGCTGGACTACTTGTTCATGCCGATGATCAACAACCTGCTGGCGAAAAGCTACTTTGAGACGCTGGTGCCGGGCATTCCGTCGTGGATTTTCGTGGAGCTGCTGGTGGCCTTTATGACCATCTCCAACCTGCGTGGAATCAAAACCGATGCCAACTTCAACAGCGTGATCGTGGTGCTGCAGGTGGTAGAGATGGTAGTGGTTACCAGAATGGTGGTTTACGGTGTGGCAGA
>NZ_JAGXKB010000237.1:0-269 GCF_019091025.1 Pantoea sp. GbtcB22
GTATCACCAGGGTCTTATCCACTCTTTACTAATATTTCGTTATTTTTTGATAATTTATTTATTGGTTTACAAAATATATTATCTAGTTTTATAAATAATAATTTATGATATTGTTATATATTATTAATATTTATTTTTAGTATATTATTAAGAATACTTTTATTAATTTTTGTTATTGATAGGCAAAAAGTTTGTACAGTTAAAGTGAATAACTTACCAAATAATGAAAATTCTAAAAAAAGAAAATCTGGCAATGAAGATTCTATCAT
>NZ_JAGXKB010000238.1:0-269 GCF_019091025.1 Pantoea sp. GbtcB22
TGACGACCGCAACCGCGTATTCAACACCGCTCTCTGCCAGGATCTTCGAGGCATCATCGGTGAGCAGCGCCTGCGTCACATGCAGGATCTGGCACTTCGACTCTTCGAGAAGAGCGATCGGATTGCGTGGAGGAACAACCACCGCGAAGGCACGCGGGATGTCCGGCAGCAGGCGGGCAGCCGCATGAATCGAACGGATCGAGAAGCTGCTGATGAACAAGCGTTCCCGGTTGCGCGGCCAGAGGTCCTTGAGGACCTTCAAGCCGATC
>NZ_JAGXKB010000239.1:0-269 GCF_019091025.1 Pantoea sp. GbtcB22
CGAAGAGATTGTTTGGCTTTATCCTGTATGTGAGCTTAGCTTGGAGGAAGAATCATTACACTTGAATTTGGACCACATTGCATTCATTCTTGTACCCGCACAACATCACATCACATCACATCATAACTAGACAACAGCTAGGAGCTGATTGATGTATCAAATCTCCTCCAAATCATCAAACTCATCCTCCAAACTCAACGGCGGAAAATCCCCAACCTCAATCTTATCAGGTTTAACAAACGCCCCCCTCTTTTCTCCACACTCAAAAT
>NZ_JAGXKB010000240.1:0-269 GCF_019091025.1 Pantoea sp. GbtcB22
CACGGACCGGGCAGGTGCCGGCGCTCCAGGTACCTGCGCCCGCACGGCCCGTCGTTCCGGGAGGCTTCTCCTCACCCACCGCCCAGCCCCCTGAGGGCCAGGCAATGCCGTCTCGCCGTCCACGCCGCTCACTCCCTACTTCACGCCCCGTCCGGCGGCGAGGGCAAGCGCGTTGAAGGACCAGCGGCAGAGCGGCTTCCTTCTGCCTGGGTGGGACAGGACGAGTTATTCGTGGATCGGTGGCGCTCCTGCGGACTGGCGGCGTTCGT
>NZ_JAGXKB010000028.1:0-524 GCF_019091025.1 Pantoea sp. GbtcB22
GGTTGGATCACCTCCTTACCTGAAGATACCTTCCCGCGAAGTGCTCACACAGATTGTCTGATAGAAAGTAACGAGCAGAAAAAACCTCTACAGGCTTGTAGCTCAGGTGGTTAGAGCGCACCCCTGATAAGGGTGAGGTCGGTGGTTCAAGTCCACTCAGGCCTACCAAATTTCTTCTCATGCTGCGTTAAAGCGCCGCTCGTATAGTGAACTATACGTCGCGCCACTTTGCCTTGCCTGAAAAGAAATTACCGTTTGTCAAAAACGGAACTCCTGGTGAGTGGTAGTAGTGGTCTCTGCAGTAACTGTATGGGGCTATAGCTCAGCTGGGAGAGCGCCTGCCTTGCACGCAGGAGGTCAGCGGTTCGATCCCGCTTAGCTCCACCATTACAGTGACTCAAAACAATACTTCAGAGCAAACCGGAAACGGTGTGCTGCGAAGTATTATGCTCTTTAACAATCCGGAACAAGCTGAAAATTGAAACGACGTATCGTCTTCATTCTCCGTAATAAGAATGAAGCGG
>NZ_JAGXKB010000241.1:0-269 GCF_019091025.1 Pantoea sp. GbtcB22
TTATCTGGCGATGATTCCATTATTTGCTTCGCATCAAAATATATCGAAGGGGATTTTTTATCGCCCTCAATACTGGCAGTTGCATTTGGCGGCTCAACACCCAGCCAAGCAATTTGTGCATATGACTTGCGCTCGGTGAAAGATTCATCCAGGGCATTGGGGCTAATAGCAGCCTGATCTGGAGATATTTTGAAGCTAGCCGCTTGATTCATCCCAATCTGCGTATCTTTGTTGATAGGAGTCACAGGTAGACTTGTTGAAAGACCCTT
>NZ_JAGXKB010000242.1:0-269 GCF_019091025.1 Pantoea sp. GbtcB22
GATCGTGCTTGGCATGTGACAGTGACACAGGATTGATTAACAACAGCTCCTCTTACTTACTACATACCTTGTCTTTTATTTGCTCCGGCAGCACACTCGTGCTGTCCATAATATTTCTCGAAGGATGGATCAGGCTTGGACCGTTTCGTAGCTGCAAATAAACAGCAGGCATGTTTCTTTCAATTCTTACGAGCTTGGCTTTCCTTTCAAGCACGAATCATCAATTCCCGTTGACGAAAATACTAGTACTGTACTACAGTACTATAAAG
>NZ_JAGXKB010000243.1:0-269 GCF_019091025.1 Pantoea sp. GbtcB22
TATCTACCTCTGTTCAACTGGCTTGAAGTTGCTAACCATCAATTCCAGACATTCTATGATCTGCTTGAGCCGAAGATTCGGGAAATAACACAGGCGAACAAAGTAGACGACAAATTACAAATGGAGTTGACCTCCATCCTACTGATCATCATGTGCGACCCTTTCTAATCTAACTTACCGGGCTTTCTGAGCTAATATCATCAAGGCAACGTGCAAGCAATATAGATCCAAACTTGCGCCAGCAGCGACTCGCAGCGTTCCTTGAGCCT
>NZ_JAGXKB010000244.1:0-269 GCF_019091025.1 Pantoea sp. GbtcB22
TAGAGTGGGACTGCATGTCTCAATATCTATAACCTCATCTTTTGTACTAGACCAGGTACTATGTGGCTACGGTCAAAAAGAACAAGAACAAGAACAAGAACTGTTTCACTACTAATCCAATTCTTCTCTGCAATACGGAGTAATCCGTACGGAATGTACAATCGAGATCATCCAATTTAATTGCTTGTACCAACAACCAACAACCTCCACTCTTTGGAACTTCCCCCCCGCGGATCGACAAATCACCGCCGGCCACCGCGGCACACCTC
>NZ_JAGXKB010000245.1:0-269 GCF_019091025.1 Pantoea sp. GbtcB22
TCCACTCCATACCGCCTACAGAGATTGCGATTTCTAGTCCTGTAAGAGCGGTGCTTTTATTCAAGAGGATACAAATTTCTACCAGATAGTCTAGTTGTATACCGAGTACCTGATATTACCTGAGTGTATTAGAATACTGATGTATCTTCTTCTATATTTATCATATATTATGCTTTTATAGTATGCCGGATGCCGAGATCCGGTCCGACCAATCAGAATTGCGACAATCGCTTACCCCGGAAGATTGATTAGTCACCGAATTTAATTCC
>NZ_JAGXKB010000246.1:0-269 GCF_019091025.1 Pantoea sp. GbtcB22
TATGCAGCCCCATATCATAAGAGACACACGGAAACTTCACTTTGCGCTTGAGACAATCAGTATGAGATGCCTTATTTTTGTTCAGTCACTTTTTTCCTTTCATCTCCGACTGTCGCATCAAATTTTGGACCCGTCACTCCAAATGATACGACGGCACTGATCTGAAGTCCAATTTAAATGATCACGAGCAAACTTCAACCTCTTTTTCTTTTGTACAGCATTTAACAGTGGTTTCTCCTTAGCGTAAAAATAGGTGTAAAATCCGTAAC
>NZ_JAGXKB010000029.1:0-499 GCF_019091025.1 Pantoea sp. GbtcB22
TTTGGCATGTTCGTTGCACAAAAAGAAGAAATGGTTCCGGTGGCACAAATTCATGCCTTGTATGCACCCCGATACCCGTTTTCGCAATGGGTCACGCCTGGCAACGAAATGGCGCGAAACCACCCCAAACATGAGTTTTGGACCTAAAGTAGTGGTTTGGGCATGTTCGTTGCGAAAAAAGAAGAAATGGTTCATGTGGCACAAACTCATGCCTTGTATACACCCTGATACCCGATTTCGCAATGGGTCACGTGCGGCAACGAAATTGCGCGAAACATCCCCAAACATGAGTTTTGGGCCTAAAATAGTGGATTGGGCATGTTCCTTGCAAAGAAACAAGAAACGAATCATTCGGCACAAAGGAATGCACCAAATGCACCCCGATACTCCGTTTTCGGATCGGGAGCAACGAAGTGGCGTGAAAGCACCCGAAGCATAAGTGTTGTACATAAAGTAGTGTATTGGGTATGTTCATTGCATAGACGCAAGAGCCGGTTCA
>NZ_JAGXKB010000247.1:0-269 GCF_019091025.1 Pantoea sp. GbtcB22
CGGTAGTGTTACCGTGTTGTAAATCTCGCATTGAGTTATCAAGATACCTGCGTCTTTAGGTAGGTAAGTAGGTACTCCGTAACGTACGGAGTACACTGTCCACCTCACAGTATTATCCGTAGTATTTAGTGGAGAAAGCAATCTATACTGACAACTTGATCGCGTCGCAGTGAGATAATATTTCATGTTATTACATCTTTGCAAGGCTTCAATGATAAGTTTCTTAATACAGTGCTAGCGTTCGTCATCATCATCGTTAAGATGATCCT
>NZ_JAGXKB010000248.1:0-269 GCF_019091025.1 Pantoea sp. GbtcB22
AAGGGAAAAATATTTATGGCATTAAACGATGTGGCAACGAAATATATTTTCAGAGCGATATATGATGTTGCAACAAATAATTAATCGATCACAATAAAATGTTGCACCAAATAGACATTGAGTTAATTAACATTACTGCAACAATTAAATTACATGGCAATATGTTTTAGTGCATTAGCACAACTTGACCGCAATACATTATTTTATGAAGTAGTTGGCTGTAGTAGAATGTGCAAATTCAGGTGGCAACTCATATTTGTGTAATAAAA
>NZ_JAGXKB010000249.1:0-268 GCF_019091025.1 Pantoea sp. GbtcB22
TCCTGCTGATGGCGCGAACAGAGCAAGACGATCCGCTGGATCTGCGCGGCTCCTTTGCCGGTGCGATGGGTTATGGGCAGTTCATGCCATCCTCTTATAAGCAATACGCAGTCGATTTTAATGGCGATGGTCATATCAACCTTTGGGATCCGGTTGATGCGATTGGTAGCGTACCCAACTACTTCAAAGAACATGGCTGGCGTGCGGGCGAGAACGTTGCGGTGCCGGCCAGCGGGGAGGCTCCGGCATTGGAGAATGGCTTTAATAC
>NZ_JAGXKB010000250.1:0-268 GCF_019091025.1 Pantoea sp. GbtcB22
TTCCAAGCACAAAATGGCTGGCTGGCATTGAGGTGTACCATATGCCAAGGTGAACCCTCAATCCCCCACCCACACACTAGGCGCGAAGCTTTCATTGTATGGTAAGTTTTGGCAAGGTACAAGTGGTATACTTTCAAGAAGGACATGGCATCCGCACACATTGTCGTCTAGGCTTTTCACCCTAAACTCCCCCATCCCACCTAGACCAGAAGCTTAGCTACAACACGAATGCCACAACAACCAACTGAAACTAGGGAAAATTTGAGCA
>NZ_JAGXKB010000251.1:0-268 GCF_019091025.1 Pantoea sp. GbtcB22
TTGGCGTGAGCCAGCCGGTAGACCGGACGAGGAGAACGAGCTCAGAGAAAATCATGTCGACCAGCGACATTCAATGCAGGAAATGTAAACTCACTCCTTACACAAATCCTCAAGTAACCCAAGCATCCTCTTCCTCAACTGCAGAAGTTCCGAACTAGTAATCTTGCCCTCAGTCTGAGTCTGATCATCTTTCTCAGAATCCTGCACAACCAAACTCTGCTTCAAAGTAAAGAAAGGAATATCCAAACCTCTACGCTCGGACATAAGT
>NZ_JAGXKB010000252.1:0-268 GCF_019091025.1 Pantoea sp. GbtcB22
GCGCATTCTCCCCAGCATATAGAGTTAACTACTAGGAAACTTGTAGTGGATACACCCAGGATCTCTGGTACACACCGCCACCGCCTCCGCCGAAATCCCCCGGTCGGCCAAGCCAAGTCCAGCCTAATCTCGATATCTCCTTCTCGTACTTATACCTACTAATGCTTGTTTGCGCGCTTCGCGCGCGTGTGCTACACGTCGTGACGTACTTGATGGCCGAATAAGTAGTTAAGGATATGTACTACAATTATGAAACAACGACCATTAT
>NZ_JAGXKB010000253.1:0-268 GCF_019091025.1 Pantoea sp. GbtcB22
GAAGAATGCATTGATCTGCTGGTGAATGAAGTCGGACACGAGCGTGCAACGGCTGAAGGGGAAGTCAGACGATCACTGAGCGGTGAATATTCACCTCTCTACCAAGCAGGGTACATGTTGGGTGCGCTACAGATTCGGGCCTTGCGCAATGAGGTCGTTGGTCGGGGTATAATGGCTGAGAAGCTGTTCCATGACACGTTTTTGAAGGAGAATAGGATGCCAAATGAGATCATGCGAGCGTTAATGCTAGCGAAAAGACTGAGTCCAG
>NZ_JAGXKB010000254.1:0-268 GCF_019091025.1 Pantoea sp. GbtcB22
GATGACACACGCTTGCCACCGTGGATCACGCATACGGAGTATATCCTAGGTTCACCCCTGTGCATTTATCAGTGTGCCAATATGCTCCCTGCTTGTGCAAACTAAACAAGAGATTCAGAAAAAGAGCACCGTACGCGTACCATAAAGTAGATTTTGTGCAGGAGAAATGTCATGTGTGTTGAGCTTGTGTGGTGGTGGTGGCCCATGCGGCGATGGTGGGGACTAGCTCTAAGTGTGGGCCGGAGAATGCCAACACCGTGCTCACATG
>NZ_JAGXKB010000255.1:0-268 GCF_019091025.1 Pantoea sp. GbtcB22
CATGTCGATAGCTTCCATATCGTTTCTCAGTTACTTGTTTTGGGTGATAAAATCTCGGGCACTAACCAAGGGTCTGCAAGGATACTCGTTTCGTCGCACCAAAGAGACTTCGATGGACGAAATTGCCCCGTTTCTCGATGAATCATGAAGTCGAAACCTGCTTTTTGGTGACTTCATTCCAAAGGCGCAAAGTTAATATCATCCTGATTGTGCCCATGAGCATCACCCACCTCAATAGTTCCACGGTTAATCTAGGATCAACGTTAAT
>NZ_JAGXKB010000003.1:0-9691 GCF_019091025.1 Pantoea sp. GbtcB22
AGCATCGACAGCGCGCTGGACAACGCGGGCCCGGTGACCGGCAGCCTGAGCAGCGGCGCGTCCACCGACGACACCACACCAACCCTGCGCGGGAGCGGCCCGGCCAGCAGCGTTATCACCCTGCGCTATAAAATGGACGGCGGCAGCTACGCCTCCACCACGGTAAGCGTGGACAACGCAGGCAACTGGTCGTGGACGCCGTCCGCGCTGGTGAAAGGCAGCTGGACCTTTGAGGTGCAGAAGGCCGGCCAGAGCGACTGGAGCAGCTTCCGGCTGACCATCGATCCGGACCTCGATCGCTACCCGACCATCGACAGCGCGCTGGATAACGCGGGCCCGGTAACCGGCAGCCTGAGCAGCGGCGCGTCCACCGACGACACCACGCCGACTCTGCGCGGTACCGGCCCGGCCAACAGCGTTATCACCCTGCGCTACAAGCTCGGCAACGGTGGCTACACCCTCGACAGCGCGAGCGTGGATGCAGACGGCAACTGGTCGTGGACGCCAAATACGCTGGCAAAAGGCAGCTGGACCTTTGAGGTACAGAAGGACGGCCAGAGCGGCTGGAGCAGCTTTAAGCTGACCATCGATCCGGCGCTGGACCTGAAGCCAACCATTGACAGCGCCTGGGACGACTTTGGCGCGGTAACCGGCAGCCTGACAAGCGGTGACACCACCGATGACAACACGCCAACCCTGCGCGGTACCGGCGTGGCCGGCACCATCATCCACTTCCAGAACGGCCTGGCGGGCAGCTCCTGGGTTAATGTGGGCAGCACCGTCGTTAAAGCGGACGGCACCTGGGAGTGGACCTCACCGGTACTGAGCAAAAACGGCACCTGGGAGTTTCACGCGAAGGCGCAAAACGGCGACGTTATCAGCGACTGGACCGGGAAATTTATTCTGAAGTACGTTGCTGCCGCCGGACCGGTGATTACCGATGCGCTGGACAACGTCGGCCCGGTAACCGGCAGCCTGAGCAGCGGCGCGTCCACCGATGACAGCACGCCAACCCTGCGCGGCACCGGCCCGGCCAACAGCACCATTACGCTGCGCTACAAGCTGGGCAGCGGCAGCTACGCCTCCACCACGGTGAGCGTGGATAATGCAGGCAACTGGTCGTGGACGCCGGATACGCTGGCGAAGGGTAGCTGGACCTTTGAGGTGCAGAACGCCGGCCAGAGCGGCTGGAGCAGCTTCCAGCTGACCATCGATCCTGATCTCGATCGTTACCCGACCATCGACAGCGCGCTGGATAACGTCGGCCCGGTGACCGGCAGCCTGAGCAGCGGCGCGACCACCGACGACAGCACGCCAACCCTGCGCGGCAGCGGCCCGGCCAACAGCGTTATCACCCTGCGCTACAAGCTTGGCAGCGGCAATTACGCCAGCACCACGGTAAGCGTGGACGGCAACGGCAAGTGGACGTGGACGCCGTCCGCGCTGGCCAACGGCAGCTGGACCTTTGAGGTGCAGAAAGCTGGCCAGAGCGGCTGGAGCAGCTTTACGCTGACCATCGACCCGACCGTGGACCGCGATGCCGTGATCAACAGCGCCTGGGATGACTTCGGCGCCGTGACCGGCACCATTGCCAACGGCGGGACCACCGACGACAGCACGCCAACGCTGCGCGGCACCGGCCCGGCCAACAGCAGCATCGCACTGAAGTACAGCAACGGCGACCGCAGCGGCGGCATCATGGTTAAAGTGGACGCCAGCGGGAACTGGACGTGGACCGCGCCAGATCTGGAGGACGGACACTGGACCTTTGAGGTGAAGAAAGACGGTCAGGAAAGCGCGAGCCGCTACGAGCTGACCATCGATTCCAACGCGGATCGCAACGCCAGCATCGACAGCGCGTTCGACAACGTCGGCCCGGTGACGGGCAGCCTGAGCAGCGGCAGCAGCACCGACGACACCACGCCGACCCTGCGCGGCAGCGGCCCGTCCAACGGCACCATCACGCTGCGCTACAAGCTCGGCACCGGCAGCTACGCCTCCACCACGGTGAGCGTGGACAACACAGGCAACTGGTCGTGGACGCCGTCCGGGCTGGCGAAAGGCAGCTGGACCTTTGAGGTGCAGAAGGCCGGCCAGAACGGCTGGAGCAGCTTCCAGCTGACCATCGATCCGGACCTCGATCGCTACCCGACCATCGACAGCGCGCTCGACAACGTGGGCCCGGTGACCGGCAGCCTGAGCAGCGGCGCGACCACCGACGACACCACGCCGACCCTGCGCGGTACCGGCCCGGCCAACAGCGTTATCACCCTGCGCTACAAGCTCGGCAACGGTGGCTACACCATCGACAGCGCGAGCGTGGATGCCAGCGGCAACTGGTCATGGACGCCAAATACACTGGCGAAAGGCAGTTGGACCTTTGAGGTGCAGAAGGACGGCCAGAGCGGCTGGAGCAGCTTCCAGCTGACCATCGATCCTAACCTGGATCGCAATGCCACCATCGACAGCGCGTTCGACAACGTCGGCCCGGTAACCGGCAGCCTGAGCAGCGGCAGCAGCACCGACGACACCACGCCGACCCTGCGCGGCAGCGGCCCGGCCAGCGGCACCATTACGCTGCGTTATAAAATGGACGGCGGCAGCTATGCCTCTACCACGGTGAGCGTGGACGTAAACGGCACCTGGTCATGGACGCCAAATACGCTGGCAAAAGGCAGCTGGACCTTTGAGGTGCAAAAAAGCGGCCAGAGCGGCTGGAGCAGCTTCCAGCTGACCATCGATCCCACCGTGGACCGCGACGCCGTGATTAACAGCGCCTGGGATGACTTTGGCGCCGTGACCGGCACCATTGCCAACGGCGGGATCACCGACGACAGCACCCCGACGCTGCGCGGCACCGGCCCGGCCAACAGCACCATCACGCTGCGCTACAAGCTCGGCAGCGGCAGCTACGCCTCCACCACGGTGAGCGTGGACAACGCGGGCAACTGGTCGTGGACGCCGTCCGCGCTGGCAAAAGGCAGCTGGACCTTTGAGGTGCAGAAGGCCGGCCAGAACGGCTGGAGCAGCTTCCAGCTGACCATCGATCCGACCCTGGACCGCAACGCGACCATTGACAGCGCCTATGATGATTTTGGTGCCGTCAAAGGCGTTATTTCCAACGGCGGCGTCACCGATGACGCCACGCCGACCCTGCGCGGTACCGGCCCGGCCAACAGCGTCATCACCCTTCGCTATAAGCTCGGCAGCGGTGGCTACAACACCGACAGCGTGAGCGTGGACGCCAGCGGCAACTGGATGTGGACGCCGAATGCGCTGGCCAGCGGCAGCTGGACCTTTGAGGTGCAGAAGGCCGGCCAGAACGGCTGGAGCAGCTATAAGCTGACCATCGACCCGACCGTGGATCGCAAGCCGACTATCGACAGCGCGTGGGATGACTTTGGCGCGAATACCGGCCTGATCGCCAACGGCGGCATCACCGACGACGCCACACCTACCCTGCGCGGCACCGGCCCGGCCAACAGCACCATTCTGCTGCGCTACTTCCACCTGGCCACCCTGTTTGAGGGCACGATCAAGGTAGACAGTAGTGGCAACTGGACGTGGACCGCACCGGCGCTGACGGACGGCGACTGGACCTTCGAGGTGAAGAAAAGCGGGCAGTCTCAGTGGAGCAGCTATGAGCTGACCATTGACTCCACCGCCGATCGCAACGCCACCATCGACAGTGCCTGGGACGACTTCGGTCCGAACACTGGCAGCCTGAGCAGCGGCAGCAGCACCGACGACACCACCCCGACCCTGCGCGGCAGCGGCCCGTCCAACGGCACCATCACGCTGCGCTACAAGCTCGGCACCGGCAGCTACGCCTCCACCACGGTGAGCGTGGACAACACAGGCAACTGGTCGTGGACGCCGTCCGGGCTGGCGAAAGGCAGCTGGACCTTTGAGGTGCAGAAGGCCGGCCAGAACGGCTGGAGCAGCTTCCAGCTGACCATCGATCCGGATCTCGATCGCTACCCGACCATCGACAGCGCGCTGGATAACGTCGGCCCGGTGACCGGCAGCCTGAGCAGCGGCGCGACCACCGATGACACCACCCCGACCCTGCGCGGCAGCGGCCCGGCCAACAGCGTTATCACCCTGCGCTACAAGCTTGGCAGCGGCAGCTACGCCAGCACCACGGTAAGCGTGGACGGCAACGGCAAGTGGACGTGGACGCCGTCCGCGCTGGCCAACGGCAGCTGGACCTTTGAGGTGCAGAAGGCCGGCCAGAGCGGCTGGAGCAGCTTTACGCTGACCATCGACCCGACCGTGGACCGCGATGCCGTGATCACCAGTGCCTGGGATGACTTCGGCGCCGTGACCGGCACCATTGCCAACGGCGGGACCACCGACGACAGCACCCCGACGCTGCGCGGCACCGGCCCGGCCAACAGCAGCATCACGCTGAAGTACAGCAACGGCGGCATCATTATTAAAGTGGATGCCAGCGGTAACTGGACATGGACCGCGCCAGATCTGGAGGACGGACACTGGACCTTTGAGGTGAAGAAGGACGGCCAGGAAAACTGGAGCCGCTACGAGCTGACCATCGATTCCAACGCGGATCGCAACGCCAGCATCGACAGCGCGTTCGACAACGCGGGTCCGGTGACCGGCAGCCTGAGCAGCGGCGCGTCCACCGACGACACCACGCCGACCCTGCGCGGCAGCGGCCCGGCCAACGGCACCATTACGCTGCGCTACAAAATGGACGGCGGCAGCTACGCTTCCACCACGGTGAGCGTGGACAACGCAGGCAACTGGTCGTGGACGCCGTCCGGGCTGGCGAAAGGCAGCTGGACCTTTGAGGTGCAGAAGAGCGGCCAGAACGGCTGGAGCAGCTTTAAGCTGACCATCGATCCGGCGCTGGATATGCAGCCCACCATCGACGATGCCTGGGACAATTTTGGCGCGGTGACCGGCAGCCTGAAGAACGGAGACACCACCGACGACAGCACGCCGACCCTGCGCGGCAAAGGCGTGGCCGGCACCATCATCCACATTCAGAGCAGCCCGCCGGGCGTGCCGTGGGAGACCGTGGGCAGCACCGTGGTGAGAGCCGACGGCACCTGGGAGTGGACCTCACCGGTGCTGGGTGGCAGCAACACCTGGGACTTCCGGGCCCAGGCGCAGACCGGCGATCACTTCAGCGCGTGGAGCAACAAGTTCGTGGTGAAATACGTCGCGGCAGCGCCTGACAAGCCGACCATCACCGATGCGTTTGACGACGTCGGTCCGGTGACCGGCAGCGTGAAGCACAACGGCTACACCGATGACAGTACGCCAACCCTGCGCGGCAAAGGCGTGGCGGGCAGCATCATTCACTTCCAGAACGGCCCGTGGGATAAGCCGTGGGTGAACGTGGGCAGCACGGTGGTGAAAGCGGACGGCACCTGGGAGTGGACGTCGCCAGCGCTGGATCACAGCGACAACTGGCACTTCCGTGCGTATGTAGAGAACAGCAACGGCCAAAGCGACTGGTCAGACAGCTTTATTCTGAACTACACCGATCCGACGCCGACCATTGTTGACGCGTTTGATGATTTTGGTGCCCAGACCGGCAGCCTGCAGAACGGTGACACCACCGACGACAGCACGCCGACCCTGCGCGGCAAAGGCGTGGCCGGCACCATCATCCACATTCAGAGCAGCCCGCCGGGCGTGCCGTGGGAGCCAGTGGGCAGCACCGTGGTGAAAGCCGACGGCACCTGGGAGTGGACCTCACCGGCGCTGAGCAGCAGCAACACCTGGGACTTCCAGGCCCGGGCGCAGAACGGCGATCACTACAGCGCGTGGAGCAACAAGTTTGTGGTGAAATACGTCGCGGCAGCGCCTGACAAGCCGGTCATCACCGATGCGTTTGACGACGTCGGTCCGGTGACAGGCAGCGTGAAGCACAACGGCTACACCGATGACAGCACGCCAACCCTGCGCGGGCGCGGCGTGGCGGGTAGCATCATTCACTTCCAGAACGGCCCGTGGGATAAGCCGTGGGTGAACGTGGGCAGCACGGTGGTGAACGCCGACGGCAGCTGGGAGTGGACGTCGCCGGCGCTGGATCACAGCGATAACTGGCACTTCCGCGCCTGTGCAGAGAACAGCAGCGGCAAAAGCGCCTGGTCAGAGAGCTTTATTCTGAATTACACCGATCCAGCGCCCACCATTACCGATGCGTTTGACGATTTCGGTGCCGAGACCGGCAGCCTCGCCAGCGGTGACACCACCGACGACAGTACGCCAACCCTGCGCGGCACCGCGCCGGCGAACAGCGTGGTGATGATCCGTGCACAGCATGCCTCGGGTGAAAAAACCTACAGCGTGAAGGCGGGTGCGGATGGTAAGTGGAGCTGGACGCCGGATACGGCGCTGGCGAAAGGCGACTGGGATTTCCAGGTGAAGCAATCCGGAGCGGGAAATTGGGGAGAATCATTTGAGCTAAATATCACAAAAGATTATTCAGGAAGAAAAGGAATAATTGACTTTGAAGATATGAATTTGGGTCTGCGTAATGATGCAGGTATTCTTTTTAATGGAAATTGTTCGCTTGTTTGGCATAAGACTTATATTAAACAAAAGCCTGAAGGTGCCCCTGATTATTTTGGGGAGCATGTTCTTTCTCCAGCTAACGTCTTGCTGAATATCCAAGGTAATAAAATCGTAGATATTGGTTTAGACATATATAACATGGGAACACAAGATGAAGTATTCAATATTTATGGTACTGGCATTATATCGGATAAAATCACTATTAAGCCTGGCGAAACACTTCATTTAGATCGTGATTCTTACGGGAATACTTTTGACGGCAATAATTTTGGGGATTTACACCTCCACTTTCTCACAGACTATAGGAACTTAGTAATTGATAATATATACACTATTGTTACGCCACCAAGTACTTCGGCACAGTTAATCGATGAGCCCGAAAACAATATCCACTTCCTCGACGGCATCGACGAATTAACCGAGCACGCTATCACCGGCAGTGAAACGCAGATTGATACCCTGCAATTAACCGGGAAAGATCAGCTGCTCGATTTATCTCAGCATCAAGCAGAGATTCAATCGGTGGAGATCTTTGATATTCGCGGCAGCGGGGATAATACGCTGATAATCGATCTGGATGCGCTGCTGCATTACGGCGAAAAAGATCTGTTTATCGAAGACGGTAAAACCCAGCTGATGATCAATGGCGATGCCGGCGATGTGGTGCAGCTGAAAGATATTCTGCCGGAAGGCAGCGATATCAGCGAATGGCAGCATCAACAGGGAACTGTGACGGTTGCGGGCGTGGAGTATGAGGTTTACAGCCACGGCGATGACGCGGAACTGCTGGTGCAGCAGGGGGTGAAAACCGAGCTGATTTAGCGGTTAGATCCTCTATTATCTGTCTGGAAAGCCACCGAAATTCGGTGGCTTTTTTTTGTTGTTTACCCACTCAGAACCTTCGAGCATCGCGCTCCGGCTGGCATTGCGCACCGGCTGGCATTGCGCGATAAATCGCGCCGCTACGTTGCGCGGCGATCACACACACCCTCCGCCGCGACGGCACCGGCATCGATTTACTTGCTACTCGGCATCATCCCATCGCCTGCGTCATCAAACCATAAGCCTGCATCGCGCCGGGCTGCGGTATCCACGGCGTGCCGCGCACCATGATGGTGGGCGCATCCACCTGCTCCAGACCCAGGGTGTTCAACCATGCCGCCAGCGGTAACGCGGCGTCGGTATCGATGCGCACAAACTCGCCGTGCAGGCTTTGCATCAGGGCGGCAATCAAGGTTTGCGCGCTCGCCAGATTCAGCGCAATCACCGGGCCAATCGACCAGCCGTGACCAAACCGGCGCAGGCTGGCAAAGCCCTGCACGCGCTGCTGCGCATCCAGCAATATTTGGGTTTGTGCAGCGGCAATCAGGTGGGTGATTAACGCGGGGCGCCACAGGCCGTGCGCCTGGTGATCGAAGGCAGTCAACGGTTGTGCCTCTGCGGGCAGCGCGTGACGCAGCGTGAAACCGGGTGGCATATTCAACGCCGGCACCGCCGCCAGCGCGCGCGTTTGATGCTGCAGGATCTGGCCCGTTACCGCAAAACCGAGTTTCTGGTACAGCGGTTTGCCGCTCTCGGTGGCGTGCAGCCGCAGGCGGTAATCAGGGAATTGTTCCAGCAGCGCCAGCATCAACTGTTTGCCAATGCCCTGCCCTTGCCAGCGTGGGCTGACGATGACGAGTCCGAGGGTGGCGGCCTGCTCGCCCCAGCGAAACCCCAGCGCGCTGCCGGCGTAGTCGCCCTGATGTTCAGCCACCGTGCCTGCGCCGAACGTCAGCGCCTGTTGCCAGTCTTCGCGGCGATGCGGCCAGTGCAGTTGCTTCGTAAGGGCAACGCCGGAATCGATGTCGCGTGGCGTGATAGCGCGTAGCCTGATCATGTTTGCTCCTGATGTGCGGGAAATGCCCTTGTCTTTAGCACATTTCAGGGCGGGGATGAAAGCGGGAACGCGGTTGCCTGGCGGTGCGGCTGAATTGCGCCGCACCGTGCTGAATTAAATCTGGAAGTCGATGGCCGGTTCGTTTTCGGTTTCGTAGGAGAGCGCCTGACGCTTGATCTCCTCCAGCGACAGGTTGGCATTGCAGAGTTCGAGGAACTGCCAAACGTAATTGCGTTGCAGCTGGCCGCGCTTCAGGCCGAGCCACACGGTATTGGCATCGAACAGATGATGGGTGTCGATTTTTACCAGATCTTCGCCTTCGTAAATATCGCACGCCTGATCGGCGAGAATCCCCACGCCAAGACCGAGTTCCACGTAGGTTTTCACCACGTCAGAATCCTGCGCGCTGAGCACGATATCCGGGCGCAGACCTGCAGCCTGGAATGCACGATCCACCCGAGAACGGCCGGTAATGCCCTGACGATAAGTGATTAACGGATAACGGCTCAGGCTGGCGAGCGTAATGGGCTGCTGCTGTAGCAGTTCATGATCGTGCGGTACCAGCAGCGAGTGATGCCAGCTGAACCACGGGAACGCCGCAAGACTACTGTTGTTCACTAGCTGCTCGGAGGCGATACCGATATCGGCTTCACCGGCCAGCAGCATGGCGACAATCTCCTGCGGCGATCCCTGATTGAGCTCAAGGCGCACGTTGGGATAGAGCTGGCGAAACGCTTTGATCACGCGCGGCAGGCTGTAACGCGCCTGGGTGTGCGTGGTGGCGATGGTCAGCACGCCGCTGGTTTCATTGGTAAACACATCCGCTAAGCGGCGTACTTTGCCCGCTTCATCAAGGATGCGCTCAGCAATGGTCAACAGCGCCTTGCCCGGTTCGGTCATGCCTAACAGTCGCTTGCCACGACGAATAAAGATTTCCACGCCCAGTTCATCTTCCAGATCGCGAATATGGCGGCTGACTCCGGATTGGGAGGTAAACAGCGTATTCGCCACTTCGGTCAGGTTGAACTCGCAACGGGCCGCTTCACGTATAATTTTAAGTTGCTGGAAATTCACACCCTTTTCTCCTGATTCCTGCCCCTGTTTCGTCCATGTTATGAAGTTGGTGTCATCGCAACAAATAATAAAAAACGGTGTGTTATGCGGAATAGTAATAAGGAGTCGTTTGAAGGACGCCCTCACCCCAACCCTCTCCCGCAAGCGGGCGAGGGAGCTGATCGAGCGGTTGGTTGGTGAGGTGAT
>NZ_JAGXKB010000003.1:9791-398815 GCF_019091025.1 Pantoea sp. GbtcB22
CATTGTGGCTAAATATGCGCTGGATCGGTCCCCGCTCCCGCAAGCGGGCGAGGGAGTTGATTGAGCGGTTGGTTGGTAAGGTGATCATTGTGGCTAAATATGCGCTGGATCGGTCCCCGCTCCCGCAAGCGGGCGAGGGAGTTGATTGAGCGGTTGGTTGGTGAGGTGATTTATTTGGCTAATATAGGCGGGATCGGTCCCCTCTCCCATTGATGGGAGAGGGTTAGGGTGAGGGAAAAGGTGCGCTTAACTCATCCCACCAGCATCAATTCGCGGTCCTCTACCGCTGGCTTATTCAGCAGCGACAGCAGAATATTCTTCACGGCCTGCGCCGATGGCGACAGCGGTAGACGCGCCGAGATGTTCAGCGACAGCGGCAGATTGAGTGACGGACTGTTAATGCGCGCCATCCACGCATGGGTTGAACTCACCAGCGCCCGCGCCGCAGATTCTGGCAGCACCGTCACGCCCATGCCGCTGGACACCGCCGCAGTCAGCGTCGAAATGGATTCGATTTCGCCAATGATGCGCGCGCTCAGACGGCGCAGCGAGAACGCTTCATCGACACGTTTACGCACCGCACTGTAATCGCGCGGCAGGAACAGGCTCATCTGCGCCACATCGGCCAGATCGACCGTCGCACCCGGGCACGCCGTTGCGCCCACCAGATAGAGCTCTTCTTTCATTAAAGGAATGCTGTTGATGCCCGCCGTTGGCGCACGGTCGTACAGCACTGCCATATCCAGCTGGCCGTTCATCACTTTTTCATTGAGCGAGGTGCCGCTGTTTTCATGCAGATACACCAGCACATCCGGGAACTGCTCACGCACCGTGTGCAGCAGCGGCATGGTGAGCGAGGATGCGGCGGTGCCCGGCGCTAAACCAATCGAAACCTGGCCGTTCAGTGCCTGGCCGGCGTTAATCACCGCCGTTTGCGCCTGTTCACACTGGCGCAGAATGGTGCGAGCGTGGGCATACAGAATTTTTCCGGCTTCAGTGGGCGTCACGCCGCGCTTGGTGCGGATCAGCAATTGCTGATCGAGTTCATTTTCCAGCGTCGCCACCTGCTGGCTAAGCGCAGGCTGCGCGATGTGCAGCACTTCTGCTGCCTGAGTCAGGCTGCCGATATCGACGATTTTTACAAAATATTTGAGTCGTCTTAAATTCATGTTGCCTCCGTCAATCCCCGAATACCCAGTTGGGTGTTTCAGCCTGCTGGCTTGTGGAAATGAAGTTGCAATATGCAGGCCAGGTTTGTTCGCGATGCAAAATTGCGTTGCCAGATTTTTCCTAACGGCACGGAAAATAAGCGTTTGTGATTACCTCGAAGGAGTTAATAAGCGTGGGCGATGACGTGATTTGCGTGAGCTTTAGACAGCATGCACCGCTGTGGGGCAGAAAATGCGAGTCAGGCGTGCAAAAAAGTGATGACCGGATGAGCTGGTTTGGTGCAGAAAACACAGAAAGTGAACAGAAACGGCGGGAATGGAACAAAAGGAGCGGGAAAGAAGGAGGTTAGCCAGTTGGAAAACTTATGTGGCGGGCGGTGCGCGCTGTCCCTCACCCTAACCCTCTCCCGCGCGCGGGAGAGGGAACTGACCGTGCACAATGTCACTACGCAAAATAATTCGCGCTGTAGCAAGGCGGCAAGAAAATTCCCCCCGGGAGCATAGTTAACTATGTGGCCGGGGGGAATTTTCGCAGCCAACGCCGCTACAGCGTGAAGTATGAAGCGTATTAGCGTTTTTTACGGTTGCGATGCATATCTATTGAAACCGCTGCGACGATGATGATGCCTTTGATGATGTCCTGCACGTAAGCATCGACACCGACAAAGGTGAAGCCGCTCTTGATCAGGCCAAGGATCACTGCACCAATCAGCGTACCAGTGATGCGGCCCACGCCGCCCATCAGGCTGCTGCCGCCGATAACCGCAGCGGCAATGGCATCCAGTTCGTACGCCATCCCCATGCTCGACTGGCCGCTACTGACGCGCGCCGCCAGCACCACACCCGCCAGGCCAGAGAGCGCACCGGCGATGGTGTAGACAATGATCAGGTACTTATTAACGTTAATACCGGACACTTTGGCGGAGGTCATGTTGCCGCCAATCGCGTAGACATATTTGCCGTAGCGGGTGTGTTTCAGTGCGATATGGAACAGGAACGCCACCACCAGGAAGATAATGACTGGCATCGCGCCCTGGCCGATGGAGGTGAAGCCATCTGACAGGAAGCTAATCGGGTTACCCTGCGTGTAGTACTGCGCCAGACCGCGTGCCGACACCATCATGCCGAGCGTGGCGATGAACGGTGGAATACCGGTTTTGGTGATCAGCACGCCATTCATTACGCCGCACAGCAGCCCTACGCCAATCCCGGCGACGATGGGGATCACCGCAGGCAGGTTCACCAGCGAGGGATACATCGGCGACAGGCTGTCTGAAGTTTGCGCCAGACTGGCCGCCACCACCGCGGTGAGGGCAATAACCGAACCGGATGACAGGTCAATACCGGTGGTGATGATGACCTGGGTCACGCCCACCGCGATGATGCCGATGATTGCCACCTGTAAAATAATCAGCACCAGGCGGTTGGTGTTCATCAGGAAAGATTGGTCACGTACGTACCAACCGGCAATTTCAAAAATCAGGGCAATGCCCACCATCACGACAAAAATCCCGGTATCTTTTGGCAGCTTGTGACGCAGGTTGCCAAAGAAAGAACTCTGTTCTGCGGCCTGCGGGGCCGTAATTTTTACGTTACTCATAGGTGTCTCACGCCTCACTCGGATGCCAACGACAAAATGGATTCCTGATTGGCCTCTTCTTTATCGAGGATGCCGGTTATACGTCCGCCGTGCATAACCATCACGCGGTCGCTCATGCCGAGAATTTCTGGCAGTTCGGACGACACCATAATGATGGCCACGCCGCGATTCGCCAGTTCACTGATCAAGCGATAAATCTCTGCTTTTGCCCCCACGTCGATACCGCGCGTGGGTTCGTCAAGAATCAGGATCTTCGGTTGCGCCAGCAGCCAGCGGGCAATCAGCACCTTCTGCTGGTTACCGCCGCTGAGGTTATTGATGATCTGATCCATGGTGGGGGTTTTAATGTTCAGCTTGCGAATCTGATCCATGCAGTCCTGCGCCATTTTGATGTGGCTGACAAAACCGCTTTTATGGGTGTAATCGGGCATGTTGACGATGCTCATGTTCTCCATCACCGACAACACCAGGAACAGCCCCGACTTTTTACGGTCTTCGGTCAGGAACGCCATGCCCTTCTCAATCGCCGTTGACGGCGAATCGATCTTGACCGGTATGCCATCAATCAGGATTTCACCGCTGTCGAAACTCTCCATGCCGAACAGGCTTTCCATCACTTCGCTGCGTCCGGCACCCACCAATCCCGCTACGCCGAGGATTTCGCCCTTGCGCACCGTGAAGTTGATGTCGGTGAAGCGATCTTTGCAGGTGAGATTGCGCACCGTCAGCACATCCCCACCGATTTCACCGTTGAATTTCGGGAACAGCTGGGTTAATTCACGGCCCACCATCTGCGTAATCAGTGACTGACGCGTGTATTCGCTGGTGCTGTTGCTGCCGACCCACGATCCGTCACGGAAAATACTGATCTCATCGGTAATGGTGAAAATCTCATCCATCTTATGGCTGATATAGATGATGGCTTTGCCCTGCTCACGCAGGTCGCGGATGATGGTAAACAGGTGCGCCACTTCGGTTTCCGTCAGTGCCGAGGTCGGTTCATCCATAATCACGATGTCCGAATTCCATGACACCGCTTTGGCGATTTCCACCATCTGCTGCGACGCAATACTCAACTCGCCAACCATACGATCGGCTTTCAAACGGATATTGAGTTTGTTCAGCAGCTCCTGCGTCTGTTTGTTCAGCTTGCCGTGGTCAACAAAGCCGTACTTCATCGGTTCGCGGCCGAGCCAGATATTCTCGGCCACGGTCATGTAAGGCACCAGATTGAGTTCCTGGTGAATCATGGAGATGCCGGAACGCAGCGCATCCATGGTGTCCTGAAACTGCACCGGCTCCCCTTTAATGCGAATGGTGCCCTTATCGGGACGATACATCCCGATAAGGCATTTCATTAAAGTGGATTTGCCCGCGCCATTTTCACCCATCAGGGCATGTACCGACCCCGGTTTAATACGCAGTGAGACATTGTCGAGTGCCTTCACTCCGGGGAAGAACTTGCTGATGCCTTCGGCTTCAAGCGCAAAAGCGGTCATACATCACCTCCGTACGGCTAAGTCGGTTACGGTTTATTTCTGATTCTGACTGGCGAATTTTTCGTAGTTATCTTTGGTAATCAGCTGGAACGGGATATCGACCACTTTCTGCACTTTCTCGCCGTTAATCAGCTTGACCGCTGTTTGTACCGCGCCTTCACCCTGACCTTTCGCATCCTGGAAGACCGTGGCGACCATTTTGTCGTTCTTGATCATCTGCAGTGCGTCCGGCGTACCATCCACACCCGCTACCAGGATGTGATTCGGGTTTTTACCCAGCGCCTGCAGCGCACCGATTGCCATTTCATCGTTGTTAGAGGCAATCGCCTGAATGTCATCGCCCGCGGTCAGCCAGTTACTCACCACGTCCACCGCATCATTACGGGTGAATTTGGCGGTCTGTTTCTGCACGACTTTAATGCCCGGATATTTGGCGACCACCGCTTCCACACCTTTGGTGCGTTCACGGGTGGATTCGTTAGCCAGGTCACCCAGCAGAATCGCCACGTTGCCTTTGCCGTTCATCTTTTTAGCCAGCGCTTCCATCTGCAGACGGCCCGCCAGTTCAGAATCCGAACCGACAAACGCCATTTTGTCTTTCAACTCGCCTGCCGGTTTACGGTTGACGAACACCAGCGGCACGCCGGCTTTCGCTGCGGCATCCACCAGCGGTTTCACCGCGTTGGTATCCACTGGGTTAACGATAATGGCGTCAACGCCCTGACCAATGAAGTTCTGCACCTGCTGCAGCTGCTGGGCCACGTCACCTTTGGCGTCTTCAACCTGGCCTTTGATGTTGTCTTTTTGCATCTCTTTCTGCATTGCGGTGCGCAGAATGGTGAGGAAGTTGTCATCAAACAGCGCCATAGAAACGCCTACCTGAAGGTCTTTTGCCATCACGGCGGCAGGTAACATGCAAACTAACAGGGAAGTTAATAACGCTTTTTTGAATTTCATAGGTAACCCTTCTTATTCGTTAACATGCTCAGGTTGGCTGAGACCGCGAATGAAAAATATCTTTTACATTCACCCAACGTCGCTGGCGTTTTTTTTGTGGTTGTAGAGGTAAGGCTTCTGGTCTAACGCTATCGATTTACTGCATCTTTTCTGTGTAACCCGCTACTAATCAGCCAGTTATTTTCGAAATGCCGTTTCAGATGACACAACTCATTTCGTCGGTGATGATTAGCAGTTCATTTATTTCATCTAACTTGCATTTGAAACTTTCATCATAAAAGCACTGAAATGATTGTTTTAAAATCGGCAAATAACAAAACTTTGACATGCATCTAACATCTCAAAGGAATTGCGTTTAAAGTGAGATCTTGCTGGCAGTTTAGAATCTGATCATTCAAGGCAGAAAAGCAGCATTCCGCTGCTTTTACGCGCACTTAAACCAAAAGTGTGCAGTCGGGCTTTGACAACGGGGATCGGCATCGCTAATATGCGCCTCGTTCACACGATTCCTCTGTAGTTCAGTCGGTAGAACGGCGGACTGTTAATCCGTATGTCACTGGTTCGAGTCCAGTCAGAGGAGCCAAATTTAGAGAAGCCCGCTTAGGAAACTAAGCGGGCTTTTTGCTTTCCTGTATATATCCAAATCTCCGCTCACTCAATTCCGCAGCTTTATCAAGTGTCATTAATGACACTTTTCAATCTCATCTCTAACGTCACTGCATGGATTTGGCGATAAAATAGTTAATAGGTTCAAAAATGAACCTTAAGGCTTTATAGTTGAGTCATATCGTAAAATGCAGGCTAGCAAAGGCGCAGCAGTGTCAAAAATGAACCTGGATGACATCAAATCTGAACTTAACAAGCTCTCTGAATCAGATCGACAGTGCGTGTTGGAAGAGTGGGCGTTGAACATTCAATCTTCAACTCAATGTGCTCCGAACGACATACGCGCTCTCAACGCTCTGGAATTTTCGCTTTTGCCGCAGATCATGACGCGTGAACTCAAGCAACAAAATATCACTTATGAAGAGATGGCTTTGCAAATTGGCGTTTCAATCTCGACGTTTAAACGAATGATTGCCAAACCATCATCGGCAAAGGCAATTAATCTCCATGCATTGCTTAAAGAGCTCGGAATAAAAGTATGGCTCGAAAAATAGCGGTGTGGCTATACCACCATCCTGTAGGAACATTGAGTGAAGTAGAAAGAGGTTTTGCTTTCTGCTATCAGCCCAATTATCGCGGGCCAGCAATATCTCTTAGCATGCCAGTGAGGTCGGAGCCTTACTTTAGTGAAGAGCTTCATCCATTCTTCAAGGGATTAGCACCAGAAGGATGGTTGCGTAAACGATATTCTGAAATTCAGAAAATTGACGACAAAGATCTGTTCGGTTTACTGATGCAGAATGGTGACGACTTGCTTGGTGCCGTCGTACTTAAAGAGATAACTCAATGAACCCAGAACGCTGCCTGATAAATTTAAACCTGCTGAAAGAATCCGAGTTGAATACGGGCTATTCGACACAAGGCATTAAACATTTACTGGGTAGTTTGCAAGTGTCCCTGAGCTTGCCGTTCACCCGTAGCCAGTTTATTCAGGAACTCCCTGAGCGCCAGAAAGGGATGAGCATTTCAGGCTATCAACCCAAGCTCTCTCTCCGCCTGGAAGCAGGAGAGTTGCATGTGGTCAGCAACGACGGTACCTATATTCTAAAACCCTCACCAGAGGAGTACCCGCACCTGGCAGAAAATGAGCATGCAACGATGTGTCTGATGCAACGCCTGAAATTTGACGTTCCATCCTTTGGACTTATGCAGTTTAAGCATGATGATAACCGGCCAGATGAACTCGCTTTTGTCATCAAGAGATATGACCGGATAGGGACTGATAAAGGCAGATTGCATCAGGAGCAGTTAGATGGCGCGATGGGCCTCGGCGATAAATATGGCTATGTAGACAATAAAAAGGCCACGAGTTACGAGAAAGCCGCTAAATTTCTCAATCATTCGGTAAGTAGCAGCTTAAAGAGTAAGCGAGATCTCTTTTTACGCATCATCTATGCCTATGTATTAGGCAATAATGATTTTCATCTGCGCAATATCGGCATCATCCTTCCTGAAAAAGGAGCGCCTTATTTGGCTCCAGTCTATGACTTTATCAGCGTCGTTCCCTACCCTACGGCGTTTAAAGAATATTTAGCGTTGCCGCTTCTGGAGCGAGAAGAAAATGATGCGGAAAGCGCTCCGGGAATTAACTCCATTTACGGGGAATATCTGGGAGCGGATTTTATTCTGCTCGCGCAAGGTATGGATATTCATCCCGCTTTGGCCAAAAAATGGCTAAGCGAAATTATCAGTAACCATCAGCTGATTATTGATACCTACACTGAAAGTCACATGCCAGAAGCGCAGCGAAAAACTGTCCTCGACTATGTTGCGCGGCGGATAACTTTATTGGCGGTCACTGAAATTTAGCTTGAATCAGGGCTGGAATCTGCACTTCCTATGGCGACCGCCAACCTGCTGCGTATAAATGCGCACCTTACAAGATTTCAGAACGTACTTGCTGGCGGTTACACCACAAATTCGTAATGCGTGCCGTCCGGCAATTCGATACCAAGACGCAGTTTGATCCTAGCCGCTTGGATGTAATGCTTGAGCGTTGACAACTTAAGATCGCGCCCCGCTTTTCCATGACAGTAACAGTCGGTTGTTTGATGTTGAGCGCCTGCGCCATTTCCACATGTGTTTTCTGCACTTTCTCGCGCAGTTCAGCAAGGTGAATATTGAGCAGCATCTCTTCTGCCAACGCCTGTGCATTAGCAACGACTTCAGGCTTTTCATCAGCAAGAATCTGTTCCAGCGTTCTACCCATCGCGTTACTAGTTTTCAACTCTTGTTCTCTAAGTACTGAGTAAATTCACGATCAGCCAACGGGATCATCTCGGCACAAAAGCGCTTTTCATTACCCACCTTGCTGCCAGCACAAAGCACGATTCCTGTTCGCCATGGGTCGAAGGCAAAAAATGCTCGAATGGGATCGCCTTTACTCTGCAAACGCAGTTCTTTCATATTGCTAAAACAGGATCATTTAATCGAATCGGCATAAGGTCTGCATAATCCCGGCCCTTTTTGTCGTAAAACGATTAATGCTGCCAGCACACAAGCTCGATCTGTGTCATCAATCAGTGATCAAATCGCTCCATCGTTTCGATCTGCCAGACAACAAACCCCGTAAATATAGGTCTAAAGCTATATAGGGGTAAAACGATAATCGAAGTATCGCGGGAATGAATAAATTGGAATTGAATAAAATGCACAGGATTTTTTAGCTTACTCAATTAATATGGGTGGAATTAATTTTTAATATAAATGCAAATTATGGATAAAAAGCAGACGTCTGAGGAAATAATTTGGTTAGCCATATATTTAAATTTATATGAATTATTATCCAATAAAAATATTGTTTAGCATCATATTGACGCTAAAACTCAGAGTTCAGTTTTACGATCAAGGACTTGGGGTTTTGTTTGCTTACCCTCCTCCTCAATATCACATATATTATTTACTAATAAGCTTAATCAATATAAATAAAAACACACCGTTGGAAGTTAGAAATTCGATTATTTGGTAATAAATAAAAATCAACATTATAACAAACCCAGAAATATCTTATAAAAATAACAGCTGATAATTCATCAAAAACAAAGTCAATGCAACTTTACAAGGCATAATTTATAAGAATATCTTTGTTCAAGATAAACGTATCCAACCACCTTGACTAGATATCAATATATATTTAATAACTACGTCAGCAACCTCTCTTTGAAATCGTCTAAATAAGCTTTTGCTAAACTACTGAATGGCGCATGAGGCATTGTAAGATTTCGCATCTCAGTTAATATTTTCTCCTGAAGAAGTTTGATACTTCTTATGGCATTTATTACATCAGGGAAATCGTTTAATTCTGAATTGTTTAGATTTTGAATTATAGTCCCCAACTCGACAACAACCTCCTCTAAAAAACTCATTCTATTAATTAATGAAATTCTTTCTTGAACTAACTTAATTCTGTTTAATCCATAAACTTGAATTGAGACCGCTCCTCTTATACTAACATTTCTTTCTAACCGCTCTTGACCCAACATGGCATAATCATGATTATTGTCATCAACATCATGAATCGTTTGAGGTATAATCAATCCGATTGCGTTATCATTTTTAATGCAATATGCTATGTGCTCCGAAGGATTATCTCGTGTCGGGTCCAGCAGTAAAGGTTTTTCTTGGGAGAAATTTTTGTTTTCGGCTAAACTTCTTACACCTAATATTGGAAAAGAATCTTTCTTTCCTGTCTGCATGTTTTGATGAAGTTGTCTCATATTATTAACCACTACTGGTATTATTTGTTTTCTACGTCGATTGCAGTCAATACAGCTTGGTAGCAAATTTTCCCAATCCATAGCAACCCACCAATATCCGGGGTGCTGATGCTCACCCTCAACAGCACCTTTAGGTCTGTAATGCTCAACATCCACCGGTGCTTGGCTAGCATAAAAAGATTCACAATAAGCGCATTTACCATGGAATAATTCTTCAAGCCTTTTCTTTACATCATCAGATTTATAGACTGAAAATTTAAATGGCTCTCTTTTTTCGTTGGGTTTTAACACCTTCGTCATGTGAGCCCTAACTCTTTCAAGCTCTGTTTTTCCATCTTTCTTTGTTGACATGAGTGAAGGAGGTGGCGGTTTATTACCTCTTTTTACAGAACGCATATCAATATCCCTCTAATGCCTTAATTATTGAACGGCGCGTTTCTTCTTCAAGAATGTGTAAACCGGCTTTACTTTCATGTTTACGACGCTGTAGATATTCTGCAACGGCTTTCTGAACTATTCTTTCTACTTCTGTTGAGCCAAGGGGTAATGAGGAGCTCACTTGCTGTTCAAGCTCTTTTAGCGCTTCTTCTTCTTCAGGTTTTAAAAAAATACCACTTGATTTTTTAGCCAAAAGGTCAGCTAAATGAGCTAGTTTAGCTTCTGCCCCACTTGAGTCTGTACTGAACATACTGAATAAATCGGATGTCAATAACTGTTCAATAGTAAGATTTTCAATATTAGGTAGCTGATCAATTAATTCAACCATTATAGGAATTTCATTATTTTTGTTTTGTGAGATTCTAATCCTATTGAATACAACCACTTCGTTTTCATACATTCCCCTTAAACACAAGGGGTCATGAGTTGTAGCGATGAAGTATGCATTGGGAAATGTTTGCCTTAAGGCGGTCATTATTTGCATCTTCCAGCGAGGATGAAGGTGCGCCTCAATTTCATCAATCAATATTATAGCTTTAGCTTTATCAAACTCAACTGTCCCATTCCGGCATTGTCCTGCAAGTAATCCTTTTAATACATCGCAAACCATTGCCAAAACTGACCTGAAACCTGAAGATACTACAGAGAATGGTGTCTTAACTTCCGTAATATTATTATTGTCACCAACTTTAGTAACCATAAGGCAGCGATTATTTTCTTTGTCACGGATTAAAACATCAAAGTCTTCATCCACTGATAGTATTTTCCTTAAAGCTCTTACAACCATCAAAAATTCATTATCTTGAAGACTGAGTAACCATACTTCAGGATTTACCAAAACACGATCAGAATAAAATAACGTCCCAATATTACCTATTGAATTCTTTAATCTATTATAAGCTCCATACTGTCTGAAGGCGCCATAGGCAAAGAGTGGTGGTATTGCATCGATTTCACCTGTAACTTTCAACTTAAAATCATTCTCAATTTGTAATTCTAGAATTGCTGAATTAGTGAATTCAACGATAACTGAAGCTGATTTTGGACTATAACCATTTGTACTACCCATTAATTCAGGTGAGAGAACAAATGTTAATGGTGATTTGCCTAGCTGGCTACGTTGCATCTCTCCACATAGTGCTAATGCAATAGCCTCAAGAATAGAACTTTTCCCTGATGAATTTTCACCTAATATTAGTAAAGCTGCAGCTTCATCTTGATAGTTATATACATTATCTGCAAGCCTAACTTTAGGCATTTTCAACCTAATGCTTTGCAATGACTTAAAGTTCTGCAGTTCGAAAAATGATGGTGTTATATATTCAATGCGTGAGACGGGCGTGCTGTTTTTTATTTCTTTTTTAAGTATCCGCTTGTTTTTTAATTCATTAATGGAGTCATTAACCACCTTAATTCCAAAGGAGGTTTTATAAACATCTTGTAAAATACTATAAAGATTACTTTTGTTTTTTAGCAGTTTTTTATCGATCTTTATTTCTATAACTTTAATAAGTCGCACAAGTAACAAAAACCATGTACCACCAAACTCTATACTTTTAAATTCAAAAAGAGGTGACTCGATTTTTCTAACAAGATTAGATAACAATATATTGATATAATTATCATATGCTCTACCTCTCTCTTCAATCAGATACTGACTGTTTAAATTAAACAGTTTTATTGTTATTTCTGCGCGACGCGTTCGTGCTAAGATTTCACCGGAATAGTCGACAGAAAAATGCATTCCGAAATTTTTAACTTCGCAGGGATCCAATAATAATGCTTTATCCATATGTTTCCCTCGCCAGAGTCCAAAATTTTCATTGGCGAAATTTTTTACATCCTCTATAGAAGGGAGTTCCCCGCGGTTTTTACCAGAAACTGGGAATGTATTTCGAGAATTAGCATTACAATTTGAGCATACTGAGTAATAATTACCCCAGTCAGTTCTGAGCCAAATATAATAAATATGAGAAAAGGCAGACTTCAATAATGGCATTGCGCCATCAGTTGGTCTAAAAAGGTGTATGGATAGCGGAGTTTTACTCTCGCAAAATGCACACTTAGAATGAAAAAGCTTATTTAACGCTAATTGTATCGATTCATCATTTATTCTAAATCGCGTGGGAGGTACTGATGTTTGAGCTTTTCTATCATCAGAAAGGCTCATGAACTCAACTAGATCACTACGTTCAGCTCTTGCTTCATGACTTTGGAATGGGAGCGGTGGTGCAACATCGTTTCTGTTATAAAATAGCATTAGTTACACTCCTGTAACTACAATTGATTTATATTTGCATTTTACCTTTATAACATGATAGATATGTCATAAACAATAATTAATTTAATTGGGGTTAAGGATGAAATATCAAGTAGGAACTCTGGATGCGGTACCCTCAAAAAGACTTTTTCTATCAATAATAGCTGATTACGATCTTAATAAATCCATATGTGAATTGATTGATAATAGCTTCGACGTTTGGACTCGAAATGGTAGAAGAAACAGCATCGAAATTAACATTACCCTAAACAAAGAGCAGGGTATTATTAGCGTTGAAGATAACGCGGGTGGCCTCTCACAAAACGAACTGAAATACATTGTTAGCCCTGGTCATACTGGTTCCTCTTCAACAGATCAAACTATTGGAATTTTTGGTGTGGGTACAAAAAGAGCAGTTGTAGCTTTGGCTAGCGATATCCAAATTAAAACACGGTACAAAAAAGAACAAACGTATCAAGTCGAATTTGATGACAGTTGGCTTGATGATGAAGAGTGGATTCTACCTCTATTTACAGTTGGAGATATTGATTTCGGTTCAACACGCGTAGAACTGAAGAAATTGAGAATCATTATCACCGATGATCTAATTGAGAAACTGCATAACCACTTAAGAAAAACTTATGGGAAACTTCTAACCATAAATAATGTTTACTTGAAGCTAAATGATAAAATCATTGACCCCGAGTTTTTTGATAACTGGTCATACCCTCCTAACTATGAACCTAGAAGATATCATGGAATATTAACTACAGATAAAAAAAGAAATATTGATGTTGAAGTTATTGCAGGCCTAAGTAATGAGTCTAGTCCTGGCGCAGGAGAGTACGGTGTTTATTTTTATTGTAATGACCGTTTAGTAGCCCCAGCAATGAAAAGTTTTGATGTTGGATTTACAAAAGGCCAAGCAGGACTACCCCATCCAAAATTATCTTTAACAAAAGTAATTGTTTCAATGCAAGGCGATGCATCAGAAATGCCATGGAATAGTAGTAAATCTGACATTAATGTCAAACATCATGTTTTCATAGCATTGCATGATTGGCTTGTTCAAGTCGTCAAAGAGTATGCAACGTTATCAAGAGTTTGGATGGGGGAGTGGGCAGATAAAGTCTTTTCTCATGATAAAGGGAGGATTATTGATGTTCCCATTGAAAATTTTATAAATGTAAAAAAATCTTTTCTGCCCGACCCACCTAAATCAAGAATGAGATTGGCAGAAAAGATTGCAAAGAAGAATGAAAGATTATCGATTCGCAAGCCATGGACGAAAGGATTGTATGAAGGGGTCGTAGCCTCTGTTACTTTATCAAAACAACCTTTATCGCAAGCAAATTGGTTAGCATATAGTTTATTAGGAATAACATTAAAATCAGCCCTCAAAGAGTTTATTGTTAATGAGATTAATTGCAACTTATCAGACCAAGACATCAAGAAATTATTGAATTTAGAAAATGGAAAGTTACCACAAAAAATAAAAGAGCCAATAACATTACCGGACTTACTTTGGGGTAGGATTGAGAATATTTTGTACAGGCAAGAGAATTTACTTTATAGCCGAACCACACCATCTATTAGTCAAAATGAATTCACCGAAGCAAAAGAAGTCACAAGTGAAACATTAAAAAAACTCTTTAAAATAGATACAAATGATTAACTTAAAATTAATTTTAGCAATGTATTACTTGAAGGCATAATAGCTTGGATTTCGGGACCGTTATCTATGCCTTCCATTATAGTATGTTTATTTTTCTGTTAACGCAGCCAGCTCCAGACTGCTACGGAAATCGTTGCCGACATAATCGTTATCGATCAGCTGGCGGCGACGCAGTTCTGGCAGCAGGCCGTTAAGCAGCAAATCCTGCTGATCGGGCTGGCCGAGTCCATGCAGCGAAATCACATCCAGCACGCCGGCGCGGTAGCGCTGTTCGATGGCATCGGCCAGGGTTTCTGGCGTACCGGCAACAAACCAGTGGCCGGTCTCTTCGGCTTTGATGATCAGCTCGCGCAGGGTTAATCCTTCCAGCGCATAGCCACGGAAAATGGCGGCGCGCCCCTGACGACGATGCACCTGCGCCAGTTCGGGAATTAACGCGGCGGGCAGCGGTTGGTCGAGCGGCACATCGCGCAAATCCACCTCGCCGCCCAGCATATCGGCCACGCGTAATCTGCCCTGTTCATAGTTGATGCGTTCATGCTTATCGCGCAGACGGCGCGCCACATAGGCGTCGCTGTCGCCAATGATGGCGTGGAACGAGTTCATGATCAGCGGCGGATTATGTTCGCGGCCAAAACGTCGCGCCCGCTGCTGCACATCAGCCACGAAGGTTTGCGCCGCATCAAACGTGGGCTGCGAGGTGTAAATCACTTCGGCATAACGTGCGCCGAGCGTGACGCCCGCGTCGGATTGGCCCGCCTGGAACTGCACCGGACGGCGCTGTGGCGGCGGCGGTACGTTAAGCGGTCCCGCCACCTGAAAATAGTCGCCGCGATAGTGAATTGGATGCAGTTTGCTGTGGTCGAGACGAATGCCGCCGCTGGCGGTGCGCTGCACTGCCGCGCGTTCGTTGGCGTCATACAGCGCGTTCATCACTTCAATAAATTCAGTGGCGCGCGCGTAGCGCTCCTGCGGTGGCGGCAGCTGGCTTTCACCGAAGTTCTCCTCGCCTACCGACGAGGTCACTGCGTTCCAGCCCGCGCGACCGCCGCTGATGTGATCGAGCGTGCCGACCTGACGCGCCAGATTATACGGATGCAGCCAGCTGGTGCTGACGGTAGCGATTAAACCGATGTGCGAAGTGACCTGGCTCAATGCCGCCAGCGCAATCAGCGGATCTTGCGTGCCGGTGGTGCCCGCTAATCCGGCCGCATCGGCCTGCAGCAAATCGGCGGTGAACAGCCCGGTGATTTTTTCGCGCTCGGCAATTTTCGCCAGTTCGATAGCGCGCGTAATGCCCACGCCGGGCTGGCTGTCATTGGCGGCGGAAATCACACTGCTGGCGCCGACCAGCGTTTTCAGTTTTCTGCGATAGGTTTGCGACACAACACTCTCCTTTATGGTTGTCGCGCGAAATCCGCTTTGACGTTGTTTAAGGCGTCCGCATCGGTCAGCAGACGTAAGCCGGTGCGTGCCAGCACGCGCGCGCCAATCAGCAGCGCCTGATAGCCGCGCGCTGAGTTGGCCGCTTCACGAAATGGCACGGTATGGAAAATCAGATCGTCATGGCCGATTTTCAGCCACGGATGCGCCGTCGGCACCGCGTGGCTGATGTCGCCAGCATCGGTGGAGACTCTGTTTTTCTGCGGCGAGAGATCAACCTGCTCGCCTGCCGCGGTGAACTCTTCCAGCAGCAAGGCATCCAGCGCTGAGTTGAGTTTGAAATCGCGCGGGCCAATCTGATGATCAATCTCGACGCGCGCGCCGGTCGCCAGCGCCACGCCTTCAGCAATGGCACGCAGACGCGGCTCAAGGGATTCCACCACTTCGCGGCTGTCCGCGCGGATGTAGTAATGCGCCGACGCGTATTCCGGGATCACGTTCGGGGCCTGGCCGCCGTTGGTGATAATGCCGTGCACGCGCACGCCATCCGGCAGTTGCTGACGCAACACGCTGATGCCGTTGTAGAGCAGCACCAGCGCATCCAGTGCGTTGATCCCTTCATGGGGCGCGCTGGCGGCGTGCGACGGCTTGCCGTAGAAGTGGAAATAGAGATGATTATTGGCGAGCGTGGATTCAGTCAGGCGGGTTTTGCCCGAAGGATGCACCATCAGCGCCACGTCGACATCTTTGAGGTAGCCGGCTTCGACAAAGCGCTTTTTCACGTTGCCTTTGGGTCCGCCCGGTCCGGCTAATCCGCCCTCTTCCGCGGGCGTGCCTAACACCACCACGCGTCCACCGGTTTGATCCAGCACCTGCGCGAGCGTAATGGCCGCCGCCACGCTGGTGGTGCCAATCAGGTTATGACCGCAGGCGTGACCGATGCCGATCAGCGCGTCATATTCCGCGAGAAAAGCGATGGTGGGGCCCGGTTTGTCGCTGGCCTTCACCGCGTAGAACGCCGTTTCATGTCCGGCGACGTTGCGCGTGACCGCAAAGCCCTCAGCGCTGAGTAGTTGCGTGAGTTGCTAACTGGCAAAATATTCGTTGTTGCCGGTTTCGGGATTTTGGAATATCGCCTGCGATACCTTGAGATAAGCGGCGCTGTGTTGTTCGAGGCTGTTTTCGAGCGTGAGCTGAAGTGGATTCAGCGACATGAGCATTCTCCTTTGGCAAAACAATGCGCAATAGATTGCGCCGCTACCTTAGATGCAGGTATTCGTAGCGGCGCGATTTATCGCGCATCAGTGATAATCAATGGCGCTTATCAATACGCTGCACTAACCGGTCGCCGAGCCACTGAATGCCGCACACCAGCACAATCAGCACCGCGATCACCGCGATCATCACTGAGGTTTCAAAGCGCTGATAGCCATAACGGATCGCCAGATCGCCCAGTCCGCCTGCGCCAATCGCGCCGGCCATCGCCGAAGCACCAATTAGCGCCACCAGCGTAACCACAAACCCCGACAAGATGCCGGGCAGCGCTTCCGGGATCAGCACGTCCCAGACGATACGCAGCTTGCTGGCGCCCATGGCGCGCACCGCATCAATCAGGCCGCGATCGACATCACGCAGCGACACTTCCGCCACGCGCGCAAAGTACGGCGTGGCGGTGATCGACAGTGGCACAATTGCTGCCCAGGTGCCGAGCGAGGTGCCGACCAGAAAACGGGTAAAGGGAATCAACGCCACCAGCAGAATAATGAACGGCAGCGAGCGGAAGCTGTTGATGATCAGGCCCAGCACGCGATTCACGCCGCGATGCTCGGCGATGCCGCCGGGGCTGGTCATCACCAGAATCAGGCCGAGCGGCAAGCCCGCCACCAGCGAAAACAGGCCGGAAATCACCGTCATTAATACCGTTTCACCTAATGCATTGAGTAAAAGATCAATCATGACTGGCGACATAACCCACCAACTCCACTTGAGCCTGCTGCGCATGCAGCCAGCTGAGAATCTGTTGCTCGTCGGCCGCGTTGGCTGCCGGGAGCGCAATAAAGAAACGCACCACCGCGTAGTGCTGGATGTGATCGATGCCGCCCTGCAGCAGGCGGAATTTGCCCGGCAGCGCGCCGGCAAAGCGGGTGAGCAGATCGCCCTGCGCATCGTCACCGGCAAAATGCACGCTGTAGATGGCGTCGCCCTGCTTGTCATCGCTGAGGCGCGCTGCAATATTTTCCGGCAGCTGCGGCAGCAAACCGCGCAGCAGCGTGCGCGTCAGGGCCGATTGCGGATGCGCAAACACTTGCCAAACCGGACCTTGCTCAATGATTTCACCGGCATCAATCACCGCCACGCGATGCGCCACGGATTTGATCACTTCCATCTCATGGGTAATCAGCAAAATGGTGATGCCGAGTTTTTGATTCAGGGATTTGAGCAGCGCCAGAATTGAGCGCGTGGTTTCCGGATCGAGCGCGGAGGTGGCTTCGTCACACAGCAGCAGCGCCGGGCTGGCCGCCAGCGCGCGGGCAATGCCAACCCGCTGTTTTTGGCCGCCGGATAACGCTGCCGGATAGCTTTGCGCTTTGTCCGCCAATCCCACCAGCGCCAGCAGTTCCGCCACGCGCTGCTGGCGTTGCGCTTTATCCATGCCGGCGATTTTCAGCGGCAGCGCGACGTTCTGCGCCACCGTTTTTGCTGATAACAGATTGAAGTGCTGGAACACCATGCCAACGCGGCTGCGCACCGTTTGCAGCTGTTTTTCTGACAGGCCGGTGATGTTACGGCCTTCGATTTCAATGACGCCTTCATCAGGTTGTTCCAGCCCGTTGAGACAGCGGATCAGCGTGGATTTCCCCGCGCCGCTGCGTCCGATCAGGCCAAGGATTTCGCCTTTCTGCACCGTCAACGAGATGTCGCGTAGCGCCTGGGTTTGTCCAAAACGACGTGACACACCTTGCAGGCGCACCACGCTGCCGCTGTCGCGAAACTTCACCTGCGCCTCGTCATGGGCACTTTCCGCCACGCCGCGTTTCACGGCGGTAAAGGGCGTTTCGGCTGCTGAGAATAACGTCATCTTTATCGTTCCTTACCAGGCCGTTTCGCCCGTGCCTTTGTAGACCTTGTCAAACACGGTCTTCACGGCATCGTTCTGATAAGAAGCCACCAGCGTTTTCACCCACGGCGCGCTGACGTTCTCTTTTTTCACCGCAATAAAGTTGTTGTAGGGGTTATCTTTTACCGGCTCTTGCGCAATGCGATCTTCAGCGGTCAGGCCACTTTTCAGCGCCCAATCGGTGTTGACCACGGCGGCATCGAGGTCAGGAACGGAGCGGCCGATGATGCCGGAATCCAGCTCTTTGATTTTCAGATGATGCGGATTGGCGGTGATATCGGCGGTGGTGGCCGCGATGCCGACGCCCGGCTTCAGTTTGATCAAGCCTTGTTGCTCAAGCAGCACCAGACCACGCGCTTCGTTAGAGGGATCGTTTGGCACGCCAATCACCGCGCCCTCTTTCAGCGCTTTCGCGCTTTTGACTTTCTTCGAGTAGAGACCAATCGGCCACACGGCGGTATCGCCGACGCGTACGATGTCGTAGTGATTGACCTTGATTTGGTTATTGAGGAACGGCTGATGCTGGAAGGCGTTGGCATCCACTTCGCCGTTTTGCAGCGCTTCGTTCGGCTGGTTGTAATCGTTGAAAATGACGGTTTTCACCGTTAAGCCTTTTGCTGCCGCCTGTTTGATCACTTCGCGCCAGACGTCTTCATCTTCGCCGCTCATAATGCCGACTTTTACCGAGGTTTTGTCCGCCGCATGCGCGATGGACAGCGGCGATAGCGCCGCGCTGGCCAGCAGCAAGGCGCCAGCCGTTAACAGGAATTTATTTTTTACTGCTGACAGACGTGTGTGCATAAAGTGCTTCCTGATAGTTATAATTGCGCGAGTCAAAATTAGCTGTCGTAACGACAGATGACCGCAGTATACGCAGTTGCTTATTCCTGCATTATGATTTATTCAGGAATGCTATTCCTGAAAAGCATAAAGCCGCGGCGCCGCTCGCATCGCCACACGCGAGAAATGGCTGTGCTATCCTCCCCCTTTTGATGGACTTGTTACTGAGCGCTATGTCGGACACCACACCTAAACGAAAAAATGACCCTGAAGGGCTTAAGAAGCGCATTCTTGCTGGTGCGCTGAAAATGTTCGCCGAGTTCGGTATGCAGGGCGCGCGGCTGGAGCAGATCGCTGAGCACGCGCAAACCACCAAACGCATGGTGGTGTATCACTTTGGCAATAAAGAGCAGCTCTATATTGAGGTGCTGGAGCAGGTGTATCAGGCGATTCGCCAGCATGAAACCGGCCTTAATCTTGCCGAGATGGCACCGGAACTGGCGATGACCAAACTGGTGGAAGCCAGCTTTGATTACCACGTTTTGCATCCGGATTTTATGCGGCTGGTGTGTACCGAAAACCTGCTGCGCGGGCGCTATATCATGCAATCCGAACGCATTAAGGCGCTGAACAAAAGTGCACTCGATGTGCTGGATGACATTCTGACGCGCGGCCAGCAGCAAGGGCTGTTTATGGATGGGCTGGATACCGTGGATGTGCACCGCTTGCTGAGCAGCATTTGTGTGCATCACGTCTCCAATCGCTACACCTTTCACACGCTGTTCACGCCGAACGATAGCGAGGAAGACAGCATCCGTCGCAACCGCCAGTTAGCCGTCACCGCCACGCTGCGTTATGTGCGCAAAGCCTCGTAGGCTGCGGCTGCGCGCTGATGGTCTACGCTTTTAAATTTGGGACCGTCACAGACCACAGACTAAGGAACGCCGTAGTGAACAAAGATCCCCACCTTTATCCCTTACGCCATACGCAGAATACCGATCGGGACAGCGCACTGTGGAACTGGGCGCAAAACACGGTGGTTGGTCAGCGTAGTCAGTTACAACAGCCGCAAACTGAAGCGGAGTTGCAACAACTGCTGCGCACCGCCAGCGGCAAAGTGCGCGTGCTGGGCAACCGCTTGTCGCCGGGCCGCATGCTGGGCGTTGATGCGCAGGATTTGCTGCTGGATCTCAGCGCGTTCAACGGCGTGATCGCCCAAGACGAAGAGAGCGTCACCTTTGCCGCCGGTACGCCGCTGGAGCAGGTTTACAGCACCCTAACCGAGATGGATCGCATGCTGGCATCGTCGCCGGGCGTGATTGCGGTGCAGACGCTGGCGGGTGCGATGGGCACCGGCACGCACGGCCAGGGTTTAGCACAAAGCTCCATCGCCGATGAAGCGCTGCGCATCCGCATGGTGTTGGCTGACGGTAGCGTGCGTGAATTTGTGCGCGGTGACCCCGATTTCGCTGCCGCACAGGTTTCGCTCGGCAGCCTGGGCATTGTGACGGCCGTGACGCTGCGCACCCGCCCTTTCCGCCTGTTTACCTGCCACAAATTCGCCGTCTCCGCCGATACGCTGGAGAACGATTTGATCGAATGGAACCAGCAATATGAGATGAGCAAAGCCTGGTGGTTTGTCGATGACAACCTGATGCACGTGTGGAACGCACACGAAGCCAGCGCTGAAGATTCGCAGGCATGGCACGCCAATCAGCGCGAGGTGATTGAGCATGGCGATGACACCGACAGCAGCCTGAATGACACCATCGACCAGACGCTGGCGCAGATGCATCGCGATACGCAGATTCACGGCAAAGGGGGTAAACAGTTCCGCACCGTGACGCGTTTCCGCGATTTCACCGACATCAGCGGCGATATCTATCAGCTATTTTGTCGCGGCATTGCCGTGCCGCAGATCAACGTCGAGATCGGCGTGCCGCTGGAGAAAACGCCGCAGATTATCAGCAAGATCAAAGCGTGGTATGCCGAGAATCATCCGCACATGCACTATCCGATCATTCTGCGCTGTACCGGCGCGTCTGAAGGCTGGCTCAGCCCGGCGTATCAGCACGCCACCTGCTTCTTTGGCTTTGTGGTCTATTACGCTGATGACGGTTCGCTGTCGCAGGATGGCCTGCATTTTCTCACTGAAGTCGAGAAGCTGCTGGCGGCCGAAGGCGGACGTCCGCACTGGGGCAAATATTACGATCCGCAGCGCTATCAGTGGCGCGATATCTATCCGCAGTGGGACGCTTTCCGCGCGGTGCGCGACCAGCTCGATCCACAACGCCGTTTTAGCAATGACTATGTCACTGCTTTGTTTGATTAAGTTTGAAGGGGAGAAACCATGTTTGCATGGGTAACGCTGTTAACGCAGCCGGACTATTTCATTGGCGTGAAGGCGCTGCACCGCTCGCTGAAGCGCAGCGAAACCCGCTGGCCGCTGATTGTCATGGTCACCGACGCCATCGATCTGGAGACGCGTGAAGCGTTGCAGGCGCTGGGCTGCGTGATCCATCCGGTGGATCCGCTGATGCCAAACGCCGAACTGGAGCAGCATTACGCCTCGGCGCAGTTCGGAGAAGTGTGGAGCAAGCTGCGCGCGTGGGAGCTGGTTGATTGTGAGCGCGTAGTATTTCTCGATGCCGACATGCTGGTGCTGCGCAACATGGATGAGCTGTTTACGCTCGATCTGGGCAAGCATGCGCTGGCAGCGTGCCACGCCTGTCGCTGCAATCCCAACAAGATCGCCAGTTATCCCGCCAGCTGGCAGCCAGAGAATTGTCACTATACCTGGCAGGATCGCGGCGAACCGGCACCGTCCACGCTCGATCGCTACCTGAACGGCGGCTTCCTGGTGTTGAAGCCGGATTTGGCGGTGTTTGCGTGGCTGCAGGAGAAAGTGGCGGGCATTACCGATCTGCGCCGCTATCCCTTCTCCGAGCAGGATTTGCTTAATGAAGTGTTCGAGGATCGCTGGCTGCCGCTTTCTTACAAATACAATGCGCTGAAAACCTTGCCGTTCCAGCACAGTAAGATGTGGCGCGAAGATGAAGTGAAGAACCTGCACTTTATTCTGGCGAAGCCGTGGAAACGCGACCTGAATCAGCCTGAATCGGAACGCGACCGCTACTACGCGCTGGAAAAGCTATGGTGGGAGTTCGCGGTGGAATAAAAAAAACAGCGCGATTCGTCGCGCTGTTTCATATGAATTGCCCATTACTGCGGGCCAGGTCGCCATAAATGGGTGCCCGACGCAGCTTATGAACGGGTCTTCGCAATGCGCTCAAGCGCGACCTGCGCCAAAAAACCTGAACGGGTTTTGAATTCGGGATGCGTCGCTACGCAGCGGTCAATGCGATCAATCAGCAGTTTTGGCAAAGTTACGTTGATTTTCTCGGACCCGCCCAAAATGCGAGTGACATCCACATCAATAAGCACCCAAACATAACCTGCATATTGCGGATCTTTCATCAACGATTTCAATTCAGAAACCGCCGGGATGTCCTGCTCTAATTCTACCAGCAGCTCCAGATGGCCGATAATCGCCTCTTTGGCATTTGTTACCGCCGCTTCCAGCGTATCTCCAGCAGAAAAACAGCCCGGCAAATCCGGCACCGTGACGCCAAATGCCGTGCTTTGGTCACCCGCCTCAATCGCGATGGGATAAAACATACGTCACCTCTTTCGAATTAATGGACAGTCAGTCCGGCTTGTTTCCTGATACTTTTCACCGTTTTGATCGGCAAATCCTTTTTGGGGTGCGGTATCGTCACCAGCCCTTTTTTTACCGGATGGACAAAATGGTGATGGCTGCCGTTCACACGTATTAGTTCCCAGCCATCGGCCTTGATCTCGGCCATTAATGATCTGCTATCCATGCCATTGCCTTTCCGCGTCCTGAAAGCATAAAAGATAACCCCAATAACTCTAAATCGCAAGAAGAGTTATTGGGGTTATCTTTTCCCAAATAAAAAGGTCGTCATAAATGACGACCTCAAGATGAGTGGTAGATGGAAATTTATTGCGCTTTTGGCTCGCCCATCGCTTTCAACTTCTTCGACAGCTCGCGACGCTCTTTGGAGAGGTCAGCGTTTTTGATGATGTACTCATCAACGCGGTCTTCATAGTCCACACGCATGCTGGCGATAATTTCCTGCACCGCCTCGATGCTCATGCCGGGTTTGATGTATTCACTCAGGTTGTCCAGCAGCAGCACACGTTTCTGGTTATCACGGACTTTCTTCTCGTTATCCACGATTTCGCGCTGCAGTTTGTTTTTACGACGGAACATACGCACAAACTCCAGTACGTCCTGAAATGATTGCTTGGCATTTTCCATGTTGGCACCTTTCTTGAGGCCTGCGTCGGCAGGCGGAATAGTCATAACGTTTAGCTTAGCGGCTTGGCCGCCAGGGTTGCAATTCTCACCGCTAAATTCGGACTGGCGCTTATCTTAGCGCAAAGAAAGGGTGATTCACATTAAGTCCTTGCCTGAGAAAACTATTTACGCAGCGCCAGACGCACTAAATCGGTCATACGCTCCAGCTGACGCGCCTGTTCGAGGCTCAGCCAGACGTAGCCGTAAATCGCCGTGGTTTCGGAACGTCCGCTGCGATTAGCAATCAGCTGCTCCAGTTCCTGGGTGATCTCCTCCAGCGCGTGGCTGTTGGCGGTGATCTGCTCGGTTTCGCCTTTCACCATCAGCGTGGCCAGCGCATTCAGCGTGTCTTCCGTCATCTGCTGGGTGCGGCGCAGCGTAGGCGCGTTGAGCATAATCAAGTGGCTTTCACGCGACGACCACCATGCATCAATTTGCATCTGCATGGTGTTGACCAGATTGCGATTGATGGTCTGGATCGCCTCAAACACCGATTTCGGAATGCGCGTCTCTTTACTCGCCGGCTCCAGCAGCGCGCGCATTTTGATCACGCTGCTCAGCAATTTCTGAAAAGGTTTATTCAGCCGCGGCTTCTCCAGCAAATTGGCGGAGAAGCCGGTGTGATGCAGTTTGGCCATGGCGATAAACGCATCTGACAACTGGATGCGCCAATGGGTGTAGGCGCGCTGCGCCCAGATGGCGCTGAACAGCAGCGCCATCAGTGAACCGAGAATCACATCGCCTCCGCGCCACATGGCGATGGTGAAATCCCCGGCCGGTGCGCCGACCACCACGCCGAGCGTGATGCCGATCAGCAGCGCCATGTAGGGATGTTTTCCCAGCGTCAGATAGCCGCAGACCACCATCACAACGGCGCACCACACCAGCATTACCGGCAGTGAAAACAGCTCAAGCTTGAGCGCGATCAGGCCAGAAATCAGTCCGGCAAAGGTGCCGCTGATACGCTGCACCACGCGCGGCAGCACATTGCCCCAGGTGGAAATCGGCCCCATCACGACCACCAGCGTAATCAGCGGCCAGGTGCCTTCGGGAATGTCGGTGAGCCGCACAAACAGGAAACACAGCACAAAGGCGATAGCGATACGCACGCCGTGTACGGTGCGATAGTGGCGGTAGAACCAGAACTCAATCTGCGAGATGGGCTTGTCAGCGCGTAACATGGTTGTCCGGGAACGCTAAAAATTTGCGCGCTATGTTACCCTGGTGACGGCTGCATCATCAGGGTCGAACGCAATTATTTTTCAGGTTTTGCTGAAATACAACATGGACGTTACATCAGGTTTTCTCAATAGAAACATTGATGTAACGCAGCGTGTTTGGTGCGCGCATTAAAACGGTTGCCATGAATGGCGATCGGAAAATCATGTCATCGTACACCAGCACACCTTTCTGGTCTGCAACGCCAACAGCGATTGTGTCATCATCGCCGCATCACGGCGACGATGATGACGCGGAAAGACGCGACAGATTACAGTTTCTGTTTCACGTAATCGCTGATACGCGTAATGATGCCCGCCTCTTCCACCGCTTGCAGCGCGTAAAGCGGATAGCTGGCCAACTGCTTATCTTTGTCCATCACCTGAATTTCGCCAATCTGCTCGCCCGCTTTCAGCGGCGCTTCCAGATCTTTACGATCGATAACGTATTTCGCCATCACGTTGGCCACTTCGGTGCGCGGCAGCGACAGGTAGATATCCTGCGTGGTGCCGACATCGACCTTATGCGGATTGCCGTACCAGACGTTTTCGCTACCGATTTTTTTGCCTGCGTGGAACAGTTGCACGGTATCAAAGCTGTTTTGGCCCCACACCAGCAGCTTGCGCGCCTGTTCTTCGCGCCCTTTCGGGCTCTTGCCGCCCATGATCACCGCAATCAGGCGATGACGGCCGACGACGTTGGAAGCGATGATGTTAAAACCGGCGCTTTCGGTGTGGCCGGTTTTCAGACCATCGACGTGCAGATTTTGATCCCACAGCAAGCCGTTGCGGTTGTTTTGGGTGATGCCGTTCCACGTCAGGGTTTTCTCCCCGTACATGGCGTAGAAATCGGGCTCGCCGCTGATGATGGCACGCGACAGCACCGCCAGATCGCGTGCGGTGGTGTGCTGGCCCGGCGCATCGAGGCCGTGCACGGTTTCAAAATGGGTGTGCGACAGGCCGAGTTTCTGCACGTAGCTGTTCATCATGGTGACGAAGCTGCTTTCACTGCCGGCCACGTGATCCGCCAGCGCTACGCAGGCATCGTTACCGGAATCGATGATCACGCCGCGCATCAGGTCGCGCACCGTGACCTGATCGCCAGGCTTGAGGAACATCAGCGAGGAGCCTTTGAACACCGGATTGCCTGCGCCCCACGCATCTTTGCCGATAGTGACTTTGTCATCGCGGCTGATTTTATTCTGATCGATAGCGCGATCCACGACATAGCCGGTCATCAGTTTGGTCAGGCTGGCCGGGTTACGCTCTTCATCCGGATTGCCAGCGGTGAGAATTTGTCCGGTGGTGGCGTCCATCAACACCCATGAAGCCGCATCAATCGGCGGTGGTGTCAGGGGAAACGGCATGCTGTCGTCAGCCTGCGCCCACGATGCCCAAATAATTATTCCAGATACAGTTACCAGCAGACGCCTTTTCAACACTTCTTCCTCAAAATCAAAAAAATGAATTTACCGCCGCACGTTTTACGGCAAATAGCGCTTACAGATCTGAATAAATTGAAAAAAAGTATGAACTGCGCATAAATGCTGCGCGCCCGCTCGCAGCGAGGATGATCGAGGTTGTACTGCTACCCATGGACGACTATCCTGTGCGTTGATTCTCCATTGCCAGGATAACGCCGTGCCCGCCTCTGAGTTCACCTTCTTATTCCACGATTATGAAACCTTCGGTAAAAGCCCGTCGCTGGACCGTCCGGCGCAGTTCGCGGGCCTGCGTACCGATAAAGAATTCAATGCAGTAGGTGAACCGCAGGTGTTTTATTGCCAGCCAGCCGACGATTATCTGCCGCAGCCGGAAGCGGTGATGATCACCGGCATTACGCCGCAAACCGCCAAAGCGCGTGGCGTGACCGAGGCAGCGTTTGCCGAACGCATTCACGGCCTGTTTAGCGAGCCGCAAACCTGTGTGATTGGTTACAACAATGTGCGTTTTGATGATGAAGTGACGCGCAATATCTTCTATCGCAACTTCTTTGATCCTTATGGCTGGAGCTGGCAGAACGGCAATTCGCGCTGGGATTTACTCGATGTGATGCGCGCCTGCTACGCGCTGCGTCCGGAAGGCATTGAGTGGCCGGAGAATGACGATGGCTTCCCCAGCTTCAAGCTGGAGCATCTCACTAAGGCCAACGGCGTAGCGCACGAACAGGCGCACGATGCGATGTCCGACGTTTATGCCACGCTGGCGATGGCAAAACTGGTAAAAGAGAAGCAGCCGAAGCTGTTTGAGTTTCTGTTTACCCATCGCAACAAACAGAAACTGATGACGCTGATTGATATCCCGCAGATGAAACCGCTGGTGCACGTCTCCGGCATGTTCGGTGCGGCGCGCGGTAACACCAGCTGGATTGTGCCGCTGGCGTGGCATCCGGATAACCGTAACGCGCTGATTGTTGCCGATTTGGCCGGTGATATGTCGCCGCTGCTGACGCTGGAATCTGACGAACTGCGCGAACGTTTATATACCCGCCACAGCGATTTAGGCGATCTGCCTGCGGTGCCGATCAAGCTGGTGCACATTAATAAGTGTCCCGTGCTGGCGCCCGCCAGCACGCTGCGTCCGGAAGATGCCGCGCGCCTCAACATCGATCGTCAGCAGTGCCTTGCAAACCTCAAGCTGCTGCGTGACCACGCGGAAGTGCGTGAGAAAGTGGTGGCGCTGTTTGCCGACGCCGAGCCGTTTACCCCGTCAGATGATGTTGACGCGCAGTTGTATGACGGTTTCTTTAGCGATGCCGATCGCGCTGGCATGAATATCATCCGCCAGACGCCGCCGCAAAATTTACCGGCGCTGGATTTGACCTTCGACGATAAGCGCATTGCTAAATTGTTGTTCCGCTACCGTGCGCGCAACTTCCCTGGCACCCTGGATGACGCCGAACAGCAGCGCTGGTTGCAGCATCGCCGCGAAGCGCTGAATGCCGAGCGCGTGCAGGCGTTCTTGCTGGAGCTGGAGTCGCTGGCGAGTTTGCATGAGGGGAATACGGAGAAGATGGCGCAGCTGAAGGCGCTGTATTTGTATGCGCAGGAGCTGGTGTCTTAGTTCTCTGCGAATGTTGATAAAGGTCGCCATAAATGGCGTAATGCCGATCAGTTAAGCACCTTATCAAATCACCGCACCTTCCGTAGCGGCGCGATTTATCGCGCAATGAATTGCGCCGCTACAATGTGTGCTCTCGGTAATTGAGGGTTTTCATGTCTTAACTGACGAGCATTACGCCATAAATGGCGACCTGGAATTCTAAATCATCCCCCACACCAGCCACGTCAGTGCGAAACCGCTCAGCCCCATCACCGTCGTCAATACCGTCCAGGTCTTCAGACCATCGGCCACTGACAAGCCCAGATAACGCGTCACCACCCAAAAACCCGCATCATTGACGTGCGACAAGCCTAACCCACCGAAACAGGCCGCCAGCGTCACCAACACGCGCTGCATACCCGTCACATCGCCCACCGCCTGGCTTAACAAGCCGCTGGTGGTCAGAATTGCCACCGTTGCCGATCCCTGCGAAGCACGCAGCGCCAGCGACAGAATGAACGCAGCCGGAACTAATGGCAGATGCAAGGTTTCCAGCGTCAACGCCAGCGCTTTGCCCACGCCCGATTCCACCAGCACCTTACCAAACGCGCCGCCCGCGCCCGCAACCAGAATCACGCTGGCGGAGCTGGGAATCGCACGTCCGGTGAGATCTTCCAGTTTCTCTTTGCTCCAGCCACGACGCACGCCGAGCAGCCATGCCGCCAGTCCCAGCGCAATCAGCAACGCAATGGCTGGCGTACCGATCACCGTCATCACCGCACGCAGCGTGCTGCCTTCAGCCAGTGTGGTATGCGCGACGGTACCCATGACGATCAACAGAATCGGCACAACAATCAGACCGGTAATGGTCAGTGCACCCGGCGCTGGCGCGTCGTTCTTCGGCTTGCCTTCCGGCTTCGCCAGCTGCAGCTGTTCTAATACATCAACGGAAAGATGATATTGGCGCAGGTTCATCGCTTTCGCGACGTAATAACCGACGATACCCACCGGAATCGAGATCAGGATACCGAGCATCATCAGCCAGCCCATATCGGTATGCAGAATGCCCGCCGCCGCCGCCGCGCCGGGATGGGTTGGCAGCGCCACATGCACCGTCAGCATCACGCCCGCTATCGGCAAGCCAAACTTCAGCGGTGACACGCGCGCCACTTTGGTGAAGCCATAAATCAGCGGAATCACGATGATGAAGCCGACCTCGAAGAACACCGGAATGCCGAGGATAAACGCCGCCATGGTCAGCGCCGCCACGGTCCGCTTGATACCCAGCGACTTACTGAAGCGTTGCGCCAGCGACTCGGCACCGCCCGAGGCTTCAATCACTGCGCCGAGCATCGCCCCCAGCACGATGATAATGGTGATATGCCCCAGCAAGTTACCCATCCCGCTAAAGATGGTTTCCATAATTTTGTCGGCTGGAATGCCGGTCGCAATCGCCACCAGCAAGCTGACAATCAGCAGCGCCACAAAGGGGTGAACTTTGGTTTTAATCACCAGCAGCAGCAAGATCACAATGCTGGCGGTAGCAATGGCTAACAACAACGCGGTAGACATGATAATCCTCTGATTTAATTAGTATAGTTTGGGTACAGCTCTATCTGGTATTGACGAATTCAGGTAAGACTTACCCAGCACAGTGCTGAAAATCCCTGTGCTGGGTGGTTAAAAAAATTTATTTAGCGTAAGGCGCGAACCAGCCGAGGCCGGCTTCAGTGCGGCCGCGCGGAATGTATTCACATCCCACCCAACCGTCGTAACCCACTTCATCCAGCAGGTCGAACAGATAGGAATAGTTGATCTCGCCTTCATCCGGCTCGTGGCGATGCGGCGCAGAGGCGATCTGGATATGGCGATAACGACCAGCGTATTCACGAATCAGATGCGTCAGATTGCCGTCCACCAACTGCGCATGGAACAGATCGAGCTGGGTAAAGACGTTGGGCCGATCGATACGCGCCATCATCGCCAGCGTCTGATACTGGCTGGCGTAGAGATAATTCGGCTTAGTGACTGGATTAAGTGCTTCCAGCAGCAGGCGAATACCGTGCGGCGCAAAACGCTCGGCGGCATAATGCATATTACGCACGAAAGTCTCTTCATAGGCTGCACGATCGGCACCGTTTGGCACCGTTGCCGCCATCACATGCACCTGCCGGCAGTTGAGCGCCAGCGCATACTCCAGCGCCCGATCGATATCGGCACGCGCTTCCTGTTCACGGCCCGGAATGGCGGAAACGCCCCACTCGCCCGCCTGCACGTTGCCGGCGGCGGTGTTGAACAGCACCAGTTCCAGCTGATGTTTTTCCAGCTCGGCTTTAATCACCTCGGCCGGAAAGTCATACGGGAACAGGAATTCAACGGCGCGAAAACCGGCGTTGGCCGCGGCGGCAAAGCGTTCGATAAACGGCAGCTCACCGAACTGCGTTGATAAATTGGCTGCAAACTTAGGCATTAAACATTCCTCAATTCCGCGACTTCGCTATCGGTCAGATAACGAATCGAGCGGTCACCGAGCGTAAACATCAGGCGCGCGGTCTCTTCCAGTTCTTCAGTGTTATTGGCGGCTTCGCGCAGGGATTTGCCCACCACCACCGGACCGTGATTAGCCAGCAGGAAGGCGTTATAGCGCGAGGCCAGATTGGCCAGATCGTCAGCCAGGCGCTGATCGCCCGGCTTGTAATACGGCACCACCGGCACATCGCCGACGCGCATCACCACATACGGCGTGAACGGACGGATGCAGTTTGCTGTGTCGAGATCGTTGAGGCAGGAGAGCGCCGTCAAATAGTGGCTGTGCAGATGCACCACCGCTTTGCACGCGGGATTGTTCAGATAGAGCGCGCGGTGAAAAGCCACCTCCTTCGACGGCTTGTCGCCGGAGATCCATTCGCCCTGAATCGTCACTTTCGACAGGCGATCGGCCTGCAGCTCGCCGAGGCAGGAGCCGGTTGGCGTCGCCAGCAAGTTGCCATCCTCCAGCAGCAGCGACAAATTGCCCGCTGAACCGGTGGCGTAACCACGCTGAAAGAAGGACGCGCCGAGCTGTACCATTTCTTCGCGTGCTTGTTGTTCCGTCATGCTGAATACTCCTGTTGTGCGCGGGCAAAGAATTGTTCGTCGCCAAAGTTGCCTGATTTCAGCGCCAGCGACAGCGGCTGATGGATATCGCGTACCCACGGCACGCCCGGTGAAATCATCGGGCCAATGTGGAATGCGGTAACGCCAAGGCTTTGTGCCACCACGCCCGAGGTTTCACCGCCAGCAACGATGAAGCGCTGCCAGCCACGGCTTTTCAGTTCACGGGTTACTGCGGCAAACAGCTGCTCAACCGCTTCACTGCTGCGCGCTGCGCCGTACTGCTGCTGAATGGCTTGCAGCTGCTGGGCATCGGCGGTAGCAAACAGCAAAGGTGCCAGTTCGGACTGATGATGCGCTGCCACCCAGTCACAGAGTTCCTGCGCATAGCTTTCGGCGTTATCAAGGCAGCGTTCCACCAGCACTTCATGCGAGGGCGCTTGCTGACGATACGCCTGCACCTGACGGTTGGTCATTTGCGAGCAGGAGCCTGAGATCACCACCGCGCGATCGCCTTGTGGGCGCCCGGCTTGTTCAGCATCGCTGTTCTGCTGCTGTGTTGCCCAGGCGCGGGCGATACCGATCGCCAGGCCTGAACCGCCGGTCACCAGGCGCGTCTCTTTCAGCGCTTCGCCCTGCGTCAGCAAGTGCTGTTCGTGCAGCGCGTCTAGCACCACATAGTTGATGCCCTGCGCTTTCAGGGTATCCAGCTGCGCACGCACCGCATCAGCACCTTGATCGAGCTGCGCGGCGTTGATCACCGCGGCCTGGCCTTTGGCCTGGCGCGTCATCAAACGCACCAGATTGCTGTCGGTCATTGGCGTTACCGGATGATGACGCATGCCCGATTCAGACAGCAGCTGATCGGCGACAAAAAGATAGCCCTGATACACCGTACGACCATTAACCGGCAGCGACGGCGAGATCACCGTTTGCGTTTCGCCCAACGCCGCCAGCAGCGCATCGGTTACCGGGCCGATGTTACCCTGCTCGGTGCTGTCAAAGGTGGAGCAATATTTGAAATAGAAACGATCGCAGCCCTGCTGTTGCAGCCACTGCAGCGCGGCCAGCGACTGATCGATCGCCTGCTGCGCCGGGCATGAGCGTGACTTCAGGCTGATAACAATCGCCTGCGCGCTCAGCGCGTCATGACTTTCCGGCACGCCGTTGAACTGGATGGTCGGCAAACCGTTTTGCACCAGAAAACTGGCGATGTCGGTTGCGCCGGTAAAATCGTCTGCAATAACGCCTAAACGCATGATTATTGCTCCTTCGCCTGCGGCAGCGTGATGCCGCTGAAGATCTTGATCACTGCGCTGTCATCTTCACGACCGTGGCCGGCGTTGCTGGCTTCGGTAAACATATTGAGCGCAGTAGAAGCCAGCGGCAGCGGGAAGTGCAGCGACTTGGCGGTATCCGCCACCAGATTGAGATCTTTAACGAAGATATCGACCGCTGATTTCGGCGAGTAATCGCCATCCACCACGTGACGCATGCGGTTCTCGAACATCCATGAGTTACCGGCGGCGTTGGTCACCACGTCATACATGGTGTCGAGCGGGATTCCAGCGCGCGCGGCCAGCGCCATCGCTTCAGCGCCCACAGCAATGTGCACGCCCGCCAGCAACTGGTGAATAATTTTTACGGTTGAGCCGAGACCGATTTCGCTGCCCACGCGATAGACTTTCGCCGCCACCGCATCCAGCACAGGCTTGAGCAGGGCAAAAGCTTCATCGCTGCCGGACGCCATTACCGTCATCTCGCCGACTGCGGCTTTGGCTGCGCCGCCGGAAACCGGTGCATCCAGCATCAGCAACTGATGCTGCGCCAGCTGTTGTTCTATCGCCTGCGCATCCTGTGAAGAGATGGTAGAAGAGACCATGACCACGGTGCCGGGCTTGAGCTGCGCCGCCACGCCGTTTTCACCGAACAGGATTGCTTTAACCTGCGCGGCGTTCACCACCAGCAGCAGCACCGCATCGAGTTCAGCGGCAAAGCGGGCAGCGGAGGTTTGCGCATCCCGCGCACCGGCCTGACGCAGGGTTTCCAGCGCCTGCGGATTGAGATCAACACCCCAGGTATTTAATCCTGCACGGATGCAAGATTGCGCTGCACCCATGCCCATGGAACCTAAACCAATCACGCCGATGTTATTCACGGTTGCTGACATAGCAAACCTCCATTGTTAATTTAAGTGATAATTTGTTCATTGGTGTTAAGTCTGCCGCAGTCAGTGGCGAATAAACGTGCGTGATATCACAAAAATTAACTTAGCCGCTCAATGATTAACATGGATTCACAGCCGGAGGTCAGCGCTTCGAAGTCAGTCCAGATGGGATTTCTGCTTAGATTCCGCCAAGATAAATTGTGCTGCGGGCTGTGAATCGATGATCTACAATGTGAAAAAATGATAATTCAGGGAGAGCAAGGTGATTCCGGTTGAACGTCATCAACAAATTTTAGCGCTGGTGGGCGAACGCGGCGTGGTTAGCATTGCCGAGCTCACTGAGCGCTTGGGTGTGTCGCATATGACGATACGTCGCGATGTGCAGAAGCTGGAAGAGCAAGGTGCGGTATTGTCTGTTTCGGGCGGCGTGCGCTCAGCGGATCGCCTGGCGGCGGAGCCATCGCATCTGGCGAAAACCAATATGTACAGCGGCGAGAAGATGGCGATTGGGCAGTATGCCGCGCGTCATATTCCGCGTAATAGCTGCATCTATCTCGATGCCGGCACCACCACACTGGCGCTGGCGCGCGAGTTGCTTGAGCGTGATGACTTGCTGGTGGTGACCAACGATTTCGTGATTGCGCGCCTGCTGATGGAGAGCAGCGGCTGTAAGTTGATTCACACCGGCGGCACGGTATGTCGTGAGAACCGTTCCAGCGTCGGTGAAGCGGCCGCCAGAAGTTTGCGCCAGCTGGCGATTGATATCGCGTTTATCTCCGCGTCCTGCTGGGGCCCGCGCGGGCTGTTTACGCCGGATGAGGATAAGGTGCCGGTAAAGCTGGCGGCGAGCGATGTGAGTAGTAAGCGCGTGTTGTTAAGCGACAGTTCGAAGTACAACAAGATTGCGACGCATCTGGCGTTACCGCTGGAGCGGTTTGATACCTTGATTACCGATGCGGGGTTGAGTAAAGCGGGACGCGAGGCGTTGAGTGCGGGGAGTTGGGAGTTGGTGTTGGCGGGATAGTGCGTGCTGTCCCTCTCGGTCGGTGCTCGCTGTCCCCCATCCCTGGTCCGTGCTTGCTGTCCCCCTCCTCGGTCCTCCCCCATAAATGGGGGAGGAAGATGGTGCTCTATACGAGTGAGGAGGTGCATGTGGCAGCGTCTCCTTCCCCCGCTTGCGGGGGAAGGCCGGGATGGGGGACAGCGACGTCGATCAAATCACACTTCTTCGCTGAACTGCGGAACCGGGTTGCGGAAGGTGCGGGTCACAAAGGCGAGGTAAATAATACCAATCGCTGCCCACACCAGGCCGAGCACCATGGAGGTCTCTTCCAGATTAATCCACAACGCACCCACCGTCAGGGCACCCATTACCGGCAGCACCAGATAGTTGATGTGATCTTTCAGCGTCTTGTTACGCTTCTCACGGATCCAGAACTGCGCAATCACCGACAGGTTCACAAAGGTGAACGCCACCAGCGCACCGAAGTTAATCAGCGCAGTTGCGGTTACCAGGTCGAAGTTGATCGCCATCAGCGCGACCGCGCCCACCAGCAGCACGTTCAGTGACGGCGTGCGGTATTTCGGGTGCACGAAGCCAAAGAAACGCTGCGGGAACACACCATCGCGGCCCATCACGTACATCAGACGTGAAACGCCTGCGTGCGCGGCCATACCGGATGCCAGCACCGTCACCACCGAGAAGATCAGGATGCCAATTTGCAGCGCTTTACCCGCCACGAACAGCATGATCTCTGGCTGTGAAGAGTCCGGATTCTGGAAACGCGAGATGTCCGGGAAGTACAGCTGCAGGAAGTAAGAAACCCCAATAAAGATCACACCACCAATCAGCGCGGTGAGGAAAATCGCGCGCGGGATGGTGCGTTCAGCATCTTTGGTCTCTTCTGACAGCGAACTGATACCGTCAAAGCCAAGGAACGAGAAACAGAGAATGGTCGCACCGGTAATCATCGGGACTACGTGCGCATTCTCAGACCAGAACGGTCTGCTGCTGGTCAATGTCCCCTCGCCAACACCGTGTGCCACACCGTAAACCACCATACCGGTAATCACTACCATCACTACCACCTGCAGCACCACGATCACGCTGTTGAAGTTGGCAACGGTTTTGATTCCACGCAGGTTGGAGATGGTCATAAAGGCCACCAGCAGCACCACGAAAATCCACGACGGAATGCCCGGCACCAGCGTCTCAAAGTAGCTTTTCGCCAGCAGGATGTTGATCATCGGCATGAACAAGTAGTCCAGCAGTGATGACCAGCCAACCATAAAGCCGACGTGCGGACTGATTGCCTTCTGAGCATAGGTGTAAGCGGAGCCCGCAGATGGGAAGCGGCGTACCAGCTTGCCGTAGCTCACGGCAGTAAACAGAATCGCGATCAGGGCGAAAGCATAAGCGGTGGCGACGTGGCCGTCGGTCAATCCAGACACGATACCAAAAGTATCAAACAGGGTCATTGGCTGCATATACGCCAGGCCCATCATGACAACCGGGATCAGGGTCAGAGATTTTTTCAGGTGTGCACGCTGAGGTGCGGCAGAGGTGTTAAGCGACATTGTTCAGGCCCCCGCAGACGACAACCGCGATCGGTTGGGCTACAGGGCTACTGCGCAATTTGCTGCAGTGAGAAGTGATATTAGTGTTTACGATTGTCGCGGCGCCGTAGTCATCACGGAAGCGAGAACCAGCCTGCGCTGGTGCAATGTTAAACAGTCCCATCTTTGTTTTCCTCAAATCTCACGCACAAGCGTGTTTGTCAGTATCTATCTATCCGGATGCGTGTCCGGCCTCGTGTGAATGTCAGTGAGTACATCATGCAAAAAAATAACCGACGCGGTTAACGTCGGTTAGTTCTCATTTTGCAGGGCGCGTATTTTGCCCCAACTTATGCCATCGGCACAAGACGTTAGATCAATTCTTCCGGCACTCAGGCATTCTTGAGCATCCAGTCGATTTCCGTCGAGGTGATTAAGCGCTCAAACTGCATCAGTTCATACTGTTTGCAGCTGTGCCACACCCCGCTGAAACGCTCGCCCAGCAGCTTTTGCAGCGGATAGCTATTCTCAAATTCATACAGCGCATCACTCTGCCGAATCGGTAATGCCAGCCCTTCGGCTTCATGTCCATTGCCCTGCACCGCATGCGGTAAAGGTAGCTGATTATCCAGACCGTGCAAGATACCGGCAAGAATTGTTGACACCACCAGATAGGGATTTGCATCCGCACCGGCCACGCGATACTCGATGCGATGGTTATCCGCATCGCCACAAGGCACACGCAGCGCAACCGTGCGGTTGTTGTGTCCCCATGACGCCTGCAGCGGTACATAGGCTTCCGGCAGGAAGCGGCGATAAGCGTTCACGTTCGGCGCCAGCAGCGCCATTGAAGCCGGCATTAAATCGATCATGCCCGCCAGCGCGCGTTTCATCAGCGGTGAATCGCTGCCATCATCGAGCGCAAAGGCGTTGTGATCGGCGGCATCCAGCATGCTGATATGCACATGCATGCCGCTGCCTGCGTACTCTTCATAAGGCTTGGCCATGAAAGTGGCGGTCATGCCGTGATTTTCCGCCACCTGACGCACCAGCCGTTTCAGCTGGATAGCGTGATCGCAGGCTTTCAACACGTCACGTGTGTGATGCAGGTTGATTTCGAACTGGCCGGGCGAGGCTTCCGCCAGCGCGCCATCGGCGGGAATGCCTTGCAGCTTGGCCAGATGGTCGATGTCCCGCAGTACGTCAGCGAAGTGATCGAGATTATCCACTGAATACACCTGGCTCTGCATATTGCGTTCGTCACTGCCCGGCGAACACGGCGGCTGAATGAAGCCCTCCGCATCACGCTTTTTATCCACCAGATAGAACTCCAGCTCTACCGCTACCACCGGGAACAATCCTCGATTACGCAGCTGTTGCCACAGCCGATTGAGAACATTACGGGGTTCAACGTCAAAGGGAGTGCCATCTTGGTTACACATGGTCAGCAACAGCTGAGCGATGTGCGTGGGATCGGCGGCAGAAGGAATTAAGGTGCCGGGCACCGGCATGCAGAGGTGGTCGGGTTCGCCCAGTGACTGACCCAGTCCGGCGTCTTCGACGGTGTTACCGAGAATATCCATAGCGAAAACCGAGGCCGGGAAGTAACACCCTTTTTCCAGTTTTGCCAATGCGGAGATGGGAATGCGTTTACCGCGAAATACCCCATTTAAATCATTAAGAAGAATATCGACATACTGCGTTTCAGGATGGCGTTCCAGCCAGGTTTTGACCTCCAGCTGGAACGCGCTTGTTCGTTTCTCTTCACTGTGTCGCGTGAAGTCTTCTACTTCTACGAGGTTCGTCATGATCCCACCCGCCCTTTACCGTTTAATATTGGTGCGCGCAATGCTCAAAATAACAGCCACTCCACTAACATAGCGCTAACGCAAAAAGTGTGCAAATGTAACAATTCTGTTTGAGGAATGAACGATCGGTTGCTAGATTGACAAAATATTGCACACTTTTAAGGCCAGCCGCGCATTTCCGGCGAAAATATTGAACAGCAACGCGGAGACGTTATGGGCATTATTTTTGACAAGCCCTTGATTGGCGTAGTGATGTGCCAGAATTTTATCGGCAGCCACGCAGGGCAAACGATTCATAACAAATATCTCGACGCTATCATGCTTGCCGGTGGCGTGCCGCTGCCCTTGCCGCATCAACTGATGCAAGCACCTCATCTATTAGAAAACAGTATGACCGTGCTGGATGGCATTTTGCTGACCGGCAGCCCCAGCAACATTGAACCCTGGCATTACGGCGCGGACGGTAAAGAGGCGCATGCCGATCCGGCGCGCGATCGCCTCGCCTTTGGGCTCATCACCCATGCGATCGGTAAAAAGATGCCGATGTTCGGTATCTGTCGCGGTTTGCAGGAGCTGGTGGTCGCTAATGGCGGTGCGCTGCATCGCCAGCTGCATATGACACATCTGTTTCAGGAGCATCGCGAAAACGACGCGTTATCGCTGGATGAGCAATACGCGCCGGCACATACCGTGCAGCCAGAAGTGGATGGCATGCTGAGCCAACTGCTCGGCAGCGCCGAACCTTTTGCGGTCAACTCGCTGCACGGGCAAGGCATCCGCGAAACCGGTCCGCAGCTGCATATCGAAGCGCGCGCGCCCGACGGGCTGGTTGAAGCCGTAAGCCTGCCAAAGCACCCTTTTGCCCTTGCGGTGCAATGGCATCCGGAATGGCACTCCGATCGCGATCCGGTCTCGCGCCGTTTGTTTGAGGCTTTTATCCACGCCGCGGTCTGTTATCACAAGGAAAAACAGCCATGAATGATGCCACTCTGGCACCCGGACGTCGCTTATCGCAGATCCGGCAGGAGTTGGGATTGTCTCAGCGTCGCGTCGCTGAGTTATCAGGTTTAACGCACAGCGCCATTAGCACTATCGAACAGGACAAAGTGAGCCCGGCCGTCAGCACCTTACAGAAGCTGCTAAAAGTTTACGGGCTGTCGCTCTCAGAGTTTTTCTCCGAACCCAAAATCAATGCCACGCCGCGGGTGATTGTACGCCCGGAAGAGTGCGTGGAGATCGGCAGCCTGGGCGTATCGCTTATGCTGATCGATAACGGTGCCGCACGGCGCGCGCTGGCGATGCTGCTGGAGCGTTATGAACCCGGCGCCAGCACCGGCGAGAAGTTACGCCATCCCGGCGAGGAAACCGGCACCGTGCTGGAAGGGGAAATCACGCTGGTGGTCAACGGCCAGAGTTACCATCTCTATCGCGGTGAAAGCTATGTGATTGATACCGGCTTGCCGCACAGTTTTACCAATACCTCAGATCAGCCGTGTCGCATTGTTAGCGCGCATACGCCCGCCAATTTCTAAGATTTCGCGCTTAAGGAGGATTTAATGCAACATGTGGGAAGTTATTACGCCGCTACCGCCAACGCCCATGAGCCGTGGCCGGCGCTGCAAGAGTCGGTGCAGTGCGATGTCTGCATCATTGGCGGCGGTTTTACCGGACTTTCATCCGCGCTGTTTCTCACCGAAGCCGGTTACGACGTGGTGCTGCTTGAAGCGGCGAAAATCGGCTTTGGCGCCAGCGGCCGCAACGGCGGCCAGGTCGTCAACTCCTACAGCCGCGACGTGGATGTGATTGAGCAGCGCTACGGCAAACAGACCGCACAAATGCTTGGCAGCATGATGTTTGAAGGCGCGGAGATTATTCGCGACCGCATCGACCGTTACGCTATCGCCTGCGACTATCGTCCCGGCGGCATTTTCGCCGCACTGAATCAGCGGCAAATGGGCCATCTGCGCAGCCAAAAAGCCCTTTGGGCACGCTATGGCAATCACGATTTGGAGCTGCTCGACGAACGCGGCATTCGGCGCGAAGTGGCGACCGATCGCTACGTCGGTGGCTTACTCGATAAGCGCGGCGGGCATCTGCATCCGCTTAATCTCGCATTGGGCGAAGCCGAAGCGATTCGCCGTCACGGCGGGCGCATTTATGAGCAGTCGGCGGCGATTGAAGTGAAATACGGCGCACCGCATCGCATAAAAACCGCTAAGGGCGAAGTCAGCGCCACCTTCGTGATTTTTGCCGGTAACGCTTACTTGCCGTCACAGCTTGAACCGCGCCTGACGGGCAAAAGCATGCCGTGCGGCTCGCAGATCGTCACCACCGAACCTTTAACGCGCGATCAGGCTTTGGGTTTGCTGCCGAACAATTACTGCGTTGAAGATTGTAATTATCTGCTCGACTACTTCCGCCTCACCGCCGATAACCGCCTGCTCTACGGCGGCGGCGTAGTTTATGGTGCGCGCGAGCCGGATGACATCGAAGCGCTGATTCGCCCTAAGTTGCTGCGCACTTTTCCGCAGCTGCGTGACATCAAAATCAGCCACCGCTGGAGCGGAAATTTCCTGCTCACGCTATCGCGCATGCCGCAGTTTGGGCAGGTGGAGAAGAATGCGTTCTTTATGCAGGGCGACAGCGGACATGGCGTGACCTGTACCCATCTTTCAGGAAAGTTGATTGCTGAAGTGCTGCGTGGGCACGCCGAGAGATTTGATGCGTTCGCAAAATTGCCGCATCTGCCGTTTCCAGGTGGGAGAAGGTTTAAGGTGCCGCTCACTGCAATGGGAGCGGCGTGGTATGCGTTAAGGGATCGGTTTGGGGTTTAATCTGCTGCGCGCTGATGCCCTCACCCCGGCCCTCTCCCACGGGAGAGGGAGCAAAAGATTCCCTCGCCCGCCTGCGGGAGAGGGTTAGGGTGAGGGGAAATCACTCCAGCGGCATTTTCATCGGGTCATCATACGTATACTCAAACCCCAGCTCACTCGCGATCTTCGAGCCATCAATCACTTTGCCGTTTGAACGCACTGGCTCAGCGACAAACGTCGGTGGCTCAAGCCCCAACTGCTTCGAAACGCTAGGATAGAAACTGTCGCGCGACGGATGTTTCGAGGCACATAAATTGTAAACATGCCCGCCTTTCGGGGTTTGCAGCAACAGCACAATCGCATCGACCACATCATCGAGATGCACCAGATTGACCGCATGACCGCCGTTTTCCAGCCCGGTTTTACCGGCAAGGAAACGACCTGGATGACGATTCGGCCCCACTAATCCTGCGAGGCGCACAATGTCCACGCTGGTGCCGGGCAAATCGTGCAGCCAGTTCTCCAGCTCTACCAACGTCTTGCCGGCGACGGTTTCCGGCTGCAGCGGACTGCTCTCTTTCATTACGCCCTCACCGCTGCCGTACACTGACGTTGAGCTGGTGAAAATAATGCGCGGCACTTTCTTCGCCAGCGCGGTATCCACCACGTTCTGCACCGCCTGCATGTAATCTTCACCGCCTTTTACCGTGCGGCTGGCAGGTAACGTCACCACCAGCGCATCCACCGCCATCAGCGTATCCAACTCTTCGGCTTCACACTCCAGCTCAGGCGTTAGCACCAGCTGGAAGGCTTCGATGCCACAGCGGCGTGCGGCATCCACGCCATCCGGCGAGGTTTTACCGCCAGTGACCTGCCAGCCGCGTGCCGTTAGCGCCATCGCCAGCGGCATACCCAGCCATCCCAGACCTACAATCGCGACCTTTTTCATATCGACTCCTGCTATGGGCTCACACTTCATCTTAGTGCGGGTAGATGTGCCAAACCAGCGTAAACTGTTTCGGGAGATTCCGGAAATTGACGGTTAAAAAAGGGTTGCCAATTGTCACCATCTTCGTTAGGTTATTCAGCACGCAAATGAATACTCATTCAGCAACGGAATTTACTATGACACGCGTTCAGTTCAACCACCATCATCACCATCACCCTGACTAGTCTTTCAGGCGATGTGTGCTGGGAGACGATTAGGATCTTCCAGTGGTGCGAACGCAAAGAGAGCCCCCGGAAGATCATCTTCCGGGGGTTTTTTTATGGGCGAACGCCAACCAACACGTTCAGACAGGATTGAATAAGAGGACAGGAACCATGTTAGATAACACCCGTATTCGCATAGCTATGCAGAAATCTGGCCGTTTAAGTGATGAATCACGCGAACTGCTGGCACGCTGCGGTATCAAAATTAACCTTCAGCAGCAGCGTCTGATTGCGTTTGCGGAGAACATGCCGATCGACATCCTGCGTGTGCGCGATGACGATATCCCTGGCCTGGTAATGGATGGCGTGGTCGATCTCGGTATCGTCGGTGAAAACGTGCTGGAAGAGGAGCTGTTGAACCGTCGTGCTCAGGGCGAAGATCCGCGTTACTTCACGCTGCGTCGTCTGGATTTCGGCGGTTGTCGCCTGTCGCTGGCAATGCCGGTTGATGAAGAGTACACCGGCCCGCAATGCCTGAATAACGCCCGCATCGCCACCTCTTATCCACACCTGCTGAAGAAATACCTCGATAAACAAGGCGTCGCCTTTAAATCCTGCCTGCTGAACGGATCGGTTGAAGTCGCACCACGCGCGGGTTTGGCCGATGCGATTTGTGACCTGGTTTCAACCGGTGCCACGCTGGAAGCGAACGGCCTGCGCGAAGTGGAAGTGATCTACCGCTCTAAAGCGGTGCTGATTCAGCGCGATGGCGAACTGCCGCCCGCTAAGCAAGAGCTGGTCGACAAAATGATGACGCGTATTCAGGGCGTAATTAAAGCGCGTGAATCCAAGTACATCATGCTGCACGCGCCAAGCGAGCGTCTGGATGAAGTGATTGCGCTGCTGCCGGGCGCTGAGCGTCCAACCGTGCTGCCGCTGGCCGGCGATGTGAGCCGCGTGGCGATGCACATGGTGAGCAGCGAAACGCTGTTCTGGGAAACCATGGAAAAGCTGAAGTCGCTGGGTGCCAGCTCGATCCTCGTGCTGCCAATTGAAAAAATGTTGGAGTAATACCATGAGCACGCTGATGACACCCATTGATTGGCAGCAATGCAGCGCAGAGCAGCAGCAAGCGCTGCTGATGCGTCCGGCGATTTCGGCTTCAGAAACTATCAGCCAGATCGTGCGCGACGTGTTAGTTAATGTGAAAGAGAGCGGCGATACGGCGCTGCGTGAATTTAGCGCGCGCTTCGATAAAGCGCAGGTGGATAACCTGCGCGTCAGCGCTGAAGAGATGCAAGCGGCCAGCGATCGTCTGAGTGACACGCTGAAGCAGGCGATGGCCGTGGCCGTGGCTAATATCGAGACCTTCCACAACGCGCAGATTCTGGCGGAAGTGGATGTGGAAACTCAGCCTGGCGTGCGCTGCCAGCAGATTACCCGTCCGGTCAAATCGGTGGGTTTGTACATTCCTGGCGGTTCCGCCCCGCTGTTCTCAACCGTATTGATGTTGGCGACACCGGCACGCATCGCCGGTTGCGGTCGCGTGGTGCTGTGCTCGCCGCCGCCGATTGCCGATGAAATTCTTTACGCCGCCCAGCTGTGTGGCGTGAAAGAGGTGTTTCAGGTGGGCGGTTCACAAGCCATCGCCGCCCTCGCCTTCGGCACCGAAACCGTGCCGAAAGTGGACAAGATTTTTGGCCCAGGCAACGCGTATGTCACCGAAGCCAAACGTCAGGTCAGCCAGCGTTTAGATGGCGCGGCAATTGATATGCCGGCCGGTCCATCGGAAGTGCTGGTGATCGCCGATGAAGGCGCCACGCCCGGGTTCGTGGCATCTGATTTGCTGTCGCAGGCGGAACACGGCCCGGATTCGCAGGTGATTCTGCTGACGCCATCGCTGCAACTGGCCGAAGGCGTGGCGCAAGCGGTTGAAGAGCAACTGGCGCTGCTGCCGCGTGCGGCTACCGCGCGTCAGGCGTTAGCGAGCAGCCGCCTGATTGTGCTGCGCGATTTGGAGCAGTGCGTTGAGATCTCCAACCTGTACGGCCCGGAGCACTTGATCATTCAGACGCGCCAGCCGCGCGATCTGGTCGAAAGCATCACCAGCGCCGGTTCGGTATTCCTTGGCGACTGGTCCCCGGAATCGGCCGGCGATTACGCGTCCGGCACTAACCACGTGCTGCCGACCTACGGCTACACCGCGACCTGTTCCAGCCTTGGCCTGGCCGATTTCCAGAAACGTATGACGGTGCAAGAGCTGACGCCGCAAGGCTTCCTCAATCTTGCCGCGACGATTGAAACGCTGGCCGCCGCCGAGCAGCTGGAAGCCCACAAAAATGCCGTTACCCTGCGTGTTGCCGCGCTAAAGGAGCAAGCATGAGCCTGAATATTGAAGAGTTAGCGCGCGCCAACGTGCGAGCGTTGACGCCGTATCAATCGGCGCGTCGTCTGGGTGGTAACGGTGATGTGTGGCTGAATGCCAACGAATTCCCGCTGCCGGTGCCGTTTGAGCTGTCGCAGCAGACGCTGAACCGCTATCCGGAATGCCAGCCAAAGATTGTCATTGAGCGCTATGCCGCTTACGCCGGTTTGACGCCGGAGCAGGTTCTGGTCAGCCGCGGTGCGGATGAAGGTATCGAACTGCTGATGCGCGCGTTTTGTGAGCCGGGCAAAGATGCGATTCTGTTCTGCCCGCCAACCTACGGCATGTATAGCGTCAGCGCCGAAACCATCGGCATTGAATACCGCACCGTAGCGGCACTTGATGACTGGCAGCTGAACTTGCCGGCGATTGCTGACCAGCTCGACGGCGTGAAAGTCGTCTATATGTGCAGCCCGAACAATCCGACCGGCAACCTGATCAATCAGGATGACATCCGCGAATTGCTGGCGATGACCGCCGGTAAAGCGCTGGTGGTGGCCGATGAAGCCTATATCGAGTTCTGCCCGGACGCGACGCTGGCGGGCTGGCTGCAGGAATATCCGCACTTAGTGATTCTGCGCACGCTGTCTAAAGCCTTTGCGCTGGCCGGTTTGCGCTGCGGCTTCACCCTCGCGAACAAGCCGGTGATCGATCTGCTGATGAAGGTGATTGCGCCCTATCCGCTGGCGACGCCGGTAGCGGATGTGGCTGGACAAGCGCTGAGCGAGCAAGGCATTGCGCTGATGCGTCAGCACGTTGCTGAACTGAACGCCAATCGTGCCTGGCTGTTTGAGCAGTTGCCGCAGATAAGCGTGGTGCAGCAGGTGTTCCCGAGTGAAACCAACTATATTCTGGCGCGCTTCACTGATTCGCCAAAAGTGTTTAAAACGCTGTGGGATCAAGGCATTATTCTGCGCGACCAAAACAAAAACCCCGGCCTTGCGGGATGCCTGCGCATCTCCATCGGCACCCGTGAAGAGTGCGAGCGCCTGATCGCCGCGCTGCAAGCCTTATCAGTGGAGCAAGCATGAGTCAGAAGATCCTTTTTATCGACCGCGACGGCACCATCATTTCTGAGCCACCCACCGATTATCAGGTGGATCGCATGGAGAAGCTGGCGTTTGAGAAGAATGCCATTCCGGCGCTGCTGGCGTTGCAGGCAGCGGGCTATCAGCTGGTGATGATCACCAATCAGGATGGCCTCGGCACCGACAGCTTCCCGCAGGCCGATTTTGACGGCCCGCACAACCTGATGATGCAGATTCTCCGCTCACAAGGCGTGAATTTCAGCGACATCCTGATCTGCCCGCATATGCCGGAAGATAACTGCGATTGCCGCAAGCCGAAGACCAAAATGGTGGAAGCCTGGCTGGCCGCCGGTGCGCTCGATACCGCCAACAGCTACGTGATTGGCGATCGTCTGACCGATATTCAGCTGGCGCAGAACATGGGCATTCAGGGCCTGCGTTACGGCGCGGAAGGCGAAGATTGGGATGCGATTCAGGCGCGCCTGACCAAACGCGATCGTTACGCGCTGGTGCAACGCAACACCAAAGAGACGCAGATTAAAGTCGAAGTGTGGCTGGATCGTGAAGGCGGCAGCAAAATTAACACCGGCGTCGGCTTCTTCGATCACATGCTGGACCAGATTGCGGTGCACGGCGGCTTCCGCATGAACATTGATGTGAAAGGCGATCTCTACATCGACGATCACCACACCGTGGAAGATACCGGTCTGGCGCTCGGCGAAGCGCTGCTGAAAGCGCTGGGCGACAAACGTGGCATCGGCCGTTTCGGCTTTGTGCTGCCAATGGATGAGTGCCTGGCGCGCTGCGCGCTGGATATCTCCGGCCGTCCGCACATCGAATTCAAAGCCGAGTTCAGCTACCAGCGCGTCGGCGATCTCAGCACCGAGATGGTCGAGCACTTCTTCAGCTCCCTCTCCTACGCGATGATGAGCACGCTGCACCTGAAAACCAAAGGCCGTAACGATCACCATCGTGTGGAAAGCCTGTTCAAAGCCTTTGGCCGCACGCTGCGCCAGGCGATTCGCGTGGAAGGCAACACCTTGCCGAGCTCGAAAGGAGTGCTGTGATGAACGTGGTGATCCTCGATACCGGCTGCGCCAACCTGTCGTCGGTGAAGTGGGCGATTGAGCGCCTCGGCTACACGCCGCAGGTGAGCCGCGACCCGGATGTGGTGCTGCATGCCGACAAGCTGCTGCTGCCCGGCGTGGGCACCGCGCAGGCGGCGATGAACCAGCTGCAGGAGCGCGATCTCATCGACTTAATCAAAGCCTGTACTCAGCCGGTGCTCGGTATTTGCCTCGGCATGCAGCTGCTCGGTCGCGGTAGCGATGAGAACGGCGGCGTCACCACGCTCGGCCTGGTTGATGAGCCCGTCACGCTGATGGACACGCAGGATTTACCGCTGCCGCACATGGGCTGGAACCAGATCACCGCTAAAGCGGGCCATCATCTGTTCCGCGACATTCCCGATGGCAGCTACTTCTACTTCGTGCACAGCTACGCCATGCCGGTGAATGCCGCCACCATCGCCCAGTGCGATTACGGTTATCCGTTCACTGCTGCCCTGCAGAAAGATAACTTCTTCGGCGTGCAGTTCCACCCGGAGCGTTCGGGCAAAGCCGGCGCGCAGCTGCTGAAAAATTTCCTGGAGATGTGATGATTATCCCCGCATTAGATTTAATCGACGGCAAAGTGGTGCGCCTGCATCAGGGCGATTACGGCCAGCAGCGCGATTACGGCAGCGATCCGCTGCCGCGTTTACAGGATTACCAACGCCAGGGTGCAGAAGTGCTGCATCTGGTGGATTTGACCGGCGCGAAAGATCCGGCCAAACGTCAGATTCCCCTGCTCACCACCTTACTGCGCGGCGTGACCGTGCCGGTGCAGGTCGGCGGCGGCATCCGCCATCGCGATGATGTGGCGGCGCTGCTGGCAGCTGGTGCCACGCGCGTGGTGGTCGGTTCCACCGCGGTGAAGCAACCGGAAGAAGTCAAAAGCTGGTTTAACGAGTTTGGCGCTGACGCCATCGTGCTGGCATTAGATGTGCGCATTGATGCCAACAACCGCAAAGAGGTGGCGATCAGCGGCTGGCAGGAAGCGGCGGGCGTGACGCTGGAAGAGGTGATTGGCTGGTATCAGCCGGTTGGCCTTAAGCATGTGTTGTGCACTGACATTTCGCGCGACGGTACGCTGAGCGGATCCAACGTCGCGCTGTATAAAGAAGTGTCTGCGGCCTTCCCGGACATCGCTTTTCAGTCTTCAGGCGGCATCGGTTCGCTGGATGACATCGCGGCGTTACGCGGCAGCGGCGCACAGGGCGTGATCGTTGGTCGCGCGTTACTGGAAGATAAATTCACGGTGGCGGAGGCAATCGCATGCTGGCAAAACGGATAATTCCTTGTCTCGATGTGCGTGACGGACAAGTGGTGAAAGGCGTTCAGTTCCGCAACCACGAAATCATCGGCGACATCGTGCCGCTGGCGCAGCGTTATGCGCAGGAAGGTGCGGACGAGCTGGTGTTCTACGATATCACCGCCTCATCGGATGGCCGCGTCGTGGACAAAAGCTGGGTGTCGCGCGTAGCGGAAGTGATCGATATTCCTTTCTGCGTGGCGGGCGGCATTAAGAGCGAAGAAGACGCGGCGCGCATTCTGCAGTTTGGTGCCGACAAGATTTCCATCAACTCGCCGGCATTAGCCGATCCGACGCTGATTACGCGCCTGGCCGATCGCTTTGGCGTGCAGTGCATCGTAGTGGGCATCGATACCTGGTTTGACGAAGTGAGCGGCAAATATCACGTCAATCAGTACACCGGCGACGAAGCGCGCACCAAAGTGACCACGTGGGAAACTCTGGATTGGGTACAGGAAGTGCAGAAGCTGGGCGCAGGCGAAATCGTCCTCAACATGATGAACCAGGATGGCGTGCGTAACGGCTACGACCTGGTGCAGCTGAAGAAAGTGCGCGATGTCTGCAAAGTGCCGCTGATCGCCTCCGGCGGCGCAGGCACCATGCCGCACTTCCTTGAAGCCTTTGAGCAGGCGAACGTCGATGGTGCGCTGGCAGCTTCGGTGTTTCACAAACAAATTATCAATATCGGCGAGTTGAAAAACTTCCTGATCGACAACGGTGTGGAGATTCGCGCGTGTTAACTGCAGAACAACTGGCCAGGCTGGATTGGGTCAAAACCGCGGGCATGATGCCCGTTATCGTCCAGCACAACGTTTCCGGCGAAGTGCTGATGCACGGTTATATGAATGAAGAAGCGCTGCAAAAAACCCTCAGCGAGGGCAACGTCACCTTCTTCTCTCGCACCAAAAACCGTTTATGGACCAAAGGCGAAACCTCGGGCCACTTCCTGCAAGTGGCGAGCATTACGCCGGACTGCGACAACGACACGCTGCTGGTGCTGGCCAATCCGATTGGCCCAACCTGCCATCTCGGCACTTCCAGCTGCTTCTCACCGGCTGCGCCAGACTGGACGTTCCTCTATCAGCTCGAGCAGCTGCTGGCTTCGCGCAAAAGCGCTGATCCGGAGAGTTCGTACACCGCGAAGCTCTACGCCAGCGGCACCAAGCGTATCGCGCAGAAAGTGGGGGAAGAAGGCGTGGAAACGGCGTTGGCGGCAACGGTTAACGATCGTCACGAGCTGACCAATGAAGCTTCGGATCTGCTTTATCACCTGATGGTGCTGCTGCAGGATCAGGAGCTGGATTTGAGCACCATCATCAATAATCTGCGCGCGCGTCATAAATAACGTTTCGTAGGGTCGCCATTCATGGCGACCAATGTCCCAGGCGCGCATAAATGCGCACCCTACGCTATTCATCAGCATGGAAAACACCATGACCACCCATGAAAAACTGATCGCCCTGCTCGACCAACATCAGGCGCGCTATCGCGTGATGGAGCATGAAGCGACCGGCAAGTGCGAAGCGGTGGCGGCAATTCGTGGCACGGAAGTAGGGCAAGGTGCGAAGGCGCTGGTGTGCCATGTGAAAGGCAACGGTATCAAACAGCATGTGCTGGCGGTGCTGCCTGCCGATCAGCAAGCCGATCTCAGCAAAGTGGCGGCGGCAGTAGGCGGTCGCCGTGCTTCGCTGGCCTCGCCTGCGGAAGTGGATACGCTGACCGGCTGCGTATTTGGGGCTATTCCGCCGTTTAGCTTCCATCCTGATTTACAGCTGGTGGTCGATCCGCTGCTGTTTGAACGCTATGACGAAATCGCCTTCAATGCCGGATTGCTGGAGCAATCGGTGGTGCTGAATGTTGCGGATTATCGGGCGCTGCATAATGGTAACGTGATGAAAATAATCCTCTAATTGCCTTGCCAGGCCCTGAGCGGTACTCTTTCTGACTCAACATCACATCAAAAGAAGACCGATATTATGGCAAGTTCTCGTTTAACCGCCCGCCTGCGTCAGACGCTGGCGCTGGCTGTGCTGGCAGGTTGCGCGTTTGGTGCGCAGGCAAAAATTGATCAGGTGCGTTTCGCGGTTGATCCCACCTATCCTCCTTTCGAATCCAAGACGCCACAGGGCAAACTGGTTGGTTTTGATATCGACCTCGGTAATGCGCTGTGCCAGCAGATGCAGGCCAAATGCGTGTGGGTCGAGAGCCAGTTCGATGGCATGATCCCGGCGCTGAAAGCGCGCAAGTTTGACGCCATCCTGTCGGATATGGGCATCACCGAAGAACGTTTGAAGCAGATTGATTTCACCGTGCCGCTCTACGACACCCATACGCAGCTGATTGCGCGTAAAGGTTCTGGCTTGCTGCCAACTGCTGAATCGCTAAAAGGCAAAACCGTGGGCGTTGAGCAAGGCACCGTGCAGGAGCGTTATGCGCTGGCCAAATGGCAGCCGCATGGCGTGCAGGTTGTACCTTATGGCGATCAGGCACAAGTTGAGAGCGATTTGATTTCGGGTCGTCTTGATGTGGTGTTTACCGATGCTGCTCAAGCCGCCAATGGTTTCCTGAAACATCCGCAGGGCAAAGATTTCGAACTGGCCGGCCCGATTGTACAGGATCCGATTATCGGTCCGGGCACCGCGATTGGTCTGCGTAAAGGCGACACCGAACTGAAAACCGCACTGGATAACGCGTTTGCCGAACTGAAGAAGAACGGCACTTTCGATAAAATTCAGAAAAAGTACTTCGCAACTGACATCTCCATCCAGCAGTAATCTTTTGGGCGGCTTTTTTGCCGCCCTTTTTGCACTCAGCACTATAATTCCATCAGAAAATGCATCTGGCGTCGCTGAAAGCGTGCCATGAATAAAGGACATCGATAGCGTTATGCAACAACAACATCATCCTCTATTGAGCGCCTCGCTGGGCACGCAACGCGAAATTGTCAGCTTCCACTTCGGCACCGATTCGCAGCAACGCGTCTATATTCAGGCTGCGCTGCACGGCGATGAACTGCCGGGCATGGCGGTGGCATGGTACTTGAAACAGAAACTGCTGGCGCTGGAATCTGCCGGACAACTCAAATCCAAAATCACATTGGTGCCGGTGGCGAATCCTTTAGCCATGGGACAACACTGGCACGGTAGCCATCTCGGGCGTTTCCATACGTTATCAGGACAAGACTTTAACCGCCGCTTCCCGGCATTGGGTGAAGCCTTGGTTGAGGAACTCGCTGGATCACTGACGCAAAGTGAATACGAAAACAAACGCCTGATCAGGGAAGCGATTGATCGCCATTATCGTGACCGCATTGCCCGCACCGAACTGGATGCCCAGCGCTTTACGCTGATGCGTATGGCGAGCCAGGCCGATTTGATGATTGATCTGCATTGTGACTGGGATGCGCTGCCGCACCTCTACACCACGCCGCACGCATGGCCGGACATTGAACCTTTGGCGCGTTGGTTAGGCAGTGAAGTGCAGTTGCTGGCGCAGATATCTGGCGGTGAACCGTTTGATGAGGCTTGCTGTGAGCCGTGGCTAACATTGGCAGAGCGTTTTGGTGATGAGTATCCGATGCCGCGCGGCTTGCTGCCGGTGACGCTGGAACTGCGCGGTGTGGCGGATGTATCGCCTGAGATGGCGGAGAATGATGCTGACGCGATTATCAATGCGCTGATTGAGGGAGGATATATTTCCGGTGAAGTGGGTGAATCCCCTGCCCTGATTCATCCGGCGACGGCGCTAGCGGGATGTGAGTATATTCATGCGGCGCAATCTGGATTGGTGTTTTACCGACGTAATTTGGGCGAGTGGATTAAGGCTGGGGAAGTAGTGGCGGAGGTTGTTGATCCCATTACTGACCAGGTGATGCCGCTGGTGGCAGAGTTTGGTGGCGTGTTGTATGCGAGAAATTTGACCAAGTTTGTGACGGCGGGGATGTTGGTGGTGCGGCTGGCTGGGGAGAATGCTGGGAGAAGGGGGGAGTTGTTGGTTGGGTAACAGCCCATAAATTACCGTACTAAAATAATTAAAACAGGTAGCTGCTAAACCAAGTGGTACAGCTACCTGTAATTACTTTGCTGAATATGCGTTAACGAAGATCAGTGGTGAGGAAAGTGTTTATTTTTAAGCGAATGCAATTTTCGTTTCATTCGGTAAACGATACCACTCGCCATACTATTTTCAGTTATTGCCGCAACATTTTCTGCAATATCTTCAACAATTTCACTCTCTTTATACTGAACAAGAGATGCGCTAGCAACATGCAATCCTAAACTCCGGTGATCGAGAGAGCTAAACTCAGTTGGTGATTTTGGGTTCTCAATGATTAACTCAACAATAAAATCCTTGTTGGCATTTAGGAGCGCAGCAGGAAGCAAAGCCTCGTGTTGTTTGGCATCAGCACCTACGCTCCAAATCGCGACCAGCTGGTTATTAACAAGAACCTGCACAGAAATATTTTCATTTGAAGGCGTATAACCAAATGCCAGTAATGAAAATGCGAGGGGCAGATCGCTATCGTGATAATATTCAAAACCAATATACGATTTATTTCCCGCAGTCCATGTCCCAGTTATTTCGGTAAAATACCAACCATTTAAAGCATATTCCTCGACAAGAATCTGATCTGCTCTATTTTCAAGAGTAAAGTTAATAACATCTCCTACCTTAAGAACTGGCAAGCGTATAGAAGCCTGAACGGTCTCTAATGCCTGCACAACCTGCCCGGCAGTTTGATGCCAGTCAGTTGGCTGGTAGTGAGCTGCAAGACGATTTTTTTCTGCAAGAGCTTCACGATCAAAACAGTACTTTTGCAGTGCCTTGTACCAGCCAATACAATCTAAAGGATCAATATACTCAGCGTGACCTGGGGCCACTTCTGGCAACGATCCCGCATTCGATGCGAGACAGAATTTGCCATAACGACAACTTTCAGCAACCGGTAATCCCCATCCTTCGTAATAAGATGGAAACACGGTGAAGAGACAATTTTTATATAACCAGTCAAGTGAGGAATCTTTAACGCCGTGAAGCAACAATACTTTATGGTGTAAAATTGGCGTTCTCTTCAGAAGATTTATCGCTTCTTCACCTCGCCATCCTAAATTACCGACCAGCACAAGCTTTGGTACTGCCGCACCGTATTCATCAATTAGCCCTTTCCAGAGCATGAGTAACAGAGAATGATTTTTTCGAATATCAATGGTGCTGACAAACAGTACAAATTTGTCTCCGGGCTCCAGACCCGTCAAGCCCTCACTCGCTAATTCGATGTTAGTGGCGTAATCAGTATGAACCGCTTCATCTCCAAGCCTGAAAATACTCACCGGACACAGCGGTGTCTGCGTCTCCAGACAGAAGTCGATAATATCCAATCGACTTTGCTCCGAACATGTTAATACATGGTCAGAAATACTAATGATATTTTTACAGTTGACCGAAAACTCCAGACCAACACCTTCAGGGAAAAGATATTGTAGCTTGTGCTGAATTACATCATAAATAGTTGTAACGATAGCTACACGATAGAGTTTTTTTATTGAATGTAAAGTTCGCAAATAGTTACTATTACGAATCCAGGCTCCACCAAAGACAACAATAATATCATCAGGACAGAAGTTTATATTTGATGACACTACCCCTTGCTCGACGCCAGGTAAAGGCTCTGTTGAAAATCCCTTTACACTGCCATTGAGAAAATCCGTGTAGTTAATTTTAATGAATTTTTGATAATATGAATTCCAGATAATATATTGTACTTCAGAACCATAAATTTCATGCAACTCTTCAGATAAACAGCTTTCTACCCGAGCAATTCCCGTAGGCGTTGCCTTATGATGTGCGGTTGTTGTCAGGTCGACATAAATATTTCTTTTGTTGTCAGGTTGCTTATTTTCATTTTTATCAGCAACATGGCGCACAGCCTGAAAATAGGCATCTTTCGTTTTATTTGCGTAGATTTCCCAACTGTGGAATTCGGTCATCAACGATTGCAACTTACAAACCTGAAGAGCACGAGTATCTGTACTATCGGACCAAGCAGCAACTACTTTTTTGCGGATATCGTCGATATCAGCAGGGTTGACATAACGCGCTAGATCGCCGAAGTACTCTTTTTCTGAAGAGCGGTTACTGAGCACCATGTTACAGCCTGCTGATGCTGCTTCAAGGGCGACTAAAGGAGCCCCTTCGCTCCAGGACGGCAGGCAGAATACTTTTGCACCCGCATAGGCGGAAGCCAGCATTGGACTATTTGCCTCAATACGACCGGCAAAAATGACATTATTCCCGCCCCATTTCCGGATTAAATTAGCATAATTACTATCGGACTCATGGCCAACTAACACGAGTGGGATATTTTCTTCGCTTAATGCCAAAGCCAATAACGCCTGATTTTTTCTTGACTCAATTCGCCCTACGCAAAGCACATAATCATCAACCCCAATGTGATGTCTGAATAAGGCAGGATCTCCATGTGAAAACACAGCACTATTCACTGGATTTTTAACTATGCTGGTCGATGGATGATTGATACCTATCTGCCTTAACAGCGCTTCTTCGTGCTTGCTAAGAAAAATAAGATGATGCGAAAAACTAACTAAACGACGAATTGTAGAATAGTAATGAGGGAAAGGTTCTCGCTGCTGTAAAGGCATAGTGAGATACTGATCGTTCTCGTGAGTAAACGCTGTAAGTGCATTTTTGGCCTCATTAAGAGACTCACACTGTGACAGAACATTAAGTAGCTTTTGATTATAAAAACTATATTCAGAGAGATCTAAAAAGATGGGAGAAAAAACGGTAGTGCAGTGATATTTTTCTACCTGCTGAAGCAAAGCAGCGCATTCATCTGGATGCCAGACATTTAAGGCATGAACAACATCACTTTTTTCAGCTTTAAAATTTCTACCTGCAACAAAAGAAGCATTGACACCAATGCCACGCAAGGCTTCGACTGTACGCGGTGCTCGAACTGACGGGCCACCCAACGAAGATGACATCTCTTTACCATGAACAATGACCGACACGCGCAAAGCTTCACTAACAGCAGTGGTAAGTGAATTCTGCGTAATCTGGTTGAGTTCAGAAGATTCTGTAGAACTATTGAGCGGGTTGTAACCAAGTAGTTGGCAAAATAACTGGTGATGTTGCTCAGCCCAGGCCTGCCAGCTGTATTTTTCTACACTGCGCCTTAATGCGAATTTTTCCTCAACAACGTCCATTAGTACACGACGTAAATCGTTGGCATCTCCGGTGGTGAACTCGATATGAGGAAACTCAGGCACCCATCCCACCGCCGGTGCTATTACTTTACAACCACTGGCGAGCGCTTCCAGCACACACATTGGTCCACCTTCATTTAAAGCCGGAACCAGAATGTAGTCCATTGAACGGTAAAACTCGGGCAATTCTGCATCAGGGACAAATTCGGCTGGCCCCGGCCACCCTTTCCCGGTGAAATGCCACTCAATGCCTGGCAGGTCGATAACTTCTGCCACCAGAGCTTCCCCTTTACGCCCGGTATGATATGTTCTGCCTACAACACCAATACGCACACGCGGAGTAAATGCGTCAAGATCAACTCCCGGAGATATTGTTTGCTTCCGATCGGGCTCCACTGAACGAATCAAAGATTCAGTTTTAGGCGATTGCGCGACGCAAAAATCAACCTCGGAAGCCACAAAATCAAATTTGGCAGCAGCGCCAGCATCTTCTTCTTTATGCGTAAAAAATGCGATCTCAATCGGTGAAACACGCTCGCCACGACAACCATAAGTTATATAATACTGAATCTCTGCCGAAGCATCAGGTTCAACGCCATAACTCACGTAGGGCAAACGGTTTGTGATTTCTTTAGCCAGCTTTTCAAGAATCCAACCTTGATCTGATATTTTAATGTGAACTTTTTTTTTCATGTTATTCCAATTAATAAATCATAAGTAAGTAGTTATTAAACCGTGCAATTAAGACCACTTAAAATTAAGTAATAGCAACTAGAATTTTTTAGGGATTGAATTTAGGATTAAAAAATGAGAGAGATTAAATTGATGAGCTTGCCTTTTTTTAAAAAGGCAAGATTTCGGACCCTATTTAGATTTCTGGATATAGACTTATGTAACACTGCTTAGCCAAAATACTGATTGCAAATTTCTTCAACATCACCATCCATGCGGATCTTACCGTGCTCAAGCCAGATAGCTCGATTGCAGGATTTCATAATCATACTTTTAGAGTGGGATGCGATAACCAAAATATTGGTTGCTTGTACCATTTCAGACATGCGTGCTTCAGCTTTATGTTTAAAAGCCTCATCGCCTACAGAAAGCCATTCGTCCATCAACAAAATTTCCGGGCGGACAATAGTAGAAACCGCAAAAGCCAGGCGTAAATGCATCCCCGAAGAGTAAGTTCTCACTGGTACATCAACAAAATCACCTAGCTCTGAAAATTCGATAATTTCATCAATCTTGTCAGCAATTTGAGCTCGAGTGCGGCCCAATAGCTGACCACGAAAAAAAATATTCTCGCGGCCAGTTGCCTCAGGGTCAATCCCCAATGAAATATCAATCAATGACCCCACTTCACCGACACTAACCGCTTCACCTGATGAAGGCTCATAGGCACCACTTAGCAGACGAAGCAAGGTACTTTTTCCGGCGCCGTTGTGGCCCAGCAAGCCAACACGGTCGCCATCTTTGAGATGAAAAGAGAGACTATCAATGGCGCGCACCACAACACGACCATGCTCATCGGCCCCCAACTGCCCACCTGTGGCGACCTGCATTAATTTCTTTTTCAATGACCTACCGTTTGAGTTATAAATCGGAAAGTCAACACTTACATTTTTAAATTCAATCGAAGCCATAATAAATTTCTTCTTATAACCAGTAAGCGATGCGGCGCTTATAGCGACCATAAGTAACCACAGTTAATACCCAGCCACAAAAGGCAATGCAAAGACAAACCAGCCAGCTAGTCAAGCTAGGCATTTGACCGATGATGGGTGCCCTTACAATTTCCATCAAATGATATACTGGGTTTAAACCGAGAATAAACTGACCAGCGCGCTGTGGCACTAGATGTGGCATCCACATGATCGGAGTAAAGTAGAAAACCACATTTAACAGACTCGTAATTATCTGTGGCAAATCACGATAGCGCGCACAGAGCACGCCTAAAAGAAGAGCAATCCACGTTAAATTTAACGTTGCCAGTAAGAAACCGGGAATAACCAGAAAAATGTCTAGCGTGAGCGGTTTACCTACAGCAAGAAAAACAAGCGGAAGAATCACAATGTTATGGCATAAGATAATCATATTACGCCAGACAACTCGCATAATATGCACGAACAAGGGGATTGGCAATTGTTTTATAATGCGTTCAGCACTGATAAAACCGACCCCCCCCTCATTAATAATACTGGTAAAATAAGACCAGAGAATCATGCCGCATGCCAGGAATGGCAAAAATTCTTCTAGGGGTGTTTTAAAAATTGAACCGAAAACAATTCCGATCGTTCCTATCATCACACCCATGCTGATGGTCAGCCAAAATGGACCCAACGCAGAACGCCTATAACGTTGTTTTACATCCTGCCAACCTAACATACCAACTAATGGATAACGTCCGATGGCGGAAAAAATATCTTTAAGTGCAATTTGAACAGAACTACCTTGCATTATTTTATTCCATCAAATAAATGAAAATTTTTAAAGCCTCACCGCTAATCGTCTACCAAAAAGCATATATTTTTATATGCATCTATCAGAATCAGAATAATACGAAATGAGGAGTTAAATTATCACGTTAGCGTGACCTTGTTGAACGACTTAGAAAGAGTTAATCCCAGAAAATACTTAACTTCAAATTGACATCTAAAAAAATAGCTTGAGAACGGCATATTTACCGCAAACAAAAGCACATCCTAAGATGTGCTTGGCTTGATGTATATTGAATAACTGGCTATTGCCTAGTCAAGCCACTCAGTGTGGAATACACCGTCTTTATCGATACGCTTATATGTATGTGCACCAAAATAGTCACGCTGCGCCTGGATCAGGTTAGCAGGCAAAACTTCTGAACGGTAGCTATCGTAATAGGCGATTGCAGCAGAGAAGGTTGGCGTTGGGATGCCATTCTGAACCGCATAAGCCACTACATCACGAAGCGCCTGTTGATATTCGTCAGCAATATTTTTGAAATACGGCGCCAGCAGCAGGTTAGCAATGCTGGCATTATCTGCATAGGCATCCGTAATTTTCTGCAGAAATTGCGCACGAATTATGCAGCCTGCACGGAAAATCTTAGCGATTTCACCGTACTGCAGATCCCACTTGTTCTCTTCAGACGCGGCGCGCAGCTGGGAGAAGCCCTGTGCATAAGACACAATCTTACCAAGGTATAACGCGCGACGCACTTTCTCAACAAACTCAGCTTTGTCGCCTTCCACCGTTTTTGGCTGCGGGCCGCTGAGTATCTTAGACGCAGCAACACGTTGTGATTTGAGGGAAGAGAGGTAACGGGCGAACACAGATTCGGTTATGAGAGAGAGCGGCTCACCGAGATCGAGCGAACTCTGACTGGTCCATTTGCCGGTGCCTTTGTTAGCAGCTTCATCCAGAATCACATCAACCAGATATTTACCCTCTTCATCTTTTTTGGTGAAGATATCTTTGGTGATGTCGATTAGGTAGCTACTCAGATCACCTTTATTCCAGTCAGTAAACGTAGTTGCCAATTCTTCGTTGCTCAGGCCCAACGCGCCTTTCAACAGTGAGTAAGCTTCAGCGATCAGCTGCATGTCACCATATTCGATGCCGTTATGCACCATCTTCACATAATGACCCGCGCCATCAGGACCGATGTACGCGACGCATGGCTCACCGTCTTCATCGGCCACTGCGGCAATTTCATGCAGAATTGGGGCAACCAGCTCGTAAGCATCTTTCTGGCCGCCTGGCATGATTGAAGGGCCTTTCAGTGCACCCTCTTCACCTCCGGATACACCAGTACCGATGAAGTTGAAGCCCTGCTCAGAGAGTTCCTTATTACGACGAATAGTGTCCTTATAGAAGGTATTACCGCCATCAATCAGAATATCGCCTTTCTCGAGGTGTGGAGTCAAAGAGGCGATAGTCTTATCTGTTGCTTCACCAGCCTGAACCATTAACAGAATACGACGTGGTTTTTCGAGAGATTCTACGAATTCTTCCACTGAATAATAAGGGGCTAGTTTCTTGCCGTGGTTATCAGCGATGACTTCCTCTGTCTTCTCGCGCGAACGGTTGAAGATTGAAACAGTATAACCGCGGCTTTCGATGTTAAGGGCTAGGTTGCGACCCATAACTGCCATACCTACTACGCCGATCTGCTGCTTGGACATTGCATACTCCTGTCAGTGGTCTCGCATGGTGTTACTGGTAACACCACCAATAAGTGACCAGTATGTTAACTCAGGAAAGCACCTAAGAGGTAATGATTGGTGCTATAGAGGAATGAAAAAAATTCACCAAATAATCACCCATTCAACAATGACTTATACAGATTTGTATAACTTTCGATCATTTTTTCCGCAGTAAACAATTGCTCAAAGCGTTGATAAGCCCCTTGGCCCAATTGCTTAGCATAATCTGGTTCGTTCCATAGTCTGTCCATAGCCTGCCGTAATGCAACCGGATCGGCGGGCGGAACCACCAGTCCTGTCTGTTTATCGAGATTTATATAAGTGGTTCCGGTGCCAATTTCACTGGAAATTAAAGGTTTGCTATACAGTGCACCTTCAAGCAAAGAAATACCGAACGCCTCTGATCTCAGATGTGAGGGAAAAACAATTGCTGTGCACAGTGAAAGTAACGTAGCTTTATCTTCATCATCCAATGCCCCAACAAAATGGATATTGTCAACTGCGAGGCTTTTTGCTTGTTCTCTTAACTCCTGCTCAATTGGCCCAGCTCCGACTATGACTATCGGATATTGGCTATTCTTAGCCGCCTCAATCAGGATATGCAGCCCTTTGTAATACCGGAAAGTACCAATGAACAGGAAGAATCCCATAGGAAAGCGCTGCTGCCATTTTTCCACATCCACGGCTGGTGGATTGATATAAAACTTTTTATCCAGGCCGTAAGGGATGACTTTCACCTTTTCCCGGTAATGTTTCAAGACTGGGCTGGTTTCAACATAGTTGGGAGAAGCCGCGACTATCGCGTCAACACGCTGCAAAAATCGTTTCATTAGGGGTGCATAGATAAGCGCTAACGTCTTTTGCTTAACAATATCCGAATGATAACTGACCACACAGGGCTTATCGATCCCGGCAGCAAAGTGCATAAAATCCATGAAGGGATAAGGAAAATGGTAATGCACTATATCGGCATGTTGTGCCAAGGCGCGAAATTTTGCCACCGCCTGCAGTGAAAACGGGGTTGATGCCAGCTCACAAAGACTTTTCACTCGATATACAGTGTGGTTATCTTTCTCAAACTGGACTGACTGTGGATCAGGGCTATGCACAAATACGGAGGCTTGAATGTTCTCTTTCCTCCCCCCTTCAGCCAGTTGATAAATAACTTGTTCAATACCACCAAAAGTGTCGGGATAATACGTTTTATAACAGTGTAGTACTTTTATCATAGCGTTTGAGCGACCTGCTTATAAGCGGCTATCGTTCGGTCAGCACAATGCGACCATGAAAATTGCTGGGCGCGCACTGGACCCTGCTGTGATAATTTTAGATGGACTGTATTATCGTTAATGAGCGTCGTTAAATGTTCGCACAACCGATCAACATCATCAGGCTGATGCATCAAAGCACAATCTCCTACGACTTCCGGCAACGATGAAGCATCAGAGCAAATCACCGGGGTGCCGGAGGCCATAGCTTCCAGTGCCGGTAAACCGAAACCTTCATAGGTAGATGGAAAAACAAATGCTCGGGCTGCACTGTATAGCATAGGAAGATCACGCCCCGGCACAAAACCCAGATACTTTAACCATCCTTCGCGTTCGCCTCGTTCAAACAAAGAAAATAACTCCCTACTCTCCCAACCTTTATATCCGCTAATTACTAATGGGAAGTGACGTTTTTCTACCGCTTCGAGTCGATCATAGGCACGTAAAAGGGTAATAATATTTTTTCTTGGCTCAATTGTACCGGTATAAAGCAAATACTCTCGCCAAGCTAAACCGTATTGTTTTAACACCTGCGCAACATCACCTTCATCTCTAGGATGGAAACTGCGATTACAGGCTAGCGGTGCAACCGTAATTCTGTCCAAATCCAGTGAGAAAAAATCACTCAATTCACGCCGTGTATATTCTGAATCAGTAATAAAATGCTGTGCACGTTTGACCGTATTACGCAATTCGTGCTGCATTAAATGCACTCGCCCTGTGGGATGAAATTGCGGCCAATGAAAAATCGATAAATCATGAAACGTTGCCACGGCATGCTTTATCGCTGGAGGAATATAGTAATTGGGGCTGTGATAAATATGTGATGGCTGCTTTCGCAAAACAACACTTTTGGCTAGAGGCCAGGTAAAGCGGTAAATATCATTCACCAGCTTACTTTGCTGCAGCCGCTTCTTAATCCCCTGCATAGGAACAGCACTTTCTGCCGCTATCGCAAGATTATCTTGCATATGCAAACCGTGTAAAAAACGCAGTGATACGCCTTCACGCCCCTGTAATTCTTGCGCTAATTCAAACGCATAACGGCCAATTCCCGTTAGCGGATACTTAATACAATCAGTGGAAAGTATGATATTCAGGGCATGTCTCCCAGCATCCAGCGCAGTGTCTCTTTTAGGGGGATTTTTGGCGGCAGCGGGTCGGCCATACGTTTAAGTAAGCTAGTATCACCACAAAGTTGTTTAACTTCATTAGCACGTACAAAGGCCGGATTAATCTGGATAGTGATCTTATGCCCGGTAATGTCTTCACATAGCGCAATAACATCACGCAGTGAATGCATTTCCCCAGAGGCAACATTTATCGTTTGCCCGATAGTACCAGACTGCAATAACGCCAGATAACACGCTGTTAAATAACGCACGTCGGAAAAATCGCGCCAGACATCTATATTACCCAGCTCAATAATCGCTTTCCGGTCACGAAAGTGCTTAACGATTTTTGGAATCAGAAAGTTTTCCGCTTGCCCGCGGCCAGTATAATTGAACGGCCGGGCGAGGATAATTGGCAACCTGTCGTTAAATAGCCTCGCCATATATTCCATCGATAACTTACTGACCGCATAATCATTGGCAGGATTAGGAACTGTGTCTTCTCGCAGTTGGCCTGCCGTGGCATTGCCATAAACATTGGCACTGCTGGCAATCAGAACCGATTCTGGACGCTGAGGTAAGTCAACCAATGCCTGTAAAAGATTGCGTGTTCCTTCAAGATTCACCTTGTAAAACGCATTTGGATTGGCGTGGCCGACAAAAGCGATGGCTGCCAAATGGACAACAACATCAGGTGCGATTGCCTTTATCGCGCTAGCCAGATTTTCTGTATCCGCTAAATCGACCTGATGGTAGTTCTCACGACCATTTGCCATTGAGGCACCAATGCCATACACGCTGTATCCAGCAGCGGAAAGTTCCGCTGCCATGTACTGGCCTGTAAAGCCATTGATCCCAGTGATCAATGCTTTTTTAGCCTTCATATTAGAATGAGAACCCTTGCTGGTTACGACGCAGGTCTGCTTCGACCATCATTTTGCAAAGTTCTTCAAGGCTAGTTGCTGGTTCCCAACCCAATAAACGCTTAGCTTTTTCAGGATCGCCAATTAACAGCTCAACCTCTGCAGGTCGGTAGAATTTGGGATTCACGCGCACCAGCGTTTTACCGCTCACTACGTCAATGCCAATTTCCTGTTCATCTTTACCCTCAAAGCGAAGTTCAATGCCTGCCGCTTTGAATGCCATGCTAACAAAATCACGCACAGTTTCAGTCCGATTGGTGGCCAGAACAAACGTGTCAGGCGCTTCTGCCTGCAGCATCAGCCACATCCCTTCCACATACTCTTTAGCAAATCCCCAGTCGCGCTTAGCATCCATATTGCCCAATTCCAGCACATTTAATTTGCCCAGCTTAATTTTGGCAACTGAATCTGTGATTTTGCGTGTGACAAACTCTTGACCACGTAGTGGTGATTCATGGTTGAACAGAATGCCGCTGGAAGCGAAGATATCGTAGCTCTCACGGTAGTTAATGGTCATCCAGTGTGCATAAAGCTTCGCCACACCATATGGGCTGCGTGGATAGAATGGGGTATCTTCTTTCTGTGGAATAGCCTGTACCTTACCAAACATCTCCGAGGTTGAGGCTTGGTAGAAGCGAATTTTCGGGTTGACGATACGAATAGCTTCCAACAGATTCAGCGGGCCAATACCGGTAATTTCTGCGGTCGTGACCGGCTGGTCAAAAGAAACGCCAACAAAACTTTGTGCTGCCAGGTTATAGACTTCGGTGGCTTTACTGGTCTCTAACAGGCGGATGCTGGAAGAGAGATCGGTCAAATCATATTCAACCAAATGTAAATTAGGATGGTTTTTGATACCTAATTCATCGATGCGCCAGAAATTAACCGAACTTGTACGGCGATAAGTACCGTAAACCTGATAGCCTTTGTCTAATAATAATTCAGCCAAATAGGCGCCATCTTGTCCGGTAATACCGGTAATTACTGCAATGTTAGTCATTATCGTTTTCCTTCATTAAAATCATATATTTTGTACCAGTTATTGTTCACAAATGATTCAATAAACTGTACTGAACTCTCGTTCCAGGTTAAAAACTTCATCCCCGCTGAATCAGGGTGCTGGCCCTTATCCCAGAGCGCAATCCATTTTTTCATCTCTTCAGACTGAAGTTCAGGTGTATATCCGTTGAAATAATAAGCATTATTTCCTGCAACCTCTCTGAAAACTGGAATATCTCTAGCAATAATCGCGAGTTTATGCCTTGCAGCCTCAATTAATGGTAAGCCAAACCCTTCTGCATTTGAGGCTGCAATAAGACAATTTGAAATTCCATAGATATTTTCAAGATACTCATCACTTACACCGTTAAACCAGAACAATCTTTTATTTAAATCCGGATGTTCATTAATATAGTCGGTAATATCATCAGATAGCCACCCCTTACGTCCAACAATAAAAAGATTGATATTATAACCTTGCTGCCAAAGTTTTTCGAAACTTTTAACCGTATTAAGATGCCCTTTTCTTGGTTCTAACGTGCCGACCATAATGAAATTCAAGTCATTTTTCATCGAGGACAGCAATAAATCTGCATCCTCAGGCATCCCGACAGTCGGTATACTATTATCAATATCGGCACCAAGATGGAAATAGCCAATTTTCAATGGTGTAGAGCGCTGTGGCTTATTTCTTTCCAGCCAATAGAGATACTCATCAGCAACTGAACGAGAAATACACATTACTCCATCAGCATAACTGGTGGTTTGAGCCCAACCGATAAATTCCTCTGTTAACTCTTTAACAAAAGCTTCAGGCTTTAAGATGGGTATCAAATCGTAAACAACATATATTATTTCAACACCCATAGATTGCAACCGAGCATTGATATTTCTATGTGAGATTGCTAATGCGGGATGCAGATCAAGATATAAGATCTTATCACCATGATAAAAATCTACCACTTCGTCATCATCACCACAGCTGTACTTATCATTAACGACTATCGCTTTGAAGAAATTCAAGTGATTCGCATAGGAATAAATCAGCTCTACGTTATCCAACTTGTACTTTAATTCACTCGCCAAGGCCCTAACGACACGTTGAATACCTGTTTTGAAATCGTTATGAACCATCGAACTGATATCGATGAATACTGTTGGTTTTCGGTTTAAAGGCTTGAAATTTTCGCTTAATAGTTTTGCCGCACGGCTTAGTGTTATTTCATCAAGAGATAATGAATTTGCTTTAATGCTTTCAATAACTAAATCAAGTGTTGAATTATTCTTACGGATAATTCCCTTACTATTTTCATTTTTAAAAGCATTAATTTCGGCGATGAATTTATCAGCATTATTTGACCACGTATACTGCTTGATATGTTCAGCAGCATGCGTTCTAAATTGTTCACGAAATTCATCATCGGTCAGAGAATGTAAGATCTTTGCTGAAATAGCATGCGGATCAAAGGGAGGGAAGAACACATCCACATCGTCACCAATGACTTCATGCATTACGGAGATATCACTAGCAACAACAACAGTTCCTGATGCCATTGCCTCAAGAACAGGAATGCCAAACCCCTCTTGATACGAAGGAAAAACAAATAAACTTGAGGCGCCATAAAGTGCAGCAAGCTCACTGTCGGATACGTAATCAGTAAAGATAACGTTGTCTAAAATCCCTAATTGACTTAATTGGGATTTTACTGCATTTATAGTTGCAGGAATTTTACCTGCTAAAACAAGATTGTATTCTTTCTTAGCTTCCGGGGGGAAGAATGATATCGCTTTGAATAAATTATCAAGATTTTTATGCGGATTCATCCCCCCCGTATATAGTATAAACTTTTTGTTAATATTAAATTTTCTTAGAACATTCTTTTTACTTTCTTCGTCAACATCACTAAAGAAATCAATGTCTATGCCGTTTGGTAAAACAGAAACATTCTTTAAATCAAGAAGCTTTTGAATTTCAATTTTTGAAGATTCAGATACAGTAAGGACTTTAGTAGATTGCATTACATAATCTATTTTCTCAAAGTACCATGGCCTAATTGGATTCCCTTTAGCCAGGTATTCGTCTTCAAAAAGCAAAGGAATAACATCATGCAATGTTGAAATGTAATTTTCTTGATCAGCTCCAGCAAGCTTTCCGATGGATATAACAGCCCCATCTTCCCACCCTTCTTGCAGATTAGGCAGAAAAACGATATCAGCATCAATGTCTCTAATCACGCCTTCACGAATGATTTCAGAAATTGCTATTTCTGTTTTATCACCATGATAAGATGAAGTGTTGCTAAATTGCGTCCAACTGCGAAAATTTCTCGATTCTAAAACACCTATAAATTCAGCTTTTATATCATCAATGAACCCAAGACTTTCATTCATCAAAAGAATATATTCGTTTTCATTGTCTTTTTTCGTTATTGCCTTTACTAACTCAAGGCAATATCGGCCAACGCCACGATATCTTGAGACTGTCTGACAAGACTGCATATCAATTATAATCTTCATAAGCGAGTATCTTATCTATTTAATTTATTTAAAATTACCTTCCCATATGGGGATAACTTAGCATCAAGCATACTGCCTTCATTAATATTTTGCGGCATAACCTTATTAACACTTACAGACTTCAATACGAATGCGTAAATTGGTCTGATAATTTTATCAAGTCGTGTTTTTTTGCAAAAATTAATCACTGCTATTCGACGCTTTGGATCACGATTGATTAAATTCAGCATGCTGCTTATAATTTTTTTTGCAGGTCTCTTTATTAAGAAGTTGATAGCATTTCCCTTTTCATTCCCCTTAATTGCATTCCCAACAAGCCTCATTGGAGCAGTAATTTTCCAGGATGTACTATTATGAGTCGCTGTAAGTAGATTAGATACTCTTTTTAATTCATCCTGACATGAAAATAACTTATTCATTACCAGGTCATTGTTTGACAATGCATTTAATTTATTATCTATTTTATCTTTGAGGGCTTCACGTTCTCGCTGGTTTGACAACTCTACTTTTTTAATTTTATTTTCCAGGCCAGCATTCGTTCTCATAAGGTTTTCAACTGCATGACTTAACTGTTGAAAATCTGCAGCATTTAGTTTGAATTTTTCATCCAGGTTTTTCTGATATTTATCTGTCAGGAATTCCAGTGAAATACCATGTGATGAACTAAAAAAAGAATCAAGTTTGGTCATCAATGCTGGTTCAGCTGATTTTTGCGCCACAATACCATAGTCAGGGCTGACGCCATTGAGAATATCATGAAGACTAATATTGTTTCGGTCTGCTAATGTGTCATCTTCCTGTAAACGCAAGGTATTCGTTCTAGCAAAACCACTTTCTTCTATTAAAAAACTCAACAACTGCATTGGGATGGGTTTGTTATGCGTCGGATCGAGTAAAAACTGATGGGTTGAAACAATAATATTTTCCGGATTTGGTGTTTCAAGTATCAGTAGTCCGCCTGGCTGCAATATTCGTAATGAATTAATGATAAGACTATTAATTTTGTCGAATTCCATGTGTTCGACGACATGGAAAGCTGTAACAATTGCAACTGAATTCTCGGGTAAACTTTGCAAAATGGCAAGCGCATCACCCTGTTCAACCGTTAACCCGCGCGATCGACACTCAGAGAGCATCGCCTCATCCAGATCAATGCCTCTTTCCTTAAATCCCAGATTGTTGACGATCTCCAACCATTCTCCCCTGCCACAACCTAAATCTAGCGCGACTAAATCATCACTGTACAACTTTACTTTTTCAACAGCAGGAAGATAAACTTGCAAGCGAGATTTGATTAAATCTCGCGATCCTCGATATTTATTTTCAAACTCTCTGTACAAGCTGTTTTTCATGATAAATTCCAACGTCCAAAGGCGGCGATATCATTTTTAATGGGTACTAATGTTCAATTTATAAAAAAGCATCCATTACTTAAAATCCATCGCAATGAAATAATTAAACATCATACAGTGACTAAATATTATTTCCTTGATTTAAAATACTTAATATCTCGCTGGTCTTTTCGTGCATTAACTCTGGTTTCCCTCTGGACTCAACATTGAGTCTTACCAAAGGTTCGGTATTTGAAATACGAAGATTAAACCGCCAGTTATCATATTCAATACTTATGCCATCAGTGTCATCTTTGCACAAGGCTGTATCACTACATGTCTGCTGCACACGTTCAATTACATGTGCGGCATTTTCCAGCTTACAGTTAATTTCTCCAGAGGCAGGGAATGCGCTAATACGGGCTGCAACCATTTCAGATAATCCAGCTCCCTTCACCGCCAGCAGTTCAGCCACCAACAACCATGGAATCATTCCGCTATCACAATAAGCAAAGTCACGGAAATAGTGATGCGCGCTCATTTCGCCGCCATAAATCGCATCTTCCTCACGCATACGTTCTTTAATAAATGCATGCCCAGTTTTAGACATCACTGGAATCCCACCTGCTTTCGTCACGACATCAATCGTGTTCCAAGTCAGCCGCGGATCATGGATAATTTTGGCACCCTGCTCTTTCTTAAGGAAAGCCTCTGCCAACAATCCTACGATGTAGTAGCCTTCAATAAACTCTGCATTTTCATCAAACAAGAAACAGCGATCAAAATCTCCGTCGAAAGCGATACCCATATCTGCATTATGCTCACGCACTGCATCTGAGGTATCTTTGCGGCACTCTGGCAACAGAGGATTAGGGATTCCATTCGGGAAGTTACCATCGGCCTGATGATGAACTTTAATAAAGCTGACTGGTACGTTTGCCTGCTTAAAGCGCTTTTCGATCTCATCAATCACGTGACCAGCGGCACCGTTACCTGAGTTAATCACCAGCTTCATTGGTTGTTTAAAATTAGCCAGATTGATATAGCCCATCAAATGGTCGACATAGGCATCCAAAATTGAGATCTGCTTATAGCTGCCACGCTTGGTGCTATCGACATTAGCAAACTCATTCGCTTCAGCCAGACGTTGCACATCACGTAAACCAGTGTCACCACTGATCGGGCGCGCGCCTTCGCGCACCAATTTCATTCCGTTATAGTTCATTGGATTATGGCTGGCCGTCACTTCAATACCACCATCAATACCCAAATGGAAAGTGGCGAAATAAATCTCTTCAGTGCCACTCATGCCAATATCAAGTACATCCGTACCCGCATCCATTAAACCATTGGCTAGCGCCATTTTAAGTGCTTCGCTAGTCAGGCGGACATCGCCACCAACAACAATGGTTTTTGGTTTAAGGAATTCGCCATAAGCGCGACCAATACGATAAGCAATATCTTCGTTTAGCTCTTTGCCCAGCTCACCACGAATGTCATAAGCTTTAAAACACGTCAGTGCATCCATTTTTATTATTGTCCTTCTTTAGGGGCAAATTGTTCTTTAATCAAAATCAGGTCGTCATCACCCAAATATGAGCCAGACTGAATCTCAAGCAGTTCCAGAGGAATTTTCCCTGGGTTCTCCAGCGTGTGCTGATGACCAATTGGAATAAAGGTCGATTGGTTTTCAGTCAACAATAAAGTCTTATCCTGAATGGTCACTTTCGCGGTGCCGGAGAGAATGACCCAGTGCTCGGTGCGGTGGTAATGCATCTGCAACTCAAACGCTTCACCCGGTTTTACGGTAATGCGATTCACGTTGAAACGTCCCGTATTGACCACCAGATCGCAGCGACCCCAAGGCCAATAGGTTTCACGATGGCGACGATATTCGCTACGGCATTCGCTTTTCAGGAATTCGACCACACGCTTCACGTCTTGCACCTGATCTTTACGCGCGACAAGCACTGCATCTTTAGTATTAACAATGACAAGATTTTCCACGCCAATGGCTGCTACCAACTGGTCTTCACTGTTGATGTAGCAGTTTTTGGTGTTATGCAGGAAGGTATCGCCTTTGAGTGAGTTACCCGCGGCATCTTTTTCATTCACTTCCCAAAGCGCTGACCAAGAGCCGACATCGCTCCAACCGGCATCAAGTGGCACAACCACTGCAGCATCGGTTTGCTCCATTACGGCGTAATCGACAGATTCATCCGGGCAGGCAATAAAATCTTCTTTATCAATATTGATAAAATCTTGCCCTTCCTGAACGCCAGCCATGGCACGACGACAGGCATCAAGAATGTCAGGGCGGAATTTTTCCAGCTCTTGCAGGTAACGTTTAGCGCGGAACATGAACATACCGCTGTTCCAGTAATATTCACCAGACGCTAAATAATCTTCCGCTGTTTTTAGATTCGGCTTCTCAACAAAGCGCTGTACGCCAAATGGCGCATCTTCGACATCAGCAATCTGCGCACCACGATGAATATAGCCATAGCCCGTTTCAGGGCCTGTCGGCACAATACCAAAAGTGACCAAATGCCCCTGCTTGGCATATTGAGTGGCTGTCGCAATTGCCTGGTGAAATGCAGCACGATTTTCAATCACATGATCGGCAGCAAGAACCAACAGGACGGGATCGTCACCCTGCTCAATCGCGTTAATGGCAGCGAGAGCAATCGCCGGTGCGGTATTACGACCAACCGGTTCGAGAATAATATTGTGGGAGAGTTTGTTAATTTGACGAAGTTGCTCCGCAACTAAAAAACGATGCTCTTCGTTGCAGATGACCAGCGGAGCACGGGCTTCTACGCCAGTCAGGCGATTTACTGTTTCCTGCAGCATTGAATGCTGTCCATGCAGGCTAATGAACTGCTTAGGATAGAGTTCGCGTGAAAGGGGCCACAAACGACTGCCGGTTCCTCCGGCCATGATTACGGGAAGTAACATTCCACAACCTCTAATGTGTCTTTTTAGACTGCTATATCATTTATCAGCGGGTTATTTTTTCATCAAAAATATAAAATAGCCACGCTACCGCCCTTGGCTTGCAGCAACCACTATGCTGTGTAACAAGTCATTCCTCTGTTTTCGAGCTCAGAAAGTTAAATGGTCAAAATTGCAGCAAGAATCGACCTATTCCGAGACCACCGCAAATAATACATTTTGTGCTGCAGAATTAACATGGTTATTGTCTGATGACCTGGCTAGAAATCTTAACAACCTCTTAATGGTCGACATATGTACAACCTGTTGACTCACAAGAATATAGTCGATTTTCCAAACAATTAAAGTCACCACTTTTTTAACGCTAAAACAGTAAGATGGGGTGTGATGGAGTAGATTTGCGTTTAGGAGTATTCCTGCCATTAATACGCACACCCTGAATAAAAAACAACCTAAGCAATCAGAGCTTAAAATATTCAGGCGTAAAAAAACCCGGCATTTACCGGGTTTTAAGTTTTTTAATTATCTGTTATTCAAATCCATTCGGATTCTTCGACTGCCAGTTCCACGTATCACGCATCATGGCATCAATCCCGCGCGTCACGCGCCAGTCCAGTTCGTTGTTCGCCAGCGTGGCATCTGCCCAGAACGCTGGCAAATCGCCGTCACGGCGTGGCTTAAACTCGAACGGAATCGGCTTACCGGACGCTTTCTCAAACGCCTTGATCATCTCCAGCACGGAGAAGCCCACGCCGCCACCGAGGTTGTAAGCTTTGTAGCCTTCAACTTTGGCTAAGTAGTCCAGCGCTTTCAGGTGCCCTTCTGCCAGGTCGACAACGTGAATGTAGTCGCGCTGTGCGGTGCCATCCGGCGTGTCGTAATCATCGCCAAACACGCCCAGCTTCTCAAGACGGCCAATCGCCACCTGCGCGATGTACGGCAGCAGGTTGTTAGGAATGCCGGTTGGATCTTCACCGATTTCGCCAGACTCATGCGCGCCAACCGGGTTGAAGTAGCGCAGCGCGATGGCCTTGAAGTTCGGTTCGGCTTTAGCGAAGTCGCGCATCACGAATTCGATCATCAGCTTCGAGGTACCGTACGGGCTGGTGGTGCCGCCGATTGGCGTGGTTTCCACGTAAGGAACCGGTGCATCGGCGCCATAAACGGTCGCAGATGAGCTGAAGATGAAGTTCCACACGCCAGCAGCGCGCATCTCTTCCAGCAGCACCACGGTGCCAGCCACGTTGTTTTCGTAATATTCCAGCGGCATGCGCGTGGATTCACCAACGGCTTTTAGTGCAGCGAAGTGAATCACAGCGCTGATGTCGTTAGTGGCAAACAGGTCACGCAGGCAGGCGCGATCGCGGATGTCGCCTTCAACAAACACCGCTTTTTTACCTGAGAGCTTTTCCACGCGGTTGATGGCTTCGCGGGAAGCATTGCAAAGGTTATCCAGGACCACAACGTCGTCGCCGCGCTCTAACAGCGCCAGCACCGTATGGGAGCCGATGTATCCCGCTCCGCCCGTTACCAAAATAGCCATGTGTACTCCTTTAAACCGCGCTAGAGGCGCGGTAGAGAATGAGAAAGCTTATTTCGCCAGGATTTTCTGAATAGATTCGCGGAAATCGCGGCCCTGATCGTTGTTACGCAAGCCGTAAGAGACGAATGCCTGCATATAACCGAGTTTACGACCGCAGTCGTAGCTGGTACCGGTCAGCAGCTGCACATCAACTGGCTTCTTCTTGCTCAGAGAGGCGATAGCATCGGTCAGCTGAATACGGCCCCATGCGCCCGGCTCAGTGCGCTCCAGCTCTTCCCAGATATCCGCAGAGAGCACATAACGGCCAACTGCTGTCAGGTCAGAATCGGTAGAACCCGCTTCTGGCTTCTCAACAAAGCTGGTGATGGTGCTGATATCGCCTGGGTTATCAATCGGCTCTTCGGTAGTCAGCACGCCATATTCAGTAAGATCTTCGCCCGGCATGTGTTTCGCCAGCACCTGGCTGTGGCCGGTATCTTCGAAGCGAGCAACCATTGAGGCAAGGTTATAACGCAGGTGGTCAGCGGTGGAGTCATCCAGCAGCACGTCTGGCAGCACCACCACAAATGGGTTGTCGCCAATCATTGGACGCGCGCACAGCACGGAGTGGCCCAGGCCCAACGGGTTGGCCTGACGCACGTTCATGATGGTCACGCCCGGCGGACAGATTGACTGCACTTCGCTCAGCAGCTGACGTTTAACGCGCGCTTCTAGCAGCGCTTCCAGCTCGTAAGTGGTATCGAAGTGGTTTTCCACTGCATTTTTGGAAGCATGGGTGACCAGCACAATCTCCTTGATGCCAGCCGCGACGCATTCGTCAACAATGTATTGAATCATTGGTTTGTCGACAATTGGCAGCATCTCTTTCGGAATGGCTTTCGTCGCAGGAAGCATATGCATACCGAGACCCGCAACGGGGATTACTGCTTTAAGCTTGGTCATATTTATTCCATTTCATGAAGTGAATACGTGGGGTCGATTATGCAGGATCGGCCGGTCGAGCAAGTATAATCTTTATCTGAAAAACCGGCACTAACTCTCTGTCACACCATCAAAAATCGCCAATTTGGCCGGTAAAAACGCCGAAATACCAATGAGGAACCGATGCGCTAAACCGCTGAAAAATCGTGAAAGGATTTGAGATGACGAGACCAGAGATTGACTGAAAGCTGTGTCGATAATGCGCCATAAATGGCGCCGCTACGGACCGTGTAAACATTGAGTCATCTGTAGCGGCGCGATTCATCACGCGGGTTGGATGTTGATGACTACAGCCAGCCCTCAAACCATTCCGGCATCACGAACAGGTTGAAGTGGTTTACCAGCATCATCAGCGCAACAAACACCACCGACACCGAAACCCACTGACGTGCATACGGCATAAAGCGGATGCCAATCACCGGCTTGATGAAGAACGGATGGGCAAAGGCTGAGATCAGCACCTGCGAGATCGACAGCGTCAGCGCCACATACAGCACGTTCGGCCAGATGTAGGTCGTCGCCAGCACCGCAACCACCACCAGGCTCGCCACAATGTTCCAGTAGAACTCAACATTGGTGCGGCCGTTGGCCTGCGAAATCGCGCCGGTTAAGCCGCCCATCGGACGCAGCATGCCAAACAGCAGCATCAGCGGGATCAGATGGTAAACCTGCTCATGTGAAGCGCCGTACAGCACGCGCACAATGACCGGGGAAAGAATGCCAATCGCCAGATACATCGCGCTACTGAACAGCATGATGACGAAAGTGCCTTTCAGGAACAGCTTTTTCAGCTGCTCTGGATCATGCTGCTTCTCAGCGAAGCGCGGCAATGCCAGGCGGTTAATCACCGGCGAAACCAGCTTCAGCGGTTGCAGAATCAGCTCTTTTGCCAGCGAGTAAATCCCCAGCATCTCCGCACCCATCACTTTACCGACGATCAGCGCATCGGCCTGGGTACGCAGCTGATTGATGGTCTGCGAACCGAGCTGATACACGCCATAACGCACGGCGCTGACGAAGGTTTTGCCGTCGAACTCCCAGGTCGGACGCCACGATTTCTCGCCGAAGTAGATCATGCAGAGAATGCGCGTGAAGGCGTTGATGAACAGACCAAGAATCGCCGCCGCCACTGTAAGCGAGGTGTAATACAGCATCGCCACGGTACACAGGAACGCGAACAGCTTGGTGGCCATCTCAATCTTCGCCAGCGTCACCATGCGTTTGGTTTTCACATAGTGCGCCTGATACTGCGACAGATGTCCCAATACCAGGAAGTTGAGGCTGGTGAGCATGATCAAGCCCACCAGCTCCGGCAAGTGATAGAACCACGCCACCGGATAGGCAATCGCCAGCATAATCAAGCCGGTGCAGAAACTGAGCGACACGTTCACCCAGTAAATGGTGCTCTGCTCGCGGCGATTAATATCCTGGCGATGCACGATATAGCTGCTCATGCCCATATCCTGCAGCACGGTCGCCACCGCCAGAATCGCATTGATGATCGCCAGTAAACCCAGCTCGTGCGTTTCCAGTTTGCGCGCCAGCACGGCGAGCTGTAACACCTGAAGCAATGCGGCAAAACAGGTACTACCAAACAGCCAAACGGCCTGTTTTTTTAATCCGCTCACACCATGCGCTCCAGAATTTTCGCCAGCTCACCGTAAGCGATGTGCTGATTGAACTCAGTTTCGACTTTCTGCCGCGCCGCGGCGACCACCGGTGCCACATCCACATCGCCACGCGACAGGCGCAGCAACGTCGCTGCCAGCTCGTCAGGATCGTTTTCGGCCACCAGCCATCCGCTGACGTCATTCTCAATCAGTTCAGGAATGCCGCTGTGATAGGTCGACACCACCGGCAAGCCAACTGCCATCGCTTCCATCAGCGCCACCGGAATGCCTTCCATATCGCCATCTGCGGCGGTTTTAGACGGCAGCAGGAAGATGTCCGCCTCGTTCAGCGCCTGACGAATTTCATCCTGCGGCTTGAAGCCCGGCATGGTGACGTAATCCTGCAATCCAGCGCGCGCGATGTGCTCGCGCATCATGCCATCCTGCTCGCCGTTACCGATGATGGTGAACTGGAACTGGCCGCCATTATTGCGCAGGATTTCGCTGGCTTTCACCGCCACATCCAACCCTTTCTTCTCGGTCAGACGCGCCACTGAGACGATGCGCAGCGGTTGATGGAACGCCTCGCGCGGACGGAAGTTAAACTTCTCCGGCTCGATGCCCATACGCGTGACATGCACCTTGGCGCGCGGACAACCCATCTCAATCAGCTTGTTCTCCCACAGGTGGCTGATAGGCAGCATCAGTTCGCTCTGTTTGAACAGGTTGACGTAGTCGAGCTTGTGCTCTTCCAGGATGTGACGCCGCGAAATATCTGCACCGTGGAACACCGTCGCCTGCTTGCCTTTCAGCACGCCGAGTTCGCGCAGCTTGTTAGCCAGCGCGCCGGCATAGCCAAAGTGCACCAGAAACACATCGGCGGTGTAAGGCTGTTTAGTGTTGGCGACAATCGCCGGCAGCAGCAGTTTGCTGGCCTGTGCGCCGTAGCGACGCACATTCAGCGACTTGAGCAGCGCGCCTTTGGTGATTTTCGGCAGTATCAACCCGATACGCTGCGTCAGCTTATCAAGGTTGGATACTTTCTCTTCCGGCAGTAAATAGTGGGTTTTCGCTGCCAAATTGTAGTCATCGAACGCGGCGTGGCGATTGATCATATCGCCCGGAAACACGGAGATAATCTCCACGTCGTAGCCTGCATCGATGAAATGCGTCACCTGATTGAGCACGAAGGTCTCAGAGGCAACAGGAAAACGCATGGTGAAAAAGGTCAGCTTCATCACTTCACCCCAGGACGTTGAGAATTTCTGCTGTAATGCGGTTACCAATCTCACGCTCCTGCGCCACCGCGGTATCAACTTTGTGTTTCACGTTGTCGTAGTCGGCCAGCACCGTCTGCACTTTATCAATGAGCGAACCGTCCATCAGGCTCTGCACATCGGTGGCCATCTGCGGCAGGCCAAGCTGTTTCATCACGCCGAGCGACTTGTGCTCGTAGTTGATGGCCACGGCTGGCGTACCAAAGTTCATGGAGATGATGGCGGAGTGCAGGCGGGTACCAATGGTCAGATGACAATGGCTGAGGAGGATGCCGAGTTCGAGGTCGTTGAACTCGTCCATGATGACATGGTAATGCTCGGGATGCTCGACATGATCGCGCAACGTCAGCGCCACCATGCGGTCATCTTTGGCGTAGCTATCAATACCGGTACAGGTAGAGAAGGCAACCACCTGATAACCTTCGGCAATCATCGCGTTAATCACGCGGCCAAAGGCAGCTTCATACTCTTTCTGCGTGACGCCGAGACGTTTGTCGAACGGCGCCAGTTCACGCACTGTAATCGCAATGGTTTTGCGTGCGCTGATAATCGCCTGCCAGTGCAGCAGGTTATGGCTTGGATTGGCCACTTCACGCGCTTCAACCAAAAATGCGGTATCAACGCCCTTCTTCACTTTGCTGGTGGTCACGCCATCCTGCTTCAGGCGGTCGTAGCTCACCTCTTCGCGCAGCACCAGGCTGTCAACGCGGTCGAAGACAAAGTTCGCCAGCGCATTAACGCGCGGGTTCTCGAACGGACCGACCGAGTGACCGACCATATGCAGCGGCTTTTTCGCCATCAGCGCACAAAGCGCGTGATCGAATTGGGTCACGCCGTAGAGATCGACGAAGAACGAGCCGCCAACCTGAATAATCGCGTCGTACTGTGCAAGGCTTTGGGTGAACGCCGCCAGATGCGGTGGCACCGAGAAGGATTTGTACACGCCGCCTTTGCCAAGGTGCGCCATCATGATGTCCGGCATCAGGCGGTTTGCCACCTTGCGTTTCAGGCTGCCCACTAACCCTTTGCCCGACTTGCTGTTGTGCAGGAACAGGGAATCCTGCTGGATATCCTGCTGCAGTAAATAGCCAGAGCTTGTTGGATAACGGCTGATCACATCGATATCCAAATCCGCACGCGCGGATTTCAGTGAATCAATCAGCCCACGTAAAATCGCGCCATCCCCACGATTTCCACAGGTATGGTTTCCTACCAATAAAATCTTCATAAAAAAACTCCGGAAAAATTTTTGTAATTTTTACAAGCCGCCAATAGCTGCACTGGCAAAGTGAACTCTGATTCAAAGGACTGCAATGGGAGTAAACCCCAAAAAAGTGGTGCTAATTGCATTTCTATTCAGTACTGCTTACAAATTATGCACATTCCGTAGCGGCGCGATTTATCGCGCAATAAATTGCGCCGCTACGATTAGTGTGCGTTATGACTTCACGGCGAAATACGGCATAGCCACCTGCTCGCCATTGATTACTACCGAAATGAAACCTTTAGGTTCGCGCGTATCCACCTGTTCCGGCTTCAGCGCGCGCGAGGCTAGCAGCAGATCGCCCTGCTCGTTACCGCCGACGCCGGCTTTGCCGTTGTGCAGGCTAAAACGCTGCGGGGCCTGTTGCGCTGTGCTGCCCGGCGCGCCTTTGTCCATCACGGCATCAACGCGCGCGCAGCGACCGGTCAGGAAGCGATCCTTGGCGGTGCTTTTGATCAGCACAGCGGTGGTCGGCGTCCAGCCCGCTAACTTCACGAACACTTTGGTGTCGGTATCGGTGCGCGGTTCGAAACGTACCTCCACCACCGGCGAGCTACCTTCCGCTGACCAGCTGGCTTCCGCTTTGTTTTTCTTGCGCTGCAGATGAATCACCGCGCGTCCGCCGGTGCCTTTGCCGTCGATGACATCCATCAGCGGCTGATTGGCGGTGCCGTTATTGAACTGCGACTGACCAAATACCTCGATCTCCCAGCTATCGCCCACCGTTGGCGAGTAGAAGTTGCCGAGTTCAAACCAGGTTTGCTGATCGCTGTTGTTGGTCAGGCGGAAGCGCGAGGTGATGTAGTTGTATTTCAGACTGCCATCAATGGCGACGCCGTAAGATTCAACGCGCGTTGAGCCCATTTCCCAGATGTTCAGCCAGCGTTCGCCTTCCAGTGAGTTATCAATCCAGCTGCCCGACTGCAGATTGGTCTGGCGCATATTAAGGCGCGAGTTACGCGCATTGAGCGGGTTCTTACAGTCCTCAATGCTCAGCGCATCGACAATCCACTGGCCGTTCGAGATGTCGCCAGGGAAATCGCTGTGCTCAATCCAGCCGTTATGAATGATGGATTGGCTGCAGCGCGGCAGATTCAACACCATGCCGCCTTTACAGTGCTGGGCGTTGAAGTTGGAGAGCTCAATCGCGGTGCTGTGATCCCAGGCACCGGCCTTTTGCCCCGACCAGCTGGCTTTAATCACATCGCCGGTACAGGCGTTGGCGTACCACTGATCGATTTTGCAATCCAGCGTATCCAGCAGGCTGAGCGAGACGCCGCCCACCTGATTGAAGCGCAAGCAGGCACCACGGAAGAACTGGCCGCCCGGACAGGTATTGCGGAACAAACCCTGTTTGTTCGGACGCTTGTCGGTATTGCCGTTGAAATTCAGGTTGGAGATTTCCGTCCAGCGCGCATTTACCTGGAACAGGAATTCGGAGCGACCGTCGGAAACCAGCGTGGTCGCCGGGAAATAACCGAAGTTGACCATCGCGCCGGAAATGCGGAAGAAGCGACGTCCTTCGTCACCGAAATCACATTCAGAGACAAAGAAGGTGCCAGCCGGGAATTGCACGCAAATCTGCTGGCTGGCATCAATCGACCATTGATACATGGCTTTGATCGCCGGTGCCGTGTCGGTTTTGCCGTCGGCGATCGCGCCGAAATCAAACAGCGTCAGGCGATTAAAATCTTCCACCACGCGACGCCAGGTAAAACCGTTGCCGCTGAAGTTCACGCCGCCATCATCTTTGCCATCGCCGAAGGTGCCGACGAACTCGCCGCCGCCCACTTCCAGCCCTTCGTGCCAGCTTTTCAGCTTGATTTTGGCACCGGCAAACAGCGGACGGGTTTTGCGCAGCTCTTCAACCGATGGGATTTCACCAATCAGCTGGTAGCCGTTCGGCTGCGCCAGACGCTGGCTGAAGTTGCTTTGATTGGGGCGCGAAACATCGCTGATGGAGAACAGCGTGTGGCCCTGATCGTCCTCCACCACCATTGAGTGCGCGGGATTAGCGATCAACGCCGCATTGTCGTGAATGAACTGGGCGAAGTTGCCTTTGTTCAGCGCAATCGGCTGGCTGATTTGTGACACTTTGCCATTGGCATCGCGCAGAAACACCGGGATCTGATTGCCGGCCTGGCTGGCATCGCTGCCCGCTTTACCGATCCACAGTTTGCCCTCGAAGTTCTGCCAGAATTGCGGCGGCATGGTATAGACGTTTTCTGGCGTCAGAATCGGCACATCGCCTGCCGGTACGCTGGCAGGATCGACGGATTTTAACGTTGGCTGACCACTTTTTGCGGCGTAGCTGGAAAACGCACTCACTGAGAGCGCAGTAACAATCGAGGAGGCTGCGGCCTGCAAGACTTCTCTTCTTTTCATGCTTCAATTCCCGTGGTTGTGCGGCCAAAAAGGATTCCCGAGGCACGATAATTGTCGCTAAACAAGGGCGAGCCAGCTCTGCTTGATCTGATTACCGTCAAACTTGAGCGCGGTTTCTTTGGTTTTTTCACTCATGGCGTAGAACAGGCCATCATCACTGGCGAGCTGCTCCATCCGCTTGATAAAGGTGGTTTTGTCATTCATCGGCACCAGGAAGCCATCTTCACCGTGGTTGATGATCTCCTGCGGCCCGGTTGGGCAATCGTACGCCACCACCGGCAGCGACCAGGATTTGGCTTCCAGCAGCACCAGCGGCAAGCCTTCATAGCGCGACGTCATCAGCGCCATGTCGCTTTCGCGGTAGTAATCGTTGATGTTGCTGACTTTGCCGACAAAGTTAACGCTATTAGTGATACCTAACGCCGCAGCCTGATCGTGTAGCTGCTGGCGCAGTTCGCCGTCACCGGCAATCACCAGTTTCCACTCGGGATGTTTCTTGCTGAAGTCGGCCCAGATATCCAGCAGCAGGTCGAAGCCTTTCTGGTTATCAAGACGCCCCACCGCCAGCGCCTGACGGCTGCGCGTTTGACGTTGAAACGCTTTGTACACCACCGGATTGGGGATTTGCTGGCTGGCAATATTCCAGCGGTTAAACACCTGATGATCTTTGTCGGTGAGGACGATCACCTGGTCGTAATAGCGCAGCATCAGCCACTTCAGCAGTTTAATCGGCTTGCTGAACGAGTTAATCGCGATGTGTTCGCAGGCATACGCCTTGAAGCGCTTCTTCTTCAGCGCCATCAGGTTCCAGAAGGCGAACATCACGCTCAGGCGGCCCATGCTGATCAGGAATACGCTGTCGAAGCCTTCCTGATGAATGCTGCTAACGGCGCTTTTAATTGGGTTGCTGTGGCCTTCAAAGCTGACAATTTTTTTCACCCGTTCGAACGGATAAAAGGTTTTGCCATGGCCTTCCAGCGAGTAAATGGTGACTTCATGCTGCTCGCCGAGGCATTCAGACATAAAGTTGCAGATGTTTTCCGTGCCCGCATACGAGTAGGCATCTTTAATCACCAAAACGATCTTTTTCATACAATCCTTTCCACCTCAAAAATATAAAAGCAGCTAAATCACCGTTGCGCTTAGCGGTGTTTTAAGGCAAAAAGAACCCCATTCACCATATACCAGACATAATAGTAATATACTTTTAACGGATTGTTTTTATAGATAATTCTTAATAATTCGAGGTGCCACTTCGCCGCTTTATTTTTATTGCGCGACAGTGAATCGCCCAACTCGTAATAGTTGACCAAGGTTTTCTGGATCACGCGGGCTTGTTTGTAGCGGAGGAACAACTCATAGAGGAACAGGAAGTCTTCGTGGCCTTTACGCTGGAAGAAGATGCCCTGTGGAGGACGGCGGAAACACACCGAGGAGAAGCAAACGCGATATTGCTTCTTCACGAAGTTTTCCTGCTGCAGGTAGGGTTTGCTGTAGTTGATATCGTGGTCAGCGGTTTTGGTTTTGTAGTGATAATGCGTGATCACGAAATCGTCGCCGGCGGCGATCGCGGCCGTCTGTTCGGCCAGTTTTTCGCGGTGCCATTCGTCGTCGCTGTCAAGAAACGCGATGATCGCTTCTTTCGCTGCGCGCAGCCCCACGTTACGGGTTTCGGCTGCGCCCTGATTGACCTCGTTGTCGAGAATGGTGATACGCGCGTCCTGACAATGTTCACGCACCAAGGCGAGTGAATCATCGGTGGATTTGTCGTTGATCAGGTAAAGATGCCAGTCGCTGTAGGTTTGGTTGATGATCGACTCAACCGCGCGCAGAACGGTATTTCGCGCGTTATACATCGGCATCACAATACCGACGGTGCCAACATGATTTGTCATTTGTCTACCCGGAGTTTCAGGAACCAAAAAATTGCCCCCGTGTAGGGAGCAAGTGAAAGTGTTTAAAAGTGAATCAGGAGACGGCTCTTCTGCCCGAGAAGCGCGACTTCACCTTATCGAGCAGGCGATTCATGAAGTAGGCACGATTGTCACGGTTGGTGAGGAAGAAGTAGCGTGCAAAGCTGAGGCTGGCCTGCAGCGATTTACCATCCATCTTGTAGCGCAGCGGCAGCTTGAACGCCTTGTAAGTATGGATGTCACGCGTGGTCAGATGCGGCTTCATGGTATCGAGCCAGAAGAAGGAGTATTTGACCGATTCGCCTTTGTGCTTGGAACCAAATTTGGTCACCAGATGGTAGGTTGCCAGCGGCTTATCGATCATCACGAAGGCATAACCCATGCGGTCAGCGCGGATGCAGAAGTCATAATCCTGATGGCGAATATAGCGCGCGTCAAACTGGATTTGCGCCGCATCTTCGCGCTTCAGCACAATGGTGCTGGTTTGAATAAAGCCGTAACAGCCAAACAGATACTCGGCCACGGTTTCGTTTTTGCCGGGCGGTTGCATCGGCATCACCTTGAGGAAGCTGCCATCCTGATGGATGTTCACCTGACTAAAGATGACGTAGCGCGATTTGCCCTGCGCTTCCAGTTTGGCGATGGTTTCACTCGCCACCAATAACTTGTCCGGATGCCACTCATCGTCGGCATCGAGGAAGCTGATAAAGTCGCCGGTTGCCAGCTCAATACCTTTGTTACGGGCGCCAGCGCCGTTGAGTTTGACCTCAGACAGCTCCAGTTTGATAGCCAAATCCTGATAACGTTCGCTGCGTACCACCTGCGCCAGTTCAGCCGCATCGGCCGATTTGTCATCAACAATAATGACTTCAAAATTGCGATAGGTTTGCGCTTTGACGCAATCTAGCGTCGTGACAATCGATTTCGACGCGTTATACGCGGGAATAACAATTGAGAAGCGAATCTCCTGCATTGCCAGCACCTCATTAAAAAAGTTACAAAATCAATGATATAACTTGTGGGCTCAAAAGAATAATGGGTGATGTCCTAATTTGTCGGCGAGGTCTTCATCGCCACTTTCTTCTTGTTGCTACTGCCGATAAACGGTTTCTCGACAAACAGATACGTCAATTTCGCCACATAGAAGGAGGCGACAAAGAACAACGTTGAAAGGAAGGTGTAGAACAGGAACGAATGCGGATAGAGCGTTTCCGGGATCTGCTTGATGAAATAGAGCACCACACCGTGAATCAGATAGAGGCTGTAACTCACCTCACCAATCGACATCAGGGTTTTGTTTTCCAGAATGCCAAACACGGCGTTGCCGCTGCTGACAATAAAGAAGATTACCGTCAGGCAGCAGAGGAAAATCAGATACCAGAAGGTGTTGCTGGTGAACGACAGCGAGAACAGCGACAGCACAATCACCGCAAAGCCGGCCAGGCTGGAGGTTCTGTAGTGCGCAAACATGTCGCGATACTTATACGCCAGATAACCCATGGCGAAGCCCAGCACCGGACGCGGATCGGTATAGGTTTTGCCCCACAGACGCAGGCCAACCGCCACGCAGAAAATCACGCCGATCGAGCCGAGAATCAGCAGCGTTTTGTATTTACCTTTGGTGGCGCGGTTGAGCACGTAAATCAGCGGAATCGACAGGTACAGCAACCATTCGAGGCGAAGCGTCCATTCCACACCGGCGTTGACATCCGCCGTCAGGAAATCACCCATGCGATAGCTGCCAATAAACAGCAACCACAGCACGGCATCTTTTACTGCCGTGAGGCTATAAGTGAGATCGCCCTGCACCACGCCTACCGCGATGATGACAAAACCGGAGAACCAGAACATCGGGACGATACGGCGGATACGCGACTTCAGCAGCTTGTGCGTCAGCTGCCCTGGCGTCAGGGTTTCATTATCCAGCCAGCGATAGAACAGGAAGGCGGAGATCATGAAGAACAGCAGTACACCGAATTTACCGGAGTTAACGAAGAAGTTGCCTTCGGAGAACCAGGCAAAATAGTCTTTATCGAACACCCACTGACCATCCAGCGAATAGATGTAGTGCGCGAAGTGTGAGAACGCCACGATGCTGGCCAGCAGCGCGCGCATACCAGAGATACTTTTAATACCGCTACTGTTGTACACGCCTTTGTGGAAGGAGAATACTCGCAGAATGATTAGCGCCAGACAAAATGACAGCACCATGATTAATACATACATGTCAGCTCCTGAATCTGAGTTGGGTTAGCTGCTGTGCCGCGACAAAACGCTATCGAAAGTGCTGCTTAAGACGTTGAAGGTTCTTTCTGCTTTCTGCTTATAAAGCATCTCGTTCGGGTGAATGCAATCAGGCGACATCTCAGATTGCCAGTCACGGTTCTGCTTGATGGCGCTGTACTGCTTCACAATCGGTACCTGCTGCTCTTTAGCCACTTCATTTAACTGATAAACATACGGCCAGACGTTCCAGCGCTCGGCTTTGCCACAAATGGGATTCGGTTCCTGTAACACCACCAGCTTGTTATTCGCCTTCGCGCCTTTGACCAGCTCGGTGATGATGCGCTTATACTCTTGCGGCGTTTCAATGCGCTCGCCTTTGTCTTTGAAGAAGTTGATGCGCGCATCGTTGATGGCATAGTTAATCAGAATCATGTTGGCATCGGATTTCGCCATGCGTTCTGACCAATTCATCGGCGTATTGTCTTTGTCGTAAACCAGCACCGAAACCTGTGCGCCCGGCATGCCGTGGTTCTTCACCTCAATGTTGTTGCCGTATTTCTCACGCAACATCTGCTGCAAAAAACTCACTTCATTATTTTTACTGAGGATATTGCGATTGCCCGACGCGGTAACGCCGGCGGTGGTGGAGTCACCGTAGGCGGCGATGATGAAGGTGCCGGGATGATCCTCTGCCTGCGCCAGTAGCGGCGCAGAGGTGATCAGAACTGCCAGTAAAGTCTTCCGCATATTTCCTCTCATCGGTTAATGAAACAATTTGAATTCACGAGCAACTTCATAGCCCACAACGGCCTGCTTCAGTGAGATCGTGTTGTAGTAGAGGTAATAAACAAGGAAGAAAGCGAACATCGCAAACATCGCGGGTTTCAGTACGCGTTTTGACTGGAAGATTAGCGATGTCAAAATAATCGGTTCGACCTGCAGCAGATAGTTCGACAGGCGCGCACCCGATGAGTAGTTGTAGAAGAAGATCCTGATACCGCCGCCGATGGCAAAAGTGAGAATCAACAGGTAGTTCAGCTTCCACACGTCGTACTGTTCGCGCTTGAGCTGGTTGCTCAGCATGAAGTAGACAAAGATAAACACCAGCATGATGTTTTTCAGGTTGGAGACTGACACCACGCTGCCGTCACCGGCATTCGAGGCTTCGTTACTGTAGCCTGCGGCCCTTTCGCCCATCGATCCCAGATGTCCGGCGATCAAGGCAATAAAGCCGGTCCCGCCCACCACCGAAAGTGGCACACTGAACAGGATGATGGCCACCGGCCACCAGCGCGATTCCCGAATAAACAGGAACGGAATGATGGTCACCACCATTACTGCGGTGTTGTGGCTGAGGAAGGACAGAATAAAGAAGGCAAACGCCCACCAGTATTGCTTGAGGTAGATAGTCCAGATCACGCCAAGGAACAGCGCCGAGCTCAGGCCAAAACGAATCTGGTTTACGTCTTTGTTGATAAAGATATGCGCCGAGTAAAGCGCCAATGCCAACACCGGATACGGTGACATCTTTTTGAAGAAGATGGCGTTGGTTGAAACTGCCAGAATACTGAACACAAACAGGAACACGCTGGCATTGTGTGAAAACAGGCTGGTGATCCACGCGATAGCAAAAATCAGCGGTTCATAACGGAAGAAGGCGACGGTGTTGGCAAAACCGTTGACCTCAATACGGCGGACGAAGTCGGCAAAGAAGCTGCGATATTGATAGTCGTCCATCCCGGTACCGAGACCGCGAATACCGGCAAAAATAATCAGCGTGACCGTGGCGATGCACAGCAGGTAAGTCAGAATATGGGTGGTGCGTTCGTCTTTCTTCAACAGGATTTCGACCAGCGCAAGCAACAGCAAAAACCCTGATAAATACCAATATGGAGCCATGGTGTGATTCCTTAATTCCACAAGTTCTCGTGCCAGCGGTGGCTTTTAATGGCGTTATAGAGAGAATCACCTGTGTAAATCGTTGCGTGTCGTCATTCAAACGGTGCGATCAAAAGGGGCGGTCAACCCGCCCCTTTCTTCACCGGATTACCCTCATCATTAACTGTGAATGACGGGCAAATTAACTTTTGGCCGGTTTGCCATACTCGTAGTCGTAATAGTCGTAACCGTAACCATAAGAGTTGGCGGCTTTACGCACCACGGCGTTGAGGATCACACCTTTAATCTCAATACCGTTCTGGGCAAAGCGTTTGAAGCTGACATCCAGTTCTTTCGGCGTGTTGGTTTCGAAACGCGCCACCATCAGCGACGTACCGGCCAACTTACCGATGATAGACGCATCGGTGACCGCCAGAATCGGAGGCGTATCAATCAACACCAGGTCATAGTTCTTGCTCGCCCAATCCAGCAGCTCACCCATGCGACGATGCATCAGCAGCTCAGATGGGTTTGGTGGCACCTGACCGCGTGGCAGGAAGTCAAAACCGTACGGGCCTTTCTGAATCAGCGCCGGGCTGAACTCGGTTTTGCCTGACAACACGTTAGACAGACCGGATTTGTTATCGGCTGACAGCAGTTCGTGGGTGTAACCGCGACGCATATCACCATCGATGAACAGCACACGTTGGCCCGCTTTGGCGACCAGCGTTGCCAGGTTGGCACAGATAAAGGTTTTACCAATACCTGGGCTGGCGCCGGTGATCATCAGGATGTTGTTTTTCGCTTCCATCATCGCGAAGTGCAGGCTGGTACGCAGGCTACGAATCGCTTCGATTGACAGATCAGTTGGATTGCCCAGCGCCAGCAGCGTTTCGTGGGGATCGGTTTTCACCTTGTTGCCACGACGCGCCAGTGCTTCGGTATCTTTCTTACGTTGCCATTCTGACAGCGGTACGCTGGCATAGACGTTCATGCCCAGCTCTTCCAGTTGCTCTGGATTTTCGATGCCGTGATGCAGCAGCGCTTTCAGCAGCACCAGACCAACAGAAACCATCAGACCCAGAATCACGCTCGCCGCGATGATCAGCAGTTTCTTCGGTGCCACCGGGCTGTTGCCGGTTGCTGCGCCATCGATGATGCGAACATCACCCACGGTGCTGGCTTTACTGATACCCAGCTCTTGCTGACGGTTCAGCAACTGCATGTAGATTTCCTGACCAGACTGCACATCACGCGTTAAACGCAAGATCTCTTGCTGCGTTTGTGGCATCTGAGAAATCTTTTTATTCAGCTGCGCCTGCTCACCTTCCAGCGTTTTGCGTTTTTCCAGCAACGCGCGGTAGGTTGGGTGATCTTTAGTAAACAGCTGAGACACTTCGGCTTCACGGAAGGTCAGTTCGTTCAACTGGCTCTGCACGCTGACAGAAGAATCCAGCGCCGATTTCGCTTCCAGCGACAGGTCAACCGACTCGTTCTGGCGACGGAAGGTATTCAGCTTGTCTTCGGCATCATCCAGTTTGCCACGCACTTGCGGCAGCTGGTTGCGCAGGAATTCCAGGCTCTTTTCCGCTTGCTCAGATTTACGCTCAACGTTCTGCAGCAGGTAGTTATTGACGATTTGGTTCAGCACTTTGCTGATCTGCTCCGGATCTTCACCCAGATACTCCAGACCCAGCACGCCCGTATCTTTGCCTTTATCCGCAACGGTCAGGTTGGCCAGCACGGAGTTAATCGCCTGCAGCTCGTTCAGTTTGGTAACGCTGAAGCTGGTGCCTTCATCGGCATTGATGCCGCTTACCAGCATGGTCACTTCACCGTGCGTTTCCAACTGACCAACTTTACCTTTGAACAGCTCATCACCGTCCGCTGACACGGTATACGAGTCAGGACCGGTCACTTCCAGTTCAACAGTACGCTTATCGATGGTGCGTGGAATTTCCAGGCGGGAGATGGCGACAGTTGATGGCTTGTTACCCATCAAACGCGACAGACCTTTACCAATCACCGGGAAATAGTTCTGAGTGACAACGGTGTCCAGACCCAGATCGTCAACGGTTTTACCGATAACCATGCGCGATTCCAGAATCTGAATCTCGGTATCGGACGCCGGCGTTGGCGGCAGAATGCTGTCTAACTCATTCAGTACTGAGCTGGCGTTCTTCTGTTCAACCTGGACTAACGCATCCGCGCTGTAGATTGGTGTAGCAAACAGTGTGTAGAGCGTGGCTACCAGCATGAAGAAGGCGGTAACGGCAACAATGATCCAGCGATGATCAATCAGCTGTCCCACAAGATGCGCCAGATCCCATCCATTCGAATCTTCCTTTGGCGCGGTCATAACCTTGTTTTTGATATTCATGGATATTCCCAACTATCGGCTTAATACGTTGACCCATTTCTGGGTAGCGTTTTCCAGTAACCCGTAGACCTCTTCAAAGGCCTCGCGACTTTTTTTGTACGGATCCGCAATTTCCTGCTGATTGAGCCAGTGGCCAAGCAGCATGGTCTTTCCGCGTGCGGCTGGATCGATGCGATTCACCTGTTCAATGTGACGCTTTTCCATTACCAGAATCAGGTCATAGTCACGGCACATGCTGGCCGTTAACTGCTTAGCCTGATGCCCTTCCAGCGACACGCCGTGTTCGGCGGCCACAGCCAGGGCTTTCTGGTCCGCCGGATAGCCTTGCAGCGCGCTGAGCCCTGCGGAGGCAATCCGGATGTTTGGTAGCGCGCGTTTGAACAGATGCTCCCCGGTGGGGGAGCGGCAGATATTACCGACGCAGACGACTAACACGGACTTAATCATGGCGAACCCTTAGTTCGACCAGTTGCGGAAACGAAGGGCCGAGGAGCTGGCATCGTCAATACCTACGATGGTCGGCAGCAGGCCCGAAATCACACGGTTCCAACGGGTGATTGGTGTCGCGGTGACATAGACGATGTCGTACGGCTCCAGTTGGAATTCGGTGCCCATCACCATCGATGCCGCATCTTTGGTATTCAATTGATAGATGTTGGCGATCTTGGTGCGGTTGGCGCCGCGAATCGGACGAATCACGAACACGCCGGTGGCATCAGAGGTGGTCTGATCCATACCCTGCGAGTTGCCCAGTGCTTCGGCCAGCGTCATGCCGCTGCGATCCATCTTCAGCGTTGACTGCTGCTTCACTTCACCCATCACGAAGACTTTGAGATCGTCGTTACGTGGTACGTAAAGGATGTCGCCCGGATAGAGCAGATGGTTTTGGCTCAGGTCGCCGTTTTGCATTAGCGCCTGCAACGAAAGACGTTGTTCTTTGCCGTTGTGCGTCAGCACCACGTTGCGCCAGTCAGCGTCAGCCGCTAAACCGCCGGCGGCGTTGACGGCATCCAGCACGGTCAGCGGCACGTTAGTGATCGCCTGTTGTCCGGAGGTGGTGACCGAACCGGTCACGTACGCTTTCTGCGAACGGAACGAGGCGACGTTAACGTCAACCTGCGGACTTTCGATGTATTGCGCCAGACGACGCGCCACTTCGCTGCGGATCTCGGTAACCGTTCGGCCTGCTACGCGCACTTTACCGATGTACGGGTAGAAAATGGTGCCATCTGCCTGTACCCAGTTACCGGTGTCGCTGGCGCTACGGTACTGACCGGCAGGTGTGGTCAACTCTGGGTGATCCCAGACGGTGACGTTCAGCACGTCGCCGACACCGATACGGTATTCGTAGCTCTGAATTTCATTTTGCAGCATCGGGTTAGCCTGCGCGACTAACGGCTTCGGACGCATCTGTTCAACCAGACGCGGCGTCAGCGGGAAGACGTTGACATATTTGTCGATGTCATAGTTGCTATCCTGTTGCTCTATGACATCTTTTCCACTGGTGGAAAGGTGAGAACCCGGCTCAATGGTGCATCCGGAGAGAAAAGTCGCGGATACCAGTAAAGGTATCAATTTAATTTTCATTATCATCTGATTCTTCGCTATCAGTTATTGATTGATAGAGGCGAAATCGCCCGCTGTGTAGCGTCTTACAAAAATGGAATGTGACGGGTTAAACACTGAAACTGTGGGTCATTATTATGCGCTCCCTTGGTTTTATGTTGTCACCGAGTCTAAAGACGACATCAATTAAAATGGTTATACAGACTCAATCAGTGCAGCTGTCTAATAACGACACACCCAGCACCCGCAGTTTTCAACCGGGGAGCTTGCTGCCCTCCCCGGCTTCGCTGTCTATCAATAGGCGCCGTCGCGTTTCAGCACTACGCCAACCGTCTTAAACAGAATCGCGATGTCATTCCACAGCGACCAGTTCTTGACATACCACGAGTCGAAATAGACGCGTGTTTCATAGTCAACGTCGTTACGACCGCTAACCTGCCACAATCCCGTCATGCCTGGTTTCGCCATCAGGTAATAATCGACATCACCGGCATAACGGCAGAGCTCATCTTCAATCACCGGGCGCGGCCCCACCAGGCTCATATCGCCACGTACCACGTTCCACAGCTGCGGCAGCTCATCCAGACTGGTTTTACGGATGAAATGGCCGACTTTGGTGATGCGCGGATCGTTCTTCAGTTTGAAATCTTTATCCCACTCGGCGCGGGCAACAGGATCGGTACGCAGTACCTCTTCCAGCACCTCTTTCGAGTTAATCACCATTGAGCGGAATTTCAGGCATTTGAACTTACGGCCGCCTAAACCCACACGTTCATGACCGTAAATCGGTGGTCCGCCATCGCGGCCAACCATAAATCCAAGGACCAGCAACGCCGGGGACAGCGCGAGGATAATGCTCAGCGCGCCGACGATATCGAATGCACGCTTAAGGAAACGTGATGTGCGCTTGGCCAGATTGTTATTCACACGCAGAATCATCACTTCATGGCTAAAGATGTAAGCCATGTCGGTGCCGTACAGCGGTACACCGCGCAGTGTTGGAATAACAGAAACCGAGCGGCAATTGTGCATCGCCAGGGTTTTCAGCCAGTGGTCGCGGTGCTGGCTCTGTTCGAACTCCACCGCCACGATGAATTGGGTTTCGCTGTTGGTCAGCTGCCACAACTCTTGTTCATTGTGCAGCACAGGCACGCCTGAGATGCTGGCCTGTGGGCTGCTCTTATCGACATCGAAGAAGGCGATAACATCAAAGCCCATCACTTCTTCGCTCTGCAGCGCCTGCCAGGCTTCCTGGGCATTGCGGCTGCTGCCGATGATGATGGTTTGCTTTTTCCACATGCCGTAATGATTCAGCACACGCTTAGAGATGGCGCGCGCTAAAGGAATCAAAATCAACGCCAGAACCCAGGTCGCTACCCAGACAAAGCGCGACATTTGCCACTGTGAAAGGGCTGAAATTGACAAATCGATGACAGAGAAAATAAGAATGGTACGAAAGATCTCTTTGAGCTCGAACCAGAATGGCTTGCGATAGGTATAATGACGCAGGCGAACCCAGAACCAGCCCACGCAAATAACGGAAAGCGCAATGTGCGTAGCAATTTTTAAATGCAGGTATTTTTCAGATATATCTGCCAGTGGAGAATGGGTAAACGAATTAATCAATGCCATCGCAATAAATAATGCTGCGTTGAAACAAATTAAATCCGAGCACGCCAGTAAAATTTTTGTCAGAAGACTTTTATATGTAATTTCGTTATCGCGCATAGTTAACTCTTTTATATTATTTCTTTAATCCCTAATGCCTCAACGCTGTTTGATAAATGAGCGAAATATTCACTGCATTTGTTGAGGCAATCTGCGGTAAATTCTCTGAGGCCAAATCAATTCTCACAATAGTAAGCAAGAGAATTGTGATTAATACCAACAGATTAGTCCGACTTCCCTTACCACAGTGGCAGACCATTAAACCAAGAGAAAGGCGCTTCAGGCACGCTACCGCCCTTGGCTGTCGCTGCCAATACCGCTTTCATCCTAATTACAACTTGTTTTATGCGGCATTTTTGCGCTAATTACTGGCCGTGGTCCGCGTGCGATCACAGTTCGCAACATTAAGAGGCTAAGGAGCACGCTATAAACAACTTTGGCGCAGACATTTACTAACACGTTGCTATACTAGTTATTACTGGCTTGTTTACAAGTAGGCCCCGTGTTCCCTGCACTATTTTAGGAAAAAGACTACCAGCGATAAGTATTGATGCCAGCCCTTTCAGGCCATTCCCCTGCAAAATTCAGATTAATTCGATACTCAACCACGCAATAGACTGCATTAAAAATGCACGTGGTTATCTGCTGAAAAAAAATAATTGTCTCTTTCATTCAGGTGCAATCTTTATCCATACTTTCATCTTATCGGTGCAAATCGGCAATCAGGGATATTCTTCTCTTCTGGCTGACCCGCCAATTGACCGAGTCAGCGGCTATTTACAGGCTTAACGCCGTTTCACTATCATCAGATTAAGCGCATAACACAGACATTAAGGTGATTAACACATGTTGGAGTGGATCATTGATCCGTCGCTGTGGGCAGGATTAGTAACGCTAATCGTTCTGGAGCTGGTGTTGGGCATTGATAACTTGGTTTTCATTGCCATCCTCGTCGAAAAGCTGCCGCCGAAGGAACGCGACCGTGCGCGCATTATCGGCTTGCTTCTCGCGCTGGTGTCGCGTTTAGCGCTGCTCGCCTCACTTTCCTGGCTGGTAACCCTGACACAACCGCTGTTTACTCTGTTGCACCACGACTTCAGCGCCCGCGATCTGCTGCTGCTGTGCGGTGGTTTCTTTCTTCTTTATAAGGCCACCACCGAGTTAAACAGTCGCCTGGAAGGCGCTGACGAGGAAACCGGTCAAAATAAGAACGGTGCTAAATTCTGGCCGGTGGTGGCGCAAATAGTGGTGCTGGACGCCATCTTCTCGCTGGACTCGGTGATTACCGCCGTTGGCATGGTCAACGAGCTGCCGGTGATGATGGCGGCAGTAACGGTGGCGATTCTGCTGATGCTGCTGGCGAGTAAGCCGCTGACGCGTTTCGTTAACGGCCATCCGACCATCGTGATTCTCTGTCTGAGCTTCCTGCTCATGATCGGCTTCAGCCTTGTGGCCGAGGGGTTAGGCTTCATTATTCCAAAAGGGTATCTCTACGCGGCGATTGGTTTCTCTATCGTCATTGAGATACTCAATCAGTTGGCGATGTTCAATCGCCGCCGCTTTCTCACTGCCGGCCGTCCACTGCGTCAGCGTACGTCAGAAGCCGTTTTGCGCATTCTGCGCGGCGAGGCGCAGCGTGCGGAACTGGACGCCGATACCGCGTCACTGGTCAGCGACAGCGAAGAGGGCGCGCTATTTAACCGTCAGGAACGGCGCATGATTGCCCGCGTGCTGGGGCTGGGTCAGCGCCAGATTAATAGCATCATGACGTCGCGCCACGACGTCGAGCATATCGACCTCACCGAAGATCCGGCGGAGATTATGGCGAAGCTCGATCGCAATCAACACACGCGTATTCTGGTGACCGAACAGGGCCGCGACCCGCTCGGTGTGGTGCACGTGATTGATCTCCTGCATCAATCGTTGCACAGCAAATCACTGGATTTACGCTCGCTGATTCGCCAGCCATTGATCTTTCCTGAGCGCGTTACCTTGTTGCAGGCGCTGGAGCAGTTCCGCAACGCGCGCACCCACTTCGCCTTTGTGGTGGATGAGTTTGGTTCGGTGGAAGGTGTGGTCACGCTGAGCGATCTGATGGAAACCATCGCCGGCAATCTGCCGAATGAAGGAGAAAAAATCGATGCGCGCTATGATATTCAAGTGCTGCCCGACGGCGGTTGGGTGGCGAATGGTCATATGCCGTTAGAGGATTTAGCCGTCTACGTGCAGCTGCCACTCGATGAAAAGCGCAATTACCACACGCTGGCGGGATTACTGATGGACATCTTGCAACATGTGCCGCAGGAAGGCGAAGAGTTGCAGATCGGTGATTATCTTCTGCGAACGTTGCAGGTAGAAAATCACCGTGTGCAGAAAGTGGAGATAGTGCCGATAGCACCATAATTAACCAGGTCGCCGCACGAACATGCTGCAACTGCCTCAGCGCAAGGCGAACGAAAGTCGCTCTTGCGCTTAACTGTTCGGCATTGCGCCCTGGATGGCGCCCCTACGGCTGCTTCGCCGGTTGTTGGCGATCCAGCCACTGATTGAGCCGCGACTTCGCTTCGCTTTGCAGTTGCTGACGTACCACGTCATCCACCGGCAACGAGTACTGCAGATTATTCCAGCCGCCGTACATGCGCAGCGGAATAGTTTGCTGGTTCAGCAGTGCGGCTAATTTATCGTCGCCCTGCCAGCCGCGCAGCATCATATTAATGGTGACGTCGAGCTGCTGTTTAACCATATCGACATTGCCTTTGGTCTGCACCGCCAGACGACTGTTGCCGCCCTGCAGATCCGGCAAGCTGAAGATGCCTTGCTTGAGACTCACGCGCCCACTCAACTGCTGAATGCCCTGGTCGTCGGGTTGATCGTTGGTGACACGATTACTGACGCGCGCCACCGCACGGCGCACCATCTGCTGCAGATTCAGCTGCGAAAGCTGCAAATTAGTGGCTTCCAGATCCGCACTGCCCTGCCAGTTACGTTTTGCCTCTTCAATGCTCAATCCAGCACCGCTCACATCGCCTTGCAGTGAAACCGTGCCTTGCAGCGTTTCTGGCAGTTCTAATGCTTTCAGCAGCGGCGCAATGGCAATGTTATCCAGCTCAGGCTGGAACGCCACTTGCGTCACCGGTTTGCGGATATCCACCGAACCAGGAACGGAGAAATGGCCTTCGCCAAATTTGCCTTGCAGCTTACTCAGCGTCATCAAACCTTGCTGATTGCTGGCATCGATCTGCAAGTTGGTCAGCGTCAGGCCGCGCCACACGCTGCTATCGGCGGTGAGATTGAGCGTCAAATCCAGCTGATTCAGCGGCGAGTCGCTGTTGTCACGCATTCGCGGTTCAGCAATCACTGGCGTGCTCACCACATTGGCTCGCTGCGGCGCGCTGCTATCCGTCACCGGTGCATTCGCCATCAACGCGTCGATGTCTAAACGGGTGGCGTGTAGCGCCAGATTAAGCTGCTGCGGCAGCGCCAGACGCCCCTCGGCGCTGCCATCCAGTGCGCTGTCATTGGCGGTGAGCTGCATCTTCTGTAGGGAGAAACGCTGATTGTCACCGTTCCATTCGCCCTGCCCGCTCAAGGTGCCTTTGATGCCCTGCGTCGGCAGATTGGCGCCGTCGATGGCATAATTCAACTCATCCAGCTGTCCGACCAGACGATGTGGGTATTGCGCCACATTCATCTGCCCTTTGAGATTGACGCTAACATTGCGCTGATTACGCGAAATTCGGGTAGCCAGGTTGATGCTAGCCTGTTTGCTGGCATCCTGATCGAGGTTGAGATTGAGGTCGCGGAAATTATACTCGTCGCCGCCGGGCTGCTGCCAAATCAGCAGGCTGTCGGCGAGACGCAGTTTGCCAATGGTGAATGACCAGCCGTTATCGCTGCTGCTCACTGGCTCGGCATCACCGGGGCCTACTGGCGCGCCGCTCGGCTTTTGTGCGGCGCTGTCTGGCGTGACGCGGATGATGGCGTTTTTCAGCATCACCTGGCTGACGCTCAGTTGATGCGACAACAGCGGCCAGAGATGGACATCCAGGCGCATGTTATCGGCGGTGACCATCGGCTGCGTCGCGCCAGGCGCGGTCAGACTCATGCGTCCGGCGAGAATGCTAAGCTGCGGCCAGACGTGCCAGCGCAGATCGCCGCCTACCTGAAGCTGATAACCACTGCGCTGTTCTACCTGCTTTACCATGTAGGTACGAAAGTCGTTGGGATTGACCAGCAACACCAATGCCGTCATGCCCGCTACCACCACCACTAACAGGATGGCCAGCGTTGTTATCACTCTTCTCATCACATCCTCATTGCCTTCATACTTCACGTTGCAGCAGCGTTGGCTGCGCTCGCTCACCCCGGCCACTTACTGATAGTCAGTCTTTGTCGATGCGGCTGGCATCCGCGCCCTGCTGACCACGATATTTGGCATCTTCGCGACGGTTATACGGTCGCGCAGCCGGGCCCGACAGCGGCTCAAAGCTCAATGCACCAATCAACATGCCTGGACGCAGCGCCAGCGGCAGTTTGCCTGAATTATAGAACTCCAGCACGATGCGGCCTTGCCAGCCCGGATCGATACGGTGCGCCGTGACGTGCACCATTAAACCTAGGCGTGCCAGCGAAGAGCGGCCATCCAGCCAGCCGACCAGATCGTCAGGAATGGTGACCGATTCCAGCGTCACCGCCAGCGCCAGCTCGCCAGGATGCAGGAAAAAGGCTTCGCCTTCCGGCAGCACAATCTCGTCGCTCATCACACGGTCCAGCGCGGCACTGACTTCATGCTTTGGACCACTCAAATCAATAAACGCCGCCGTATGACCGCTAAAAGTGCGGAACTGATTGCCGAGGCGCACATCCACCGTGGCGCCGTTGATGCGTTCCACTGGCGGGCGCGGCTCAATCGCCAACTTTCCGTTGTCCAGCCAGGCTTCAATATCGCGATCGCATAATCTCATCGCAGGTACTCCATGAATTAAGTGTAGCGAATGGCTACGACAGCGCGTCACGCCGGGGCGGACGCCATGTCGTCAAAGATACTGATTAATCTTGGCCTTGAGGATATCAATGGCGATACGGTTTTTTCCGCCGCGCGGCACAATGATGTCAGCGTACTGCTTGGAAGGTTCAATAAATTGCAGGAACATCGGACGCACGGTCTTCTGATACTGGCTCATCACCGAATCCATAGAGCGACCGCGCTCATTCACATCGCGCTTCATGCGGCGCATCAAACAGATATCCAGCGGCGTATCGACGAAGATAGAGAAATTCATCTCCTGACGCAGGCGCGCATCGGTTAACAGCAAGATGCCTTCGAGAATGATGACTTTTTTCGATTTGAGATGAATACAGTCGCTGGTGCGGGTGTGCTCAACATAGCTGTAAACCGGCAACTCAATTTCCTGACCGGCTTTAAGCGCGCGCAGGTGCTGCAACAACAGATCATGATCCATCGCACTCGGATGGTCATAGTTGGTTTTCACCCTCTCTTCCATGGTGAGGTGGCTCTGATCTTTATAGTAGGCATCTTCGGGGATCACACCGATATGCTCGTCACCGACCTGGTCACGGATTTCACGATAGAGCGTGCTGGCGATAAGACTTTTTCCGGATGCGGATGCACCTGCGATGCCAACGATCACGCACTGATGAGACTTGTCAGTCATACTTTTTTAAGACCTGATAACTGGAGCCTGCCTAAGCCGAAGCTGCAACGGGCCGAATGAGAGGGTTAGTTGGCGGCAATTATAGGTATTTCACCGGGTTGATGCCAGAGAAATGGGCCAACGGCTTTTCAGAATATCCCCTTTTGCAGCCAGACGCTTAATCGATACACTGTTCATCTGCCAACACTGCAGCCGGCGTTGGCACTCCGAATATAGCCGCAAGGAAAAGTATGAGCTGGAAAACCCTGACCTATTTTGGCGACAGCATGTTGCTGATCCCGACTGCGGTGATCATCGCGCTGGTCTTGCCATGGAAAAGCGACAACCGCCAAACCGTCTGGTATTGGGTGCTGGCGTTTGGTCTGGCTGGCCTGGTGGTGAGCGTCTCGAAAATCCTGTTTCTCGGCTTTGGCATTGGTAGCGCCCGATTCAACTTTACCGGCTTCAGCGGCCACAGCGCGATGTCGGCCACGCTCTGGCCGGTGATGATGTGGCTGATCTCCGGCCGCTGGTCGCCGCGCTGGCGCCTGTTTACCATTGGCATCGGCTATCTGATCCCGCTGATGGTTGGCCTGTCGCGCCTGGTCATCCACGCGCACTCCAAAAGCGAAGTGCTGGCGGGCCTGATGCTTGGCTTTACGCTTAGCACCGCATTCCTGCTGACGCAGCGCCGCACTTCACTGAAGGGCTTTAGCCTGCCGCAGATTGGCGTCGCGCTGCTGGTGCCGCTGTTGTTGCTGAGCCACGGCCGCGTCGCCACCACGCAACAGTTCCTCGAACGCTTCTCTGCCAATCTTGCCGGCTTAGAAAAGCCGTTTACCCGCGCCGATCTTTTTCGCTAATCCCGTTTGGCCCTTTGCGCGCAAAGGGCCAATCAATTCAGTGAATAACGACTAAAGTCGAATTCCCCGCAGACATCTCAAACAGATGTGCTAGCATGCAAAATAGTGATTGATTGGCGCATTTTCCATCGTGAATCAGGTGCGCGCTGCTGGATTCTTGCATGACCCTCGAGATACTAACTTCACAGGAAAGGCCACAGCGAACCTGGCTCAATGCCTTGCTCATTGGCGGGCTCACTTTTCTACTGACGCTATTTTGCCTGGAACTGATTGTTGTCAGTGGCCGTATTTCGCCGCTTTGGTACTCCACCGCGCTGATGACGGTGATCGTGTTTCGCGCCCACTCCAAACACGTTCCCTTACTGCTGCTTGCCTGCGTACTGGGTACCGCGTTGGCCAATCTGATCATTATTGGTCCCGCACTCAGTAACATTAAGTTCGCCATCTTAAATATGGTACAGGCGATTCTGGGCGGCGTGATGCTGCGCGCGCTGCTCGATCGCCGCGCCCCGCTCAATTCGTTACTCGACTGGGTGCGCTTTGCCCTGTGCGCCGGCCTGATTGCGCCGCTGTTAGGTGGCGTCGTGGCATTGTGGATGCTGCATGTGGGCAGCAATGCGTCACTGCCCTTCTTCTCGACGTGGGTGATTTCTGAGGTGATCGGCGTGCTGGCGTTTGGCCCGGTGTTATTGCTGTGGCCAAATAAACCGCTGCGCCAGATTTTGACGCCAGGCCGTCAGTTGGAAACCGGCCTGACGCTGCTTGTCACGCTGCTCGCCAGCTATTTGTCGCTGCGTTTTCTGCCGTGGCCCTTCACTTTTATTGTGGTGATTCTTTTTTGGTGCTCGGTGCGGCTACCCAAGTTCGAAGCGTTTCTGCTGTTCTTCCTCAACGCCTGTTTCATCTCGATTCTGCTGGCCTTTAACTGGGTCAACCTGGCGCAAAACGGCATGCTGCTCGGCCAGGTCAGCACCTGGCTGCCATTTCTGTTGGTGCTGCTGCCGAGCCACGTGATGGCGCTGGTGATGGATGCCTTCCAGCGCGAGAAGCATCATATCAGCGAGAGTGAAACCCGCTTCCGTAACGCTATGGAATACTCCGCGATTGGCATGGCGCTGGTTTCGCCGAATGGCGGTTGGCAGCAGGTCAATCATTCGCTGTGCCAGACGCTGGGTTTCCCGGCCGATGAGCTGAAAAAGCTCACCTTCCAGCAAATCACCCATCCCGACGATCTCAACAACGATTTACAGCAGCTGGAGCGATTGGTGGCGGGTGAAATCATGACCTACACCATGGAGAAGCGCTATTTTCGCAAGGATGGCGAAATCGTCTGGGCGCGCCTGACGGTATCGATGGTGCGCGACGCCGCGCAACAGCCGCACTACTTCATCGCGCAGATTATCGATATCTCCGAATTGAAGCAGAGTGAGCAGATTAATCGACGCTTGATGGAGCGCATCACGCTGGCCAATGAAGCTGGCGGCATTGGCGTGTGGGAGTGGAATCTGCTGACCGGCGAGATGTTGTGGGACAAGCGCATGTATGAGCTGTTTGGCTTAAGTCCGCACCAGACGCCCACCTACGATCTGTGGGTGCATCTGCTTGATCCGGCCGAGCGGGAAACCGCCACGCTTGTGGTGCAGCAGGCCATCGAACGCCGCAGCGCTTTCCAGCTGGAATACCGGATTAATTTACCGGAAGGCCCGCGCTACGTGCGCTCTGAGGCCAACCGCATTCTGAGTCAGGATGGGCAGATCGAACGTATGCTCGGCATCTGTCAGGACATCACGCCGCTGCGCGCGCTGAATGAAGCGCTGTTCCAGGAAAAAGAGCGCATGGCGATCACCCTCGATTCCATCGGTGAAGCGGTGATCAGTACCGATGATGAAATGCGCGTCACCTTTATGAATCCGGTGGCCGAAACGCTGAGCGGCTGGCCACAGGAAAAAGCCGCAGGCGTACCCATTACCGAACTGCTTAACATCACGCGCGGCGCGAGCGGCCCGCGCGTCGATAATTTGCTGTTGTGCCAGCTGCCGGACGAAAAAATCTCTCCCGAACTCGATGAAGAGCTGGTGCTGCATACACCAGACGGCACGCGCGTGGAGATCCACTACAGCATCACGCCGCTGAAAACCCTGACCGGCGCCAGCATCGGCGCGGTGATGGTTATTCAGGACGTCAGTGAATCGCGCAAGGTGATGAAGCGCCTGAGCTACAGCGCTTCACACGACATGCTGACGCGCCTGCCAAATCGCCACAGTTTCGAGCAGCGTTTGAAGCAGTTGGTGAACGATGCGGCGGCCAACCACACCCATCACGTCTTGGTATTTATCGATCTGGATAAATTCAAGGCGGTGAACGATACCGCCGGGCATGCCGCCGGTGATGCGCTGCTGCGCGAACTGGCAGAGCTGATGCCGCATCATCTGCGCAGCAGCGATATGCTGGCGCGTTTGGGCGGCGACGAATTTGGCGTGCTAATGCCGAATTGCGAAGTGGATCAGGTGCGCGACGTGGTGCAGCGTATCGTCACCGCCGTGAGCGAATATCGCTTTATGTGGCAGGAGCAGACTTATCATGTCGGCGCAAGTGCCGGCATCACGCAAATTGATCAACGCAACTGCATCAGCAATGTGGTGATGTCACAGGCCGATGTCGCCTGTTACAGCGCAAAACACGCGGGCCGTGGTCAGTATCACGTTTATCAGGAAGTGCAGATGTAATCTGCCACGTCTGCCCATTGCCAGCCCGCGCTGGCTGCGCTAAAGTCGCCCCCTTTTTTCCGGCATGGGGGATAAATATGTTTATCGGATTCGATTACGGCACAGCAAATTGCTCAATTGCGGTCAGCGATAATGGCACGCCGCGCCTGCTGACACTGGAAAATGGTCAGCGCCTGCTTCCCTCCATGATTTGCGCGCCAACGCGTGAAGCGATCAGCGAATGGCTGCATCGCCATCATCAGGTCCCAACGCCGGACAGCGAAGGCACCGCCTTACTGCAGCGTGCGCTGCGCTATAACCGCGAAGAAGATATCGACGTCACGCCGGGCAGCGTGCAGTTCGGTTTGACCGCGCTGCAGCAATATATGGTCGATCCCGAAGAAGTATGGTTCGTGAAGTCACCGAAATCCTTCCTCGGCGCTAACGGCCTGAAGCCACAGCAGATCGCCTTCTTTGAAGATTTGGTGTGCGCGATGATGCTGCACATTCGTCAGCAAGGCGAAACCCAGCTCGATCGCCCGATTGAGCAAGCGGTGATTGGCCGCCCGATTAACTTCCAGGGTTTAGGCGGCGAAGAGGCTAACCAGCAGGCGCAAGGCATTCTGCTGCGTGCGGCACAGCGCGCCGGTTTTCGTGATGTGGAGTTCCAGTTTGAGCCGGTGGCGGCGGGCCTCGATTTCGAAGCCACGCTGCAGAAAGAGACGCGCGTATTAGTCGTCGATATCGGCGGCGGCACCACCGACTGCTCGATGCTGCTGATGGGGCCGGAATGGCGTCATAAAACCGATCGCCGTGAAAGTTTACTTGGCCACAGCGGATGCCGCGTGGGCGGAAACGATCTCGACATTATGCTGGCGTTTAAAACCCTGATGCCGCTGCTGGGGCTCGGTGGCAATACGCAAAAAGGCACCGCGCTGCCCGCGCTGCCGTGGTGGAATGCGGTGGCGATCAACGACGTTCCGGCACAAAGCGACTTCTATTCCGCGGCCAGCGGCAAACTGCTGCGCGATTTGATTCGCGATGCTGAACACAGCGAAAAAGTGGCGCACCTGCTGAAAGTGTGGCAGCAGAAGCTGAGCTATCGTCTGGTGCGTGCGGCGGAAGAGAGCAAGATTGCGCTGTCGGAGGTGAAAGAGACCGATGCCTCGCTGGCGTTTATCGCCGCGCAATTGCAGGCGCAAATTAGCGCTGCGCAGCTGGAAGAGGCGATTAATCAACCGCTGGAGCGCATTCTGGAGCAAGTGCATCTGGCGCTCGCCACCTGCGAAACCAAGCCGGAAGTGATTTATCTCACCGGCGGTAGCGCACGTTCTCCGGTGTTGCGTGCGGCGTTACAGCAGGCGCTGCCCGATACGCCTATCGCCAGCGGCGATGACTTCGCCTCGGTGACCGCCGGCCTCGCCCGCTGGGCTGAAGTGATGTTCAGATAATCCCCTCACCCTGCCCTCTCCCAAAGGGAGAGGGCAAAGCCACAGATTCTGCCAGATTAGAAATTCACGTTCGCACTGATCCCACCCACAAACGCATCTTTCACTTCACTTACCGCCCCCGGCGCCACCACATATTGCAGGTTCGGACGCAATTGCAGCCATTTGGTCAGCTGCGCGTTGTAGTAGATCTCATAGTTGTACTCTGAGCCATCCTGAATCGGCAGGTAGGTTGGGCTATTGAAGTCGGTCTCACCGTTCGCGTTGTTCTGCTCTCGCTGCGAACGCGTGTAGGCGCTGTTAACGTGAATACGTGCCGCACCCACACCAATCTCATCCTGCGGACGCGCATCAAACGGCCCTTTCCAGGTGAAGCTCACCGACTGATAATTATCCGTTTTCGAGGTTTTGTGGTCGTTCATCACCGCTTGAACGGTGACGCCCAAACCACGGCTGGCATCGCCGCCCTGCGCGGTCAGCTGCTGTTGCAACAGCACGTAGCCGCCGTAAGCGTGATCCTGGCTTTGATAAGCCCCATCGCGCCAGCTGCCGTAGTTATCGCCGTTAGCCGAAGAGTAGTAATAGCCGATACGGTAATTACCCGGCAGCTTATCGGCGCCTAACGTCGGTTTCCAGCCCAACTCTACCGGCACCAGATTGCCTTCGGAGTTGCTGGTATCAAGACGGAATCCGTCGCCGCGATCGTAGTTGGCGCGGTTCTGGTTATAGAAGCCCACCTGGAAGAACACTTCAGGTGTGATATTCACCTTCACGCGGCCGCCCCATTGGGACACCGGCCAGTTGAACCAGCGATCGCCACGCCAGTTACCGGCCTGGCCGCTACCGAACGCCAGGTTCTGGAACTTACTGTCAAAGTTATCGAAATCTTCACCGACGGTAACGCGACCGGCTTTCAGGTTCACGGTGTTATCGAACAGACCTTTGCTTAACCAGAACTGGGTTAAACGCCAGGTTTGACCGCGTCCGTACACTTCCTGAGTGGAGGACAACATGCCGGTGCGACGATCGGCGACCTGGTCGGAAATGTTCTGACCATTACGATCGGTAATCGTCATCTGGAATTGCGCATCCTGCCAGTTGAGCAGTTTTTCCAGGTCGAAGTTAGCGCCAAACGCCCACTGATCGCTGTAGCGCATTGAGGTGTTGGTATCGGCGCCGCCCGCCAGATTGGAGCCGCTTTCCATGGTGTAGTTAACGTCGAATTTTATGCCGTCATTTTCCAGCTGCGTTCGGTAACCGCCCCAATCACCAAACATATAGGGAGAGTCGTAACTGAAAGCATCAGCGGCCAGCGCAGATGCACTCAGCATCGCAAACATCAGAGTTCCCGCTGCCAGGCGGGGTAAATGCTGCACTGCTTCTTTTCTGTTCATGATGGTTATTCTTATATGAAGTTACTGGAATGGATCGAACAGAGGATAGTGCTGAGGATTTGTCAGTTTTTGCAAATATGTGCGCAGTTTACCGCAGGATGATAGTTCGTTAGCGCAATTGTGACGTCTGTCGATGATTGAAAATCTTTTGTGGGAAATGGCATTTTTTGTGAGGCAGAGCTGGAAAATAGCGGGACGCCGCAGCGTCCCTGAAAACCTTACAGTTTGCTGGCGCTCGCCAGCTCTTCGATCTCTTGCTTGCTGAGCTCGAGCTGTGTAGCTTTCACTAACTCATCCAACTGCTCCAGCGATGTGGCGCTGACAATCGGGGCGGTAATGCTCGGACGGGCAATCTGCCACGCCAGCGCCACCTGCGTTGCCGACACATCGTGCGAGGCGGCAACATCTTCCAGCGCTTCAACAATGCGCTTGCCGCGTTCATTCAGGTACTTGTCGACGATGCCCTGCCCGCGCTGACTTTTGCTGGCATCCTCTGGCTTTTTGTACTTACCGCTGAGGAAGCCGCTGGCCAGCGAATAGTAGTTAATCACGCCGAGGCCATTTTTCACCGCAACCTGCTCCAAACCGCTTTCATACTCCTGACGATCGTAGAGATTGTATTCCGGCTGCAGGGTTTCATAGCGCGCCAGGCCATGTTGCTTGCTCACGTCCAGCGCTTCCTGCAGACGTTTAGCGTTATAGTTAGACGCGCCAATGGCACGCACTTTGCCCTCTTTGATCAGCGAATCAAAGGCTTTCAGCGTCTCCAGCAACGGCGTCGCGTCATCATCGCGGTGCGCCTGATAAAGATCGATGACGTCGGTTTGCAGGCGGCGCAGCGAATCTTCTACCGCCTGACGAATGTAAGCCGGCTTGAGGCCGGTTTTCTCCGGCGACAGCTCCATGCCGACTTTGGTGGCCAGCACGATGCTGTCGCGCTTGCCGCTTTTCTTCAGCCATTTACCGATGATGGTTTCCGATTCGCCACCTTCGTTACCCGGCGCCCAGCGCGAATAAACGTCGGCGGTATCGATGAAGAACAAGCCCTTCTCCACCAGCGCATCAAGCAGGGAAAATGAGGTTTTCTCACCCACCGTCCAGCCAAACACATTGCCGCCAAAGGTGAGACGGGGAACTTCAATACCGCTGTCGCCGAGCTGGCGGAGTTTCTGTTGACTCATTTTGTTCTCCTTATTCAAACGAGACAGGTCTGTATTGAGCTTAGCAAAGGAAATTGCCGCGCTTATGCCTATTGCTGGCAGAATATTTACAGAATATGAATACTTACCTTTAATGGGGCGATATTCTTATTTCCTTCAATTTTTGCCCGGTCCGGGCGACTACAATCATTCGTTTGCGAAATGGCTATTTTTATATTTCGCATTGGGGAAAACGAAAAATGCTGGAGAGCACACGCCTTGATGAACCGTCGAATTAAAACAAGCTTACTGGCCGTAGCCGTGATTGCCGTGCTGGCGGGCGGATATTATTGGTGGCAGCATCCAGCGGAACCGAATAAACAGCCGCAGGCCGAAGGTCAGCAGCAGCGTGGTCGCGGCGCAGGTGGCAAACGCCCCTTAGCGCCAGTGCAAGCCGCCGCTGCCACCACCCAAAGCGTGCCGTATTTCCTCAGTGGCCTTGGCACCGTGACCGCCGCCAACACCGTTACGGTGCGCAGCCGCGTTGACGGCCAATTGATGGCGCTGCACTTCCAGGAAGGAGAGCAAGTGGCCGCTGGCGCGCTGCTGGCGGAAATCGATCCGCGCCCTTATCAGGTGGCATTAACTCAGGCGCAGGGCCAACTGGCAAAAGACCAGGCTACGCTCGCCAACGCGCGCCGCGATCTCAGTCGCTATGAAAAACTGGCGAAAACCTCGCTGGTGTCGCAGCAGGAACTCGATACGCAACGTTCGCTGGTGAGCGAAACGCTCGGCACCCTTAAAGCTGATGAAGGCAACGTCGCCAGCGCCCAGCTTAATCTCACCTACAGCCGCATTACTGCGCCGATTGGTGGACGGGTCGGCTTGAAGCAGGTGGATGTCGGCAACTACATCACCTCCGGCGATACCACCGGATTGGTGGTGATCACCGAAACGCACCCCATTGACGTGGTGTTCAGCGTCGCCGAGAACAACATCAGCCAAATCCTCAAGGCGCAGAAAAGCGGACAGCCGCTGATTGTCGAAGCCTGGGATCGCAGCAACAAAACGCTGCTGACCAGCGGCACGCTGTTGAGCCTCGATAACCAGATTGATGCCACCACCGGCACCATCAAACTCAAAGCACGCTTCAGCAACGAAGATGACACGCTGTTCCCTAATCAGTTTGTCAATGCGCGTCTGAAAGTGGACACCTTGCAGGATGCGGTGGTGATCCCCACCGCCGCGTTGCAGATGAGCAATGACGGTCACTTTGTCTGGGTGGTCAACAGTGATAACAAAGTGAGCAAAAAACGCGTCACCGCTGGGTTACAGGATAGCCAGAAAGTGGTGATCAGTGCGGGCCTCGAAGCAGGCGAACGCGTGGTGACCGATGGGCTCGATCGCCTGACGGAAGGTGCCACCGTTGAAGTAGTGGCACCGCAAAGCGCCGCGACCCACAGCACGCGCGCTGCGCAGCCCGCACGCGGAGAGCGTCAATAATGCAGGTGATGCCTCCTGACAGCAGCGGTGGACCTTCGCGCCTGTTTATTCTGCGCCCGGTCGCCACCACGCTGCTGATGATCGCCATTCTGTTAGCCGGCGTGCTCGGCTACCGTTTTCTGCCGGTCTCCGCGTTGCCTGAAGTCGATTATCCGACCATTCAGGTGGTTACGCTCTATCCCGGCGCTTCTCCCGATGTGGTGACCTCTTCCATTACCGCGCCGCTGGAACGCCAGTTTGGCCAGATGTCCGGCCTGAAGCAGATGGCGTCGCAGAGTTCGGGCGGCGCGTCGGTTGTCACATTGCAGTTTCAGCTGACGCTACCACTGGATGTTGCCGAGCAGGAAGTACAGGCAGCGATCAACTCCGCCACCAATCTGCTGCCGAGCGATCTGCCAAATCCACCGGTCTACAGCAAAGTGAATCCGGCCGACCCGCCGATCATGACGCTCGCCGTCACCACCACCAGCATGCCGCTCACGCAGGTGCAGGATATGGTGGAAACGCGCGTGGCGCAGAAGATTTCTCAGGTTTCGGGCGTGGGTTTAGTCACGCTGTCGGGCGGGCAACGTCCTGCGGTGCGTGTGAAGATGAACACCCAGGCGCTGGCTGCGCTCGGCCTGACCAGCGAATCGGTGCGCACCGCCATTACTAACGCTAACGTCAATTCGGCGAAAGGCAGCCTCGACGGCCCAACGCGCTCAATTACGCTGTCGGCTAACGATCAGATGACCTCGGCGGAAGATTATCGCAAGCTGATCATCAGCTATAACAACGGCGCGCCGGTGCGGCTGGGCGATGTGGCGACCATCGAACAAGGTGCCGAAAACAGCTGGCTGGGCGCCTGGGCGAACCGTCAGCAGGCGATTGTGCTCAACGTGCAGCGCCAGCCCGGCGCTAACATCATCGCCACCGCCGATAATATTCGCGCCATGCTGCCCGGATTAACCGCCACGCTGCCGAAATCGGTGGAGGTGAAACTGCTTACCGACCGCACCACCAACATCCGCGCTTCGGTCAGCGATACCCAGCACGAACTGATGCTGGCGATGGGTTTGGTGGTGATGATCATCTACCTGTTCCTGCGTAACGTTCCGGCGACCCTCATTCCCGCCGTCGCCGTGCCGTTGTCGCTGGTCGGCACCTTTGCCGCGATGTATTTCCTGGGCTTCTCGATCAACAACCTGACGCTGATGGCGCTGACCATCGCCACCGGTTTTGTGGTTGATGACGCCATCGTGGTGATCGAGAACATCTCGCGCTATATCGAAAAAGGCGAAAAGCCGCTGACGGCGGCGCTGAAAGGCGCGGGCGAGATTGGCTTCACCATTATCTCCCTCACCTTCTCACTGATTGCGGTGCTCATTCCGCTGCTGTTTATGGGCGATGTGATTGGCCGCCTGTTCCGCGAATTCGCCGTGACGCTGGCGGTGGCGATTTTGATCTCCGCCGTGGTGTCGCTGACGCTGACGCCGATGATGTGCGCCCGCATGTTAAGCGCTGAATCGCTGCGCAAGCAGAACCGCTTCTCGCGGGCCAGCGAAGCGATGTTTGACCGCATTATTGCCCGTTACGGACGCGGCTTAACGCGCGTGCTGCTGCATCCGTGGATCACCTTATCGGTAGCGCTCGGCACCTTGCTGATCACCGTGTTGCTGTGGATCATGATCCCCAAAGGCTTCTTCCCGCAGCAGGATAACAGCATTATTCAGGGCACCTTGCAGGCGCCGCAGTCGGTCTCTTACGCCAACATGGCAGAGCGCACGCGCGATGTCGCCTCGATCATCATGAAAGATCCGGCGGTGCAGAGCATGACCTCGTTTGTCGGCGTCGATGGCACCAATGCCGCGCTCAACAGCGCTCGCCTGCAAATCAACCTGAAGCCGCTGGATGAGCGTGACGATCGCATTCCGGCCGTGCAGCAGCGTCTGCAACAGGCGTTAGCCAAAGTGCCCGGCATTTCCCTATGGCTGCAGCCGGTGCAGGATTTGACCATTGATACCCAGGCGAGTCGCACGCCGTACCAGTTCACGCTGCAATCGGGTTCGCTGGAGTCGCTGAGTTTGTGGGTGCCGAAACTGCTGGCGCAACTTAACACGCTGCCGCAACTGCGCGACGTCAGCAGCGACTGGCAGGATCAAGGTCTGGAAGCTTTTGTAAGAGTCGATCGTGACAGCGCCAGCCGCCTCGGCATCAGCATGGCCGACGTGGATAACGCGCTGTATAACGCCTTTGGCCAGCGCCTGATCTCCACCATTTACACTCAGGCCAACCAATATCGCGTGGTGCTGGAGCAGAACAGCGATGCCACGCCAGGACTGGCGAGCCTCGACGGCATTCGCCTGACCAGCAGCGACGGCGGCAGCGTGCCGCTTAGCGCCATCGCGCAGATTGAGCAGCGCCACGCCGCGCTCAGCATTAACCATCTCGACCAGTTCCCGTCGGCGACCTTCTCGTTTGATGTCGCGGAAGGGTATTCGTTGGGCGATGCGGTGAAAGCGGTGAGCGCAGCGGAAGATCAGGTGGGCATGCCCGCCGAAATGATGACGCAGTTCCAGGGCAGCACGCTGGCCTTTGAAGCGGCGCTGTCCAGCACCGTGTGGCTGATTGTGGCGGCGGTGGTGGCGATGTATATCGTGCTCGGCGTGCTGTATGAGAGCTTTATCCATCCCATCACCATTCTCTCGACGCTGCCCACCGCCGGTGTCGGCGCGCTGCTGGCGCTGATGCTGAGCGGTAATGAGCTGGATATCATCGCCATTATCGGCATTATTTTGCTGATCGGTATCGTGAAGAAAAACGCCATCATGATGATCGACTTCGCGCTGGCAGCGGAACGTGAGCAAGGCATGCCGCCGCGCGAGGCGATTTATCAGGCGTGCTTGCTGCGTTTCCGCCCAATTCTGATGACCACATTGGCGGCACTGCTCGGTGCACTGCCGCTGATGCTGAGCACCGGCGTTGGCGCGGAGTTGCGTCGTCCGCTGGGCATCGCCATGGTGGGCGGTTTGGTGGTGAGCCAGGTGCTGACGCTGTTCACCACGCCGGTGATCTATCTGCTGTTTGATCGCCTGTCGCACGCTACGCGCCGTCGCTTTAAGCGCCCGGAGGCGCAGTCGTGAAGTTTTTCGCGCTGTTTATCCATCGTCCGGTCGCCACCACCTTGCTGACGCTGGCGATTGCGCTGGCCGGTATTCTAGGCTTCCGTCTGCTGCCGGTGGCGCCGCTGCCACAGCTGGATTTCCCGGTGATTTTGATTTCGGCTTCGCTGCCCGGTGCGTCGCCGGAAACCATGGCGGCATCGGTGGCAACGCCGCTGGAGCGCTCGCTGGGGCGCATCGCGGGCGTCAGCGAAATGACCTCCACCAGCTCGCTGGGCAGCACGCGCATCATTCTGGTGTTCGATTTTGATCGCGACATCAACGGTGCGGCGCGCGATGTGCAGGCGGCGATCAACGCCGCACAAAGTCTGCTGCCAACCGGCATGCCGAGTCGTCCCAGCTATCGCAAAGCCAACCCTTCCGATGCGCCAATCATGATCCTGACGCTGACCTCGGACATTTATAATCCCGGTCAGCTGTATGATTACGCCTCAACGCAACTGGCGCAGAAACTGTCGCAGATTGAGGGCGTAGGCGATGTGACAGTCGGCGGCAGTTCACTGCCGGCGGTGCGCGTTGAACTCAATCCGCAGGCGCTGTTCAACCAGGGCGTATCACTGGATGCGGTGCGCACCGCCATCAGTAACGCCAACCAGCGCCGTCCGCAGGGCGCGATTGACGACGTGCAGCAGCGCTGGCAGTTACGTACTAACGGAGAATTGCAAACCGCCAGCGAATATCAGCCGCTGGTGGTGCACTACAACAACGGTGCGGCGGTGCGCCTCAGCGATGTCGCTAACGTGCAGGATTCGGTGCAGGATGTACGCAACGCCGGGATGACCAACGGTAAAGCGGCGGTGCTGCTGGTGGTGCGTAAATCGCCGGAAGCCAACATCATCGATACCGTCGATCGCATTCGTGGCGAATTGCCGGAACTGCATGACGTGATCCCCGCTGCCATCGATCTGCAAATTGCGCAGGACCGCTCGCCAACGATTCGCGCCTCGCTGCATGAAGTGGAGCAGTCGCTGATCATCGCCGTCGCGCTGGTGATTCTGGTGGTGTTTGCCTTCCTGCGTGACTGGCGCGCCACGCTGATCCCCGCCGCTGCGGTGCCGGTTTCATTGATTGGCACCTTCGCCGCCATGTATCTGTGTGGCTTCAGCCTGAATAACCTGTCGCTGATGGCGTTGACCATCGCCACCGGATTTGTCGTCGATGACGCCATTGTGGTGCTGGAGAACATTGCGCGCCACGTCGAAGCGGGCATGAAGCCGCTGCAGGCGGCGCTGACCGGCGTGCGCGAGGTCGGTTTTACCGTGCTGTCGATGAGCCTATCGCTGATTGCCGTGTTCCTGCCGCTGCTGATGATTGGCGGCATTATTGGTCGCTTCTTCTCGGAGTTCGCCATCACGCTGTCGGTGGCGATTCTGATCTCGCTGTTTATCTCGGTCACGCTGACGCCAATGATGTGCGCCTATCTGCTGAAACCGCAGGTCAAACGCAGCCAGCCGCGTCTCCGCGGTTTCGGCAAACTGCTGATGAAAGTGCAAAACGGCTACGCGCGCTCATTGGGTTGGGTGCTGAATCACGCCATTTGGGTGCTGATGTTGCTGCTCGGCACCGTGGCGCTCACCGTTTGGCTGTTCATCTCGATCCCGAAAACCTTTATGCCGGAACAGGATACCGGCCGCTTACAAGGATTTATCTCGGCGGATCAGAGCATTTCGTTCCAGGCGATGCGCGGCAAGCTGCAGGATTTCATGAACATCATCAAAGCCGATCCGGCAGTGGATAACGTCACCGGCTTTACCGGCGGTTCGCGCACTAACAGTGGCTCGATGTTCGTCTCGCTCAAGCCACTCTCCGAGCGCAGCGAAAGCGCGCAGGAAGTGATCGCCCGGCTGCGTATCAAGCTGGCGAAAGAGCCCGGTGCCAATCTCTATCTCAACGCGGTGCAGGACATTCGCATTGGCGGACGTGAGTCCAACGCCAGCTATCAGTACAGTTTGCTGTCGGATAACCTGAATGATTTGCGCGAATGGGAGCCGAAAATCCGTCAGGCGTTCGCCGCCCTGCCCGAGCTGGCGGACGTCAACTCGGATCAGCAGGACAACGGCAGTGAAATGAACCTGACTTACGACCGTGAAAGCATGGCGCGGCTCGGCATTGATGTCTCTGCCGCTAACGCCCTGCTGAATAACGCTTTTGGCCAGCGCCAGATCTCCACCATTTATCAACCGCTTAATCAGTACAAAGTGGTGATGGAAGTTGATTCGCGCTACACCCAGGACATCAGTTCACTCGATCAGATGTTTGTGATCAACAGCGACGGCAAAGCGATTCCGCTGAGCTGGTTTGCCAAGTGGCAACCGGCCAACGCGCCGCTGTCGGTGAACCACGAAGGCTTGTCGGCGGCGTCCACCGTTTCCTTCAACCTGCCGGAAGGCGTATCGCTGTCGCAGGCGTCTGAAGCTATTGACCGCACCATCACCGCGCTTGGCGTGCCTTCCAGCGTGCGCGGCAGCTTTGCCGGCACCGCGCAGGTGTTCCAGCAGTCGCAATCCAATCAGCTCTACCTGATGCTGGCGGCGATTGCGGCGGTGTATATCGTGCTGGGCATTCTGTATGAGAGCTACGTGCATCCGCTGACCATTATCTCCACGCTGCCGTCGGCGGGCGTCGGCGCGCTGCTGGCGCTGGAGCTGTTCAACACGCCGTTCAGCCTGATTGCGCTGATCGGCATTCTGCTGCTGATCGGTATCGTGAAGAAGAACGCCATCATGATGGTCGACTTTGCGCTGGATGCCGAGCGTAACGGCAATCTGTCGCCGCGCGACGCGATTTTCCAGGCGTGCCAGCTGCGTTTCCGCCCGATACTGATGACCACGCTCGCCGCGCTGTTTGGCGCACTGCCGCTGGTGCTGACCAGCGGTGACGGCGCGGAGCTGCGTCAGCCGCTCGGCATCACCATCGCCGGGGGGTTGGTGATGAGCCAGCTGCTGACGCTCTACACCACGCCGGTAGTCTATTTGATGATGGATAAGCTGCGGCGGCGTAAGAAAAAGGTTCAACTGATAGCTGAATGACTTGCTACACACGCTTGCTATGTAGCACCAAGAGCGTAAACTTTGACCAGTTCAATACTGAGGAGGTTTATATGTCACAAGGTACCGTGTTTACCAGCAACAGGACGCAAAACGTTCGCATTCCAGCAGACGTTCGTTTTCCTGATGATGTGAAAAACGTCACTGTGAGAGCAATCGGCAAGGAGCGCATCCTCACGCCCATAGAGAACGCCTGGGACAGTTTTTTCCTCGACGGTCCGACGGTGAGCGATGATTTTATGGATGAGCATGCTTCGCAGGAACAATCTGAGCGGGAAGCGTTTTAATGCATCGCTACATGCTGGATACCCATATTGTTATCTACGTCATCAAGCGGCGGCCGATTGAAGTGCTCGAACGTTTCAACGCCAATGTCGGCCGGATGGTTATCTCGACGATCACCCTGGCGGAGCTGTTTCACGGCTCAGAAAAGAGCGCCTTTCCTGAGCGGAACCTACGTACCGTTGAAGATTTTGTCTCACGCCTTGATGTGCTGAATTACGATGCCAAAGCCGCTTTCCACTATGGCGCTATCCGCGCAGAGCTTGAGAAAAATGGCACGCCTATCGGCCTGAACGATCTTCATATCGCCGCTCATGCCCGCAGTGCCGCCCTGACGTTGGTATCGAACAATTTGCGTGAATTTTCACGCGTGAATGGGCTGATCTGCGAAAACTGGATCTGACATAACGGGTACCTGCATGTCACCTCAAAACGCCACCGTGCGCTGGCAGCTGTGGATCGTCGCGTTTGGCTTCTTTATGCAGGCGCTGGATACCACCATCGTCAATACCGCGATCCCGTCGATGGCGCGCGATCTCAACGTCAGCCCGCTGAATATGCACTCGGTGATCGTCTCTTATGTGCTGACGGTGGCGATTACGTTGCCGATCAGCGGCTGGCTGGCGGACCGTTTTGGCGTGCGCAATATCTTCTTCTGCGCGATTGTGCTGTTCAGCATCGGCTCGCTGCTGTGCGCCTTCTCCGCCACGCTCGATGAGCTGATTATGGCGCGCGTGGTGCAAGGCATTGGTGGCGCGATGATGGTGCCGGTTGGTCGCTTAACGGTGATGAAAATTGTGCCGCGCGAGCAATATATGTCGGCGATGACCTTCGTCACCACGCCGGGACAAATTGGTCCGCTGCTCGGCCCGGCGCTGGGCGGGATTCTGGTGCAGTACGCCAGCTGGCACTGGATTTTCCTGATCAACATTCCGGTTGGCATCATTGGTGCGATTGCCACGCTGACGCTGATGCCGAATTATACCATGCAGACGCGGCGCTTCGATTTCCTCGGTTTTGTGCTGCTGGCCGTCGGCATGGCGACCTTAACGCTGGCGCTGGATGGTCAGCGCAGCGCCGGCGGATCGCCGCTGTTGCTCGGCTTACTGATTCTGGTTGGGGTGTTTTCACTGTTGTTCTACCTGATGCACGGCCGCAACAACGATAATGCGCTGTTCAGCCTGAAACTGTTTGATAACCGCATCTATTCAATTGGCCTGATCGGCAGTTTTACCGGCCGCATCGGTAGCGGCATGCTGCCGTTTATGACGCCCATTTTCCTGCAGGTCGGCCTCGGCTACAGCCCATTCCACGCCGGATTGATGATGATTCCAATGGTGCTCGGCAATATGGGGACTAAGCGCGTGGTGGTGCGCATCGTCAACCTGTTCGGCTATCGCAATGCGCTGGTCGGCGCGACCCTGGCGCTGGCGCTGGTGGTGCTGCTGTTCCCGCTGGTGGCGCTGCTGGGATGGATTTGGCTGCTGCCGGTGGTGTTATTGCTGCAGGGCATGGTCAACGCCATCCGCTTCTCTTCGATGAATACCTTGACGCTAAAGGAACTGCCGGACGATCTGGCTTCCAGCGGCAACTCGTTGTTGTCGATGATCATGCAGCTGTCGATGAGTATTGGCGTCACCGTGGCCGGTTTGCTGTTGGGCGCATTTGGCCACGGCGTGGTAGCCGACAGCCCGGCGGCGCATCAAACCTTCATTTACACCTATCTATGCATGGCGCTGGTGATTGCGCTGCCGGCGCTGGTGTTCTGGCGCGTACCGAAGGATGTCAGTAAAAACGTTGACCTTAGAGGCAGGAGCAAAGGATGAAGCGGCCGGTAAAATGGGGCATTGGTGCCAAGCTGTTTGCGGCGATTTTTTCCACCTGCATGCTGGTGATCATCACCATGCATTGGGGCGTGCGGCTCAGCTTTGAGCACGGCTTTGTGGATTACATCAAAAAGGGCAACGAGCAGCGCTTAACCCTGCTGAGCGATGCGCTGGCCGATCAGTATGAACAGCACGGTAGCTGGGATTTTCTGCGCAGCAATGACAAGCTGATTTTTTCAATTTTGCGCTCGCTGGAGCAGAATCCGGGCAGCGTGAATCAGTTACCGCCGCACGGCTGGCGCACGCAGTTCTGGATTATCGATCAGCAATACAAAGTGCTGTCAGGGCCGCGCCAGCCGGTACCGCCGGAAGGTACCCGGCGCAATATCACCACCAGCAACGGCAAAATTGTTGGCTGGGTGATTGCCTCACCGGCAGAACGTCTGACGCGCAGCACCGACATCAACTTTGATCAGCAGCAGCGACGCACCAGCTGGATGATTGTGGCGCTGACCGGGTTACTCGCCGCGCTGGTCACCTGGCTGCTGGCGCGCGGTTTACTGGCACCGGTAAAACGGCTGGTGGATGGCACGCACCATTTGGCGGCGGGCAATTTCGCTACCCGCGTGGAAGTCGGCAGCAGCGATGAACTCGGCCAACTGGGCCGCGACTTCAACCAGCTTGCCAGTTCGCTGGAAAAGAACGAAAGCAACCGCCGCGCCTTTATGGCCGACATCTCCCATGAACTGCGCACGCCGCTGGCGATTCTGCGTGGTGAGCTGGAAGCGATGCAGGATGGTGTGCGCAAGCTGACGCCTGAAGCCATCAGCTCGCTACAAAGCGAAGTGGTGGTGCTGACCAAACTGGTGGAGGATCTGCATCAGCTGTCATTATCTGACGCGGGCGCCCTCGCCTATCGCAAGCAGCCGGTTGACCTGGTCACTCTGCTGGAAGTGGTGGCCGGCAGCTTCGGCGAACGTTATCGCAGCCGCGGCTTAGCTCTTAATCTGGCGTTACCCGCGCAGGCGGAGAGCTTTGGCGATCCCGATCGCCTGATGCAGCTGTTCACCAATTTGCTGGAAAACAGCCTGCGTTACACCGACAGCGGTGGCGCGGTGCAGCTCTCGATGCAGCTGGCGGGCGAAAACTGGCAGCTGCGGTTTGCGGACAGCGCGCCGGGCGTTGATCCGGCCCATCAGGCACAATTATTTGAACGATTTTTCCGCGCAGAAAGTTCACGCAATCGCGCCAGCGGCGGCTCTGGGCTTGGCCTGGCGATCTGTAAAAATATCGTGGAAGCGCATGACGGCAGCATCAGTGCGGATCACTCTGATTTAGGTGGACTGCAAATCACGCTAAACTTGCCGTATGTTCCTCACTAGACGCCACTTATGAGCCCGGAAAATAGCGATCCTCTGATCCTTGTTGTAGAAGATGAACCCAAACTGGCGCAGCTGATGATTGATTATCTGCAGGCGTCCAACTATCGCACGCACCACATTGCCGACGGTAACGCGGTGTTGAGCTATGTTCATCACACGCCGCCGGACCTGATGCTGCTGGATTTGATGCTGCCCGGCCGCGACGGCTTAACGCTGTGCCGCGAAATTCGCCGTTTCTCGGAACTGCCGATCATCATGGTGACCGCGCGCACCGAGGAGATTGATCGCCTGCTGGGGCTGGAAATCGGCGCGGATGACTATATCTGCAAGCCGTTCAGCCCGCGTGAAGTGGTGGCGCGCGTCAAAACCATTTTGCGCCGCGTCAAACGTTCGCCGGAAGAGGCGCAGCAGGAATCGCCTCTGCATATTGATGAGAGCCGCTTTCAGGCCTGCTGGCGTGAACAGCAGCTGGAGCTGACGCCCGCCGAATTTCGTCTGCTGAAAACGCTGGCGCTGGAGCCGGGAAAAGTGTTCTCGCGCGAGCAGTTGCTCAATCATCTCTACGACGATTACCGCGTAGTCACCGATCGCACTATCGACAGTCACATCAAAAACCTGCGCCGCAAGCTGGAAAGCCTCGATGCGGAACAGCCGTTTATCCGCGCGGTGTACGGCATGGGTTATCGCTGGGAAGCGGACGTCTGCCGCTTGCTGTAGCCTGCAACGGCTTACATTGATCCAGGTCAATTTACATCGGGTGCGGGCCTGCCTACAATTCCCCACCTTTTGCAGGGCCGTATAATGCGGCCGCTGCACCTGCCATCCACGATGGCATGCTGACCTGACATCAGTGAGAAAATCCATGTTAAAACCTGAACTGCTTTCTCCAGCGGGATCGCTGAAGAATATGCGCTATGCCTTTGCCTACGGCGCTGATGCCGTCTACGCTGGCCAACCGCGCTACAGCCTGCGCGTGCGCAACAACGAATTCACCCACGAGATTCTGGCGCAGGGCATCAATGAAGCCCATGCGCTCGGTAAGAAATTCTACGTGGTGGTCAACATCGCCCCGCACAACGCCAAACTGAAAACCTTTATCCGCGATCTGACGCCGGTCATTGCCATGCAGCCGGACGCGCTGATCATGTCCGATCCCGGCTTGATTATGCTGGTGCGTGAAGCCTTTCCGCAGATGCCGATTCATCTGTCGGTGCAGGCCAACGCGGTCAACTGGGCCACGGTGAAATTCTGGCAGCAGATGGGGCTGACGCGCGTGATTCTTTCACGCGAGCTATCGCTGGATGAGATTGCAGAAATCCGTCAGCAGGTGCCGGAAATGGAGATTGAGATCTTCGTGCACGGCGCGCTGTGCATGGCTTACTCCGGCCGCTGCCTGCTCTCGGGCTACCTCAACAAACGCGATCCTAATCAAGGGACCTGCACCAATGCCTGCCGCTGGGAATACAAAGTGGAAGAAGGCAAGCAGGATGAGATGGGCAATATCGTCGGTTTCCATGAGCCGGTTAAGGTGCAGGAGCCGACTTTGGGCGTCGGCGCGACCACCGACCGCGTGTTCCTGCTGGAAGAGAAGATGAAGCCGGGTGAGGTGATGAGCGCCTTCGAAGATGAACACGGCACCTACATCATGAACTCAAAAGATTTGCGTGCGGTGGCGCACGTTGAACGTCTTAGCCAAATGGGTGTGCACTCGCTGAAAATCGAAGGCCGCACCAAATCCTTCTACTACTGCGCGCGTACCGCACAGGTTTATCGCCGTGCCATTGATGATGCCGCTGCGGGTAAACCCTTCGATCCAGCGCTGCTGGAGACGCTGGAAGGTTTGGCGCACCGCGGTTACACCGAAGGCTTTCTGCGTCGTCATACCCATGACAGCTATCAGAACTACCAGCAAGGTTTCTCCATCTCCGAGCGCCAGCAGTTTGTCGGCGAATTCACCGGCGAACGTCGCGGTGACTGGGCGCAGATTGCGGTGAAGAATAAGTTTATGCTCGGGGATTCTGTCGAGATCATGACGCCCGAAGGCAACCTCAATTGCACGCTGGAAACCATGCAGAACGATAAAGGATCGGCGGTGGACGTGGCGCCAGGTGATGGACACCGCGTGTGGATCCCGGTCCCGGAATCGGTCAACCTCGCCTTTGCCCTGCTGTTGCGTAACTTCACCGATGGCCACAGCACCTACGATCCTCACGGGAAAAATCGCACATAAAGAAAAGAAAATGGCGAAGTTAGAGTAGGATCACAGACCCTTTCTTCGCCTCGCTTTAGAATCTCGCCTGCTGCTAACGAGTAAGAATAAAAGCAGGTAGTACCAGGAACCACCTCATTCACCCGCCCGGCTCCCCCGTGCGGGTTTTCTTTTTTGATTGCCCACCGATTTTTTCGTCGCCCGCCGATAAAGTTCTCTCCCCAGCTATGCTATAACCAGTGCTCTGTCTCTCGCATCAAGGAACTGATAATGCAAAACAAACCGCTGACGCTGCTGATCCTCAACGGGAAAGGCGCAGGTAATGAAGATTTGCGCGCTGCGGTGAATACGCTGCGTGATGAAGGCTTTAATCTGGCGGTGCGCGTCACCTGGGAAAAAGGTGATGGCGATCGTTATGTGCAAGAAGCGGTCGCTTTGCAGGCAGAAACCGTGGTGGCTGGCGGCGGTGATGGCACCATCAATGAGATCGCCACCGCGCTGGCGGGATTGCCCGAGCAGCAGCGTCCGGCGCTGGGCATTTTACCGCTCGGCACCGCCAATGATTTCGCCACCAGCGTCGGTATTCCTGAAGGGATGGAACCGGCTTTACGTCTCGCGCTGGTGGGAAAAGCCACGGCTATCGATTTGGCGCGCGTGAACGGCGATCGCTACTTTATCAATATGGCGACCGGCGGATTTGGTACACGCATCACCACCGAAACGCCTGAAAAGCTGAAATCGGCGCTCGGCGGCGTGTCGTACTTTATTCATGGTTTGATGCGCGTCGATGCGCTGAAACCGGATCGCTGCGAAATCAGCGGCCCCGGCTTTAACTGGCAAGGCGATGCGCTGGTGATTGGCATCGGCAATGGACGTCAGGCTGGCGGCGGACAAAAGCTCTGCCCGGATGCCTTAATCAATGACGGACAGCTCAACCTCAGCATCGTCACCGCGCAAGAGCTGCTGCCAACGTTGCTGCATTCGCTGACGCGTGATGATGAAAATCCGAATATCGTCACGGCGCAGCTGCAGTCGCTCACCATCCGTTCACCGCACGAGATGACATTTAATCTGGATGGCGAACCGCTGACGGGAAGTGAGTTTGAGATTGAAGTGATGGCGGGCGCACTGAGCTGCCGTTTACCGCCTCAATGCCCGTTACTTGCTTAACGCACATTACCGTAGCGGCGCGCTTTCAACGGCGCGCAATACATTGCGCCGCTACGATGTTGTTCAGTTAACTGTGATTACACCTTCATCCAGCGGCGTTCCAGCGCGGAAACCGCAACCGCTTCCAGCACCTTTTGCACCTGCAATCCTTCGGCGAAATCTGGCCACATGCGATCGCCAGCGGCAATGCCATTGATTAAATCGCGAATCTCGACGGTTTTCTGATCGTTGAAACCGATGCCGTGCCCGGCAGAGACGCAGAAGTTAGCGTAATCCGGATGCGCCGGACCGGTCAAAATGGTTTTGAAACCCTGGCGGCCTGCCGGTTCATCGTGAATATACAGCTCCAGCTCGGCCATACGTTCCTGGGTATAACGCAGCGTGCCTTTAGTACCGGTGACCACATAGGTCAGGCCCATTTTGCTGCCGCAGGCGATTCGCGAGGTTTCAAATACGCCGTGCGCACCGTTTTTAAAGCGCAGCAAGGCGCTGGCCTGATCTTCGTTTTCCACCGGCAGCAGGCGTGAAGCATCCTTCGGATCCGGACGCTCTTTAATCACCGTCATCATATCGCCGCTGACTTCTTCAATATCACCGACCAAATAGTGCGCCATATTCACAATATGCGCAGCGAGGTCGCCAAGCGCGCCTAATCCGGCCAACGCTTTCTGGCAGTGCCAATCGAGCGGCGTTTCCGGCCGTGCCAGATAATCTTCATTGTGCGTGCCGTAGAAGTGCACCACATCGCCGATTTCACCACGCGCGATAATTTCGCGCGCCAGTTGGCTGGTGGGGTTTTTCATGTAGTTAAAGCCGACCAGCGTTTTAACGCCCGCCTGCTGCGCCGCTTGTACCATCTCTTCCGCATCGGCCACTGATAGCGATAGCGGTTTCTCAGAGTAAACGTGCTTGCCGTTGCGAATCGCTTCCAGCGCCATCTCTTTATGCAGGAAGTTCGGCGCGCAGATATCAACCACATCGATGTTCGGATCGCGCACCAACTCGTGCCAGTCGCCGGTAGAACGGGCAAAGCCAAAAGTTGCCGCCTGTTTTGCTGCCAGCTCTGGGTTCACTTCCGCCAGCATTTCACGCACGATCTCGCCTTTCAGGGCAAAAACCGTAGGTGCCTGAGCGTAAGCAATCGCGTGACAACGACCGATGTAACCACTGCCAATCATTCCAATTCTGACTTTGTTCATGACTATTCCCGCATTCGCTTAAGAGTTTATCTGGAATATATGTTTCGCTTTTGGCCCCGACAACGGCGAAATGAAATATCTGTGATCATGCATGCGAGGTATCTGACAAAATCGACAAATCAGAATGTAATTTTGCATAGAGATGGTGATCATCGTCACAAAAGAGTTTGTATCAGTCGTGATTTTGCCGCGCTGAGTCCGCTCATAGCGCGCAATTGACGCTTTATTCAGCAGTCAGAACGAATTGTGAAAAAGAGTTTTGACAAGGCGAGGGTCGCTCGATAATATGCGCCCCGTTCAAACGATTCCTCTGTAGTTCAGTCGGTAGAACGGCGGACTGTTAATCCGTATGTCACTGGTTCGAGTCCAGTCAGAGGAGCCAAATTTAAAAAACCCGCTCAGGGAAACCTGAGCGGGTTTTTGTCATTTCAGCATCGCCATTTAGGGTGGCCGTGATTCCCTGGTCGCCATGAATGGCGCCCCTACGTAACTGTTCCTCTGTGATTCTCTTCACAACTCTTTAACGCCGACTTGTATGGTAGTATTAGTGCGCGTATTTTTTCATCATTGCATTCCCGTTGGAGTAGATGATGAAAAGTGTAGTGATTGAGCAACCGGGTGAACTGGTATTGGCAGAACGTCCGCTGCCGCAACCCGCTGCAGGTGAAGTACGCGTGAAGGTGCAATTTGCCAGCATCTGCGGTTCCGACGTGCATATCTGGCACGGCCACAATCCTTTCGCTAAATATCCGCGCGTGATTGGTCACGAATTCTTCGGCCTGATTGATGCGGTCGGCGATGACGTTGCCGCCAGCCGCATTGGCGAACGTGTGGCGGTCGATCCGGTGGTCAGCTGCGGTCACTGCTATCCCTGCTCGATTGGTCGCCCGAACGTCTGCACAACGTTGCAGGTGATTGGCGTGCACCGCGACGGTGGCTTTAGCGAATATGCCGTGGCGCCAGCAAAAAACGCCTTCCGCCTGCCGGATAGCGTTCCCGACAAACTCGCCAGCATGGTCGAACCTTTCACCATCGCGGCCAATATCACCGCCTTCCTCAAACCACAGCCAAACGATGTGGCGCTGATTTACGGTGCCGGACCAATGGGCCTTACCGCCATTCAGGTGCTGAAAGGCGTGTATGGCGTTGAACAGGTATTGGTGGTTGATCGTCTGCCAGAACGGCTGGCGCTGGCGCAGGAAAACGGTGCCGATCAGGTGTTCAACAACAGCGAAATTCCGCTCGCCGCGCAGCTGGAAGGATTGCAACCAACGCTGATTATCGACGCCGCCTGTCACCCTTCGATCCTGGCAGAAGCCGCCGCCCTCGCCTCACCGGCGGCGCGTATCGGCCTGCTGGGTTTTTCTGGCGAGCCGTGCAGCATCACGCAGCAAAGTCTCACCAGCAAAGAGCTGTCGCTGTTCACCTCGCGTCTCAACAGCAATCGCTTCCCGCAGGTGATTGAGTGGATTGAGCAAGGCCAGATCCAGCCGGAGAAACTGGTGACGCACTATTTCCCGCTAGCAGACGTTGAGCAAGCCATGACGCTGTTCGAAAAAGATCCCCGCACCTGCTGCAAAGTGATCCTACAAATGGGTTAAGTTAACCCGCACACCAGGTGTCCCCTTGCCGGTCCCTTACCCGCCGGCATTATTACTATAAAAAATGACGATGACGGAGTTTCTATGTTTAAGAACCTGCGCTGGACCCTCGTACTGCTGTTGTTCCTGGTGTTTATGATCAACTACCTTGATCGTATCGCCCTCTCTCTGACGGTACCGCTGGTGGAAAAAGACCTGATGATCAACGCCGAGCAGTTCGGCATGATTTTCGGCAGCTTCTTCTTCGGTTATGCCCTGTTTAACTTCATCGGTGGCCTGGCGACGGATAAATTTGGCCCGACCATCGTGCTCGGCACCGCCGTTGGCATGTGGTCGCTGTTCTGCGGCCTGACCGCGATGGCGACTGGCTTCTGGTCGATGATGATTCTGCGCGTGCTGTTTGGCATGGCGGAAGGCCCCATCTCTGCCTCAGCGAACAAAGCCATTAACGGCTGGTTCCCGAAAAAACAGGCCGCCACCGCAATGGGCTTACTCAGCTCGGGTTCACCGCTGGGTGGCGCGGTTGCCGGTCCGATTGTTGGCTATCTGGCGCTGTCGTTCGGCTGGCGTCCGGCATTTGTAGTGATCGCCGCGATTGGCTTCGTCTGGCTGGCGCTGTGGTTCTTCTTCGCATCCGACAATCCGGCAAAAAGTAAGCGTGTATCAGCAGAAGAGCGTGCTTTAGTAGAAAAACTGAAAGCCGAAGAACCGGCCGACGTGATCGACTCAAGCGGCGCCGCGCACGGGTTAGGCTTTTATCTGCGCCAGCCGATCATTCTGGTCACCGCCTTTGCCTTCTTCTGCTACAACTACATTCTGTTCTTCTTCCTGAGCTGGTTCCCGGCGTATCTGGTGCAGGCGCACGGCCTCGATATCAAAGCGATGAGCATCACCACCATGATCCCGTGGATTGTTGGCTTCGTGGGCCTGGCGCTGGGTGGTTGGATCTCCGATAAGATTTTCAACATCACCGGCAAGCTGCTGCTTTCACGAAAAATTGTGCTGGTGGTTTCACTTACCGCCGCGGCGATTTGCGTGGCGCTGGCAGGTACGATAAAAGAGGTCAACTCGGCGGTGATCATGATGTCGATCTCGATCTTCTTCCTCTACATCACCGGCGCAATTTACTGGGCGATTGTGCAGGACGTGGTGCACAAAAGCCGTGTCGGCAGCATCAGTGGCTTTATCCATCTGATTGGTAGCTTGTCCGGTGTGATCGGCCCGGTGGTGACTGGCTTCATCGTGCAGCACTCCGGTAAGTTTGACAGCGCCTTTATCCTCGCAGGTGCGGTGGCTGGCGTCGGCGCGCTGCTGGTACTGCTGGTGATTCGTGAACCAAAAGCCACCAATAAACCGGTTTCAGTGTAATTCTCATGGGGCGCTGAGCGCCCCATTTGCTAAAAGGAATGACTATGTTAGAGCTTGAACGCCTCCCCGCTGATGTCCAACGCCCCGCTTACGATCGTAGCCAACTCAAAACCCGCATGGTGCATATCGGCTTTGGCGCCTTCCACCGCGCGCATCAGGCGCTGGCGACCGATAAGCTGGCCGCTCAGGGCAGCGACTGGGGTTATTGCGAGGTGAATCTCAACAGCGGCACGCTGATTCAGGCGCTGCGTCAGCAGGATCTGCTCTACACGCTAACCGAAATGGCGGATGAGAGTTTACACACGCGGGTGATTGGCGTGGTGACGCAAGCGCTGCATGGCAAAGGCGACGGCATTGAGGCGGTGATTGAGGCGATGAGCCAGCCGGACGTGGCGATTGTCTCGATGACCGTAACCGAGAAAGGTTATTGCTACATGCCGTCGAGCGGCAAGCTCAATCCCGATCATCCCGATATTGTGCACGACCTCGCTCATCCTGGTGAGCCACATTCGCTGCCCGGCTTGATTCTGGCGGCCATTATCCGCCGCCGCGAACGCAATTTGCCGCCGTTTAGCGTGATGTCCTGCGACAATATGCCGGAAAACGGCCATGTCACGCGCAACGTGATCACCCAGTTGGCCGCGCGCCACAACCCTGCGCTGGCGGAGTATATCCAGGCGCATATTACTTTCCCTTCGACCATGGTTGATCGCATCGTCCCGGCCATGACCGATGCAGCGTTCGACACGCTGGCGGAACGTTTGGGCAGCCGCGATCCGGTGGCGGTTGAAGCCGAACCGTTTTTCCAGTGGGTCATCGAAGATAACTTCGTTAACGGACGTCCGGCGTGGGAAAACGCGGGTGCGGAGCTGGTCAGCGATGTGCTGCCGTTCGAAGAGATGAAGCTGCGGATGCTCAACGGCAGCCACTCGTTCCTCGCGTATCTCGGTTTTCTCGCCGGTTATGAACACATCAGCGATTGCATGGCGGATGCCAGCTATCGTGCGGCGGCGCGCGCGTTGATGTTGCAGGATCAGGCGCCGACGCTGCGCACGCAAGGCGTCGATCTCGAAGCCTACGCTGATTCCCTGATTGCGCGTTACGAGAATCGCGCCATCAAACATCGTACCTATCAAATCGCCACCGATGGCACGCAAAAACTGCCGCAGCGCCTGCTGGATAGCGCGCGCTGGCATCTGCGCAATGGCACCTCGTGCGATTTCGTGTTGCTGGGCGTGGCGGGCTGGATGCGCTACGTCAGCGGCGTGGATGAGCAAGGTCAGGCCATTGAGATTCGCGATCCGCTGAAAGATCAGCTGGCGGACATTGTGGCAAACAGTGAGGACGGTGCGACACGCGTTAAGGCGTTGCTCGGCCTCAACGCCGTGTTTGGTGACGATCTGCAGCAGCAGCCCGCCTTTGTCTCACGCGTGACTGAACTCTATCAGCAACTGGTTAAACAGGGCGCGCGCGCCACCGTTCAAAGCCTCGTCACACAAGGCTAAGCGCCTGCATAAATGTGTAGCGCAGACGCAGCGTGCTGATTAGACTGAACCTTTCTTAACGGGCTGGCAGATGCCAGCCGTAATACGGATATTGCTGCATGTCGACTGCCTATACCATAACCACCAGCGAACCGGTAAATCAGCAGATCTATCGTTATCTGCGCAAAGATATTGTGACCTGCGTTATTCATCCGGGCTCGCTGCTGTCGGAGAAGGAAGTGTCGGCGCGTTTTAACGTGTCACGTCAGCCGGTACGTGAAGCCTTTATCAAGCTGGCGGAAGCCGGACTGGTGCAGGTGCTACCGCAGCGCGGCACCTTCGTGCGCAAAATCTCCGCTCAGCGCGTGGCCGACGGTCGCTTTATCCGTGAAGCGGTAGAGATCGCCGTGGTTCGCCGCGCCGCGCAGGAGATGGGTGCGACCGGATTGATGGCGCTGGAGCATAACCTGCAGCTGCAGCGTCTCGCCGCTGAACGTCATGACAGCCAGGCTTTCCTGGGGCTGGACGATGAGTTTCACCGCTTAATTGCTGAAGGGATTAATTGCCTGCTGGCGTGGGAAACGGTGGAGAACATCAAAGCTACCATGGACCGCGTGCGCTTTCTGACCCTGAGCGAAGTGTCACCGCCGGAGCGTTTGATTCAGCAGCATGAAGATATCTATAACGCGTTGAAAGCGCATGATGTTGACGCAGCTGAAAGCGCAATGCGGCGTCATCTGCAGGAGATGATTTTGACTATTACGCCGATTGCCGAGCGTAATAGTGAGTGGTTTGAGGCGCCTTGATTTAGTGCTCGCTGTCCCCCTCCTCGGTCCTCCCCCATTAATGGGGGAGGAAGATGCTGCAAAATGTAAGTGTTGAAGCAGCATGTGGCAGCATCTCCTTCCCCCGCTCGCGGGGGAAGGCCGGGATGGGGGACAGCCAGCACAACCCCCACTCAATCAAGCAATCGTCACATCCTTCGACAAATACACATCCTGCACCGCATTAATCAGCTGCACGCCCTCTTTCAACGTCTTCTTAAACGCCTTGCGCCCCAGAATCAGCCCCATGCCGCCGGCACGCTTATTGATCACCGCCGTACGCACTGACTCCGCGGTATCCGTTTCACCCGCAGAAGCGCCGCCGGAGTTGATCAAACCTGCGCGTCCCATATAGCAGTTCGCCAGCTGGTAACGCACCAAATCAATCGGGTTTTCCGAAGTCAGCTTGCTATAGACGCGCTCATCGGTATGACCAAACTTCACCGCGTTATAGCCGCCGTTATTCTCCGCCATCTTCTGCTTGACGATATCCGCACCGATGGTCGCCGCCAGATGGTTGGCCTGGCCGGTTAAATCGGCGCTGGCGTGATAATCGACGCCCTCTTTCTTGAACGCATCATTACGCAGATAGGCCCACAGCACCGTCACCATGCCCAGCTCGTGCGCACGTTCAAAGGCCGCGGAGATCTCTTCAATCTGGCGACGTGATTGTTCAGAACCGAAGTAGATGGTGGCGCCAACCGCCACCGCGCCCAGATTAAAGGCCTGTTCCACGCTGGCGTACAACGTCTGATCGTATTGCGTCGGATAGCTCAGTGTTTCGTTGTGGTTTAGCTTCACCATAAACGGAATGCGGTGCGCGTAGCGACGAGAAACTGAAGCCAGCACCCCGTAGGTGGAGGCGACGCAGTTACAGCCGGCTTCAATCGCCAGCTCAACAATGTTTTTTGGATCAAAATAAGCTGGATTGGCCGCAAAGGATGCGCCCGCCGAGTGCTCAACGCCCTGATCGACCGGCAAGATCGACAAATAGCCGGTGCCAGCTAAACGTCCGGTGTTGTACAGCGTTTGCATGTTGCGCAGTACGGCAGGAGAACGATTGTTGTCGATCATCACGCGATCAACATAATCCGCGCCGGGTAAATAGAGGCTATCCGCTGGAATGGTCATGCAGCGATGTTGAAGAAGGCTATCCGCCTCTTTGCCCAATAACTGTACGATGTCCGTCATGTTCGCTCCTGATAAATGGCTGGATTGGAACCGGCCGTTGCCGATTCGCCCCCAACAGCCTGGACCGGAAAGCGCCAGGCTGGCAAATTGCTGACTCCATTTTTCAGACGGATGCGCAGTGAAAAAGCGGCAATCTGGCGTTACGCCCTACCACCATTGATGGAAATGGTGCACCGGCCCAATGCCTTTACCGACCTCCAGCGAATCGGCGTGCAGCAGCGCCTGTTGCAGCCACGCCTTGGCTTCAGCGACCGTCGCTGCCCAGCTATCATGGCGCGGACGCAACGCCGCCAGCGCGGCTGAAAGCGAGCATCCGGTGCCGTGCGTGTGGCGCGTATTGACGCGCGGCGCGGTAAAGCGCTGACGTCCGTCGCGGGTAATCAGCCAGTCCGGGCTTTCGGCATCGCTAAGATGTCCGCCCTTCATCAGCACCGCTTCGCAGCCAAGATCGAGCAGCGCATCGCCCTGCTGCAACATGGTTTTCTCATCCTGCGCCATCGCGCGCCCCAGCAGCGCGGCGGCTTCCGGCAGGTTTGGTGTAATCAGCGATACCTGCGGCAGCAGCAATTCGCGCACGCTCGCCACCGCATCCGGCGACAGCAGCGCATCGCCGCTTTTGGCAATCATCACCGTATCCAGCACCACAAACGGCAGGCTGGCCCGTTTCAGCCGCTCGGCGACCACCTCGACAATAGCGGTTTCGGACAGCATGCCTATCTTCGCAGCATCAATGCGCACATCATTCAGCACCGAATCGAGCTGTGCGCCAACAAAATCAGGTTCGATGCGATACACCGACTGCACGCCGCAGGTGTTCTGCGCCACCAGCGCGGTGATGACGCTGGTGCCATACGCGCCCAGCGCGGAGAAAGCTTTGAGGTCGGCCTGAATACCTGCGCCGCCGCTCGGATCGGTGCCAGCAATGGTCAATGCATTGATGCGTTTCATGCCTCGACCTCCAGCGTCCACAGCGTATCGAGGAAAGCAGCGGCAAAGCTGCCTGGCCCGGCGACCTGGCGCGCTGTCTGCTCACCCGCCAGCGACATCACGCGGCAGGCCGCAGCGACATGCTGCAGGCGATCGCCCGGCAAGCTGGTGCAGGCGGCAACCACCGCCGTCAACGCGCAGCCGGTGCCAACCACGCGCGTCATCAGCGGGCTGCCGCCGGGGATGGCGAATGTCTGCACGCCGTCAGTGACATAATCCACTTCACCGGTCACCGCCACAACGGTGTGGTAATCACGCGCCAGCTGCTGGGCAGCGCTTAACGCGATATCGGCCTGATGCAGACTGTCGACACCGCGTCCGCCGCTAGCCTGTTGCGCCAGTGCGAGAATTTCTGAAGCGTTACCGCGAATCGCCGCCGGTTGCAGGCTCAGCAACTGTTGGCAGAATGCGGTGCGCAGCGTTAGTGCGCCAACCGCCACCGGATCCAAGGTCCACGGCGTGCCTGCGGTTTGCGCCGCTTGCACCGCCGCCCACATCGCATCACGACGGTCGCGCGTCAGCGTACCTACGTTTATCAACAACGCATCGGCAAAACCGGCAAACTGCGCCGCTTCTTCAGGATCGATCACCATCGCGGGCGAAGCTTGCAGTGCCAGCAGCACGTTGGCAGTAAAGGTTTGCACCACGTCATTGGTCATGCAGTGCACCAGCGGCGCTTGCTGACGCAGCAGTTGCAGAGAGTGCGCGAGTTGCGCGGGGGAAAGAAGGTCAGGCTGTTTCATAAGGCTCCCAACCGGCGATCAAGAAGGCGAATGCGGTCAGGCATCTGACTTCCCTACGCTGGCATTATCCAGATCAGGTCGGCGGGTGTATCTCAGCCCTGTATTAAAGGGGCACCCCGAGTCAAAACTACGTTGGCGAGCATAGGGAACAAGTTGGGGTAAAGCAAGTAAACGCCGCTTTCCTGGAATCTGGCTCACAAAGCAACAAATTACACATTCATGTAACTTATTGATAAAACGCCTTAAAACGACGCTTTTTTGCGTGCTGCGTCATACTTTGTAATAAATCCCATTGATAATTCGCGTCGCGAAAAATAGCATCCCCGGCAACTTGTTTCATGACGAAACAATACGGATTTGTTAATTGTTTATGGAAGCATCACGGAGGATTTGCTATGCGTCGGATTCCACGCGCGCCGCTCTCTGCGGCCATTGTCTCTGCCCTGTTTGCCGGCACTTTTGTGCCGGTTCCCTCCGCCCACGCCGTGGGTTTTGTCGAAGACGCCACTCTCTCTGGCAATCTGTTTTACTGGCAACGCCAGCGCGATCGCAAAGAGATGGATCCGCAAAAAGGCTCGTACGGTCAGTATGATGCCAATCTGCATCACGCCTCTGCGAATGCCAATCTCGACTTCTCATCCGGTTACGCCGGCGAGGTGATCGGCCTCGATCTGGCAGCGTTTGGCGCGCTGGAGTTAAGCAACGGCGGCCCGGCGGCACCGAATGAAATTGGTTTCAGCAATGCCCGTACGCGCTGGGATGAGGACTGGAGCGGAGATAAGAGCGGCTTAAGTCTCTATAAAGCCGCCATCAAGGCAAAATGGCAGGATCACTGGCTGCGCGCAGGCTATCTGCAGCCCACCGGGCAGACGCTGCTGGCACCGCACTGGAGCTTCCTGCCCGGCACCTATCGCGGCGTTGAGGCCGGCACCACCTTTGATTTTAGCGACGCCGGCGCCCTTTCCGTCTCCTGGATGTGGACTGACGAATACAAAGCGCCGTGGTATCGCGACATGTACAACTTCCGTAAAGCCGATGGCGTGACGGAGATTCCGTGGCTGCAATCCTTTGGTGCCAAATACGATTTTAAAAACGCGCTGGTGCTGGAAGGCGCCTACGGCCAGGCGGCAAATTACATGGATCAGTATTTTGCCAAAGCCTCTTATCAGCTGCCGCTGGCCGATGCACCGCTGCGCACCAGTTATCAATTTTATGGCGCGAAGGATCGTGACAACAGCGGCGTTGGCCAGGTGAACGATGTTTACGATGGCCTCGCGTGGCTGCAGGCGCTGACGTTCGGCTACACGCTCGGCGCGTTCGATTTCCGCCTCGAAGGCACATGGGTAAAAGCCGAGGGTAATCAGGGCTTCTTCCTGCAACGTATGACGCCGTCTTACGCCAGCTCGAATGGCCGCATGGACGTGTGGTGGGATTCTCGCTCAGACTGGAACGCCAACGGTGAGAAAGCGCTCTTCGCCGGTGTGATGGTGGATCTGGGACACTGGCAATTACCTGGCTGGCAAGTCGGTACATCGTACGCCTACGGTTGGGACGCGAAGCCTTCCACCAATCCCCTCTACGACCAAAATCAGCGCCTGAAAGAATCCGCGTGGAGCCTCGACCTGGTTTACACCATCCAGCAAGGCCGCGCCAAAGACACCCAATTCAAACTGCACTACACCCGCTACGACAATCACAGCGATCTTCCCAGCTATAGCGGCGGCTACGGCAACATCTTCCAGGACGAGAAAGACATCAAATTTATGGTCGTCGCGCCATTCACCCTGTTTTGACCCCGATCTGGCAGGAGCCAGAGACTTACCTCCGTGGAGAAGGATAACAACATGAAAAAGTTAAAAATCAGTTTACTGGCGCTGAGCGTGATAAGCCTTGCCGCCTGCAGTTCATTCCCGCGCAGTAATCAGCAGGTCGTCGATCAAATCAGTCAGTTCGGCGTGCAGTATCAGGTCACTGACAACCAGGCGGCCGATCACGGCGTGAACTGCGCGAAACTCGGTGCCGATTGGGCATCCTGCAACACCGCTACCATCACGCTGACCAACAACGGTCCGGCGCTCACCAGTAAAAACTGGGCAATCTACATGAGCAACGTGCACGAAACGCTGCGGGTGGATAACGATCAGTTCAAAATGACCCATATCGTCGGCGATTTAACCCGTCTGGAACCGACGGAGAAATTCAAAGGTATCGCGGCGGGTGAGTCGATTGAGATCCCTATCGTCAATGAATACTGGCAGCTGTTTATCACCGACGTGATGCCGCGCTGGTATGTCACCGCCGCCAATGCCACGCCAAAAATTATCACCAGCACCGATACCGAAAACCTCAGCGACTTTGTTAAGCCGTTTGGCGCCCAGTGGAAGCGCATTGCCGACGATAAAAACGAGCTAATGCTGCCGCAAAGTCGTTTCACAAAGAATGCCGATGTGGCGCAACTGCCTGCCAGCGCGCTGCGCGGACAAATCACCCCAACGCCGCGTTCGGTGAAAGTTCATGCGGCGGATGTCGATCTGAGCCGTGGCGTTGCCTTGCATCTTGAGGTATTGGCGGACAACCAGGCCGATGCAGTTAAACAGCGTTTCGATTTGATGGGGCTCAAACCGCAGTCAGCGGGTTATGACATTCATACCCGTATCGCCGTCAATCATTTCCACGGCGCAGAGGCGGTTTCCGGTGCTTATGAACTGCGCATCACACCGCGCGGCACCGATATCATTGGTTACGATCAGGCTGGCGTTTACTACGGCTTAATGTCGTTACTGTCGCTGGTGCCGGCTGAAGGTAAACCGATTATCGCCACGCTTGAAGCGAAAGATGCACCGCGCTTTGCCTATCGCGGTGCCTTCCTCGATGTGGCGCGTAATTTCCACAGCAAGCAAGCGGTGCTGCGCATGCTCGATCAAATGGCGGCGTGGAAGATGAATAAATTCCACTTCCACCTGACCGATGACGAAGCCTGGCGTATCGAAATCCCCGGTCTGCCAGAGTTGACCGACGTCGGCAGTAAGCGTTGTCACGATCTGACTGAGCAGCAATGTCTTCTGCCGCAATTGGGCTCCGGCCCGCTCACGAATAACAACGGAACCGGACATTTCAGCCGCGCCGATTATATCGAGATCGTCAAATATGCGCAGGCGCGCAACATCGAAGTGATCCCGGAAATCGATATGCCCGCGCATGCACGCGCGGCGGTGATCTCTATGGAGGCGCGATATCAGCAACTGATGAAAGCGGGTAAACCGCAGCAGGCCAGTGAATATCGATTGGTGGATCCCACGGATACCTCGAATACCCGTTCCGTGCAACTGTACGACCGCACCAGCTATCTCAATCCTTGCCTCGATTCCTCGAAGCGATTTGTCGATAAAGTGATGGGTGAAGTGCAGACGATGCACCGCGAAGCCGGCCAACCGTTGACCACCTGGCACTTTGGCGGTGATGAAGCGAAAAACATTCGCCTCGGTAGCGGCTACAGCGATGTTAAGAACCCGAAAGCGGGAACGGGCATTTTAGACCAAAGCAAAGAGGACAAACCCTGGGCAAAATCTCAGGTCTGCCAGGCGGTGGTGAAATCCGGCAAGGTGGAAGATTTGGAGCACTTGCCAAGTCACTTCGCGCTGGAAGTGAGCAAGATGGTGAAAGCGCACGGCATTCCGGTGATGCAGGCCTGGCAGGATGGATTGAAAGATGCCACTGACGCGCACGCCTTCGCCACTTCGCGCGTACGCGTTAACTTCTGGGACACGCTCTATTGGGGCGGCTTTGACACCGCCAACGACTGGACGCTGAAAGATTATGAAGTGGTGATCTCCAATCCGGATTACGTCTACATGGACTTCCCGTATGAGGTGAATCCTAACGAGCGCGGCTATTACTGGGGCACACGCTTCAGCGATGAGCGCAAGATGTTTGGATTCGCGCCGAACAACCTGCCGCAGAACGCTGAAACCTCGGTGGATCGCGACGGGAAGACCTTTGATGCCACCTCGAATAAGCCGTGGTCAGGCGCATACGGCATTTCAGTACAGCTGTGGAGTGAAACCACGCGTACCGATCAGCAGATGGATTACATGGTATTCCCGCGCCTGCTGTCGGTGGCCGAACGCGGTTGGCATCGCGCGGAGTGGGAGCTGGATTATCAGCAAGGTCGCACCTTTAAAGGAGGTGAAACCCACTTCGTTAACCAGCAGCAGCGCAATCAGGACTGGCAGCGTTTCGCCAATCTGTTAGGCCAGCGTGAGTTGGGCAAGATGGATAAAGCCGGTATTCACTACCGTTTACCGGTGCCGGGGGCGCGCGTCGAGAATGGCACACTGACCATGAACATTGCGCTGCCGGGTCTGCCGCTGGAGTACAGCCTGGATAAGGGTAAGCGCTGGCAGCGTTATCAACCACATGCTAAACCGGCAATTACTGCTAGCGATAAAGTCTGGGTGCGTAGCGTGAGTCCGGATGGCAAACGCTTCAGCCGCGCTGAAGCACTTTAAAAACTTTCTGCCCCTCGCTGGAGTGCCTGGGGCGAACACTGACAAGGATGTCGATGAAACACTCAACCTTCTCTTTTTATGTTGTTGCGCTGGGTGCCGGTTTAAGCGGCGCCCTGTTCATTCCGACGCTCAGCTTATTTCTAGCCAGTGAACTTAACGTGGCAGCCTGGAAAATCGGCGCCTTCTACAGCGTTAATGCGCTCAGCAGTATTGCGATGAGCTTACTGATTGCCCGTTATTCAGATCGTGTCACGCAGCGTCGCCCGCTACTGCTCTTGTGCTTATTCGCACAGGCGCTCAATGCGCTGCTGTTTATCTTCTGCCGCGATTATCTGCTGTTAATTTCGCTCGGTTCGCTGCTCAATGCTTGCGGCAGTGCGGCGATACCGCAACTGTTCGCGCTGGCACGGCAAACCCGCAGTGACAATGCTTTCAGCGCCATTTTACGCGCGCAATTTTCGCTGGCGTGGGTATTCGGCCCGCCGCTGGCGTTCTGGATTATTCAGCTGGCCGGTTTCACCTGGCTGTATGCCATCATGTTCGTGCTGTTGCTGAGCGTAACGCTGCTGGCTGTCACCTTGCCGCCTGGCGAGCAGATAGCCAGCGCGGCTCCTGCAAAGCAAACGGCCCGGCAGCCGCTAGGGCACAACCTCAGCTTCCTGATGCTTGCCACCTTGCTGGTATGGAGCTGCAGCGCACTCTATCTGATTGCGTTTCCTTTGCATCTGGCAGAGCAGCCAACCTTGTCTGCCGACTGGAGTGGCGTGCTTTTTGGCCTCGCCGCGGCGCTGGAAATACCGATCATGCTGCTCAGCGCCAGCATGCTCAAACGCTGGGGTAAGAAAACGCAAATGCAGGCAGCCATGCTGTGCGGCATGATGTTTTATGTGGGAATTTACTTCAGTCAAAGTTTTATCCCACTGATGTTACTGCAAATTTTCAATGCCATTTTCATCGCTATCATCGCTACCGTTGGCATGTTCTGGTTTCAGGATTTACTGCAACATCGTCAGGGAATGGCGGCCACGCTGTATACCAATTCGATGTCCATCGGCGTGCTGCTGGCTGGCGTTTTACAGGGAATTATCACCACCGTCTCACCGCTGGCCATCTGGCCGGCAGCCTGTGTGCTGTTGGTGATGTCATTACTACTGATAACAAAGGTCGACAATGTTTAAACACCCTCATTCGTCGCGCACCGCTGCGCGCAACAAAACACATGGAGTGTACGTAAATGAATGTCTTAATTACTGGCGGTGCGGGCTATATTGGCTCACACATTGCCCTTAGCCTGCTGCAGAAAAACCATCGTGTGATCGTGCTGGATAATTTGTGTAATAGCTCACCGCTGGCCTTAACGCGTGTCGAAGCGTTAAGCGGAAAGAAAATGACGTTTCATCAGGGCGATATTCGCCGCCGCGCCGATCTAAATCTGGTATTTAGCCATCAGCCGATTGATGCGGTTATTCATATGGCTGGGCTGAAATCGGTAAATGAATCGCTGCAGAAACCGGTGAAGTATTATCAAAACAATATTGCCGGAACGCTAATGCTGCTGGAAACCATGAAGCAGCATCAGGTGAAAAAACTTATTTTCAGCTCATCCGCCACGGTTTATGGCATTCCGGTAAAGATTCCGCTGTGTGAGAACTGTGATACCGGCAATACCACCAACCCTTATGGCGCCTCCAAATATATGGTGGAGAAGATCATGGGTGAAGTGGTTGATGCACAACCTGAGTTAGCCATTACCGCACTGCGCTATTTCAATCCCGCCGGCGCGCATCCCTCCGGCCAGCTTGGTGAGCATCCTGAAGGTATTCCCAACAATTTGCTGCCCTATCTGTTTCAGGTTGCCAATGGACTGAGAAGCCATCTGCCGGTATTTGGTGATGACTATGCAACGCCCGACGGCACCGGCGTGCGCGACTACATCCACGTGATGGATTTAGCCGAAGGTCATATTCAGGCGCTAAATCATCTCAAACCGGGCTATCGCCATTACAACCTGGGTACCGGACAAGGCTACTCGGTGCTGGAAATCGTGCAGATGTTTGAACAGGTGAGCGGCCGACGCGTGCCGCTCGATATGCGCCCGCGTCGTCCCGGCGATGTCGCCATCTGCTTATCCGATCCCGGTCAGGCGAAAAAAGAACTGGGCTGGCAAGCAACTCGCGGCCTCGAAGACATGCTGCGCGACGCATGGCGCTGGCATACGCAGAATCCGCAAGGCTATGTTGCTCAACCAACCGGGAGCGAAATCTGATGATGACGCGCGAAACGTTTTTACCTCACTACGAACGCCAACTCGCCGCGCTTAAAAAGCGCTTTACCTATCCCGCGACAGCAGACTGGCAACAAGCATTACGGCAGTTTAAACAGTGGCAAGTGGAACATCAGCCGCACGAGGTGTGCGTTGCGGAACTCTCTTCGATGTTCGCGGTGCCCACCAGCCGACTGACAGGTAATGAATGCACGCTCCATCGCATCTGGCTCGGCGGACCATCACCACTCAACGTCAACCGCACCATTGCCCAATGGCAACGCGCGATAGAAGCCAGCCGCAGTGATTTCCGGCAAACGCTATGGGTGTGGAATGCACAGCAGCTGGCGGCAGAGGATCGCTTCGTCGCTCAGCAGGGAAACAGCCCCTTTCATGCTGGCACGCTGTTTCTGCCTGATGCGCTGGTGCAGGTCAACAGCTTGAGCGCACTGATGCAGTCATTTGATGGCGCGCTGATCGATGTGCTGCAGCAACTGCATGATAAGCGCTATTACGCTACGCTTTCTGACTTCTTCCGCCTGGCGATTCTCAATCGGTGCGGCGGCGTTTATATGGATGCCGATACACTTCCCGCTCAGCCTGCGACGCTGTTTCTCTGTCATCCTGAACTGCCTGATTTTACGGCAGAACAGCAGCAAATAAACTGGCTGAATCTCTTCACCGATGAAACCGGCATGATCATCAGTCATCAAAACAATCCGGTGTTGCAGAACTTACAACGGCGGCTCAGTGCGGTGTATCGCGGCTGGCCTCAGCCAATTCCAGCTAAAACACCGGAAAGCGAACGCGCCATCTTCGAACCTTTTTACCAGTTATGGTGCGAGCAATTGCAGGTCACGCAGCTCAGCCATCAGGATTTCAGCCGGTTTGCCGTATGGGGTTTTGATGTTCAGCAGCATCGCGTGAGCGGGATTAAAGGCATGCGCCTGACTGAGGATATTCTCAGCGGTGAACGTCGCCCGCTGAGTGGTGAAGAGCAGCAGCATTATCAGCATACGATTACTCAGCTAGCACAACGCGACTGGCAATTAAGCGATCCTCTGCAGTTAGGTGAACTGGTACCTTTGCTTTCTGAATGCGATATCCTGCAAATTGCTTATGCGCCGCAGCTGCGTGCTGAAATTCCCTATTATCACTATTACGGCGTGCTCTCTCAGGATCCGCAACTGGATAAAGTGAATGCATTATTCAGCGATTTTTTAATTGCGCTTACCGCAAAGAATATTAAAGCAGGTGATTTCTGGCAGCCGATTGATGGTCAGAAAGTGTCGCCACTGATCTTCAAACCGGGAAGTATTACAGACAAGCAAGAACAGCTCGCGATGGCGAAATTAATTTTCACCACCAGCTATCTGGAATACTGCTCGGTCGATAATATTTATGCCACTGATATAACCACCCTACAGCAGCGGCAAAATATCCAGCCTTTCCTGCAACAGATTGCCGTGATTTATAATCCGCAGGGAAAAATGGTGGGTTTCGTTAACGCTGCGCCGATTCAGGATTACGATCACATCAAGGTGCAATATGGCTATCGTCAGGAGGTTTTTCCACTGGATGTGGCTTACGACAGTTTCGTGAATCAGCATCGCCAGCCGGACGATTTCTTCATTTGCAGCGTGGCGCTGCAGCCCGAGGAACAGGGAAAAGGCTATTTCAATCAAATTTTGTCAAAGCTTAAGGATCAAGCCAAACAGCAAAAAATGCGCCGCATCACCTTATGCGTCTGGCAATCGAACCCGGCAGCTATGATCTATCGCAAGAAAGGTTTTAAGGTGGTGAGCAGAATGAAACAGGAGGTTGCACGGTTTAGTGATGAAATCGTGTTTATGGCGCTAATGCTGTAATCCTTCCGCGATCAAATAATCCGGTGCGAATCTATTTTTATTCGCACCGGAAGCAACAGAAGCGCGGTGAAATAAGCAAAGTTTTAATCACCTTGATACTTATCAAATTTATTACGCCAGAAAACGGGCCTAATTGCGCTCCGGATTTGAAGATAAACACCGCCCACTCCATTCCGGTAGCGATAATGAAATTAAAATTCTTCAGCTTTATTCCGCATGCACACAAATGGCATAACATCCGTATTTCCCGCAAAGGCGCTATTTCTCCCACCGGGCGAGCCTACTTCTCAACTCATGTTGAAGCACAATGTAAAGGCTGTGGCGAACGGCTGCATAAAATCTATTACCGCGATATCAGCGATGCGCAAGCCATACGCTGGTTAGGCTAATCATTGTTTCTAAATAAAAAAAAGCCCCGCAACATGCGTTGCGGGGCTATTGCGTGGCTATCGCAAAACTTATTCAGCCGGTTTGGTGCGAATCAGATAATCAAAGGCGCTGAGTGAGGCTTTCGCGCCTTCACCGCTGGCGATGATGATCTGCTTGTACGGCACCGTGGTGCAGTCGCCTGCGGCAAACACGCCTTTCAGGCTGGTTTCGCACTTGGCATCAATGATGATTTCGCCCATCTTGTTGCGCTCAACCGCACCTTCCAGGAAGGTGGTGTTCGGCAGCAAACCAATCTGCACGAAGATGCCGCTCAGCGCGATTTCGTGGCTGCTCTGGTTGTTACGGTCAATGTAGGTCAGGCTGGTGACTTTGCTGCCGTCGCCTTTCACTTCGGTGGTCTGTGCGTTCAGAATCACATCGACGTTTTTCAGGCTGCGCAGTTTGTCCTGCAGCACTTTGTCGGCGCGCATTTCGCTGGCAAATTCCAGCAGCGTCACGTGCTCAACAATACCGGCCAAATCGATTGCCGCTTCAACGCCTGAGTTACCGCCGCCGATCACCGCGGTGCGTTTGCCTTTAAACAGCGGGCCGTCGCAGTGCGGACAATAAGTTACGCCCTTGGTGCGATACTGCTCTTCGCCCGGTACGCCCATGTTGCGCCAGCGTGCGCCGGTAGCAATGATGATGCTGCGGGATTTCAGTACTGCGCCAGATGCGGTTTCAATTGCGTGCAGACCGCCCTCTTTCGCCGCAGGAATCAGCTTGATGGCGCTCTGGGTATCAATCACATCAACATCGTAATCATCAACGTGGGCACGCAGAGAACCGGCCAGCTTCGCGCCTTCGGTTTTCGGTACGGAGATGTAGTTTTCAATGTCTACGGTATCCAGCACCTGACCACCGAAACGCTCGCCCATCAGGCCAGTACGGATGCCTTTACGTGCCGAGTAGATGGCCGCTGCTGCGCCCGCCGGGCCGCTGCCGACGATCAATACTTCGTAGGCTTCACGTTTGTTCAGCTCTTCCGCCGCGCGCTTGTCGGCGTTGGTGTCCACTTTACCGACGATTTCCGCCAGGCTCAGACGGCCCTGACCGAACTCTTTACCGTTGAGGAACACCGCCGGCACGCCCATCACGTTGCGCTCGGTGATTTCGTTCTGGAACATACCGCCGTCAATCGCGGTATGGCTGATACGCGGGTTCAGCACCGCCATCAGGTTCAGCGCCTGTACCACGTCAGGACAGTTGTGGCACGACAGGGAATAATAAGTTTCGAAGTGGAAGTCGCCTTCCAAAGCCACAACCTGATCCAGCAGGCTCTGCGCTTCTTTCGACGGGTGTCCACCGGTTTGCAGCAGGGCTAAAACCAGTGAAGTAAATTCGTGACCCATTGGCGAACCGGCAAAACGCGGACCGCTCTGGCTGCCTGGGTTAGTGATCAGGAAAGAGGGTTTACGCACCGGACGATCGTTCTCTTCGCGGAAGCTGACTTTGTCTGACAAGCCCGCGATATCGGCCAACAGAGAGCGAATCTCTGCCGATTTGGCGCCATCATCCAATGTGGCAATCAACTCAACCGGTTTCGTTAGTTTCTCAAGGTAAGCCTTGAGTTGGGTTTTTAAATTGGTGTCGAGCATAGTGAGTTCCTGTCATGAAAATCGGGTGCCGTAGCACCCGATAGAGAAAGATCGAATGGCAGCTAACTTAGATTTTGCCAACCAGGTCCAGTGATGGAGCCAGCGTTGCTTCGCCTTCTTTCCATTTTGCCGGGCAAACTTCACCTGGGTGAGAAGCAACGTACTGAGCGGCTTTCACTTTACGGATCAGGTCAGATGCGTCACGGCCAATGCCTTCTGCAGTGATTTCGATCGCCTGGATGATACCTTGCGGGTCAACGATGAAGGTACCGCGGTCTGCCAGACCTTCGTCTTCGCGCATGATTTCGAAGTTACGGGTCAGCGCGCCAGTTGGGTCACCGATCATCGCGTATTTGATTTTCGCGATGGTGTCTGAAGAACCGTGCCAGGCTTTGTGGGTAAAGTGCGTGTCAGTAGAAACAGAGTAGATATCTACACCCAGTTTCTGGAACTCTTCGTGATGGTCTGCAACGTCACCCAGTTCGGTTGGGCATACGAAGGTGAAGTCAGCCGGGTAGAAGAAGAAAACACTCCATTTACCTTCAACGTCTTTCTCGGTGACTTCGATGAATTCGCCGTTTTTGAACGCTGCGTTTTTAAATGGTTTGATCTTGGTATTAATGATGGACATGGTGACCTCCGTTAAAAGATGTGATGCAGGCTACAGAATTTTCGGGCCAACTTCTAATATGCAGACGTTATCAATCAGATAACCAAAAGCTATCAAAGCGCCGACACCTGATTTCATGCGGCTCGCGGAGGCATTCTACACAAAAAGGGCGCGGTTCTGTCAGGCTTTATCTTTTTGCGGTGAAACTGCTACTTTTATTCAAATACCTAACTGACGGAGCAAATGGGTGCATATACGTTTTTTTGACGAAGCCGATCGGCCTTTTCTGCGCACGCTGTATCTTGCCGCGCGACGCCATAACTGGACGTGGCTGGATGGCGATGATTGGCAGTTAGAAGATTTCGATGCGGTGATTTTGGGCGAAACCGTGCTGGTCGCTGAACTGAATGGGCATCGCGTGGGGTTTGCGGCGGTGCTGGATAATGACAACTTCCTGCATAGTCTGTATGTCGACCCCGATGCGCAGGGACAAGGCGTGGGCAGCGCGCTGTTAGAAAAAGTGCAATCGCGATTTAGCTCGACGGGCGCCTTAAAATGCCTGCAACAGAATCAGGCGGCGATGGATTTTTATCTCAAACACGGCTGGCGGCGCGAAGCGGTTGGCGAGAGCGAGCAGGGAAAATATGTGCTGATGCATTTTCCGCTGGCGACGCGCACCAGCGGAACTGGAAGGCGTTAAACGGCGCGGAACGCGATATCGCCAGGGATAATCTCTCCCTGCCAATAGAGCTGCGCTGCAACGCGACCCGCCAGTTGGCGGTAGAGCGCGGTGAAATCACTGTCCGGACGGCGCACCACGGTCGGTTCGCCATCATCCAGATCTTCACGCAGCGTAATGTGCAGCGGCAACTGGGCCAGCAAACGGGTGCTGTAATCTTCCACCAGCTTCTGCGCACCGCCGGTGCCGAAAATCGGCTCGTGATGTCCGCATTGGCTACAAATGTGCATGCTCATATTCTCGATCACGCCCAGCACCGGCACGCTCACTTTCTCGAACATCACCATCCCTTTACGCGCGTCAATCAAGGCGATGTCCTGCGGCGTGGTGACCACCAGCGCGCCGGTCACCGGCACGTTTTGCGCCAGCGTCAGCTGAATATCGCCGGTACCTGGCGGCATATCGAGGATCAGATAATCGAGATCCGGCCACAGGGTTTCGTTGAGCAGCTGCATCAGGGCTTTGCTGGCCATTGGACCACGCCACACCATGGCGTTGTCGTCGGTGACCAGATAACCAATCGAATTGGTTGCCAGGCCGTGCGCCATTATCGGTGCCATGTGCGTGCCATCTGGCGAGGTAGGACGCTGATTTTCGGTGCCGAGCATATTAGGGATCGACGGACCGTAAATATCCGCATCGAGAATCCCCACGCGCGCGCCTTCAGCGATCAGCGCCAGCGCCATGTTCACAGCGGTGCTGGATTTGCCCACGCCACCTTTGCCAGAACTCACGGCGATGATGTTCTTCACACCGGTCGCGCCCGGATGGTTTTTCACCCGCTTCAGCGTGGCGATGTCGTGGCGCAGTCGCCAGTCAATGGCGCTGGCATCCGTCAGGCGCAACAGTTCGGCGCTGGTTTGCGCTTTCAGCTCTTCAAAAGCGCTGGCCCACGCGAACGGCATCACCAGCTCGATATGCAGCTTGTCATCCAGCAGCGCGACATGGCGCAGGGCTTTCAGCGTGGTCAGGTTATGTTGCAGCGTCGGATGTTCAAAGTCACTCAACACGCCGATAACCAATGCTCGCAGCGCCTCAGGTGAATGATGTTGCTGGGATTGTGAAGTCATCCCCTCTCCTTGTTTATTCATCACGCCAGATTGCGGCGGTGTCTGTTCAATAATATCAGATAGGCGCTAAAAGTGACGTGGATGTCCAGCTGTGTTTACGCCAGAGGGTGCTTCGGTTAACATCTAACACCGATTTTTCTTCAACGGAACGCTACGCAAACATGACTCAAGTCGCTAAAAAAATTCTGGTAACGTGCGCACTGCCGTACGCAAACGGTTCAATCCATCTCGGTCACATGCTTGAACACATTCAGGCTGACATTTGGGTCCGTTACCAGCGAATGCGTGGCAACCAGGTTCACTTCATCTGTGCAGACGACGCTCACGGCACGCCGATCATGCTGAAAGCTCAGCAGCTTGGCATCGCGCCGGAGCAGATGATCGCGGAGATGAAGCAGGAGCACGAAACGGATTTTGCTGGCTTCAATATCAGCTACGACAACTATCACTCGACGCACGGTGACGAAAACCGTCAACTGTCCGAGCTGATTTATGGTCGCCTGAAAGAGAACGGCTTCATTAAGAACCGCACCATTTCGCAGCTGTACGATCCTGAGAAAGGCATGTTCCTGCCGGACCGTTTCGTGAAAGGCACCTGCCCGAAATGTAAGTCACCGGATCAATATGGCGATAACTGCGAAGTGTGTAGCGCAACCTACAGCCCAACCGAGCTGATCGACCCGAAATCGGTGGTCTCAGGCGCGACGCCGGTGCTGCGCGATTCCGAGCACTTCTTCTTTGATCTGCCCTCTTTCAGCGCGATGCTGCAGGCGTGGACGCGTTCAGGCGCACTGCAAGAGCAGGTGGCTAACAAGATGCAAGAGTGGTTCGAGTCTGGCTTGCAGCAGTGGGATATCTCCCGCGATGCACCTTACTTCGGCTTCGAAATCCCTGGCGCGCCGGGCAAATACTTCTACGTCTGGCTGGATGCGCCAATCGGTTACATGGGTTCATTCAAAAACCTGTGCGACAAACGCGGCGATATCGATTTCGACGAGTTCTGGAAGAAAGATTCCGCTACTGAGCTGTATCACTTCATCGGTAAAGACATCGTCTATTTCCACAGCCTGTTCTGGCCAGCGATGCTGGAAGGCAGCAACTTCCGCAAGCCAACCAACCTGTTCGTACACGGTTATGTGACGGTGAACGGCGCGAAGATGTCTAAATCGCGCGGCACCTTTATTAAAGCCAGCACCTGGTTGCAGCATCTGGATGCCGATAGCCTGCGCTATTACTACGCAGCCAAGCTCTCTTCACGCATCGACGACATCGACCTGAATTTGGAAGATTTCGTGCAGCGCGTGAACGCAGACGTGGTGAACAAAGTGGTGAACCTGGCGTCACGTAATGCCGGCTTCCTGACCAAACGCTTTGGCGGCAAACTGGCGAGTGAACTGGCCGATCCCGCGTTGTATCAAACCTTTGTGGCGGCCTCAGAGAAGATTGGCGAAGCTTGGGCCAGCCGCGAATATAACCGCGCGATCCGTGAAATCATGGCGCTGGCCGATCTGGCAAACCGCTATGTCGATGAGCAGGCACCTTGGGTGGTAGCAAAGCAAGAAGGCCGCGATGCCGACCTGCAGGCGATTTGCTCCATGGGCATTAACCTGTTCCGCGTCTTGATGACCTGGCTGAAGCCAGTGCTGCCATCTTTGAGCGAGCGTGCCGAAGCCTTCCTGCAGAGCGAACTGAGCTGGGATGCAATTGCCCAACCGTTGCTGGATCATGAAGTGGCGCCGTTCAAAGCGCTGTATGGCCGTATCGAAATGACCAAAGTCGACGCGCTGATTGAGGCCTCGAAAGAAGATGCGGCGGCGGCGAATAAGCCTGCAGCAACCGGTCCGCTGGCTGATGCGCCGATTGGCGACACCATCACCATTGATGATTTTGCCAAGGTCGATATGCGCGTGGCGCTGATAGAGAAAGCGGAGCTGGTTGAGGGTTCTGACAAGCTGCTGCGTCTGGAGCTGGATTTGGGTGGCGAGAAGCGTCAGATTTTCTCTGGCATTCGCGCTGCGTATCCGGATCCGTCGGTGCTGGTAGGCAAGATGACCATCATCGTCGCCAACCTCGCGCCGCGTAAAATGCGCTTCGGTATTTCCGAAGGTATGGTGCTGTCAGCGGGTCCAGGCGGCAAAGACCTGTTTGTGCTGTCGGTTGATAGCGGCGCAGTACCGGGCATGTCAGTTAAGTAACGGATTTCGTTGCCCTCACCCTAGCCCTCTCCCGCGCGCGGGAGAGGGAACCGTTCAAAGCAGCCATTTAATTTTTCACTCCACTTTATGCTAGCCTGCTCCACCTAACCATTCCCTCGCCCGCTGGCGGGAGAGGGCTAGGGTGAGGGCCCAGGCAACATCAACTGCCGATATATCTCCTCCATCACCGCATCAAACTCTTCGAAAACCTGATGATTCCAGAATCTAATCACTCTCCAGCCACCTCGCTCTAAAAAAGCCGTTCGTTGTTGATCATAAATCTTCGCTTCATCTTCGTTATGCTGCCCGCCGTCTAGCTCAACTATCACCCTCCTTTCAATACAGGCGAAATCCACGATATAACCGCCAATCGGATGCTGACGCCGAAACTTCACTCCGCATAAATTCCGATTACGTAAAAAACGCCACAAAAGATGCTCCGCTTCAGGCATTGCCTGGCGCAGTTGTCGCCGCCGCGTAATCGCTTTCATCATCGCCTCCCTTTCGCGATATCGGCTTACCCTACGCCATGTTTGCAGGAGGAAAATAACGCGATGAAAAAGCTGGAATCTGCATTCCAATGTGATCGCTAGCACGCTAATCGCTTAATGCGTATGATAAAGCGCTACGAAAACAGGAGCCTGACATGCCTGCCGTTCTCACTGCTTTTTGGCGCTATGTGCGCGCCTTCGTCATCATCTATGCGGCGCTTTACGCTGGAATGGGGATTTCTGCCCTGCTCCCAATAACCATTCCCGGCAGCATCATCGGCATGCTGCTGCTATTCCTGCTGCTGGGTCTGCAAATCATGCCGGTTGAGTGGGTGAAACCCGGATGCCATTTACTGATTCGCTATATGGCACTGCTGTTTGTGCCGATTAGCGTTGGTGTAATGGGCTATACCGATATCCTCACCGCGCAGTTTGGGCCGATTGTGGTGTCATGCATTGTCAGTACTTTTATGGTGCTGCTGATTGTCGGGCTCAGCGCAGAGCGCCTGCAGCGCCCGCAGGAGAAGCCGAATGAGTGATGCATGGTGGTCGCTGCCGCTGACGGTGATCGCCTATTTCCTGGCGCGAAAACTGGCGGCGAAAATTAATATCTCCATCGTTAATCCATTGTTAGTGGCGATGGCGATTGTCATCCCGATTCTGCTGCTGACTCACCTGCCATACACGCGCTATTTTGCCGGCAGCAGCCTGCTCAATCAGTTGCTGCAACCGGCAGTCGTAGCGCTGGCGTTGCCGCTGTATGAGCAGATGCATCAGATTCGCGCGCGCTGGAAAACCATCATCAGCGTCTGCTTCATCGGCAGCATCACGGCAATGGTATCGGGCACCGCGATTGCGCTGTGGATGGGCGCAACGCCGGAAATCGCCGCCACCATCATGCCGAAATCCGTTACCACGCCAATTGCGATGGCGGTCTCCGCATCGCTGCACGGTATTCCTGCCATCAGCGCCATCTGCGTGCTTATCGCCGGCGTGCTGGGTGCGGTGTTTGGCCATATGCTGCTCAATCTGTTTAAGGTGAAAAACAAATCCTCGCGCGGGTTAGCAATTGGTAACGCATCGCACGCGTTAGGTACCGCGCGCGCAGCTGAGATCGATTATCAGGAAGGCGCGTTCAGCTCCCTTGCGCTGGTGATTTGCGGCATCATCACCTCGTTACTGGCGCCGCTGCTTTTTCCGCTATTAATGCATTGGTGGGGCTAAAACTTGCGAGAGATCTCGCAAAGTTGAAACAACCCAATCAGCTTGCATTGTCAGAGCGACTTGGATCACATATAAAACGTCAGGCGGCGCATCGCCGCTAACGCGTAACTGAGGTCATCCCATCATGCATTCACGATTCCTAACTGCTTTTTCTGCCCTGCCCGCTGCGCTGCAAGCTGCTATTCAGCCGCTGCTGGATGCGCCGGATTTCCATGGCGTATTGCGTCCGCAGGATGTCGCGCAACTGAAACAGCTTACCGGACTGGATGAAGATGCGCTGGCGCTGGAACTGCTGCCGCTGGCGGCGAGCTGCGCCGTGGCAACGGTGTCTCACTTCAATGTCGGCGCGATTTCGCGCGGCGTCAGCGGCCACTGGTACTTCGGCGCCAACATGGAGTTCCTGCATACCCCGCTGCAGCAGACGGTGCACGCCGAGCAGAGCGCCATTACGCACGCCTGGCTGCGCGGTGAAGAGAAGCTGGCGGCGATTACCGTCAACTACACGCCGTGCGGACATTGCCGTCAGTTTATGAACGAACTGAACAGCGGCACGGCGATTCGCATCAGCCTGCCGGGACGCGCGGTTAGCACGCTGGGCGACTATCTGCCGGATGCGTTTGGCCCTGCCGATCTGAATATCACCGAACGTCTTCTAACGCCGGTCGATCATGGTTTTGCGGTTGCAGGCGGTGCATTGCAACAGGCCGCCATTACCGCCGCCAATCACAGTCACGCGCCTTACAGCCAGAGTTACAGCGGCGTGGCGCTGCGCAGCCAGAGCGGCAAGGTCTTTACCGGTCGCTATGCAGAAAACGCCGCCTTCAACCCCAGCTTGCCGCCGCTGCAGGCTGCACTGATTTTGATGAACATGAGCAACGAAGCGCTGGAGACAATTCAGCAAGCGGTTTTGGCGGAATGTCAGGACAGCACGCTGAGTCAGCTTGACGCGACCCGCGCGACGCTTAAGGCGTTAGGATGTGAGGATTTCTCACTTACTTTAGTTTCGAAAACATCAGTTTAGTGATCCTTTTACCGCTTTTGTGACCTCCTGTTAACAAAAGCTGTACATCTGCAGGAATTTTCATAGGATCGGGCGCCAGAACCTCTTCACTTCAAGATGGACTGGCGTTACCTTTTCCCGGCGATACGTCAGAAAACACTGCAACCGGAGCAAGCACTGCATGGAACTCGACTACGAAAGTAAACGCCCGCTGTATATTCCTTATGCGGGTCCGATCCTGCTGGAATTTCCGCTGTTGAATAAAGGCAGCGCCTTCACCCTCGAAGAACGTAACGAATTTAACCTCAACGGCCTGCTACCCGAAGCGGTAGAAACCATCGAAGAGCAAGCAGAACGTGCCTGGCGCCAGTTCCTGGATTTTAAAAACAACAACGACAAGCATGTCTATCTGCGCAATATCCAGGACACCAACGAAACCCTGTTCTACCGCCTGCTCGACAATCATCTGGAAGAGATGATGCCAATTATCTACACCCCAACGGTCGGCGCCGCCTGTGAACACTTCTCTGAAATCTACCGTCGCGCGCGCGGCGTATTCATCTCTTATAACAACCGCGACCGCATTGAAGACATGCTGCAGAACGCCACCAAGCAGAATGTCAAAGTGATCGTGGTGACTGATGGCGAACGTATTCTCGGCCTCGGAGATTTGGGTATCGGCGGCATGGGCATCCCAATCGGTAAGCTGTCGCTGTATACCGCGTGTGGCGGCATCAGCCCGGCTTACACCTTGCCGGTGGTGCTGGATGTGGGTACCAACAACCAGCAGCTGCTGAACGATCCGCTCTATATGGGCTGGCGTCATCCGCGTATTACCGGCGAAGAGTACGAAGAGTTCGTCAATGAATTCATTCAGGCGGTGAATCGTCGCTGGCCGAACGTGCTGTTACAGTTCGAAGACTTCGCGCAGAAAAACGCCATGCCGCTGCTGGAGCGCTATCGCGATGAGATCTGCTGCTTCAACGACGATATTCAGGGCACCGCCGCAGTGACCGTCGGCACCCTCATCGCCGCCAGCCGCGCTGCGGGCAGCCGCCTGTGCGAGCAGAAAGTGGTGTTCCTCGGTGCCGGTTCTGCCGGTTGCGGTATTGCCGAGCAGATCATCGCGCAGATGAAGTCGGAAGGATTGAGCGATGATGAAGCGCGTGGCCGCGTGATGATGGTCGATCGCTTCGGTTTGCTCACCGACAAGCTGCCGAACCTGCTCAATTTCCAGAGTAAGCTGGTGCAGAAGAGTGACAGCCTGAAAGATTGGGACACCAGCAGCGACTCCATTTCTCTGCTCGACGTGGTACGCAACGCCAAGCCGGATATTCTGATCGGCGTGTCTGGCCAACCTGGCCTGTTCACCGAAGAGATCATTCGCGAGATGCACAAGCACACTAAGCGTCCAATTGTTATGCCGCTGTCGAACCCGACTTCACGCGTTGAAGCGACGCCAGCCGACATCATCGCCTGGACTGACGGCGCCGCGCTGGTTGCCACCGGCAGCCCGTTCTCGCCAGTCACCTGGAAAGGGAAAACCTATCCCATCGCCCAGTGCAATAACTCCTATATCTTCCCTGGCATCGGTTTGGGGGTTATCGCCGCGGGCGCCAGTCGCGTGACGGATTCGATGCTGATGACCGCCAGTCGCGCATTGGCCGACTGCTCGCCGCTGGTTAACGATGGCGAAGGTCCGGTTCTGCCGGAGATCAAAGACATTCAGGGCGTTTCCAAGCTGATTGCCATTGAGGTGGGTAAAGCCGCGCAGCTGGCGGGCGTGGCGGTGGTGACGTCGGAAGATGTATTGTCGAAAGCCGTCAGCAACAACTTCTGGCTGCCGCAGTATCGTAATTATCGCCGTACTTCGATCTGATAAATCCGTTGCCGGATCATTTAGATCCGGCAACGTTTAAAAAAACGTCAGCCAACGGGCGTTTACTTGCTTCCCCCGCCCGCCTCAAGTAGCCTTTATCCATTCTGAATTCTGCCAACCGAGTGCCCGCGCGCATGATTAAACGCGTTTTCTTTGGTCTGTTTTTCATCATCTTACTGATGGTGGCGACCGCGCTCGGCCTGGATCGCTGGATCAGCTGGAAAACCGCGCCCTTTATATATGAAGATGTCACCTCGTTGCCACATCGTCAGGTCGGCGTGGTCTTGGGCACGGCGAAGTACTACCGCACGGGCGTGATCAATCAGTATTACCTCTATCGCATTCAGGGCGCGTTAAACGCCTATAACAGCGGCAAGGTCAATTACCTGCTGCTGAGCGGTGATAATGCGCAGCAAAGCTATAACGAACCGATGACCATGCGCCGCGATTTGATCAAAGCGGGCGTCGCGCCGTCGGACATCGTGCTGGATTACGCTGGCTTCCGCACGCTGGATTCGATTGTGCGCACGCGTAAAGTGTTCGATACCAACGATTTCATCATCATTACTCAGCGCTTCCACTGCGAGCGAGCGCTGTATATCGCGCAGCATTTGGGCATTCAGGCGCAGTGCTATGCGGTGCCGTCGCCGAAGAATATGTTGTCGGTGCGTTTCCGCGAAGTGGGTGCGCGTTTGGGTGCGCTGGCGGATTTGTATTTGATGAAGCGCGAGCCGCGCTTCCTTGGCCCATTAGTGCCGATTCCTGCGGTGCATGAAGTGCCGGAAGATGCGCAGAGTTATCCGGCGGTGACGCCGGAGCAGCTTTTGGAGTTGGAAGAGAAACTGCAGAAGTGATGTTTGTTCCCTCACTTGGCCCTCTCCCGCGAGCGGGAGAGGGAACCGTGTAGTGCAGGTTTAAGCCAGAATTCGGTCTACTCCCTCTCCCGCCTGCGGGAGAAAGTTGGGGAAACCCACTACTTCTTACGTGCGTACTTCAATGAATCCAGCGCCACGGCGAAGATGATAATGCCGCCCTTGATGATGTACTGCCAGTAAGGGTTAACGCCGATGTAGGTCAAACCGTAGTTAATCACGGTGAAGATAATGACACCGGTCACCACGCCGGCCACCGAACCCACGCCCCCGGCAAACGACACGCCGCCGACCACACAAGCCGCAATCGCATCCAGCTCATACATAAAGCCGAGGTTATTGGTGGCGCTGCCGATACGGCCTGCTTCCAGCATCCCGCCGAACGCGTAGAACACGCCAGACAAGGCATACACCAGAATCAGGTTGAACGGCACGTTCACGCCAGACACTTTCGCCGCTTCCGGGTTACCACCGATAGCGAAGATATTGCGACCAAAGCGAGTTTTATTCCACAGCACCCAAACAAAGACGATGGCAATCACAGCGTAGAAGGTGATAAACGACAGTTTGAAATCACCAAAACGCAGGAAGCCTTGGGCAAATTTGGAGAAGCCAGGATCGAAACCGGCAATTGGCGATGCACCCACAAAATCGTAATAGAGCGAGTTGATACCGTAAACGATAATCATGGTGCCCAACGTGGTGATAAATGGCGTTACCTTGAGGTAAGCAATAATCACCCCGTTCACCAGACCAATCACACCGCCGATGATGCACACGGTCAGGATAACCACCGGAATGGGTACGGTATCCAGATGCGGGAACACCTTGTTCGCGTTATCCATTGCCTGCAGCAGCGTGGCTGCCACCACCGCCGCTAAGCCAACCTGACGACCCGCTGAAAGGTCGGTACCCTGGGTGACAATCAAACCGGCCACGCCGAGTGCGATAATAATACGCACCGAAGATTGGGTCAGAATATTACTCAGGTTCATTAAACTTAAGAACGTTGGATCCTGGAAAATAATAATTGCCAGCAGTACAAACAGGACAACGTAAATGCCGCCCTCTTTTAACCAGGTTAGCGCATTCTTTTTAGTAGTCGCTTTCATGTTAAAGCCCTTGCTTCATTAAAGGTGTAATGACGCTAAACGCAGGATTTCATTCTGCGAGGTCGTTTTGGTATCAACAATGCCTGCTACCTGGCCATTACTCATCACTAAAATACGATCGGTAATACCCAACAGCTCTGGCATTTCAGAAGAGATAATAATGATGCCCTTCTCTTTCTTCGCCAACTCGGCAATAAGTTGGTAGATTTCGAATTTCGCGCCCACATCAATCCCGCGCGTCGGTTCATCAAGCATCAATATTTCCGGCTGCGTTAATAACCAGCGACCAATAATCACTTTCTGTTGGTTACCACCGGAAAGCGAACCAATTTGCGTATGATGACCCGGCGTTTTCACGCGCATCGAATCAATGACCCATTGGGTATCGCTTTTCATGCGTTTATTATCGAGCAGCCCCATGCTGGATTTATACTTTTTAATATTGGAGATAAGCGAGTTAAAGCCTATATCCAGATACGCATAAATACCGGTGGAGCGACGCTCTTCCGTCACTAGCGCAAAGCCGTGGTTAATGGCTTCGTTGGCGCTGTGGTTATTAATACTCTTGCCGTGCAGCTTAATCGTACCGCCTGACTTCTCGCGAATGCCAAACAGGGTTTCGACGATGTCGGTACGTTTAGCGCCCACCAAACCGGCAATACCAAGAATTTCACCTTTACGCAGATCGAACGAGATATCACGAATCGACGGCTGACGCAGTGAGGTTAAATGGCGCACCTCAAGAATGGTTTCCCCCGGCACGTTAGTTTTATCCGGGAAGCGCTGGTTCAATGAACGGCCAACCATCATCGAGATGATTTTGTCCATGTCCAGGCCTTCCAGCGGCTGGGTGGCGATCCACTGTCCGTCACGCAAAATGGTAATCTCATCACACAGCTGGAATATCTCTTCCATCTTGTGCGAGATATACACAATGCCGCAGCCACGATCTTTCAGCTTACGAATAATCGTGAACAAGTGGTTCACTTCTTTTTCGGTCAGCGATGATGTCGGCTCATCCATAATGACGATTTTGGCATCATAGGAGAAGGCTTTGGCGATTTCGATCATCTGCATCTGCGACACCGATAAGGTGGCAACTTTATCGCGCGGATCGATATCAATATCTAATTCATCAAAGATCGCTTTGGTATCGCGATACATTTTATCCTGATCAACAAACACGCCTTTACGCGGATAACGGCCAAGCCACATGTTATCCATGACGTTGCGTTGCAGAACCAGGTTTAATTCCTGATGCACCATGGAAACGCCATTTTCCAGCGCTTCTTTGGAGCTCTTATAATCAATTTCCTCACCCTGAAACAGGATGCTCCCCGTATCCTTTTTATAAATCCCAAACAGACATTTTAATAATGTAGATTTCCCGGCGCCGTTTTCGCCCATTAATGCATGAACAGAGTGCGGCCGCACTTTTAAATTCACATTATCTAAGGCTTTAACCCCTGGAAATGATTTCGAGACATTCGTCATCTCCAGCAGATATTCACGCTGTGTGGTCGGATTCTCACTGGCCATAATTTACCTGGCTAAATAAAGCGTTGGTCAGATGCAATAAGGCGCGGCGAAATGCCGCGCCCAGGATGAATTACTTCACAAACTGCGACAGATTTTCTTTATCTACTGGTACGTAAGGAACACGTACGATTTTGTTGTCCATCTTGAAGTTAGTGCCTGCAGTTGGCTCTTTGCCATTGGCCAGATTGTTAGCAATATCTAGCGTCGCTTTCGCCTGGTTTTCCGCATCGTTCAACACGGTACCGGCCAGCGCGCCTGATTTCACCAGCGCCAGCGCTTCTGGCAGTGCATCGACACCAAACACCGGAATGCTGGTTTTGTTGTGCGCTTTCAGCGCTTCAACCGCACCCATCGCCATCGCATCGTTATTAGCGATGATCACTTCAATCTTGTTGGCGTTCGGGCCAGAGAGCCAGGCGTCAACTTTGTCTTTTGCCTGTGCGGTATCCCACATCGCGGTATCCATCGCCAGCTGCTGCGTTTTCAGGCCGTCTTTGTTCAGGGTATCGATCACGTATTTGGTACGCGCTTCGGCATCCGGATGGCCCGGCTCGCCTTTCAGCAGCACGAACTGGATGGTACCGTCTTTGTTCAGATCCCAGGCTGGCGTGGCTTTCCAGTGCTTCTCAATCAGCTGACCCTGGATGATGCCTGACTCTTTAGAGTCGGTACCGACGTAATACGCTTTCGGGTAGCTGGCCAGCACTTTGGCGTTAGGTTCTTTGTTGAAGAACACCACCGGCACATCGTTGCCACGCGCTTTATCAATCACCACTGCCGCAGCAGCCGGATCCACCAGGTTGATGGCCAGCGCTTTCACGCCTTTCGCCATCAGCACGTCAATCTGGTCGTTCTGTTTAGACTGGTCGTTCTGGGAGTCATTCATCAACAGCTGAATGCCGCCCAATGATTTTGCTTCTTTCTCAATGTCCTTACGCACCATCGACATGAAGTTGTCGTCGTATTTGTAGATGGTCACGCCAATGCGGGTATCGGCGGCATGCGCAGTTGCACCAAACATCATGCTGGCAACCAGTGCTGTGAGCGTGAAAACCTTCTTATTCATGGTATCTCCGGTTTTTTATGTAGGGCATTTCATTGCGCTATTTGCCTGCGGGCAAACAGCGCCGTCGGTTGTAAACCTGATAATGGGCGGACGCGTAACGCAAAGCCGGGCCACCATCGCAATCCTGACTTCCCTGTAGGTAAACGCTTCCTGAAGAGTGTTGTGAACTATTTCAATCGGCTACTGAAACCGGCTGGGAGAAGGAATTCCCGGCGTTACATGATGTTTCAGTCCGGTAAGACGCTGCCATCATAGTGAGCGGCATGTTAATTAACTGTGAATGCAATCACAGATTGGAAACGGTTACACTGAGCTATCGCCTGAATTAGTGACCGACTCCACAATTTGCCGCTGGGCGACAGAATGGCGACGCACCAGCGTTGGCATAAAGCAGTGTATAGCCAGCTGATCCAGCTCGCCTGCGGCGCCTTTAAGCGCTAATTCTGTGGCGAGTTTCGCCATAGAAACAATAGGATAACGGACCGTGGTTAACTGCGGATCGGTATAGCGGGAGATGGGAATATCATCAAAGCCAATGACAGAGAAATGCTGCGGAACCTGAATGCCGTTGTCCTTTAAAGCGGTCAATGCACCCGCCGCCATGCCGTCATTGTAGGAAAACACCGCTGTTAAATGTAAGTTACGACCCAGCAACTCCACCATCGCTGCTTCGCCGCCTTGCATATCAGGTTCAGCATGCGCAATCCATGACTCCTGCGGGCGAATTCCCTGTTCTGACAAGGCCTGCAGCCAGCCTTCACGTCGTTGCGTTACATCCTCAATCGGGTGGCTGGAGCTAAGAAAGCCGATGCGTTGATGTCCCTGTTGTAACAACATGCGCGTGGCTACCTGAGCGCCGGTAACGTTATCCAGGCAGACGCAGCGGTGTTCGTAACCGGGAATTGTACGATTAATCAATACCATACCGGGAACCTGATCCATAAACTGCATCAGTTCGGCGTCTGAAAGCGTTTTCGCGTGCACCACCAATGCGTTACATCGTTGACGTATCAGCACCTCAATTGCGTGACGTTCTTTCTCTTCCTGATGCCAGGAGTTGCTGATTAACACGTGTTTATGCACGCGCTGCGCCACGGTATCAACCGCTTTCACCAGCGCGCCAAAGAAGGGATCGGAAACATCCATCACCACCACGCCGATGGTGTCACTGATTTGCGTAGCCAGCGCCTGCGCGTTGGCGTTCGGGCGATAGCCTAACGCATCAACGGCAGCCAGCACGGCTTCCCGGGTATCGGCGGTGACTGCACTGCTGTTGTTGAGCACACGCGACACGGTGGCTACTGACACACCGGCCTGACGGGCGACATCACGAATCGTTATCATGCAGCTGTTCCACAGAGGCTGAAAATGCGCGACAAGCGCGTAACGGCGCTATTCTGTCAGGGCATGTGAAACGACTACGTGAATCACGTCACAGCAATGAAAACGGTTACATACAATTCTGCAACCTTTGTGATGAACATCATTATCTGAGCGAGGAGGAAGGATCAGCTTTTCCCGCGGCAAGACGTGTCAGTTTGCGCCAGATCCACTCCATTGGGCCTTGCGGGAAGACGCGCAGCCACAGCACGGAAAACAGGATATTAACCAGCCAGATAGCCGGTACAAAGGCCAGCAGCTGCAGTCGATCGAACCTGAGGAACAGATCAAAGCGGTAGAACAGCGTGGTGCAAATCAGCGTCTGTAACAGGTAATTGCTCAAGGCCATGCGGCCAACGCATTGAATGGCGTAGCTGACGCGCGTTGACGCAATTTGCGGCCAGAATCCCAGGCAAAGTGCGGCATAACCGAGGCTGATAAACGGACTGGCGAGATCGCGCGGCACCTGCAGGAAAAAGCCGGTCCAGCGGAATTCCCAGCCAATCATCCACTGCGCGGCGATGCCGGGAATGGCGATCAGCCAGCCGATAGTCAGCAGCAGCGCCGCCGAACGGCGATAGTGCTGCACGCTAAATTGCCCGCTGAGCCAGCCGCTGCGCATCAATGCCGCACCAATCAGCATCAAACCCGCCAGTTGCCATCCATATTGTGATGCCAGCGCCATCAGGCCTGATGACAGATGATCCAGCCGGTTCTGCACCGCTTCCCAGCCGCCGAGCAGTTTCCAGTAGCTTTCATACTGCAGGTCCGCCGCACCCGGCAGCCAGGATCGCGTGGGATTGGGGCTGGAGACCGCGCCGAAAATCAGCAGCACGCCGCAGCCGACCAGATAGAGTAATGCGCCGGTTTGTAACAACGCGCGGTCGGAAGGCACATCACGCAGCATGCGCCAGATAATCAGCCCAATCAGGCCATAATCCAGCAGGATGTCGCCTTCCCAAAAAAAGATGCCGTGAATAAATCCGAGCAGCACCAGCAGCGTCAGACGCGCCGACATCCAGCGGCTGCCGCGCGGCGCCTGCATATAAAGACCGGCACCAAACAGCAAGGCAAACAGCGTGAGGAATTTCAGCTGCGCCAGGCCATCCATGATCGCCCACGTCCAGGCATCAGACGTAGCAGCCTCGCCGCGCCACGCCGGATTGAGATAGGCGGCCGATGGCAACGCAAAGCCGACAATGTTCAGCAGCAAGATGCCGAGAATGGCGCAACCACGAATGAAATCCAGCGCGAGATAGCGTTGCATCGAGTGCCCTGACGGAGAGAGGAAATCGGGCAACAGGCTGTTGCCCAAACAGATTAGCTGTGACGAACCGCGCGCAAAAACTCCTGACGCGTGTTCTGGCTGGATTTGAACAAGCCACCAAGCGAGGTGGTGGTGGTGGCGCTGGTAGCATCTTTCACGCCACGCGCTTTCACGCAGTAATGCACTGCATCAATCGACACCGCAACGTTATTGGTGCCGAGCAGCGTTTGCAGCGCCACCAGCACTTGCTGCGTCAGGCGCTCTTGCACCTGCGGACGCTGGGCAAAGAACTGCACAATACGGTTGATTTTCGACAGGCCAATCACTTTCTCTTTCGGGATATAGGCCACGGTGGCTTTGCCATCGATAATCACAAAGTGGTGTTCGCAAGTGCTGGTCAACGTGATATCACGCACCGTTACCATCTCATCCACTTTCATCTTGTTTTCAATAACGGTGATTTTCGGGAAGTTGGCGTAATCCAGACCTGAGAAAATCTCATCCACATACATCTTGGCGATGCGGTGCGGCGTTTCCATCAGGCTGTCATCTTCCAGATCCAGGTTCAGCAGCTGCATGATTTGCGTCATGTGACCGGCAATTTCGCGTTTGCGCGCGGCGTCATCCATTTCACGCACCTGGGCACGTAACGGTGTTTCCAGACCACGCGCCAACAGCGCTTCGTGAACCAGGGCGGCTTCCTGACTTAAGGTGCTCATTTACTCTTCTCCGACAGGTGATGCGCCCGCGGGTTTTCGCCCACGGGGGAAATTCTGAGCGCGTATTGTGAAATACTCCGCGCCCTTAATCCAGTAATCATTCTGATAAGCTTTTCATCACGTACGGCGACGTAAAACCAGCATTCCCGCAAGGATTAAGCTGGCGCCCGCTACCCATAGCGCGGGTTCCAGCTGATGCCATAGCATGCTGGAAATCCACGACAGTAGCGGACCGCCCAACTGCCCGACCGCATAACCGGTGGTGAGCAAACCGGCAAGATAGCGCGCATGCTGCGGCGCCAGCTCGCGCCCATATTGCAGCGTCAGCTGCACCACACACAGGAAGCCGCCGCCGATCAGCGCTGCGCCCAGCATCAGGCCATTCAAGCCTGGCAGTACAATCGCGGCGATGACGCCCAACGCCTGCGCCCACAACACTATGGCCAGCCGCAGATGGCTGCTGCCCCAGTGACGCGTCAGAATACCTAACACGATGCCGATCACCGCCGCGCCACCAAACACCGGCCAGACAAACTGGGCAAACGCGCTGTCAGGAAAACGCGCCGCCGCCATTTGCGACAGAAAAGTGGCGGGCAGAATGTAGCCAAAGCCGGCGAGGCTGTAACTCAGCACCAGGCGCTTGAGATTGCCATTCAGCACCAGCGGCGATGCAGCTTGATCGGGGCGATGTAACTGGCCGGTGCGCGGCAGGAATCGCGCAATCGCGGCAATCAACAACAGCGCCAGCAAACCGTAAGCCGCCCACGCAAAGGCCGCGCTGACACCGCTGGCGTGCAGCGCCACCGCCAGCATGCCGCTGATAAAGATGCCGGTGCCGGGTCCGGCAAACACCGCCGCCAGCAAGCCGGGACGTCCGTGATGATGTAGCTGGTCGCTGGCCCATGCCGCCAGCAACACCATCGCCCAGCCGCTGGCCCAGCCAATCAGGAAACGAATCAGGCCATGTAACCACGGACCGCTGACGCAGGCCGAGAGCAGCGTTAAAATCACTGCGCCCCACACGCCCGTCTGTAAACGCCACTCGACGCGGTTGCGCGCACGCATCGCATCAAACGAGCCAAACAGATAGCCGAGATAGTTGAGTGCCGCCACCAGACTGGCGCTGGTGAGCGTCAGTTGATGGTCCTGAATCATCAGCGGAACCTGCGGCGTGAAAGCAAATCGCCCAATCCCCATCGCAACCACTAAACTTAAGAACGCGCTAAGCGCGACACGAAACGCCATACCGACCTCAGAATGTTTTATCACTTGTCACTAGCATGCATGACGTTTAAACTCACGGAAAGTGAATAATACTAACCAAGTTGCTTACGAGAAGAGAATATGGATTTAGTACAGCTCCGCATGTTTTGCTCCGTCGCCGAATCAGGTTCGCTGGCGCGTGCCGCCGAGCAACTCCATCGCGTACCTTCTAATCTCACCACGCGTCTGCGCCAGCTGGAAGATGAAATTGGCGTTGATCTGTTTATTCGTGAGAAGCAACGCATTCGCCTGTCGCCAATGGGCCACAATTTTCTTAACTATGCGCAGCGCATCCTGGCATTGAGCGATGAAGCACTGAACATGGCGCGCGCCGGTGAGCCGGGCGGTAACTTCGCGCTCGGTTCGATGGAGAGCACCGCCGCGACGCGCCTCCCTGCCCTCCTGGCGGCCTATCACCAGCGTTTTCCCGCCGTGGAACTGTCGCTGATCACCAATACTTCCGGTGAAATCATCGACAAAGTGCGGGAAGGCACGCTGGCCGCCGCGCTGGTGGATGGTCCGGTGGCGCACGACGATCTCAATGGCTGCATTGCCTTTAATGAGCAGATGGTGCTGATCACCAGCCCGGAACATGCGCCGATTGCCAGCGCGCGCGATGTGCAAGGCGACACGCTGTTTGCTTTCCGCAACAGCTGTTCCTACCGCACCAAGCTGGAAGCCTGGTATCGCGAAAGCCAGACCGCGCCGAGCAGCGTGATGGAGATACAGTCTTACCACGCGATGGTGGCGTGTGTGGCCGGCGGCGCGGGCGTGGCGATGATTCCCGCCTCGGTGCTGGCACAAATGCCGGCGCGCGCACGCGTGCAGGAACATGCGCTACCGCCTGCTTACCGCGATACCGCCACCTGGCTGATGTGGCGGCGCGATGCGTTTACGCCCAATGTGGAAGCGCTGAAATACTTGATTATTGAACTGTTTGACGATCGCCCGGTTAACGACGAGTTACGGCATCCGCTGCACGTTGCCGAGTGAGTTTCTGTTTTATCGACATCACGACCATCGGGGCCACTTACCCCGCATCTACAGGAAGAGGGATTGCATGAACATGATTAAAACCCGCGCCGCCGTTGCCTGGGCAGCTGGCGAACCGCTGAAAATCGAAGAAGTGGATCTGATGCCACCGCAAAAAGGTGAAGTGCTGGTGCGCATCGTGGCTACTGGCGTGTGCCACACCGATGCTTACACCTTGTCGGGACAAGATCCGGAAGGCGTATTCCCGGCGATCCTCGGTCACGAAGGCGGCGGCGTGGTGGAAGCGGTGGGTGAAGGCGTGACCAGCGTGGCCGTCGGCGACCACGTGATCCCGCTTTACACCCCAGAGTGCGGCAAGTGTAAGTTCTGTCTCTCGGGCAAAACCAACCTCTGCCAGGCGATTCGCGCCACCCAGGGCAAAGGTTTGATGCCAGACGGCACCACCCGCTTCTTCAAAGACGGCAAGCCGATTTTCCACTACATGGGCACCTCAACCTTCTCTGAATACACCGTGGTACCGGAAATCTCGCTGGCGGTGATCAGCAAAGAAGCGCCTCTGGAAGAAGTGTGCCTGCTGGGCTGCGGCGTCACCACCGGCATGGGCGCGGTGATGAACACGGCCAAAGTGAAAGAAGGCGATACCGTGGCGATCTTCGGCCTCGGCGGCATTGGTTTGTCGGCGATTATCGGCGCGAAGATGGCGAAAGCCGGTCGCATCATCGGTATCGATCTCAACACCAGTAAATTCGATCTGGCGCGCAAATTGGGTGCCACCGATCTGATCAACCCGAAAGATCACGATAAGCCGATTCAGGATGTGATCGTTGAACTGACCGACGGCGGCGTGGATTTCTCCTTCGAGTGCATCGGTAACGTTAACGTGATGCGTTCGGCGCTGGAGTGCTGCCACAAAGGTTGGGGCGAATCAGTGATTATCGGCGTGGCTGGTGCGGGCCAGGAGATTTCTACCCGTCCATTCCAGCTGGTGACCGGTCGCGTATGGCGTGGTTCCGCTTTTGGTGGCGTTAAAGGCCGTTCACAGTTGCCGGGCATCGTGCAGGATTACCTCGACGGTAAATTCGCCCTGAACGATTTCATCACCCACAACCTGCCGCTGGAAGAGATTAACGACGCCTTTGATCTGATGCATGAAGGGAAATCCATCCGTACGGTGGTGCATTTTACTAAGTAATCAGGAGACGTTATGGCTTCCACTTTGGAGCTGTTAGAAGAGCATCGCATTTTTGGTGGCTGGCAGCAGCGCTGGCGTCATCAGTCGGCCGTGCTGAACTGTCCGATGACCTTCAGCATTTTTCTGCCGCCGCCGCAGAGTGACGCACCGCCGCCAGTGGTGTGGTTTCTCGCCGGATTGACCTGCAGCGATGAGAACTTCACCACCAAAGCCGGCGCCCAGCGCGTGGCTGCGCAGCTGGGTTTGGTGCTGATTATGCCAGACACCAGCCCGCGCGGTGACGAGGTAGCGAACGACAGCGGTTACGATCTCGGCCAGGGCGCAGGTTTCTACCTCAACGCCACGCAGCAGCCGTGGGCGGCGAACTTCCGCATGTTCGATTACCTCAGCGCGGAGCTGCCGGAGTTGGTGGCGGATAACTTTAAGCTGAGCGATCGTCAGTCGGTGATGGGTCATTCAATGGGCGGTCACGGTGCGCTGGTGTTGGCATTGCGTCTTGGCGGACGTTTTGCGTCTGCTTCTGCCTTCGCGCCAATCGTCAATCCTACCGAAGTGCCTTGGGGGCAGAAGGCCTTTGCCGCATACCTGGGTGAAGATCGTCAGACGTGGCGTGAATGGGATAGTTGCCTGTTGATGCGTGACGTGGAACAGCGCTTGCCGATTCTGATTGATCAAGGGGATAGCGATCAGTTCCTCGCCGATCAGCTGCGTCCAGAGCGACTGGAAGCGGTGGCGCGTGAGCAAGGTTTCCCGCTGGAGCTACGCATTCAGCCGGGTTATGACCATAGCTACTTCTTTATCGCCAGCTTCGTGGAAGATCATCTGCGTTTCCACGCGAAGCATTTGTTGGTGTGATGGTGCTGGCTGTTCCAGATCCTGCTGGCTGCCCCCCATCCCGGCCTTCCCCCGTAAACGGGGGAAGGAGACGCTGCCACATGCAGCTTATTTACTCACATATAGCAGCATCTTCCTCCCCCATTAATGGGGGAGGACCGAGGAGGGGGACAGCGTGCACCCTTTGGGGGACAGCGTGCACCTACCTAACTACACCAACGTCTCCGCCAGCCCGTCGATCATCACCTGCGGCATGCCGCGTGAGCAGTGCTCGATACGGCCGCGCACGCCATACACCTGCGCCAACGTCTCCGGCGTAATCACCTGCGACGGCTCGCCGTCCGCCAGCAGATTGCCATCCTTCAGCATCAACGCGTGATCCGCATGACGCAGCGCGATGTTGATATCGTGCACCACCACCACCGTCACAATATTGCGCAACCGGGTTTCACGACGCACCAGATCCATCACGTGGAACTGGTAGTTAAGATCCAGCGCGCTGAGCGGTTCATCCAGCAGCAACAGTTCCGGACGGCGAATCAGCGATTGCGCCAGACCCACCAACTGCTTCTGCCCGCCCGAAAGCTGATCGAGATAACGCATGGCTAAATGCGCGATGCCGAGCTGCTCGAGTAGATGCATGATCTCCGCTTCGCTCGAGGCGCTGTGCAAGCCACCCGACGCACGCTGCGCCACGATAATCGACTCCAGCACGTGCAGATGCACGCCCGCCGGCAAACTTTGCGGCAGATAAACCACACGCTGCGCCCGGCGCGCAAACGGCTGGCTCATCAGCTCTTCACCGTTCAGCCACAGCTCGCCCTGCCCTTTGCCCAAACCAGCCAGCGCGCGCAACAGCGTCGATTTGCCGCAGCCGTTGGGGCCAAGCAACACGGTGATTTTGCCCTGCGGCAGTTCCGGCACGTTGAGATCGTCAATCACCTTGCGTTTCGGATAACCGGCGGAGAAATGCTTGAGACGTAATCCCTGCTCCATTACACCGTCCCCCGATGACGCAGAATAATGCTGAGGAAGAACGGCACGCCGACCAGCGACGTCACAATTCCCACCGGAATGATCACGCCGGGAATCAGGTTTTTCGACGCCACCGAAGCCAGCGACAGCACCAGCGCACCGACCAGCGCGCTGGCTGGCAGGTAATAGCGGTGATCTTCACCAAACATCATGCGCGCAATGTGTGGCGCGACCAGACCGATGAAACCAATTGGGCCGACAAACGCCACCGCCAGCGCAGAGAGAATACTGATGCGCAGCAGCGTTGCCAGGCGCAGACGGCGCACGTCGATACCGAAACTCACCGCGCGATCTTCGCCGAGGCGCAGCGCGGTCAGCTTCCAGCTGCTGAGCATCGAGAACGGAATCAGGATGGCAAAGGCGGCGGTTAATACGCCGAGCTTTTCCCACGAGGCGCGCGCGAGGCTGCCCATGGTCCAGAACACCAGGCCCTGCAAAGTATCTTCGCTGGCGATGAATTGCATCATTGAGACTAATGCGTTGAAGGTGAACACCAGTGCGATACCAAACAGCACCACGCCAGAGGTCGAAACTTTGGTCCAGCGCGTCACGCCATCCAGCATCAAGGCGGCAAATAGCGCAAACACAAACGCGTTGGCGGAGATAAACCACTGATCCGGCACGCCAGGAATGCCGATACCAAGAACGATGGCCAGCGCCGCACCAAAGGCCGCCGCCGACGAAACGCCGAGCGTAAACGGGCTGGCAAGCGGGTTATTCAGGATGGTTTGCATCTCTGCACCGGCAAGGCCGAGCGAGAAGCCCACCACCACCGCCATCAAGGCGTACGGTAAACGAATATCCCAGACAATCACGCGGGTGCCCGCATCGACCGCATCGGGATGCGTCAGCGTTTGCCATAAGGTGTCGAGGGAGAGCCCAGCCGGGCCGAGGGTGAAATCAAGAATCACTGACGCTAATATCGCCAGCGCCAGCACGCCAATTAACATCAGTCGCTGGCGCAGTACCTGACGATAACGCGTCATGGTGTCGGTTTCGAGGCCGTTTTCCGCCAGCAGCGTGGCGTCGGTGGTACGCATTGTTCTACCCGTTTCTTGTCGAAATCATAACGGCAGCCACAATAGTGCAGGTGATAATAATTATCAATTCAATCTGAGTAACAAAATCCAAAACAATGCGCAATAAATTGCGCCGCTACTACACGTGCACCTTATTCGTAGCGGCGCGATTTATCGCGCAAGGGTATGACTACTCTTTAAATGTCGGGAACTCCATCTCGCTGTATTTCACGAAGCGCGAACCGCGTGTCAGCTTGTAGCCCAACCAAATAATCAGGAACAGCGGCAGACCAATATAGGTTGCGGCCACGCCATACCAATCAATGCGGTCAGCGAGGAACGCCTGATAGTTCTGTCCCAGCGTAATGATCAGACACAAAATGAAAGCGAAGATCGGTCCCAGCGGGAAGAAGCCCGAACGGTACGGCAAATCGGCCAGGTTGTGACCCTGCGCGATATAACCGCGACGGAAACGGTAATGGCTAATGGCGATACCCAACCAGGCAATAAAACCGGTCATGCCTGAGGTGTTCAGTAGCCACAGGTAAACTTCCTGGTTACCAAATTTCGAGCTCAGGAAGCACAATCCCGCCACCACGGTGGTAGCAATCAGCGCGTTACGCGGCACGCCACCTTTCGACAGCTTGCCGAAAATGCGTGGCGCTTTACCTTCGCGTGCCAGGTTGAACAGCATACGCGTTGAGGCGTACATGCCGGAGTTACCCGCCGACAGTACCGCCGTCAGAATCACTGCGTTCATTACCGCTGCCGCCGAAAGCAGCCCGGCATTCTGGAACACCAGCGTGAACGGGCTGATGGCGATATCGGTGACATCGTTATGCAGCAGCTTCGGATCGGTGTACGGCAGAATCAGGCTAATGATCAGAATAGCGAAGATATAGAACAGCAGAATTCGCCAGAATACCTGACGCACCGCGCGCGGAATGTTCTTCGCCGGATCCTCAGATTCACCGGCCGCGATACCGATCAGCTCGGTGCCCTGGAAGGAGAAGCCAACGATCATCGCCACGCCTATCATCGCAGCAAAACCACCGGCGAACGGCGCTTCGCCCACGGTCCAGTTATGCCAGCCGGCGTTTTCTGCGCCGCGCATGATGCCGGTGATCATCAACACGCCAACCACAATAAAGATGATGACGGTGGTCACTTTGATCAGCGAGAACCAATATTCCGCTTCGCCGAAGCCTTTGACTGAGATGTAGTTGAGCAGGAACATCAGGCCAAGGAACAGTGCGCTCCAGATCCAGCCGGGCGTGTCCGGGAACCAGTAGTTCATGACGAGCTGCGAGGCGACGAGGTCAACGGCGATGGTCACCGCCCAGTTGTACCAATAGTTCCAGCCCAGCGCGAAGCCGAAGCCTTCTTCAACATATTTTGAACCGTAGGTGGAGAAGGAGCCAGAAACCGGCATAAAGGCCGCGAGTTCGCCGAGGCTGGTCATCAGGAAGTAAACCATCAGGCCGATGAGCGCATAGGAGAGCAGCGCGCCGCCGGGTCCGGCCTGAGAAATGGTGGCACCCGAGGCGACAAACAGGCCGGTACCGATGGAACCACCAATGGCGATCATGGTGAGATGACGCGCTTTTAATTCACGGCGCAATCCAGGTTGTTGTGTTGTTTTTGAGTCATTATGCATGTGTAAACGCTATGCTGGATAAAAATGAGGCGAGATTGTAGCAGCTAGCCCCAAGCTGTATAGCATTCACGTCGGGTTATTAGTTACCTTCATGATCGGCCGGGAATTATTAGCCGCAGCGTGATCAGCGCTGTGATTATTCACGGCAATACGACAGGAAACGGCTCAACGCTTTGGACACATGCTTCTGTCGATGATGGATGCGATACAGCGTGCGCGTCAGGCGCGGCAATGGGATCGCGACTTCCACCAGCGTGCCGGCTTCCAGCAGATCCTCAATCACCCGCCGCGACAAACAGCTGATGCCCATGCCGTGACGCACCGCGTGTTTAATCGCCTCTGAATTGCCTAACTCCATGCCGAGCTGAAACTGTGGCAGATGCGACAGCAGCAGATAATCAACGATCTCGCGCGTGCCTGAACCGCGCTCGCGTAGAATCCACGGCGCGGCGGCGAGCGCTTCCAGCGTAATCGGCTGCTGCAGGATGGCGGCATCCGGCGCGGCAAACACCACCAGCTCATCTTCCAGCCACGGCTCGCTGATAATATCCAGCTCGTGGCACGGACCTTCGATCAAACCGATATCGACGCGGAAATCCGCCACCGCATTAATCGCATCCTGACTGTTGCCGACGCTCAGCTCCAGCGGCAACGCCGGGAAATCGCGGCGATAGGCGGCGATCATGCCCGGCAGCAGGTAATTACCGATGGTGCTGCTGGCGAACAGGCGAATCGCCCCGTTATCTTCCTTAAACAGCTGTTCGATTTCGCCCGCCTGCTCCATCAAACCCACGGCGCGCGGATAGAGTAAACGGCCATGCTCATTCACCACCAACCGCTTACCGACGCGGTCAAACAGCTGCACACCGAGTTGGTTTTCCAAATCTGCTAACGCGGCGCTCACCGCCGACTGCGACAGCGCCAGCACCTGCGAGGCCTGCGTCGTCGAGCCGCTCTTCAGCACTTCGGTAAACACTTCAATCTGGCGCAACGTGATGTGCATGCGGTTCCTTTATATTACTTATTCTGGTTAATTATAAATATATTATCAATTTTACTTTTATACCAGCGCAGCGCAGGCTTGAGGCAGAGATTGAATGTTAGAAGGTCGCCAGGAATGGTGCCCCTACAGGAGAAAAGTATGGCTGAGTTAAGCGTGAATAAAACCCCGTTTCATCTACATCACTGGCTGCCGGGTTTGCTGTTGACCGTGGCGATTGCCGGTACCGCGGCGTGGTTAAGCAATCAGTCTTGGTTGGCCGGGGCCGGATTCGGTGCGCTGACGTTAGCGATTATTTTGGGCATCGTGCTCGGTAACACCCTTTATCCGCAGATGGCCGGCGCCTGTGACAGCGGCGTAATGCTGGCGAAACAGCGCTTGCTGCGCCTCGGCATCATCCTGTATGGCTTTCATATTACCGTGCAGCAGATTGCTGATGTCGGTCTTAGCGGCGTATTGATTGATGTGATGGTTCTCAGCTCCACTTTCCTGCTGACCTGTTTTATCGGCATTCGTCTGCTGAAGATGGATCGCGAAACCGTGTGGCTGATTGGGGCGGGCAGCAGCATTTGTGGCGCGGCGGCGGTGCTGGCGAGTGAACCTATCGTTAAGGCTGCGCCGTCAAAAGTGGCGGTGGCTGTTGCGACTGTGGTGCTGTTTGGTACCGTTGGCATCGTGCTGTATCCGATGTTGTGGTCGCTGCTTCCAACGGTCAGCGCGGAACATTTCGGTATCTTCACCGGTTCGACGTTGCATGAAGTGGCGCAGGTTGTCGCGGCAGGACACGCGATGGGTGCCGAGGCCGAAAACACCGCCGTGATTGCCAAAATGCTGCGCGTGATGATGTTAGCGCCCTTCTTGCTGATGCTGGGAAGCTGGCTGAAACGTCAGCCTAGCCACAACGCACAGCAACAAGCGATTCGTTTTCCCTGGTTCGCGCTGCTGTTTATTGCGGTGGCGCTGTTTAACTCGCTGCATCTGCTGCCTGCCAATATTGTTAGCACGCTGAATCAGCTGGCCAATCTGCTGCTGGCGATGGCGATGGCTGCGCTGGGTTTGACTACGCGCTTTAGCGCCCTGAAACAGGCTGGCTGTAAACCCTTGCTGCTGGGATTGGTGATGTTTGGCTGGTTAATTCTCGGCGGCGGAGCACTCAATGTGCTGGTGCAACATTTCATGGCGTAACCGCATCCGCTATGATGGGCAGCTTTGCAGCAGCAATCGCCCAATCAGGAGAGCGGCATGAAATATATCGGCGCACATGTCAGTGCATCAGGCGGCGTGGACCAGGCAGTTATCCGTGCCCACGAACTCGAAGCCACAGCCTTTGCGCTGTTCACCAAAAATCAGCGCCAGTGGAAAGCCGCACCGCTGTCAGGAGAAGTGATCGATGCGTTCAAAACCGCCTGCGATCGTTACAACTTCACCTCCGCGCAGATTCTGCCGCACGATAGCTATCTGATTAACCTCGGCCATCCGGTGATGGAAGCGCTGGAGAAATCGCGCGAGGCTTTCCTCGATGAGATGCAGCGTGCCGAGCAGTTGGGTTTGACCTTGCTGAACTTCCACCCAGGCAGCCATCTGAAGCAGATTGAAGAAGAAGCCTGCCTGAAGCGTATCGCCGAATCGATCAACATCGCGCTGGATAAAACCAGCAGCGTGGTGGCGGTGATCGAAAACACCGCCGGTCAGGGCAGCAATCTCGGTTTCCGCTTCGAGCACCTCGCCACCATTATTGAGCACGTGGAAGATAAGTCGCGCGTTGGCGTGTGCATTGATACCTGCCACGCCTTTGCGGGCGGTTACGACCTGCGTACCGAAGAAGCCTGCGCCGAGACCTTCAGCGACTTTGAGCGCATCGTTGGTTTCCAGTATCTGCGCGGTATGCACCTGAATGATGCCAAGAGCACGCTGGGCAGTCGCGTCGACCGCCATCACAGTCTGGGTGAAGGCAATATCGGTAAAACCGCGTTTAGCTGGCTGATGAAAGATAAACGTTTTGACGGCATTCCCATGATTCTGGAAACCATTAATCCGGATATCTGGAAGGATGAGATTGCATGGTTGAAGTCGGAGCAGCAGGGTTAATTATCTGATTAAACAAAAGGGAGCCGCAGCTCCCTTTTTTATGTGTGACGAAGATTACGCGGCTTTAACCAGCTCTTCTTCCGGTCTTTTCAGGATGGCGTAGCCAAGTCCCGCTACCGCAGTACCAATCACAATCGCCAGCAGATAACCCAATACTGGGGTAATCGCGCCTGGAATCAGAAGGACGAACAGACCACCGTGCGGTGCCATCAGTTTCGCGCCAATCGCCATGGAAATCGCACCGGTTACCGCGCCGCCAATGATACAGCACGGCAGCACACGCATTGGATCACGCGCCGCGAACGGAATCGCACCTTCAGAGATGAAGCACAGCCCAAGCACCAACGCCGCTTTACCACCTTCCTGCTGACCTTTGTTGAACTTACGACGCGCAACCAGCGTCGCCAGGCCCATCGCCAGCGGTGGTACCATACCGGCTGCCATAATGGCCGCCATCGGTGCGTAGGTTTGTGAACTCAGCAGACCAACACCAAACGCATAGGCCACTTTGTTCACCGGACCGCCCATGTCGGTACACATCATGCCACCGAGAATCGCGCCCAGCAGCACTGCGTTCGCGGTACCCATATTGGCCAGCCAGGTTGTCAGGCCAGTCATGATGCCCGCCACCGGCTTACCTACCACGTAAATCATCAGCAAACCGGTAATTAAACTCGCCACCAGCGGAATAATCAGAATCGGCTTCAGCGCTTCCATACTCTGCGGCAGTTTCACTTTGCTGCTGAGCATTTTCGCGGCGTAACCGGCAATGAAACCGGCGATGATACCGCCCAGGAAACCGGCGTTAATGCTGGTGGCGATCATACCGCCAATCAAACCAGGCGTCAGACCCGGACGATCCGCAATCGAGAAGGCAATGAAACCGGCTAACACCGGCACCATCAGCGCGAAGGCGCTGCCGCCACCGATCTGCATCAGTGCCGCCGCTAAGGTGCCCGGCTCTTTGAATGCGGTGATACCAAAGGCAAATGACAGCGCGATGCTTAAACCACCGGCAACCACCATCGGCAGCATGTACGAAACGCCAGTCAGCAGGTGACGATAGGCACCGGCTTTCTCTTTGCTGTCGCCCTGTGCGCTGGCAGCCTGATTGCCGCTCGGCTGATAGGTTTTCGCTTCGGCCTGCGCTTTATCCAGCTCCTGCGCAGTTTTCTTCAGCGCCAGACTGGTTGAGGTGCGGTACATCGGCTTACCGGCAAATTTCGCCAGATCCACATCGATATCAGCCGCGACGATCACCAGATCGGCCGCCGCCACTTCTTCTGGGGTAATCGCGTTGCCTGCGCCCACAGAACCACGGGTTTCAACTTTCACCCACCAGCCACGCTTGGTCGCTTCGGCCTGAATAGCTTCAGCAGCCATAAAGGTATGCGCCACGCCGGTTGGGCAGGCGGTCACCGCCACGATGCGTTTCTGAGCAGCGCTCTGCGCAGCTACTGGCGCGGCAGCGGTTGCAGCCGCAGGCTGCCAGGTTTTGGCACTCGCTTTGGCTTGATTGATTGCCGCCAGCGGATCGCGCAGCGCTTGCTGCACATCAACCAGCGCCAGCGATTTACCGGCCAGCTCTGCGTCGTTTGGCATATTGTGGCCAGCAACCAGCACCAGTTCAGCTTCGGCGGCATTGTCGGTCAGCATCAGGCCAGCTTGTGCCGCCGTCGCGCGTAAACGTTCCAGCGCCAGATGTCCTGACGCCAGTCCCAGTGAAGAATCTTTTATCAGCAGCGTTTTCATTATCGCTCTCCTGCTGTTAGTTAACGGGTTGTAAGTCGACGCGCGCCATCATCGCGGCCAACTGGGTACGATCTTTCACGCCAACGTTGCTTTGGCTGACGGCCATCGCCGCCACTGCCGTCGCCAGACGCAGCGTGTGCTCGCTGGATTCACGCATCAGCAAGCCGTAAATCAGGCCGCCGACCATCGAATCGCCGGCACCGACGGTGCTGACCACTTCGCAGGCAGGCGGTTTGGCGATCCATTCGCCGGAGGCATTCACCCACAGCGCACCTTCAGCACCGAGAGAAATCACTACGTGCGCAATACCTTGCTCACGCAGTTCATGTGCAGCACCGATCACGTCCTGCAGCGCAGGCAGTTTGCGACCAGCCCAAATCTCCAGCTCGCGGCGGTTCGGTTTCACCAGCCACGGCGCGGCTTTCAGACCGGCAACCAGCGCTTCGCGGCTGCTGTCGAAGATGATGCACGGGCACAGCGTGCGCAGATCGCTCATCCATTTAGTGAACGCTTCTGGTGCCACGCCGGCTGGCAAGCTGCCGCTGACGCACACCATGTCGAACTGTCCGAGCCAGGTCAGAGAATCGGCGGTGAAGCGCTCCCAATCCTGCGCGGTGACCTCAAAGCCAGAGAAATTCAGGTCGGTCACATCGCCGTCTTTTTCGGTCAGCTTAACGTTAATACGCGTACGGCCCTGCACCACCTGAAAACGGTTGGCGATGCCGAGTTCGCTGAACAGCTGCTGAAAGCCGTCCTGATTCTCTTTGCCGAGGAAACCGCCGACGGTGACATCGATACCGAGATCCTTCAGCACTTTGGCAACGTTGATGCCTTTACCCGCCGCGTGCAGGCCGGTGGTTTTCACCAGGTTAACTTCGCCGCGCTCAATTTCTGGCGTGTATCCGACCAGATCGTAAGCCGGGTTTAAGGTAATTGTTGCGACACGACGGCTCATGCAACCCCCTCGCCTAAACCAGAATTGATCGCTTCTTCAATTGCGTTCAGCGCCTGCTGTGCATCTTCGCCGCTGGCAGTGAAGCGCAGGCGATGGCCTTTTTTCACACCGAGCGCAACGACTTTCATCAGGCTGCGGCCGTTAGCAGGCTTACCGCTGCCATCGAGATTAGTTACGGTGATGTCGCTGTTGAACTGTTTGATGACGGTCACCAGCGCCGTGCCCGGACGCGCGTGCAGACCGTGTTCGTTGCGGATGGTGAATTCAGCGGTCAGCAGCTCGGCAGCTTCATCGACTTCGCTGGTCAGCAGCGCCAGAATACCGGCGGCATCGGCCTTCAGCAGACGTTCAGCTTTGTTGCTGAGCAGCAGGTTGCTGAGATAGCCCAGCACTTCCAGCGGACGCTGATCGTTAGCCGCCACGGTCAGCAACAGCGCGACGTTTTCGCCCTGATGCTGGAATGGCGCTGCCGCGCGGCTTACGGCCACTGCGCTGCCGAGATTGCCGTTGGCGCTGTCGCTCAGCCAGATGCCCTGACCGAGGCTCAGTGGGGCGCGGGAAATCACGTCAGCAATAAATGACGCGTCCACCGCGCCTGCAGCCTGCAGACGTCCGGCGTTCAGTGCCTGTAACGTGATTAAATCGCTGGCCGCCACATCAACGGCAATCAGCGAGGTATCGAATTTGAATTCTGCCGCCTGGTTTTCGCCCATCAGCAGCGCACGCAGATCTTCCGCCGAGGCGTTTTTCAGCTGTTCAGCAATGCTGTCATCACTTAATACGTGAGTGAGCTGGCGCAGCAACGCGAGGTGTTCATCCGATTTAGCGGCAATACCGATCGCCACATACGCCGTTTGCCCTTCGCCCCAATCCACGCCCTGCGGGAACTGATAAACCTGGACACCGGTTTTCAACACCAGGTCGCGGGTGTCGGTGGTGCCGTGCGGAATGGCGATGCCGTTACCCAGGAAAGTGGTGGTTTGCTGTTCGCGCGCCAGCATGCCGTTAACGTAGCCTTCGGCCACATTGCCTGCAGCGGTTAACGCAGCGGCAACCTGACGAATGGCCTCTTCTTTATTCTGTGCGCTAGCACCGGTATGAATGGCCTGAACTTCGAGCTGGAACATATCTCTCCTCGCTTGCTGTATTGAATCGTTTCAGCTAGATGGTGAAAAAAGCTGCTGTGCATCGCGGACTTAGCCGGAGTGACAACGCTGAAACGTTTCAGGGAATATGGTACAGCCACGTACAGCAGGCAAGAAAATGCGCGATCTGAGTAGCAGATTTTTGACGTTCCGCACACTTCATGTTGGATTTAAGATTTTTACCGGCAGGCAGGCTGATGCTTTTGCTGTACAGACCAACGGCACTAAGCCCAATTCTTCAGCTATGCGTCAGCAGTGCTTCAGGGCGCCGTATCGGCTTCCAGTTTAAGCAGAAATGTCATGGCGCTATCACGGCTGCTGCCGCACATTTCGGCGCTGGGCTGTAAGCCGGCACAGACCGCCGGACGCAGCGGTGAACCAAAGATTTTGCAACGCTGTTGCTCATCAAGCTGCACGCAACGCGTGTTGGCCGGCTTGCCGTGCGGCATGCCAGGAATCGGGGACGAGATTGAGGGGGCTGTGCAACAGGCACCGCACTGGTCACGACAAAACATCATGCGCTCCTGCAGACAATTCGCCGCGACAATAACAGTCCCAGACCGCGAATGCCATGCACCGGCAACAATTTTACATTGGCTGACTTGCCAGTTTTTCGCCGCGCGAGTAACGTGACGCGCATTAACCTCCTGTCAGCGAGAAAACCACCATGCCAAAGGCAAATGAAATCAAAAAAGGGATGGCTGTCACCTGGAACGGCAAACTGTTGCTGGTGAAAGACATTGATGTACAGAGCCCAAGTGCTCGCGGTGCCGCGACGCTCTATAAAATGCGTTTTACCGATGTCCGCACCGGCCTGAAAGTGGAAGAGCGCTTCAAAGGCGACGATATTATTGACGCCATTTCGCTTAGCCGCCGCGCCGTCACCTTCTCTTATATAGATGGTGATGAGTATGTGTTTATGGATGACGAAGACTACACGCCGTACAACTTCAAAAAAGAGCAAATTGAAGAAGAGCTGCTGTTTATTCCTGAAGGTGGCATTCCCGGCATTCAGGTGCTGACGATGGATGGCCAGGTCTTGGCGCTTGAACTGCCACAAACCGTCGATATGGAAATTGTTGATACCTCGCCGGGCATTAAAGGCGCCTCCGCCAGCGCTCGCTCCAAACCCGCAGGCATGAGCACCGGCTTATCCATTCAGGTACCGGAATACCTGAGCAATGGCGATCGCATCCGCATTCATATTGCGGAACGTCGTTATATGGGACGCGCTGATTCATAACGTGCTTCCGTCCGGCGGCCGGTGATTGTTATAGTATAACAAGGCCGTGCGCGCCGGATGCCTCTCATCCACGCGCGATTTATTCTCTTTTTTTGGGAGCCCTTTTGTGACGCGCGTAAACCTCATCACCGGATTTCTTGGCAGCGGAAAAACCACCACTCTGCTGCATCTGTTAGCCAATAAACCCGCCGATGAAAACTGGGCGATTCTGGTCAACGAATTTGGCGAAATTGGCATCGACGGCGCACTGCTCGCCGATCGCGGTGCCACGCTGAAAGAGATTCCCGGCGGCTGCATGTGCTGCGTTAACGGCTTGCCGCTGCAGGTGGGGCTGAACATGCTGCTAAAACAGGCTAAACCCGATCGTCTGATTATCGAACCCACCGGCCTTGGCCATCCCAAACAGCTGCTGAATATGCTGCGTGCTGCCGTCTATCAACCCTGGATTCAGGTGGATGCCACCTTAACGCTGCTCGATCCGCGCCAGCTTGCCGACGCACACGTAGTGGAGAATGAGAATTTCCGCGATCAGCTGGTGGCGGCCGATATCATCGTGGCGAACAAAAGCGACCGCTGGAGCGATGATGATCGTCAGCGGTTACAGACCTGGCAACAGCAATTTTTGGGCGAGCGTCAGCTGGTGGAAGCGGCGTGGGGACGCATCGATCCCGCGCTGTTGACTCAACCCGCCTTAGCGGATCGTGCGGTTCCCGATGCAGCACATCACCACCAGAATTCACGTCCACAAGGCTTGGCCGCACTGAAACTGGATGGCCAGGCGCGCTGGCGTCGTGCGCTAAATGAAGGCCAGGGCTATGCTTCCTGTGGCTGGATATTCGATGGTGAAACCGTGTTTGATACGATCAAAGCGCTAGAGTGGGCAAGGCATGCGCCGGTTGATCGCGTTAAAGGTGTGTTGCGCACTGCCGATGGTTTAGTGAATATCAATCGCCAGGGCGACGATTTGTTTATAGAAACCCGCCCTACTACACCGCCGGATAGCCGCATCGAATTGATTCATCATCAGCCTGCTGACTGGAACCTTTTGCAGACCGCTTTGTTGAAGATTCGTTTAAATTAGATGCGTTAGGTTGCCCCGTTGTTTTCACTTTGAGTCTATTTTCTATGCGCGCTTCTCGATTAGTCACCATCCTGCTGCTGAATGCACTGGGTGTGATGCTTTTCCTTTCATGGTACCTGCCGCCGGATCACGGGTTCTGGTTTGGTATCGATAAAGCCATCTTTTATGGCTTCAATGACCAGATGGTTGATCATCACGGTTTCGCACTGTTAGTGGCCATCACTAACTTCCGCGGTTTCGATGTGGTTTCGCTGCTGGCTATGGGTTTGCTCTATTTAAGCTACTGGCGTCGCGAGACACCGCAAGGTCGTCGCCGTTTGCTGGCCATTGGCATCACGATGCTGCTGAGCGCGGTAGTACTGAACCAGCTCGGTCATCTGCTGCCGGTACAGCACTCCAGCCCAACGCTGTTTTTTGAGAATGTGCATCGCGTAAGCGAACTGACCGGCATCCCGGCCAAAGATGCCTCGAAAGATAGCTTCCCTGGCGACCACGGCATGATGCTGATGATCTTCACCTGCTTTATGTGGCGCTATTTCGGCTTCCGCGCGTTTCTGGTGGGTTTGATGATTACCGTGGTGTTTGCTCTGCCACGTGTGATGGCGGGTGCGCACTGGTTTACTGATATCGCTGTGGGTTCATTGTCAGTCGTGCTGGTTGGCATGAGCTGGTGCCTGTTAACGCCCTTCAGCGACAAGCTGGTGAATTGGCTGAACCGTTCGTTGCCGGGCAAATATAAGCCGCGCACGTAATTGTTAAGCGCGAGTGATCATAGAACAAAAAGTCAGTCGCTCGCGCTTATTTAAAACCTGAATAAACTATTAGCAAACTAACATTATTCAGGTAAAAGAAAAGATTATGATGAAAAACGCGGAACAATAGCCTTAATCCTAAGTTGTCCAGCCCGAACCCTCTTAAAATCGGCCTTAGCGCCAGAATTACCCCCTTATTGCACCGCTGTTTGGCTATTAAATCGCTGCCAATTGTTGATAAACTCGCCATTGTGTTACAGATTGATTTCACATCGAAAAAACCTTTGAATATTTATATAAAAGCACTCGCCACGCGGTCTGTAATCGGTTAACCTCAAATCCGATTAGTAAGCAACAGCATAAAATGCGGTGCTGAAAGCGACAAAAATGTGTGCATTAACACATTTTAGTAATTAAGGATTTGTCTTAGACGGTCGTACTTATTAATCTCAACCCGTTTTGTCATCTGGCTGACGACATTCTGTCGTAAGGAAATCGAAGGAAAACACGTACAATGGTCAAGTCTCAACCAATTCTGAGATACCTCAGGCGGATCATTCCCGCGGTAGCACTCGCAACACTTTTATCAGCATGCAGCAGTACCCATAACGGTCAGAACGCGAATAACGAGAATCATGAAGTTAACAACCAGAATGGTTTTTTACTTCAAGCGTCTCAGGACGAATTTGAACAGATGGTGCAGAACGTGGACGTTAAGTCCCGCATCATGGAACAGTACAGTGACTGGAAAGGTGTACGTTATCGCTTAGGCGGCGACACCAAACGCGGCATTGATTGTTCTGCTTTTGTTCAGCGCACCTTTCGCGAGCAGTTCGGTTTAGATTTGCCACGCTCAACGTCTGAACAGCAAGACACCGGCAAAGAGATTTCACGCAATAAATTGCGCGCAGGTGACTTAGTGCTGTTCCGCGCCGGTTCTACCGGTCGCCACGTGGGCATCTATCTTGGCAACGATAACTTTGTTCACGCGTCCACCAGCAGTGGCGTAATGATTTCCAACCTGAATGACAGTTATTGGAAAAATCGTTACCGCGAAGCGCGTCGGGTTCTTGCTAAAAACCCAAGCTAACGTATTTCTTTGATGATCCTCTCAGCCAGAGAATCAGAAACGCTGCCCCGGCAGCGTTTTTTTTCGCCCGTAGTTTTTAACTCAAATCCAACCGATAAAAAGTAATTGAGAATCAAAAATATAACGAGACATTCTTCGCGCTCTCGTTATATTCTCGTTGACTTCCTGATACCCAGATATTGCGCTGCAGACACCGTTATCACCGTGGCTGCGGTCTGAAGTGGGTAGTGACCAAAAGATAAACATAATAAAAAATGGCAAGACAAGGGGAATGCACTCCATGCCACTGTCAGGGACATTAAAACACCACCGCAGTTATTCACGCCGTATCGCCTGGCATAGCGCGATTATCGGCGCGGCATTCTTTCTGCTTTTTGTCACCGTGCTATTAACACTCACCTGGCAAAAACGTGTACAACAACACGAACAGCTTCTGGCACACAGCCGCGACGATTTACAACAGGTGATAGCAAGCCTGGTCGATACACTTTATCCCTTACAGCAATACACCCAGTTAGCCTGCAACAACGTCAGTCGTGAGCTCACTTCTCGCGCCGCCTTTGCCGGTAATATCCGCGCCATCCTGCTGGTGCGTGATGGCAACGCTTACTGCTCTTCTGCCACCGGCGCTTTTCTGATGCCAGCCAACGATATTTCTCCTGAGTCTGAACTGGAACGCGATCGCGATATGCGCTTGCTGGAAGGCACGCCATTGCTACCGAAGAAACCGGCGCTGGTGCTATGGGTGAAAAATCCAGGTTCAGCCGAGACCGGCCTTTTCGCCACCATGAACATCAGCCTGACGCCTTATCAGCTGCTGGCCTCTTATCATCCCGAAATCACTGGCATGGCGCTGGTGGTCGGCAACAAAGCGCTGTTGAGCGGCAGCAACAACGTGGTACGCGCGAGTGATTTACCGGCATCGCTACATGAAATAGCCTTTAATAACAGCGATCTACGCTTCGTGCTGTTTGGCACCACCTTAGCGCCACGCGATTACTCACTGACGTTGCTGACCGGCATACTCTTCTCACTGCTGATTTCCGCGCTAAGCGGGTTATTGCTGACGCGACATCAGCGGCCGGGCAAAGAGATCATGCAGGGCATTAAACGTGGCCAGTTTCATGTTGAATACCAGCCGCTGGTCACTGCGCACGATGGACAACCCTACGGCGTGGAAGCGCTGCTGCGCTGGACGCATCCCACTGAAGGCATGATTCCGCCGGATGCCTTTATCAGCTACGCCGAAGCGCAAAACCTGATTATTCCGCTCACTCAGCATCTGTTCACGCTGGTGGCGCGCGATGCCCAGTTTCTCTGTAAACAGCTGCCGCGCGGCACGCGCCTGAGCCTCAATCTCTCGCCGCTTCATCTCGCCTCAGAGAGCTTCCGGCGCGATGTCCAGGCATGGATTAACATCATGCCTACCGATCACTTCAACTATGTGTTTGAAATTACCGAACGCAGCATGGTCGGTGAAAAAAGCGCGGGAGAAATCTTCGCCTGGCTACATGAGAACAATTTTAAAATAGCGATTGATGATTTTGGCACTGGGCATAGCGCGCTGATATATCTGGAAAAATATCCGTTCGATTACCTGAAAATCGATCGCGGCTTTGTGCAAAGCATTGGTACAGAAACTGTCACCTCACCGGTGCTTGATGCAGTGCTGCTGCTGGCAAAAAAACTCAATCTCAAAACCGTGGCTGAAGGGGTCGAAACGGGCGATCAGGCGGCGTGGCTGGTGAATCGCGGCGTGACGCATTTGCAGGGCTATCTGTTTAGTCGTCCGTTACGCCCCGAAAACCTCGTCAGCTATTATCAACGCCAGCGCGCGCTGAGTTAACATCACGCGAACCCCATGAAACTGCTACCATAAAGTGCGGAACACCACAGGAGATCGCCCCACTTATGCTGCTGCGTCTTGTCACAGCGTTGTTCATTTGTAGCGCCACTGCGCCGCTGCATGCCGCCACCATCAATGAAAGCTATGCCTTCGCTAAGCTGGGCGAGCCGAAATATGCGGTGAATTTCACTCACTACGATTACGCCAATCCCGCCGCGCCCAAAGGCGGCAAGATCACGCTGGCGGTGGTGGGCACCTACGACAACTTCAATCGTTTCGCCTCGCGCGGCAATCCCGGCATCGGTACCGATACGCTGTATGACGGCTTGTTTACCACCTCCGATGATGAACCTGGCAGCTACTATCCGCTGATCGCGGAATCAGCGCGCTATCCCGACGACTATCGCTGGATGGAAGTGTCGATCAATCCTCATGCACAGTTTCAGGACGGAACACCGATTACCGCGCAGGATGTGGCTTTCACCTTCCAGAAATTCATGACGGAAGGTGTGCCGCAGTTCCGCGTGGCGTTTCGTGACGTGCAAGTGAAAGCGCTAAACCGTCTCACCGTGCGTATCGACATGCCGAAACCGGACAAAGATCGGATTCTCAGCTGGCTAACGCTGCCGGTCATCCCGGAAAAATTCTGGCAAAACAAAAAGTTTAACGAGCCGATTGGTTATCCGCCGCTGGCCAGCGGGCCTTATCGCGTCACCTCTTATAAATCGGGTCAGTTTATCCAGTACAGCCGGGTGAAAGATTACTGGGCCGCCAATCTGCCGGTGAATCGCGGGCGTTTTAACTTCGATACTTTGCGTTATGACTATTATCTTGATGACAACGTGGCGTTTGAGGCCTTTAAAGCCGGCGCTTACGATTTGCGCGAAGAGAGTTCAGCGAAGAAATGGGCGACACAATATCGCGGTCGCAACTTTGACAGTCACGCCATCGTCAAATCGACCATTCCCAACACCGTTTCCACCGACACGCAATGGCTGGCATTTAACAACGAAAAACCGCTGTTCGCCGATCGTCGCGTGCGTGAAGCCATCACGCTGGCGTTCGATTTCGAGTGGATGAACAAAGCCTTGTTCTATGGCGCTTATAAACGCACGCGCAGCTATTTCCAGAACACTGAATATGCCGCGCTTGGCTATCCCAAAGCCGAGCAGTTGATCCTGCTGGCGCCTTACAAAGCGCAGCTGCCGTCCGAAGTGTTCAACAATGAGTATGCCCCGCCACGTTCTGACGGCAGCGGTTTCGATCGCGGCAACCTGTTGCAAGCCATGAACTTGCTGAAAGCGGCGGGTTGGGAAATCAGAAATCAGCAATTGGTGAATGTGAAATCCGGCCAGCCGTTCCGTTTCGAATTACTGATGCGCAGCGGTACGCAAAACGACTGGGCGTTGCCGTTCCAGCACAGCTTGCAACGGCTTGGCATCCAGGTCTCGCTGCGCCAGATTGACAGCTCGCAATATCTCCGCCGTATGCGCGAAGGCGACTACGACATGATCCCATCGCTCTATTACGCCATGCCATGGCCCTCGACCAGCTTGCAAACGATTTGGCAATCTCAATTTATTGACTCTTCCTGGAACAGGCCGCGCGTGAAAGATCCCATAGTCGACCATTTTGTGCAGCAGATCGTTGAGCATCAGGGCGATGAGAAAGCGCTGCTGCCGCTCGGCCAAGCGCTGGATCGCATCCTGCTGTGGAATGCCTACATGATTCCGATGTGGTACAGCGCGGAAGATCGCATGGCGTATTGGGACAAGTTTTCCCATCCCGAGATTAAACCCGCGTTTGCTACCGGTCTGGAAAACTGGTGGTACGATGTGAACAAAGCCGGGCGATTGCCGGCCAATCGACGCTGAGGAGCACGGTTTGGCAGCCTATTTTCTTCGCAGGTTACTGCTGATCATCCCGACACTTTGGGCGATCATCACCCTGAACTTCTTTATTGTGCAGATTGCGCCGGGCGGCCCGGTGGATCAGGCGTTAGCCAATGTGCAGTTTGGTCACAGCACCGGCATTCCTGGCTCAGGCGGCGGCGACAGCGGCGCGCGCGGTGCGCTGATGCGTGACAATCCCGGCGACAGCCAATATCGCGGCGCTCGCGGACTCGATCCGGAAGTGATCGCGGAAATTAAGCATCGCTATGGCTTCGATAAACCGCTGCTGCAGCGTTACGGTGAAATGCTGTGGAACTATATCCGTTTTGATTTCGGCGACAGCCTGTTCCGCAGCGCATCGGTGCTGCAGCTGATCAAAGAGAGTTTGCCGGTCTCCGTCAGTTTGGGATTGTGGAGCACCTTGATCATTTATCTGGTGTCGATTCCGCTGGGCATCAAAAAAGCGGTGCGTAACGGCAGCGCTTTCGACATCTGGAGCAGCACTTTTATCATCATTGGCTATTCGATCCCGGCCTTCCTGTTCGGCATCATGCTGATTGTGCTGTTCGCTGGCGGCAGCTATTTCGACTGGTTCCCGCTGCGCGGCCTGACGTCACCGCAGTTTGATGCGCTGCCGTGGTACAGCAAAATCAGCGATTACCTGTGGCACATCACGCTGCCGGTGCTGGCTACGGTGATTGGCGGTTTCGCCACGCTGACCATGCTGACTAAAAACTCGTTCCTTGATGAGATCCGCAAACAATATGTGGTCACCGCGCGCGCCAAAGGGCTGGATGAGAAGCGCGTGCTGTACGGCCACGTGTTCCGCAACGCCATGCTGCTGGTGATCGCCGGTTTCCCCGCCACCTTTATCAGCATGTTTTTCACCAGCTCGGTGTTGATAGAGGTGATGTTCTCACTCAATGGTTTGGGCCTGCTCGGCTATGACGCCACTATTCAGCGCGACTATCCGGTGATGTTTGGCACGCTCTATATCTTCACCTTGATTGGCCTGCTGATGAACATTCTTAGCGATCTGACCTACACGCTGGTCGATCCGCGCATTGATTTTGAGGGACGCTGATGCGCTTATCTCCGGTTAACCAGCAGCGCTGGCAGCGTTTTCGCCATAACCGTCGCGGTTACTGGTCGCTGTGGATTTTCCTGATCATTTTTGTGCTGTCACTGGGCGCTGAGCTGCTGGCTAACGACAAACCGCTGCTGGTGCATTATCAGCAGCGCTGGTATGTGCCGCTGCTATTCAACTACAGCGAAAGTGATTACGGCGGTGATTTCTCTACGCCTGCCGATTATCAGGATCCCTGGCTGAAGCAGCGCATCGATCAACAAGGTTGGGCGATCTGGGCACCGATTCGCTTCAGCGAAAGCACCATTAACTTCGCCACCGATGTGCCCTTCCCTTCGCCACCTTCCACACAAAACTGGCTCGGCACCGATGCTAACGGTGGCGATGTGCTGGCACGCTTGCTGTATGGCACGCGCATCTCATTGCTGTTCGGCATCATGCTGACGCTGTTCTCCAGCGTGATTGGCATCGTGGTTGGCGCGGTGCAAGGCTACTTTGGCGGCCGCATCGATTTGGTGGGTCAACGCCTGATTGAGGTGTGGTCCGGCATGCCTTCGCTGTTCCTGCTGATTCTGCTCTCCAGCGTGATTCAGCCCGGCTTCTGGTGGCTGCTGCTGGTGACGGTGGTGTTTGGCTGGATGAGCCTGGTGAGCGTGGTGCGCGCCGAATTCCTGCGCGCACGTAACTACGATTATATCCGTGCGGCGCGCGCGCTCGGCGTCAGCGATAGCCGCATTATGCTGCGCCACATGCTGCCCAACGCCATGGTCGCCACGCTGACGTTTTTGCCATTTATTCTGTGCGGCTCAATCACCACGCTAACTTCGCTGGACTTCCTGGGTTTTGGTTTGCCAGTGGGATCACCCTCGCTTGGCGAGCTACTGCTCCAGGGCAAAAACAATTTACAGGCGCCGTGGCTGGGACTGGCGGGCTTCTTTGCCCTCGCCCTGCTGCTGTCGTTACTGATCTTTATTGGCGAAGCGGTACGCGATGCCTTTGACCCGAGTCGAGGACGCTAAATGAGCCTGTTAACGGTGAATCATCTGGCGGTGGCCTTTCAGGATCGCCGCGTGGTAGAAGACATTTCGCTGCAGATTGACGCCGGCGAAACGCTGGCGCTGGTGGGCGAATCCGGTTCAGGTAAAAGCGTGACTGCGCTGTCGATCATGCGCTTATTGCCGCAACCGCCGGTCAACTATCCGCAAGGCGAAATTCTGTTTAACGGCCAGGATATTTTGCAAGCCAGCGAACGCACCCTGCGCGGGCTGCGTGGCAACCAGATGGCGATGATTTTTCAGGAACCGATGGTGTCGCTCAATCCACTGCATAACGTGGAGAAGCAGCTGTATGAAGTGCTGTCGGTGCATCGCGGCATGCGGCGCGAAGCCGCGCGTGGCGAAATGCTGAGCTGCCTGGATCGCGTCGGCATTCGCCATGCGGCATCGCGCTTGCAGGATTTTCCGCACCAGCTTTCTGGTGGTGAGCGACAGCGCGTGATGATCGCCATGGCGCTGCTAACCCAGCCGAAGCTGCTGATCGCCGATGAACCGACCACAGCACTGGATGTGACGGTGCAGGCGCAAATTCTGCAACTGCTGCGCGAACTGCAGCGTGAACTCAACATGGGCATGCTGTTCATCACCCATAACCTCAATATCGTGCGTCAGCTGGCGCACAGCGTCACGGTGATGCGCAATGGCCGTGCTGTGGAACATAATCGCTGCGATATGCTGTTCAGCCAGCCGCAGCAGCCCTATACGCGCGAACTGATCGCCGCCGAGCCGGATGGCGAACCGGTGCCGCTGCTGGATGCGCAACCGCTGTTGCAGGTGAAGAATTTACAGGTTGGTTTCCCGATCCGGCGGGGATTGCTGCGTCGCACTGTGGCAGAGAAGATGGCGCTGAAGGATCTTAGCTTTACCCTGCGGCGTGGCGAAAGCCTCGGACTGGTGGGCGAATCGGGCTCGGGCAAAAGCACAACGGGCCTGGCGCTGCTGCGTTTAATTAGCGCGCGCGGTGAGATCTGGTTTGACGATCAGCCGCTGCATCAGCTGTTGCCAAAGCAGTTATTGCCGCTGCGCCAGCGCATTCAGGTGGTGTTTCAGGATCCCAATTCGTCGCTCAATCCGCGCATGACGGTGCAACAGGTGATTGCGGAAGGTTTAGCGGTGCATCGCCCGGAACTGAGCAGTGCGGAGCAGGAAGCCAAAGTGATTGCGGTGATGCAGGAAGTGGGACTCGATGCCGACAGCCGCTCACGCTATCCGGCGGAGTTTTCAGGCGGTCAGCGCCAGCGCATCGCCATCGCCCGCGCGTTGATCCTGGAGCCGCAGCTGATTGTGCTGGATGAACCCACCTCGTCGCTGGACCGCTCGGTGCAGAAGCAAATTCTCACCTTACTGCGCCGTTTGCAGCAGCAGCATCAGCTCGCCTATCTGTTTATCAGCCATGATTTGCAGGTGGTGCGCGCGCTCTGTCATCAGCTGATTGTGCTGCGTCAGGGTGAAGTGGTGGAGCAAAGTGATTGCGAAACGCTGTTTAACGCACCAGCAGCCGATTACACGCGGCAGCTACTGGCGTCTGCGCAGGGAAAAGATCTAAGTCAGTGACCATCAAAGGTTTCGGCGATAGCGACACCCTGATTTTTCAGGCAGCAGTTGGTCGCGCTTTCGTCATCACGTTGAATCAGCAGGCAAGGCTGCCCTTCACACTCGGCGATTTTGCACTCGACCTGAATTTGCGCCAGCGTCTCCTTCAGCTGGTGCAGAATTTCCAGCGCCGGATGACCATCATGACTCAGCAGGCGCAGCACCACTAAATCTTCGGCATGCACGCCATTCGCTGCTTCCTGACGCACAATTTCACCCGCATGTTCCAGCGACCAGCGATAATGTTGTGGCAAGCGATGCACAACGGAAAGTTGCAGCATAGTTATACGGCCCCCAGAGACGTTAACTTTATTCACGACGACGGCACAACGTGGTGAATCCCAATCTGATTAGCTCTGAATACCAATTCAGTCTGCCTTCTCGTTTTAAACACAAAGCGTGTAGCCAATTTATAATTTGCGAGGCTTCTCACATTTATGCCTATGTTTACCGTGTTCGGCTGCGGTTAACAATCATTTTAGACGCATTATCGTTACTTTTTTATCTCTAAATTTTCACATAATGGAAACATTAAGCATAACGAATGAATGGGGATTAGTGAGTGAGGGAGAAGAATCAAGAGAGGTCAGGTCGCCTTTTACAGCGAACCTGGGATGTCACGCTGGCTGTTGAGGCCGAGAAGCATAGGTGAACAGCACAATCGAAATTGTGGCGCACAGCGCAATGGTGGCAACCATCGGCCAGGCGCTGTTAATGCTGACTAATGAGAGCAGCGCGCCGACTAAAGCACCGACACCAAAACGCAGCGTTCCCGCCAGCGAGGAAGCGGTGCCAGCCATATGCGGAAACTCATCCAGAATCACCGCCATCGCATTCGACGACACCGTCGAGACGCAGCCAATAAACATCGCCACGCCAAACACCAGCGACAAGAAGCCTAAATCCAGCGCGCTGGAAATCAACAGCCAAACGCCCATCGCGAACTGAATCAACAATCCCATGCGGAACATTTTCACCGGACCAAAACGTCGCACGGCGCGGCTGTTGATCAACGTCATCACGAACAGGAACACCACGTTCAGGCCAAAGTAATAGCCAAAGTTCTGCGGGGAAACGTGGTTCACTTCGATGTAGACAAACGGACCGGCGTTGAGGAAGGTGAATAATCCGGCAAAGGAGAAACCGCTTGCCAGCATGTAACTGAAGGCGCGTTTGTGGCGCACCAGCGCCACAAAGTTGCCCAGCGTGGTCCGCAGATGAAAGCGCTGGCGCTGTTCGGGCTTGAGCGTTTCACGAATTTGCGTCACGACCAGCATGGTGGTGAACAGCGCGGCACCTGCCAGCGTCCAGAAAATAGCGTGCCAGTTCCACAGCAACAGCAGCCAGCCACCGATAATCGGTGCCAGCAGCGGCGCGATGGTGGTCACCAGCATCACGAATGACATCATGCGCGAGAAGTCCTCTTTCGAGTAGGTGTCGCGCATCAAGGCGTTGATCACCACGCTGGCAGCGGCGGCCGATAAGCCGTGCAGGAAGCGCATAAAGATCAGCTGATCGATGGTTTGTGACAGCGCGCAAGCCGCGGCGGCGCAGGCAAAAATTAGCGTTCCCAGCACAATCACCGGTTTACGTCCGTAGCTGTCTGCCAGTGGACCGTAAACTAACTGGCCAATGGCGAAACCGAGGATGTAAAGGTTGAGCGTCATCTGCACGCTGCCCGCCGAAACCGCAAACTCATGGGCGATTTGCGGCATGGCCGGCAGATACATATCGATAGAGAGCGGCATCAGCATTGCCAGCAATCCGAGGATGACCACTAAACCGACCGGTGAATTCTTTTCCTTGCGCACCGCGTTCTCCCGCTATTTACGTTGTTTGAGTTCTTCTGGCAGGCCGATGCTGTCGACCTCTTGCTGGGTCAGTTCACGATATTCACCTTCGCCGAGATCTTCATCCAGCTCGATGTCACCAATACGTTCGCGATGCAGCGCTGAGACATGGTTACCCATCGCCGCAAACATGCGTTTGACCTGATGGTAACGCCCTTCGCTGATAGTCAAACGGGCGGCTTTCTCATCGAGAATCTCTAGCACGGCCGGCTTGGTGAGCTCTTTTTCATTGTGCAGCTGTACACCCGCAGCGAACTTCTCAACCAGGACAGGATCGATTGGCTCCTCCACTTCCACCAAATAGGTTTTTTCCAGGTGATGCTTCGGGGAGGTAATGCGGTGTGACCATTGGCCATCGTCGGTCAGCAGCACCAAACCGGTGGTGTCGATATCCAGACGGCCCGCCGCATGCAGCTTGAACGCTGCGGGTTCTTCGATAAAGAACAGCACGGTGGGATGATCGGGATCGTCGGTTGAGCAGACGTAACCCTGCGGCTTGTTCAGCATAAAATAGCGCGGTCCTTGCTGTACCACCAGCGGATTGCCGTCGTATTCGACTTCATCGTCTGGCTGTACTTTGTATGCCGCATCGCGCACAACTTCGCCGTTAATGGTGACTTTTTTGGCGCGGATTTCGCGTCCGGCGATAGCACGGCTAACTTCCAGTTGCTGAGATATGAATTTTTCGAGTCGCATGAATTCGCTTTGCCTGTTACTGCGGGGGAAACTGAAACGGTGTTTTTGTCCGTTAAGAAAGTGTGGGCAGTATAGCTTGATCCTTAGAGTGCTAACAGTAGTGAACCTGCGTTTAACTGGCTTTCATGGCATAATGCGCGTCCGTTCCAGAAAAAAGTTTGCCCCGATGTCATTCACCCTGCGCCCATACCAACAAGAGGCGGTTGACGCCACCCTCAACCACTTTCGTCGCCATACCACGCCTGCGGTGATTGTGCTGCCGACCGGGGCGGGTAAGAGTCTGGTGATTGCTGAACTGGCGCGGCTAGCGCGTGGACGGGTATTGGTGCTGGCCCACGTCAAAGAGCTGGTGGAGCAGAATCACAGCAAATACCAGGCTTATGGACTTGAAGCAGACATCTTCGCCGCGGGTTTGCAGCGCAAACAGAGCGAAAGCAAAGTGGTGTTTGGCAGCGTGCAGTCGGTAGCACGCAATCTTGATCGCTTCGATAGCGCCTTTTCACTGGTGATCGTTGATGAGTGTCACCGCATCAGCGATAACGAAGAGAGCCAGTATCAGCTGCTGTTCGCCCACCTGCGGCAGCACAATCCGCAGTTGCGCCTGTTGGGTTTGACCGCCACGCCCTTCCGACTCGGCAAAGGCTGGATATATCAGTTCCACTATCACGGCATGGTGCGCGGCGATGAGAAAGCGCTGTTCCGGGACTGCATTTATGAGCTGCCGCTGCGCTATATGATCAAACACGGCTTTCTGGTGCCGCCGGAGCGCTTAGATATGCCGGTGGTGCAGTACGATTTCAGCCGCCTGATCCCGCAAAATAATGGCCTGTTTAGCGAAGCCGATCTCAACCGCGAGCTGAAACAACAGCATCGCGTAACGCCGCATATTATTCGCCAGATTATTGAGTTTGCTGAAGATCGCCGTGGCGTGATGGTGTTTGCCTCCACCGTGGAACATGCCCGTGAAATCCTCACGCTGCTGCCTGAAAACAGCGCGCTGGTCTCGGCGGAAACGGCAGTAAAGGATCGTGACCGCTTGATTGGTGCATTTAAAGCGCAGCAGCTGAAGTTTCTGGTCAACGTTGCCGTTCTGACCACTGGCTTTGACGCGCCCCACGTGGATTTGATCGCCATTTTGCGCCCTACCGAATCCGTTAGCCTCTACCAGCAGATCGTCGGTCGCGGTTTACGCTTGTCACCCGGCAAAACCGATTGTCTGGTGCTGGATTACGCCGGTAATCCACACGATCTTTTCACCCCCGAAGTCGGCGCGCCGAAAGGGGCCAGCGACAATCAGCCGGTGCAGGTTTTTTGTCCCGCCTGCGGTTTCGCCAATACCTTCTGGGGCAAAACCACCGAAGATGGACACATCATTGAGCATTTTGGCCGCCGCTGTCAGGGCGTGCTGGAAGATGATGAAGGTGAGCGCGAACAGTGTGATTATCGCTTTCGCTTCAAAAGCTGCCCGGATTGCGGCGCCGAGAATGACATTGCCGCGCGGCGCTGCCACCAATGCGACAAAATTCTGGTCGACCCGGATGACATGCTGAAAGCGGCGCTGAAACTGAAAGATGCGCGCGTGTTGCGCTGCGCCGGCATGACGCTGGAGCAAGGACGCGATGATAAAGGCGAATGGCTGAAAGCCACCTATTTCGATGAAGATGGCACCAGCGTCAGCGAGCGTTTTCGCCTGCAAACGCCAGCACAACGCAAAGCCTTTGAGCAGCTGTTTATGCGCCCGCATCAGCGCGCGCCGGGCGTGGAACTTGGCTGGCAAACCGCAGCGGATGTCATCGCCTTACAGCCTTTATTGCGTCATCCGGACTTTGTGGTGGCACGCGCAAAAGGCCATTTCTGGCAGATTCGCGAAAAAATGTTTGATTATCAGGGCCGTTATCGCCGTGCCAATGAGCTGCGTTAAGCGGCGGAATCATTTGCCCCTGCAGCATCATTGGGGCTATAATGCCGCCCGCTTTTGCATCCGTAAAAGCAGTTTGAATAACCGTCCTGTTGCTGGGTCGCCTGTAGCAGGAACTATTGAAGAGACATCAAATGTTCACTATTAACGCTGAAGTACGTAAAGACCAGGGTAAGGGTGCGAGCCGCCGCCTGCGTGTAGCAAACAAATTCCCGGCCATCATCTATGGCGGAAATGAAGCACCAATTGCTATCGAACTCGACCACGATGCAGTGATGAACGTACAGGTTAAACCTGAGTTCTACAGCGAAGTGCTGACCATCGCGGTTGATGGCAAAGAAGTTAAAGTTAAAGCTCAGGCGGTACAGCGTCATCCGTTCAAGCCAAAACTGTTCCACATCGACTTCGTTCGCGCTTAATTGCTGAATGAGTTGAAGGTAGAAGGGCCGGTTGCGAAACCGGCCCTTTTATTTTAGGCATAAAAAATAACCCGATATCTTCCCTTCCTAAAAACCCCTGTCTTTCATTTCTCTCTGCCTTCGTTTATTTGAGACTGTTCTTTACCATGAAGCTTTCACAAACCATGGAGAATGCCGTTTTAACATTTCTCCAGAATTTGTCTGCAAGGACTTCAAGTGAAAAAAATACCTGCCTTGGGCTATGGCATCATACTCATCTCATTTTCTGGCTATGCGGGCGTAATGCGTCATGACATTAACGTGCAAGAATACCGTGATTTTGCCGAGAATATGGGTAAATATCGTGTCGGCTTAAGCAACATTCCCATTTTTAAGAAAGATGGCGAGCTGAGTGGTTATCTTGATTTTGCCATGCCCGACCTTAGCAGTGTATCTCGTCGCGGGTTTGCCACATTGATTAATCCATCCTATGTAACCACCACACGGCACGTAACCGCTTTGGGTAGCGTTTCTTTTGGCGGTCCTTCTGCTTATTCCTCCCGTTATCTTTTTATTAACCGCAATCAATCCGCCGTTCAGGATAATATTCTGCCACGGTTAAACAAAGTTGTAACCGAAGTAGCGCCAATAGATTATGTGGAACGTAATGAGCTTCAGAAAGGACATGGCTCTCGGTATATTGCTTATGTGCGCGCGGGTGCTGGTGAAATGACACAGGTCACAAATGACCTCACTGAGAAAGAGTTCCTGGCCAGTGCCTATAAATGGTTAGCGGGTGGAACAATTAATATTGACACCATTACCTTCAACAAAGAAAAAAATGACGATTTCTATTGGATTCAATATGAACCTGGCCATCAATATTCATCCGCTTTATCAATATCAACCGGCGGCGGTGACAGTGGCAGCCCTATTTACGTCTACGACAATGTTGATAAAAAATGGAAACTCGCTGGTGTACATTATGGTGGTTATGGTAGCGCAACGCCTTATGGTCGCAAAGTTATCTCAACACGTTTTAATGAAGAATATTTCAATGGGATTATTGCCAACAATATCTCTCCCGATGTCACTGATTTTGCGAATAATGGCCCAATTTACTGGAATGCAGATAAGCTGGTTCAGGGTAGTAAAAACTGGGGTTGGCAAGGTATAGACAACACATATCGTCATTTGGCACCAGGCAAAGCCAGCCTTATTGAACTTGATGCAACCAAAGATATTCGCTTTAACGGCGCGGGCGGAGACATTATTCTTAATGAGGCTGTCAATCTGGGAGCAGGAAAACTACAGTTTTCTAATAACTACACCCTGAAATCTGCAGAGAATGTGGGCGCAACCTGGGTGGGCGGCGGCGTTGAAATCGATGAAGGGAAAAAAGTCATCTGGCAAGTGAATGGACTCAAAGATGATGATTTACACAAAATTGGCGGTGGCGTCTTACATATTAATGCCACAGGTGTCAATGAAGGCGGACTGAATATCGGCGATGGCACCGTTATTCTGGAACAACAAAAAGATGCGCAAGGAAATCGCCAGGCATTTTCTCGACTGTATTTAGCGAGCGGTCGGCCTACCGTTGTTTTAGCGAGCGAAGACCAGGTTAATCCTGATAACATTTATTTTGGTTATCGTGGGGGGACATTGGACCTTAATGGTAATAACCTCACAATGCGACAGATTAATCACACGGATAGCGGTGCGGCAGTGATCAATCAGAGTGAGTTAACCTCGGCCAGTCTAACGCTTACAGGGTACTCACGTAGCGATATCAATATAAACACCTGGAGCAGTGTCGATATTGGTAACATTGGTGATATTTATGAATATTATAATTCGAGAACAAAACGTAAAGAGTATTTTCAATTAAAAAAAGAGAAGTATTGGTACTTCCCCACAAATCAGCAGGACAATGAAGACTGGAAGTATCTGGGATATGATCTGGTTCAAGCCGTCGATTATCGACTATCGCAGTTAAATGATTTAGTTTTCCGCGGAGACATTGGCACGCGCTCGTCGGATAAAAATAATGGTGCATTAGACGTGAATTTATCTCCGGAGAGTGGAAATACACATTTCGCACTGACCGGTAATATCCATTTAAATGGAAATATCAGCGTCAATAAGGGGACTCTTCTGCTGTCCGGGCAACCCGTTCCTCATGCCGGCGGCCTGATCATTGACAACGATTGGTACACTTCCTCTTTCACCGCCAATAACATTGTAGTCAATGACAATGCACGTTTACAGGTCGGTGAATACGCGCAGGTTAAAGCCGATATCCAGGCGGGCGACAACAGCCAGGTTATCCTTGGCTACCATCCCGACGCTGCTGATGAGCAGCAAATTTTACGCTGCACCTCGCCGGTGCAAAGCACTAAGGGCAGCTGCAAAGTTGCACAGCGAAACGCGGAAGAGTTGCGTTTCCTTCCCGCCAGCTCGGTTGAGGGCAATATCACGCTGGGCGATAACGCATTGCTTCATCTTGGCAAAGTCGATTACCACGGCCACATCAACGACAGTCACTCAGCGAGAGTCACCCTGAGCAGTGAAACATTCTGGAATATGAATGGTAACAGCCGCGTGCATCGGATGGATGCAGGTAAAGGCGGTATCATCTCGCTTCTTTCTGCAGATGAAATGGCCTGGACGCCGAAGCTGCTCTCTGTGGAACATCTGACGGCAAATCATCTGCAACTTGGTTTCGGCATCGCGCCGCAGTCCGCCATTAGCGACAGTTTATACATTGGGTCCAGCGTGCAGGGCGGCAGCAACACCCTCGATCTTGGTTTTATGCTGGGTGAAACCTTCCCCAACCGCATCGCGAAAGAGATCGTGCTGGTGAACGCGCCCGCCGGAACCGCGCACGACTATTTCACGCTACCTCCGGTCAAACGCGGGTTCTCGCTCTATACCGCTGATTATCAGGTTGTGGAAGAGAATGGTCGCGTGAAATGGATCATTGCCAAAACGCCGGATCCGGTGTTACCACCCGATCCGGTAATCGACCCCGATCCGGAGACTCATCCCGAACCCGACATTACGCCCGAACCGGAAGTTAAGCCTGAACCAGAAGTGAAACCTGAGCCCGAGATCACGCCAAATCCGGGTACTGCAGAAGACTGGTTTGAGGTCATTGATAATCAGCCGCTGGTGCAGAGTACGCGCGCCCTGCTCGCTTCGCGCCACTACCTGTTCAGTGAAATCAGCAATATGCTGACCGATCGCGCTCAGCTCCTGCGCGGTAACCATGAAAATAGCGGCGCATGGGCCAGCCTCAGCCAAAATCGCGGCAGAATGGATAGCGTAACGTTAAAAGACAGCAGGCTAGAGATCGGCGCCGATGCGCAAGCGGATGCCTGGCTTTATGGCGTGACCGCCAGTTACAGCCAGGGAAATGCCGGGGACGAAGCCAGCATTAGCCATAAACTGAGCACTCTGGGCCTGTATGCAAGCGGAATGAGCGATGAAGGATGGTTTATGGATCTTGCTGCCAGCTACCTGCATCTGCGTCAGGACATTCACCTTGACCCGGTATTGGGAGTAAAAAGCACCTCAAAAACCAGCCATATGCTGGCAGGCAGTGCAAAATGGGGTAAATCCTACCCTCTGCTGGATGCGTCTTTCACGCTATCGCCTTACCTGAAAGCCAGCGCAGGCTATTTACCGGGATACACGCTGGAAAGCAGAGAGGCCAGCATTGCCCTGAGTTCAGCCATGCCGTGGGGACTCGCGCCGGGTATTGAAGTCAGCAAACAGGGGCTCGGTACGCTGCTGCCACGCGTGCGATTCAGCGCCACCGTTGAAAAACAATTTTCACCGGGCCGTTCTGGCTCTTCACTAACCCTTGAGGATCGCCACAGCCGACGCGTTTATGGCGCGCTGGACGACGATCGTTATCGGGTTCATCTGGGTTTAGAAGGGAAAATCAGCGACAACTGGTCAGCGAATATTGGCGCGAAGCATAGCTTTGGTGGCAAGTTCCGCACCGATTCCCTCATCAGCAGTGGCATAAACTATTCGTTCTGATAGAAAAGCCGGGCACTTTGGTGACCCGGCTTTTTTCATTTACTGCTGGTGCGGCGTTGCAGCTGATCGCGCAAATTCGGTGGCGTGCCTTTAATGGTCAGCGTGTCGGTGGTGGGATCCCAGAAGATACGCTCGCCGAGCAGCATGGCATCAAAGTTCAGGGTTAATCCGCCGCCGCTACCCGCAAACTTGGTCAACTGGCGCAAGGTGCTACGATCCGCTGGGAAGGTCTCTTCCAGCTCGTAACCTTGCTCCTGGGTGAAGGCCTGAAACGTTTTTTCTCCCAGCGGCGGTAATTCACTGGAGAGATCGTGTAGCGCAATCTCTTCGCCGGCCTGCAGCTGATCGTTACAGTAGCTGTAAACCTGCTGACGATAGTTCTGACGCTCGTTTTTATCGAGATCCGATTCGGCGCAGTAATCATCAACCGCTTGCAGCAGGCCACGGTTTTGCGCTTTGGTGTCCAGACCGACGCTAGCGCCAAGGAAATCCATGAAGAAATCCGCTACTTTACGCCCCACGCGACCGCGCAGGAAGGTCAGATAACGGGTGGATTCCGGGTTAGTTTCCCACTCGGTGAGATCGATACGCGCCACAATATCCGCATGATTGATATCAAGATAATGGGTGCTGCTGATATCCAGCTGCTCGTTAACGCGCATGCTCGACTGGCTGTTGAGAACCGCAATCAGCAAATATTCCACGGCCAGATAGCGATAGTGTAAAAACAGCACCACGCCGCCTTCCGCAAACGGATATTTGCTCAGTTCATCACGCAGACGTCCGGTTGCCGCACGGCTAAACGCCAGAAAGTCATCTTCCCCTTTGCGGCAGTTACGCAACGCATCGGCCAGTTCGCTATCTTCGTTAAACAGGCCGTAAGCTTTGCTTTTGGCGCTATAAACCCGGTGCAACTCTTCTGCCATCTCTTCAACCGCGCGGGTTGCAGGCAGCAAGGTGTCGCGCAGTACCAGTTCAAGCTGGTTTTCATCACGTTTAACTAACTGATGCAGGGCAATCTGGTCGATATCCAGACTCATGGTAGACTCTCCTTTTAGCTCAGGCGCGTATTCAAACACCGCCCGCAGCCGCTTTCAACTGCCAGCACAAACTGATCGCTCTGCTTGCGATAAAATTGCGGAAAAAAATGCGTTGTTACGGTAATATACCGCCTTTTCACCCTTGATTAGACGACGATATGCCACAATCATCCCGTTACAGTGACGAACGCGTGGAAAAGCTCCTCGCAGAGATGGCGCAGATTCTTGAAAAAGACAAAGCGCCAACCGACCTTTCCCTGATGGTATTGGGTAACATGGTAACTAACTTGATCAATACCAGCGTTTCACCGGCTCAACGCCGCACACTGGCTCGATCTTTCGCGGATGCGTTGCAGTCATCCGTACGCGATGATAACGCTCATTAATATGCAGATTTGACCTCATAATATGGTAACCAACCGGCAGCGCTACCGTGAAAAAGTCTCCCAGATGATCAGCTGGGGGCATTGGTTTGCCCTGTTTAATATTATCTTCGCGTTAATTTTAGGCAGCCGCTACCTGTTGGTCGCCGACTGGCCCGCGTCACTCGCGGGACGTATCTATGCCTATACCAGCTGGATCGGTCATTTCAGTTTCATCGTCTTCGCCGGTTATCTGCTGATCATCTTCCCGCTCACTTTCGTGGTGATGTCACAGCGATTGCTTAGGGTGTTGTCGGCGATTGTCGCCACCGCCGGGCTGACGTTGATTATGGTCGACAGCGCGGTGTTCAGCCGCTTCCACTTGCACCTCAATCCGGTGGTGTGGGAGCTGGTGATAAACCCTGATCAAAGCGAGATGGCGCGCGACTGGCAGCTGATGTTTATCAGCGTGCCGCTGATTTTCCTCGTCGAAATGCTGTTCGCGACCTGGAGCTGGCAAAAGCTGCGCAGCCTTAATCGGCGCTCGTTCGGCAAACCGCTGGCTGCGCTGTTTATCAGCGCCTTCTTCGCCAGTCATCTGCTCTATATCTGGGCCGATGCCAATTTCTATCGCCCAATTACCATGCAGCGCGCCAACCTGCCGCTCTCCTATCCAATGACCGCGCGTCGCTTCCTTGAGCGTCACGGTTTGCTGGATGCGCAAGAGTATCAGCGCCGTCTGGTGCAACAGGGTGATCCGGAAGCGTTGTCAGTGCAGTATCCACTGAGTGACATTACCTTCCGCGATGGCGGTACGCGCCACAATCTGCTGGTGCTAACCGTTGATGGTCTGAACAACGCCACGGTGGAAAAAGCGCTGCCGTCGCTTCATCAATTCGCCAGTGAGAACGTGCGCTTCACCCAGCATTTCAGCGCGGGGCTACAGCCGGAAAAAGGGTTATTTGGTCTGTTCTACGGCATCTCTTCCAGCTATATGGATGGCGTGTTAGCGTCGCGTACGCCTTCCGTGCTGCTGAATGCGCTGAACGCGCAAGGCTATCAGTTTGGCTTGTTCTCATCGGACGGCTTCAGCCAACCGCTGTATCGTCAGGCTTTGTTAGCCGATTACTCGCTGCCGCAGGCCGACACCCAACCGAATAGCACCACGGTGACGCAGTGGCAGAACTGGCTCAATGGCCACAAATCAAACAATGCGCCGTGGTTCTCGTGGATTGCCCTTAACGGTGTGACGGTCAATGGCGACAACCTAAAAGCGCGCCAGCGTAGCTATACGCGTCAGGCAAGCGGTGTCGACGAGCAGATTAAGGCGGTGCTGCAAACCTTGCAGGATCGCGATTTGCTGAAAAATACCGTGGTGGTGATCACGGCGCAGCGTGCGGTCAATCTGGATAGCAACGATGACAATCCAGGTAACCGTGCGACGTTACAGGTGCCGCTGGTGGTGCATTGGCCGAATACGCCAGCGCAAACCATCGATCGCCTGACCGATCAGCAGGATGTGATGACCACGCTGATGCAGCGTTTACTGCACGTGCGCACTAATCCCGGTAACTTCTCGCAGGGTGAAGATCTGTTTGCCGCACAACGCAGCCACGATTGGGTGGCGAGCAGCGAAGATGGCAAGCTGGTAGTGACCACGCCAACCGTGACGCTGGTGCTGAATAACAATGGCAGCTACAGCGCTTACGATGCGCAGGGTAACAAACTGAAAGATCATAAACCGCAGCTGGCGTTGTTACTGCAGGTGCTGACGGAAGAGAAGCGTTTCGTCGCAAACTGATTAATTATGAGGCAGTTAAATGCGGCTCATATTGCAATCGTGCGTAGAAACAGTAATATTCTTCCACGTTCGGCACGTAGCGCAGCCTGGTAGCGCACGGTCATGGGGTGTCCGGGGTCGGAGGTTCAAATCCTCTCGTGCCGACCAAAATCCTTTCGAAAAAAGGGATTATCTTTCGAGATAATCCCTTTTTCATATCTGAATTTTCTCGCTTACCAGCTACCGTGGAATCCACCGCCCATCGCTGAACCGCCACCAATATGCGGCCCACCGCCTAAGCCGTGAGCGCTATTAGTGTTAGCAGCATTATTAGCACCATTACCGCTACCGCCAAAAGAATGTGATGAAGCCTTATCATTTTTGGAACCTTTGCCCGTATTAACCTGAAACGCGGGAACGTGTGGGACTGCAACTTGTACGGATGGATTAACAGCCGCAATAACCCCAGCCGTTGTAGTTTTAGTTATCCCGTTCACAGTGACGTTAACCAGTGTTGAAGGTTTCAGGCTGCTAACAGCGACGTTTATTGTTTGTGCTTGCTCAAGCTGATTGATATAGGCACGGTAAGAAGCACCGGTAATCTGAGGTTGTTTGGTTGGTACGGCTTGCGGGGTGAGCTGTTGCTTAACAGTCGGAACACTGTAGGAAGGAGTTAACTGTTCATTAGGTGCGATCTGGGGCGTTAACTGTGCTGTAGGAGTAGGCACACTGTAAGATGGTGTTTTATGTGGTGTTGCTTGCGGTACGGCTTGAGGCTGCATGTTCGGAACAGTCGTAGGAGTTTTAGTAGGCGTAGCGTATGGAGCCTGATTTACTGCAGGATGTGCAGAAATATCACCGTACCGGTCAGCTACAGCTTGGGCCTGATCAGCACGAGCTACGGCAGCCATGTTAGCGGCCCGATTCTGGCTAACAGTTTGAGCACTGTTCAAATCAGCATGGGCCTGAGCTCGTTCAGCACCAATAGCAGCGCCCATAGTATCCTGTGAATCGCCACGTACACCCGCCGAACCCTCTGGACGGTTGTTAATCGAATCGCCGTAGCGGTCTGTGTGGCTTACTGCTTCCTGTGCCTGAGATAAGTCAGCAGCCACGGTAGAAAATGAACTCATTACCAGTAAAGCAAGCATAGTATTTTTCATTTGTTAATTTCCGAATTGAAAATCTCGTCAGGGCTCGGTTTATTCGTAGCGAATAATAAGTTGACGTATTTATACACTTCTCAATTGTCGGAAATTTGATCTTAATCACATTAATATCTCTACTATAGAAACACTCCCGTCACCCTTACTCACTTTGCCCCCTAGCTAAGTGATGGAAACGCCCTAAGCATATGAGGTGTCCAAGGTCGGAAGTTCAAATCCTCTCGTGCCGACCAAAATCCAAAAAAGCAGCCTTATGGCTGCTTTTTTATTGTTTCTAATTCGGTCTAAACGATTCGATTACCCTGCTGATCTATCACCTTCTCACCATCCTCCTTTCTGAATTCGCCCTGCTGCGCATCGGGAAGAATATCGAGCACGGCTTCTGAAGGCCGGCACAAACGCGTTCCCAGCGGGGAGACAACAATCGGACGGTTAATCAGGATGGGATAATTCAACATCGCCTCGATGAGTTGCTCGCCACTAAAACGCTCTTCAGCCAAACCCAATTGTTCGTAGGGTTCGACGTTTTTGCGTAATAAAGCGCGCACACCGATCCCCATCGCGCTAATCAACGCCTTAAGTTGCTCACGATTTGGCGGCGTCTCAAGATAAAGAATAACGGTAGGTTCAACGCCGCTATTGCGTATTAACGCCAGCGTGTTGCGCGAAGTGCCGCAAGCGGGATTGTGATAAATGGTGATGTCAGTCATGGTGCTCTCTTCTTAATGGTTCAACGTTAGGCGCAGGGCCAGCGCGCTAAGGGTGACGAGCAGCACGGGCAATGTCATCACGACACCCACGCGGAAGTAATAACCCCAGCTAATGTTGATGTTCTTCTGGTCGAGTACGTGCAGCCATAGCAATGTGGCAAGACTGCCAATCGGCGTAATTTTTGGCCCCAGGTCGCAACCAATAACATTGGCATAAATCATCGCTTCCTTTATCACGCCCTGCGCACTGCTGGCATCAATCGACAGCGCACCAATCAGCACCGTTGGCATATTATTCATTACTGAAGAAAGCAGCGCCGTCACCAAACCGGTACCCAAGGTGGCGGCCCATAAGCCGTGGCTGGCAATGAGGTTGAGTAAGTCAGAGAGATGTTGCGTCAGCCCAGCATTTTTGAGGCCATAAACTACCAGGTACATGCCGAGCGAAAAAATCACGATCTGCCAGGGCGCGCCGCGTAACACTTTACCGGTGTTAATCGCCTGACCTCTTTTGGCAACGATAAACAGAATTAACGCGCCCAGTGCGGCGATAGCACTGACTGGAATGCCCAGCGGTTCCAGCAGGAAAAATCCCACCAATAGCAACAACAGCACCAGCCAACCGGCTTTAAAGGTAGCGGGATCTTTTATGGCTTCAGCTGGTAGTTTGAGGCGTGAAACCTCATAGCTGGCGGGAATGTCTTTGCGAAAGAAAAGGTGCAGCACTATCAGCGTGGTGATAATAGCGGCAATATCAACCGGAACCATCACCGCCGCGTAAGCGTTGAATCCCAATTTGAAGAAATCTGCGGAAACGATGTTAACCAGATTGGATACGATCAGCGGCAAACTCGCGGTATCGGCGATAAATCCTGCTGCCATGACGAAAGCCAGCGTTGCACCTTTACTAAAGCCCAGTGCCAGCAGCATTGCGATGACGATCGGCGTCAATATCAGAGCCGCACCATCATTGGCGAAAAGCGCGGCAACGCATGCACCGAGCAACACGATATAGGTGAAAAGCAGCCGCCCTCGCCCACTTCCCCAGCGCGCTACGTGCAAAGCGCACCACTCAAAAAAACCGGATTCGTCCAGCAACAGGCTGATGATAATGACGGCGATAAAAGCCGCTGTCGCATTCCAGACGATATGCCACACAGCGGGAATATCGTTTAACTGGATAACGCCGGTCACCAGCGCCAGTAAAGCCCCTATCGTTGCTGTCCAGCCAATGCTCAGGCCGCGCGGCTGCCAGATGACAAACACGATGGTCAAAACAAATATTGCGCCTGCCAGAAACATCACGCCTCCAATGCATTCGAATAATCGAATGTGTTTAATGATTATTCACAACCCGTAGCAGCGGCGTTCTTCAGCGACTCACGCACTTCCTCACGCTGGCTATTCCAGGCCGTATCGATAATCGATGCAGCCCAGGCCGGCATATGCGGAGAAAGGCGATAGTGTATCCACTTGCCTTCACGTCGATCCAGAATCAGCTCAGCATCGCGCAGCAAGGCAATGTGGCGTGAAATCTTTGGCTGTGATTGTTGGGTAACGGTGCAGAGATCGCAGACACACAGCTCTCCGGCTTCTCGTAATAATAAAACGATGGTCGTACGCGTTTCGTCGGCAAGCAGTTTGAAAAGTTGAACAGGGAGCATTGGGCCAGGTTCCAGTAAAAATCTATTACATATGGTAATTCATATGTGTTGGAAGTAAAGGCAGAATATAAAGTCTGGCGATTTCATATGTTTTCCATGCAATAAAGCATTCTCAGATTATCGCCAAAGAAATGCTGATTATTGGCTTTTAATCAGTAACTTACCGAAAGCAACTCAACCCGAGCCAGATCACATTTCTGGATAAATGTTACAGCGCTTCATCAAATTGAAACAAAACTGTCACAGACTTCTCTTACTCTTACAGCTCTTGTTTTTTCGATGGAAACCATTATGGTCATCAAAGCAAAAAACCTGCAGGATGCGGAAGAACTCCTGCACTCGGGTATCAATAAAGTTGAACTGGCTTACGATATCGGCAGCGACGATTTCTTCCGTCTCGCCTCGCGCTGGTGCGATCGCGGTGCGCGCATCACCAAAGGCCATCAGCACTTCGTGGTGCAGATTAAAGGCATGGCTATTCCGCCAAATAACTAAAAGTAGGCGAGCCCCTTTGGCTTGCTCTCCATCCGGCTGGCTGGTAAAACTACGTTTTCCGTCAGCCGTGATTTTTTATGTTCGCCTCTGAAACGCCGCTTGCCCTGCCCTCTTCACCGTTTATCCGCGCTGCTGGCATGTCGCTGGATACATTGCCGATCGCCTGGTGCGAATTCGATCAACATCACTGGCATGCTGGATTGCACCAGGCGTGGCAACTGCCGCTGCCCGCGTCGCTACAGAGCGCGGTAACGAAACGCAAAGCCGAGCATCTGGCGAGTCGCTGGCTGGTGCAGCAAAACTTTGCGCACTTCGGTTTACCGCACTTTGTGTTGTGTAATGCGCCCGATCGCTCACCGTTGTGGCCCGCCGGCATTCAGGCGTCGCTGTCGCATACGCACAGCGTTGCGGTGATGGCTGCGACGCGCGAGCCACTGTGCGTGGGTGTGGATGTTGAGCAGATTATGGCGGAGGAAACCGCCGATGAAACCGCTGGGATGTTGATGAGCCCGGCGGAAAAACAGCGCCTGCTGGCGCGGCCTATGCCCTTTGCCCAGGCCGCTACACTGCTGTTTTCATTGAAAGAGAGTGTGTACAAAGCGCTGTGGCCGCAATTGCATCAGCCAATGGATTTTCTTCAGGCGGAAGTGCTGGAACTGGACGTGCAGCAAGGCCGCGCAACGCTGCGGTTGTGTCAGGATTTTGATGAGTATTTCACCACCAAAGCGCTGCTGCAGGCGCGTTTTTGGCTGGCTGGAGATCGCGTGATTACGCTGCTGACGCATCCGCTCCCGACAAAATAAAAAACCGGCTCAGAAATAAACCTGAGCCGGTGACAACACAAGACGACAGAAAAGTGTTCCAGGGACGCAGAAACGAGGATTTCTGCTGGGAGTGACTATACTCACTCCGCAACTTCTTGCCCAATAAGGGTTTTTGCTAAGCTTTCCCGGCTGGCGTTAATGGCCGGTATCGGTACGTTGCACCGCATCCAGCGTTGCCATCTCGCGTTCGTTACCGGTTAACTCACTTAGTTGACCTTCGCGCATCTCCAGCAAGCGATCGGCGTGAATAAAGTAGTGATCGTCATGACTAATAGCGAACACCGTTTTACCCGATTCCTGTAACCACGGCAGCAGCTCACGATAGAAGATGCGACGGAAATGCGGATCCTGATCCGCCGCCCATTCGTCGAGTAACAGAATATCGCGCTCTTCGGCGGCTGCCAGCAGCAGCGCCAGACGTTTGCTCTGCCCTTTCGACAGTTGCAGATTAAGCACTCTGTTGCCTTCCAGCTTGAGCTTGTCCTGCATCTTCAGACGCTCCAGCCACTGCTGCACCAGCGCAGGATTGGCTGGCTGCCCTTGATCGCCGATGAGGCGATCAAACAGATGCACGTCGGTAAACACCGCCGAGAAATGTTTGCGATACGCATCGAGGTTTTGCCAATCCACCACCTTGCCATCCAGCAGCAAACTGCCCGATTGCGGCTGATAGAGGCCGGTGAGCAGCATCGCCAGCGTCGATTTTCCGCTGCCGTTGCCACCAATCAGGAACACCAGCTCGCCGCGGCGCAGCGTCAAATTGATCGGCCCAACCTGGAATCCGTGCTCGCCGTAGTGGAAGCAGACGTCGCGCAGCTCCAGCGTTTGCCAGTCGCTGACTTTTGGCAGCGCCTTGAACGTTTCTTCATAGGGCGCCAGTTCAAACCTGTTGAGCTTGCGAAACGCCACCTGCGCGCTGAGCAGCGTTGGCAAGGCGCCGACCGCCGCCAGCAGCGGTGTGCGCAGGAACAGCAGCGTCAGCGAATAAGTTGCCGCCACCGCCGTATTTGCCCAGCCCAGCCCGTTCGCCATAAAGAACACGATGCCAATCGCGCCGAGCATCATGATATTCGACCAGTTCACCGCGCTGAGGTGGAAGGTATCGGCGCGCACGATGTGGTGGCGATAGCTTTTGGCATTCTCCTGATAAACGCTGTCGTAAATAAGCTGCGCACGTTCGCGGTTAAGCTGCAGCTCTTTACGCCCTTCGATAATGGTCTGGAAATCGCGATACAGGTCATCTTCGATTTCACGCAGCTTAGCCATGTGCTGATAAACGCGTGATACCAGCAACCAGCCGCCAACCAGCGTCACCACCAGCCACAGACAGGTGATCAACAGCATTTTTGGCGAGAGCCAGGCGAGATAAAGCGCCGAACCGAGCGTAATAATGATGCCCTGAATCAGCTCGGGTAAACGCACGAAGGCGATGGTGATGGCGCGCACATCGCTGGTGAGACCGGCCAGCAGTTGGGCATTGCCAATCTGTTCGATGCGCTCCACGCGCGTATCAAGAATCCGTTTGATGAATTCGCCGCGCAGCCGCCAGACAAAGTGATGGCCGAGCATAGTCAGCGCCAGCTGGGAGCCGAGCGTCACCGCCATTAGCAGGAACAGCTGGCCAAGGAAACTCGGCAGCACCGAAATCGAAGTATTCACCGCGACGATCAGCTCATTATTGATATAGGCAATCAAACCAATACCAAGCACGGCGCTTAACAATGTAAGAAGAATGACGCCAATAAAAGGCCAGCGGTACTGGCGAAAAACGACTTGCAGCAATGCCATCAAAGGGTTCCAGCGGTCAATAAAGCAGCCTGCAGTTTAATGTCGCCTTGGCTGATAGCAAGAATAATTCTCATCTCAAATTTGCCTGAGTAAAATGTTTCTCGCCGCTCGTTTGGTAGCGGCGCGATTTATTGCGAAATGCTTGTCAGATAAGAAGGTATTTTGTTTTGAAAATGCATTATCTGTGCGGGCTCTGACACATCTGCGCCTCTGGCAAATGAGCCCTTTTCAGTAATAAGCACTGAAGTTGATGAGCAGGCCGGGGCCGCTTTTGGGCCGGCAATCCGCAGCGCTGAACGAAGCGAGGAAGCCAGGAGAGCCCGCAGGACGCGGGCGAAAGGCGGAGCCGGGACATGGAAGTCCCGTCTCCGCCGGTCCGTCAGGCAGACGAGCGAAGTGAAGGTACCGCGTAAGCGGCGCGAGGACCGCCGGACCAAAAGTGGCACCGGCCAGCGCCTTCATCAATGGCTTAACAACATGCATTCCAAATTAATTGCGCCGAGACGAAAATGCGCTAAAAAGCACGGCGGAAGGTCAGGTTGTAGCGGAACGCGCCTGCCTGCGGATGAATACCAGGTTTGAGCGGCAGAATGCCGTGATAACGCAGGCGCGATGGCCCGCCCCACACCACGATATCGCCATGTTCCAGCAGCACGCGCTGGGTGGCGTCGCCGCGTTCGAAACCGCCGAACTGGAATACCGCAGGCAATCCCAGTGAAACCGACACAATCGGCTGGCGCAGATCCTTCTCATCTTTATCCTGATGCAGCGTCAGTTTTGCGCCGGGTTCATAGCGGTTAATCAGGCAGGCATCCGGATTGAAACCAGCAAAGCCCGCTTCGTGCGCGGTTTGCTGCGCCAGCTCGCGGAACAGCGCGGGCATCGGCGGCCAATGGTGTCCGCTGTTGCTGTCTTGCTCGGTATATTGATAGCCGCGCGAATCGGTGGACCAGCCAAAATCACCACAGTTGGTCATCGCCACCGACATGCGATGGCCACCGGGCGTGATGCGATGGGCAAAGGGATTTTTCGCGGCGATATCGTGAATCGCCGCCAGCAGCGCGTCGGCCTGTTCGCGGGCACGACGTCGCAGAATCACCGCGCCATCCGCCAGCGGTTCCTGCCACGGCGCTTCGTCACTAAATAAATCCAGCATGTGCGCCTCCTTATTGAGATGCCTGATCGATGAGGAAGGTTTTAAACTGCGGCGACATCCAGTGAGTAAAACCGTCGCCCTGCTTGCTGATCAAATAGACCGCCAGATGCTCTTTCAACGCCAACGCTTTAGCGCGTTCGCTGCCGAGCACCATCAAACCGGTATCCCAGCCATCCGCTTCCAGCGCGGTGGTGGCTATCACCGTTGCCGACACCAGCTTGTGCTCAATCGGTCTTCCGGTAGTCGGATCGATGACGTGCGAAATGCGTTTGCCATCCAGTTCATAATAGTTGCGATAGCTGCCGGAGGTGCTGATGCCATGCCCTTGCAGATCGACGCGCGCTTCCACCGCGTTTTCGCGATCGGTGGGTTTCTGGATCGCCACGCGCCACGGCTGCTGATTAGCATTGACGCCACGGCTCAATACTGCGCCGCCCACTGAAACCAGATAATCAGTGATGCCTTGCTGCTCCATCAGACGCGCCAGATGATCGGTGGCATAGCCTTCGCCCATGGTGGAGAGATCGACATACAGGCCGGGCAGATCTTTCTGCAGCCATTGACCGTTAACGCCCTGAATCACGCGCAGATGCTGCAAACCGGTCCGCGCTTTAGCAGCGGCGATTTCAGCCTCGCTGGGGGTATGCGCCGGTTGCTTCGTCGGGCCAAAACCCCACAGATTGACCAGCGGGCCCACGGTGATATCCATCGCACCCGACGTTTTATGCCCGATTCGCAGCGCTTCAGTGACGATGTCCGCCATGTCAGCGCTTACCGGCTGCGGTGCGTTGCCTTGATACTGATTAAAGTGCGACAGCACCGAATCGCTTTTCCACGTCGAGAGTTCGCCGTCATCGCGATCCAGCTGTTGCTGGATCAGCTGTTGCAACGCCGCTTTACGCTGCGGATCAACGTCGGCGACGCTGACGCGCCACACGGTGCCCATGGTTTTGCCTTCCAGTACCATCGCAGGTTGGCTGCTGTTTTTTTCGCAACCGCTGAAACCTAATGCCAGCAGGCTAATTAGCAGAATGTTCTGAAAACGCATCAATTCCTCATCTGTAACCCATTACTACAGCCAATTACAAAGCATAACTCGCTTGTAAAGCAGTCTAAAGCTGCTTGATGTTCGATAAACGCTGACACAGGATAACCGGTTCCTGCAACGTTATGCCTACAGGAGCATCAGATGATTTATATGATTATTGCCGTAACCGCCGGGCTGTTCATTTATGGCAGTTTCAAATGTTGGCAGACTTACCGCCATCGCCTGATTCAGCACTATCCTGCACGCCGACGTTAAATTATTGCACCAGAAAATCACCCTTCTGCACCGCTTCAGCGCTGGCGCAGTGTAGCAAAGTCGCTACAAGCCGCGTGGCGCTGAGAGCGGTGCGCTGGCATGAATGCTGCATTGTTGAAGATGAGTTGAACTTCAGCGAGGTGCAGAATGGAAAATAGCAAAACACAAAACAGTAAATGGCAGCACTGGCTGAGCTTCTCGGCCTTTACGCTGGCGGGTGTCGCGATGGAAGGCAGCCTGAGCGCCATCACCAACCCGCCGCCGCAACCGGCACCCAAAGCCAAAAAATGGCGTGGTATGCAGTAACCGCTACAGTCCCAACTCACTCAGGCCCGGATGATCGTCCGGGCGCGTGCCGGCTGGCCAGTGGAAAAGACGCTGATCTGCGCTGATCGGCAGATCGTTGATGCAGGCGAATCGCTGAATCATCAAACCATCGGCACCAAAGTGCCAGTTCTCATTGCCATAGCTGCGAAACCAGTTACCGCTGTCATCATGCCATTCATAGGCAAAGCGCACCGCCAGCTTATCTTCATGCCACGCCCATAACTCCTTGATCAGTCGATAATCCAACTCTTTGATCCACTTACGCTGCAGGAAGGTCACGACTTCTGCGCGTCCATTGACGAATTCACTGCGATTGCGCCAGCGCGTATCTTCGCTGTACACCCGCGAAACACGCTGCGCATCGCAGCTGTTCCAGGCATCTTCCGCCATGCGGACTTTCTGTAATGCGGTTTGTTGATTGAACGGTGGCACCAGCATGTTATTTCTCCCTATTATGTAGACAGGTCTGTCTACTTGATTCATCCTGCCGTATGTAGACAATTCTGTCTACATGCAAACACAGGAATTTTTATGCTTGAGCCTCTGATCTTTGATGCCACCGCCTCCGCGCGCGATCGTATCTTGCTGTGCGCGCAGCAGCTGTTTTACCAACAAGGCATTCGCGCCACCGGCGTGGATAAGGTGATTGCGCAAGCGGGCGTGACCAAAGTGACTTTCTATCGTCACTTTCCGGCGAAGAATGCGCTGGTGCTGGCGTTTTTACAGCAGCGCCATCAGCGCTGGATGCTGGCGTTTCGCCATGCGCTGAATCAGCATGCGGCATTGATCGATGCGCTGCCCGCGGCGTTACTGAGCTGGTTCAGGGATGACGATTATCGCGGCTGTGCGTTTATCAATACCGCCGCGGAGCTGGGCGACACGTTAGCGGAAGCCAGCGAACTGATTCGTCAACATAAGCGTGAGATGGCGCAGGCGATCAGCGACAAGTTGATGCCCGATCAGCAGGTCAAAACGGCGCAGATTGTGTTGCTGGTTGAGGGCGCGATTGTGCAGGTACAGATTGGCGAGGAGGCGGAACGGGTGGTCGACGTGCTGCGTGCCGCGCTGGATGCGCTGCTGAAAACGGGAGCGTGACCGGCAAGTCACGCTCCATCACCCTTAGAACTGGTAAACCAAGCCCAGTGCTACGACGTCATCGGTATTGATACCGGCTGCGTCGGTGAAGTTGTTGTCGTCCAGCAGGTTGATCTGGTAATCAACGTAGGTCGACATGTTTTTGTTGAAGTAGTAAGTTGCGCCTACATCAATGTATTTCTTCAGGTTCTGGCTGCCGTAACCTTCGATGTCAGAGCCGCGAGAAGAGACAAACGCCAGAGATGGACGCAGGCCGAAGTCGAACTGGTACTGTGCCACCAATTCCCAGTTATCCGCTTTGTTGGCGTAACCGTAAACGGTGCCGCTATCGCTGGCGCCGAAACGCGTTGCGTTGTATGAACGGCTGTACATTGCGGCCAGGTAAACGTTGTTAGCGTCATACTTCAGCGCGCCGCTGTAAGCTTCGGCTTTATCACCGCGACCCAGGATGTTGGCGGTACGTGGATTGTTACCGTTCTGGTTATTGGTACGGTCAGACTGGAACATCGCTGCACCAATACCGAAACCTGAACCCAGATCGTAAGTGGTGCTCAGACCGTAGCCGTCACCGTTCTCGCCCAACACATCACGACCAGAGCCAGTAGATTCGGTTGGGTTATCGTTTTTGCCTTGATACTGAACCGCGAAGTTCCAGCCATCCACTAAACCGAAGAAGTTGGTATTACGATAGGTTGCGAGGCCGTTGCTGCGCTGGAACAGGAAGTTGTCCGCGCCGTAGGTATCGCCACCGAACTCTGGCAGAACGTCAGTCCATGCGCCGAGATCGTACATCACGCCGTAGTTACGGCCGTAATCGAATGAACCTGCATCACCAAATTTCAGACCGGCAAAACCAACACGCGTATAGCTGTTCGCGGTGCCTTCGCTTTCTGCGGTGTTCAGTGCAGCCTGGTATTCCCACTGGCCGTAACCGGTCAGCTGATCGGTCACCTGAGTTTCACCTTTGAAGCCAAAACGCAGGTAAGACTGGTCACCGTCTGAGCCAGAGTTGTCAGAAAAATAATGCAGACCGTCCACTTTGCCGTAGAGGTCTAATTTGTTGCCATCTTTATTGTAAATTTCAGCTGCGCTTGCTGATCCTGCCACCAGCAATGCAGGAATCATCAGGGAGAGAACGCGACGTTTCATTTTTATTACCCTCTTTAATGTGCCTTTATTTTTGCCACTGCGAACTGAATGATTAAAAATTCAGCCGGCACGCCATTGTTATTTTATGTTGGGCAATAATCTATCACGAAAATGCTACTAAATTTCCAAAACTGTTTCAGTGTATTAAATAGTTATTTCAGGATGTAAATTCAGGGGAACTAATAACCAGCACAGATAGGTAAAAAATATAGCACTTTTTGACAACACATATTTTAATTGTTCAAAAACATCAAATTACATGAGTTACATTTCCGCACTGAATGACAAAACTCAAACCCATCCAGAGCATACAATTATCTCCGCTATCATCATTTATTTCATTATTACCTTCATTCACCCCGAATGTTTTGATTTACCCTAATTTCCCGCCGGACCAGATGGTCCGGCATTTTTTTGCCCGCAATTCAGACATCGCCTTATATTGCGTAAAGTTAATTACGCGGGTTAAATTAACCACAATAATTGCCGCGCATTATTTGTCTCTTTTCGCACATTTCGTTCAATTCATAGCCTTAAATCGGCAATGTTAATTTCGGGGCGTAACAAAGATCGCTGCAATATTTGCCGGCGCATATTGTTAACGCTCACGCAGTGATTCCCTGGCTTTATTCAGTGGCTTAAGCAAATAATCCATCACGGTTTTATGACCGGTTTTAATCTCAACATTCGCTACCATGCCGGGCATGATGGCGAACCTGCGGCCGCTTTTATTGGTCAGTTCGGCTTTTTGCGTGCGCACATAGACGCGATAGTAAAACTCGTCGTGCCGCACTTCGTCCTGCAGCGTATCAGGCGAGACGGTTTCGACTTCCCCGTGCAGATCGCCATAAATCGACGCGTCGTAGGCGGTGATCTTCACCACCGCGGGTAAACCCGGCCGGATATAGCCGATATCGCGTGGATTGATGCGCGTCTCAATCAGCAATTGATCCTCCAGCGGCACAATCTCCATCAGCTTGCCACCCGGCTCCAGCACGCCGCCCACGGTGGTGACGCGCACATCCTTCACAATGCCGCGCACCGGCGAAATCAGCGTAGTGCGCGTCAGCAGATCCTGTTTCCCTGCCGCCACCTGCAACTGCGCATCCAGCTCACCGTTGTTCTTCACCTGCTCTTCATGGGCTCGCACGTAATAATCGTTGCGCGCTTCGTCGATTTTGCCGCGCAGATCGCTAACCTGGCGACGCAGGCGAATCACATCCACCTTACCCGCCGCGCCGCGCAGCATCAGCGGCTCCGTCACGTTGAGTTCTGCCTGCACCAGCGCAAGGGATTGCTGCAAATTGCCGATGGTCTCGACAAAATTCTGCCGCCGCGCCTGATAGAGCTGCGTTTCGCGCGCCACCAGTTCGGGATGTTGCAGGATATCGGCGCTGAACCTCAGCGGCGTGTCGCTGAGCTCGGCCTGTAAACGTTCAGAGGAGGCACGCAGCGTGCGCACCCGCGCAATCGCCTCACCAAAGTTGGTTTGAAAACGCGTGGGATCGAGTGTTGCCAGCACCTCGCCGCGCTGCACGATATTGCCCTCGTGCACATTGAGCTGTTTGACGATGCCGCCATCAAGGCTATCAATGATCTGCGCGCGGCTGGAAGGCGTGACTTTGCCGATGCCAACCGTGACTTCGTCCAGCACCGCAAAGTACGCCCACAGCAGAAACAGCAGCAGCGCCACCATGCACAGCCAGATGATCGCCGAGGTGCGACGCTCACGCCGCGTCAGATCTTTATCCAACAGCACCACGCTCATGCCGCATCTCCTTTTTTACTGGCGGCGTGGCGCAGAATCTCGTCGCGCGCGCCATCGGCCACGATGCGGCCGTTATCCATCACAATGATGCGATCAACCATGCGCAGCAGCGTGGGACGATGCGTGACCAGTACCAGCGTGCGCCCGGTGACCCATTGCGCCAGCTGACGAATCACCTGCGCCTCCAGTTGCTCATCCATCGCCGCGGTCGGTTCATCCAGCAAAACCACCTGCGGCTGGCGCAGAATTAACCGGCTGAGCAGCACCATTTGCCGCTGGCCGCCGGACAAGCCGCGTCCGCCTTCATGAATAATGCGATCAAGGCTGGCGGCGTCCTGCTGCACCAAAGCTAACGCGCCGCTAATGCGCAGCGCCTGCAGCATCTCCTGCTCGCTGGCGTGCGGATTACCGAGCAGCAGGTTCTGGCGCAGCGTGCCGAAAAACAGCCGCGCATCCTGCGACAGCCAGCCAAGCTGACGCCGCAGATCGACCGGATCGATGCAGGTGAGATCGACGCCGTCCACCAGCACTTTGCCCTGGCTGGCGCGCGCCTGACCGGCCAGCATCTTCAGCAGCGTCGATTTGCCCGCGCCGACTTTACCGAGAATCGCCACGCGTTCGCCGGGCGTGATCTGCAATTGCGGAATGTTGAGCACGCTATTACCGCTCTCCTCTTCGTAGCGGTAATGCACATTTTGCAGCAGATAGTGGCCGCTGAGCACCGGACAGTGCGCCAGCGTGGCGTGATCGGGTTGGTCGAGCGGCTTCTTTAACAGTTCATCCAGCCCTTTCATCGCCGATTTCGCATGCTGCCAGCGCGAAAACACCATGGTGAGCTGCATCAGCGGCGCGATGGTGCGTGATGAGAGCAAGCTGCACGCCACCAGCGTGCCGGTGGTGATCTGATTGTCGAGCACCAGATAGACGCCGAGCACCAACATGCCGGCATAGGTGAGCTGCTGCACGCTGGCCGACCAACCGGTGAGGCGCGCGCCCCACAAACGTTGCTGATTGCTGATGGCCGCGCTAACTTCGTGCGTTTGCTCCCACTGGCGTTGAAAATAGGGTTCCGCTTGCAGCGCTTTGATATCCTCTACACCTTCTAAGGTTTCCACCAACACCGCCTGGCGCAGCGCGCTTTCCCGCAACCCTTCCTGCGCCAGACGCGCCATCGGGATCTGCACCAGTAAACCAGGAGTGACGATCAGCGGGATTGCCAGTAACGGAATCAGCACCAGCCAGCCGCCAATCGACGCCATAATCAGCAGAAACAGCAGCACAAACGGCAAGTCGGCGGCGGCATTCACCGTGGTGGACGTCAGCAGTTCGCGTACCTGGTCAATTTCACGCAATTGGGCAATAAAGGAGCCGGTGGAACGCGGACGCGCTTCGTTGCGGATGTTCATCGCCCGCGCAAACAGCATGGCGGATATTTTCAGGTCGATGCGTTTGCCCATCAGATCAGAAACCTGGGTGCGCATGAGGCGAATCAGATACTCAATGGCGGCCGCCAGCACCACGCCGGCGAACAACACCCACAACGTTGGCAGCGACTGCGCCGGAATCACCCGATCGTACACCTGCATAGAAAACAGAATGCCCGCCAGCGCCAGCACGTTGCCGACCAGCGAGGCCAGGCTGATTTCCGCAATGCGCCGCTTCATGCCACGAAAGTGATGCCAGAACCAGTGCGGCTGATACGGCTGCACAAACTCATCGATGCGCGCATCACGCGCCCGCGCCGCCACACCAACGACGCCGACCTGCATGTCGGCCTGCATGAGCAAATCCTGCAGCTGACCTGCGCGCACCACATCGCCACTTTCACTCAGCCAGTAACGTACGCCACCGTTACTATCCACCTCTTCTATCAACGCCACGCTGCCATTTTCCAGCAGCAGCAATACCGGCACAATTTCCTGCCGCCAGCGCAGTTTGCTGTGCGGCAGCAACATCAAATGCAGGCCTAACAGCCGGGCTAAACGTTCTAACTGTTGCGTCGGGGCCAGATGTTGAAACCAGCGCATCTGCTGGCGCAGCGTGCTGCCGTCCGCCGGTTTACCGAAGCGTGCCGCCACGCGCAGCATTGCCGCGATGCCGTTGTCGCTGTTGAAGGGTTGTGCTGTCATCCCTGTTGTCCCGTGAGCAATGAGAGTGGGCTGGCAACCGCTAGCCGATGTTGCTAGCGGTTGATGGGCGGATTACGCCAGGCTCTGAACCTGATGTTGCTGCAGATGGTCGCCGAGGGTGTAACTGCTATCGCTGGCGTTGTAGTGACTCTCCGTGGCGCGCGCATCGCTGGGTTGAGCGGCGGCGCTGTCGCCTGCGTCGACCAGCTGCGTATTCAGTGGCTCGCTGCTGACGCTGGCGGCCGCCTCATGGCTATCGATGGTCACCGGCTGCGTCGCCGTCGCCACATTGCCTGCTTTGTCCTGCGCGCTGACCTTCATTTGGTAGCTGCCATCATCCAGCGGTGCCAGCTGACCCGCCAAAATGGTCAGCGCCCAGTTGCCGTCGGCTTTAACCGTGGCGGTGTAACTCTGATCGCCCAGCGTCAACGTCACAAGGCTGCCCTGATCGAGATGGCTACTGCTGCCCTGAATCAGATGCCAGCTATTCAGCTCCGCCGCATCCAGCACCCCGTCGCCAAACGGTTGATTCAGCGTAATGGTCGGCACCTGATGCGTGGCAACGTTGAACAGGTTCTCAATAATCTGCGTGTCGTGGTTGCCGTACTCATCCCAGCGCGTGGCCAGCGCCGACACTTCGCCATCCGGCAGCGCCTGCAGATCTTCGGCGCTGATGGTGACCATGCCGTTGACCGGCGTGTAGTTTTTGCCGTTGAGCGTCAGCTCCTTCACGCCTTCGAGATAGAAACTGAGATCGTGCTGCGCTTCCTGCTGATTCAGCGTGGTATCGCCGCCAATATTCATTTCGTAATAGATGTCTGGCAGTTGGGTGACCACGTTCAGTTCCAGCATTGCGTCGGTGCTGTTGCCAGCGCCATCCTGCGCATAAACGCGGATTTCGCCCAGTGCAATAAAGCTCGCCACTTCACTGGCCGGAATCGTTACCTGCCAGTGACCGTCGCTGCCAATCTGCGCGTGATAAACCGCATCACCGCTGCACAACAACAGCTGCTGGCCCGGCACCACCACCGAAAGATCGCCGCTAAAGGTGAGATCGTTTTGGCTCTCTTCTTTATTGATCACGTTGTCTGCCGTGACCTTATCGAAACTGATGTGCGGCAGGCTGCTAACGTGGGTAATTAAGGTGACATCCTGCAGATAAGCGGTGGTTTTGCCGTTGGGATCGGTAGCGCTGACTTTCAGGCTGTAGACGCCATCCTGTAACGCCTGAAGATCCTGTGAAGGAATAGCGGCGGTCCATTCGCCTTTATCGTTAACGCCGCCAGAGTATTTTTTCCCGGCTAAAATCACCGTGATATGGCTGTTCGCCGGCATGTGCGTAACACTGCCGTGCACCTCCACGCCGTAAATGCCTTCTGCCACGCTGACCGCGTTATCACCGCTGATCGGATCCACCGTCAGCGTAGGCTTGATGGTTTTATCCACGTAAACCCCAAAGCCCACCTGCGTATCGGTGCTATTACCGGCTTTGTCGGTGAGGGTTAGCGTCAGCGAATAAGCACCGTCGGACAATCCGTTGAGCACCGACGGCGGCATCGAAGCATTCCAGTAACCCCATTTATTTACCGTGCTGTGCCAGACTTCGCCGTTAAAGGTCAGCGTTACGGTGGCGCCTGGCTCAGATTCGGCGCGACCGCGCAGGTGAATATTCCTGCCGGATTCCCATGCGGCAATCACGCCATCTTGTGCAATAGGTTCATAAGGACGTAACGGCGCGGGCGGCGTAGTATCCACGCTGCGCGTTTGCAAAGATGATGTGTCGTCTGCCAGCGGATAAAGAGTGGCCGCAGAGTGCAGAATCGCCGCTAATTGTTGTTCGGATTGACGTGAAGACATAGGTAACCTCGTTACAGGGAAGGTATTGCAACGGTCATTAAGCTTATTAATGTTTTAAGCGTACCGGTGCGCCATACAGGCCATTAATCAATGGCCCGCTTCGCCTGATGAAAACGGGTTACCCGCAGGTAACAAGGAGTAAAACAAGGCACAGCAAAATTCTCCCAAAGGAGGAGAAATAATCTCGATCTCGCTATATTCCGCATCGGGAGCTGATGGGATGACTAACATATCGGTTTTACGTGGTCGCTGCCTATTGGCGAAAATCCGGAAATGCATGCTTTGCGACAGCGCCAAAAAATTGACGTCCAGGCCGCATGTGGCGCGGAATCTTTCATCAGTATACTGCATCATTCGGCAGAAAAAATTTTACTTAAGTCACTCCAGTAATGATTGGCACATGCCAGGAAAGTTCTGGAAAAGCGCAGCGATGCGTAAAAAATCGGTAATATGCCTGTTTCTGGCGTTTAATCGCTGCCATCTGATAGGGTCTGATGCGCGGTGTGACATGCGCTTTGATGCTAAACTTCGTCGCTTCACCCGCTAATGAAAACTACTCTATATGACAGCACTGGACGCCGCGCCGCAAAATAAATTGCATCACCGTGTCAACCTCGGGACACGTATCGTTTTCCTCATCGCTGGATTGGGCATGTCCGCATGGGCACCGCTGGTGCCGTTCGCCAGCCAGCGTCTGGCATTGAGCGGCGCATCATTGGGTGGTTTGCTTCTGTGTTTGGGAATTGGCTCGCTGGCGGCGATGCCGATTACCGGCGGTTTGATTGCGCGCTTCGGTGGTCGTCGGGTGATGTTGTGCTCCACGCTGGTGGTGCTGGCGATGTTACCGCTGCTGGCGACGCTTGATGTGATGTGGCTGATGGCCGCCACTTTAATGGTGTTTGGTGCCGGACTCGGCATGCTGGATGTCGCGATGAACGTGCAGGCTGTCGAAGTGGAAAAAGCCGCACGCAAGCCGATGATGTCCGGTTTCCACGGTTTCTTTAGCCTCGGCGGGATTATCGGCGCCGGCTCCGTCAGCCTGTTACTCGGCAGCGGCCTGACGCCGTTGCAAGCGGTTGGCGCGGTGATGGTGCTGATTGTGCTGCTGCTGGTGTGGAGCCTGCCAACGCTGATGACCGAACGCCTGCATCAGCCCGATCAGCCGTGGCTGGTTATTCCGCGCGGTTGGGTGGCATTCCTCGGTTTACTCTGCTTTATTCTGTTTCTTGCCGAAGGTGCGGTGCTGGATTGGGGCGCGCTGTTGCTGCTGCAAAGCCCGGAGATGAGTCCGGCGCACGCTGGTTTAGGTTATGCGGTGTTCTCGGTGGCAATGACCATTGGTCGTCTGACCGGCGATAAAGTGATTCAGCGCTTCGGCCGTTATCCGGTGATGTTGACCGGTGCGTTAGCCGCTGCCGCAGGCATGACGCTGGCGGTGTTGCTGCCGTGGCCGCAAATTGCGCTGCTGGCTTTCCTGCTGGTGGGTTTTGGCCTCGCCAATACGGTGCCGATGTTGTTCAATGCTGCCGGGAATCAACACGATATGCCGTCGAATCTGGCGATTTCGGCCATGACAACGTTAGGCTATGCAGGTATTCTTTCAGGTCCGGCTTTAATCGGATTAATTTCCCAGTGGATCAGCCTGAGTGGTGCATTTTTGCTTATCGCTCTGCTGCTGCTGGCCGTCGCTGCCAGTGCCCGACGGGTTGCGCGCTAATTCCATGATCCTGAGACACTATGCTGCCTTATAAATTTCCTCTGACATCCGGCAATGTAACGCGCTTTTTCGTGGTGTTTAACCTGGTGCTTTTTCTGGCGCTCGGCGCGATGGTGCACAACAGCGTGAATGCCTGGATGACAGAGAAGCGCTATGCGATGACCGATTTGGCGCGTGCGATGCAGAAACGCATCGATGCGTCGCGCTTCGCTACGTGGCAGATCTATGAGAACCTGGCCACCAGCGCCGCCGGTTCGTCGCCGAACAGTAATCTTCAGGAAACCCGCCTGCGCCCGGATGTCTATTATCTGGAAAAAACCCGCCGCAAAACCGAAGCACTGATTTTCGGTTCGCACGATAGCAGCACGCTGGATATGACCATGCGCATGTCCAACTATCTCGATACGCTGTGGGGCGCGGAAAATCCGACCTGGTCGATGTACTTCCTCAATGGTCAGGATAACAGCCTGATTATGATCTCCACGCTGCCGCTGAAAGACATGGCGACACGTTATAAAGAGAGTGCGATCAATTCGCTGGTTGATAGCCGCCGCGCCGAGATGCTGCAGCAGGCCAATGCGCTGGATGAGCGCGAAAGCTTCTCGCCGCTGCGTCACTTCGCCTGGCAGAACGATCACTACTTTACCCTGCGCACCACTTTCAATCAGCCGGGCCATTTAGCCACCGTGGTGGCATTTGATTTGCCGGTTAACGATCTGATTCCGCGTAATATGCCGCTGGAGAACTTCCAACTGCGTCAGGACGCGACGCAAACGTCGACCACCACCACCACCAGCGACGATACCAGCAGCGAAAGCACGCACGTGGCGCTGGTAAACCCGAATCTGGAGATCGCCGCCTCGCTGCCTAGCACTTCGCTGCAGCTGGTGTATCGCGTGCCGCTCACCAGCCTGGCGCTGGATACGCTGCATAATCTGATGTGGCCGCTGCTGATCAACCTTGTGCTGTTTTTATTGTCGATTGCGGGCATTACGCTGCTGCGTCAGCAATCGCTGCGCCCGAACGAGAATCAGAGCGCCGAGCTGGATTCGCTGCGCATGCTTAACGAAGAGATCGTCGCCAGTTTGCCGGTCGGCTTGCTGGTGTACGACTTCGCCACTAACCGCACGCTGCTCAGCAATAAAATCGCTGAACATCTATTGCCGCACCTGAATCTGCAGAAAATCATCAATATGTCCGATCAACATCAGGGCGTATTGCAGGCGACCATCAATAATGAAGTGTATGAAATTCGCCACGCGCGCAGCGTGCTGTCGCCGCATACTCAGCTATTTATGATGCGCGATCAGGACCGCGAATTACTGGTAAATAAGAAGTTGCAGAAGGCACAACAGGTGCTGGATCGTAATCACCAGATGCGTCAGCAGTTAATGCATAACCTCGGTCACGCCCTCAATGGTCCACTGCAAAGCATGGTTAAGCAACTAGTACAACTTAGCCAGCGTGACGATGACGAAAGCGTGCTCGATCTGCTCGACGAGAGCCAGGGTTTGGCGCGCCTGGTGGATGACATTGTGCTGCTTAATCGCCTGGAAGCGCATGACTGGTCGCCTGATGCCAGCGTGTTCAACCTGCAGGATATGCTGGACGAAATCGCGCTGGAAAGCCTGCCGCTGCTGCGTCGTAAAGGTTTAGCGCTGGTGGTGAATAACCATTTAGCCAATGACGAGATGCGTTTTGGCGATCGTCGTGCGCTGCGTAAAGTGCTGACCACGCTGATGCACTATTCGCTGACCACCACGCGCTGGGGCAAGATTTCGCTGGAGATCAAAACCAGTGAAGACAAGCCCAATCAGGTCTTACTGCAGCTGGTGGATACCGGCTCCGGCTTGAGCGTCGATGAACTGGCGAATGTCGATTTCCCCTATCTCGGCGACACCACGCAAGATCGTTTTGGCCAGGCGTCCGGCATGGCATTTTTCCTCTGTAAGCAGCTGTGCAAACAGATGGGCGGCCAGCTGGAGATCATCGCTAAACCCGATATCGGCACACGCTACAATATTCAGCTGCCGCTGGCGTTAGAGCAGCAAGGCGAGCAGGAAGAGAAACTGCTGGAAGGCGTGACCGCGTTGGTGGATATCGCCGTAGAAGACGTACACAAGATCGTTTGTCGCCACCTCGAAAACTGGGGAGCGAAATGCCTGACCTCGGATGAGCGTTTAACTGGTCAGGATCATGATGTGCTGGTGACCGACGATCCGGCGCGCCTGACCGGCTGGGCGCTGCTGCTGGCCGGTGACGAAATGGGTCATCACGCGTTGAACGATCAGCAATTCCGGGTCAACTTCAATCTCAGTAATGCACTGCTTGATGCGCTGCTGGCCCTGATTGAAAAGCAACTTTCTCATGATTTGTTAGAGGAGAGTCGCGAAGATGAAGAAGCCACGCCGCTAATGAGCGGAGGCTATTTCCAGCTGTTTACCGAGACAGTACCGCCAGATGTGAAGAGACTGTATACTGAAGCGGCGGAAAAGGATTATCCCTCGCTTGCTCAGACAGCACATCGCCTGAAAGGCGTGTTTGCCATGCTCAATCTGGGTTCAGGTAAACAGCTTTGTGAAGCGTTAGAACAACACATTAAAGTATGTGACGATTTAACCATTAAAAATACCACCAGTGAAATTGACGCTTACGTCAGCCAACTGCTGCAGCAAGGTAACCAATAAGATGAATAACTTGAACGTAATTATTGCCGATGACCATCCGATCGTTCTGTTCGGTATCCGTAAGTCACTGGAACAGATTGAATGGGTTAACGTTGTAGGTGAGTTTGAAGACTCAACAGCACTGGTAAACAGCTTGCCCAAACTGGACGCTAATGTCCTGATTACCGACCTCTCCATGCCAGGCGAGAAGTACGGTGACGGTATCACCCTGATTAAATACATCAAACGTCACTATCCGGACCTCTCGATTATCGTTCTGACCATGAACAATAACCCAGCGATCCTGAGCGCGGTGTTGGATCTGGATATCGAAGGGATCGTACTGAAGCAAGGCGCACCAACCGATCTGCCAAAAGCACTCGCGGCTCTGCAGAAAGGCAAAAAATATACGCCGGAAAGCGTGGCAAAACTGCTGGAGCGCATCAGCGCCGGTGGTTACGGTGACAAACGTCTGTCGCCGAAAGAGAGTGAAGTACTGCGTCTGTTCGCAGAAGGTTTCCTGGTGACTGAGATCGCTAAGAAACTTAACCGCAGTATCAAAACCATCAGTAGCCAGAAGAAATCAGCCATGATGAAACTGGGCGTGGAAAACGATATCGCGCTGCTGAACTATCTCTCTTCTGTCAGCGCCACTCAGGTCGACAAAGAGTAATACGAATGGGCGGCGTCTTCTGACACCGCCCATTTTTTAGTATCCGCTTTACGCCTCTACCCTGCCCTTTCTGACGCGTTCCGCATACACCGCCAGCGTGCTTTTCAACACATCCAGCGTGACCGGCTTCGACAAACAGTTATCCATACCCGCATCCATACACCGCTGCTTCTCTTCCGCTAACGCATTTGCCGTGACGCCAATCACCGGGAAAGTATGTCCCAGCTGACGCAGACGTTGCGTCAGGCGATAACCATCCATGTTCGGCATGTTCACGTCGCTCAGCACGATATCGATATGGTTGCGACTCAGCACGTTCAGCGCATCAACGCCATCCTGCGCGGTTTTGGTTTGATAGCCGACGGTGCCGAGCTGTTCTGATAGCAGCATGCGGTTGATCGGATGGTCATCAACAATCAGCACGATAATATCCTCGAAGGTCGCGGCGGCTTTTGGCGCGGTTAACGGCAGCGGCGTGGCGGTTTGGCTATTAATGTTGATGCGGTAGATGCGGCCCAGCAGCTGCGGCAGATCGTGGAGCATCGCGCTGCTCTGAATCCATTGCCCCGGCGCGGTTTCGTGCGGCATATCGATGTGCTCACCACAGATACGAATATGTGCGCGTCCAGTTTGCGCGGCAGGCTCATCGTGATCGCTGATGATCACATCATCAGCCGCCGCCTGGCCGTGGTAATACGCTGCCTGAATACCCTGCTGTTGCAGCAGACGCAGCAGGAAGCTGGCGAGATACTCATTACGCATATCCAGCCAGATGGCTTTTTCCTGCAAGCCGTCGAGCAGCGGTGGCGCCGCCAGCTGACCGGAATAGATCGGAATACGCACGATAAACTGGCTGCCCATACCCGGTTCGGAATCGACTTCGATGTCGCCGTCCATCATGTTGATCAGCTTTTCACAAATCGCCAGCCCTAAGCCGGTGCCCTGGAAGTTACGCTGCACGCCAGAACCCACCTGGAAGAACGGATCGAACAGGCGCGTTACCTCTTTGGCCGGAATACCGACGCCGGTATCGCGTACGCGGAATGCCAGATAACCCTCTTTGACGTAAGCATGCAGAATGATGCAGCCGGTATGCGTGAATTTAATGGCGTTGTTAAGCAGGTTGGATATCACCTGCTGCAGACGCATGGCGTCGCCATCCATAATCAGCGGCACATCGTTTTCGATAAACACATACAGCGCCAGGCGCTTACGCACCACCAGCGAGAGATAGTTGCTGGCAATGTGATTGACCACTTCACGCGGCGAGAACGGATGCGGTTCAATTTTCAGCTGTTCGGATTCAATCTTCGAGAAGTCGAGGATGTCGCTGATGATCTTCAGCAGCAGGCTCGACGAGTTGTTCATCGCCGTCACCAGTGAATCGACGCCTTTCGGCAGCACTTTGGTTTGCAGCAGATCGAGGTTACCGATAATGCCGTACAGCGGCGTGCGCAGTTCATGGCTGACGGTGGCGAGGAACATTGATTTCGACTGGCTGGCTTGCTCGGCCGAGTGCGCCATCTCCTGCAGCGACTGCTCCATACGCACGCGCGCCGAAACATCCACCAGCACGCAAATCGCCACGTTTTCATTACGATAACGCGAATGTACAAAGCTGATTTGCAGGTTGGTGTTGCTGCCGGTCAGCACATCGACAAAGTTGACCTGCTGACCGCCAATGATTTCATTCAGACGCTGGCGATCTTCCTGCGTCAGCAGCGTCAGATAGTTATGCGCCAGTTCGTTACTCAGAATGTTGGTGCCGTCGCTGGTGCGCAGGATACAGATGCCGACCGGCGCCGAGGCGACAATCTTGCGGTTGAACTGCTCGTGCTCCTCCAGCCGATGCGCATTCTCCTCGGCCGGCAGGAACATGCGGCGCTCAAAAATCCACGCCAGCGTGAACAAAATCACCGCGGTTAAGATATTGAGTAGCAGCGCGTTGATCAGCATCAGCTTGAGCTGATCGGTTAACACGTCGGTGGAAAGCGACCACACCACATTGAGATTCGACGGCGGCAGCGGCTTTTTCAGCACCAGCTGGCGATAGCTGTCGAGATAGCCGAACCAGGTGCTGTTATCCGGCAGATCGTCGAGCGAGTAGCCCGGCCCGCCGCGACGCGAACTGATCAGCGGACGGTAGTTTTCATCGGTGATGGTGGCCACCAGCGGCAAACCGCCCGGCTGAATAAACTCATCAAGGCGAATATTCTGCTCCACGCCCAGCAACGCCTGCAGCTTGTTCGCCACATATACCGGCATCACCATATAGAAGTTGCCGACGCCCGGCTGCGCGCTGCTAGTGATCCAATACATCGGCTGACGGCGCTCTTCTTCATTGCCGTTGCGATAATGCAGCACGCGTTCGCGCAGCGCTTTTAGGCTACGTTCACGATCGACCGAATTGTTGCTGCCGATAGTGAAATCAGCCAGACACTGATTCTCTCCGCCGATGAAGAACACGCGGTTCAATTCATACGCCGAGGCAAAATTGCTTTTCCAGTAATTGATGTAGTAGCTGAGCGAGTCCAGCGAGTTACGCCAGGTATTGCTCATTGACGTGCAGTCGCCATCGGAAAACAGCGGCGTGAACTGCGGCAACGCACCTTTGCCCGGCGGCAAACCGTTGAGCACATCCAGACCATTAGCGCTGCTGCTCAGGCGATTTTCGGTGATGTATTTCAGCTCGCGCATCACATCCGCCGAATGGCGCACGTACCACTCAGCCTGACCATAATTGGCGGCAAACTCCTGACGCACCGCGTTCTCTTTCTCGTGCAGCACGTTGATGATGTAGAAAGTGGTCAGCAGCGCACCCAGCGCCCAGAGCAGCAACGCCAGCGCACGAAACAGATAGCGCGAAATTCGAAGCGTAGTGCGAAAGGAGACGAGATATTTCAAATGAGGCTCACTGGCGGTAAGAGGTTATCAGGATGTTGAAAAGCTTCCATACACTAGCTTTATCGGCCCTAAAAAGCCAGCTAGCCCGCGCCTTTAGGGGAAAACTCAGATAAAAAAACGGCAGGCCAGTTTCCTGACCTGCCGCTTATTAAAGCCGTTACGAATTACTCTTCGTCGTCAGCTTCTGGTGCATCGTCGTCGCTGTCCACTTCCGGCGCGATATCCTCCTCGCCTTCCGCTACGCTACCGTCGATGGCGTCGAGTTCTTCCTCTTCCACCGGCTCCGCGACGCGTTGCAGACCCACCACGTTTTCATCTTCCGCTGTACGGATCAGAATCACGCCCTGAGTATTACGGCCTACCACGCTGACTTCCGATACGCGAGTACGCACCAGCGTACCGGCATCGGTGATCATCATGATCTGATCGCCATCCACCACCTGTACCGCGCCGATAACCGGTCCGTTACGTTCGGTGACTTTAATCGAGATCACGCCCTGGGTCGCACGCGACTTGGTTGGATACTCGCTGTTGGCGGTACGTTTACCGTAACCGTTCTGCGTCACGGTGAGGATCGCGCCCTCTTCGCGTGGCACAATCAGCGACACCACTTTGTCGCTTTCAGCCAGCTTGATACCGCGAACGCCCGAAGCCGAACGGCCCATCGCACGTACCGCCGTTTCAGCGAAGCGCACCACTTTACCGGCGGCAGAGAACAGCATTGCTTCGTCGCTACCGTTGGTCAGCGCCACGCCAATCAGCTCGTCATCCTCACGCAGGTTGATGGCGATGATGCCCGCGCTACGCGGACGGCTGAACTCCTGCAGCGCGGTTTTCTTCACGGTACCGCTCGCGGTAGCCATGAAGATGTTGAAGCCTTCGGTGTATTCACGCACCGGCAGAATGGCGGTGATACGTTCGTTGGCTTCCAGCGGCAACAGGTTGACGATTGGACGACCGCGCGCACCACGGCTGGCTTCCGGCAGCTGATAGACCTTCATCCAGTAGAGACGGCCACGGCTGGAGAAGCACAGAATGGTGTCGTGGGTGTTGGCCACCAGCAGACGATCGATAAAGTCTTCTTCTTTAATACGTGCGGCGGATTTGCCTTTACCACCGCGGCGCTGGGCTTCATAGTCGGTCAGCGGTTGGTATTTGACATAACCCTGATGCGACAGCGTCACCACAACGTCTTCCTGATTGATCAGGTCTTCGATGTTGATGTCTGCACTGTTCGCGGTAATTTCAGTACGACGTGCGTCGCCGAACTGATCGCGCATCAGCTCCAGCTCTTCACGGATTACTTCCATCAGGCGCTCAGCGCTTTGCAGGATGTGCAGCAGCTCAGCAATCTGATCCAGCAGCTCTTTGTATTCGTCGAGCAGCTTTTCGTGCTCGAGGCCGGTCAGTTTCTGCAGACGCAGATCCAGAATCGCCTGCGCTTGCTGTTCAGTCAGATAATATTGACCATCGCGAATACCGAACTCGGCTTCCAGCCATTCCGGACGCGCAGCATCATTACCGGCACGTTCCAGCATCGCGGCAACGTTACCCAGATCCCACGACTGCGCCAGCAGGCCCAGTTTCGCTTCGGCTGGCGTTGGTGCACGACGAATCAGTTCGATGATCGGGTCGATGTTAGCCAGCGCAATCGCCAGGCCTTCAAGGATGTGAGCACGATCGCGCGCTTTACGCAGTTCGAAAATGGTACGACGCGTAACCACTTCACGACGGTGACGCACGAAGGCTTCGATGATGCCTTTCAGCGTCATGATCTTCGGCTGGCCCTGATGCAGCGCCACCATGTTGATGCCGAAAGAGACCTGCAGCTGTGTCAGCGAGTAGAGGTTGTTGAGAACCACTTCACCCACCGCATCGCGTTTGATCTCAATGACAACACGCATGCCGTCTTTATCAGATTCGTCACGTAGTGCGCTGATGCCTTCCACGCGCTTCTCTTTCACCAGCTCGGCGATCTTCTCGATCAGACGCGCTTTGTTCACCTGATACGGCAGTTCGTGCACGATGATGGTTTCACGGCCGGTCTTGGCATCAGTTTCCACTTCGCCACGTGCGCGAATGTAAATCTTACCGCGCCCGGTGCGATAGGCTTCTTCAATACCACGACGACCATTGATGAAGGCCGCCGTCGGGAAGTCTGGCCCGGTGATGTGCTCCATCAGACCCTCAACGGTGATGTCTTCATCTTCGATAAACGCCAGACAGCCGTTGATCACTTCCGTCAGGTTGTGCGGTGGAATGTTGGTTGCCATACCAACGGCGATACCGGAAGAACCGTTTACCAGCAGGTTAGGAATTTTAGTTGGCAGGACTTCAGGGATCTGCTCGGTGCCGTCATAGTTCGGCACGAAATCGACGGTTTCCTTTTCCAGGTCAGCCAGCAGCTCCGAAGAGATCTTTGCCATGCGGACTTCGGTATAACGCATCGCTGCGGCGGAGTCGCCATCGACCGAACCAAAGTTACCCTGACCGTCAACCAGCATGTAGCGCAGGGAGAATGGCTGGGCCATACGCACGATACTTTCGTATACCGCGGAATCGCCGTGCGGGTGATATTTACCGATGACGTCACCGACCACACGGGCGGATTTTTTATAGGGTTTATTCCAGTCGTTGCCCAGTTCGCTCATGGCAAAAAGCACACGGCGGTGTACCGGCTTCAGACCATCACGCACATCGGGTAAGGCTCGGCCAACAATGACCGACATGGCGTAATCGAGGTAGGAGTTTTTCAACTCTTCTTCGATATTGACCGGTGTAATTTCTCTCGCAAGGTCGCTCATGGAGCCGCTATCCCTCTACATAATCCCGGATTTAAAGGTGCGAAAGTATATCACATTGCTTCCCTTCGGTGAACGTTAACCAGGCCTTAATCCCGCTTTTCCTTGAGCGTGAGAGATGCGTTCGCGTGAGTTAAGCGTTTATACTGAGGGAATATTTTGTCTGGAGTGATGATTCAATGAGTGAACAACCGCAGGAAAGCCGCCAGAACGTCGACCACGCCGAGATCGCCAAGTTTGAGGCCGTGGCATCCCGCTGGTGGGATTTAGAGGGTGAATTTAAGCCGTTGCACCGTATTAACCCCCTGCGACTTGGCTGGATAGCGCAGCATAGTAATGGCCTGTTCGGCAAGAAAGTGCTCGATGTCGGCTGCGGCGGCGGCATTCTGGCGGAGAGCATGGCGCGTGAAGGCGCTGAGGTTACCGGCCTGGATATGGGCGCTGAGCCGCTGGAAGTGGCGCGTCTGCATGCGCTGGAGAGCGGCGTTAGCGTTAACTACGTGCAGCAAACCGTGGAAGATCACGCCGCAAGTCACGCCGGGCAGTATGATGTGGTGACCTGCATGGAGATGCTGGAGCATGTGCCGGATCCGCGCTCGGTAGTCTTAGCCTGCGCGCAGCTGGTGAAGCCCGGCGGCGAAGTGTTTTTCTCCACCATCAACCGCAATCCAAAAGCCTGGCTGCTGGCGGTATTTGGTGCCGAGTATGTGCTGCGCATGGTGCCGCGCGGGACGCACGACGTGAAGAAATTCATCCGTCCCGCCGAGTTGCTGAACTGGGTGGATGAAACCCCGCTGCGTGAAAGAAATATGATTGGCCTGCACTACAATCCGCTGACCAACCAGTTCCGTCTGGGTCGCGGTGTCGATGTGAACTACATGATTCATACGCATCGTCAGGAGTGATGACTGCCAGCTTAGATTTCAGAAAGTACGTTCATCATACGTGCGGGCCCTTGCACATCTGCTTCACGGGCAAATGAGCCCTTTTCAACAACACGCACTGGAGCTTACGAGCAGGCCGGGACCACTTTTGGTCCGGCAATCCGCAGCGCTGAACGAAGCGAGGAAGCCAGGAGAGCCCGCAGGACGCGGGCGAAAGGCGGAGCAGGGACATGGAAGTCCCGTCTCCGCCGGTCCGTCAGGCAGACGAACGAAGTGAAGGTACCGCGCTAGCGGCGCGAGGACCGCCGGCCCAAAAGTGGCCCCGGCCAGCGCACTCGTCGTTGGCTTAACTAACAAACATTACGTCATTCATGGCGACCTCTTATACCCTAATTTTGGCCCTATCCAGATCAATTTCCTTTTAGACGCGTACCAGCCTTTTTTATAGGCTAAGCAAGTCACAAAAAATTCATAAGCACTTTTAGATAAGTTCGCTGCTGGCGGCCTTGTCGGGGCTTTTTTTGTCTAAGAAAATTCCTGAAGCGCGGTGGTTGAGCAAGAAACACGCGTCCGATCATAAAGTGAAAAAAAAGTGTTGAGCGGTTGACACTAAGTGCAGGCCTTGCGGCATGCGGATCCAGGATTTTAGCCAGCCGGTAATGACGATTTTTTAGTGAAAATCAACTCTTGTTAAGAAGAGATTGCTGACTAGAATACTCACCATATTGTTGTTCAAACTTCCCGCACCCCCTATATATAGTGTTTATCCACAGGCTTACTCACAACGAGCGGCTTGTGCATAAACCTTGTGCATACATGGGGGATAAATACGTCATTCATGCATGGACAGGTAAAAACGCGACATGAACCAAAGTCTGCTCGTTACTAAACGCGATGGCCGCCAGGAGCGCATTGATCTCGACAAAATTCATCGTGTACTGGATTGGGCAGCCGAAGGGCTGAACAATGTTTCAGTTTCACAGGTTGAACTGCGCTCACACATTCAGTTCTACGATGGCATCAGAACTTCTGACATTCATGAGACCATCATCAAGGCTGCCGCAGACCTGATCTCGCGTGATGCGCCGGATTACCAATACCTGGCTGCGCGTCTGGCTATCTTCCACCTGCGTAAAAAAGCCTACGGCCAGTTTGAGCCGCCGAAGCTGTACGATCAGGTGGTGAAAATGGTTGAGATGGGCAAATACGACCGCCATCTGCTGGAAGATTACAGCACCGAAGAGTTCGAGCAGATGGACGCGTTTATCGACCATTGGCGCGACATGAATTTCTCCTACGCAGCGGTTAAGCAGCTGGAAGGGAAATATCTGGTGCAGAACCGCGTCAGCGGCGAAATCTACGAAAGCGCCCAGTTCCTCTACATTCTGGTGGCGGCGTGCCTGTTCTCTGGCTATCCGCGCGAAACCCGTATGGATTACGTGAAGCGTTTCTACGATGCGATCTCAACCTTCAAAATCTCGCTGCCAACGCCAATCATGTCCGGCGTGCGTACCCCAACGCGTCAGTTCAGCTCTTGCGTACTGATCGAGTGCGGCGACAGCCTCGACTCTATCAACGCCACCTCCAGCGCCATTGTGAAATACGTTTCTCAGCGCGCCGGTATCGGCATCAACGCCGGCCGCATTCGTGCGCTGGGTAGCCCGATTCGCGGTGGCGAAGCGTTCCACACCGGTTGTATTCCGTTCTACAAACATTTCCAGACTGCCGTGAAGTCCTGCTCACAAGGCGGCGTACGTGGCGGCGCAGCGACGCTGTTCTACCCAATGTGGCATCTGGAAGTTGAAAGCCTGCTGGTGCTGAAAAACAACCGCGGTGTTGAAGGCAACCGCGTGCGTCACATGGATTACGGCGTACAGATCAACAAACTGATGTACACCCGCCTGCTGAAAGGTGAAGACATCACGCTGTTCAGCCCGTCTGACGTGCCTGGCCTGTACGATGCGTTCTTCGCCGATCAGGACGAGTTCGAGCGTCTGTACACCAAATACGAGAAAGATGACAGCATCCGCAAACAGCGCGTGAAAGCCGTTGAGCTGTTCTCACTGATGATGCAGGAGCGTGCGTCAACTGGCCGTATCTACATTCAGAACGTCGATCACTGCAACACGCACAGCCCGTTCGATCCAAGCATCGCGCCAGTTCGTCAGTCGAATCTGTGCCTCGAGATCGCACTGCCGACCAAACCGCTGAACGACGTCAATGACGAAAGCGGCGAAATCGCCCTGTGTACGCTGTCTGCCTTTAACCTGGGCGCGATTAACAGCCTTGACGATCTGGAAGAGCTGGCCACCCTTGCGGTGCGTGCGCTTGATGCACTGCTGGATTATCAGGATTACCCCATTCCGGCAGCACAACGCGGCGCCATGGGCCGCCGTACGCTGGGTATTGGCGTGATCAACTACGCGTATTACCTGGCGAAAAACGGCGTGCGTTACTCTGATGGCAGCGCCAATAATCTGACGCACAAAACTTTCGAAGCCATTCAGTACTACTTGCTGAAAGCCTCGAACGAATTGGCGAAAGAGCAAGGTGCGTGCCCGTGGTTTAAAGAGACCACTTACTCGCAGGGCATTCTGCCGATCGATACCTATAAAAAGGATCTCGACGCGGTGTGCAACGAGCCGCTGCATCTGGATTGGGAAGGCCTGCGTAAGTCAATCACCACGCACGGTCTGCGCAACTCAACGCTCTCTGCGCTGATGCCGTCTGAAACCTCTTCGCAGATTTCGAACGCCACCAACGGCATTGAGCCGCCGCGCGGACACATCAGCATCAAAGCATCGAAAGACGGTATTCTGCGTCAGGTGGTGCCAGAGTATGAGCGTCTGAAAGACCAGTACGAACTGCTGTGGGAAATGCCGTCCAACGACGGTTATCTGCAGCTGGTTGGCGTGATGCAGAAGTTCATCGATCAGGCGATTTCGTCGAACACCAACTACGATCCGAGCCGCTTTGCGAATGGCAAAGTGCCGATGAAACAGCTGCTGAAAGACCTGCTGACCGCGTACAAGTTCGGCGTGAAAACCCTGTACTATCAAAACACCCGCGACGGTGCAGAAGATGCACAGGACGATCTGGCACCTTCCATTCAGGATGATGGCTGCGAAAGCGGCGCATGTAAGATCTAATCTCATCTTGTCAGGGCCGACATTGGTCGGCCCTCTTCACATTTGGACTCAAAATGGCTTACACCACATTCTCGCAGAACAAAAATGACCAGCTGAAAGAGCCGATGTTCTTTGGCCAGTCCGTCAACGTTGCCCGTTTCGATCAGCAGAAATATGACATCTTTGAAAAGCTGATTGAGAAGCAGCTCTCCTTCTTCTGGCGTCCGGAAGAAGTGGACGTCTCGCGCGATCGCATCGATTACCAGGCGCTGCCGGAGCATGAAAAGCACATCTTCATCAGCAACCTGAAGTATCAAACGCTGCTGGACTCGATTCAGGGCCGTAGCCCGAACGTGGCGCTGCTGCCGTTGATTTCCATCCCTGAGCTGGAAACCTGGATTGAAACCTGGGCGTTCTCCGAGACCATTCACTCGCGCTCCTACACGCACATCATCCGTAACATCGTTAACGATCCGGCGGTGGTGTTTGACGATATCGTCACCAACGAGCAGATTCTGGCGCGCGCCGAAGATATCTCGAAGTACTACGATGACCTGATCGAGATGACCAGTTACTGGCATCTGCTGGGTGAAGGTACGCATCAGGTCAACGGTAAAACCGTTACCGTTAACCTGCGCGATCTGAAAAAGCAGCTCTATATCTGCCTGATGAGCGTCAACGCGCTGGAAGCCATTCGCTTCTACGTCAGCTTCGCCTGTTCATTTGCTTTCGCCGAGCGCGAGCTGATGGAAGGCAACGCCAAAATCATCAAGCTGATTGCACGCGATGAAGCGCTGCATCTGACCGGCACCCAGCATATGCTGAACCTGCTGCGCACCGGTGAAGACGATCCAGAGATGAAAGCCATCGCCGCGGAGTGTCGTGATGAATGCTTCGATCTGTTCAAGAAGGCAGCCGAGCAGGAAAAGGAGTGGGCAGAATACCTGTTCAGCGGCGGCTCGATGATTGGCCTGAACAAAGACATTCTGTGCCAGTATATCGAGTACATCACCAACATCCGTATGCAGGCGGTGGGTCTCGATCTGCCGTTCCAGACGCGTTCCAACCCCATTCCATGGATCAACTCGTGGCTGGTGTCGGACAACGTACAGGTTGCACCGCAGGAAGTTGAAGTGAGCTCGTATTTGGTCGGTCAGATTGATTCTGAAGTGGGCGAAGACGATTTCGACGGCTTCCAGCTGTAAGCATGAGCCGCTCTGTTGTTATTCTGCGTAGCTCCGGCTCCCGGCTGGAGTGCGCAGAAGATCACCCCAATCTGCTGGCGACGCTGGAAGCTAATAATCTGTGCGTTGAGTTTCAGTGTCGCGAAGGCTACTGCGGCTCTTGCCGCATGCGTTTGCTAAAAGGCGAAGTGGATTATGCCGAAACCCCGTTGGCGTTTGTGCAGCAAGGCGAGATTTTGCCGTGCTGCTGTCGCGCCAAAGGGGAGATTGAGATCGAGCTGTGATTGACCAGGCCGCCATTTATGGCGACCTGGTGATCAATCAGCTTTTCACCGTTTCCAGCACATCAATCCAACCGTGACCGGTGCTGACTTCACTGCCGTGTAGCCAGCGACGCAACATGTTCATCGCCATCATTGCCACCACTTTCTGCCGCGTTTCCACGTTATGACGTCCATGAGTGAACTTTACGCGTTGGCCCCAGCTGGCTTCCGGCGTATGCAATGCAATCGATACTTCGCCTTCTACTAAATTTCCCACCGACAACGCCAGCGCCACGCCCTGCTGTTTCGCCCAGTCACGCGTGCGCGCAACCTGCGCTTCCAGATCTTCATCCTGCGGCGGCAGAATCTCTGCTTTGCTGAGCGCCACGTCCGCAGCGGCCAGCTGCCAGTTAAGTAAGCCGGCGGTGAACTGCTCGCTCAGCGCCAAATGGAAGCCACGCTGCTGCAACTCGCGCGCCAGCAGCGCCGGTAAACCTTCGGTGCCCTCAAAGATGGTGCATTCAGCCAGCAACAGTTTTACCTGCTGCCACACTTGCTCCATCGCCACGCGTTGGCTGGCGGGTCCGGTGAGTTTGATTTCAATAATCGGCATCGATGAGCGATAGCCCATCACTACGCCTTCCGGCAGCGGGAGCGGCTCCAGCTCGGCGGCAATGTCACTTTCCCCACGTCCAAAGGTGGTGAGGCGCAAACACAATGGTGGCTCAGGCAGTTCAAAGCGTGCTTTGAGGCGCGGAATAATCTCCTGCTCAACCATCACTTTAAATTCCGACGGCACGCCAGGGGTGAAGAAAATCCAGCAGCGATTGAGCTGCAGCGCGAAGCCGCATGCGGTGCCGACCGGATTATCGAGCATCTCAGCTATGGCGGGGATTTCTGCCTGCTTGCGGTTGCTCGGTGCCATCACACGTCCGCGGCTGGCGAACCAGGCTTCCATTTTTTCCAGCCAGGGTTGCTGGATAACTAACTCGCTGCCGCTGGCAATGGCTGCGGCCTGCGCGCTGAGATCGTCACTGGTCGGTCCTAAACCGCCATTCACGATCAGCACGTCAGCAATCTGGCTGCGGCTCTGCAGCGCCTCCACCAGCGAGGTCATTGCATCACCGACGGTGCTACGGCTGGTCATCGGCAAACCGTGCTGGAACAGCACATTGGCCAGCCACGCGGCGTTGGTATCGACAATCTGCCCATGTAACACTTCATCGCCCGTTGAGAGCATTTCTACACGTATCACGTTGCGTTCTCCTTTTCCCTGTCGCTTTACTGTAGGAAGCGCGCAGGCGAAACACAATCGCGGATGATGCGAAACAGGGATTTAGCGGGAAAAGCGGCGAGGCAATCAGGAAGCGGGCGCGAAGCGTGTCGCGCCCGTTGGAACTTAACGTCGAGCCAGCAGTAAACCGACAAACAGGCCAGCGGCGGCACCGATGCCAATCCCCTGCCACGGTTTTTCATGCACATAATCATCGGCGCGATAGGCCGCGTTTTTGGCACGATAGTAATAGCTGTCTGACGCATGGCTAACGCGCGATTTCACGTCTTCCAGCGCTTGTTCAGCTTTGAGTTTCAGCTCGATATATTTCTGATCGGCCGGATCGCCTGATGCCCGTAACACTTCTTCCAGCGTTTCCGTTAGCAGCGCCAGGTCGTCGTCAAGGTGCGTTTCAAATTGATCTGAAGATGACACTATGTAGTTCCTCCATGTTCCTTGCTCGTTGTGGTTTAACTATAGTCATAAATTGCAGATTTGCTGGGTGGCGACTGCAAGGTTTTCACCGAGTTTCATCCACCGCAGTGCAAAGTTGTGTCATGTACGCTGCCGCTACGCGAATTCTGCTTCGCTTATTTGATTAATCTGATAAATTTTCCGCAGACTGAATTATTTATTTTCACGACTGTCGTAACCCCCTGTAGTCAGACGCTTCTCGTCTTACGAGAGTCAAAATACACCCGAGCAGCTAAGGATTAGATTTCCGGCATGAATCGTAGAAAATTTATGAAAGCGTCCATGGCCCTCTCCGCTGTTAGCGGCATGACGGGTCTCTCCACGCTGTTTGCACAATCCGCCTGGGCCGATGATGGTATCGCCGACGGTACCGCGGTTCGCTTCGATTTCGACTCACTGAAAAAGAAAGCCTCCGCGCTGGCAAAACAGCCCTGGGGCGGCGCCCCCGGCCCCTTGCCCGACACCCTGGCCAATCTCACTCCACAGGCCTATAACGAAATTCAGTACGACGCCAACCACTCGCTGTGGAATAACATCCCCGATCGTCAGCTGGACGTGCAATTCTTCCACGTCGGTATGGGCTTCAAGCGCCGCATCCGCATGTTCTCGGTCGATGCCCAGAGCCGTGAAGCGCGTGAGATCCACTTCCGTCCGGAGCTGTTCAATTATCACAACGCCAACGTTGATACCAGGCAGCTGGTTGGTAAAACCGATCTCGGCTTTGCCGGTTTCCGTGCGTTTAAGAAGCCTGAACTGGCGCGCCGCGATATCGTCTCTTTCCTTGGCGCCAGCTATTTCCGTGCGGTTGATGAAACCTTCCAGTACGGCCTCTCCGCGCGCGGCGTGGCGGTCAACACCTTCAGCAACGGCAAAGAAGAGTTCCCGGACTTCACCGCGTTCTGGTTCGAAACACCAAAAGCGGATGACACTACTTTCGTGGTCTACGCCCTGCTGGATGGCGCGAGCGTCACCGGTGCCTACAAGTTCACCATTCACTGCGAGGAGAAACGCGTCGTGATGGAGGTGGAAAACCACCTGTTTGCGCGTAACGACATTCGCCAGCTTGGCATTGCGCCAATGACCAGCATGTTCAGTTGTGGCACCAACGAGCGCCGCATGTGTAACACTTACCATCCACAAATCCACGACTCCGATCGTCTGGCGATGTGGACCGGTGAAGGCGAATGGATTGCACGTCCGCTGAACAACCCGCAGCGTTTGCAGTTCAACGCCTATCAGGACGAAAACCCGCGTGGTTTTGGCCTGTTGCAGCTCGATCATGACTTCAAAAATTATCAGGATGTGATTGGCTGGTACGACAAACGTCCAAGCCTGTGGGTAGAACCGATTGGTAAATGGGGCAAAGGCGCCATTAACGTGATGGAGATTCCTACCACCGGGGAAACGCTGGATAACGTGGTGTGCTTCTGGCAGCCGTCAGAACCGGTGAAAGCCGGTAGCGAGTTCAGCTTCCAGTACAAACTCTACTGGAGCCAGTTGCCACCAGTGCGCAGTGGTTTGGCGCGTGTCGATGCCACGCGCACCGGTATCGGCGGATTCCCGGAAGGTTGGGCGCCAGGCGAACACTTCCCGGATACCTGGTCACGTCGCTTTGCCATTGATTTTGTTGGTGGCGATCTGAAAGCCGCAGCGCCGAAAGGTATTGAGCCGGTGATTACCGTTTCAGAAGGCACATTTAAGCAGGTTGAGATTCTCTACGTCGAGCCACTCAACGGTTACCGCATTCTGTTTGACTGGTATCCAAACAGCGACTCGACCAAACCGGTTGATATGCGCCTGTTCCTACGTACCAAAGATGAAACGCTGAGTGAAACCTGGCTTTATCAGTACTTCCCGCCGCCGCCAGATCAACGTAAATACGTTGATGACCGGCAGATGACGCCAGGCTGATGATTGACGGCGAGGAGCAATCCTCGCCGTTATGCTTTTTGCATGCCGATGTGCGGAATGTCATCTTCCATGTAGACTTCAGTCACCGCTTTAAAGCCCAGACGACCGTAGAACCCTTCCAGATGTGCCTGCGCAGAGAGATAAATAGCGCGCTGCGACCAATACTTTTCACAGCTCTCCAGCGCCTTCTCCATCAAGCGATAGCCCAGCTTCAAACCGCGTGCTTCTTCAGAAACAATCACACGACCAATCATTACCGGCGCAGAGTCTAGCGCTGGCGTTAACACGCGCGCATAGGCCAGCAGCTTACCGTCGAGAAATCCGAGAATGTGGCGGTTTTCGGCAGCTAAATCCTGGCCATCAATATCCTGATAAGGACAGTTTTGTTCCACGATGAAGACATGATTGCGCAGTGCCAGCAAAGTGTAGAGTTGTTGCGCTGTCAGTTCACTGTGGTGGCAATCAAGCCAAAGCATTTCCATGGTGCTTCCTTGTCTGAGCGAAAAAAGGGATCCGATGAGAATATCACACCGGCTACGCCAAACGCAGTGAGCAGCAGCGGCAGCTGAAAACCTCGTGGTGACTCTGTGCTCAACCTCTCACTACGCTGTGAACTGCAGGCAAAAAAAATCAGGCCCGCAGGCCTGATTCAGTGGTTTCGTAAATCTGAATTACATCAGTGGCTGAGCCATCTGCACCAGTGTAATCAGCGGCTGCGGATAAACACCGAGCAGCAGCACCAGAATCGCAGAGATCAGTACCACAACGCCGCCGGCAGTAAATGCCCAATTGGCTTGCGTATCGCGGTTGTGCAGTTCCGGCGGGCTGAGATACAGACTCACCGTCACACGCAGATAGTAATAAAGCCCAATCGCACTACCCGCTACCACCGCACCACTCAACCACCACAGATGTGCGTTCACACTCGAGGCGATAACGTAGAACTTACCGATGAAGCCGAGCGTCATTGGGATACCCGCCAGTGACAACATCATCACCGTCATTACTGCAGACAGAATCGGACGATGCCAGAACAGACCACGATAGGAATAGAGCGTATCGGCATCCGGACCGCGATAAGGGCTCGACATCAGACTCACTACGCCGAACGCGCCAAGGCTGCTGAACAGGTAACCGGCCAGATAAACGCCTGCGGTTTCCAGCGACAGCTGATGGGTTTTCACCGCAATCAGCGCCACCAACAGATAACCAAGGTGCGCGATAGAGGAGTAACCGAGCAGACGCTTGATGTTGCTCTGGGAAATCGCCATCAGGTTGCCGAACAGAATCGACGCAAACGCAATGATGCCCAGCACGGTACGCACCGCTTCGCTGTCAGTGACGGGCGCGTACATGAACAGGCGCATAATCACACCAAAGATGGCGATCTTGCTGGCGGTAGCGAGGAAGGTTGAAACCGGCGCTGGCGCACCCTGATAAACATCTGGCGTCCACAGGTGGAAAGGAACCAGCGACAGTTTAAAGCCCAGTCCGATAATCATCATGCCCAGACCGAGCAGCAACAGCGGCTCCTGAATCATGCTATCGCTCAGACTTTTGCCCAGCTGCACAAAGCTCAGGCTGCCGGAATCAGCATAAATCAGCGCGATACCGAACAGCAGGAACGATGAGGCCGCCGCCGACAGAATGGTATATTTCAGCGACGCTTCCAGCGAACGTTTCTGGCGGAAAGCATAACCAATCAAACCAAACAGCGGCAGTGACAGCAGTTCGATACCGATGAACAGCGCTGCCAGATGATTGGCGCTCGCCAGCACGATCCCGCCGAGTGCTGCAATCAGCACCAGCAGATAGAACTCATCTTTGTTATCCGGGAAACCGGCCAGCCACGGATAAGCGAAGGTGCAGGTGGCTAAACTCGCCAGCACCACCAGCGCGGTGTAGAACATCGAATAGCCATCAACACGCAGCAGCGGCGTGACGTCCATCGCTCCCGCCTGGCCTACAAACCACAGAGAAAATAGCGCAATGTTAAGTCCGATCACCGTCAGCGTGGCATTAACAAAGTGATTGCGTCGCCACGCAATGGACAGCATCACCACCACCACCGTCAATCCGACGATTAACAGCGGCAGTAACGCGATCAGATGTTGAGGAGTTATTGTCATGGCGAATTACGGCCTTGTAGTTGAAATTGAAGCGGTAAACCACTGCTGAATATTACTCATCGCAGCATGGGATGTGTCGAGGATCGGCTGAGGATAAATCCCCAGCAGTACCAGCAACACCACCAATACGCCGATAGTCATGAACTCACGCGGTGACATGCCTGGCAGCGGATCTTTCGACTTTGCTTCGCCGAAGTAAGCGCGCTGCATCATGATCAGGGAGTAAACCGAAGCAAACACCAGACCAAAGGTTGCAATGACGATAATCACCGGTACCACCTGGAAGCTGCCGGTCAGAATCATAAATTCGCCAACAAAGTTACCGGTGCCCGGCATACCGAGGTTTGCAACCGCGAAGAACAGTGACAGACCCGGAATCCATTTGATACGTGACCACAAGCCGCCCATCTGACGAAGGTCGCGGGTATGCAGACGCTCATACAGCTGACCACACAAGATGAACAGTGCCGCAGCAGAGAGACCGTGCGCAATCATCTGAATCACCGCGCCCTGGAAGGCCAGCTGGCTGCCAGTGTAGATGGCGATGAGCACGAAGCCCATATGCGAAATAGAGGTGTAAGCGATCAGTCGCTTGATATCAGTTTGTGAGAATGCCATCCACGCACCGTAGAAGATGCCGATGATACCCAGCCACATGGCAATCGGTGCGAACTCTGCTGACGCATTCGGGAACAGCGGCAGGCTAAAGCGCAGCAAACCGTAAGCCGCAGTTTTTAGCAAGATACCTGCGAGGTCAACTGAACCAGCGGTTGGTGCCTGGCTATGCGCATCGGGTAACCAACCGTGTAATGGCACCACCGGCATTTTCACCGCAAAGGCAATAAAGAAGCCAAGCATCAGCAGATATTCAACGGTGTGCGACATCGGAGTTTTCAGCAGCTCTTCGTAGCTGAAAGTCCATACGCCGGTGGCGTTGTAATGGACAAAGACCAGCGCCAGAATCGCCACCAACATGATCAGACCCGATGCCTGGGTGTAGATGAAGAACTTGGTCGCCGCGCTGATACGCGTTTTACCGTCGGATGCTTTATGGCCCCACAGTGCGATGAGGAAATACATCGGCACCAGCATCATTTCCCAGAAGAAGAAGAACAGGAACATATCGATGGAGAGGAACACGCCAATCACACCACCGAGAATCCACATCAGGTTGAGGTGGAAAAAGCCCTGATATTTCTCAATTTCGTTCCAGGAACACAGCACCGCCATCAAACCGAGCAGTCCGGTCAGCACCACCATCAGCAGCGACAGACCATCAATTGCCAGATGGAAGTTGATGCCAAAGCGCGGAATCCACGGTACGGAGAAAGTCGATTGCCATTGCGGAATGCCCGCAGCCTGCGTCAGTGAATAGCCTCCCTGCAACCACAGCTGCAGACCAAGCGCTAGCGTCAGGCCCATGGTGATCATGGCAATCCAGCGCGGAACTTTCGCGCCAAGACGCTCCGCAAGCCAGCAGAGCAAGCCACCGACAAAAGGTATGATAATTAGCCAAGGTAATAACACGGCAAACTTCCCTTTTTATTGCCTTACTTCAGGCAATTTTTGACATTCTAATTGGGCGAGCGAACCCGCCCCGCTCATCAATCTTTAAATCACCAGCAGCAGCGCCAGCACCACAACGGCACCCACACTCATCGAGGCCACGTACCAGCGCAGATAACCGTTTTCGCTCACCACCAAACCTTTGTTACCAACACGCGACAGCAGCGCAGGCAGGTTCATCAGTGAGTTAAGCGGATCGCGCTTCAGCAACCAGGCAATGCCGAGATAAGGTTTTACAAACAGCTTGTCATACAGCCAGTCGAAGCCCCAGGCCGCGAACCACCAGGTGCCGAAGAAACGACCCGGCGCGCTGTTAGCAATACTGGTCACCAGTTGACGTTTACCCAGCCACAGAGCTGCTGCGATCAGGATACCGACAATGGCCACCACGCCTGAGGTGATTTCCAGCATCACTTTGCCGCCTTCACCAAACTCGTTCTGCGGCAGAACACCCGCCAGAGGAGGCGTGATCAGCGCACCAATAAAGGTGGAGAGCACCATCAGAACAATCAGCGGCAGGTGATGCGTAATGCCTTTACCGGCGTGAGCATGAATTTTCTCTTCACCGTGGAACACGATAAAGATCATGCGGAAGGTGTAGATCGAAGTGAGGAATGCACCCACCAGACCCGCCACCATCAGATTGATGTGACCATTCGCCATCGCACCAAACAGGATTTCATCTTTACTGTAGAAACCTGCGGTGATCAGCGGCAGCGCAGCCAAGGCGGCACCGCCCACCAGGAAGCAGATATACACCAGCGGGATGCTCTTACGCAGGCCGCCCATTTTGAAAATATTCTGCTCGTGATGGCAGGCCAGAATGACCGAGCCTGAAGAGAGGAACAGCAAGGCTTTGAAGAATGCATGCGTCATCAGGTGGAAAATCGCCGCGTCCCATGCCTGCACGCCAAGCGCGAGGAACATGTAGCCGATCTGACTCATGGTGGAGTAAGCCAGCACGCGTTTGATGTCGGTTTGCACCAGCGCAGCAAAACCTGCCAGCACCAGAGTAATCGCACCAATGATACCCACCAGATGCAGCACTTCCGGCGTCAACAGGAACAGACCGTGGGTACGTGCAATCAGATAAACACCGGCGGTTACCATGGTCGCGGCGTGAATCAGTGCCGAAACCGGAGTTGGACCGGCCATCGCATCCGCCAGCCAGGTTTGTAATGGCAGCTGTGCCGATTTACCAACCGCGCCACCCAACAGCATCAGGGTTGCCCACTGCAGCATGTGGTTGTCTGCAGCGAAGTGCGCGGGTGCCAGTTCCACCAGTTCGCGGAAGTTCAGCGTGCCCAGCTCGTTGTAGAGGATGAACAAGGCGAAAGCGAGGAACACATCACCGACACGGGTGATGATAAAGGCTTTCATCGCCGCTTTGCCGTTCTCTGGATTGCTGTAATAGAAGCCAATCAGCAGATAGGAGCACAGGCCCACGCCTTCCCAGCCGAGATACATCAGCAGCAGGTTATCGGCCAGCACCAACACCACCATGCTCGCGATGAACAGGTTGGTGTAAGCGAAGAAGCGCGAATAACCCTCTTCACCACGCATGTACCATGAAGCGAACATGTGGATGAAGAAGCCAACGCCGGTGACGACGGACAGCATGGTCAGAGAAAGACCATCCAGCACCAGATTCACTTTAATGTCAAAGTTGCCGACGTGAATCCAGGTCCACAGCGCCTGAGTGAACGGCTGCTGCCCCTGATTGAAGAAGTCGAAACCGGCATAAATAGTGGTTAATGCGGCAAGACCAACAGAACCCATACCGATTGCTGCCGACAGGTTCTCCGACCAGCGACCGCGTGAAAACGCCAATAGCAGGAAGCCAATCAGCGGAAATAATACGGTTAAATAGAGAAGATTCATCCGCGCATCTCGCTCACTGTGTCAATGTTCAGCGTCTGACGACGACGATAGAGCTGGAGCAACAGCGCCAGACCAATACTCGCTTCCGCCGCCGCAAGGCTGATCGCCAGGATGTACATCACCTGACCATCAGCTTGTCCCCAATAGCTGCCTGCTACCACCAGCGCTAACGCGGAGGCATTGATCATGATTTCCAGACCAATCAGCATAAACAGGATGTTACGACGCAGCACCACGGAGGTCAGGCCGAGAACAAACAGCACAGCGGCCAGCATCAGGCCGTGTTGTAACGGGATCATGCGTGATCCTCCTTATTTGCTTGCGCATCAGCTTGACGATTGCTCAACACTTCGCCGTGACGCTCTTCACGTCCAATATGGAAGGCCACGACCAGACCCGCGAGCAGCAGCATCGATGCCAACTCAACCGCCAGAACATAGGGACCAAATAAGCTGATACCGACTGCTTTCGCGTCGATGACGGTGCCATCAATACCCTGATCGGTTGCCGTGCTAATCGCGTAAATCATCACTGCCAGCAGCAGTAAAGAGACGATGCCCGGGCCAATCCACAGCGAAGGTTTGAGCCACTCGCGCTCTTGATCCTGCTGAGTTTTGCCGAGGTTCAGCATCATCACCACAAAGACGAACAGCACCATGATGGCACCCGCGTAGACGATGATTTCCAGTGCACCGGCAAAGTAGGCGCCCATTGAGAAGAACACGCCGGCAATCGACAGCAGCGAAACAATCAGATACAGCAGCGCATGTACCGGATTGGTGTGGGTGATGACGCGCAGCGTCGTCAGCACCGCCACCAGTCCGCAAAGATAAAACGCAAATTCCATACCTGGCTCCTTAAGGTAACAACCCTTTGACGTCGATCGGCTTGGCTTCGTTTTCCGCTTCGCCCTTCTCTTTTCCGTCGATCGCCATACCAGCCATACGATAGAAGTTGTACTCCGGATATTTACCCGGACCGGAAATCAGCAAGTCTTCTTTCTCATACACCAGATCCTGACGCTTAAACTCACCCAGTTCGAAATCGGGTGTCAGCTGAATCGCGGTGGTTGGGCAAGCCTCTTCACACAGGCCGCAGAAGATGCAGCGTGAGAAGTTGATGCGGAAGAACTCCGGATACCAACGTCCATCCTGCGTCTCGGCTTTCTGCAGTGAGATACAGCCGACAGGACAAGCTACCGCGCATAAGTTACAAGCAACGCAACGCTCTGCGCCGTCCGGATCGCGCGTCAGCACGATACGGCCACGGTAACGCGGCGGCAGATAAACCGGCTCTTCCGGATACATTTGGGTTTCGCGCTTGGCGAAGGCATGCATGCCTATCATCCAGATACTGCGCACTGTCGTGCCGAAGCCAACGACAATATCTTTTAAAGTCATCTCAATGTCCCTTACTGCGCGGTGTACAGAATCACTGCGGCGGTCGCCAGCAGGTTCAACAGCGTCAACGGCAGACACACTTTCCAGCCGAACGACAGCACCTGGTCATAGCGTGGACGCGGCAGCGCAGCACGAATCAGGATAAACATCACCATAAAGAACGCTGTTTTCAGAGCGAACCAGATGAATGGCGGCAGGAACGGGCCGTGCCAGCCACCGAAGAACAGCGTCACGATCAGCGCTGAAACGGTGGTGATCGCCACGTATTCACCGACGAAGAACAGGCCGAACTTCATACCGGCGTATTCGATGTGGTAACCGTCCGCCAGTTCCTGCTCCGCTTCTGGTTGGTCAAACGGATGACGGTGACATACCGCTACGCCCGCGATGCAGAAGGTAAGGAAGCCGAAGAACTGAGGAATGATGTTCCACAGATGCGCCTGGCTTTCGACAATGGCATTCATGTTGAACGAGCCGGCTTGCGCCACTACGCCCATTAATGACAGACCAAGGAACACTTCGTAGCTCAGCGTCTGCGCCGATGCACGCATCGCACCCAACAGTGAGTATTTGTTGTTACTCGACCAGCCAGCGAACAGCACCGCATACACCGCCAGACCCGCCATCATCAGGAAGAACAACAGACCGATATTCAGGTCGGTGACCATCCAGGTCGGCGAAACCGGCACAATGGCGAAAGCCAGCAGCAGCGATACGAAGGCGATAACCGGTGCCAGCGTAAAGATGAAGCGGTCGGTAAACGGCGGAACCCAGTCCTCTTTAAAGAACATTTTGATCATGTCAGCAGCCAGCTGCAGCGAGCCGCCCCAGCCAACACGGTTTGGTCCATAACGGTTCTGCCACAGGCCGAGCAGACGACGCTCGGCGAAACTCATGAAAGCGCCGCAACCGACAACCACCAATAAGATGACCAGCGCTTTGCCGATGTTGATCAGGATTTCAATAACGTCCGGTGTCAGCCAACTCATTGCGCGGCCTCCTGCAGTTTGTCAATTTGCGCACCTGAGAGGAACGGCGGCACGCCCGGCATACCGAGCGGTAAACCAACCTGCCCTGCTTGCAGCGACGCAGAGAAACGTACCGGCAAGCGTAGTGTTTCGCCTGCACACACCAGCTCCACGGAAGAACCGCTATTAACGCCCAGTTTCTCAGCATCAGCCGGGTTAATCACCAGCGTGGCCGGGGACATGCGTTTCTGGAAGGTGGTTGAACGCTGGGTCATCTCCTCGCTACCAAACAGCTGGTAGTAAGGTGCGACGCGCCACTGGCTGCCTTCAACAAAGCTTTCCGGAATGGCGGTAAACCACGGCAATGAACGATCGCTGGCTTCAAACAGACGCACGCCCGGATCGCCATGACGCAGTTTGCCGCCCACTTCAGCTTGGAACTTGTTCCATGCCTGCGGTGAGTTCCAGCCCGGCGCCCAGGCAAATGGAATCTGCGAACGCGGTGCGCTGGGCTGGTTGTTACCTTCCATCGAGAAGGCAAACATGGTGTCTTTATCTTGCGGCTGACGCGGTTCATGCACGCTGATGTTGGCGCGCATCGCAGTACGGCCACTGTTGCGGTGCGGTGAACGTGCCAGTTTTTGACCGCGGATACGGAAGCTGGCGTCTGGCGCAGCATCCTTGATGCCTTTTAGCTGTGGCAGCGCCGCAACGGTGGCATCAATCACGTGATCCAGCTGAGTCCAGTCAATGTGACGGCTCTCAACCGCGCTGTGCAGCGAACGCAACCAGCGCCAGCTCTCCAGCATCACTACGCTGTCATCGTAATAAGCGGGATCGTAAACCTGGAAAAAGCGCTGCGCGCGGCCTTCGTGGTTGATTGATGTGCCATCGCTCTCCGCAAAGCTGGCGGTTGAAAGTACCAAACCGGCTTTTTCCAGCGTGGCGGTACGTTGATGATCGACCACAATCACGTTAGCGGTGGTATCGAGCGCCGCATCCACGTTGGCTTTCGGCGCATGACGATAGAGATCGTTTTCCAGCACCACCAGCGCATCGGCTTCGCCTTTACTCAGCTGTTCCAGTGCGCTATCCAGCGATTGACCGCCCATCAGGCCGAGGCCAAAGCTGTTCGCCGCACCCGCGAGGAAGGTAATACCGACATCGGCACCGCGTGCTTTCAGGGCTTTTGCCACGTTAGCAGCAGCTTCAATCATCGCGATGCTACCGGAATGGGTACCGGAGATAATCAGCGGTTTTTTTGCACCTGCCAGCGCCTGAACCACCACGTCAACTTTGCCGTTCAGTTTGCTGTCGAAGCCGCTGACTGCCGGCGCGCTTTCATCCAGCGCATTGGCAATGGCGAAGCCGAGACGCGCCTGATCTTCCACCGGTGCGCGATAGCTCCACGCAGCGATATCATCCAGGCGGGTTTCGTCGACATTGGTTACGAACAGCGGATGTTTGGCATGCTGACCGATGTTAAGGATTGCCGCGATCTGCCAGTCAGCCACTTTCTGTGCCGCAGCCATCTCACGCGCTTTACCTTTTACTGCCTGACGTACAGACAACGCCACGCGCGCGCCAACCTGAGTCAAATCTTCACCCAGCACCAGCACCGCATCGTAGCTCTCAATTTCGCGCAGTGATGGCGTGTAGATGCCGCCGTCCTGCAGGACTTTCAGCATCAGCTCAACGCGAGCCTGCTCACCGGCTGGCATACCGGTTGAGAAGTTTTCTGCGCCAACCAGCTCACGCAACGCGAAGTTGCTTTCAATGCTGGCGCGCGGAGAACCGATACCAATGACTTTTTTCGCCCGACGCAACACATCCGCCGCCGCATTTACCGCTTGTTCAGCATTCAGGCTGACCCAATCGTTGCCGCGTTGCTGTATCGGATGACGTGGGCGATCTTTGCGGTTGACGTAGCCGTAACCGAAACGACCGCGATCGCACAGGAAATAGTGGTTTACGGTGCCGTTATAGCGGTTTTCGATACGACGCAATTCGCCATAGCGTTCGCCCGGGCTGGTGTTACAACCCACGCTGCATTGCTGACAGATGCTTGGTGCGAACTGCATATCCCATTTACGGTTATAGCGTTCGGAGTGCGTTTTATCGGTGAAAACACCGGTCGGACAGATTTCCACCAGGTTACCGGAGAATTCGCTTTCCAGCGTGCCATCTTCCGGACGACCAAAGTAGACGTTGTCGTGAGCGCCATAAACGCCAAGATCTTTGCCGTCGGCATAATCTTTGTAGTAACGCACGCAGCGATAGCAGGCGATACAGCGGTTCATTTCATGCGAAATGAACGGGCCGAGATCCTGATTCTGGTGGGTACGTTTAGTGAAGCGATAACGACGGAAACTGTGTCCGGTCATTACCGTCATATCCTGCAGATGGCAGTTACCGCCCTCTTCGCACACCGGGCAGTCGTGCGGATGGTTGGTCATCAGCCATTCCACCACGCTTTCACGAAACTCTTTCGCTTCGCCATCGTCGATGGAGATAAAGGTGCCGTCCGACGCTGGTGTCATGCAGGACATGACAAGGCGACCGCGGGTATCTTCGGCATTCTGGAATTGCTTCACCGCGCACTGGCGGCAGGCCCCTACGCTTCCCAGCGCCGGATGCCAGCAAAAATAAGGAATATCAAGGCCCAGAGAGAGACACGCCTGTAGCAGGTTGTCCGCTCCGTTCACATCATATTCTTTACCGTCTACATGGATTGTAGCCATAGTGAACATGCTTCCGTAAGGCTCGCCCTAAGACGAGCGTTAAACATCTAATTCTTTCCCCACGCCATGTCGGCATGAGGTGAATTCCGTGTACGGCGGCTGATTACCAGCGCGCTTTCAGCAGGTTGGGCTGAATACCGCCGATAGCTCGGGTATTGCCAAACACCTGAGGCGCAATGCCAGCTTCAAACTCTTCACGGAAATATTTAATCGCGCTCTGCAATGGTTCGACGGCGCCCGGTGCGTGGGCACAGAAGGTTTTACCTGGGCCAAGCTGGCGGCAGAGTTGCTGCAGGGTCTCAATATCACCCGGCTGACCTTTCTTCTGCTCCAGCGCACGCAGGATCTTCACGCTCCATGGCAATCCATCACGGCACGGCGTACACCAGCCACAGGATTCGCGCGCAAAGAATTCTTCCAGGTTACGCACCAGTGAAACCATGTTGATTTCGTGATCGACCGCCATCGCCAGCGCAGTACCTAAACGGCTGCCAGCTTTACCAATACTGGCAAATTCCATCGGCAGATCGAGATGCTGATCGGTGAGGAAGTCAGTTCCTGCACCGCCTGGCTGCCAGGCTTTGAATTTCAGGCCATCACGCATGCCACCGGCGTAATCCTCAAGGATTTCACGTGCGGTGGTGCCGAACGGCAATTCCCAGACGCCAGGATTTTTCACGCGGCCGGAGAAGCCCATCATTTTGGTGCCGGTGTCTTCGCTGGTAGAGATGTTTTTGTACCAGTCAACGCCGTTAAGGAAGATGGCAGGCACGTTCGACAGCGTTTCCACGTTGTTCACGCAGGTCGGCTTGCCCCACACGCCGGCACTGGCCGGGAATGGCGGCTTAGAACGCGGGTTCGCACGACGTCCTTCCAGCGAGTTGATCAGCGCTGTTTCTTCACCGCAGATATAACGACCTGCGCCGGTGTGGACGATCAGCTCGAAATCAAAACCAGTACCAAGAATATTTTTGCCGAGATAGCCCGCTTCGGTGGCTTCAGCAATCGCGCGACGCAGATTAACGGCCGCTTCGATGTACTCACCACGTAAGAAGATATAGCCACGATAGGCTTTCAGCGCGAACGCACTGATCAGCATGCCTTCCACCAGCTGGTGCGGCAGTTGCTCCATCAGCAAGCGGTCTTTGTAAGTGCCCGGCTCCATTTCATCGGCATTACACAGCAGGTAACGGATGTTCATGGATTCGTCTTTCGGCATCAGGCTCCACTTCAGGCCGGTGTTAAAGCCTGCACCACCGCGGCCTTTCAGGCCGGAGTCTTTTACCGCCGCGACGATTTCGTCCTGGCTGAAATCTTTCAACGCTTTTTCTGCGCCGACATAACCGTTTTTACTGCGATATTCATCGATCCAGATCGGCTGCTTGTCGTCACGGAGACGCCAGGTCAGTGGATGCGTTTCGGCAGTACGAATGATCTGTTTAATGGTCATTGATACTGCTCCAGCAAGTTGGCGATGCCTTCAGGCGTCAGATGAACGTGGGTATCTTCATCCACCATCATGGTTGGCCCTTTATCGCAGTTACCCAGGCAGCAAGTTGGCAGCAGCGTAAAGCGTCCATCCGCCGTAGTCTGGCCCGGCTTGATGTTCAGATTTTGCTCCAGCGCATCCTGAATCCCCTGATAACCCGTGATGTGGCACACCACGCTGTCACAGTAGCGAATAACGTGACGGCCAACCGGCGTACGGTAGATTTGGCTATAGAAAGTCGCTACGCCTTCAACATCACTGGCTGGAATCCCCAGAACATCTGCGATGGCGTTAATCGCGCCGTCCGGCACCCAGCCACGCTGTTTCTGCACGATCTTCAACGCTTCGATCGAAGCGGCGCGTGCATCTTCGTAATGGTGTTTCTCGTGCTCGATAGCGTGGTGCTCGGCCTCGCTCAGCACGAAGACCTCAGTAGGGTCGATGGTGTGAATAGCAATTTTTTGATCGTGCATAATTAGCGGTCCACGTCTGACATAACAAAATCGATACTACCGAGGTAAACGATCAAGTCGGATACCAGGCTGCCGCGGATCACCGATGGGATCTGCTGCAGATGCGGGAAGCTCGGCGTACGCACGCGGGTGCGATAGCTCATGGTGCTGCCATCGCTGGTCAGGTAGTAACTGTTGATCCCTTTGGTCGCCTCAATCATCTGGAAGGATTCGTTGGCTGGCATGATTGGGCCCCACGAAACCTGCAGGAAGTGAGTGATCAGGGTTTCAATGTGCTGCAGCGTGCGCTCTTTCGGCGGCGGCGTTGTCAGCGGATGGTCCGCTTTGAACGGGCCTTCAGGCATGTTGTTCAGGCACTGTTCCAGAATGCGCAGTGACTGCCACATCTCTTCCATTTTCAGCTGCACGCGGGTATACGCATCACTGATGCCAGCGCCAACCGGAATTTCGAAATCGAAGTTTTCGTAACCTGAATATGGACGCCATTTGCGCACGTCAAAATCTAAACCAGTGGCGCGCAGACCTGCGCCGGTGGTGCCCCACGCCAGTGCTTCGTCCATGTTGTACGCCGCAACACCTTGCGAACGGCCCATCAACACGGTATTGCGCAGTGCGGCTTTGTCGTACTCTTTCAGACGCTTCGGCATCCAGTCGAGGAAGTCGCGCAGCAGACGTTCCCAGCCTTTCGGCAGGTCATGCGCGACGCCGCCGATGCGGAACCACGCCGGGTGCATACGGAAACCGGTAATCGCTTCCACCACATCATAGATTTTCTGACGATCGGTAAAGGCGAAGAACACCGGCGTCATCGCGCCGACGTCCTGAATAAAGGTGGAGATATAGAGCAGATGGCTGTTGATGCGGAACAGTTCAGACAGCATCACGCGGATCACATTGACGCGATCCGGCACGGTAATGCCCGCCAGTTTTTCCACCGCCAGCACGTAAGGCATTTCGTTCACGCAGCCGCCGAGGTACTCGATACGGTCGGTGTACGGAATGTAGCTGTGCCAGGATTGGCGCTCGCCCATCTTCTCCGCGCCACGATGGTGGTAGCCGACATCGGGAACGCAATCGACGATTTCTTCACCATCTAACTGCAGAATGATGCGGAAAGCACCGTGCGCAGAGGGGTGGTTCGGACCGAGGTTGAGGAACATGAAGTCCTCATTGGTGGTGCTGCGCTTCATGCCCCAATCTTCAGGCTTGAAGGTCAGCGCCTCCATCTCCAGATCTTCTTTCTGCCTGGTCAGCTCGAAGGGATCGAACTCGGTAGCGCGCGCCGGATAATCTTTACGCAGTGGATGGCCTTCCCACGTCTGCGGCATCATGATGCGCGTCAGGTGCGGGTGACCATTGAAAGTGATGCCAAACATCTCCCAGGTTTCGCGCTCATACCAGTTGGCGTTAGCGAAAATTTTGGTGATGGTTGGCACATTCAGATCGTTTTCAGATAAAGCGACCTTGAGCATGATGTCGCGGTTGCGTTCAATGGAAAGCAGGTGATAGAAAACGGAAAAATCCGCGGCGGGCAAACCGGCGCGGTTAGTGCGTAAACGCTCATCAAAACCGTGTAAGTCATACAGCATGACATAGGGCTTTGGCAGCTTGCGCAGGAATTCAACGATTTCTAATAGCTGTTCACGCTTTACCCAGACTACCGGAATCCCGGTGCGGGTAGCCTGAACGGTAAAGGCATCCGGCCCAAAACGGTTACGCAGCTCGCCGACCACTGGGTCATCCAGGTGATCGCGGGTTTGCCATGAAGGCTGAGCGAGATCTTGCGTGGTTAAATCAGTCATACGTTACTCACCATTCCGGCCTGTAATCAGGCGCTCAAAAGAAGGCGTCAGGATGGCGGCGCACATTAAATTGTGATGTTTTGCTGTGGCCGTGGCTCCATCCGTGTACGGGAAGCTTAAACTTCGTCTGGCGATCTCAGGTTGGTGACGGCAATACGCTCGCCACGCTTTCTTTCACGCTCTGGCTGCATATTGGCGCGATAAACACCCTGATCACCGACCACCCAAGACAGTGGACGACGCTCTTTGCCAATCGACTCGCGCAGCAGCAGCAATGCCTGCATATACGCTTCTGGACGTGGCGGGCAGCCAGGAATGTACACGTCAACCGGCAGGAATTTATCCACACCCTGCACCACCGAGTAGATGTCATACATGCCACCCGAGTTAGCGCATGCGCCCATGGAAATCACCCATTTCGGCTCTAGCATTTGGTCATATAAACGCTGAATAACCGGCGCCATTTTGGTAAATGGCGTACCGGCGATCACCATGAAGTCAGCCTGACGTGGCGAGGCGCGCATAACTTCGGCGCCAAAACGTGCCACGTCATGCACTGCGGTGAAGGATGTGGTCATTTCCACGTAGCAACAGGAAAGGCCGAAGTTATACGGCCAGAGTGAGTTTTTACGACCCCAGTTCACCATGTCATGCAGGGCGTGCTCGAGCTTGCCCATGTAGACGCTACGGTGAACGTGTTGCTCCAGCGGATCGGTAACCGTTTCCTGTTTCTGTAGAGGATAACGATCGTTATCGCCGCCCCCGTTCGGGTCTACGCGTGTCAGCGTGTAGTCCATCTTATTGCCTCGCTTTTACTGCTTATGAGGGTTGGTGTGGCTGTGACTGACCGGGACAGATTTGACCACTACGCGACGACGCGCAGGAGCCCAATCCAGCGCACCGATGCGCACCAGATAAACCAGGCCTGCCAAGAGCACCAAAATGAAAATTGCGGCTTCGACAAAGCCGACCCAGCCGCTTTCGCGAATGGAAGTCGACCATGCGTATAAATAGAGGGCTTCGACGTCGAATATGACGAAAAACATCGCAACCAGATAGAATTTTGCAGAGAGGCGAATATGAGTGTCACCGACCGACTCAATACCCGATTCGAACGGGGTGTCCTTGTGTCGCGCACGCGCACGACCACCTAACAACCAGCCACCGGTCAACATAAAGGCACACAGGCCGAATGCGATAACGATAAAAACAATAAATGCCCAGTGATGAGCGATCACTTCTGTAGTTGTCGACATACTCTTTGCTTACTCATCAAAAGTGGTGATGGCATCCTGCGCTGTTGCAGCAAACACACCACATCGATTCAAGGGAAGGATAAAAAACCTTATAAATTTTGCTGTCATTAGCAATAAAGCAGCAATTTTATAGGGGTTTTTACTCCTTTCTATAACCTTTTGTCAACTTTGACAAAAGTATCCAAACATTATTTTACAGCTGCATCATATTATTAACATTCAACCCTCTGAGCGCCAGCTAAATCGCTTCAGTTTGTGAGGTTAATTTTAGTGTAGCGGGTATTCACATGCGTGGATCGTGCATTTAACAATCATATTTTGACAGGTCTCGCCCGAGATTCCCCCCCCTTATCAGGGGTATTTTTTTGATCTAAAGCACATAACTGGGTTTTATGCTGCAAAAAACAGCGGAGTGGACGGGCAATTGCCCTGGGAAAGTTGGCACGAATTGATAAAATCATTCCATGTGGAGCAAAAATGGAACACATTTCATTTTTAAGATGTTGAGTGAAATCTTTTTCTGGAAATCGCTCTAAAAAGGACGTGTTAAAAGGCATAAAAAAAGCCTTAGCGGATAATTATCCAGCTAAGGCTTTTTTTTATCAGTTTTAACAATTAACCGGTATTCCAATTGAGAGGAATTACCAGTAACTGCAACCCTTACTCTTCATCATCCAGTAACAAGGTACCGTCTGGATTAGCACTCAGATTATAAGGATCGTTGGTGGACTGCATGGCATTGAAGATCGCCAGCGCCAGTTCGTTATCGCTGTCTGGATTACGGCACAGCAGATACTGGGTGTCAGGCAATACTGGCAAACCTTCTGCCGCGCCCATCACGCGCAGTTCTGGACTCATCATCTCAACAGGACGCGCTGTCACACCCAAACCGGCTTTAACCGCTGCACGGACGGCAGCCAGCGTTGAAGCAACATACGAGATGCGCCACGGAATGCCAGCCTCGTTAAGGTGATCAATGGCCATATCACGATACGGGCTTGGCTCATCCAACAGAACCAAAGGAATGGCCTCTCCACGCTGGAAGATATAATCTGCCGCGCAGTACCACAACGTTGGTGAAGTACGCAGTACCTGATAAGTAAAGTTTCCTGGGCTGGACGTGGTCACAACCAGATCGACTTCACCTTGATTAAGCATTTCCATCATGAACGGGTTGCGCTTAACACGCACATCAATGGCCAGCTTCGGATAGACCGACGTTACGCGGTTAAGCAGGAACGGCAGAATGGTATCTGAGGTATCATCTGAAGCGCCAATGGTCAGAACGCCCTGGATGTTGCTGTACATTAAAGAGGTGCAAGCTTCGTCATTAAAACGAAGGATTTTCCTGGCGTAACCCAGCAGTTGAATGCCATGCTCCGTCAGCAATTTATTACGTCCATGTCTGGCAAACAGCTCTTTACCTACCAATTGTTCCAGACGTTGCATCTGCTGGCTCACTGCGGACTGCGTTCTGCACACGGCGGCAGCGGCGGCTGCGAAAGTGTTCAGATCGGCAACGGCAACAAATGTACGCAGCAGATCGAGGTCGAGATTCAGTATCGGACGATTTGCATTAGTCATGTTTTTTCTTCACTTATAAGATTTTTTAAAACTACTACCCTGGTGTATTACCCGACTTATCAAAGAGATAAGAGGCAATGGTGCTTAATGACAGCCCTGTGTGGAGCTGCCATGAAAAAATTTGTCAGGCGGATGCCGACGATCGCACCACTCTGAGATCAGAGCAGCGTCGTCATTATAGACAGCAGAACTTCTGGGCCGAAAACGTAAGTCGTACAGGTGCTGGAAGCTGCGTAGTTGTCTATGTCTCCCGCACAAAGTCCCTGCGGGTTAAAAGAAATAACATCATGTTATGTAGATGCGAAGCGATAAAGTGCATCAAATAATAAATTATACTTAATCATTTTTACGCTATAAATGGAAATGTTTTTGTTCAAAACATCGCAATTTTTGACCAAAAGTCTTTTCGCACACATCCTGCCATAATGCTGCTCTTTTTTTAACCCCTCCAGGTTCTGAATCTCAAACACTTACGTTAAAGATACAGCGCAAATGCTATTTTACGCGTGTTTTACACTGAGTTGCAGCTGATGATGGTGCTTAATCCTGCCAATAGAAAGTGTATGAGAATGAACTCTATTTTGTGACGCCAAACAGTGCTTAATCATTACCAGACAATTTTCCGCCATCCAACAAGATTCATTTAACTATTTCGTTTGGTCGCTAATGTTTTTTTAAGCCAGTTTTGACTAAAAAATTTCTGAATAGTCTCGGATGTCGATGGAAGAAGGCATTTACACGTCAGGCACACCTTACCAGCGTTTAATATTAACATTCTTCACATTTGTGGACTAATGAACCAGATTAATCGATTTCCAATGACTTTTACGCCACGTGAAAGGGGAAAAAATGGCAAACACGCCAAAACCAAGCGCTGCCCTTCTTTTGTTAAGGTGAGAAGAGTAAATTGGGCGAGTTTGATTTTTGGTGGCAGGTTAAAGGACTCTGCCCATAAAGGCGGTAACAATGAATTTTCAAATTGATAAATCCGGCAAGCTGGAAAATGTCTGTTATGACATCCGTGGCCCGGTACTGAAAGAAGCTAAACGTCTCGAAGAAGAAGGCAACAAAGTTCTCAAGCTGAACATCGGCAACCCTGCCCCGTTTGGTTTCGAAGCGCCTGATGAAATTCTGGTCGATGTCATTCGCAATCTGCCGAGCTCGCAGGGTTATTGCGATTCAAAGGGGCTGTATTCGGCGCGTAAAGCGATCATGCAGCATTACCAGGCGCGTGACATGCGAGATGTCACTGTCGAAGACATCTATATTGGTAACGGCGTATCCGAACTGATTGTGCAAGCGATGCAGGCATTGCTCAACAGCGGTGATGAAATGCTGGTGCCTGCGCCGGATTATCCGCTGTGGACCGCTGCCGTTTCGCTGTCGAGCGGTAAAGCGGTGCATTATTTGTGTGATGAATCAGCAGGTTGGTTCCCTGACCTGGATGATATTCGCAGCAAGATCACCCCGCGCACGCGTGGCATTGTCATCATTAACCCGAATAACCCGACCGGCGCGGTTTACAGCAAAGAGTTGTTGCTTGAAATTGTTGAAATTGCGCGCCAGCACAATCTGATTATTTTCGCCGATGAAATCTACGACAAGATTCTCTACGACGAAGCACAACATCATTCGATTGCTGCGCTGGCACCCGATCTGCTGACGGTGACCTTCAACGGCTTGTCCAAAACCTATCGCGTGGCGGGTTTCCGTCAGGGCTGGATGGTTTTGAATGGTCCGAAGAAACACGCTAAAGGTTACATTGAAGGTCTGGAGATGCTGGCGTCGATGCGCCTGTGTGCCAACGTTCCTGCACAACACGCGATTCAGACCGCATTGGGTGGTTATCAAAGCATTAGTGAATTTATCGCGCCCGGCGGACGTTTGTATGAACAGCGCCAGCGTGCGTGGGAATTAATTAATGATATTCCTGGCGTCAGCTGTGTGAAGCCGCAAGGTGCGCTCTATATGTTCCCGCGTATTGACGCCAAGAAATTCAACATCTTCGACGATCAGAAGATGGTGCTGGATTTCCTGTTGCAGGAAAAAGTGCTGCTGGTTCAGGGCACCGCGTTCAACTGGCCGTGGCCGGATCACGTACGCATCGTTACGCTGCCGCGCGTGGACGATTTGGAAATGGCCGTCAGTAAGTTTGGTCGTTTCTTACAAGGGTATCGCCAGTAAATTGTGACGCGTATACTGTTCGCATTTCGGGGAAAAGATATCTTCCCCGCCGTGCGAACAGGAACCGTCCATGACTCGTAGCCATTTTTTCGCCCACCTCTCCCGTCTCAAACTGATTAACCGCTGGCCATTAATGCGCAATGTGCGCACTGAAAACGTTTCCGAGCATAGTCTGCAGGTGGCGATGGTTGCTCACGCGCTCGCCATCATCAAAAACAAAAAGTTTAACGGCAACCTCAACGCCGAGCGCATTGCCATGCTAGCGCTGTATCATGATGCCAGCGAAGTATTGACCGGGGATTTACCGACGCCGGTGAAGTACTACAACGCGCAAATTGCGCACGAATATAAAAAGATCGAGAAAATTGCCCAGCAGAAACTCATCGATATGCTGCCGCCCGAACTGCAGGACGCTTATCGGCCGCTGATAGATGAACACATGCATAGCGAAAGTGAACAATCCGTGGTTAAGCAAGCGGATGCACTTTGCGCCTATGTGAAGTGTCTGGAAGAGTTGTCGGCGGGTAATAACGAGTTTTTGCTGGCCAAAGCGCGCCTGGAGAAAACCCTGACGCAGCGGCGCTCGCCGGAAATGGATTATTTTGTTGAGGTGTTTATTCCCAGCTTTAGCCTGTCGCTGGATGAAATCTCACAGGATACGCCGCTGTAAAAAAACGGGCCGCAGCGGCCCGTTTTTTTATGCGGTGATAGAAAGGGTAAATTCACCGCTATCTTCTTTAGTGACATTTAACGGTTCAAGCGAAGCGACGCGGAAGGTGACTTCATCAATGCGCGGCGCATCGGCTGGCGCATTTATAGCGATCACCGCACTGCCCGCATCCAATCCTGAAATGATGCCCGCTGGCGCATCCTCAACCACCACGCATTGCGTCGCTGAAAGCCCCAAACGCTCGGCGCCCAGCAAATAAGGCTCGGGATTCGGCTTACCGTGCTTGATGTTCTCCGCAGTGATGAACACCTCTGGCATGGGTAGATTGGCGGCTTTATGGCGCGCGTGGGCAACAGGAATCGAACCCGATGTGACAATCGCCCATGGGATCTGCAACTCGTTCAACGTTGACAGTAACGCTAATGCGCCCGGAATCGCCTGTACGCCATGCGTGTCTTCCGCTTCGAGGCGTTCAAGCCAGAGAAATTCCGCCTGAATCGCCTCTTCAGATTGTCCCGCCATGAAATGGCGCAGCGAGTTGATCGCAGGCTTCCCATGGATATAGCTCAGGACCTCTTCCGCAGACAAACCATGGCGCTCACCCCACAATGACCATGCGCGAATCACAGCAGGCAGTGAATCCACCAGCGTACCGTCTAAATCAAACAGAAAACCCCTGTACTTCACGCGTCGCTCCTTATTCAGGCATTGATAATCTGCGCGATCTCATTCGCGCTGAGATGATATTGACGCGGACAAGTGTGCCACACCGTAAGCATGCGTTGGTATTTTTCCCACATCGGCGTTTGGGCATTGAAGCCGTGTGTGCCGGAATCAAAATGGGTATAGCGCCCTTCTACGTTCACCATAAAACGCACGTAGCCGAGATAACGCGCTTCGGTGGCCGCATCAAAGCCGAGAAACGCCAGGCGACGCTCATCAATCGCGCTGCCATCTTTGAGGTTCGACCACGAAACATGCAGCGCATGATGCATTTCCATAATATCGATCAGTGAGCGACAGGTCGCTTCGGTTAGCTCGCCGAATTCCTTATCGAGTTCGCGTAACTGTAAGCCATAGCCGCGTTCAATAATGGTTTGATAACGACGATAGCGCTCGGCGTTATCGGGTTCCAGCATGGCCATCATTTTGTATTGATTGGAGAGGATCAATCGTTGTGCGTGGGTCATTTCCATGGTTTGCTCCCGGGCCAGGCGGCCGCTTAAGATTTAAACAATGAAGAAATGATTACACAAGGAGAGTGATGCGTGTATGTCCGCACCACTTTTCTTTGATTTGAACCGGGATTTGGCTCAAATTCTCTGGCAGGTAAAAGCGTCCGCGGATCAAAGATCGTCGAGGAAAGTGCGATCAAGCTGTTTAAACGCGCGCTTCAGCACATCGGCGAGCGACTGATATGTCGGCTTACCGTCAACGGGTGCAATCGCCTGCCCCGCTTCTTGCAGTTTGGTACGCACTTCATGGAACCACTGCAGCAGCGTCGGCGGCAACGGCGTTACCGAACGTTTACCTAACCACCATAATCCTTGCATCGGCAGGCTGCAGGCAAACAGCGCGGTGGCAATTGCTGGACCAAGTTGTCCCCCCATCGCGATTTGCCACGTTAGGGTGAAAATCGCCAGCGGCGGCATAAAGCGAATGGCAAAACGCGTTGCATTCACCACGCGATTTTCAGGAAATACCGGCGCCAGGCGCTTGTCTGCAGGCCAGGTCTTCATGTATCGCTGTCCGCGCTGGAACAAGCCGAACCAGCCGGGTTTGTCTGTCTCATTCGCCATGATAGACCTCAACTAAATCTGCAATATTTAAAATAAACCGATAACTACACAACTTTACGTGACATCCTTCAAAAGTTTTTGTCTTTGCGGGTGACAGTGAGTATTCTGACGCCGTTTGAGTAACATTACCGGAAGCTTTAGCTCAATAAAAGAGCGGCCAGAGCCATGTTTCGCTAAGTGCTTATCAAAAATAAGCGTAAAATCACCAAAATTTTTTGCATGTCACTGAATTTTTGACTAGCACATGATGTTTATCATTAACCTACCAGCTTTCATGGGCTACGCTGTTAGTCTGATTGCGTTTTTTTTAGCCACTATTTAACAAAAATAGGTACTTCCATGTCGACGAAGTTAGTTCTGGTTCTGAACTGCGGCAGTTCTTCACTTAAGTTTGCCATCCTTAACCCTGTTACCGGCGACGAATACCTCTCCGGTTTGGCTGAATGTTTCCATTTACCGGAAGCACGTATTAAGTGGAAACTGGACGGCAGCAAACAAGAAGCTCAGCTTGGCGCGGGTGCGGCACACAGCGAAGCACTGAATTTCATGGTCAAAACTATTCTGGCACAAAAACCAGAGCTTTCGGCACAAATCGCTGCAATCGGCCATCGTATTGTTCACGGCGGCGAGCAGCTGACCAAATCGGTCATCATCGACGAATCAGTTATTCAGGGCATCAAAGACGCCTCTTCGTTTGCGCCGCTGCACAATCCTGCGCATCTGATCGGTATAGATGAAGCGCTGAAAAACTTCCCGCATCTTTCTGATAAAAATGTCGCGGTTTTTGACACCGCATTCCATCAGACAATGCCGGAAGAGTCCTATCTCTATGCTCTGCCGTACAAATTGTATAAAGAGCACGGCGTTCGTCGCTACGGCGCACACGGCACCAGTCACTACTATGTGACGCAGGAAGCCGCGAAAATGCTGAACAAGCCCGTTAGCGAACTGAACGTCATCACCTGCCACTTGGGTAATGGCGGTTCCGTTTCTGCTATTCGCAATGGTCAGTGTGTTGATACTTCAATGGGCCTGACGCCATTGGAAGGGTTGGTGATGGGCACGCGCAGTGGCGACATCGATCCTGCGATTATCTTCTTCCTGCATGATGCCCTGGGCATGAGCATTGATGCCATCAACAAGCTGCTGACCAAAGAGTCTGGCCTGTTAGGTCTGACCGAAGTCACCAGCGACTGCCGCTATGTGGAAGACAACTACAGCACCAAAGAAGATGCTAAGCGTGCGATGGATGTGTTCTGCCACCGTCTGGCGAAATACATCGGCAGCTACACTGCGCTGATGGAAGGCCGTCTGGATGCCGTGGTCTTCACCGGTGGTATCGGTGAAAACGCGGCGATGGTGCGCGAGCTGGCGCTGCAGAAGCTGGGTCTGCTCGGCTTCGAAGTCGATCACGAGCGCAACCTGGCAGCACGCTTCGGCAAATCGGGTTTCATCAACAAAGAAGGCACGCGCCCAGCCGTGGTGATCCCAACCAACGAAGAGTTGGTGATTGCTCAAGACGCCGCGCGTCTCACCGCTTAAAAACACTTCTCTCCGTCAGCTTAGGCTGACGGAGTTGTTTTAGACAGTCTGCAACACCTGAGAGGTTTCTATCGTGTCACGTACAATTATGCTCATTCCTACCGGCACCAGCGTCGGTCTGACCAGCGTCAGCCTCGGCGTGATCCGTGCCATGGAGCGCAAAGGCGTGCGCCTGAGCGTATTCAAGCCAATTGCCCAGCCACGTGCGGGTGGCGATGCGCCAGACCAAACCACCAGCATTATCCGTAAAAGCTCCGCGATTCCTGCCGCAGAACCGCTGCAGATGTCACGCGTTGAGTCGCTGCTTGGATCTAACCAGCAAGACGTGTTGATGGAAGAGATCATTGCCAACTATCACGCAAACGCTAAAGACGCGGAAGTAGTGCTGGTTGAAGGTCTGGTCCCCACGCGTAAACATCAGTTCGCATCTGCTCTGAACTATGAGATCGCTAAAACCCTGAACGCCGAAATCGTCTTCGTCATGGCGCTGGGCAACGATTCTCCGGCGCAGCTCAAAGAGCGTATCGAACTGACGCAAAGCAGCTTTGGCGGTAGCAAAAACAAAAACATCACTGGCGTGATCATCAACAAACTGAATGCGCCGGTGGATGAGCAAGGTCGTACGCGCCCGGATCTGTCAGAAATTTTTGATGACTCCTCTAAAGCCAGCATCGCCAACATCGATCCAAAGCAGCTGTTTGCCAACAGTCCGCTGCCGGTGCTGGGTTGTGTACCGTGGAGCTTTGATCTGATCGCCACTCGCGCCATCGATATGTGCCGTCACCTGAACGCCGATATCATCAACGAAGGTGAAATCCAGACGCGCCGTGTGAAATCTGTCACCTTCTGTGCGCGTAGCATTCCACACATGCTGGAGCACTTCCGTCCGGGTTCACTGCTGGTAACCTCCGCCGATCGTCCTGATGTACTGGTTGCCGCCTGTTTGGCCGCGATGAACGGCGTAGAAATAGGTGCAGTGCTGTTGACCGGTGGCTATCAGATTGAAGCGCCCATCGCACGCCTGTGCGAACGCGCGTTTCAGACCGGCCTGCCGGTGTTTATGGTGAAAACCAACACCTGGCAGACGTCGCTTAGCCTGCAAAGCTTCAACCTTGAAGTCCCGACTGACGATACGCAGCGCATCGAGAAAGTGCAGGAGTACGTAGCTAGCTTCATTAATGAAGATTGGGTGGAATCGCTGACCGCCACGTCCGAGCGCAGCCGTCGCCTGTCTCCACCGGCATTCCGCTACCAACTCACCGAGCTGGCGCGCAAAGCAGGCAAACGCATCGTGCTGCCAGAAGGCGACGAGCCGCGTACCGTCAAAGCGGCAGCAATTTGCGCCGAACGCGGCATCGCTACCTGTGTGCTGCTCGGCAATCCGGAAGAGATTCAGCGTGTTGCGGCGGCGCAGGGTGTTGAACTCGGCACAGGCATCGTGATCGTGGATCCAGAAGTGGTACGTGAAAACTACGTGCCACGTTTGGTTGAGCTGCGTAAGAGCAAAGGCATGACCGAAGTGGTGGCGCAGGAGCAGCTGGAAGACAACGTGGTGCTCGGCACCATGATGCTGGAGAGCGGCGAAGTTGACGGTCTGGTCTCCGGCGCGGTTCACACCACTGCGAATACCATTCGTCCACCGCTGCAGTTGATCAAAACCGCGCCAAACAGCTCGCTGGTGTCGTCGGTGTTCTTCATGCTGCTGCCGGAGCAGGTTCTGGTGTATGGCGACTGCGCCATCAACCCGGATCCCAATCCAGAACAGCTGGCAGAGATCGCGATTCAGTCTGCCGACTCAGCTAAAGCCTTCGGTATCGATCCACGCGTCGCGATGATCTCCTACTCAACCGGTAACTCCGGTGCCGGTAGCGACGTAGAGAAAGTACGTGAAGCCACGCGCATCGCGCAGGAAAAACGCCCGGATCTGGTGATCGATGGTCCGCTGCAGTACGACGCCGCGATTATGGAAGACGTCGCCAAATCCAAAGCGCCAAACTCTGCGGTTGCCGGCCGCGCTACCGTGTTCATCTTCCCGGATCTGAACACCGGTAACACCACTTACAAAGCGGTACAGCGTTCTGCCGATCTGATCTCCATCGGACCGATGCTGCAAGGCATGCGTAAGCCGGTGAACGACCTGTCGCGCGGCGCACTGGTGGATGATATCGTCTACACCATCGCATTGACGGCGATTCAATCGCAGCAGGCCGAAGGCTAATCCCCTTCCCCGCCCGCCAAAAAAGCATGCACTTCGGTGCGTGCTTTTTTTTTGCTCCGCACTTCACTGGCATAAACCTCACGCTGCGCTAACACTGATTGAAGTCTGCCGCTAATTGCGAGGTGAATAATGAGCAACAGTGATGTGCACCGCCGTCGTTTACAAGCCACGCCGCGCGGCGTAGGTGTGATGTGTGATTTCTATGCGGTGAAAGCCGAGAATGCCACGGTTTGGGATCAGCATGGCCGCGAATACACCGATTTTGCCGCAGGCATCGCGGTGCTTAACACCGGGCATCGTCACCCGAAAGTGATGGCTGCGGTGCAACAGCAGCTTGAATGCTTTACCCACACCGCATTTCAAATCATCCCTTATGAGAACTACATTCATCTCGCTGAGCGACTAAATGCGCTGGTGCCGATTAGCGGGCCGGTGAAAACCACCTTTTTCTCAACCGGTGCTGAAGCGGTCGAAAACGCGGTCAAAATCGCGCGTTCGGCCACCGGTCGGCCCGGCATCATCGCCTTCACCGGCGCGTTTCATGGCCGCACCAATATGACAATGTCGCTGACCGGGAAAGTGGTGCCATATAAAACCGGCTTCGGCCCCTTCGCCAGCCCGGTGTTTCACGCGCGCTATCCCAACGCGCTGCACAAGGTCAGCGTGAGCGATGCGCTCGACAGCCTGGAAGCGATTTTCCGCAGCGATATCAGCCCGCAGCAGGTGGCAGCCATTATCTTTGAACCGGTTCAGGGCGAAGGCGGTTTCTACGGTGCGCCGCCAGAGTTTGTCGTTGCGCTGCGGGAGTTGTGCGATCGCCACGGCATACTGCTGATCGCCGATGAGATCCAGAGCGGTTTCGCACGCACCGGCAAGCTGTTCGCCAGCAACTATTACGTCGTGCAGCCCGATATCATCACCATGGCGAAAAGTCTGGCCGGTGGTTTCCCGCTCTCGGCGGTATCGGGACGCGCAGAAGTCATGGATGCGCCAGAACCCGGCGGCCTGGGCGGAACCTATGCTGGCAGTCCACCGGCGATTGCGGCGGCGCTGGCGGTGTTAGACATTATCGAAGAAGAGGCGCTGTGCAGCCGCGCCAACCAGCTTGGCAGCCGATTAAAACAGACGTTGCAGCGAGCAGATTGTAAAGCGCTGGCGGAAATTCGTGGTTATGGCTCAATGATGGCGGCGGAATTCAATGATGCGGCGGGCAAGCCGTCGGCGGAGATTGCCAAAGCTATTCAGCAGCAGGCGCTGGAAAAAGGTTTGATTCTGCTAACCTGTGGCGTGTACGGCAACGTGATCCGCTTCCTCTATCCGCTGACTATTCCCGATGCGCAGTTCGAGGATGCGTTGGCACTGTTGGCGGGGATTCTGCGGGAACATTAACAATGTTGTGTATAAGGTCGCCAAAAATGGCGACCTTACGGCAAGATTACGCTTCGCTGCTCTGTTTACGACGTGCAGCATCACTGTTTCGGCTCAGCCACAGCGACAGCGCCTTAAGCGAATCATCGGTGAACTCGTCACAGCGCGCGGTGATCTCTTCCGGCGTCATCCAGAAGATCTCATCCACTTCCTCTTCCTGCATGGCAAACGGGCCATGGGAAACGCAGCTGAACAGCCCGCCCCATACGCGGCAATGCTGATCTTCAAAATAGAACTGGCCGTGTTCGGCGAATGGAACGGCCGCGATACCCAATTCCTCTTCCGCTTCACGACGCGCCGATTCCAGCAGGTCTTCCCCACTCTGCACCACGCCACCGGCAGTGGCGTCCAGCATACCCGGCATGAAGTCTTTGATTTCAGTACGACGCTGCACCAGAATTTTGCCCATGCCATCATGCACCACAATATAGGTAGCGCGATGACGCAGACACTGCGCACGCATCTGCGCACGGCTGGCCTGCGCAATGACTTCGTTCTCTTCGTTAACGATATCAACCCACTCGATACCGTCACCTGCCGTTTGATCCACCATCCGTAACCCTTTTCTGTTTTCGGCGTGCCCAGCACGCGCCTGTTTGCCATGCTTTATTAGAATGAGCGGTAAGGTAAAGCGTTCTTTTCGCCATCGCAAGGCGCATCGTGCTCAGCGTGTTTTACCCGATTCCGCTAACCAGAGTTGCACCGAAGCACGCTGCCACTGGAACTCCGCATAGTGTTGCAGCTTCACCGGCAGCGCATCGCCGTGCAGCGCCAGGCGATTAATCATCACGGCTAAATCGGTATCCGCAATCGACCATTCGCCAAACAGATTTTGCTGTCCATCAGGCAAAAGGCGCTGCACCGCAGCAATGAGTTTGTTGGCAGCTTGCTCACCCGCCGGCGTAAGCGGCGCAAAGCGTTCGCCGGCGAACAGCACTTCGGTTGGACGCTCAGAGCGCAGCGCCATTAAGTCGCTGCGCAGCCATGCCTGCACTTCGCGCGCATGCGCCCGTTTCTCACGATCGCGCGGATAGAGCCGCTCGAACTCTGGCGCCGAAAAACGCTCTTCCAGGTACTCAGCAATCGCTGAAGATTCTGTCAGCAGCACATCATCGATTTGCAGCGTCGGCACGCGGCAGGTCAGCGACAGCGCGCGGTATTCCTCATCCCACTGCGCATTCTGCGATAAATCGACGCGCTTAAGGGTGAAGGGAATGCCCTTCTCGGTGAGCGCAACATAAACCGACATGGCGTAAGGGCTGAAAAAGCAAGAATCTGACCACAAAGTAATGGTTGGATAATTCATTGGCTGCCTCAGAAAAGCGTCAGGTGTGCATCATGTTTACCGATTTTTATTTATTAAGGCAATGGTGCGCTGGTCAGATCTTTAGCTGCTAAGACCAGCGCTGACTTTTCCTTTTTCTTCATAAGCGTAAGCCGAGTCACGCCGCGCGCACGCTTCTCTTCTATGCTCAATCTGAGCAGATAAAAAATGACAAGGAGGCTCAACATGCATTTACTGATCACCGGCGGCACCGGCCTGATTGGCCGCCATCTGATTCCGCGTCTGTTGCAGCTTGGCCATCAGGTGAGCGTCGTCACGCGCGATGTCGCCGCCGCACGCGAGAAACTCGACGCCAGCGTGGCGCTGTGGTCCGGCATCAATCAGCAAACCGATTTAAACGGTATTGATGGTGTGATTAATCTTGCGGGCGAACCGATCGCCGATAAACGCTGGACCGAACAGCAGAAGCAGCGGCTGTGCGAAAGCCGCTGGCAGATCACCGAGCAGCTGGTGTCGCTGATTCACGCCAGCAGCAATCCCCCGCAATTTTTGATTTCCGGCTCGGCTACCGGCTTTTATGGCGATACCGGCGACCTGGTGCTGACCGAAGAGGATCCGGGCCAGGATGAATTTACCCATACGCTGTGCGCGCGTTGGGAACAACTGGCGTTAACTGCACAGAGCGATCGCACGCGCGTCTGTTTGCTGCGCACCGGCGTGGTGCTGGCGAAAGAAGGCGGCGCGTTATCGAAGATGAAACTGCCGTTTAAACTTGGCGTAGGCGGTCCGATTGGTAGCGGCAAACAGTATTTACCGTGGATTCACATCGACGATTTGGTTAACGCGCTGCTGTGGTTGATCGATCACTCTGAACTGCGCGGCCCATTCAACATGGTTGCGCCCTATGCGGTGCGCAATGAGCAGTTCGCCGCCACGCTCGGCCATGTGATGCATCGCCCAGCCTTTATGCGCACGCCCGCCAGCGCCATCAAGCTGATGATGGGCGAATCAGCGGTACTGGTGCTCGGCGGCCAACATGTGTTGCCGAAGCGCCTGGAAGAGTCAGGCTTTGGTTTTCGCTGGTACGATTTGGAGGAAGCGTTGCGGGATGTCGTGTAGGGGCGCCATTAATGGCGCCCGCCTATCACAGATTAACTCCTTTGCTGCGCCACGCGTGATTTCACTGCCGCCGGTTCATGCGTATGTCCCGGCTGCGGCACGCGGATGATAAAGGTCAGCACGCCAGCAAACACGTACAGCGCGGTATACGCCCACACCACGCCGACGATATCGAAAAACGGTAGCAACACCGACGCAATCGCGGGCGCGACAAAATTACTCAGTCCGGCCGACAGGTTATAAATCGACACGGCGGCGCCTTTGTGATGCGGCTCCAGTGTCGGAAACACAGCGGTCATCGGCACGAAGGCGGCGACAAAAATTCCTAACATCACCGCCGGAATCAGCGCCACCCAGAAGTTATGTCCGGCATACAGCGGCAGGTAGTAAAACGCCAGACTGGAGATGGCCATACCGAGACAGCCAAACCAGCGCACCTGACGGACCCAACCCAGCTTCTCGCCGGTAATGCCCCAGAAGATGTTGGTAAAAATGGTAACGAAGAAGAACACCGCCCAGATTTGCAGCCATTCGGAAATGGTAAAACCAAGACGATCAACGAACAGCAGCGGCATGATAATGGCGAAACCAAACAGTGACAGCGTATTAATGATGCGAATCAGGCAGGCATAAAACACGTGCTGGTTGGTAAACAGAATAGTTACCGCCCGCGACATTTCGGTCATTTTATCGCGCATCGGCAAATTGACGCGCGAACGATCAACCGGCACATGGCGCAAGCTGAAATAGGCCAGCACGCCACCACAGGCAACCCAAATAATCGCCAGCCACAGCGTACCGGTTTCGCCGAGCATCGGGATGGTCAGACTCGGTAAATAGCTGCCGACCACACCGATACCGACGGAATACATTGCCCAGAACCAACCGGTGGCTGCCGCCAGTTTTTCTCGCGGCAGCACCTGCACCAGCATCATCATGAATGAGTAAATGAATAGCGGATACGCCAGACCGCGAATGCCGTAAAATAGCACCATCAGCGGATAGTTGCGCATGCCAAGTCCCAGCGACATAAACAGCGTGTGCATGACAATCCACAGCACGAAGCCAATCATCATGGCACGCTGGGGCGTAATCAGTTCCGCTACCACGCCCGATGCCCACGCCGCTAGCGCTGCCGCCAGTCCGTAAAAAGTAAATACTACCGCCGACTGCGCTGGCGTGAAGCCCATATCGGTGATGTGACGCGACAGAAATGCCATTTCAAAGCCGTCACCCGCCATAAAAATAGCGATGGCGAGGAAGCCCCAGAACATCTTTTTCGGTAAGCCAAACCAGTAATCATTCGATTGCATCTCATTCATCCTCTGTCTGGAATTATTCAGGCAACAACACTCGCGCCTGCTGCTGTTGTGCATAGAGCGTGCGGAACAGCTGCAATCGCTGCTGCAGCACCTTGCCGCGCGCAGCATCTGGTTGATATCGCGCCTGCACCGGCGGTTTTAGGCAAACTTCGCTCTCCACACCACCCGCGGCCAGCCATGCCAGACGCGCAGCCCCCAATGCGCCGGACGCGCTGGCGGGATGCGTGACGATCGGCAGTTGCAGCACATCGGCGATCAACTGCGCCCACAACGTGCTGCGCGCCCCACCGCCGGTCAGGCTGCACTGCTGAATCTGGCGCTGCGCATCACCAAGCACCGCGAACCCGTCGGCCAGACCAAAAGCTACGCCTTCAATTACTGCGTAGCCGAGCAGCGCACGCGGTGTTTCGTGGCGCAGATTGAAGAAAGAACCGGAGGCGTCAGGATCGTTGTGTGGCGTGCGTTCACCGGAAAGATAGGGCAGGAAAACCGGGGCATGACGCCGCTGCTCTTCACTGAGCTGTGCCATCTCTTCCATCAGTTGGCTTTCGGTAACGGAGAGCAGATTACACAGCCAGCGCAGGCAGCTGGCGGCGCTGAGCATCACGCTCATCTGGTGCCAGCGTCCGGGCAAGGCGTGACAAAAGGCGTGCACGCCCGATTGCGGATCGGCCAGCAAACGATCGTTGACGACAAAAATCACGCCGGAGGTACCCAGCGAGATAAAAGCATCACCCGGATTAACCGCGCCCACACCAACCGCCGATGCGGCATTGTCGCCACCGCCGCCCGCCACGCAGACCGCGGCCGACAAGCCCCATTCACTTGCCAGTTCGGCTTTCAAGGGGGCGCTCACCGCGCAGCCTTCCACCAGCGCCGGCATATTGGCGCGCGTGAGGCCGGTGATGGCTAACAGTTCGTCGGACCAGTCGCGCTGAGCCACATCGAGCCACAACGTGCCTGCCGCGTCTGAAGGTTCACTGATAAATTGTCCGGTTAAACGCCAGCGTAGGTAATCTTTCGGCAGCAGCACTTTATCGATGCGACGGAAAATCTCAGGCTCATGTTCTGCCACCCAACGCAGTTTAGGTGCGGTGAAGCCCGGCATAATCATATTGCCGCTGAGCTGCATCATTTCCGGATGTTGGGCACTGAGCGCGGCACATTGCGGCGCGCTGCGCGTGTCATTCCACAGAATGCACGGGCGCAGCACCTTGCCCTGCGCATCCAGCAGCACCGCGCCGTGCATCTGCCCGGACAAACCCATCGCGCGAATCTCGCTCCAGGCCAGCGCATCCTGCTGGCGCAATCCAGCAAGGACATCACCGCACGCTTGCCACCAGCGCTCGGGATCCTGTTCTGCCCAGTGCGCATGCGGGCGCTGCACGTTGAGCGTGGCGTGATTCGAGGCAATGATCTCACCCTGCGCATTGATGATCAGCGCTTTGAGCTCGGAGGTGCCAATATCAATCCCAAGATACATAACGCGCTCCTTACACCGCAGCCAGCATGCGTTCTGGCTGTTTCAGCCACAGTTGCAGATCCGCCACGCTGCGCGTCACCAGCGCATGAAACGCCTTGTCCTGTGCCAGTTCGCCAAATAGCGCGCTATCGCTGAGGAAAGCGTTCAGTGCATCGGAGCGGCTAAACTGCTGGCGCAGCGCATCGGCTTGCAGCACGCCATCCTGATAGGTGTAAGGCAAATCATCACTGGCCCAGCGTTGCAGGAACAGGAAGAACAGTGCAGGTAGCACGGCGGTGGCCGCCGGTTCTGCGCCACGCTGATAGCATTCGCGCAGTGTTGGCGTCACCATGCCGGGGATTTTCGACAAACCGTCCGCGCCAACACGTTGATTGGTGTCTTTAATGTAGGGATTGCTAAAACGCGCCAGTACCACATCGCGATAATCGGCTAAATCCAGCGGGCTCGGCGACAGCGATGGCATCACATCCTGGGTCACGTAGTCATAGGCCAGTTGGTAAATCGCCGGCTGACGCGTGCTGTCATCAATGTAATTGAGGCCAATCAGCGTGCCTGCCCAGGCAATCGCCGCATGCGTGGCGTTAAGGATGCGGATTTTCGCCTCTTCCCACGGCAATACCGATTCCACCAGCTCAACGCCAACCTTCTCCAGCGCCGGCCGACCGGCAATGAAGTCATCTTCAATCACCCATTGAATAAAGGATTCGGCCATCACCGATGCACCATCCTCTTTACCCGTAGCGGCTTTAACGCGCTCAGCCACATCTGGCGTTGGACGCGGCGTAATGCGATCCACCATGGTGTTGGGCGAGGTGGTATTTTCGCGCACCCAATTCGCTAAGGCGTTGTCACCTTTGGCGGTAAGAAACGCGAGGAAGCCGTGACGGAAACGTTCGCCGTTGTGGCGCAGGTTATCGCAGTTGAGCAGCGTAACGGGCGCGCCACCGTTGGCCACGCGCTGCGTGAGGATGCGTGCCAGCGCGCCATAAATCGTGCGGATGTCGCCTTTCACATCGGCCTGCACATCCGGTTGCGTCAGGTCCAGTTCGAATTCCGGTGTCAAATAGTAACCGGCTTCGGTGACGGTAAAACCTATCACGCGGGTTTCACTTTTCGCTCCCTGCTCCACCAGCGCGCTGATGTCGCTATCCCACGGCAGGATTTTGCGCAATGACGTGATGGTTTCATAGGCGCGTTCGCCATCGGGTGTAACGGTTTCCAGCACATATTCGCCCTCTTGTGCAGCGAGTTGCTTTAGCAACGGCGCGGCATCATTGCGGATATTGCCGAGGGCAATGCTCCAGCTGTCATCGCCCTGCTCGCGTAGTTTATGCAGATACCACGCCTGATGCGCGCGGTGAAAAGATCCTGCGCCGATATGCATCCACACTGATTGATTGGTCATAGTCGCCTCAAAATAAACATTTGCCACGATTAAGGGCATTTGCCCGATGAGGCGTAGCATAGTGCGAGCGAGCAGCCTTGTTCTGCGAGCTCAGTCACAATTAATACTTTTGCTCTTTTTTAGGGCTTTTGCTCAGTTAACACTTCATCGGCATCTCGCGTTAACATGGCGCACCGGTTTTGACGGAACAGCGCGATGAGCAGAGAAGAGAAAAAACAAGAACTGGCAGCACGTGCGGCCTGGATGTATTACGTGGCGGGCGTGACGCAGCAAGAGATTGCACGCGCGTTAGGATTGTCACGTCAGGTGGCGCAGCGATTGGTCTCCAGCGCGCGTGAAATGGGCATGGTGAGCGTAAAGATTGATCATCCGGTTACCCATTGCTTGCATCTGGCGCGCGACGTTCAGGAGAAATTTGGCCTGCAACTGTGCCGTGTGGTGCCATCCGCCAATCTGGATGATGACGCTATTCAGCAGATGCTGGCAGTGGAAGGCGCGGCGGTAATGGCGCAATACATCAGCGAGGAGCAGCCGCAGGTATTTGGCATTGGTTCCGGTAAGACGCTGCGCTCCATGATTGATGCACTTCCCTGGGTTGAACGACCGCAGCATCAGTGCGTTTCGATGATTGGCGCGATTGCGCGGGACGACTCGGGTACGCGCTACGACGTGCCGCTGAAGATGGCGGAGAAGATGCAGGGCAAGTATTTCTTCATTCCTGCGCCGCTGTATGCGGATACGCCCGAAGATAAAGAGATGTGGATTCAGCATCAGGTTTATCAGCGCGTGACGTTACGCGCCTTGCAGGCGAATGTGGCCTTCGTTGGCATCGGCGAAGTGCAGCCCGGCTGCCCGCTGCATGCCGAAGGCTTTATCACCGATGCGCAAGTTGCTGCGCTCAACGCGCGCGGCGTGGTGGGCGAAATGCTCGGGCACTTTTTCAATCAGCAAGGTGAACGCGTGTGGGGTGAAACCGATGAACTGCTCACCAGCGTGTTGCTGGAGAGCCAGACGCAACGCCAGATTATTGGCTTTGCCGGCAGCGAGCGTAAATATCCGGCGATTCGCGCGGCGTTGCAGGGCGGCTGGGTGTCAGGTCTGGTGACCGATGAGGATACGGCGCTGAAGTTGTTGCGGGGGTAGAGGGTGCTTGCTGGCCTTCCCCCGCCCGCGGGGGAAGGAGACGCTGCCAAATGCCACTTCAACACCCACATATAGCAGCATCTTCCTCCCCCAATTTTGGGGGAGGACCGAGGAGGGGGACAGCGAGGAATGGCCTGGATGGGGGACAGCGGGCACAAAACTACTTCAACGATCCCTTCAAAAACTGCTGCAAGCGCGGGCTTTTTGGATTGCCGAACAGCTCATCCGGCGTGCCCTGCTCTTCAATTTTGCCCTGATGCAGGAAGATCACATGATTAGAGACGTGACGAGCAAACTCCATCTCATGCGTCACCACCACCATGGTTTTGCCCTCTTCCGCCAGTTTCTGCATAATGCGCAGCACTTCGCCGACCAGTTCCGGATCGAGCGCAGAAGTGGGTTCGTCAAACAGTAACACTTCAGGCTCCATCGCCAACGCACGCGCAATCGACACGCGCTGCTGCTGACCACCGGAAAGGTGCACCGGATATTTGGCACGCGCACGCGCATCAATGCCGACTTTATCCAGATACTTGATCGCACGCTCACGCGCTTCCGCCTTGCTCAGCCCCAGCACCTGAATCGGCGCTTCGGTAACGTTGTCCAGCACCGTCATGTGGCTCCACAGGTTGAAGTGCTGAAACACCATGGTCAGGCGCGTGCGCAGCATACGCAGCTGCTCTTTGTTCGCGACTTTCAGTTGACCATCGGTGTCGCGCACCAGATTGATCTGCTGGTTGTTGACCGCAATGGTGCCTTCGCTCGGTTTCTCGAGGAAGTTAATGCAGCGCAAGAAGGTACTTTTCCCGGAACCGGACGAGCCAATAATGCTGATCACATCGCCGGCATTCGCCTGCAGCGATACGCCTTTCAAAACTTCATGTTCACCGTAACGTTTGTGCAGTTCGGTAACGCTTAATTTATTGTCAGCCATAGTGATACTCAATGCGATGAAGAAGGTTTTACGTGCGCCAGGAAGCGTTGTTCAGCTTTGCGGAACAAGCTAATCAGCCCGTAAGAGATTATCAGATACAGCACCGCAGCGATGCCAAACGCGGTAAACGGCTGATAGGTGGCCGAGTTGATATCGCGCGCGATTTTTAACAGATCCGGCACCGTCGCGGTAAACGCCAGCGCGGTGGAGTGCAGCATCAGGATCACTTCATTGCTGTACGCCGGCAGCGCGGTGCGCAGTGCCGACGGCAGAATGATGCAGCGATACAATTTAAACGGTGAGAAGCCATAGGCGCGCGCCGCTTCGATTTCACCGTGCGGCACCGAACGAATCGCACCGGCAAAGATTTCGGTGGTATAGGCGCAGGTGTTCAGCGTGAACGCCAGCAGCGTACAGTTCAATCCACTGCGGAAGAAGGCGTTCAGCAGCTCGGTGCCCTTCACCACTTCCAGCGTGTACATGCCGGAGTAGAACACCAGCAGCTGCACATACAGCGGCGTACCGCGAAATACATAGGTGAACAGCCAAACCGGCGTGGAGATAAAGCGGTTAGAGGAGACGCGCGCAATCGCCAGCAGCACCGCGAGCGAACCGCCGATCACCACCGAGATGATCAATAACCACAGCGTAATCGCGATGCCGGTAAAACGGTAACCATCGGTCCAGAGCAGCTGTTTCCAATACTCCTGAATAATCTCAATCATAGCTCTGCCCTTTTCACACCCACCGTGTAGCGACGTTCAAGCCACCACAGCACGCCATTCGACAGCGTGGTAAACACAAGATAAATCACACCTGCCACAATGGCGAAGTAGAACGGCTGCCAGGTACTTTTACCTGCCAGCTGCGTGGCTTTCACCACATCTTCCAGCCCCAGCAGCGAAACCAGCGCCGTGGCCTTGAGAATAACCTGCCAGTTGTTGCCGATGCCCGGCAGCGCAAAGCGCATCATGGCCGGGAACAGAATGCGACGGAAGGTTTGCGAGCCGGTGAAACCGAAGGCGGTTGCCGCTTCGATCTGCCCTTTTGGCACCGCGAGGAACGCACCACGGAAGGTTTCAGTGAAGTAGGCGCCGTAGATAAAGCCGAGCGTGATGATACCGGCGACCATCGGGTCGATATCAAATTGCGCTAGTCCCAGCGCATCAGTGAGAGTATTCAAGGCGATCTGCAGACCGTAGAAGATCAGCAGCATCAACACCAAATCGGGCACACCGCGGATTAAGGTGGTGTAGCCTTCAAACAACATCGCCAGCGGGCGACTGCGAGAAAGTTTGGCGCCAGCGCCAATCAAGCCGAGCACCACCGCCAGCAACACGGAACTGAGCGCCAGCTCCAGCGTCACAAGGGTGCCCTTGAGGATTACTTCGGAATAGCCATACAACATGGGTTCAATCCTGTCGTGAGGGTAAGTTACAAACGCTGCCCAACTGACGGACAGTCCTAACCGGGGAATTTGAATCGCAGGATGGATGGCGGCAAGCGTATGAAGCCGGGCAGTTTACATAGGTAAGCGCCCGGAGTGAATACTTATGTGCAACCTTCCTGCCTTTCACAGACCAGGATTAGGAAACAGGATAATTAATCGCCGTACACGTTGAAATCAAAGTACTTCTTAGCAATCTTGTCGTAAGTGCCGTCTTTACGCATCTCAACAAAAGCTTTATCGATCGCGGCCTTCAGATCGGCGTCATCTTTACGCAAGCCCATACCGGTACCGACGCCAAAGATCTTGTCGTCTTTCACTGCCGGGCCGGCAAACGCATATTTAGCGCCAACAGGCTGCTTCAGGAAACCTTCGCTCGCCTGCACTTCGTCCTGGAACGCGGCATCAATACGACCGGCATTCAGATCCTGATACACCAGATCCTGGTTAGCGTAAGGCGTAACGGTGACACCTTTTGGCTGCCAGTACTCTTTTGCATAGGTTTCCTGCGTGGTGCCCTGCAGCAGACCGATGTTTTTCCCTTTCAGGGATTCAATGGTCGGTTGCAGCGTAGAACCTTTCGGTGCCACTAAGCGCGCGTTCGCCGCGTACAGTTTTTCAGAGAAGTTGATCTCTTCCTGACGCTTTTCGGTAATTGACAGAGAAGAGATGATGGCGTCGATCTTCTTCGCTTTCAGCGACGGGATCAGCGCATCGAAATCACTTTCCACATAAGTACATTTTGTCTTGATACGTTTACAAATTTCGTTCGCCAGATCGATATCAAAGCCCACCAGCTGACCTTGCGCGTTCTTGGATTCGAATGGCGGATAAGTCGGGTCAGTTCCAATGCGCAGCGACTGCGGCACAGCGGCGAAGACGCTCGCGCTACTTACCATTGTCAGCATCAGAGAAAGAGCCAGAACTCGCTTTTTCATAGGTAACCCTCAAGTGAAGTGCTTATTGTTATGTGGTGCGTGATGTGTTGGTTTGCGCTGTAAGCTGTGCACGTTTCATGCCAGTTGTGCGAATTGGCTAAACGCTGCGCAAGCGCGCTAAATACTGCGCCGGTTAGCGGCGCAAGCACTTAGTTTGTGAGGGAAATATAACAGCGGTGTGAGGAAGAAAAAGCGACATTGTTAACTTTTGGTGCACAAGATGCACGAAGAGTGATCGCACACGCGAATTTGCACACGAGCAGTGCATCAATGCACCATTATGCGCCACTCCAGCGAGTGAAAAGATCTTCTGGCAGCTCAATATCAAACTGATCGAGCACACGATTCACCGTTTGATCGACTAAATCGCCGATGGATTGCGGACGATGATAGAACGCTGGCACCGGTGGCATGATCAGCGCGCCCAGCTCTGCGGCGGTGGTCATCATGCGCAAATGTCCCAAATGCAGCGGCGTTTCACGTACGCACAGCACCAGCTTACGCTGCTCTTTTAGCACCACATCGGCGGCGCGGGTCAGCAGGCTATCGCTGTAGCTGTGCACGATCCCTGACAGCGTTTTCATCGAGCACGGCGCGATTGCCATGCCGAGAGTCTTGTAAGATCCGGATGAGATGCTGGCGGCGATGTCGCGCACGTCATGCACCACATCGGCCATCGCTTGCACCTCGCGCAGGCTGAAATCGGTCTCCAGCGCCAGCGTTTGCCGCGCGGCGGGGCTGATCACCAAATGGGTTTCCACCTCCGCCAGCGGTTGCAGCACTTGCAACATGCGCACGCCGTAGATCGCGCCGCTGGCGCCGGAAATACCAATGATCAGTCGTTTCATAATTCAGCCTTGCAGGTTCAGATTGCGGCAATGATAGCGGCTCACTGAACAAAAATACAAAAACAAACAGGGCGGGATTGCGCCCGCCCTGCTTTTACTCTGCCATAACCTCTGGCTTAGCCTTCGTTGTGCAGCTCCAGACCTTCCACTTCTGTCTGACGCGCGATGGCTTTGGAATCGTCATTACGCAGCGACTGCAGATACTCAAGGTACTGTTGATCGACATCTTTGGTGACGTAGATGCCGTTGAATACCGAGCACTCAAAGTTGGCGATATCCGGGTTCTCTTCACGCACCGCTTCAATCAGGTCGTTGAGATCCTGGAAAATCAACGCATCCGCTTTAATCAGCTGGCAGATCTCATTCACTTCACGGCCATGCGCAATCAGTTCGGTAGCGCTCGGCATATCAATGCCATAGACGTTCGGGAAACGGATTTCCGGTGCCGCCGAGGCGAGATAGACTTTTTTCGCGCCCGCTTCACGTGCCATCTCAATGATCTGCTCGGATGTGGTGCCGCGTACGATGGAGTCATCCACCAGCAACACATTCTTATCACGGAACTCAGCACGGTTGGCGTTCAGCTTGCGGCGAACGGCGCTGCGGCGCTGCTGCTGGCCGGGCATGATAAAGGTACGGCCAACGTAGCGGTTCTTCACGAAGCCCTGACGATATGGCTTGTCGAGGATACGTGCGATTTCCAGCGCGATATCGGTTGAGGTTTCCGGAATCGGAATCACCACATCGATATCCAGATCTTCCCACTCGCGGGCAATTTTGTTACCCAACTTGGTGCCCATACGCACGCGTGCGCTGTACACCGAGATTTTGTCGAGGAACGAGTCCGGGCGCGCAAAGTAGACGTATTCAAACAGGCACGGATTGGTTTTGGGGTTCTCGGCGCATTGACGCGTAGAGAGCTGGCCCTGCTCGGTGATGTATACGGCTTCGCCAGGCGCTACGTCACGAATGAACTCGAAGCCCAGCGTATCCAGCGCGACGCTCTCTGACGCTACCATGTATTCGGTGCGGCCATCAGCGATAACGCGCTTGCCCAGCACCAGCGGACGAATACCGTTGGGATCGCGGAAGGCGACCATTCCGTGTCCGATAATCATTGAAACCACTGCGTAAGCGCCGCGCACCTGCTGATGCACAGCCGCCACCGCAGCAAAAATGTTGTCAGCTTCCAGCGGATAGTGCTGAAAACGGTCCAGCTCCTGCGCGAAGATGTTCAGCAGGATTTCGGAATCTGAGGTGGTATTAACGTGACGGCGACCCGTTTCGAACAGCTGTTTACGCAGTTCGTGGGCGTTAGTCAGGTTGCCGTTATGCGCCAACGTGATGCCATAAGGGGAGTTCACGTAGAAAGGTTGCGCTTCAGAGGCGCTGGAGCTGCCTGCCGTTGGGTAGCGCACATGACCAATCCCGATGTTGCCCTGCAGACGCTGCATATGGCGCGCTTCGAACACATCGCTGACCAGGCCGTTGGCTTTACGCAAACGGAAGCAGTTAATAGCATCGATGGTACAAATGCCGGCGGCATCCTGCCCGCGGTGCTGAAGCACCGTTAACGCGTCATAGATTGACTGGTTTACTGGCATGAAACCGGTGATACCAACAATACCGCACATATTGTCATTTCCTCATTAGCCGCACTCCCGATGGTGTCACCGGGGTAAAAAACTCGACGTGCTTTTCAGGTAATCGAAAAACCACCTGATGATGTAACTGAACTGGGGAATGAGTTGCGACTGTTGCCAGTCCGGGCTTTTAGAAAAGCCGGTGAATGTATCGAGAAAGAACAGCATAGCAGACACGATCAGCACACCGCGCAACGCCCCGAAACAGACACCCAACACCCTGTCGGTTCCCGACAAGCCGGTTTTTTCAACCAGCGAGCCGATCACATAGTTCACGATGGCACCCACAATCAGGGTGGCAACAAACAACACCGCGATAGCGATGCCGTTGCGAACCAGTTCGTCGTCAAAACCTGTAAACCAGACTGCAAGGTAGGCGTAATAATGACTGGCGACAAAAAACGCGCATCCCCAGGTAACGAGAGATAAGGCTTCCCGGACAAACCCGCGAATCAGGCTGACCAGAGCCGAAAAACCAACTACCGCAATAATGACGTAATCAATCCAGATCATGAACTCTTCCAGCCCAGTGCTATCGCACCCCTGCATCCAGTTCGGGGCGCATTCTAACAGAAAAAGAAAACGTTTGCGTAGGGTTTTCCGGTTCTGTTTCCGCAAAAAGGGCGATGAAAAAAACTTTCCTCGCCCTGTGTATTATCAGTGATTTAATCCACTGATATTCAATGATTTTCCTGTCGCGCTTCGCTACAAAATTTTTTAAAGCCGCGCCTTTTTCTGCTATTGGCGCGGCTTATCAGCGCGTTATCGCGCGCTATACGGTTTCACCACGCCACCGAGGCCGGAGATGCTTTGCAACTCACTCAGCGAGCCTTGCAGCTTCGCTTTATTGGCATCCGGACCGACGTAAATGCGGGTGATTTGTCCCTGCACCGGCGTAGACGGCACGGTAAAGGCGCGATAACCGGAAAGACGCAGCTGCGCCACAATCTCGCTCACTTTCGCCGCATTCTTCAGCGCTCCGAGCTGCACCACAAATGCCTGACCAGCTGGCGCTGCGGGTTCACTCTGCTTCGGCGTTTCCACCGGTTTCGACTGCTCTACCGGTTTCGGCTGCTCGACGGGCTTCGGCTTAGCTTGCTCCACCGGTTTTGGCTTCGGCTGTTCAACCGGCTTCGGTTTCGGCTGCTCGACCGCTTTTGGCTTCGACTGTTCCACCGGTTTCGGCTGCACTTGCTGATGCACCGGCGGCGGCGTGACCACGCTGGGCTCGCTATTCTGCGTGGGCTGCGCGCTGCCATTAGTGGCGGTTTTACCACCGTTCTGATTCTGGGCCGCGCCCGCCCCTTCCGGCGGCTGCGCCGGCAAGGGTTGCGTCACCGGCGGCACCATTTCGCTATCCTGCTGATCGTCCGGTTTTGGCACCAGCGGAATGGCGGCGAACTCTTCTTTAAAATGTTTCTTCTTACCGTCTAGCAGGCCGGGCAAGACGATGACACCAATCGCCACCAGAATGACCGTACCGACTAAGCGATTTTGGAACTTACTTGCCACTGCCGTTCTCCGCTGCCATCGATTCCATAACCTGCGCTACGGTGTGGAAAGAGCCACACACCAGAATCACATCTTCGGGACGCGCCTGCTGACGCGCCGCTTGCCAGGCTGCATCAACGTTGCTGTAAGCCACACCGCCGTCCAGATGAGCCAGCAGCTCATCGGCGGAGGCACCGCGCGGACCGTCGAGCGGCGCGCAGTACCAGCGATCAACCTGTGGTGCCAGCGCCGCCAGCGTGCCCGCGATATCTTTGTCGTGCAGCATGCCGACCACCGCATGCACTTCACCGCTGTGCGGCTCTTCAGCCAGACGCGAAGCCAGATAATAAGCGGCATGCGGATTGTGCGCCACATCGAGAATGACGCGCGGCGCTTCGCTGACGGTCTGGAAGCGCCCCGGCAAAATCGCCAGCGGCAGATGCTGACGAATAATCGCTTCGCTTACCGTTAAACCCGACGCACGCAGTGCGGTCAGCGCGGTGGCGGCATTGGGTAACGGCACCTGCGGCAGCGGTAAATCGCGCAGCTCGCCGTGCGCATCCTGTAACGTCCAGCTGGTACCCGTTTGCTGCCACTGCCAGTCGCGATTGCGCTGCAGCAACACCGCACCCTTCTCCGCTGCGACGTCGGCGATGGTGCCCGGCATATCGGCTTCACCGACAATTGCTGGTTTACCTGCGCGGAACACGCCGGCTTTTTCCCGACCGATACTTTCACGATCAGGACCCAGCCAATCGGTGTGATCGAGCGCGATGCTGGTGATCACTGCCACGTCGGCATCGACAATATTGGTGGCATCAAGACGTCCGCCCAGGCCGACTTCAAGGATCACCACGTCGAGATTCACCGCGCGGAACAGATTGAAGGCCGACAAGGTGCCGAACTCAAAATAGGTCAGTGAAGTGTCACCGCGCCCGGCTTCAATCGCGGCAAAACTGGCGCTGTGCTGCGCTTCATCCAGTTCAGCGCCCTGCACCCGTACACGTTCGGTGTAACGCACCAGATGTGGCGAGCTGTAAACGCCCACGCGATAGCCCGCGGCCATCAATAGCGTTTCCAGCATGCGGCAGGTGGTGCCTTTGCCATTGGTACCGGCGACGGTGAAGACAAAAGGAGCGGGTTTGAGCAGGTCGAGGCGTGCGGCGACGCGTTGAATACGATCCAGACCCAGTTCAATGGCCTGCGAATGCAGATGCTCAAGATAATGAAGCCACGTGGCCAAAGGCGACGTGGCTTGAGGAAGAGATTTGTCCATGTGTCCCGTTCAAAATCAATACATCGAGTAACTTAAGGTCGCGGACCACGTTGGATGCAACCTTAAGTATTCAATGTAGACGGTGCATTGGAGGAAGGAAACATTACTGCCTCATTCCGTTGCCTGTCAGGCTTCGTTGCTCTCCGGCTCAGCCACATTTGGCTGATCACCATCCAGCTGCGGCGCTGGCAGGTTCATCATTTTCGCCAGCAGGCTTGCCAGCTTAAAGCGCATTTCCGGACGACGGATGATCATGTCGATCGCGCCTTTCTCGATCAGGAACTCACTGCGCTGGAAGCCCGGCGGCAGTTTTTCACGCACGGTCTGCTCGATAACGCGTGGACCGGCAAAGCCAATCAGCGCTTTCGGTTCCGCCACGTTGAGATCGCCCAACATCGCGAAGCTGGCTGAAACGCCGCCCATGGTTGGGTCAGTCAGCACGGAGATATACGGCAAGCCGCGCTCCTGCATTTTCGCCAGTGCCGCACTGGTTTTCGCCATCTGCATCAGCGACTGCAGCGCTTCCTGCATACGTGCACCGCCTGACGCGGAGAAGCAGATCAGTGGGCAGTTGTCTTCCAACGCCTGCTCAACGCCACGCACAAAGCGCGCGCCAACCACTGAACCCATTGAGCCGCCCATAAAGGAGAACTCAAAGGCCACAGCAACAATTGGCATGCCGTGCAGCGTGCCTTTCATCGCCACCAGCGCATCTTTCTCACCGGTGTCTTTCTGTGCGGCGACCAAACGGTCTTTATACTTCTTCGAGTCGCGGAACTTCAGTAGATCTTTCGGTTCCAGCTCGCTGCCCAGCTCAACCAGCGAACCTTCATCCAGCATGCTATGCAGACGCTCACGGGCGTGCATGCGCATGTGATGGTCGCACTTCGGGCAGACCTCGAGGTTACGCTCCAGCTCGGCGCGGTACAGCACCTGCCCACAACTATCGCACTTGGTCCACACCCCTTCCGGGATGCTGGCTTTGCGCGTTGGCGTGGCAGTGCTTTTATTCAGTATGCGTTCAATCCAGCTCATTGATGACCTTTCTATTTAATGCTGACCTGGTCCAGTCTTCTCATTGCTGCTGAAATCACCTTCAGCAGGCCGTAAATGTCGCTCATTAAACCACAACCCGTTCACGCTGTGGATAAAAATCTGGTAACGAGCTTACTGCGACTTCTGCTGGCGGCGATGGCGCCACACTTCAATTACGCCTGGCAGTATAGAAACCACGATGATGCCGACGATCAGCAGCTTCAGGTTCTCCTGCACAACCGGCAGGTCGCCAAACAGGTAACCAGCGTAAGAGAACAGCAGCACCCACAGCAGTGCGCCCGTCACATTGTAGAGCGCGAAGTGGCGATAAGACATGTGTCCCATCCCCGCCACAAAGGGGGCAAAGGTTCGCACGATTGGTACAAAGCGCGCAAGTATAATGGTTTTGCCGCCGTGGCGATCGTAGAACGCGTGGGTTTTATCCAGGTAACTGCGACGGAAAATTTTCGAGTTCGGGTTGCTGAACAGCTTCTCACCGAACAGACGACCAATCGTGTAGTTCACCGCATCACCGAGGATGGCGGCGATCACCAACAGCGTTACCATCAGGTGAACGTTGAGATCGTTACCCGGCAAGGCCGCCAGCGCACCGGCAACAAACAGCAGGGAATCGCCTGGCAGGAACGGCGTGACCACCAAACCCGTTTCACAAAACAGAATCAGGAACAGAATGGCGTAAATCCAGATGCCGTACTGCGCCACCAGCTCGGCCAAATGCACATCAATATGCAGAATAAAATCGACTAAAAAGTGGATGAAATCCATATAACCACAACTCCCCTAACACCCAACAATTAACGGTTAATCCGCGAGGAACAACGGTCCCAACGCAGGCTGAGGTAATGCAAAGTGGGATGGATAATCCACCGCTACCAAATAAAGCCCCTCGGCTTTGGCGGTCGCCGCCGCCAGCTTACGATCTTTGGCCGCGAGCAGCGTCGCCATCCACTCTTCCGGCTGGTTGCCGGTGCCGATTTCCATCAGGCTGCCGACAATATTACGCACCATGTGATGTACAAATGCATTGGCTTTGATATCCACCACCACATACGGCCCATGACGCGTGACGTTGAGATGCATCACGTTGCGCCACGGCGTGCGTGACTGACACTGCACCGCACGGAACGAGGTGAAGTCGTTCTCGCCAATCAGCGCCTGACCAGCGCGCTGCATCTTCTCTGCATCCAGCGGATGGTAATAATGGGTAATGCCATTGCCCAGAATCGCCGGACGCAGCCGATGGTTGTAAATCACGTAGCGATAGCGGCGTGCCGTGGCGCTAAAACGCGCATGAAACTCGTCCGGCACCGCTTTCACCCAGCGCACCGCGATGTCATCGGGCAGATTGGCATTCACGCCCAACGTCCAGGCTGCGTCAGCACGCGATGAGGTGGTTTCAAAATGCACCACTTGCCCGGTGCCATGCACGCCAGCATCGGTGCGGCCCGCGCAGAACACCACCACCGGATGATCCGCCACTTTCGACAGCGCCTTTTCCAGCTTTTCCTGCACGCTGCGCACTTCATTTTGCCGCTGCCAGCCGTAATAACGGCTGCCATCGTATTCAATACCCAACGCCAGCTTAAGCGTTTTCCCTTCAGGCAACATTAATAGAAATACTCCTGCACCAGTTTCTCAGCGGTTTTCACCGCCATCAGTGCACCGCCGAAGCGGATGTTGTCTGCCACAGACCAGAACTGCAGCAACTCTGGGATGCCGTAATCATTGCGCACGCAGCCAATGCTCAGCACGTCGCTGCCGGACGCATCGCCCACCTGCGTGGGGTAATCGCTCTCTTCACTCAGGTTGATATCACCGGAGCGGCCCAGTTCATCGCGCGCTTCTTCTGCAGAGAGCGGACGCAGATTCTCCACGTGTACCATCTGCGCATTGCCATAGAACACCGGCGCCTGCACGCTGCTTACCGCGATCGGCAAACCTTCGTCCTGCAGCACTTTACGTACCTGCTCAACCACGCGACGTTCGCTCTCAACGCTGCCATTGCTGTCCGCCAGCAGCGGCAAAATGTTGAACGCCAGCTGGCGGCCAAAATAGTGCGTTTCCGCCGGCACGCCGTTCAGCAAACGCGCACTTTCACCGGCCAAACCATCAACCGCCGCTTTACCATGGCTGGAGGCCGCAATCAGGTTGGTAACCTGCAAACGGCTCAGACCGGCCAGATCCACCAGCGGTTTGATTGAGCACAGCAGCTGGCTTACCAGGCTGTCGGCAACGGTAATGATGTTGCGATTGCGGTAATCCGCCAGCACCTGTGGATTCACATCCGGCACCACCAGCGGCACATCCGGTTCGAGCGCAAACAGATCGCTGCTATCGATCACCAGACAACCCTGGCTGGCGGCTTCTTCGGCATAGCGCGCCGAGGCTTCACGACCCGCAGTGAAGAACGCCAGCTGCACTTGCGTCCAGTCAAATTCGGCCACGTCCTGCACCAGCACGGTACGTCCCTCAAAACGTTTGTTCTCACCGGCACCGTTTTCACTCGCCAGCAAATACAACTCACCAACCGGGAACTGGCGTTCAGCCAGCAGTTCCAGTACAGCGTTCCCTACTGCGCCTGTTGCGCCCAAAAGCGCGATATTCCAGCCGTCAGACATGTTGGTTACTCCAGAGATTGACACAAAAACAGAAGGCGATGAAAACATCGCCCGAGATTTAGGAATTATCCCCCGCAATAGTGCAGGTGATTGAAATTTCTTTACAAACTGGCGCGGAAGCCAAGCTGATTGAGCATCGCAGCCGTCTCCGCATCATCGCAATGCACCTGCAGCGATGACCATTCACGACGCTCTTGATATTGCTTGCGCAGGCGATCAAACTCGCCTGGCTTTGCCGCCACTTTACGCAGTGGCGCATCGTCGCGGCGCACATCATACACCAGATGCACTAAGCGTTTTAGCGTTGGCTGATCGAGCTTGCCGCGCAGGGTGACAGAACCGAATTCAGGTGCCGGCAGCAGGCTTTCCAACGCCACCTGTTGCGGCTGGCCGATAAAGTCGCACCAGGCTTCAAACACTTGCGTGGTGCCGCGCGCTTTACCTTCCAACGTGTAGCCAGCGATATGGGCGGTGGCGATATCCACTTTATCCAGCAGATCGAGCGACAGATCCGGCTCCGGCTCCCACACATCCAATACCACGCTAAGATCGTGGCGCATCTTCAGCACTGCCAGCAGCGCCGCGTTATCTACCACCGCACCGCGGCAGGCGTTGATCAGAATAGTGTTGGGTTTGAGCGCCATCAGCAGCGCCGCATCGGCCAAATGCCAGCTTTTATACGGGCCATCTTTAAACAGCGGCGTGTGGAAGGTCAGGATGTCGGCCTGCGCCACCAGATCATCCAGCGAATGGAAGGTTTCCTGATCGCCACGATCGGCGCGCGGTGGATCGCACAGCAGCGTTTTCACGCCCCAGGCTTGCAGACGCTTCTGCAGGCGGCCGCCAACATTCCCCACGCCAACAATGCCCACGGTGCGATCGCGCAGTGCAAAACCATCGCGCTCCGCCAGCAGCAGCAGCGAGGAAAACACATACTCCACCACCGCAATGGCATTACAGCCAGGCGCCGCAGAGAAGCTGATGCCTGCCGCCGCCAGTGATGCTTCATCAATATGATCGGTGCCGGCGGTCGCGGTGCCGACAAACTTCACCGGCGTACCGGCCAGCAGTGCCGCATTCACTTTGGTGACGGAACGCACCATCAATCCGCTGGCGTCCTGCAGCTCAGCTTCCGGCAACGGACGTCCCGGCACCGCAAGCACATCGCCGGTGCGGCTGAAGAGTTCACGGGCATAAGGCATATTTTCATCGACGAGAATTTTCACTGCGGCGGTCCTGTCTGCAAAAATTTAAGGCGCGTATTTTGCCATAAAGCCGGGGATTAACCTAACCGACTGCGATAGCGATCGGGCGTGGTACCGGCCTGCTGCTGGAACATCACAATGAGCGCCGACGCCGAGCTGTAACCCAGCTCGTGAGCGATGCCCTGCACGCTGCAGCCCTGCTCCAGCAGCGCGATAGCACGCAGAAAGCGTAAACGCTGCCGCCACTCGCTGAATGACATATTCAACTGCTGCTGACAGCGTCGCGCTAGCGTACGCTCGGTGGTGAACACGCGCTTCGCCCATTGTGCCAGCGTGGTGTTATCGCCGGGATGTGCTTCAAGCGCACGCAGAATCGGCGCGAGGAATTTGTCATCCGACATCGGCAAAAAGCTGTTATGCACCGGTGCCAGACGCAGGCGATCGATCAACACTTCACACATGCGCCAGTCGGCTTGCGTTTGCGGCTGCTCCAGTTCACGGCGGGCAAAATCATTCATGATGGCGTGCCCAATGGCATCAACATGCAATAAACAGGCTTTATCCGGCAGGCCCGCGCAGAGATCGGCGGCGAGATTAAAGGTGCGAAAACGCGCTTCGTTGTGATTGTAGCTGCTGTGACGATGGCCGGCCGGAATCCAGATCGGGATATCTGCGGGCGTCAGCAGACGTTCGCCCTCCACTTCCATCTCCAGCACGTGGCTGGTGACGAAAATCACCTGACCCCAATCATGCACATGGGTGAGGTATTCGGTTTTGGCGTTGACCTCGTCATAACGCATGAAGAAGCGCAGCAAAGGCGCATCAATCGGCGGCTGGTATTCGACTTGTAGATTCATTCTGTCCGGTCACTAACAAATATTGTCCGATTTTAACTATCTGCTTTAAACCGGTCAAACGTAAACTATTCGCGATTATCTGAGGAGCTGTATCATGAATTTACTGTTTCCGCTGATCGCGGTATTGATCTGGTCGATCAACACTATCGTCAGCAAACTCTCGGCGGGAAGTATCGATCCTGCGGCGATCTCCTTCTATCGCTGGCTGCTGGCGCTAGTAGTACTAACACCGTTTTGCCTGCCGGGCGTGTGGCGCCATCGTCACACCATTAAAGCCAACGGCTGGCGATTGCTGTTCCTGGGTCTGCTTGGCATGGTGCTGTATCAAAGTCTCGCCTATTACGCGGCGCACAGCGTTTCTGCGGTGATGATGGGAATTCTCGGCGCGACCATTCCGCTGCTGACCATCCTGCTCAGTCTGGTTGTGCTGCGCCTCGCGCCGACGCGCGGCATTCTGATTGGCGGCGTGCTGTCGTTCGCTGGTTTGGTGTGGCTGGTGAGCGAAGGCAATCCGGCGCAGCTGCTGAATCAACGGCTCGGCAATGGCGAATTGATGATGCTGGCAGCATCGACCTCGTACGCCTTGTACGGCGTGCTGACCAAGCGCTGGGCGATTCCGCTGCCGACCTGGCAAAGCCTGTATGTGCAGATTTTCTTTGGCGTGCTGCTGTTGCTGCCTGGCTTCCTGCGCGCGCCGGATGTCACGCTCAACATGCACAATCTGCCGCTGGTGCTGTATGCCGGGCTGTTTGCGTCGATCATCGCGCCGTTCCTGTGGATCCTTGGCGTGCAGCGTTTGGGCGCCAGCACCACCAGCATATTCATGAACTTCGTGCCGGCGTTTACGGCCATTATTGCCGTGATGTTCCTGCATGAGCAGCTGCATGGCTATCACTGGATTGGCGGCGGCATGACGTTAGTCGGTGTTATTCTGGCGCAACGGCTGAAAACCCCGCTGCGTAAGCCGCGCAGCGCAACCCTTCCCGATCCCGCCGCCTGACTTTATTATCCGGAAAGGCCGCAGCCCCCGTGGATTTCCTGGGGGCTTTTGCTATGATGTGGCCTCTTTTTTCCGGCGCACCCGGATCTGACCCGTTTTTCAAGGATTCCGCCATGCAACCTCTCAGCGGTCCCGGTGTGCCCGCGGGCGATCGTTCCCCTTTATCTCAGGCCACTGGCCCAACGCGACCTGGCGGTCCAGCCGGTGAGCAGCCGCTTTCTCCTGCCCAGCGCACCACGCTGGAACGTCTGATTGTTCGCATTATGTCTTTGAGTACGCTAAAAGCGCCGGAACTCTGGGCTGGCGTGCGGCATGAAGTCGGGGTGAAGAGTGAGGCGGAGCTGCAATCGCGCCACTTTCCGGCGGCGGAGCAGCATCTCAACGGTCGCTTAACCCAGGTGCAAAACAGTCTTGCTACGCGCCAGCTGCTGCAACAGCTGCTGGAAAAATTGCCGCAGGGCAATAATCGCCAGGCGGTGAGCGATTTTATTCGTCAGCAGTTTAACCAAACGGTGTTGAGCGCGTTGTCGCAGGATCAGCTGCGTCAGGTGCTGACGATGTTGCAAAACGGTCAGATGGCGATCCCGCAGCCGCAGCAAACGCGCGTGTCCGATCGCAGCTTGTTGCCGGCAGAACAGCAGTCGCTGAATCAGCAGGTGACGCGCCTTGCGGCGAAAACCGGTGAATCGCCAGTGAAACTGCTGGCCGATACGCTGAAGCTGGTGAATCTGAAAAGTGGCGATCCGATTCCCTCACGCCACTTCCCGCTGCTGACGCAATATTTGCAGGTGCGCCAGACGCTGGCTCAGCACAGTGCGCCAACCTTGCAGATGCTGGAAACCTCACTGCGCCAGCCGTTAACCCATGATGAGCAGCGACTGCTGGAAGATTACAGCCAGCAACGTTTCCAGGCGCTGCCGACCACCGTGCTGACGCCAGCGCAGACGCAGGATCTGCTGAATCTGCTGTTTAGCCGCCGCGCCGAGAAACTGCACGAACAGCCGCTGGCCGATAGCGAAATTCGGCCGCAGCCCATCTGGTCGCCGTTTATCCAGATGCTGCCGCAGCCGCTGGCCCAGCGCCCAGCGTTAACGCTGATTGTTGGCATCTTCCTGTTTATCTTCCTGCTGTGGCTGTTTATCTAGCAGCCGCAGTGTGTAGCGGGCGTGGTGAGTGGCCACTCACCCGCTGCCGCGCCCCACGCCATTGGATGGCCATCGCGTTTCCAGAAATCCAGCCCGCCAATCAACTCCTTGACCTGAAAACCCAGCGACGCCAGCTTGAGCGCGGCTTTGGTTGAGCCGTTACAGCCGATGCCGTCGCAATAGGTGATGTAGACCTTGCTGCGATCGAGATGCGCCGTGGATTCCGCTTTCATGGTGCGATGTGGAAACGAAAGTGCACCGCAAATGTGTCCGGCCTGATAAGCCTCATCAGCGCGCGCATCAATCACCACGATCGTCGTGATGCCCTGCGCCAAATCCTCTGCTAAATCCCACGCATCGGTGTAGTACGCCAGTTTATGTTGCAGATACGCCACGCTCTCGCTGGCGCTGACTGGGGCAATTTTTAAGACCGCTGACATCGCATTCTCCTGTTGTGATTTCCCCGCAGTTTACGGCAAAGTGGTCTGCATATTGATACCACTTCCACCATAGCGATAAGACCACCGTGACCACATCTTTTCTCGCGCTGTTTAGCCATCAAACTCAGGGCGGTTTACGTGAGCGACTGTGCAATACTTTGCGCCAGGCCATCGCCAATGGGCATCTACGGCATGAGCAGAAACTGCCGTCCAGCCGCCAGTTAGCCACGGACCTATCGCTGTCGCGCGTTACGGTGGAGGCAGCGTATGCGCAGCTTGAAAGTGAAGGTTATCTGCAGCGTCACGGCGGACGCGGGACGTTTGTTTCGATTTGCATGGCGTCGCCCACCAGCAAAACCCGCACCGAACGCTCACCACACTTTTCTCAGCGTGGCCTGCAGGTTTTGGCAACGGGCGGCTGTCAGGATCCGCCCTTTCCACACGCCTTTGCCGCCGGTTCACCCGAGTTACGCGCCTTCCCACATACGCAGTGGCGTCGCATCAGCAATCAGGTGCAGCGCTCGCTGGGCAGCAAAGTGATGGGTTACGGCGATCCGCTTGGATTGCCATCACTGCGGCAGGCGGTGGCGGATTATCTGGCGCTGTCACGCGGCGTGCACTGCACCGCGGAGCAAGTGGTGATCCTCACCAGCTCACAGCAGGCGCTGCAGTTGCTGGCGTTGATGTTCCTTGATGCGGGTGACGAAGTGTGGCTGGAAGAGCCGGGTTATCCCGGCGCGCGCAACGCGTTTCTTGCCGCCGGTGCGCGCTGTCGCGCCATGCCGCTGGATTCAGAAGGCGCAGTGCCGCTCAGCGGCAGCGCGAAACTGGTCTATCTGACGCCGGCGCATCATTATCCCACCGGCACAGCAATGAGTCTGGCGCGGCGCTTGCAGTGGCTGACGTGGGCGCGGCAGCAGGATAGCTGGCTGATTGAGGACGATTACGACAGCGAATTTCACTACGAGGATCGCCCGGCTCCGGCGCTACAAGGATTAGCCGCGGATGGTCGGGTGATTTGCCTCGGCACTTTCTCCAAAACGCTGTTCCCGTCGCTGCGGCTGGCGTGGATGGTGGTACCGCCACAACTGGTGGAACCATTGGGCCGCGCGCGCAGTGTGATGGATGGTCACAGCGCATTGCTGCCGCAGGCGATTTGCGCAGAGTTTCTGCAACAAGGCCATTTTGCCAGCCATTTGCGCCTGATGCGTCAACTCTATCGCAGCCGACGTGACTGCTTGCTGCAGCAGATCGAAACGCGCTTAACACCCTGGCTTGAGCCGCTGCCGGCGGCTGGCGGGTTACAGTTGGCGGTGCGGCTATTGCAAGGGGATGAAGCGCACTTAACCGCCGAGGCGAAAGAGAGCGGATTGTTGTTGCCGCGCCTGTCGCCGCTTTATGCCGGTGAAGTGCAGCAAGCGGGCTGGCTACTGGGCTTTGCGGCGCTGACACCCGGGGAGATTGTCAGCGCCTGTGATAAGCTGGTTACGCTGTTGTCGCAGCCCGCGCAAACCTCCAGGTAACCAGAATGCCCAGCGCCGCACAACAGGCACCCGCAACATAGACCGAGCCGTAACCCAGCGCCGTCGCCAGTAAGCCGGTCAACGGGCCGCTGGCACCGTACGCGATATCCTGAAATGCAGAGAAACCGCCAAGCGCGGTGCCGCGAATCTGTGGCGATACTCGTTTAATCACTTCAACGCCCAGCGCCGGGAAGATCAGCGAGCAGCCGCAGCCGGTCAAAGCCGCGCCAATCAGCGCCATCCAGCCAGAAGTGGCGAACGCCAGCAGCAGCAGACCGGCGGTTTCCACCAGCAAAGAGATCATCGCTACTTTTACGCCGCCGTGACGATCCGGCAAGCCGCCAAAGAATACGCGCACCAGCACAAACGCACAGCCGAAGGCGGTCAGCGCAAAACCGGCGTTGCCCCAGTTTTCCGCAGCAAAATAGAGTGACGTAAAGGTGCCGATCACCGCAAAACCGGTGCCCTGCAGCGCCAGCGCCAGTCCCGGCTGAAAGATGGTTTTCACCACGCTAAGCAGCGATGGCCGCTCGCCGCCCACCACCGGCACTTTGCCGATCCAGCCATTAATCGCCAGCGACAGCAGCGGCAACAGCAGCGCAACCGCGCCGAGAGCAGCAAAACCGCCGTGCTGATTGATCAGCAAGCCGAGCGGTGCGCCAGCCGCCAGCGATCCGTAAATCGCCATGCCGTTCCACGACATCACTAATCCGGAACGTTTGCTGCCCACCAATCCCATGCCCCAGGTCAGATTGCCGGTCAGCAGCAGGCTTTCGCCGAATCCTAACAGCAAGCGCCCTACCGCCAGCAAACCAAACTTCGTCCACGGAGAAACCGGTAACAACGCGGCCGCCAGATACGCCACGCCCACCAGCGCGATGGCCAGCATGCCGTGCTGAGTGGTGAGTTTCGCACCGTGTTGATCCGCTCGACGCCCGGCAAAGCTGCGCGTCAACAGCGTGGCGAAGAACTGTATTCCCACCGCCACGCCAACCATCAGGTTACTCATGCCGAGTTCATGATGGACATACAGCGGGATGACCGGCAGCGCGAGGCCAGCGGTCAGATAGGTGAGGAATACCGCAAAGGAGGTGCAGGCCAGCGGCATAACGGATTGCGTTTGCGCGTCAGCAGTCGTGGTCATGGTGGGTCGAACTCCTTGTAATAACCAGACACGCGCTTGCTGCCAAAACAGAAACGGGATATTTGGTTCACACTAAGCTAAAAGTGATAATTTTGTTTCGGATGGAGTGGGAGTGTAGGCAAGCTGAAGGTGGAATGTCAAAACAACAAGGGCCGGATAACCGGCCCTTGTGATATTGCTAGCATAATCAGGTCGCCATGAATGGCGATCCTACGGGATTATGCTGGCAACTTACGCATGGTCAGAGTGGCGTTAGTCCCGCCGAAGCCAAAGCTGTTCGACATCACGGTGGTCAGCGCTTTATCAGTCGGTTTGGTCACGATGTTCAGACCTTTGCCCGCTTCATCCAGCTCTTCCACGTTGATGCTTGGCGCGATGAAACCGTGCTCCAGCATCAGCAAAGTGTAGATCGCTTCCTGCACGCCCGCCGCCCCCAGTGAATGACCGGTCATGGCTTTGGTAGCAGACAGTGATGGGCAGTTATCGCCGAACACTTCGCGAATCGCACCCAGCTCTTTCACATCACCAACCGGCGTAGAAGTGCCGTGGGTATTGAGGTAATCGATTGGGGTATCCAGACCTTGCATCGCCATCTTCATGCAGCGCACTGCGCCTTCGCCTGAAGGAGCTACCATGTCTGCGCCATCTGAGGTTGCGCCGTAGCCCACGATCTCAGCATAAATGTGTGCACCACGTGCCAGAGCGTGCTCCAGCTCTTCAACCACCACCATACCGCCGCCGCCAGCGATAACGAAGCCGTCACGGTTGGCATCGTAAGTACGTGAGGCTTTTTCTGGCGTTTCGTTGTATTTGGTCGACAGTGCGCCCATCGCATCGAACTCACATGCCATCTCCCAGCTCAGCTCTTCACCGCCGCCAGCAAATACAATGTCCTGTTTACCCAGCTGAATCTGCTCAACCGCGTTACCGATGCAGTGTGCAGAAGTAGCACAGGCTGAACTGATGGAGTAGTTCACGCCGTGAATTTTGAACGGGGTTGCCAGGCAAGCAGAAACGCCTGAACCCATCGCCTTGGTCACCACATAAGGACCGACCGCTTTCAGGCCGCGTGGGCTACGCATGGCGTCAGCACCAAATACCTGATAACGCGGAGAACCGCCGCCAGAACCGGCAATCAAACCCACACGTGGGTTTTGCTGATACTGTTCGTCAGTCAGGCCTGAGTCTTTGATCGCTTCGGCCATTGAAAGGTAGGCATAAATAGAGGCATCACTCATAAAACGCACGATTTTGCGATCGATGAGCCCGTTGGTATCCAGTTTGACGTTGCCCCATACGTGGCTGCGCATACCGGCATCTCTCATCTCTTCAGAGAAAGTAATACCGGAACGGCCTTCACGCAGAGAAGCCAGCACTTCTTGCTGGTTATTACCAATGCTGGAAACAATACCCAGGCCAGTAATCACTGCACGTTTCATTCAATAATCCTCGTTCCACATATTTGGATGTGGTGCACTCTAGCGTACAGTTGTAAGCCGAACAAGTCCGATCAGCCATTTCCCTTTGTAAATTTGCGTCATGTGACGTCTATCGCTAAACTCGCGCCACTGCCTGAAATATGAGCCTTTCCCGTGAAATTAACCCCGGTTGAACACGCCCAAATAAACTGGAATGAACAGGGTACACCTGTGTCCCGAGCGTTCGGCGACGTCTATTTCTCCAACGATAATGGACTGGAGGAAACGCGCTATGTGTTCCTTGATGGCAACCATATTCCGCACCGTTTTGCTGAACATTCACGCGATTTATTTATTGTCGCCGAAAGCGGTTTTGGGACTGGTCTGAACTTTCTTACCCTGTGGCAAGCCTTCGATCGCTTCCGCAATGAGCAACCCAACGCCACTTTGCAGCGTCTGCACTTCATCAGCTGCGAGAAATTCCCGCTGACGCACGCCGATCTGGTGGCTGCGCATGCCCATTGGCCGGAGCTAAAGCCGTGGGCCGAACAGCTGCAACAGCAGTGGCCGCAGGCGTTGCCGGGTTGTCAGCGCCTGCTGTTTAACGGCGGCGAAGTCACGCTGGACCTCTGGCTTGGTGATATTAACGCGCTAATTCACACCTTTGATGACAGCCTCAATCGTCAGGTGGATGCGTGGTTCCTTGATGGCTTCGCGCCGGCAAAAAACCCTGAGATGTGGACGCCAGCGCTGTTCGCCGCGATGGCGCGCCTCGCCCGGCCGGGCGGCACGCTGGCGACTTTTACCGCGTCGGGGTTTGTGCGACGCGGGTTGCAGGACGCCGGTTTCAATATGCAGAAGCGCAAAGGCTTTGGTCACAAACGTGAAATGCTGGTCGGCGTGCTGGAGCAAGCCGCTGCATTGCCGCACAGCCAGCCGTGGTATGCGCGCCCGCCGGCAGGCAGCAATGAAGTGGCGCTGATTGGCGGCGGCATCGCCAGCGCAGTATTGGCGCTCGCGCTGCTGCGACGCGGTTGGCGCGTAACGCTCTACTGCGCCGATGACGCACCCGCGCTGGGCGCATCCGGCAATCGTCAGGGCGCGCTCTATCCGCTGCTGAATCAGCACGATCCCGCGCTGGCCACCTTCTTCCCGGCGGCTTTTGGTTTTGCCCGACGTCTATACGATCGGCTGCCAGTGGAGTTTGAGCATGACTGGAGCGGCGTGTTGCAGCTGGGCTGGGATGATAAAAGCGCGGAGAAAATTGCGCAGATGCTCAACATGGCACTGCCGCATGACATCGCGTACGGTGTTAATAAAGAAGAAGCGCAACAGCTGGCGGGCGTTGAACTTGATGTTGGCGGGATTTTTTATCCGCAAGGTGGCTGGCTGTCACCTGCACAACTGACCAGCAATCTGCTGGAGTACGCGCAATCGCGGGGATTACGCCTGCACTGGCTGCATCGCGTCACGCAATTAACGCGCGATGAAGATCGCTGGACGCTGCACTTTGATGAGCAGCCGCCGGTGCAGCATTCCCAAGTGGTGCTGGCGAATGGTCACGCGTTGCTGGAACTTGAGCACAGCAAAACGCTGCCGGTGTACGCGGTGGCGGGACAAGTGAGCCACGCGCCGACCAATCCGTCGTTGGGCGCGCTACGCACCGTGCTGTGTTACGACGGCTATCTCACGCCGGTCAGCCCGAACTTCGCCACCCATTGCATCGGCGCCAGCTATCATCGTGTCGATACCGCCACAGATTTCCGCACCGACGATCAGCAGGAGAATCGCCAACGGCTGATTAACTGTCTGCCGCAGAGCCAATGGCCGCATCAGGTTGATGTGTCCGATAACCAGGCGCGCAACGGCGTGCGCTGTGCCACGCGCGATCATCTGCCGATGAGCGGCAGCGCGCCAGATTATGGAGCGACACTCACGCAATACGCCGATCTGCCAGAACAGCGTGCGCGCGGTGCAAGCGTAGGCGATGCGCCGGTGCATAACGGTTTGTTTGTGTTGGGCGCATTAGGTTCGCGTGGTTTATGCAGCGCACCGCTGGCGGCCGAAGTGCTGGCGGCGCAGATGAGCGGCGAACCGCAGCCGCTGGATGCAGCCACGCTGGCGGCGATGAGTCCAAATCGCTATTGGGTGCGAAAACTGCTGAAGGGTAAAAAAGCGGGTCGATAATCTGCGGGGCGAGCGATCGCCCCGAGACGTTAAGCGGTTTGACGTGCCTGCAGGAACAGATTGTCCCACATGCCGGTGACCAGCGCCTGATCGCGTGGTGACAGTTCGCCAGCAGCAATGGCTTTTTGCAGGCTGTTGGTGACGTGAGTTTGCAGCGCTTCCGGCGTGTGTTCACCGCTCAGCTCAATCTCCGCCACTGCCAGGGTCAGATGACCACGCAGATAGCCGCCTGCAAACAGCTCGTCATCGCTGGCGTGATCGACCATGTCATCAATCAGGGCCAGAATGCGGGTTTCAAATTCTACGATCATCTCTTCCTCTCTTCTTATAACCTTCGCGGATTACAGATCTTCCGGCCAGGGGAATTGTGCCGCCGTCAGTGGCGGCGTGCCGTAATAATTCGTCAGTGCATCGATGAAGCGAGCTGGTCGTGCCGGAATGCCCTGCTGCAGATACGTCATCACCTGTGCATGCACTTTGCGCTGAAACGCTATGCGATCTGGCTCACAATCGCCTTCGAGATTGTCACAACTTACGTTGAAGGGAAAGCCCGCCGCCACGCAGAATAACCACTCCAGCGCCTGCGGTTTTACCTCAACCGATTCGAACTGGCTCTGCGTTTGCGCATCGCGTCCGTCCGGACAATACCAATAACCAAAATCCACCAGCTTGCGGCGCGCTTCACCGGCAATGCACCAGTGGGAAATTTCATGCAGTCCGCTGGCGTAGTAGCCGTGCGCGAACACCACGCGATTCCACGGTGAGGTTTCATCCGCTGGAAGATAAATAGGTTCGTCGTCGCCTTTAATTAGACGGGTCTGAAAATCGTCAACGAAGCAGCCATCAAAGATGGCAATCAGCTGATCGTAATGGTGTGTTGTACTCATAATTTTTAATCTTTAAAAAAACCGGCGCCATTGTCGCATTGGCAGCCGGTCTTGACGAGAGTTGGATTACAGCGTGGCCAGCCAGGCCATCAATTCTGCGCCGTGACTGTCCCATAACAATTTAGCGCTCATTACCGCAGAAACGATCACTACCATTGGGCGAATCAGTTTCTGACCACGGCTCAATACCAGCCTGGCGCCGAGGCGCGCGCCGATAAAGGCGCCGAGCAACATAATCGCGCCGGTGCCCCACACCACTTTTCCGCCGAACATAAAGAACAGCAAACTGCCAAAATTCGAGGTGAAATTTAGGATTTTGGCGTGGGCGGTGGCTTTCGCCAGATTGAAGCCGCACAGCGTAACAAAGGCCAGCGCATAGAACGAGCCGGCGCCGGGACCAAAGAAGCCATCGTAAAAGCCGACGCAGCCGCCGCCTACCAGCGCATAGGGCAAACCGTGCAGACGACGTTCGCGATCGGCTTCGCCCAAACGCGGCATCAGCAGGAACCACAAACCGATGCAGATCAGCAGCAGCGGTAAGATTTGGCGCAGCACATCCGCTTGTAAGTGCTGAATCAGAATGGTGCCAGCAATCGCGCCGAGGAAGGTCATGGCGATATTCAGCCACTGCTCGCTCAGATTCACCGCACCACGTCGGATGAAATAGAGGCTGGCGGAGAACGATCCGCCGACCGATTGCAGCTTATTGGTGGCTAACGCCTGTGCAGGCGACAACCCGGCAGCCAGCAAAGACGGCACGGTAAGCAGGCCGCCGCCGCCAGCGATCGAATCGATAAACGCCGCCAGCACTGCCACAAAAAACAGCACGCCGATAATCAGCGGGCTGACAACGAACCAATCCATTGAAATACCTACAGAAGATGCTTATCAAGTAAAGCCTGGCAAGACGGCGGCAATGGCGGCGGCGTTTTCTTCACCGGCGGCGTGCTGCCTGGTTTTTTCGGCAGGAACCAGCTGTCCAGCTCAGCGCCACAGCCATCGCCGGCCGGTTGAGGTGCCTGGTCTTCACATTCAAGGCTCCCCGCCGGGCATCGCAGACGCACGTGCATGTGCGCGCGATGGGCAAACCACGGACGCACTTTATTCAACCACGCGCGATCGCTGCCAGCATCGGCGCAAAGCTGCCTTTTGATTGCCGGATTGACGAAGATACGCGTCACTTCATCATCTTTCGCCGCCAGTTTAATCAGGCTATCGATTTGCGGCTGCCAGTGACGCGCAATCACCTGTTTATCATCGGCAGAAACCAGATCGAGCGGCTGCGGCTTGAGCAATTGCTGCGCCGTCCAGCGGGTTTTCGGCAGCTGCAGCCAGATATCGACGTCTAAACCCGTTTGATGGCTGGCGTGGCCGCTGCTAAAACGTCCACCCGCCGCCATGCCCATATCGCCAATCAGCACTTGTCCCAGCTGAAGCTGATGAACCTGGGTGCTGAGACGCTGAATAAAGGCGATCAGATCGGGATGGCCGAAATAGCGGCGCTGATCCTGGCGCATCACCTGATAATTGGGTGAGTTAAGCGGCAACTGCTGCGCACCCACAATACAGCCGTTGGCGAAGCCGCCAATCGACTGCGGGCTGCCGGCAATCGGCTGATGAATTTGCTGCCACGGCGTGGCGGCAACGGCGGCCGCACTGCATAGCAGCGCGCCACAGATAATGAGCAGACGGCGCATCATCGGGCTTACCAGCGCGGAACGCTGCTGTTGACGTCACCGTTTTGCGCACGCTGGCGCAGCAGGTGATCCATCAACACAATCGCCATCATCGCCTCGGCAATCGGCACAGCGCGAATGCCGACGCAGGGATCGTGACGACCTTTGGTGATCATCTCGACTTCTTCACCCTCGCGGGTGATGGTGTTGCCCGGCACGGTGATGCTGGAGGTCGGTTTCATCGCCAGATTGGCGCTAATGGTTTGGCCGCTGCTGATGCCGCCCAAAATGCCACCGGCGTGGTTGCTCTGGAAACCGTTGGCACGAATCTCATCGCGATGCTGACTGCCGCGCTGGTTGATCACCGCGAAACCGTCGCCGATCTCCACGCCTTTCACCGCGTTAATGCTCATCAGCGCATGCGCTAAATCCGCATCCAGACGATCAAATACCGGCTCGCCCAGGCCCGGCGGCACGTTCTCTGCCAGCACGGTAACTTTGGCGCCGATAGAGTCACCCTCTTTTTTCAGGCCGCGCATCAGCTCATCCAGCGCTTCCAGTTTAGAGGCATCCGGGCAGAAGAACGGGTTCTCTTCCACGATGCTCCAGTCTTTCAGCTCGCAGGCCACATCGCCAATCTGCGCCAGATAGCCGCGCACCACGATGCCGTGCTTCATCTGCAGATATTTCTTGGCAATCGCCCCTGCTGCCACGCGCATCGCGGTTTCACGCGCCGAAGAGCGGCCGCCGCCACGGTAGTCGCGCAGGCCGTATTTCTGCTCGTAGGTATAATCGGCATGGCCAGGACGGAACAGATCTTTGATGGTGCCGTAATCCTGTGAACGCTGGTCGGTGTTCTCAATCAGCAAACCGATTGAGGTTCCCGTCGTCACGCCCTCAAACACGCCAGACAAAATTTTCACCTGATCCGGCTCGCGGCGCTGCGTGGTATAGCGCGAAGTGCCAGGACGACGACGATCGAGATCGTGCTGGATGTCGGCTTCCGTCAGCGGAATGCCGGGTGGCACACCGTCAACGATGCAGCCCAGCGCAATACCATGCGACTCGCCAAAAGTGGTTACGCGAAAAACTTGTCCGATGCTGTTTCCGGCCATGCTGGTTCCTTGTTGCGATGTTGCGGGCGAGCGCTCGCCCTCTTATTTAGTCTTTGTAAAATGAGAAGTGATGCTGTGCCGCCACGATTTGCTCGCGCGTCAGCATAAACACGCCGTCACCGCCGTTATCAAACTCCAGCCAGGTAAACGGCACGTCTGGATACTGATCGATCATGTGCACCATGCTGTTACCCACTTCGCAAATCAGCACGCCTTGTTCGGTGAGGTAATCCGGCGCACAGGCCAGAATGCGACGCACCAGTTTCAGGCCGTCGCTGCCCGCCGCCAGACCCAGTTCCGGCTCGTGGCGATATTCGTTCGGCAGATCGTCCATATCTTCCGCATCCACGTACGGCGGATTGGTGACGATCAGATCGTATTTCACCTGCGGCAAGTTGCGGAACAGATCGGCGCGGATTGGCGTGACGTGGTTCAGCAGGCCGTGCTCTTCAATGTTCTGCTCGGCGACAGCCAGTGCATCGGTGGAGATATCGACTGCATCCACTTCCGCTTCCGGGAAGGCGTAAGCGCAGGCAATGGCGATGCAGCCGCTGCCGGTACACATATCCAGAATGTGATGAGGCGAATCGCTGATCAAACCGGCAAAGCGGTTCTCAATCAGTTCACCAATCGGTGAACGCGGCACTAATACGCGCTCATCAACGTAAAATTCGTGGCCGCAGAACCAGGCTTTGTTGGTGAGATACGCCACCGGAATGCGCTCGTTGACGCGGCGAATCACGCGCTCAACAATGCGATGACGCTCGCTGGCAGTCAGGCGCGCATTGCGCATATCTTCTGGAATATCCAGCGGTAGCCACAGCGTTGGCAGAACCAGTTGGACTGCTTCGTCCCAGGGATTATCCGTGCCGTGGCCGTACCAAATGCCTGCCGCCGAAAAACGGCTGACAGCCCAGCGCAGCATGTCCTGAATGGTGTGCAGTTCATTCACTGCCTCATCGACGAATATCTTGTCCACGTAGCCCTCCGCAGGCCATAAAATCAATCGGCCGATAGTGTGCCACGAAGCCGGGCAGAATTCAGCGCAGCGAGGCGAAAAAGCTGACATTTGTTAACAGTAACGGTTAAGGTATGCCACCGGCTGTTTAACCAGCCTTTTCTGACCCAATCACAGAGCCATGAGTAAGAAAACGCCGCTAAGCCAGGACGATCAGGAGATGTTCCGCCAGTTAATGAGTGGAACCCGCAAGCTGAAACAGGACACTATCGTGCATAAACCGGTAGTGAAAACGCGCGAAGTACCGCTCAAACGCCTGCTTTCAGAACAGGTCGATAACAGCCATTATTTTTCAGACGAGTTTCAGCCGTTGCTGTCGAGCGAAGGTCCGGTGCGCTACGTGCGCGCGGATGTCAGCCATTACGAGCAGAAGAAATTGCGTCGTGGCGATTACACGCCGGAAATTTTTCTCGATCTGCATGGCTTAACGCAGATGCAGGCCAAGCAGGAACTCGGCGCGTTGATTGCCGCCTGTCGTCGCGAACATCTGTTCTGCGCCAGCGTGATGACCGGGCACGGCAAACACATCCTCAAGCAGCAAACACCGCTGTGGCTGGCACAACATCCGCATGTGATGGCGTTTCATCAGGCACCGAAAATGTTTGGCGGCGACGCCGCACTGCTGGTGTTGATTGAGGTGGAAGAGTGGCAACCGCCAGAACTGCCGTAAAGGCTGCGGTAAAAAAGGATAGGGCCGCATTTGTAAGCGGCCCATAGAGCGGAATTACATCGCTTTAGCCAATTTTGACGGGCTGACCTGCCACTCCAGCTTGCCTTCGCAGGCCTCTGCATCAAAGTTCACACAGGCTATTGCCGAGGTCGCGAACATCGGCGGCGCTTCCTGCGGGCAGAGTTCAGACACCAGATAACCCACCAGCGGCAGATGCGAAATCACCAGCGCCGATTTAACCCCTTTTTGTGCCAGCGCCTGCAGATAGCAGGCCACCATGCCTGGATCGCCGCCCGGCGTCAGTTCCGGCAAGACATCCTGCCCTTCTGGCAATTTCAGGGTTTCGCGCACCGTGGCGAGCGTTTGCTCGGCACGCAGGTAAGGACTGACTAATACGCGATCAATTTCTGGCGTTTTGCCGTTGAGCCAGCTCGCCATCGCTCTCGATTCATCACAGCCACAGAGTGTGAGAGGTCGAACGGAATCACTCGCTGCTTCCAGAGCTGCATCGCCATGACGCATGATAAAAACTTGCATAAAGCACCGCTGTTGTTTGTCGATATCGGCCGGTACCACAGCACCAGACGCTTCATTCTGCGAATGAACGGTGTGTTTTACCCCAATGGCTTCAGTATAGTCAACCGGTTGTTTATTAAATAAGCATATCTCAGAATGGTGCCGCGCTTACCGCTGCACGGCCCGCTGACTAACCCGCTGAATCTGTGCGCCTATTCACGATTGTGCAGAAGTGTAAAAATTCGTTTGCTGTTCTGACATTGCGATCAGCGCCTCACTCGGCGTAAAACGCTCGCCGTGCTGCTGCATTAATGACCTTAATGCTTTGACGATATCGCCAATGCCGCGCTGATCCATATAGCGGAACGGACCGCCAAGGAACGGCGGAAAACCGATGCCAAATACCGCCGCAATATCGCCATCACGCGCGTTGCGGATCACCGCTTCATCCAGACAGCGTGCCGCTTCGTTCAGCATCATCAATACGCAGCGATCTGCGATCTGCGCTGCGCTCTGCCTTGCCTGCGGTTTGATATTCAGCAGTGAATAAAGGGAAGCATCGACTTTGCGTTTTCCCGGCCAGCGCGAACGTTGATAGAGGTAAAACCCTTTGTGATTTTTGCGCCCTTTTCTGCCGTCGGCCAGAATGGCGTTCGCGGCGTTGGGGGCACTGAAACGCAAACCGTAAGCCTGCTCAAGAATCGGGCTGATTTTGCTGCCGACATCAATGCCCACTTCATCCAGCAGCTGCAGCGGCCCAACCGGGAAACCAAACTTCACTAGAGCGCGATCGATATGCTCAATCGGCTCACCTTCCTGCAAGCAGTGCATCGCTTCATTTATATAGGGCGCGAGAATGCGGTTAACGTAAAAGCCGGGACGATCCGCCACCACCACCGCCGTTTTGCCCTGCTGACGCGCCAGCTGCACCGTATTTGCCAGCGTTTGCGCCGAGGTATTGGCGTGAGGAATCACCTCCACCAGCGGCATTTTGTCCACAGGACTGAAGAAATGCAGACCGATTACGTTTTCAGGCCGCTGGGCTTTGGCTGCGATATCAGCAATTGGCAGCGACGAAGTATTGGAGGCGAAAATGGTGTGCGGCTGGCAATGGCTTTCGATTTCGCTGACCATCTGCTGCTTGAGCGCCAGATCCTCAAATACTGCTTCAATCACCAGATCGCGCTGGCTAAATCCCTGGTAATCGGTGCCACCGCTGATGCGCGCCATCTGCTGCTGGCGTTCGGCGGCTTTTAGCTGACGCCGCTTCACCTTGTTGCTCAGCAGATCCCAGCTGTATTGCAGCGCATGATTCACGCCGACCAGATTGATGTCTTTAATGCGCACTGGCAAACCGGCTTGCAGCGCCGTAACGCTGGCGATGCCGCCGCCCATCAAACCGCCGCCGAGCACGCCAATCTGCTTCAGCACTTGCGGCTCGACACTGGCCATCGACTCTTTCTTTAAGGCCGTTGAGGCGAAGAACAAACTGCGCAGCGCGGCCGATTCTGGCGTCATCACCAGTTGGCCAAAGGCGCGCGCTTCCGCTTCATGCCCGGCGCTGCTGCCCTGCTCCAGACCGATGCGCACCACGTCAAGAATGCGCTGGGCCGCTGGATAGTTGCCCTGGGTTTTGCTGTGGGTTTGCCGCTGCGCCAGCGAGAACAGCACCTGACGCGCGATTGGTCCCTGCAGAAAACGATCGCGGCGCGAAAGCTCCCGCCGTGCGCCTTTTCCTTTGTGTACGCGCGCAATCGCCGTTTCCAGCAGAATTGATTGCGGCACCGCGTCATCGACAATCCCCAGCTTGAGCGCCTGTTTAGCGCGCAGCTGTTTGCCGGTGAGGATCAGCGGCAGCGCCTGCTGTACGCCAATCAGGCGCGGCAAACGTTGCGTACCGCCAGAACCCGGCAGCAGACCGAGCTGTACTTCCGGCAAACCGAGGCGCGTTTTGTCATCCAGCGAACAGATGCGCGCATCGCAGGCCAGTGCCAGTTCCAGACCGCCGCCGAGGCAGGCACCGTGAATCGCCGCCACTACCGGAAACGGCAGCGCGGCAATCATCGCCATCACATCTTGTCCCTGCTTTGCCAACGCCTCAGCTTCCTGCGCCGTTTTGCAATTGGCGATCATACTGATATCCGCACCAGCAACAAAGTTGTCTGGCTTGCCGGAGATCAACACTAATCCAGCCAACTGCTGATGGCTGCGCGCTTCGTCCAGCACCGCTTTGATCTGCGGCACAAACTCGGCCTTCAGCGTGTTCATCTTCTCGCCCGGCACATCGATGGTGATCACACCGACGTGGTCGAGGCGCATGTGTAAATGAAAGGCGGATTCGCTCATTATTCGGCCTCCAAAACCATTGCCGTGCCCAGGCCGCCCGCCGCGCAGGCGGTGACCAATCCCAATCCGCCACCGCGCCGCCGCAGTTCCTGCAGCGTTTGCGTGATCATGCGTGCGCCAGTGGCAGCGAACGGATGACCATAAGCAATCGATCCGCCAAGCACGTTAAAGCGTTCTTCATTGACTTCACCTAACGCATGCGGACGATTCAGCACCTCGCGCGCAAAGCGTTCGTCACGGAACATTTTCAGGTTGGCTAAGGTTTGTGCGGCAAAGGCTTCGTGCATATCAATTAGCGTCAGATCGTTGAGCGTGATGCCGGCGCGCTCCAGCGCCAGCGGCGAGGCGTAGGCCGGTCCAAGCAGCATATCCTGCCAGACATCAATCGCCGTAAAAGCATAGCTGCGCAGATAGCCGAGCGGCTGAATGCCGAGTTCGCGCGCGCGCCCTTCACGCATCAGGATCACCGCTGCGGCACCATCGGTCAGCGGCGTGCTGTTGGCGGCGGTCACCGAACCGTGGCGACGATCAAACGCCGGGCGCAGTTTGGCGTAATCGGCGGCGCTGGCGTTGAAGCGAATATTGTTGTCCTGCTCGATGGGCGCTTTCCACGGCGGCACAAATGCGGGCATCACTTCCTGGCTTAACACGCCCGATTGCCAGGCGCGCGCCGCATGCTGGTGCGAACGCAGCGCTAACGCGTCCTGCTGTTCACGCGTGATGCCGTGACTTTTCGCCATCTGCTCGGCGGTATCACCCATGCGTAATCCGGTGGAATACTCCGCTACCGCCGGTGGCACCGGCAAGAGATCGCGCGGACGCAAATGACGCAGGATGCTGAGTTTTTGACTAAAGCTGCGCGCTTTGTTGAGATCCACCAGCGCACGCGCCAGAGTTTTACTGACGCCAATCGGCAGCACCGAGGATGAATCCGCGCCACCGGCAATGCCGGCATCGATGGTGCCCGCCATTAAACTTTCCGCCACGTTTGCCACCGCCTGAAAACTGGTGGCGCAGGCGCGGCTAACGCTATAGGCATCGGTATGCACGCCTAATCCGCTGCTCAGAACAATTTCACGCGCAATGTTGGGCGCTTCCGGCATCTGCACCACCTGGCCAAACACCAGTTGATCGATAATCTCGACCGGTAATTCGCTGCGCGCCATCAGTTCGCTGATCACCATGCGCCCCAGCTCCAGCGCGGGAATGCCGTGGAAATCGGTCGCCTGACGGGCAAAAGGGGTGCGTAATCCGTGGGTTATGGCGATACGTTCGCCCTGACGCGTCAGCAGCGGCTGCGCTTTACTCATTGCAATCACCTGTATTTTTTGACCGGGGCATCATTGCCAAACAGGTCTGACCTGATCATCAGTGTTAACTAAGTGTTGCTAAGTAGCCAATAAGCAGAGGAAAAAAGTGCGAGGGAATACACGAAAATGAGTTAAGGCTGCCGAAGGGGTTTCGGCAGCGGCATGATTAGCGTAGGCCGAGCTGGAAAATCAGGGTTTCGGCCTGGCAGGCAAAGGTGAAGTCGATAGACAGGCGCACCGCGTCGCCTTCATTGGCAAAATCCGCGCGAATATCGCAAGGATCGGATTCCACCTGACGCGCGCGCTCAGTCAAATGCGCCAGCATCGCTTCCGCCGCATGGCGATCGGCAAACACGCCAGACCAGCTTGCGGTGCAATCGGTGTTATCCATCACGGTTCCCACATCGACACAGCAGCAGGCCGCCGTTTCGTTGGCATTACACTTTTTAATGGCATCAGTCATGATTCTCTCCTGACGATAATTTCAACGTAATCGGATTATTTTCTGCCGCAAAGTGTACGCCTGCTGCGTTTTCACATCCACGATCAAGCCGCTAAGTGACGAATATCACACTAAAAATTGATCCACAGCAAAATTGAACGCTATGTTTAAGTCGAACCGCTAAGATTTTGTTAAGCAGATCTGATTTTATCGATCAAATCAGAAATATTTAAAAAACAATATTGCAACAAATACACAGGTCGGACCTATACTCGTCGCACTGGTCTGATATGTGGTTTTGCCATCAGTCCCTACAATTCGCCGCTCTTTGTTACGCGACGTAACAACGTTAAATAATAAATCTGGATGAGGTTGTGGTCATGAACCATAAAAACCTGTTTGCAAAGTCAGCTGTGGCAGCTGCAGTAACGCTCGTCTGTTCTCATGTTTACGCCGCGGGCTTTCAACTGAATGAATTCTCAGCAATTGGTTTAGGTCGTGCATATTCCGGCGAAGGTGCGATGGGTGATACCGCCGCCTCTGCCAGCCGTAACCCGGCAACCATGGCATTAATGGATCGCCCTTCTTTCTCTATCGGCGCGGTTTATATTGATCCCGAAGTGGATATTAGCGGTCAGAGCCCGACAGGTCGCAGCCTCGATGCCAAAAATATCGCCCCAAATCAGTGGATCCCTAATCTTCACTATGTGCACCCAATTAACGATCAGTGGTGGATTGGTGCATCTGCGACCTCAAACTATGGTTTAGCAACCGAATTTAATGACGGCTATACCGCAGGTGGTTATGGCGGCAAAACCGACCTGATGACCGGTAATTTTAATATCAGCACCGCTTATCGACTGAATGAGAATTTCAGCTTCGGTATCGGCTTTGATGCGGTCTACGCAAAAGCGAAAATTGAGCGTTATGCAGGTGAAGCAGGTGCCGTGGCAGGATTGCCAGCCGATACCCAGATTGCGCATTTAAAAGGTGATGAATGGGGCTACGGCTGGAACGCCGGCATCCTGTACGAAGTGGATAAAAATAACCGCTTTGGCTTTACCTACCGCTCAGAAGTAAAAGTCGACTTTGACGGCGACTACAAGAGCAATATCCCCACTGCCTTTAACGGTACACCGCAGGCACTGGCTTTAGGCCTGCCTTACGGCACCAGCGGTACCACGATTCCGGGTTCTCTGACTTTGAATCTGCCAGAGATGTGGGAAGTGTCAGGCTGGCATAAAGTGGCGCCGCAATGGGCGGTTCACTATAGCCTGACTTATACCAGTTGGAGTCAATTCCAGGAGTTGAAAGCCACCGGCAGCAATGGCCAGACGCTGTTCTATAAGGATGAAAGTTTCCACGATGCCTACCGTATCGCGTTGGGTACCACTTACTTCTACGACGATAACTGGACCTTCCGTACCGGTATCGCCTTTGATGACAGCCCGGTTCCGGCCGATAAGCGTTCTATCTCTATTCCGGATCAGGATCGTCTGTGGCTGAGTGCCGGTGCGTCTTACGCCTTCAATGAAGATGCTTCTGTCGACCTGGGTATTTCTTACATGCACGGTCAGAAAGTCACCGTGAAAGAAGGCCCGTATACCTTTAACTCTGAAGGTAAAGCCTGGCTGTACGGCGCGAACTTTAACTACAAGTTCTGATACGTAGCTTGATAAAAAAAGGCGACTCATTGAGTCGCCTTTTTGTTTTATTCAGAATCGATATCTTTCAGATCGTCCTGAATCGCACTGGCGTTCGGATTACCTTCCGGCTTCAGCTTACCGCCGTTGGCAATAAAGTCATGTCGCTGGAAGTAGGCATTACGAATAAAGGCGTACGGATCTTGCTGCTGACGCAAAATGGCGTCCGAATCCAGCAACTGCGCACGGGTTTCAATCCCTTCCAGCGTCCATTTACCTACCGAGATCGGCCAGCTCAACCAGCTTAAGACCGGATAGAGCGTATCAACGAAGTCACCGCCATCTTCACGGATGGTGAAGCTACCGTAGGCCGGCAATTCAACATACGGGCCGTAACCGACGCCATAACGTCCCAGCGTGCTACCAAAGCGATGCGGCACTTCACGCGCCAGCGCCGGATTGGCTTTGCCCGCCACGTCGATAAAGCCACCCAGCCCTAACACGGTGTTCAGGAAGAAGCGGGTAAAGTGGATGCCTGCCTGGCGCGGTTCACCCACCAGAATGGCGTTGACCATGCTGGCGGGCTCTTCAACGTTGGATAACACATTACTGATGCCGCTACGTGCCGGCACCGGCACGTAATCGCGCCAGGCGACTGCCACCGGACGCAGAACATACGGATCCAGCACGTTGTAGTTGAAGTTAAACATCGTGCGGTTAAAGCCTTCCAGCGGATCGCTGCGCTGCGCAGGTTCCGTATTTTCAGCCGGTTTTGAGTTGGCACAACCCACCAGCAGTAAGCTGGCTAGCGCCAAACCGGTCAGGCGGTTATTCATTCTTCTCTCCCTGTGCGGATCAGTAAGGTATCGCTTCAGGGCTGCTGTTGATTAATTTCCACAGCCAGTTGCTGATGACCATCCCAGGGTGTGACCGCGCTTAAACCCAACCAGTCGCCAGACTGTGGATTGGCACTGCCATCGCGCGAAATGCGCACCCTGACTTGCACCTGATGCTGTGCCGAAAGCAGGCGATCGGGCATCATGGCATTGCTGTCATCGAGCGTGAGCGATAACGGGAAGTGGCTCAGCGGTAAACGCTTCACAGCCACAGGCACCGGTGAAACACCGTCAGACACAGAAATATACAACACTCCGCCTTGCGGTAACATTTTTTCTGCCTGCGGCGTCAAACTCACCGTCAATGCCAGGCTGCTATTTTGCTGTCCCGCGTCAGTTTTCGCTTGTTCAATGCTGCGCTCGATCATGGTGATGCGACGATCGCCTGCCGGTAACAGTTTCAACATCACCTGCCATGCACCAATCGCCTCATTGTACTGCTGCTGCTCAAAGGCATTAAACGCCAGCAGACTCAGCGTGCGCACATCGCTGTGATCGCGTTTAAGCAGCGCTTTCAGCAACACGTTGGCCTGACGGTTATCCTGCGGATCGCTGGAGCGCGTCAGCACTTCGGCATAATCCTGCTGCAGTTCGATATTGTCTGGCGCCAGCTGTAGCGCATGTTCAAATGCCTGGCTGGCATCGGTGGCATTATTCAGCACCATCCCTAAGCGGCCCAACATTGCCCAATCGTTGAGGTTCGTTGCGTCGTGCTGCAGCGAGCTGCGCAGACCCAGCTGCAGACGCGCCAACTCTTCCATGGTCAGCGGCTGAGCTTTAGGATCCATCACGCGCGCACGTAACGCAGGATACTCCTGCTGTACGCTGACAAACGCGGTTTGCTGCGTAAGTCCGCCGGTTTTCAGATACATGCCAACCGACACCACCAGCAGCACAATCACGCCCGGCAGCAACACCCAGCGGCTGCTGCGATGAATGGTCGCGGCATCCTGCTGCGGCACATCAGTTAATAGTGTTTGTTGCAGTTCGCGCACCATGTCCGGGCGCTCAGCCACCACGCCCTCTTCTTCATCACGCTCCAGCTCGCGCAGGCGTTGCTGATAGAAATCGGTGTTGAGACGGTCGCGATCGCCACTGCTGGCCTCGCGCTGGCGCCAGCCGGCACGCAGAAACAGCGCAATAGCCGCCAGCAGTAAGATAATCAGGGTAATCCAGAATCCAGTCATTACGGCTTCCCGTCACGCTTGAGTAACGCCGCAAGGCGCTGTTGTTCACTGTCGTCGAGTTCGCTACGCGCTTTGCCGCGACGATTACGCAGAATAATGATCAGCGCGCCCAGCACCACAAACAGCGCTGGCCCCACCCACAAAATCAGCGTGGAAGGCGTTACCGGCGGCTCATACGTCACGAAATTACCGTAACGCGCCACCATGTAATCAATGATCTGCTGGCGGCTTTCGCCCTGCTTCATTAACTCGTAGACTTTGAGACGCATATCCGACGCGATCATCGCATTGGAATCGGCAATGCTGTTGTTCTGGCATTTCGGGCAACGCAGCGATGCGGTGAGATCGCGGTATTGTTCTTCCTGCTGCACCGAATCGAACTGATAAGTATCAATCGCCGCCCATAGGCTGGTGCTGAGCAGAATGCCCGCTAACAATAGAAGCAGCCGTTTCATACGCCCGCCTCCTTGTTGTATTTGTCCCACAGCGGTTTCACTTCTTCGAGCCAGACGCGATCGTTCATGTCGCCTGCGTGGCGATAACGAATGATCCCTTTGCCGTCGATCAGGAAGGTTTCCGGTGCGCCGTAAACGCCGAGATCGAGACCGAGCATCCCGTTGCCGTCATACAGGCTGAGCGCATAAGGATTACCCAGCGTGTTCAGCCAGGTCACCGCTTTGGTGCGATCGTCTTTATAGTTGAGGCCAACCACGCGAATGCCTTTTTCCGCCAGCGTGTTGAGGTATTGATGCTCCGCGCGGCAGGTTGGGCACCAGGTTGCCCAGACGTTGAGCAGAATCGGTTTGCCGTCGGTCAGCACCTGCTGATCGTAGATTTTGCCGGGTTGATCGAGCGCTTCCAGTTTGAATACGGGTACCGGTTTGCCGATCAACGCTGATTCGAGACGCGTTGGATCATCGCCGTTGGCGTTGCGCGACAGCTGCCACAGCAGCGCCGCGGCCAGCAGCAAAAACAGAACTAACGGGATAAACAGGATTTTTTTGTTCATGCCAGCTCCTCGCGCTGCTCTTTTTTGCGTGAGCGATAGCGCGGATCGAACAGGCAGAACAAGCCGCCCACCGCCATAAACACGCCGCCGTACCAGATCCAGCGCACAAACGGTTTGTAGTAAATCCGCACCGCCCACGAACCGTCATCCAGCTCTTCGCCCAGCGCCGCATACAGATCGCGGGTGAAACCGCCGCTGATCGCCGCTTCGGTCATCATGGTGCGCGCGGCTGCATAGAAGCGTTTTTCCGCCTGCATCACCGCCTCCAGCTTGCCGTTGCGCGTCACTTCAATCACCGCCACGCCGCCGCTGTAGTTCGGCCCTTGCAGGTTGCGCACGCCGTGGAAGGTAAAGTGATAATTGTGGATATCAACGGTATCACCCGCCTTCATGCGCACATCACGCTCAACGCTGTATTGGGTGCTAAAGGCGATACCAACCACGGTCACCGCCACGCCTAAATGCCCCAGCACCATGCCCCAATGGCTGCGCGACAGATGTCGTAAACCTTTGAAGAAAGAGTGGCGATGGGTGGCGCGCTCGTGCAGTTCCATCAACGTCAGCATGATCACCCAGATCGACATCAGCAGGCCGATAACCGTCATCGCCTCAATGCGATCCTGCAGCAGCCACGGCAGGGCGATCGACAGAATCAGCGTCACTAACAGGCCCACGCCAAGGCGTTTCCACAGTTTCTGTGGTTGGTCACGACGCCAGCGCACCAGCGGACCGATACCGAGCATCAGCGCGAACGGTGCCATCAGCCAGGTAAACATGGTGTTGAAGAACGGCTCGCCCACCGAGATGCTGCCGAGACCAAGCTGTTTATGCACCAGCGGCAGCAGCGTACCGAGTAATACCACCAGCATCGCGGCGATCAGCAGCACGTTGTTACCCAGCAGGAAGGATTCGCGTGACCAGGCTTCGCTCTGTACGCGGCTGCGCACCTGACCACCTTTCAGCGCGTACAGCAGCAGCGAGCTGCCAATCACAATCACCAGGAAAGCGAGGATAAACATGCCGCGCGCCGGATCGGAGGCGAAAGAGTGCACGGAAACCAGCACGCCGGAGCGCACGAGGAAAGTGCCAAGCAGGCTTAGCGAGAACGCGGTGATCGCCAGTAACACCGTCCACGACTTGAAGCTGCCGCGCTTTTCCGTCACCGCCAGCGAGTGCATCAGCGCTGTTCCGGCCAGCCACGGCATAAAGGAGGCGTTTTCGACCGGGTCCCAGAACCACCAGCCGCCCCAGCCGAGTTCGTAATAAGCCCACGCCGAACCGAGGACGATACCGATGGTCAGGAAGACCCACGCGGCGGTGGTCCACGGACGTGACCAGCGCGCCCATGCGGTATCCAGACGTCCGGCCATCAGCGAGGCAATGGCAAACGCAAAGGCCACCGAGAAGCCGACATAACCCATGTACAGCAGCGGCGGATGGAAGATCAGCCCGATATCCTGCAGCATTGGGTTGAGGTCGCGGCCGTCAATCGGGAAGTTTGGCAAGGTGCGGGTAAATGGATTCGAGGTGAGAATGATAAACAGCAGGAAGCCGAGATTAATCATGCCCATCACCGCCAGCACGCGCGCCAGCGCATCCTGCGGCATTCCACGGCTGAAGATCGCCACCGCCAGCGTCCAGGTGCTGAGCAGCAGCACCCACAACAGCAGTGAACCTTCGTGCGCACCCCAGGTTGCCGCGATGCGATAATAGACCGGCAGCAAGGTGTTGGAGTTGGTGGCGACATAGCCAACGGTAAAGTCATTCACCACAAAGGCGTGCACCAACACCACAAAAGAGGCGGCGACACAGATAAACATGCCCCAGGTCAACGGGCGCGCCATGGCCATCAAACGCGCATCCTGCCGCGCAGCGCCCCACAACGGATAGACGCTCAACAGAAGCGCTAAAGCCAGCGCCAGACACAGCAGAAAGCTACCAATTTCCGGCATCATGATTGCGCACCCGACTGCTGATAAGCTGCCGCAGGTCCTGTGTGATTCTTCTTCATGGCATCTTCAATTTCGGGAGGCGTATATTTTTCATCGTGTTTCGCCAGCACTTCTTTGGCGTTCACCAGATTGCCCTCTTCCAGCACGCCTTGCGCTACCACGCCTTGCCCTTCACGGAACAGGTCCGGCAGAATGCCTTCATAGGTCACACTGACCACGCCGTTGGCGTCATACAGTTTGAAAGAGACGGCGAGGGTTTTCGGATCGCGCTTTACGCTGCCCGGCATCACCATGCCGCCAATGCGCAAGCGCTGGCCCGGCTCAGGCTTCTGATGATCTTCACCTTTGCCGTTGATAATTTCACTCGGGGTATAAAAAAGGTCGATGTTGGAACGCAGCGCGTACATCACCAGCGCGGTCGCCAGGCCAAGCCCGATCAACACCGCGATCGCCACATAGAGGCGATTACGACGACGGATATTCACACGGATTCTCCCGCTGCTCCACTGGCAGCTTTTTTCGATTTAGCCGCGCGAATGCGGCGATCCCTGGACTGACGCTGGCGAATTTCCGCCAGCAAACGGCGGCGGAACAGTATGGTGTGCAGCACCAGACCGAATAACGGGATCAACGTAAGGATAACGGCGAGCCAGACGTAAAAGGCATAGCCGCCCATGGCGAAGAAATCGCTCCACGATGCAAAGGCTGGCGTCATGATTTGCTTCCTCCCTGCGCCACATCAATCGCCCACGGACGATGACGCTCGGTGAATAGAATCAAATTGCGCAGGCGCATTAAAGTCAGCGCACCAAACACCAGCAGGTAACCGAGAATGGACCAGCGCAGCGGTGTGCGCATGCTCGGATCGATGGCCTGCTGCAGAATGCCTGATGAGCCCTGATGCAGCGTGTTCCACCATTGCACCGAGAAGTGAATGATCGGCAGATTAACCACGCCAACCAGAATCAAAATGCCGGCGGCGCGCCCGGCGGTGCGGCGGTCTTCAAAGGAGTGATACAGCGCGATAACGCCCATATAAAGGAACAGCAGCACCAGCTCAGATGTCAGGCGTGCATCCCAGATCCACCAGGTTCCCCACATCGGTTTACCCCAGGCGGAGCCGGTAATCAGCGCGATAAAGGTGAACACCGCGCCAATCGGCGCCATCGCCGCCGAGACCAGATCGGCCATCTTCATCTGCCACACCAGGCCGATAAACGCCGCGATTGCCATTGACGCGTACACGCCCATCGACCACATCGCTGCAGGCACGTGAATGTACATAATCCGGAAGCTGTTGCCCTGCTGATAATCCGCCGGTGCAAAGCCGAATCCCCAGACCCAGCCGAGTAACAGCGTGCCAACACCCAGCACCGCGAACCACGGAATCAAGCGACCGCATAGCTGGTAAAGCCGCTCAGGCTTTGCCCACTGGTGTAACCATTTCCACATTTTGCATAGCTCACAATAAAGAGAATTCAGGTTTCGACCGCTCTGGGGCGGCACGAATTAATGCAGACTGATACGCAAGGCCGCTGCCGTCGCGAACGGCGACAGCGTTGCGCTTACCGCCAGCATCGCGCCAAGAATCGCCAGATAACCCCTGATCGGCAATCCCATTCCGGCGGCATCAATCGCCGCGCTGGCAAATATCAAAACCGGTATCGACAACGGCAATACCAGCAAACTCAGTAATACGCCGCCGCGCCGCAACCCAACGGTTAATCCGGTCCCAATCGCGCCGAGAAAACTCAGCGTTGGCGTGCCAAGTAATAACGTCAATGCCATCGCGCGCCAGCCGGCAAAATCCAGCGACAGCAACAATGCCGCCAGCGGCGACAATAAAATCAGCGGTAGCCCGGTAATCAGCCAGTGCGCAATCACTTTGCCCAGCACCGTGATCGGCAGCGGCGTCGGCAACAGAAGTAGTTGCTCAAGCGAACCATCAAGAAAATCGTCACGAAACAGCCGTTCCAACGCCAGCAATGAGGCCAGTAACGCGGCAACCCACGCCACGCCCGGCGCAATCCGCGCCAGCTGCTGTGGCTCCGGTCCGATACCTAACGGAAACAGCGTGATAACAATCAGGAAAAACCACAGCGGATTGATCACTTCCCCGCCGCTACGAAAAGCGATTTTTAATTCACGCTGAATGACCCGGCCTAACATCAAGCCCACTCCGAAGTAAGACGAATTTTACGCACGCGCGCGCTGTGATCGGGCAGATCCTGATGCGTGGTCAGAATCACCGCTCCGCCGTTATCGGCATGGCTGACGAATCGCGCCATTAATTTTTCCACACCGCCTTTATCGATGGCGGTTAAGGGTTCATCGAGGATCCACACCGACGCCGGACTGAGCCATAAGCGTGCTAATGCCACGCGCCGCTGCTGTCCGGCGGAGAGTTGTGCCACCGGCACCTCTTCAAAGCCCAGCAGTTCGACCTGCTCAAGCGCGGCAAAAATCGCGTCTTCTTTGCTGCTACCGTGCCAGAAATGCAGGTTCTCTAGCGGTGAGAGTACCGATTTCACGCCGGGATGATGGCCAAGATAGAGCAGATTTTGTTGCCATACTTCGCGCTGTTGACGAAGGGGCTGTGACTGCCACGTTACGTCGCCCTCTTCCGCCCGGCTTAATCCGGCCAGCAGGCGCAACAGCGAAGTTTTCCCGGCTCCGTTTGGCCCTTCAATTTGCACAATGTCACCCGGTTGCACGCGGAAGCTCAACCCATGAAACAAGGTTCGCTCATCACGAACGCATGAGAGATTAATGACTTCGAGCATAGAAAGGAGAATCGCGGCAATGAATGAGGCGGGGATAATACCACATTGAATCTGTGGGCCGAAGTCTGTGAGCTGGCTCCCACTTACCCCAAATGGGGTATTCGTGCGCCCCAGATCAACAAATTGCTCAAAAATCCAACTCAGTTAAAATTTCGTTACTCTTAATTTGAATCTTCGTAACAAATCGACCTTGCAAAAACCAGCTACGCTTATGACGCAATGGTATTATCACCTGAGGAAAACATGAAACAATCACCATCGATTTCAAACAGTGACAACGATGTAGAGAGTGATGAGAAGGAGCAAGGTAAGGAGATCGAAGTCGATGAAGATGCCCTGCCCTCGCAGGCTGCGGCGATTCATGAAGAGATACGCCAGGATGGGGAAAAAGAGCTCGAACGTGACGGCATGGCGCTGCTCTGGTCCGCGGTTGCGGCGGGACTGTCAATGAGCGCTTCGCTGATGGCGAAAGGCATTTTTCAGGTCCATCTTAAAGGCGTGCCGGGCGCATTTTTACTGGAAAATTTGGGTTATACCTTTGGCTTTGTCATCGTGATTATGGCGCGCCAGCAACTGTTTACCGAGAATACCGTTACCGCCGTTTTGCCGGTGATGCACAAACCGACCGGCAGCAACTTTGCGCTGCTGTTACGGCTCTGGTGCGTGGTGCTGCTCGGCAATCTGATTGGCACCGCATTGGGGGCGCTGGCCTTTAATCATATGCCAATATTCGACGATGCGACGCGTCAGGCCTTTACCGCCATCAGTGAAAAAGTGATGGTGAACTCACCAAGCGAAATGTTCGCTAATGCGGTGATATCAGGCTGGATTATCGCCACCATGGTATGGATGTTCCCGTATGCGGGTGGCGCAAAGATTGTAGTGATTGTGATGATGACCTGGCTGGTGGCGTTAGGTGATTTAGCGCATATCGTGGTCGGTTCGGTTGAGGTGCTATATCTGGTGTTTGCGGGCACGCTGCCGTGGTACGAATTCTTCTGGCCATTTGCCTTGCCTACGCTGCTTGGCAACATCACGGGCGGTACGCTGATATTTGCGTTGATCAGCCATGCGCAGATTCGTAACGATATGAGTGAAGCGGCGAAAGCCAAAGCGCGTGCGGAACAGAAGCGGAAAGAGAAGCAAAAACAGGCGTAAGCCTGGTCTTAAATTGCTGATAGATTGAGCAAACAACCGCTGCATAGTTAAAATCAGGTTCGCGGTGCGCTATACTGCGCGCCCGGCGTCTCCTTAGTTAAATGGATATAACGAGCCCCTCCTAAGGGCTAGTTGCAGGTTCGATTCCTGCAGGGGACACCATATAGCAGTTCGCACCCATCCTTCTCCGTTCGCTAAAACCCCATTGCACCAAGTACTCACCCAAATTACCGTTCGCAATCGTTCGCCATAGTTCGTTGACAGCCAGACTATTGGCTGGGTAAATTCTGGGTAAATCAATTTTACCCACCCGGATTTTACCCAATGCTCACGATCAAGCAGATTGACGCTGCAAAACCCAAAGAGAAGCCTTACAGGGTTGCAGATGGAAACGGACTATTCCTCTATGTGCCGGCATCAGGAAAGAAGGTCTGGCAGGTGCGCTACCAGTTCGAAGGAAAAGAGAAGGTGCACACGATCGGGAAGTATCCTGAGATTGGTCCGGCGGATGCCCGAAGCATGGCATTTGAGCTGAAGCGCGATTTGGCTATTGGCCTTAATCCGGCCGTTAAGAAAAAACAGAAGGGAAAGCAACCGGACTCGTTTGGTTCAATTTTCGAGGAGTGGTACAAGCATAAGAAGCAGGTTTGGTCTGAAAAGTACGCCAGTGAACTCAGGCGCATGTTTGATGACGACATCCTTCCTTATATTGGCAAGCTGCAGATGGATGACATCGAGCCGATGGCTCTGCTGAAGGTGTTGCGCAGGTTTGAGGAACGGGGCGCGATGGAGCGAGCCAACAAAGCGCGGCGCCGCTGCGGTGAAGTGTTTCGCTATGCAGTCGTCACCGGACGTTGCAAATACAATCCGGCGCCAGACCTTGCTGATGCAATGAAAGGCTATCGCAAACAGAACTATCCGTTCCTGCCGGCCGACCATATACCAGCGTTTAACGCAGCGCTAGCCACTTATTCAGGAAGCGTCATTTCCCGCGTTGCTACCCAAATCCTTCAGTACACCGCCCTGCGCACTAAAGAGATGCGTAGCATGCAATGGACAGACGTCGATTTCGAAAACGACCTGATTACGATCGCCGCGGATGTGATGAAAAATCGCAAGCAGCACGTTGTGCCGATGTCACGTCAGGTAAAGGCGCTGCTGAAGTTCCTGCACCCAATCACCTCCACCTCGGCATTCGTATTCCCCGGTCGCAATGACAAATCAAAATCAATCAGTGACGCGGCCGTGCTGCTGGTAATTCGCCAGATCGGCTATGAGGGGCTTGCCAGTGGGCATGGTTTCCGGCACCAATTCAGCACGATTTTGAACGAGCACGGCTGGCCGCATGATGCGATAGAGCGCCAGCTGGCTCACGTCGATCGCAATAACATCCGAGGCATCTATAACCACGCGCAGTACCTTGAAAAACGCAGGGAGATGATGCAGTGGTGGGCGGATTATCTGGAAGGAAATGGGGCGTAATGCCCCCTCAGATCGTCGGCCTGTCATCCTCATGCATGGTCGTGATTTCGTGCGTTACCACTCCAACCACCGCAATATCTTCCAGCAGGTCATCCATCAGGAATGCGCCATCGTCGGTAATGAGTCGGCGCGGCTGAATCATTATCATCGCCCACTCATACATGCCTGAGATATCGATCAGCACAGTGTCACCGTTTACCGGGTAACGCTGCTTGTCGATTATGCACCTGCGGCCATTCAGCTCCACCATGCTGGAAGTATCACGTGTAGACAAGATGTGCTGCAGCGGCTGAAGAAGAAATGTCACTTCGCCACTGGCAGGTCCGACAGTCTGGTGGTGTATGCCGGCGACAACATTTCTCGCTTCATCTCCCAGGATTTCTGGATACCCTGTCCTGCAAACCATAATTTCCCCTTCCCGCTCTGGTTGAGACCATCAACGACACGCATCAGCGATTCGCTATTGGCCTGTGGTTTGAATTCGTCAAAGAGATTGAGCTGAGACACGCCCTGACTGTAAAAGTCGCCCAGCATGACGCCTGCCTTCATATAACGACACCCGTCGCGCCATATGTGGTCGAGGCCTTGCATAGCAACCCGGATGATGTCGCGTGTGTCATTGGACGGCGTTAGCAACCTGCCCATAGCCTGATTGCCGTAGAACACCTCGCCTTCAGCGTGCGGGCTGGTGCGGACGAACACGGCCACCTGTCGGCAATACTGGCGCTCACGCCTAAGCTTCTCGGCAGCGCGTTCTGCGTATGAGCAAACCGCCTGGCGCATATCCATATACTCGGTGATGCGTGTACCGAACGATCGGGAGCAAACAATCTGCTGCTTCGTCGGCGCGAACTCTTCCAGCTCAAGGCATGGCTCGCCGCGCAACTCGCGCACCGTTCTCTCCAGCACCACGTTGAAGTGCTTGCGGATGATGTAGGTGCTCTGCTCTGACAGGTCTTTGGCGGTGATGATGCCCATCGCGTTCAGCTTCTTGCTGATGCGTCGGCCTACGCCCCACACTTCCTCTACCGGCACCAGAGCCATCAGCTTTCTCTGGCGATCGACATTAGACAGGTCAACGACGCCACCGGTCTGCTTCCACTTTTTGGCAGCATAGTTTGCGAGCTTAGCCAGAGTTTTGGTTTGCGCGATACCGACGCCCACGGTCAGGTGTGTGTCGCGCTTGATCCGTTCACGAATTTCCCGCCCGAAATCTTCCAGAACTCGACAATTTCTCAAACCTGTCAGGTCCAGGAAGGCTTCATCGATTGAGTAAACCTCCACGGATGGCACCATTTGCTCCAGCGTTGTCATCACGCGACTACTAAAGTCTGCGTACAGCGGGTAGTTGGAGCTAAACACGGTAATCTTGTGTCGGCGAATTTCATCCTTCAATTTGAAGTAAGGCGCTCCCATCGGGATTTTCAGCTCTTTCACTTCGGCGTTGCGGGCAATTACGCAGCCATCGTTATTGCTCAGAACCAGCACCGGTTTTCCACGAAGATCGGGGCGAAAGACCGTCTCACATCCGCAATAGAAATTATTAACATCCACCAGGGCGAACATTACCGGCTCATCGATTTTATCGAATGCTTAACCACCCCGAAAATTTCAAACTGATCCGGGTCGGTAACGGGAATAATGGCGTGTGCCGTGTTCATCGGCTTCAGGTGAAGGAAAGGCTTGGTCATCAGCAGCTTTACGGTGAACTCACCGGATATAGCAGCGACAATAATGTCGCCATGCTCGGCTTTGATTGAGCTATCTACAACCAACATATCACCGTCGCTTATCCCGCCATCAATCATTGAGTCGCCGCTTACCCTGATGAAATAGGTTGAGCTTGGATGGCTGACAAGCAGGCTGTTCAAATCAATGCGTTGTTCGACGTAGTCCTGGGCCGGGGACGGGAAGCCACACGGCACACGTTCGATAAATAATGGCAACTCTAATATGGCGCGGATTTCCGCTGGCTTGTAAAACTTCATGGCTGTTATCTCAATCGATGATCATCCGGAATTAAATTGCTTATGTTCAGGTGTGATTGGATTTCATCCATTTGGATTGAATACCTGAAACACGCGCTCATCACCTTCCGATGTTGAGATATCCCGGAATACTGACTTGTGAGCCTCGATCCAGTTATTCGCTTGCCGTGGCGTGTAATGCCAGTTCAGGCGCTCAAGTTCACTGACAAAGTCGAGTGTGCTTACGGTGTAGCGGCCAGCAGCATCGCGTTTGATTGCGAATCTGAAGGCGTCTTTGATTTCGTAGTCGCGGGGCATGGTCATCTCCCTCCCTGATAGATACTGTATATAAATACAGTAATATCGATCGGTGGAATTGATCAAGTCGCTGCGCTTGAGGAATTTGTAAAGCCATTGGTGGGTAAAGAAATTTAGTTTTTTAACTGATGTAGTTTTGACTTAAGCGATTAGAAATCTACGCTTAATTAGCAACATATCGTTGCCTTAACGGGGAAAGGAAATGATGAAGAGCTTCTTAGGTGGGATGATCATAATTACAAGTTTGATGACATTAGCAGGTTGCCAGCATGAAAGCCCTGCTGTAGGCCCGGATGGCAGACCGCACGCGCCAAGTGGTGAGTCCGTGCCAGGCGGTCCATTAGGTAAAGGACCGGTTGGTCAGCCTCAGGCATGATTGAAGGTCAGCGGGCACCTTTTAGTGCTTGCTGACTCCAAAGAGATACATCGCTAACTCAGCTACACAACTCCCGTCCTCATCTTCAAACATCTCTGCCATGTAACCAACCAGAGATTCATTGGTGATCGGGATTCCCTCATCAAGCATGTTAATCACCGCTTGGCCCATGACGTTCCGCACGGCATCCATCGCAAGGTCGCAAACTTCAATGTCCATGCATCCTCCTGTTGTAGAGTTTTCACGGTACGCCTGCAGCAAGGTAATCACATGAGAAACGGCTCAAATGGTCTAACCTCAAGTTACACCCGCAGCCTGCTCAGATCGGCGCGGTATACCTCTGCCCCGTCGCCGGGGCTTTTTTATGCCTATTTGGCGCTATGGTTGCACTCTCTTTCATTCTGTATAAGATCTGGCAACTCTTAACGAAATTAAATCATTATGCTGAAACTATTTTCACGTTATCTGAGTGTTGGTGTGTTAAACACGGCCATTCACTGGGGCGTATTCTTCATCATCCTCTATTCCTTCGATGCAGATCAGTCTTTGGCTAACTTTGGCGCGTTCTGCTTTGCCGTCACCTTCTCCTTCTTTGCCAATGCGAGATGGACTTTCAACTCCGAAGCAACCGCTCTCCGCTACATGCTCTATGTAATCTTTATGGGCGCCGTAGCATCATCTGTAGGCTGGGCAGCAGATAAGTGCGCTATGCCACCGATAGTAACGCTGGTTGTTTTTTCAGCTATCAGCCTTGTCTGCGGCTTCATTTATTCAAAATACATCGTTTTCAGGGGGGCAAAATGAAGATATCTCTCGTGGTGCCGGTCTTCAATGAAGAGGAAGCAGTACCTGTTTTCTATCAGGCTGTTCGGCGAGACCTATCGAAGTACGAAGTTGAAATCGTCTTCATAAATGACGGGAGTAAGGATGGAACCGAAGGAATTATTAATGCCCTGGCTGTTTCTGACCAGGAAGTAAAAGCACTGTCATTCACTCGCAACTTCGGCAAGGAGCCTGCCCTCTTTGCAGGGCTTGAACACGCTACCGGCGATGCAGTTATACCAATTGATGTTGATCTTCAGGATCCAATATCTGTTATCCCTAGAATGATTGAGCTATGGGAAGCCGGTGCTGATGTTGTTCTGGCAAAGAGAACTGACAGAAGCACTGATGGGCATCTCAAGCGCAAGTCTGCGGAATGGTTTTACCGCCTGCACAACATGATTAGCTCACCAAATATAGAAGAGAATGTCGGTGATTTCAGACTGATGTCGCGCGAAACGGTCGATCACATAAAATTGCTGCCAGAGCGGAACCTTTTCATGAAAGGCGTGCTGTCATGGGTAGGTGGACGCGTTGAAGTCGTCGAGTACACAAGGGCCGAGCGCGTTGCTGGGGTTTCAAAGTTCAACGGCTGGAAGTTGTGGAATCTTGCTCTTGAAGGCATCACCTCTTTCTCAACCTTCCCACTCAGGATATGGACGTATTTAGGCCTGCTTGTAGCTGGCCTTTCATTCATTTACGCGGCCTTCATGATTGCAGATACTCTTATATTTGGGAACCCTGTGCGCGGGTATCCATCTATGATGGCATCAATACTATTCCTTGGGGGGGTCCAGCTAATAGGCATAGGTGCCCTAGGGGAATATATCGGAAGGATATATATTGAGTCGAAGGCAAGGCCAAGATATATAGTAAAAAAACAACCAAGAAAAAATAAATAACATTAAATGGAGTTTGCTGTGATTAATAATAAAGCCAAAAATCTTGAGTATCTTATACCATTACTGCTTGGATTTGTTTTTTTTGTATTCATATTTGGCACAAAACCTCTTAATGTTTTTGACATTTCGTGGATCGGCGGAACTGATGCCATGCAAAACTACCTTGGGTGGCAATTCTTTAGGCAGTCCCCTTGGTCTTTTCCTATTATTGGCTCGTCACCTAATTTTGGCATGGAGATTGGAAGTTCTATTGTTTATTCAGATTCCAACCCTTTGCTTGCCGTAATATTTAAGATTGCTTCACCTATATTGCCGAAAGATTTCCAATATTTTGGTGTATGGCTGTTACTATGCTGTGCATTCCAAAGCTTATTGATATGGAAAATTATATCCAAATTCACCAACAATATTATAATTAAATTCTTATCAACAACACTTCTAATGTTCAACCCTGCATGGATAAACAGAGTTGGTCATATTAACCTTGTAGCTCACTTCTTAATACTAGCTGCGATTTACTTGGTTATTTCCGGGTTAGACAAAGCTCAGAAAACGAAATGGTTAGCTTTGATTTTGGTGTCATTTTCCATTCACTTTTATATAGCCTTAATTGTATCTGCCATTTGGGGGTGCGGAATCTTATCAAGAATAATTCTAAGAAAACAAAAGGTATTTGATATCTTCTTAGAATTCACAATCATAATAGCAGCATCTATTGGCTTGATGTATATCCTTGGATATTTCACCGTAACAGATGTTTCTAAATCTGGGCAGTATGGTACCTTTGGAAACAACACTCTTTCCCCAATAATGCCTAGCGGATGGTCGTATCTTATGAGTGGCCTTTCATTGCCAGCATCAGGATTTGAATCATTTAATTTCTGGGGCGTGGGTGCAATATTAATGGCCTTATTGGCAGGGATTGTTTGGCTTAAAAAACCCCAACTACCCTTCGGAAAGGATAAAACAATAACTTTCCTACTTGCATGTGTATTTTTCTCTATTTTATACACCACGAATGTGATCGGCGTTGGAACATTCAGTTATCGGATAGACCTTCCTTATCAGGTACTGGATGCTTTATCTATCGTGCGTGCTTCTGGTAGATTTTTCTGGCCAGTGACTTACATTATACTAATAACTTCAATAACAATTCTTTCTTCAAATGTAAAACCAAAATATTTATATATGATCTTGTCATTTTGCGCATTTATTCAAATAATTGACACAAGCAAGGGGTACAACAGTAATTCTTTTTATTTTTTCAAAAGACAAATAACAGATAGTGAGTTGACAAATAAATTCTGGTCAGAAGACTTAAAGCGTTATGACGCGATAAGATATGTTCCTTTCCAAAACCACATTAGCCCTTGGTATGAATTATCCAAGGTCGCTGAGAATGCTAAGATTAGAACAGATGCAGTATACCTAGCTCGGTTTAGTGGTAAAATTGTAAATAACTTGAATTACAAAGTTGTCTCAGAGCTTGTTTTTGGAGATTACAAAAACAATGAAGTCTACGTAATAAGGGATGACTTGGTGGATTATGTCTCACTTAAAGGCGGAGACTCGATATATAAAATTGATGGGCTTAACGTCTTGGCTCACGGTTTTAATGGATGCGATGGATGCTCACCTGTTAAGCAAATGCCTGACCGCAATATATATATATTTAAAAGCAACTGGCTAGAGAAGCAAGTGTTCGGGCAATGGAACGATGGCGAGAGAACTCTGATTCTGATTAAGAATAGCGAGCCAAATAATAAGTTAAACATCTCTTATAACTTATTTACTCCAGAGCAGGCGAAACAACAACGCTTGATATTCAAAGTTAATGGCGTGCTATTGAAAGAATTGGTGGCTGATGGTAACGGTGAAATCAACTTAAACTGGACTAATAAAAACAATAGTAACATTTCAACATTAACAATTGAGACGCCTGATGCTATCGAGCCAAGAAAAGTAGGATTAAATACAGATAGCAGATTGATAAGCCTAAGCATTCAATCAATAAATTTTGAGTAAATTCTGAAGATTCATTTACTCTCTATATAAACAAGCCCCTTGATAAGCAAGGGGCTTAACTTATGGTGCTTCAGGCCAATCAATATCATCTGACGTATTTGGATCTATTCGATTTAATGCTACGAGATATTGCTGCCACGTTTTCAAAGATGATGTTTCTTCATCAGTCGCATTACCTATATCAACCGCAGCCTGTAGAGGTGCCATCATTCTGATAGTTTGTGATATTAAACCCGCCTTAATATCAATATTCATCTGTAGTTTTTGAGCACGCTGCTGCTCAATTTCTTCATCAGTCATAGGAGGGGCTGTAAATACACCATCTGCATATGTGTAACCAGCGCCCACAGCTGTGCCATCTTCTACGGGTACGCCGTAAGCCCCCTCTCCGTTGACCTGCTCGAAGTCAAAACCCTTTGTGTCAGAGTTATCTTCGAAGTAGGCAACATTGAGTACTGACCCATTCAAAACAATTGCAACGTTCATTAAGCGAATTCCTCAACAATAAAGATACCCAAGGTTGCAAGGCCGCCTAGCGCTGCGCTTGAGCTAATTGATGCCGAAGCGCCGCCACCTCCCGCGCCGTAGCCACCTGCAGGACCACCAGGTACCGATCCGGAGGCAGTCCTGACATAACCGATCCCACCACATCCAAGCTGACCAGAGCCGCCAACACCACTTGAACAGAAGTTTGATAGCAGCTTTCCGTTCCATCCGGACTGACCTTTACTGATAATGCTAAAAGCTGCTCCTGATACCGTTGGAGTCGAACCATCACCGCCACCGGCTTCATAATAAGCCACAGATGAGGGTTGCAGCGAATAGAGCCCACCTTTAGCTCCTGGGATCGAAATTAGAGAGCCAAAGCTACACGCGTTGGCATCAGTGCCGGAAGTGCTCGTAGCCGACTGAGCAGCACCGATGGTTACAGTAATAGGTCCACTAAATCCTGATGTAAAGATTGCCTCTACGAATCCGCCAGCGCCGCCGCCGCCGCAAGCGGCAGCTTGAGATGAACTTGTAGCTGCAGTACCTGCACCATTTGCACCATTTCCCACACCTCGAACACGAATCAGTTTTGTATCAGTGCGGGGCGTAAAGGTGCCCGAGGAAGTGAAGATAGTGGTATTAAGTAAGCGCCCTACTGCCTGTCCAAGCTGAAGTGCATGGTTTGATTGTGTTGCTGCAGCCACTGGCAGTGCCCCGCCACTATTCCCACACATCACCCACGCCGTTAGCGTGCTGCTCCATTCAACTTCTATCAGCCCATTTGCGACAATTTCACCACCCTGCAATGCCTGGTGTGCATGCGAATAGAGCGGATAAGCTGAACCTCCATTTGCGGAGAAAGTGCTGGCTCCGGAATTGGCAACCTTAGCTTTAAAGGTGAAGCGCATCCCATCCGTCAGAGTAGGAATGGATGGCACAAACTGAGCCGCATACGCATTAGCTGCTCCTGTGTCCGCTGCATAGCTCATAGTGTTTTGCTGGATTGCTGCAACCAAGCCGCCTACCGGCAGGAAAGGAGCGTTTGGCGCTACAGACATATTCGCAGCGGTAACGGTGGTTGCTCCCTGAGCAACAGTGATAACCCATGCTGCCGTGAATCCGGTGTCGACAGATGGAGTGGTCTGTGTGCCGGTAGTAGCTGCAACTCCAGCCTTGAGCGCCACTGTACAGACACCAGAGCGAACTGTGTTTTGCGCGGCACCTGAATTGTTCGGACCGCTGTATGCCACGGATGGATTTGCGGCGTTATAGTAAGGCAGCACGGTAGCGCCTGAATCAGTATCCGAGTAGGCCACCTGAATCAGGTAGTTGATGCTCTGCCCCGCTGTCGTCGGCGCGGTCAGCGTAAAAGCGGTGGACGATAAAACAATTCCCTGCTTCAGGATCGTATTTGTGGTGTCAGCCGCCAGTGATGAATAAGCAGTGCTGTCGACGTTCTGCACGCTGTAGATTTCGCCGCGGGCAATGTTAATTACCATAGATGCCGGACTTGATGGCGTACAAGTCAATCCACGCAAATAGGTTGTTGTACCCATCATGGCGGCCGCCAGTTTAGCCAGGCCAACCATGGCGTATTTGTTTGTGTTCAGTAGGTCTGTTTCGAGCGGAATTGAGCCCGGATAAATGATTTGACGATCCATTTATGTTTCCCAATAAAAAAGCCACCCTATTGAGGTGGCCTGGAGAGGACGGTGAATTGATGTGTGTTTACTGCTGTCGAACCCAGACGATAGTGCCTTCCATTTTCACTGCCGCTATGGCTTCGTAGACCTGTGCATCAGTAATACTTCCGGTAATCATGCTCTGCGATGCGTATTCTCCACGTGATGCGATGCTGTAACCAGATGGTGTGGATGAGTAGCCTGCAATAAATGGAATACCAGCGCCGCTTGGTCGGTAAGCAGTGACGAAAGCTTGGTATGGCAACTTAAGTGAGCCATATCCGCCCGCCACGCCATAGCCAATCATTGGCCCTCCATATGCGCCCGTATCAAGTGGGCGCTGCGGCTCGAAGATATGCGGTGTTTTCCCTGTCAAATCTTCCAGAACATCAATAATTGCCTGTCTCGTTCCGCGTTCACGAAATAGACTGATTTTCATCTGCTGCCGGAACAATTCATCCGATTGCCCTGCTGCACGCTGCAAGTTTTTGCCAAAGAAGTCATATGCAGTCAGATCCAACCATCCATCGGTTGCCGTTCCGATCCTCGTCTGTAATTTCGCATAAACATAAAGGGAATAGCACCAGGTTAACGCCTGTGCGCAGGCAGTTAAGACGCCATCAAGAAATGGGCTGTTGGAATCAAACCAGGTTGGCGGCAGTAGCGCTTTAAGTCGATTCAAAATATCGTTCTGATCGCCTGTCGCCATTTAGCTCACCGAAATTGTGCCGGCGCGGATGACCTGCTTGCCTGAAGCAGCAAGGTCAGATGTGCCGCCGTTGAGGGTTACTGAAGACACATTGGTAACAAGAGAGCTTGCACCGTATGCGATATTGGACAGCTTCGAGTAAGGCAGCAGTTGCCCCAATGACAAACTGGCAATGTATTGCTGAATCGCGGCCTGAACCATTCCAACAATCGTCACGTGGTCGCCTGATGAATCAGTAGTTATTACCATCACGACATTTGCAGGCACAACGGTTGGTGGGAACACGCCGAAGGTGATTGTGAAACCGCGCACAGCATCAACAGCGGCGTAAGCCTGTTCAATGAACGTGCTCGATGGCGTGCCGCTTCCATCATCGACAACCGCATAGAAATAACCCGGCTGAGACGTGCCGTTATATGCGAAATTTTCAGTCAGGGTATAAGTGACGCCCTTTTGCATGCTGGATAATGCGTAACCAATCGCCGCTTTCGTGGCTTTTGAGAGCGAAGCAATCCACAGCACAAATCTGGCGCGGAACGCGTCGTCAGTTTCAGCATCTTCACCGTTCGTGAATGTTGTAGTGTTAGTTACCGTGTCTACATACTGGAGTGAACCGGCAATCACTGTGATCGTACCTGCCTGCGCATTTCCTCCAGCACCTGCAATGTTGGCTTGCACCGGCACTGTAAGCGAGCTAACACCGGCCGCAATCACATACCCCAACTGCGTTGCGTCATAGGCTGCGTTGGTGGTGTCAGCGACGACCGCATATGCCTGCGTGCCATCTGTAGTGGTCACGCCGGAACCAACCGGGATCAGCGCCTGATTTGTTGCGGTAAACCGGCTGAACGTAACCATACCGGTTGCCTGTACCGCAGATAGCCGCGTAAAGCTGAAATCCGCCATCCAGCTATCAAGGTCTTCACCTGAACAGGTAGCAGCGCGAGTGGTTACCAGCAGATTCACTATAAGTTGCTGAAGCCAAGTTGCTACGCCTGCATTTGATTCTGCCAGAGCGCGCAAGATACTGCCGATCGCCAGGTCAACAAGGCCAGCCGCCCGCCCCTGCATTGCCGTGACCTGGTCACTTACCAGAGTGGCGAATGATTTAATGTTTAATGATGCCACGCGATTACCTCGTTACGTCAAAGCTGAGTGTTTCAGGGGTGTTTGATGTTGAATCGGTGTATTTGATATTCACGCTAACGCCGCCTTCTACCAGCGAAAGGGAAACCGTTGGAGCTGGGTTAGATGCAACAGTGTCTTCAAGTAACATCTGCCCGGATATAAGCGCTTTCCATTCGTTGAGATTGACGCTTTGACCTACTTTATTTCCAAGCCCGGCACCATATTCAGGATGGAAAACATAGTCTCCGGGGTTAGTCATCAGGCGGCGCAATATGCGCTGCTTACCGCGTTCTGTACTGGATACCGGGCGCAGGTCTCCCGCAGGCGAGGTGCTTAGTTCACCGCCAACATAGTGATAGATGTCGTACATGATTCACCGCTATGAGAGTTGTTGGTTTGGCTTGTTGGTTGTGCCGCCGCCATCGCCGTTTTCTGGATGGTTGTGCCCGTTGTAAGTGGTTCGAACTTTTTGCACGGTGCCGTAAATGCCGTTGTTGTCGCTGATGTCCTTCACAACGACGAGGTTGTTGTCCATCGTCACATCGCCACCGGTAAAGTGGTGCGCCGGAGCGTCATACGTGATTTTGGTAGCGGAACTCAGCAGGACTTCGCCGCTGTTTAGAAATTTCAGAAGCGATCCACTTTTATGGATGAGCCAGAACTCACCTGACGGCGGTCCGGGGCTTCGGTCAACATCGTTATAAAATTGCCCCGCTGCCATTCCGGCGCCCATCAGGCCGGAATCAAACTCCACTTCTACCTCGGCACCAATCATTGGCCCTGCCGCCATCCCCCAACCTTTACCAACCCACGGTGAACTTAGCGGTATCCATCCTGTTTCTTCACCTGTAGGTTGCAGCTGCACTTTCACTGCATAGCTGTCCGGGTCGTAGGAAGTGATTATTCCCTGCCGCGCTCCGCTGATCCCTGCGCTAGTTTGTTGTGCTGTAGCTGCCATCGCATTCAGAAATGCTCTCACTGCGTTACCTCCAGCGCTGGGCTATGATTTTTGCCGGACATGCTCATGGTGTAGCCACTTTCCCAGCTCAACGACCGGCGAACACTGTCGCACCAGTAAAGCTGGTCGAACGGGCTTTGCGTTCCCTCGATACGCACCAGTGTTTGCGGAGTTAGCAGGTTGTCGCCAGCAGTCGAACCGCTGAACTTCATTTCGTGCTGAACAACGTTGCGGTAAATGGTTTGTGCCAATGCACTTGCCGATTCTGGCGTCAGTCCATTACGTATTACGCGGTAAACCTGCGTCTTTGCTGTGGCATTGCCGGGCGTAGTGCCTTTGGAGTACTTCGGGTAGGAAGCTATGAATTGTTGATTCTTCCTCTTTGCATTCCAGCTCAACACCTCAACAGTGACACCTTTTGATATCGTTAACGCGCGCGAGAACGACAGGTCATCAGACATATTACACTGTGGAAAAGCGAGAGCGCCGGGAGGTTGCCAGCGAATAACGTAGTTATCCGTTATGGCCGGGTCTTTAATAGGCTCGAAATGAAGATTTTCGCCATCGACATAGACGGAGAAATCTTCAATTCCCGCCAACGTGGTGATCAAGTCCCACTCAGTTTGCTCCCCGGTCAGGTGAGCAGAGTCAATCTGGTAAAATTCCCCGAATCGCTGAGTTGTCGTCGTCACTACCGGCGTCAGTCCGTGGCGTTGCGCCAGCATCGTTGCAATCTGCGAACTGGTGTAGTTTTTAAAGCTTTCCCCGGCAGATTTGGCGTCAATCATCAGTGCCGTAAAGTCGCGACCGTCAGCGGTCACTTCAAACCGTGCCGGATCGTAATGCCAGTTATCGATGTTTCCGGTGATTAGCTTCTTCTCATCGGTTCCTGAGTTGGTGATGATCGAAACAGATAACTCCACCTTAATAGTGGTCTGCGTTGCCCACCAGTTAAGCATTTGCATGTCGGCAGGCATCGCAGAAGGCGCGAGAACAAGATCAAACGTCGATGCGCCACGAAAACCAACATCCTCTACGCTGAACGAGACGAAAGGAACTTCGGTACCATTTAAACGACAACGCCCGCTGATATGGCGGGCGCTGGATTCCACTATTGGGTTATTTACATCCATGGCTAACTCGTTGGGTTGGATGGAATGGTCAGCGTATTAATGCCACTCAGTTGCGGGTCGGTCAGGTCATTTGCAGTAGCAATGCTGCTCCATAGTGAAGCGTCACCGTACTGGTCAGATGCAACCTGATATAGACTGCCGCCGGATTGCGTGACAGTCCTGACGCCATCCGCCGTTTGTCCTGAATTAACATTTTTGTTAAGACGACTCAGGACATTCTGGAGGCTGTACAACGCCGGTATTCGCGTGCTTTGGTCAGCCTGGCTAAGCAAATTGCTTACCGTCTTCGATATAGGATTGCCCGGCACCAAACCACCCAGCGTAGTAATCTGGCTGGCAGCATCCTCCAGTTGCGCAATCTGCTGTTGAATTATGGTCTGAGCGGCGATGATTGGGCGCACAACAGCCTGTACTTGCTCAACCGTTGCATGGGCGAAATCCGTAACCTGCTTGACCGTGCTTTGCACTGTAGTTACTGCGTCAGTGACTGACTGCACATCAATAATGTCAGACAAGCCCAGCGCCTGCCCAATGTCGCTATCCAACAAGCCCTGCAGTGCACCGGTTAACGCATCAACCTTAAGTGGGGACGCATTATTAGCTACTATCGCCACTTCAATGGTGAACGGCCTGCGGTATATGAACTCGTAAACCGGAGTAAATGAAGTGATAACCACCGTGAAGCTGTAATCATCAAGCGTCAGGGTTAACTGCTCGCCGGCATCGCGCATCCGCTCCAGCGCTTTAACACGATCGCCAGACTGCGAGCCGGTGATAATACCTGACCATGTCAGAGGATCATATTCGACGCCCAGCACGTCTATAACGCGCTTTCCGCCAATCATCTGGTGAAGCACTGCCTTTTGACGGCCGGGCAGAGTTAGGCGCTCAGGAACTTCGAAATCAAGGAATTCAAAATCACCAAGCACCAAGCGTGTGACGGTCGGATCTAACCCCTGCGCGAAGTTATTCAGGGCGCTTGTAAAAGACATAATTTTACCTGATAGGGTACTGATCAAATGTCAGGATTACCAAAGTGCTCAGGAGATAATAAGTTAAGCACTCGGAATATTCTTAAGGATGAAAATATGCTGCACACAATCAATTTTTCGGCCTCAGTAAACCAATCAACAGTTAGTGGCCTTATTTCCAACTGCTTCAATGCTATTAATCAGGGCGCCTTAGAATTAAGCATCCACATGTCTAGCCCGGGTGGTGATTTAGTTTCAGGCTTTACTGCCTATCACTTCTTAAAATCACTACCGATTCCTGTACATACACATAATTTGAGCAATATAGAGTCCATAGCGAATATCATTTTTTTAGCTGGCGAGAAAAGAACAGGAACCAGTGGGTGCAGATTTCTCTTTCATCCATTTCACTGGGGATTAATCGGTACCAGCGTTGACCACACCAGAGTTAGTGAGTGGTCCGCATCTCTCGATAGCGATCTTGAGAGATATATCGATATCCTTCAGGCTCAAACTAATGGACTCAAGGATAGAGATGAGTGGAAGAAGGTTATTTCCACTGCCTCCATAGCCAATGCCTCCACCGGAGTTGAATGGGGGATGATATCCGCTATTGAGGATGCCAAGATCCCTCTGGCACCGGGAACATACTGGTGGGTTATTAGCTGACATAGACAATTTCCAATAATAAAACCCGCTGGCAGGCGGGTTATTGGGTTGAGAGTTTGCTTACCTGACCCGGATGAGTCATCAGCATGGATGAGTCGAAGGTGCTGGTCGATGATGGGGCTTTAGTGGCTTGCTTACTCATTCCGCTTACCACTGTGGCTACAATTACCTGGCGACCTTCATGTGTCATCATCAGATTAACCGGTTGGTTTGAGTTAGCCCCCGGCACAGGTGGTATTGCTGGGTACTTTCCGGTTTTACGATAGGTTTGTTCACTAGCGCGTTGGTTATCGAAATCAGCCTGCGTCGGCGACCACGGCTTATAGACACTGCCATTATCTCCCGCGTTCTGCCGACCTAACCTCATTCTTTCTGCATCTTCCCGGGTTTGAGACGCCGTGCTTGTTGGGTACAAAGCTGCCGCTATAACGGCTCCAATAAGCATAGGCAGCCCACCAAGCGCTGCGGATAGACCAGTTAGACCAGTGGTAGCCGTTCTGCCAACAAGCAAATCAATACCCCAACTTGCCATTTTCAGCGGCGATACCAAAGCGCCGGCAGCGTGTTTAATCAGCCAAAAACCTCCACTCATCGCTGCCAATCCAGTGACCGCCAAAGCTGCCTGACCGACAAACTTCGCCAACTCTGGGTTTTTATGGGCTATTTCGGTCATGCGCTGCATGGTGTTGGTGAGGCCTTCTAATCCCTTGGTGAACGTATCCAGCAGACCGCCGTCTTTGCCCATTACAAGCTGCAAATTTTCCCACTTTTTCTCAAAGTCGATTTTCTTGCCGTTGTAGGTGCCGCCTACCGCGCCATAAGCTGAATCAAGCCCACGCGCTTGTTCGTAAGACTCAACTGAGTGATGGATTGTTGCCAGCTGCTTATCGACCAGGTTAAACATCTTGCCGCCAGTTCGACCAAAGATTAGGGCGTTTTGGCGCTGGATTTGGTCTTCCGAGTAATTGTTCTTCCGGTAGATTGGAAGAATCATTTTCTCGTAATATTCAATTGGTGATTGGCTGAACAGCTCAGAATTGATAAGTGGGTTTCCGTTAAATCGCTTAATGCCTCCCATCTTATTCAGTTCGATTTTACTTGCATCCCACACACCCATTTTCATCAAGTCATGCGTGACCTGATTAGGCAGCTTCACGATGCCATTGAGGCGGTTATACGACGTCATGAGCGCATCACCAGCAGAACTACCCTTCAACTCACCGATGATTGGTTCGAGTTCAGCAAACAGCGCTTTGTTGCTCAGGTTAAACGCTGACGTACCTGCCTTAGCCATAAACTGCCGATACTGCGTGAAATCTACGTTACCACCGGATGATTGGATCGCCTTGAATCCTGAATCCATCAGCTCATTAAAGCGCTGCGGACTTTTAAGGCCACCTGCGGTTTCGACGAATCGCAACATGTCCATTTGCTTGGCTGTTGTAATTTCTTTTGAGTGCTCATCAAGCCCTTGAGATGCAAAATTGATCCTCGCTAAAACCGGCGCTGCTAATTTTGCTGCTCGCAGTTGCTCATCTAGTGTTTTCGCTCCTGATTCACGAAATACACCCTGCGCCTCGGTGAAATACTTCAGCATATCAGTGGTTGACGTGCCTAAAATCTTGGTTGTTTGCGCGAAATTTTCAGCATCTTTGCGGGCCGCTTCGCCCATCCCGTATTGATTGAACTTCTCGGTCATGGTTTGATATTTGGCGGCTTCATCTACGAAACCATCAAGCATTTTGAAGCCAAGATAACCAGTGGCAAGGTTTGTCATTCCGTTAGAATGGCCGCCGTAACCTCCATTTCCCCCAGCGTTACCACCACCCGAACCAGCACCACCCCCGCCCCAACCCCCCGGAGGCACGCCATTGTTCCATCCGCGCCAGCCTGATGATGATCCTGGCGGTGGAGGCAAAGCCATTAGCCCACCTGTATTACGATAGCCACCACCACCTCCGCCACCTCCATTCGCCAGCATCGCTCCAGCAGCTAATGCAGGGAGCGCCATTGATTGGCCATATCCCCCGCCTATTGCTGGAATATTGCGAGTGGCGGTGCTTGCGCGTTGAGCATGATCTGCTGCTGCTCGCATGGCGTTGGCATATTGATTGGCGCCACTAATCGCTCCAGAAAATTTATTACTTAATGCAGAATTTAGTGAGCGAATTGCGGATGTTGCTTCTTTAGTTGCGCTCGTCACTGCCTTGATGTTCCGCGCCATCTCAACGAACTTTTTGTTCAACTGAACAGCGTCACGACTCACCTGCATCATGTTTCGCGTAATCTGGTCATCGAGCGCGAGGCGCACGGCTACGCGGTAAGCCTGAACATCCATAGAAACCTCGTTTTACGAGCATAAAAAAACCCAGCCGGAGCTGGGTTCAGTGATTGTTTATTCTCTACTTATCCGGGACACACTCACCGAAGACATACCCTTCGCTTTCGTTTCGAAGGACATAAGAGTATTTGAGCTTCACAAAGAGTAAATCTTTTTTCTTCGCTGCGAGTACTGTCTCGCCATCTTCAGACTTAACCAGCTTCAGCTCTGGGCTAGTGATTTTGTTTTTGCCATCAGTCGAGAAAGTGAAGGTGTTGCCGGTATCAAGCACAGTTGCATCACGGCTGAGTATTTCAACTGATGGGGCAGCGTCGCCATGGTCGAGGTTATGGGTCAGGCTGCATTTGAACATTTGAGCTGCCGACACTGGCATAGTAAACGTGACCAAAGTCGCTAATATTAGGCTTTTCATTCATTTCCCTTCGTCATGTAGTGGGATAAATCCTAAAGGGGAACTGATGCAAAAGGAAGCAAGAAACCCGCAGTTAAGCGGGTTAAGAGCGTTTGCGCGATTCAGTGATGAAAGTGACGATCTGGGAACTTAAGCTCTCGCGAACTTTTAAAGTTGTCTGGTCCCTGATTTTCGAAATGGCTTCTTTTTGTTGAGCACTTAAACCAGACCACTGCGCTTTATCTGGACCAATTGAATCATGGTACTCAGAGAGTTCAGCGCCACATTTATCAAAAGCTTCATCTGAAATGCTGCTGGCTGATTTGATGGTTTTGACTTGGCTTTCAGCATATGTGGTAACGCAGCGGCTGAGGTTATCAGCTGCGCCTTCTAAGTTAGCGTGTGCCACAAAGCACGTCATTAAGCCAACTGCGGCTATAACTAATTTCACATCCCTATCCCCATTGGTATCATTGGGATAAATCCTAGCATGGGTGGGCGCAAGTTGGTGCAAAAGCATTGTCAAGAAGGATGTAAGCAGCGGATAGACTGTTAAATATTCATAGCAGAGATGGCATTAAACAATTAGTTGCCTGTTTTTTCATTCTGAGCGGGTTGTGAAGAGCAATATTTATTTTTAAATCTTAAATTTTTCGGACTAACTTGTTCAGATAAATCAAATCCAGACAGAATTCTTGCAAACGTGGCTTCAGACATATCTTTATGTGGCACAATTTCGCCTTCTTTATGCCTCTTTGCAACAGTATCAACTCTCCAAATTACGGCCTCTGCGTAAACCACATAACTAGGGTGTTTTATAAAATCGTGATCACCTACGTGCAATATGCAAGATGGGTCATGAGGCACGCTTGGTTTAACACTGGAGATGTTTACTACGAGAATGCAATAACAGTCATTAATAGGGTAATACACGGGGTCATTACATATTACATGCAAATGATTTGTTGGTCCCGATGGAGCCAACACGGTACCTTTCCTGTATGACTGAAATTCTTTCATGTCAGTTGGCTGGAGAACTCTTTGAGTTTTTGAGATTCGTTCATGCTCTCGATAATACGAGATGCTTCCTCATATGTTTTACCATCACTAAGGAAAATCTCAAGTTTATCGATTGGCGTGCAAGATCTGCCCGGGTCATGCCATTCAGGGCATACCTCTTGTAAATGTGTCATGTCTCTTAATTCAAATCTATTCATATGCCCGTATTGAGAATAAATCTCATCTAAAATACGAACATCGGCTCTACTGAGCTCATCGAAAATTTCATCTGAATCCATCTGGCGCGGATCTGTACGAAGCATGACATCATGCCCGACAGTCTGGATTAGTGAATACCAGTAATCACCAGAGATTGGTGCCTTTCCCTTAATCAAATCTAAGGTTGTAGACATGACTGGTCCGTGCTGCATTGAAAAGAGGCTATCCTCTCCCATCATGCGACCGTAAGAAAGCATAGACTTTCGATTAGATAAATAGAGCAGTTTCATCAATTTAAGATATGCCATGCGCCCACCTCTCTTGAGAAGTAGGTAAGCAGCCATCTGTGCTACTTTTTCTTCGCTGAACATATAAAAACCTCATAAAATGCATTGGAACTTAATGGTGCGTATTAATACACACTGTCAATATTATCTTTTCCTCAAAAATGAGCAATCTCAAAACGAGCAAGATCGAAGCAAGTTCGGCGACGATTTGAAAGGTGGTTTTGCAAGTTCGCCGATTTTCGCAACCAAATACCAATATGGTAATTGACGATGGCGTCAAGTTCGGCCTAAAAACCTGAACGCATGTACATTACTACTGGGAAAAAAATAGCATTATTTGCTAAAGCTAAGAGATTTTTATGGGTGTTTTTTACCGTATGCAGGGGGTATACTCCGCGACTTTTTTTTAAACCCTCTCCAGCCGCCTCGCCTTCCTCGCCAGATAGTCATCAGTAAGCTTTAAATCCATTAGTGATAGCCAATCCAATCGCGTTCATCAGCGGGTCGATTTTCCGAACGTACGCAGGACCAATAAAGGGCCGCGGCGGTATGCGATCGGTGCCAACTTCCTGCCAAAGTCCGATTTCGCTTTTGGTGCCAACAATAGCCGCCAGCCCCACCACTTCACTCTCAATCGAGTTTTTCAGTTCTCCAGAACGCAGCAGCGGATCGTCCTCGGTGTAACCAGAGCGGACGCGGTCGGCTTTAGTGGATTCAGCAAGCGGCGCCCATGCTTCAAATGGGCCGACTGCTGGCTGATACACGCCAATCTCTTCTTTAGCTGTTTCCTCAATCTCTTTTACGATGATGTGGAAACCAATCTCGATTTCTGCGGCAATTTTAGCGGAGGCGAACGACATTTCCCGCGCGAACATATCAAGATCCATCAGTTAGCCTCCTCCCATTTCTTGGTGTTCCAGTTGTATCTGCCACCCTCGAACTCGCGCATGACAACCCCCATGGCTATGCGTTCATGGGGCATCAGGTTAATCAGTTCGGGGAAAATAACGCTGAAAGGAACCCCGGATTTCATCAGCCAGCACTGGTTAACGAATTCGGGGTTCTGCGCTAGTTTTTTGCGGCGGCTTCCGTTGCGTCATCTTCCTCTTTGGATTTCTCACGCAGCCAAGATGACGCAGCTTTCAGGCCGTGCTTACCGAGAATAGCGAGCATGGTTTCAATCTGCTTAGCGTTCAGGGGAACCGGATATTCTTCACCGTCGATTTCAGCAACGGCGGCGACCGGGAACGCATACAGATTCATGTACATCACGTTCATTGCCATTTCCGGGCCAACAGCAACCGTCAGACGTGATTCCTGCACAGGGTCGAGTTCGCGCATGGTGATCAGTCGACCTTTAGCATCCTTCACCTGGTTAGATTTAACTTCTGCTACCGCTGCTGCCGGCTGTTCGTTTTCGTGCACTGTTACCTTTGCCATTATTTATCCTTAGTTAACTTTTTTGCGGCGATTTGCTGTGAATGAGAGCGTCTGGTTCACGGTTTTCTCGCCCTGCTTGTTACCGGCATCGGTCAGGTGGAATGAAACGCCTTCATAGCGATAAACGCTGATGGTGCCATTTGATTCAGTGATGCTCTCGGTGATGGTGCCGCGCTGCTGATCGATACCGTTAAAGTAGTTTTCTTCCCACTGCGCCCAGAAGTCATCGAGCGTGCCATCCATGCGCTCGGCGGTGATGGTGCCGTTCCAGCCTGTCGGGATTTGAAGCTCATCACTCACGCCGTTTAGCGGGGTGATTTTCTGATTTGATACTTGCGGTTTAGCATCGAAGGTCATGATTTTCGGGATGCGCAGCTTCCCGGTTGGCGTGGTGATATCAACAGCGACATCGCGGCCTACTGTGTAGCCAAGTTGCGGCATGGTCTTTCTCCAGAAAAAAACCCCGCATTACGCGAGGCCAGAAGGTTAGCTTGATGAGTTATTCGATACCGAAATGGAAACACTGCCGCCGCCTTCCAGATTCACCAGGAAGTAGCGCACTACGTTCAGATATTTGACCTGTACGTCTGCTTGCATGTAGCCAAGCGCGACACGTGAATCAGGGTTGTTGGTTGCGTCCAGTTTAACGGAGAACGCAGGGCCACCATTCGGATCGCCAATCATCCCCTGGTCTTCCACATTCGACAGGAACGCTTCGATGGTGCTCTTTGTTTCGCGGCGAAGCTCGGTTGTCTGGTTTTGGCCCACAACATCACCAAAGCTTGCCGCGATGGTCAGCGACAGGTAGTTGGTCATGCGGGTGTAGGTGTCATCGTTCTGGCTCTGTACCGAGCTGGTGTTGCGGCCGGAGCGCATGCCGAAGTAATTGCCACCGGGGCATGGGTTTGTGATGACGTCCAGACGGGCAGAGTTGATTGCGCCGATTTCCGCAATTGAGTACGGCTGATTTGCCAACTGGCGCTGAGTAGCAATTACTGTGCTGATACGCTTGTTCAACGTGGAAATATGCGGCGAACGGGAAGCGATATTAGCCGCTTCAAAGGTCGCTGGCGCGATCATGCGGTTGACGCCATTAACGGTGTCTTTCCAGTAAGGCCAGTCGCCCACCATCGCTTTAAAGTGCCAGTCATCAACACCAGAAGTGTTTAGAAGCGTGCTCAACGCTGAATACGTTGTTCCTGCGCTGCCCTGGCTGATTGCAAACGAACCCTCCGCGCTGGCGAACGTCGCCATTGTCGCCCATGAGGTTGTGTCCGTCAGGTCAACCAGGTTGATAACCTGCGAGTTGGTGCCGCGCAACGCGTACATACCTTTGCGGGTCGTGCTGGTGCCATCGGTACCGAGCAAGGTGGTATCAGTGATTGTCGCCGCACCATCGGTGCCGCCTGTCATAGTGTAGGTTGACGCAACGTTTGGCAGCGCGGTACCGGTGCCGATAGTCGCGATCGACAACTGGCTGGCACTTCGAACGCTTGTCTGTCCGTTGTTAACAGCATTCACCATGTTCTGCCAAAGCGCGGCGCCAGTACCGGTGATGTTGTCGAACACTTCGGCGCTCTGACCCGGCAGATTAATCGTCAGCTTATACGAGTTAACTGCCGTGCCAGCCGTGATCGCCGCCTGAATGCTGTTACCACGCGTTCCGGTGTAAATGGCAGTCAGCGTCATGCCAGTTGCTGGCGTAGATGCCACATCTTTAAGCGGAATGCTCGCCGCGACGTCGGTACCATCGGTGACGCGCACGCAGTTCAGATTTGTAGCGCCCAACTGAAGCGAAATGGATACAGCTGTCGAAAGGTCATATTTGCGTATCTGTGGCGAGCCGAGGTAAAGCGCCTGGTCAGTATCGGAGCCAATCAGGAATGCGCTGTTTACCGGCCCCCAACTGCCAATGCCGACAATACCAAGGCCGTCAGTCGCAACGCCATTGATGTATCGCGTTTTCGGCGCAACCACCTGCACATACAGGTCAGGTGCTGTCAGCGCCGTAGTGTTCAAACTGCCAGATTGGTAAATCGGCATTTTCTTCTCCAAATAAAAACCCGCCGAGTTGGCGGGCTGAGGTGTTACTGAGGGAGACTTACGCGGCGCGTTTGATCACATAAATCGCCTGCTCACCTTCAAGAATTTCCTTGATGATGATGGCGTCTGTGATTTCTTCGCCCACCTGGTAATCACCGAATGCGTGACGCACAACGAGGATGTAGCCAAGGGGGGCTGCTTTTGTGGCAGAAGTGGTCGCCGCTGGCGTTGATGCCTGCGTGCTGTCGTTATCAGCCATGGGTTACTCCAAAAAGGTTTTAATCGGGTTGCCTGAGGTATCAGTCACATTCATAACCGGTGCGATAACCTGCGGCGCAGAGATGGATTGCGTCGTGGCGTAATTGACCGTGTAAATCAGGTCGCGCCGGTACACCAGATAGTTTTCACTGGCATCAGAATCGAATTGACGGGTGTAGAGCATCATTGAAGGCGCACCATCACCCAGCGATATGTTGCTGGACTCAGAGAGCATTCCATCGACAGCAGATGCGATCAGCACGCGCATAGCTGGCGTTGGCGCCCAGATGGTTATCTGGAAATCCTTAGCCTGCCTGCGAAGTTCGCGCATAGCGGTACCAACACCGCCTGTTCGGGCAATAACTGAATGCGCAGATTCAAGCGTGATTACTGCACCACTACTCACAGCGCCGGGAATCTGAATGGCCATCGCAGTCGCTACAGATGAAAGCGTGTCGCCAGTTTGCACCGGATAGTGGTACCCAATGCCATCAATGAGGAAATACACGTTAGTTGGTACTGAAGCAGCACCAGACAAAGTGATATTCATCCCATCGACGGTGGCAATCATCGGCGGTTCGCCCTTCACTACCACACGATATGGCCTGCCGAGTTCGCTGCCGATTTTTCTCTCTGCCGGCAGTGCCCAAATCGAAATGTGAGCACCATCGGCATTGATGTCTTCTTGCAGGATGTTCGGCACGGGCCAGCCAGGGTAAATCTTGATATTCGAGCCGGAAATGCTGGGTTCCGATGTGCCGAGTGGGTAAACCGTGGAGGCGATCATCCCGGCAATCGTGTTGCTTACGTCAGATGAATCAGCCATATCACACCAGTGCCTGCATTGCTGTTATGCGCCAGCCCATTTCAGTGAGTTCAGCGCTGGAAATGATGTAACGGCGGCCAATGTCGTCGGTGATGATGTCACTGGTGCGCAGAACAATGTCACCGAAGTTCGGGAACAGGATCGCATACCAGGGAGTCTTAGCATCAGCGGGCAGATTGACGGAGCTTTTCTCCCCTTTTGTACCCTGCAGGATGCTGGCAGGCCATCCAGACATAATCGCCACTTCATTTGCGGCCGTTGTGCCGCCGTAGCCCTGCACCCCGCCGCCACCAGGTGCCTGTGACGTTCTCAGCACCTTGATGGTGCGATTGGTCTGCACGCAGTAGATCGGCAGCGTGGTTTGCATGGCGGCCACAAAAAAGATGCCATCCTCAGGCGACACAAGAAAATCACCCGGCACAAACTCGCGACCGTCGAATACGCCAAGCCATGTGGCCTGACCGTATTTGTTCGGTGCGCTGTAGGTGAAGTTCGTGGTGAAAGAGGCTGGCAGGGTTTGCAGGACAACAGCCTGAAGAGGGTCAAACGCACTGTCAGCACGATATTGCTGGGCGCTAAACCCGATACGCTTTGCCGCCTTACCGTAGCCTATGTAAACCTTCTCTCTCAGCTTTGCAGCATCCATTTCAGCACCTGACTATCTGCGTGGTCCCGTTACCAAGCGCAGGTCCGGGCGCGATACCAATGAAGCCGCACAACTCACGACGCCACTGATTGAACAGCCTTGTTCGGTCGCGCACTTCGTTAGTGTTTCGCTTCCAGACCGCCGCCTGATCCGTATCGAGGTTGTCACCTGCACCAGTAATGGCTGATTCGAGCGTTTTTAACGTGGTGACATAGTTCACTACCACGATCTCTTCCTCAGCGCGCAACGTTGAGAGGCGGTGATAAAGCGTCTGCCAGGCACCTGAGGATACCCAGCCGTAAGCCATATCGCTGGTATCCGTGGCAGGAATATCACCCTGCATCGGATAGCCCATAAATCGGCGCACATCCACAAGTTGACCGGCAGTCAGCATTATTCAGCCTCTTCCTGTTTTACCGCCCAGCCACCTGAGTAGTAGTTTTTCACTTCTTCAGGATGCACCTGAGCGGTGTGCGGTGCCGGGTGAACCTCCGGATCACGCACCATCGTTACAAACGCAACGGATGAGGCATTTTGCACATCAGCGCCAGCCTCGGCTTTAGTGCCGGTTGTAACTTCACTGCCATCAGTAATGACTTCAGGCGTGTTATCTTCGGTTCCGCCAGCTTTCTTAACCATGTTTATCTCCGGATTGAAGCCGCCGGTTTCCCGGCGGGTTATGGATTAACCCAGCAGCAGTGCGGTGTGCTCAGGCTTGATGTTGGCGCAGCCCCATGCAGCGGCAATCTCGTAATGCACGCGCTTGTACTGGCGGTACATCGACACTTCAAACGCCATGCCGGTGCGAGGGTCGGTGATGGTGATGCGGTCATCGGCCATATCACCTTCCTGCGGCAGTGCCGGTGCGCGGGTTGCCAGCAGAATCGCTGAGCGGCTGAACGCGAAGTTGGCGGTGAAGCTGGCCGCCAGCGTGACGGTGGCTCCGGTCGCCACGTTCTCACGCAGGCCCGGCGCGCCGATAGCCAGAGAACCACCTGACAGGATGCTGGTCACTACGTACTTGTAGTTGCCGATAGTGATGATATCGCCAGCCAGAATGGTGCCTGTACCGGTCTGTACCGGGATGATAGTGGTGCCCACGGTCAGCGCGCCATTGGTCACATAACTTGCGCCGGTACCCGGAACGTGAGTGACCACGCCTGCGGATTCACGCACTTTGAAGCCGTGCAGCTCCAGCAGCGTACCCTGAGCGCGCAGCTCATCGGTGCCTGCTTCGTTCGTTTTGGTCAGTTGCGCCAGCGTACGCAGGTTTGCACCCGCCGTGGTGTCGATAACACACTGCAGTTCGCTCAGCGGTGCGCCGTTATCAGACAGGATTTTGCGGACCTGCGCGGTGTCGCTCAGGTTGGTTGCGAAAGGCGTGGTGCCAGCGGTACCAGCAGCGCGGGATGAATTCAGCGCCAGTTTTCCGAGGTCTGACTCCATCTCGTTGACCAGCGTACGCATTGCCTGCGCAATCTGATTGCGACGAATATTGGCGTAGCCCGGACCGTTGTTTACGCCCTTCTGCTCTTCACCCGTCCACTGGAATGGCACCATGCGAGACTTCTGAATGGTGAATGGCGTGTTGCCGATGTTCTGATCACCGGTATTTGGCGGCAGTTGACCGGGAACAACATCCTGCGCAGCAGCGGCAGGTGCAATCGGGATGCGGATCGCTTCGCCCACCGCTGCACGTTCTGCAGATGGGTCCAGCGTGACGGCGGGGATGAAACCGGTCAGTTCGCGGGAGACGATATCGCGCGCCGCGAACAGATCAGGGATAAGGCCGGTGAGGTTGTTAGCCATTCAAGTTCTTCCTGTTAATCAGTAATTGTGACACCGGCACCGATCTGGCTGCTTTGGTCCTGAGGACTGAGCGACTCAAACTGCGCGCGGCTGATAGTTTTGCCGCCCGTACCGCCGTTACCGCCACTGGAGCCGCCGCCTGATGCGCCGGTGCCTTTGAGGATTTGGTCTTTGTACGGGTAATGTTCGACGAGGATGCCCAGCGCTTCATCGAAACCAGCCGGTTCACCGGGGTTGCTTGCGCTGAAAATCTTGTTACCTGCTTTGTCGTAGGCGATTACGCTGTCACCTTCGAGTTTGAAGCTTGAACCGAAGCGTGATTCCACCATGTCGGCCGGAATGTTCAGCTTGTCGGCAATGAACTTCGAACGTGCGAAGCTTCCCCCCACTTTTTCGGCAATCAGGCGGCCACTGAGGTCGTCGCGCTCCTTAACGATGGGCGCATACTTTTCTTCAACTGCCTTGATCGCTTCTGCGCGGACCTTGTCGACTTCACCGGCATCCACCAGTTTTTTGTCGTCGAGGTTTTTGATGACTTCCAGCGCTTTGATAGCCGCCTTCGGATCAGCAATACCTTCAAACGCTTTCAGGGATGTCTCAGCCGCTTCTGCGCGCTCACGATGAGATTTGGCCTCACCGTTAAGGCGTGAAATTGACTGGAGGGTGCCTGGTGCGTCAAAAGCAATTTCTTTGCCGTCATCGTTCACGTAGACAGGCTTGCCATCGGATACGAACACATGGCCGTTTTCGTCGATTTTCAGTTTCATTGCGGGTTATCCAACCTTATCGGTGAGCCATCCGGCCCGTTTCGCCGTTCCGCATCCGCAGATTTCGGCAATAAAAAAGGCCCATGCGTGAGCATGAGCCTGTGTCTTTACGGCTGAGGATCAGCCGGTCAGTGTTGTCTTGGTTTCACCCGGGCGAGGTGTCTGTTTCGCAATACGCGCCTGCTCATCAACCCAGTTGAGTTCGATGTCAATCAGCCCACGGCGCTGCATCTCGTTAAACAGCGTCTCATTGGAGAGAGCATTAGCGACATTCATATCCATGAGCAGTGTTGCTGATGCCTCGGCAAGCGTGGCAGCGCCAAAGTCGCGGAATATGGTAACCGTCCCGCCGTCTTTCTCATTTATCCACTCTGCCGCATATTGCAGTGCCAGATTAGCTGCATCAGTCAGGTCACCCACAACGCGCTGTAATGCGCAGGTTCCCGCCTCATTATCAGCTACAGTCTGTGCGACCGTCTGACGCCCCGGCTTTATGACGAGTAATTCAGCGCCAATCTGACGCATCAGGTCTTCAAGGTCGCGCAGGTCAGTGCGTCCGGCTTCAATAGCCTTGCCAGTGTGCTCAACGTATTTGAGGTCGGCGTCATCTTCATCGGAAACAATCGCGTTTGCAGCACCTACCGTAATTGGCGCATCACCAAGCTTGCGACCAAACAGGATCGGCACGCGTGCGACATGCAAAATAGTCTGCTGATCGCTTCGTGACTGCCAGTGCTCAATATTGAGGAAAGCGAGCTGTGCCAGCGGCGGGCGGGATTGCATGAACCCACGCTTGTCGCCGTAAACCGGAACAAAGGTGATTTTCTTCAGGCTGGTCTCGCCTTCCTGATGCAGCTGCCATTCCATAACATTTGAAGCATTGAGCTTCTGGCGATAGATGCGCCACCGGCCCGGATTCAGCACCCGAACCTGCTCAATCTCTTTCACGACGAACTCATTTCCCGGATCGCGTTCACTCACAGTCTCGACAAAGCGGAGCATGGTAAAGGTCTCGCGACCGTCGATGCGCTTTGAATCAAAATCGAGCAGGCTGTTTGCCCCAATTTTTGCAAAGTAAGGCCGCAGCCCGCGCCTTTTCTCTTCAGCTATCGAAAGGTTGCCTTCGGTTGGCGGGTGCTCAACCAGAATGCCGCAGATACCGTTAGCCATAACCTCTTCACAGATATCAGCCAGGAAAGAATGCAGGTTGGTGCCCTGCTGATCGATATCCGGAAACATCTGCTGAATGCGCTCAGGGACCTTTTTCTCATCCCATGAAACCGGGCGCGAGAATGGCTTACCGCTGAGAACCTCGACGGTGCGTGAGAACGCCGGAAACAGCGTGGCCGTAGCGAGGCGGTTTATATAAAATCTCTCATCTTCATTAGGCCACTTGGGCAGGTATGTCTTGCCTGCATCACGCATTGCTGAAGTGCCGCCCAGCAGAGCGGCGATCATAGGCCAGCAACCGGCAATGGCCTCGATTTTTGCGGACCGCTTGCGAACGTCATTACTCATTGTGATTTCCGGTTAAGCAGAGAAAGGTCTGACAGTTACGCCTTTCGGCTGGAACAGTTCGGTGATAGCCCAGACCAGCGCATCAAGGCGGTCAGGTGACTTTTTGGCAGTAGCTGGCACATACTCCATGAGCTGATTTTCCAGCGTGTAGAGATTGCCGAGATGCGCCACCCGGCCCTGCTCATACAAAGCAGATATTGGCTCAGCGCGAGCGTACTTACCTTTGCTGGCGTGAACCCGGATGATGCGACCGGTATACCCCGCATTGCGCAGCGTATCCTCGGCCATATCACCGCCCTGGTTGGTTTCGATCACTATCGCTTCAGCGCGGTGCTCGTTATAAGCCCATATGGCTTTTTTAGCCCAACCATTTGGTGAGAACTTGCCTGAGTAGTCGCCATCGACTGAGAACAGGCGCTCATTGCCTTTTCCATATGAGCTGGCAGCCACAATACCGGTTTCATCGCTGTCCTCGTTGTTCACTGCCTGAGGGTCAATCGCGATAACTGTACGGGTCGCCTCTAAAGCAATTTGCAGTGCATGAGCGCCGGATATCATCGCCTCATTCCACAGCGCTCCCTCCGCGTTAAAGCGACGAGGCTTCTGCATATACTGCGCTTCAGCAGTGCGACGGTGAGAGAAAAGCGATACCCGGTGAGTTTCGTTGTGCTTAAAAGGCCATAGCCAGCCATCAGGCAGGCCATGGTCAATAGGTATGGCGTGGGTGTTGTCCGGATACTGACCAGAGTAGCTCTGACTGTTATCAATCAGCACTGGCAGATTCAGGTGGTGCCATTTCTCTCCACTACCACCACGCAGCAGGTAGCCACTCAGGTCGTGATAGTGGATGCGCTGCATAATCACAATCATCGGCGTCGTTTCAATCGCCAGGCGTGATTTGATGGTTTCGTTGAATCGGTTGTTCACGCCATCGCGAACGGTTTCGCTGTATGCGTCATCTGGCTTGACCGGATCATCGATTATTAATGCACCCTGCCAGCCTGGCTCCATATGTCCGGCACGAAATCCCGTTACCTGACCAGCTGCTGATGATGCATATACGCCACCGCCGAACTCGTTCCACCACATCGCCTTGCTATCTGCGTCATCACGCAATTCCATGGGCCACATGGCCTGATAGGCTTTTGAGCGAATCATGCCGCGCGCGGTTGATGAGTTGAGCAGCGCCAGATTGTGCGAGTAAGACAGGTGCATGAAGCGGGCGCGATTGTTCAGCGTCAGCCCACGCCCCATCATGTTGATGGTCGCCAGTTCGGTTTTGGTGTAGCCCGGTGGAACGTTGATTATCAGGCGGGTTATTTCCCCGCTGATTACGCGATCTAGCGTTTGCTGAATAACTTTGTGGTGTGGCGCGACAATCATCTTGCCGCCAGTGCGCTGCTTGAAGAAGTAACGAGCGTAATACAGCCCGTCCTCTTCACACTCTAACCTGCGCGCGTAATTCTTCTGCTCAGCAGTCGTCATCCTCCAACATCTCCCGCCGCGCAGCTTTGTATTCGTCTTTAGTCAGTGTAGCCACTTCAATCGGCCCGCCGTTCTTGCCGGTGTGCTCATGTGACGCCTGCTCTTTGAATGCCATCACGCTGATGTGTTTACCAAGCAACTCAAGATTTTTGACCTTATCCGGCCACTTAATTTTCTTGAGGATGTTCTCCATCGTCGTTTCATCGAAGTTGGTGACGGTGGTGAGAATGTCCAAGCCGCTTAGCGTCGTGCGCCATACCTTGGGCCACTCATGCACCATCTTCAGGCCGCCGTCATCTTTCAGGATGTCGAGCACGTCCATCTCGTCGATTTCAACCAGGCGGCGGAGCACGTAATCCGCGTCAACCTCTACCCTTTCGTTTCGACTTGATTTAAGGTCAATGATGCGTTGCGCAATGTCTGGTTTTGTGAGGTTTTCACTACCAATCTTGCGGGCGGTGTTATCGCTGTACCCCGCCCGAATTGCCGCTTGCGTGGCGTTCAAATCGATGAGGTACTCGCGACAGAACATTTCTTGTTTGTCGGTGAGTGCCATTTAATTTTCCAAGGAACAATTATGGATCAATGGGAAGAAGAACTTAAAAAGCCACATAATGGGAGGCTTAGGGCTTACGCGGCTGGATTATTTGACACAGACCGTAATAAAAGGTGGGTAGATTGCTCACACTCTATAGCAGCCCTGAACTTCTGGTCAGTGCCCACGCTTCAGTATCTTGGCACTTTAGATTCTCGCTTAATCCCTGATGATGCTGAAGTTGTTAAAACTGGATTCCCTAAAACACCTTATAATGATTTAAGCGATCATATAACAGCTTCATACCTCTGGGTTTTGGGTATGTATGAATTAGTCCGCACTCTTGATCAATTCGCCAGACCAGCGGATTCCCCATTACACGACGTGTATCAAGATATAAATTCGTATAAGAGGAAAATAAACCGATTAAGAATACCCCTGGCAAAAATGGAAGCTGCAAAGAGTAATCCAGATGATAGTCCTATCGCTTATCCTGGGCTTCATCAAGTGCATGGTATGGCGTGGCAATTAGGCGACAAGGATTGGATAACTCGAAGAGAGCTATCTGATGAAGCACTTCAGTTATTTGAACGCATTCACTCTTCAGCAAAACCGTCTTGAAAAAAATAATTTTAGAAATGTTCGTGTGAAATTTTAGACATTTCTTAGCGCACTTACACCGGCACGTACTCCATTTTGAGTACGTCATCCGGAGCCAGGTAAACCCATGAGCCGTGTTCTTTGGCTACACCGATGAAGCCGTTAACGATTTCAGGTTGTGCTCTGTTCATCAGGCCAACGTGAGTTTCACCTGACTTTGTTTTTACTGTGATGCGGTAGGTGTCAGTCATATTGGCTCCAATAAAAAAACCGCCCGTAGGCGGCTATATGGAAATCATTATCTTTAATCGAAAATGAATCTTTGATCACGAATACGTATCATTTTCCCTAGCTTGCTTACCACGTCAGGTCTGCTAGCCATATCGACCTCCCAAGTCTTAACTGCTTCTATGATGTCTTGGCAAAAAATGCTTGCATCAATCTGGACTATCTCACCAGTTTCATCATGGGTGAGGTGGTGAATATTGTTAAATTCATCCGGCACAGTTAGCCGAAATTTTCTGAGCCTGTCTTCATCCATCCCTTCATGCAATGTCGCATTTCTAAGCGCCCAACAACTATCAGCTGTAAATTTAACTTTAATTGGTTGATTTTTATATTCATCCAAAACTTCTTGCGGTAGTTCATTCAACCTTTCAGGACGATTAGCCTCAACATATTCATAATAATTAGCTGAGTCATATTTTTTCTTCATGTAGCGATTGAACCAGTCCTTGTACCTAGCTCCGTTGCCGCTTACTACATTCTCAGAAGCGGCACAGATATCTGGCAATGTTATTGCCATGTATAAGGCTGAAAGCCAGTTCTTAGATACTAATGAATTTTCTATTGAATCAAGCAATTGTTTCATTACCACCTCCTTATGTGAGTTGGTAATGATAACTTAAACGCTTTAGAAAAATTGAGAGTTATTATAAAAAGGCACATCCTTACTGAGCAGCTCTATACCACGCCTGCCAACGGTAAGTGTTGAGGCGAAGCGTTCTTACGCATTCCGCGCTCTCAATATCCGCCTGCAGGTCTGCGTCGCTGTCACTTCCCGCCGGGCTTAACTTGCATGGTGGCGTCATCAAATCCTGAGATATTGTTGGCAGCGTCGATGGCACGCTGGCGCATGCTGACAGCATCATCATCAAACCGGCACACAGTGCGATTCGGATCCTGAACATATTTCACCACGTCGCGGTAAATGGTTTGGTAGATGACCTTGCCTTTAGCATTGGCCGTTGCCGCCTTAGCTTCAGTGGGCGCCAGCTTTATTTCAGCTTTCTGCTTTTTCAGCGCATGGTCGGCATTCACTTTGGCGCTATGTGCATACCAGCCATTCAGGTAACGGATTTCCCCGTATCCGATGGCAACGGCTATCATCACAGCGATGCTGATCAGGTAGATGCGCAGGCTAAATGTCATTTGGGCCATCCGCCAGGCAGAGAGAACGCTCCATATCGCGGCGGTTCATCAGGCCTTTCCACTTCATTCCACCGGCATATACCCAGCGGCGCAGCTCTTCGCATGCTCCAGCCTGGTCACCAGCGTTAAGCTTTTTCAGCAGCGTGGATTTTGAGAAGGCCGATACGCCGACGTTATAAGTGAAGCTGTAAAGCGCGGCGCGGGGATATTCACCCAGCGGCACCTTGACCATGGAATCGACCGCCTTCTTAACCGGCTGCAGGTCATTCCACATCAGGCGATCGCATTCGCGGTCGGTATACTTCTTTCCCTTCACGATGTCAGCACCGGTATGGCCATCGCAGACAGTCCATACCCCAGCCACATCTTTGTAAGGCTGGTACACACGACCCTCTAATCCATCCTTTCCGCCGAGGAATACCGTCGCGATAAGCATGGCTCCGCCGCCTGCAGCAGCAATAAGCCTGTTGCGCAGTGTGTTAGACATTGCCATTGGTTTAATCCTCGGTGAGGTCGGGCGCGGTGGGCCAGCGTTGAAGCGCTTTGATCTGCGCCATTGTGGTCTTGCGTTTGTAATACCAGTTAATGCCGAGCGTGAATAGCGCAACCAAAATACCGGCCAGCACGCCCACGGCACTCCACTCATCGGGACTCAGCCTGGTAAGAAGGCCGTTTGCTATCGTCCCGGCAGATGCGCCATACGCTGCGCCAGATGCCAGTTTGCTCATATCAATACTCATGTGACCCCCTCTTTGTTGAGGGAGCTGGCTCAATTAGGAATTGTCTACTTTCTGAACTGAGCAAGCCCGGTTAGCTTTAGTCTTGTCGAGAGAAAAAAGCCCGGTTGCTGTTAGGTAGCCAAGATCAAAGAATCCGCCAGAGTGCGGATTTTTTTCATAAAAGACGCCCGATGCCACACAGGATAACGAGTGAGTTTGGAGTGGATGGCATGGGCGAAAGAGGTGATCAGCTCTATGGCTGACCTTTAATCTCAGGCAATCGCAAAAGTGCCTGATTTTGAGATTTGGTTGCTGGATGCCGCAGTTTCGAACCGTCCATCGCGGAAGCCTCATGACCCATCAGCGGCGTTGGTTCCCGCATCATCCTTTCAGATGCGGGGCATTCCAGCTGGCTGCCAGAATCCAGAAAAACAAAAAGCCCCATCGGTTAAGACGGGGCTTTCGGCCTGATATGCGAGATGAATGATTGGACTAAAGAACAATACACATCAGGCGATTCACTTTTTACAAAAACTTTTTTCGGGTGTCAATATCGCAAAAAAGCCCCGCTAGCTGGTGATGCTACGAGGCTCTTTAACTATCTCACTGTGATGGAATTTGTCGCTGCTGGCTCATCTAAGAACACTTACGGCAGCTTATCTTCAGATTGTGGCTAAATGGATAAAGGAAGTCAACCCCTTATTTGCAGATGGCTTCACTTTAGCTACACGTTTGCGATCGTTGAACGCATTTTGCAGCGGTTGATAAATCAGGAACAGGCTTGCGTTCAAAATCTCATCAATCTCATTGCGACAGGTAGCCAGTGATGGTTTCCTGATGCTCTCCCCGCTTCTGCCTGACATTTTGCGAGGACTTGCGCACTTGTGATAGTAAGATGCGATCGCACGCTTGGAAGATCCGTGTGCGTAGTAACTGAGCAGGATGCCAAGGGCTTTTTTATCGATGCACATGACGGAGTCCACGACCTGAGAAATCAAGAGTCCGTCATCATCGTTGCACATTGGCCGGTATGTATATGATTGTGGTTCAACAGTAGCCATGTATTGCGCTATGACGCTGGTCATGCGCTTTTCCAGCCTTCCTGAATATACCCACGCTCCCCACAGTTCTAACCAGCCATTCAGCCAGTCATTTTGCTCTTTGCTGAGGTTAAGCTCGCGTACTGGCATGTTTCACCCCCATAATTTTCTCTGTGTTACGCAATATGCGGTAGTTGATTTCGAACATGCGGCGGGCGCGGTACATGCGCAGCAAGCGCCATTTGTCGTGCAGGTAATCGACTATCATGCTGCCTCTCTTCGCTTATTCAGCTCTTTGGTTTTTTGCCGGTAATGCGCCGCCAGCTCCTGCAGCTCTTCACGCGTCCACTTCTTCAGCTCATGTGGCCCCATCAGGCGATCGAACGCGGCCTGGCCAATCTTTGCGATTAATCGCGGCTTGTATTCGCCGATATTCCCGGACAGATACGAGTTGCAGTGCTCGCATTGCAGATGGCAGTTGGTTTCGTCGTAGCGGGTCTCTTTGCTTGCGCCAACAGTGCGATAATGGCCGGCATTCATCTTGGCGCCAGTGTTTCGCCCGCAGCTGATGCAGTCGTTACCGAAATCGCGGGTGCGGATGTATTCGTTGAAGGCGGCTTGTGCTTGCTTATGGAAGTGGCTGAGGGGTTGTAGTGCTAACTTGCGGACTTTGATACTGCGTCTTTCTTGCTGGGCTTCATCCTTTCGTCGTCGTTCTGCCTCCTGTATCGACTTCTGCCGGTCTTTTTCTCTTTTGGCTAATGCGATTACCGTTCCACATTCCGGGCTGCACCACGTTTGATTCTGAAAGGCTGGATGGAACCATTCGCGGCAGTCGGGGTTTTTACATCGCCTTCTGACTTTCCTCATCGCTTCCTCCGCACATCCTGAAATTCGGGTCGCTCATTAGCTCCACCTCGCAAGCGCTGCAGCAATAGGTCTCGCAATCGGCCAGGGTAATGGCGCAGAACACGCACACCAAAGCAGATAGCTCGCCAGCGCCAGTAGGCGGATTTGATGGGGTTGTGTTGCTCATACCCCTCCCACTTGAGGTCTGTTTCACACGTTTCGCATGCGACTGAGTACCAGTGCTTATCTTCACTGGTGAGGATGGTGTGGCAGCGGTGGCAGCGTTCTCTCATCGCGTGAACCTCACTCTGTTAGCCACAGATTGGCGCAGCCCTTCCAGATAGCTGAAAGTGGTCACTTGCGATTCGGTGGGTTGTGGCTGGCGCTTCTTGCGGGGTGATTTGGTGTCGTAGATGGCGTGGTTTTCGTAGCGCTCCCAGATGGATTTGCGTCTCTTCATCCCATCCTTCTCCTGCTATCAGTCGCGTTGTGCCTGATTTGTGAAAGCATGGCTGGCGTTTTCTTCAGGCCAAGGAATGTCGCCTTCGAGTTGATTGCCTGCTGGCTTTTTCCAAGCAGTTCGACAAGTAAATCGGTGGGTGATGAGGGGTATTCATTGCAGAGGATTTCGATTTCCTCTCGACTCCAGTGGCGTTTAGGCATTTTGTTTTTCCTTCAGCTTTTGGTATTCGCTGTCGTGCGGGATTGTCAGCGCCAGACCGAACTGCGCACACCACCGCTCAACCTGATTCAGAAAGAAATGCATCTCTCCTGTATCAAGGCTGGATGTGTGCCGGGGTTCGTAGGTGGTGACCTTCTCGCCTGTAACGAAGTCGGTGTAGGTGATTTCTTCGCAGCCAAGATAGGTACGCTTGAGGTTTCGCTTTACCCATTCAGGCGTGGCGTCGGCGCGGCCAGATTTAATCAGGTAGGCGCTGATTTCGGCGTACCACATATGGGATAAGGAGTTCTGGTTGATGCTGCGTTTTTCTTTCCACGGCTTAACGATTAGCCGGTAGCTTTCGCCAGATTCGAGCAGAGGAAGAAGCTGTTGCCCGATGGCGCAGAAGTTCGATTTGTGCAACCGAACCCCATTTTTAGAGATATCGGTCATGTGATTTATTATGTTTATATTTAAGCGGTGCTTATTTCCCTGGTGTCGTTCCTAGTTACTTATTCGGATACGGCCAGGAATGATCTATGCCCGCAGATGAAAGGATTCCGGTAACGGCCAGATAAGCCAAAACCAGCGCGAATATAACAATTGCTGATATTTCAAGTGTTTTAATGAAATGATGCTTAGCCATAAATATCCCTCTTCAGTTTGGGTGTATTGAACTCTCCATCTGAAAATAAGATGTTACCGGTAAAGCGCAAGTCAAATTCACACCATGAAACATAAAGCAGAACTTATTGATTTTTTGCGGTGCGAAAATACAACTTCCAGGATTAACAGCAATCAGCGCCCCTGGTTTGGTCGTTGATGCTCGACTTTTGCTGCCGGTTTGCTCTCACCAAATACGCGCTTAATCAGCTCAGTGCGGGTCAGTCCGTGAATTACCTGTGTCATGATGCAGCCCTCGCTGATTTCAAAACTCCACGAAGCATGGCGACTTTCTCCGCCAGATAGCCCCGCTGAATGTCTGTCATTGGTGTTAGCTCAGGTGGCAGACAATCACTGCGTTCTGCTCCGATTCGCTGAGCCAGCAGCGTGATAAAGCGGTCGGCAACCTGACGAGATACCCAGTTTTTCTCCAGCAGGTGCGATGCCCAGCCTTTGATAGATTCCGGTGAATTGCAGTTCGATAGCAGCACTTCAAAATCAGCCATCGAATTATTCGGGTGCAGAACTTTCACATATCGACCTTTGATAATTACTGACATCAGAAACCACCTTTCTTTTGGCCTTTGGCTGGAGCCTGACGCGAGTCGCGTTCTGCCCTTGCCGATTGCTGGTCCATATCGTAGATAGCGCCGTCACGCTGCATGCAGAAAACGGTGCCGGTGTTGCCGTGGCGGTTCAGCCTTAAAATCAGCTCGGTTTCGCCAGGCGGGACGCTTTCATCGAATGCGCCTTCGCGGTGAACTGCTACCCAGTAATCACAATCCTGCTCAATCTGACCGGTGTCGCGGGAATCGCTTGGCAGCGGTCGCTTGTTGACGCGCTTTTCCAGTTCGCGGTTAAGCTGTGTCAGCAGCACCACAACGCAGCCGAGCTCTTTAGCGAGGTTCTTCAGCCCTTTGGTAATCATTCCGTAGGCTAAGTCGTTGCGATCGGCTTTTTCGGCGGTCATGAGCGTCAGGTAATCGACCAGAATCATTCCGACGCAGCCCTTCTGGCGCTTAATCTTCCTGCTTTCGGCAACGATGTGCGCCAGCGACATGCCCGGCGTATCGTCGATGTAAAGCAGGTCGAGCTCACGTAGTCGGTTAGCGGTTTCCGTTGCGCGGTTGAAATCAGCGTCGTAGTCGCCGTGGTACACGTCGTCTTCGTGATCGGTGGCTGGCAGGTAGAAAATGCTTGGGTTAACGCCTGATTGCTGGCCTACCAGTTTTTCCAGAATCTGGTCTTCCGGCATTTCAAGGCTGAACATAAGTGCTGGTTTTTTCTCGCGCACCGCGCAGTTGATTGCCATCTTGCTGTACAGGGTCGTCTTGCCCATTTTTGGCCTTGCGCCAATCACGAACAGCGAACCCTTCACCAGCCCTTTCGGCGAAAGCATGCGATCAAGCGATGGGATGCCCGTACTCAGTCCGCGCTGCTCGCCATTCGGGTCGAAGCGCTTTTCCAGATCGGTTACCCACGTTTCCATCACGTCACCGAAAGAGCGCAAGCCACGGCGAACGCCGGTTTTGGCATGGTCGCTAATCAGGTTGGTCATGGTGCTGACGGCATCCAGCTTTTCAGTGGCAGACATACCGCTGCGGCTGTAGAGCATTTCCAGCGATTCGTTCAGCTTGGCAATGGCGTAACGCTCCATCGCGCGGTCCCGCACCACTGAGGCATAACTGACGATGCTGGCGACGGATGGCGTGTTCTTTGCCAGCTCAGCCAGGTAAGCAAAGCCGCCATATTCCTGCGCGTTGCTGTCCAGATGTTCTGAGAGGGTGATGATGTCGATAGGCTTGTTTTTGCTAATCAGCTCGCGGATGCCGGTGTAAATCACGCCGTGGTATCGATTGTAAAAGCTCTCAGCCTTCAGCATTGCCATGACTTTCAGGCTGCGTTCTTCGCCGCCATCAAGCATCAGGCCACCAAGCACGCCCTGTTCGGCGTCGGTACTGTGCGGTGGCATCAAAACGTTATCGGTCATCCTTGTCTCCTTCTCGAACGTCGCGATAAAGCTTTTCAGACAGGAAGCTGTCGAACTTCATGCGGCGCCATGTTTTTCCGGTGCGGTTGTCGGGGCGGTCTTCCAGCATCCAGCGGCAGTTGGCGCTGATGTACTGGAGATAGGATCGGAAGCCCTGAATGGTGAGAGGCTCGCCGTTATCAAACTGACGAGCGATTTTGTTGGCCTTACCCCAAAACCGTTTAATCAGGTTTCGGCGGTCTTCGTCCATCACTCGCCAGCCTCTTGCCTCTGGCAGTTCTTCCTTCAGGCATTGCCAGACTTCTTCGCAGGAAATTCTTTGCTTTGGCTCAGCCTGTTTTGCGGCGGGAGTTGCACACTCAATATCTTTAGATATTGAGTTATTAGTTAGTAATTCATTGTATGTGGTAATCTGCTGGGAATCTGTTGGGACAACCATCGCCGCAACCTTAGTGCCATGCGGGTTTGCGTTGGTAATCTGTTGGTAATCTGTTGGTAAATAATCTGCCTGATATTCGTCGTATTTCAGGATGGATATCACGGTGAATTTACGGTTCGATTCCGCGCTGATCATCTCCATGCTGACAAACTTTCTCAGCAGGTACTGAATGCGATCAGGTGAGATTCCGGTTTCGCTAGCCAGCTTGTGCCGCCCGGTAATGCATTGCCCACGCACCAACTGGACATCGCCGAATTCGGTCGATGAGGTAATCGGTTTGTGGGTGGCTTTCATGACCAGGTGGAACCAAAGGTGAACGGCTTGAGAGTCCTTGTAGAATCCACAGTCCATAATTTTCCTGTGGAACAAGGCAAACCCCTTTTCAGTTGTGGGCTGTGCTTCCTGCTGACGGTAATCCTTGTGATCAGATATCTTTCTGACAACGTTACTCATTGGCTGTCCTTACCGGCATGCTGTGCCCGGTACTCTTCAAGGATTGCCAAAACCTCAAACTCATTCTGGGGTGACAGCGCTAATGCTGATGCGTCACCGTGTGGGAAGGTTTCAACGCCAGACAGCAACTCAACCAGGCGGCGTGCACGTGTTGCGCTGAACTGAGGCATAGCAGCGCTGCGTGACAGCTTGGTTTTGCCAGCAGCCTTCACCTTAGCCATCTGCTCAAGCGCAACAGCGCCAGCTTTTGGCCCATGCTCGCGTGAGAGCGCCACTGCTGTTGTAGCGGCCACGGCGCCAGTCTTGACCATCTCAATCAGCTCATCGCCGCAGGTAAGCAACTGGAGATGGTGATCGACATCTGAAGGAGAGCGCTTAACGCGTTTAGCGATTTCAGTCGGCTCCCATCCCTGATTAGCCAGGCGCTGATAAGCTGCCGCGCGTTCCAGTGAGGTCAGCGGCTTGCCCTGACTGCTGGTGACCATGAAGGCAATGCGATCGGCTTCGGTACCGGAAAAATCCTTGCACTCAAGGCGCGGAATTTCGGTACCGGACTCGGTTGCCAGCAACGCACCGTGGTAGCGGTGGTGACCGTCGATTACCTTGATGCCTTTGTCGGTCACCTGGACCGCCAGAGGCGGCACAAATTCTCCGGCGATGTAAGCGTCGCGGAATTCTTCAATGTGCGCCTGGTCGATTTCACGTACGTTGTAACCCGGCTCGATATACAGCTCAGACAGCGGCACCAGGAAGGTTTTCTTTGCCGACATTTCGGTGCCGTTTTTCTCTTTAGCCTTGTAAAGCGAAAGTAAACTACTCATAATTACTCCTGTATGTTGATCCAGTTAATCCATACATCAGGCGTCGAATGTTCCAGCATTCGGCGCTTTTTCTTTGCCCAAAATCAGGGCCACTTCTTTCGCCACTGCTTTAGCCAGTTGCGCTGCGTCGTCATCAACAATCCCGTATTCCAGAATGTCGATTGCCATGCTCATTTGACGGAAGAAGTTCTTTTTCATGCGGCTGACCTGGTACTCGGCGATACCCAGCCTTTCAGCAAAGGTTTTCTGGCTGATTGATGCCAGCTTATTCAGCAGCGCCGACTCGATACGACGTGCGTTCTTGCTTTGAGTTGCTTGTTCCATAGTTGATACTTGTCCTTGTTAGTTAATTGGTTGCGTGACATTGCGGTGAGCAAGTCACTTTGGTTTGCTCCGGCATTTCGGCGGGAGCGGCTTCAGAGTTTTAAAGAGCGGTAATGCTTAAGCTGCTGTTGGCGGGAATAAATCATCGATTCCCACTGACGCACCGTGTTTTTTGAAAACGGCGACTAGCTCTCGGCATTGGTTTAAATTCAGGCTGCGACGACCATTTTCGTAATGTCCAATCGCGCCTTTTGTTAATCCAAGTTCGACTGCTAGCTCTCCCTGCGTCAGGCCCAACTGCTTACGAATGTTGCGTAAGTTGTTCATAGGGTCCTCCTTAAAACCGCAGTATACATTTCGTATCTGTGACGAGCAACAAATTATACATTATGTGTCTCGATTAAAAGAATACGGATTGTATGATTTAGGGATGAATATGAAATGGTATGACTTGGCCAAGTCCCGTATGAAGGACATGGGCATAAATCAAGAGAAGTTGGCCGAGCATCTAGGGATAACCAAGGGTGCCGTTAGCCACTGGCTAAATGCTAGGCGTGAGCCGGGGATCGAGGACATCGCAAAAATAATGCGATTCCTCGGCATGAAGGAGTTCATTGTCAACCACGATGGAACCATAGCCCCTACACCCGGGTCGCTAAATAACGTGGCGTTCGTTGAACAATATAAGCCAGGTAAGCGCTTTCCTGTGTTGAGTAAGGTTCAAGCCGGCGCATGGGCTGAAGCATGCGAGCCCTATACACTAAAAGAGATCGACTTATGGCTTGAATCAGATGCGCATGCACAAGGTGATGCTTTCTGGCTTGAGGTTGAAGGCGATTCAATGACTGCTCCGATGGGGTTGAGCATCCCGGAGGGGACGTTCGTGTTGTTTGATACTGGCCGCGAAGCAGTTAACGGAAACCTCGTCATAGCCAAATTGGTAGATGACAACGAAGCGACCTTCAAAAAACTGATTATTGACGGTAGCCAGAAGTATCTGAAGGGGTTAAACCCTCAATGGCCTATGACGCCCATCAATGGAAACTGCAGGATAATCGGCGTGGCAATTGAGACTAAGTTGCGGCTGCTGTAATGCTCAGTGGCCGGAAGAGACGTTTGGATAAACTTGGGAGTGAAATTCTTTTGGATAAAATACTTTTTTCCTACCCGACCTTATTAAAAGAGGGTACTTCTGCCAGCCCGATTTATCCCCCTGAGCCATTAATCACTGGTATAAAAAGCAATTCAATTCAGTCTTTTATAATTACGGCTGGGTTGGCGCTTGAAACTAATAAATTTGTCGTTACAGAACTAGACATTCTTTTCGAAGGTAAGGGAATGGTTCTAGACAGCGGGATGAATGGAAGAGTTGAGCACCCAATCAGAAGAGTTATAAAAAATAATCAGGTTATTTACCTTAGCTCTATGTTTGTGAGTCAAGTAGAAATAAGCAGCAGCGGATGCTATGAAATCTACTTATCTGTTTATTTATTGAATGATAAGCATGAAAAAACAGAAACGTTGATCGATAAACACTCAAGCTACTTTTACGTCTTAACTGAGGAAGATGAATAGGATGGGGCAGCTTTACGACATGAATAATAAGTCTGAGATACTTGATACAAGTGATCTCAAGCTTCATACTCCTTCTTATGGTGATGGTAATGGCGGAGGTGATGACATGTTAGAGCGAGTAAAGAAATTAGAAGAAAAGGTCAATTCGCTTGTAACTGACATTGCGGTTATCAAATCTAACTATGCCACTTCATCCGATGTCTCTAACGTGAAGACAGAGATAGCTAATGCAAAAGCGGACTTACATAGTGCTCTGCGAATTCAGGCTCTAACAATTATAGGTTCAGTCCTAGCAACCGTTGGCATAGCAGCAACTGTGATAGTCAGATCTTTACCACACTAAGCCGCATCTAATCCTGACCATAACTTTTAACCTGGCCACCGCGCCGGGTTTTTCATGCCTGCAAGATCAAGCCCGCCGCTGAGCGGGCTTTTTTGCGCCTATCGAAAATAAATCTCCTTCAATTTCATGACATAACGTATACAACATAAAATTAGTATACATTTCGTATTGCACTAGATGAATACGTTTTGTATATTATTCCCATCAGCAGGACGCACCACCCAACAGGACGTTGGATCGCTCTTTAACATTGATGGGGTTTGTCTCCGCCGAAATGCGGGGAACCAAAGTGAAGTTGGCTTTGGGGTGAAGCGGCGTGGTAAAGCGAAGACACGCAACGTGGCGCACGAACACAGCAATTCGTGACTGGGCAGGCAGGTGGCCCAAGGTAATGGTGACGCCCATGCCTGAACACATCGCCGGGGTAGCGTCCGGCCTTCACCACCTAAGCCAATTACCGGAGGTACACCATGACAGTAGTCGTAACTTATCTGGCCTCTGATACGGCCAAGAATCGTCGCAGGTTGCGCCGTGCTGCTGAGCGAGATGGTTTGAGTGCAGATAATCGCCTCGCCAGAAAAATAGCCGTAGCAAGCGCAGGGTGCGCATTAACAGTAGCCCGCGCCACCTCCTCCCCTAGTATGCGTGATAAGCAGGAAGGTGGAGGGGTTTGTTTGCCGGATGTGGCTCAGTTCGCAGCAGGCTATCGGAAATCTAAAGACAACGTGACGGCGAGGTGATGATGGAGAGCTATCGCAACCCATGGCACAAGGGCGGGCAAGGATATGGCCCAGCAGTTTATACCGCAGACCGAAAAGTAACATCTCATTGCGGCTTCGATATTTACTACCGCGCCGGGTGCTTTGATGTCGTGCAGGATGGCGTTTGTCAGACGCAGATGGCCGGCATCAATAGCGCTAAGCGTTGGTGCGAAGAGAACGAATTCAAGCTGGTCGCATAACGCGGCCTTTTTTACGCCACCTGTTCACTAAACAGCGTGGACGCAGCAGAAAAACAATTAGCTCCGAATGGAGCTTTTTTTACGCCCAAAGGAAAGCAAATGCGTGTAGATAACGAAGTATTGAATGTGCTTAGCGCCTGTCAGTGCGAAGGGAATAACTTAATCCTGACTGGTCAGCTAGATAGAAATCTATATACCCGAACCAACAAGGTGATTGAGGCGGCTGGCGGAAAATGGAACCGCAAAGCTAAAGCACATGTGTTCGATATTGATGCAGCTGAACGTATTGAACAAATCATCCTTACCGGTGATGTCGTGGTGCCGAAAGATGATTTCGAGTTCTTCCCTACCCCGCCAGACGTTGTCCGTCACGTAATCCATTTAGCAAATATTCGCGATGGAATGACGGTTCTTGAGCCTAGCGCTGGTCAAGGCGCAATTGCTAAGGCGGCTCATGATGCGGCAGCCGATGTGATGATCGATATGTATGAGCTTATGCCAGCCAACAATGATGCGCTGCATGCTCTTAATCTACGCCTGTCAAGCATTGGTGAGCCAGTCGATTTTCTCACTGTTGAGCCTAATCCAGTTTACGACCGGGTAGTGATGAATCCTCCATTTGGTCGCCAGGCTGACATTAAGCACGTTACCCACGCACTGAAATTCCTTAAGCCGGATGGTTTGCTGGTATCGGTAATGGCCTCATCAGTAACGTTCCGCAGCAACAAGCTGACAACAGACTTCAGGCAGCTAATTGAAGAGCGCGGCGGCCACATCGAAGAACTACCCGAAGGCGCATTTAAATCATCCGGCACGATGGTTAACACCATTATCGCTGTGATTCCAGCATAGCCCGCCCCCGAGCGGGTTTCTTTTTACCTACACCAAGGCCAAAACCATGAGCACACAAGATTGCATTATCTGCTGGGTAGTGACTGTGTTGCTGATGGGGTTGGCGATGATAGCGAGGATTTGAGATGAGTTTTGATTTCGGGGATTACGCGCTGCTTGAGCAAAAGCGCCATGGTGCACCAAATGAAATATACCGGCACAAAGTGATTCGTCAGCTCAGGTCAAACACATGGGTTGAGGTTCCGGTTCAATCCCCTGCGAAAGAGGTCATACACGACAAAACGGAAGATGTGTGCCTTTGCATCTGTTGCGGATTAGATGAAACAGTCGTCCTTAAGTACCGAGTGAAGGATATGAAGGCGCTTGGCCAGTAACCACCGACAACGCTCACTGCCTCCGGCATCGCTCCGAGCACTTACGCACTTCATCCCAGCAGTTCTCCCACTTTTTACGCCATGTGAAAGGCCGTCCACACACCGTGCAGATTTTGGTTGGGAGTTCACTTTTCTTCACAACGCACCTCATCTGGAAAGTGATGCAGAGGGATTATTTTAGCTGATACAGCAGCGCAAGCCGTATTCACTGAGTGCGGCTGACGGTGCTAGTCACCAACGCTTAAGAGTCGAGCCCTTGAGCAACAAATAGAACGTTACATCCTTACGCCCGGCGCAATGCTGGGCTTCTTTTTGCCTGAAGGAAATGCAAATGAGTGAAACAACGGATCTTGTCGTCATTGAGAAGGCTAACGCCCTCACCGTTTTCAAGTCAGCCGACCAGATTGAAGAGATTCTGGCGAAGGTTGAGCGTGAAGTTATGTCCTTTGTGCCGGATGTCACCACGGCGAAGGGCAGAAAGGAGATCGCTTCACTGGCCTACCGTGTATCGCAGACGAAATCTTACCTGGATGGCTTGGGTAAGGATTTAGTCGCGGAGCTGAAAGAGGTTCCAAAGCTAATCGATGCCAATCGCAAGACAGTGCGCGATCGGCTGGATGTTCTTCGTGATAAAGCTCGCCAGCCGGTAACGGATTGGGAAGCCGAACAGGAGCGAATCAAGGCCGAAGAGGAAGCGCGTATCGCAGCTGAAAAGCTGGCAGCACAAATCGAAGCCGACCACGAAATCGCCCTACTTCTGAATGAAAAATTCGACCGTGACGCAGCTGAAGCCAAAGCCGAAGCAGAGCGCCAGCGCATTGCTCACGAAGAAGAGATTAAGCGTCAGGCTGTCGAGCAGGCACGCATTGAGGCTGAGCAGAAAGCCCAACAGGAACGCGAAGCAGCAGCTCGGCGCGAGGCTGATTTGAAGGCAGCGAAGGAAAAGGCTGAGGCCGACGCAAAAGCCGCACAGGAGCGTGCAGAGCGTGAAGCCAAAGAAGCGCAGGAGCGCACCGCAAGACTGGCGCAGGAAGCGCGTGAACAGGCTGAGCGTGAGAAACATGCGGCAATTGCCGAAGAGCAGCGCAAGGCCAAAGCAGCTGAAGATGCCCGCCTGGCTGAAGAGAAACGCATCGCGGACGAAGCGGCAGCGCGTGCAGCAAATGAAGCCCATCGCAAGAAGATTGGCACTGAGATTGTCACCGCTCTATTGGGCCACACCAGCCTAACCCGCGAGCAGGCAATTGAAGTTCTGGTTGCGCTGAAAGACAGCAAAATCCCGCATACCAGCATCACCTACTGATTTAACCACTTAACCAACACCAAGGAATCACCCATGCAGACTTACGCCGTCGCTGGGGCCACCCACATGGGTGACTTCGGCTTTAACACGTCACAACTCGACCGTTTAGTGCGCCGCCTCCGTTCTGGCCTGCGCTCACTTTTGGACACTCTGAATCAGAGAGGCGAGCCATGAGAACACGTCATTTCAGAAAGGCTCAGGAGCTTTCTCGTGAAGCTGTCCTGTATAGCAGCCCTGCCAAGTGGGCGGTAGCGATGAACCTGTTAAGGAGCGCACTGGCATGAACATCAAAATCGAATGCGGGGAAATCGAAACCCGCGCCGGACAGCGGCCCGGAATGATGATCGCCGAACTAACAGAGGTGTCACTGCTGGATTTCGACGGCAAAAAGGTTCTCAACCAGCTGGACATCAGAGACGTCATGGAATGGCTTTCTGAGCAGGGCTACACAATTCATCAGGAGAAAGCAGCGTGAGCGACGACGATGCAGCGTTTATTGAATTCATGAAGGGTGCGCTTGGCGACCTGTCCGACCCTATGACATACGAGCAAGCCGCAAAGGATGCGATTGCCGATCACCGCACGGAACGCCAGTTTGAAATGATGGGAGGCATGAATGAGCGTCTATAAGGCGATTAGCGCTGTAGCCAAAGAAATGGCGGAGAAAGGCATTAGCAAGGACCGCAAGAACGTGCAGCAGAACTTCCAGTTTCGCGGCATCGATCAGGTTTACAACGCTCTGGCGCCAATGCTGGCAAAGCACGGGCTGGTAATCTTGCCCCGAATTACAGAGCGCACCGTAACTGAGCGAACCACACAGAAAGGCGGCGTCCTGTTTTACGTTGTGGTGAAGGCTGAGTTCGATTTCGTTGCCACTGAAGACGGCAGCATTCATACCGTGACGACATACGGTGAAGCCATGGATAGCGGCGACAAGGCGACCAACAAGGCTATGTCGATCGCCTACAAGTACGCAGCGTTTCAGGCTTTCTGTATTCCTACGGAAGAAACCGCAGTTGATCCTGATGCAGAAGTTCACCATGTGGCGCCACAACAAAAAGCCAAGCCTGCGCCGGATGCAGCGCTGGCGGCGTTCACTGAAGCTGCAATGAAGAAAGCAACACTGGAAGAGTTGAAACAGGCGTTCGCCAAAGCATGGCAGATGCTTGATGGCACGCCAGAGCAAGCAAAGGCGAAGGAAGTTTACGAAATCAGGAAATCTGAACTGGAAGGAGCAGCAGCATAATGCCAATCAATGTGATCATAATTTCCGGAAACGTCGGCAAGGATGCCGTTTTGCGCGTCACCCCGAACGGCAAGCACATCGCCACCTTCTCTCTGCCGGCCAAATCTGGCTTTGGCGACAAAGAGAAAACCTCCTGGCTGCAGTGCAAAATGTTCGGCGCGATGGCCGAGAAATTAACTCAGAGCATCACCAAGGGCGCGAAGGTTACGGTAAGCGGTGAGTTTGTTCTTGAAGAGTGGGATCGCGATGACGGCAGCAAGGCGTCTATCCCCACAATTCTGGTTCGTGACATCGACCTGCCACCGAAACAAGCGGGAAACTGAGCGCCATCGAATCAGCCGCAAGCTCGTGGGCAATCTACCGCACCTGAATACGACGATTCGATCCCCTTCTGATTTAACCCACCAATAAGGCAGCAACCATGAATATCACCGATAAATCGGCGGTGCCCGCACATCTGAACCGATGCGACAGTCATGGCCTGCCTTTCTTTGGGCCGGATTGCTGGCGAGCGGGAATGCTGAGAGCAAAAATCAGCCGCTCAATTCTCTCATGGGAAGAGCATCAAGCCTTGCGAGAGCTAAAAACCGTACAGGAAAAGGAAGAATTCTACGAAGAAGCGATGGAGCGCAAGAGGTTTCGCCAGCAGGTTCGGCTGACCGCCTACTACCCTGCCCGACCGATATTTAAACAGGTCGTGGACAATAACGCCGCATATCCGGAATGGGCTGATAAGCACTTCCATGGCGACTAGCAGATTAATCGACGCTGGCCTGTACCCGGTTGGCGAATGAGGGGAAAGAGTGATGAGTGAAACACAAGTGGGAATTATTAATATCAAAAACAATGGCGGCACTTACCTGATTGAAGGTTCCACGCTTCCGGTATTCATTGATGAAGAAAATGTACTCTGGGCGCGCGAACATTACTGCGCAGATGACGAGCCATGCGATCACCCGCTCGAAGATCTGAAATCTGATGGCGTTGTTTTCGAGCTGAAATTCATTGCTGCGGAGGTGAGGTGATGAATGCAGAAAAACTGAACCAGCTTATTGATCTGGCTGATAAGTACGATTATAAGCCCGATGAAATTCATCGGTGCAATCTGAATGAGTTTGTTGCAGGTAATGCGTCGCTTATCTCTGCTATGTGCAAAGATTACTCAGCCTTGCAGCAGAAGCTGGATGCGGTGCTGGCGGAGAATGTGGCGCTGAAATCTCCAGAAATGGTCGAGTTTCTTCGCCTTGTTGAATGCATGACAGGTGACCACGCGGATTCAAATTATGGCGCATCTCATGAATGGATTCGTCATATATTCGCACAGGGACAATCTTTTGAAGAAAAGTACGGTGACACTCCATGGGGCGTTACCTCAAAGAGCAAATATGTCGCCACTGACGCCATCCTCAACGAGGTGCGGGCGGAGGGCGTAGAGATGTTTGCTGCTGAGCGTGAGGAGCTGCGCAAGCATTACGTAGCGAAAAAGGACAGAGAGATGGCGGTAAGTGCCGACCATTGCGCTATGGCGGCATTCGCATTCGCTGAGGAACTCCGCGCCAGAAAAGTAGGTGGAGCCAACCATGACTAACCAGCAACTAAAAGCACGTTGCGAAGACGTTATCGCCAATCCGCAAGACCATCTGGATTGGGTGGTGGATATTGCGAGAGTGGCGCTGGCGAGGCTGGAGGCGGTGCCAGCTGATAGAGTTGTCGATGATGGTTGTAATCAACACAATGGCGAGGTGCAGGTAAGCGACAAAATAAATTATGTCTGGCCTGTCGGTACTCAGTTTTACACCGCGCCGCCGGTGCCAGAACTGAAGCCGATTGATTTAACATCGTGCCGGAATTTGTGGTACGACCACGATGATTTATCTGCTGAGGTTAAGTGTATACCCGTCAAAGATATCAAAAAGGCAATCCGCGCCGCAGGTTACGAGGTGAAATCATGATGACCGAGGAGCAACAACGCGTCGCTGATTGGTGCGCCGAAGAGTTGGCGCGCTACGAAAACCATAATCCAGCAACAGATTTAGACCAGATACTGATTAAAACAATGCGCATCGCACTTGCCACACTCACCCAGCCTGCAAGCCCGGATTTTAAGCTGCCTGATGGCTGGGTGGCGGTGCCGCGTGAAGCAACGATTGAAATGATTGAGTCAGGCTGGACCTATTCTGTACTGGAGAAGAACGCAACAGCAAAAGGCACATGGGCTTGCATGGTTGCAGCAGCACCCGCTGTTCCACACACAGCACCAATAGAGCCTATATGTGCCACAGGTGGTGCAGAGTGGGTGAAGCTTGAGGATGAGCTGCCGAAAGATGGGTCGTGGTGCATAGCCATTGAAGAAGGTGATTTCGCTGGCGATGTTGTTTATTGGGGTAATGGGGAGTGGCGGAGTGAATTTGGCAGAGATGAGTATACCCATTGGATGTATCACCCAGCGGCTCCGGAGGAAGAATGATTAGTGATGAGAGGTTGGAGCAATTCGCTCACGATAAGCGCATGTGCAATGTCACTGAAGAAATCGTATCGATGGCGAAGGAGTTGATAGCGATGCGCAAGGCGTTTAGTGAGCCGGCGGCTTGGGTTAATCGCACGGACGTTGAGCAATTTGAACCGCACATACTTGCCAAAAGAAGCAAAAGCCTTGCGTGCACGCTGCCGCTCTACCGCAAACCCATCGACAGCGCCACTTGAGTGCTCACCTACCGATAGCAGTAAAGTTTCTTATGGGTTAGTCGATGATTTATCCTGTCATAATATTCTGACCAATCAAAAGGAATGCAAACGATGGCAAGTTTCCAAAAAATTGATATATCCATTAATGGTGTGAGCTATCCCGACGCTTACGGCAGGCATGTTGGTAAGCCAGAATGGCGTGAGTCAATTATTGTTATTGAGAGAGAGGGTGGTGAGATAGCTCACTTAGAAGCCATCCCGCTGGATAGCGTCGTTGACGTTCAGGATACAGGTTTGCCGGGAACATTCTCTGGCGAGTATCAGTATATCGGTGGAAATTACCGCCAATACATATTCAGACTAAGCAATCAAAAAATCTAACCTGCTCCGGCAGGTTTTTTTACGCCCAAATTTTGGAGATAAATCATGTCTGACGAACTCGACCAAGCCTCAGAACTAGAAATGCTCAACACGCAAATTGCGCTGGCTAACCGGCAGAGGCCGACGATGACATTCACAGGTCTATGCCAGAACGGCGACTGCGGCGAGAAAGTGGATAAGGGCTTCTTCTGCTGCCCTGAATGCAAAGATGATTATGAGCGCATTGAGCGTGCTCAGCAGCACAGAAAGGTGGCATGACGCCGCAGACTGAAAACGCGTTAAGGGCCGTAGCGCGTAAGTGCAGAACGGAAATACTCACCGCCATTGACGGCAAGCCCAAATCAGAACACGACCGCATCATCACCACCCTGCTTGATAAGCACGCCAAAACCATTAACTGCCTGCCGCCTAGCACGTTCCGGCCCAAAGCCTGGTTGACGTATTACGTGCGCAAAATTGATAAGGAGATTCACAATGTCAGTTGAATTAGTAGATAAGCGCCGCGCCGGTGAACGCATAAGCGGCCTAGGATTGCCAAACGGAACGTGGTTTAAAGTGCTCGCCATTCCCGGCATGGAAAAGCTGGTAGACACGCAGCACACCAATGATCCATTGAGCGTTACCCCAGCAAAAGCCAAGAAAATGGCCGACCTGCTGGAACCATGGACACCGCCCGATGGTTGGTGCAATGGAAATGACCGCGAAGCCCACGCCAGAATGAAAAATTACCTGCTCGAGTTTTTCCGCAACTGTAACGGCTTCCGCTCTTACTAAGCCCCCATCCCATTAACCTTTATCGCGCTCTGCGTGAGGAGTTGTTATGTCTGAAGTAAGCATATTGGATATGTGCTGCGGTTCGCGCATGTTCTGGATGGATAAGCAGGATGACCGCGCCGTATTCACCGACCGCCGCGCGGAGCAGCATGTGTTGTGCGATGGGCGAACGCTTCAAATCAGCCCGGACATCATCGCAGATTTCCGTGCACTCCCATTTGCTGATAACACTTTTGCTCAGGTTGTTTTCGATCCGCCACATTTGCAGCATGCCGGCGAAAATAGCTGGATGCGTAAGAAGTACGGCGCTCTGGATAAATCGACGTGGCCAGAAGATATCCGCGCCGGTTTCGCGGAGGCATTCAGGGTGCTCCGTCCACACGGCACGCTGATTTTCAAATGGAATGAGACGCAGATTCCGGTACGCAAGGTCATCGCCCTAACCGACCATAAGCCAACAATCTGGCAGCGCACAGGAAAGAGTGACAAAACACACTGGATTCTCTTCCTGAAACCAGCAGCATGACCACCACCTGCGAAGACATCACCCCGGCTGAGGTCATCATCGATTTCAGCCTTCTCGCTGCAGTAATCATCGCTTTTATCCTCGGCAAACCACCTAAGGAGTGAGTGTGGCCATATGGTCACATTTGCTCTAGCTGGGTGGGATTGTTGCTATATACCGACATTGGAGAATTCAATTATGGAATTGCGCGAAGACACGCTCGTTGACCTGAAATTCATCATGGCCGATACTGGTTTCGGCAAGACCTACATTTATGACCGTGTAAAAGACGGCACCCTCTGCAAGCCAATCAAAATCAGCGGACGCTCTCGCTGGAAATATCGCGATCACCTGGAGTTCAAAAACAAGCTAATTTCCGGCTGCGGCGGGTAAAATGCTGGGTAAAGAATTCTTCCAATCTGAAAAAACCTATATGGTGCAACTTGTTAGGTGGTGGATTAGACGTCTGCAGGGGACACCAGATTTTCATCGTTCTCCCGCCTAAAACAGCCATCTCGCCAGAGCAAGTGTCAGTCCAGCGGTGCTCATTATTCCCGCCACAATCCATTTCGTTTGCTGGTTAATCGCCTGATGAAGATCGCTTTTAGTGGCGTAATTCGATTTGATCACCGCGATATCCGTTTTCATTTCATGAATATCCGCTTCCAGCTTTGATACGCGCTTTTCCATGTTCACTCCTTGATTAGTTATTCACTTAAAACAACCAGCGAGCCAGTGCCAGCGTCATGCCCGCAGTACTCAGCATCCCAGCGATTATCCATTTTGTCTGCTTACTTAACTCCTGATGAATTCTCCCAATATCCTGATGCACTTTGCCAATCTCCTGATAAAGATCGCTTTTGGTGACGTAATTCGATTTGATCACCGCGATATCCGTTTTCATTACTGCCATATCGGTTTTGATATCGTCAATATCCGCTTCCAGCTTTGACACGCGCTTTTCCATAATTACAGCCTCTTGTAACTTGTCATTGTAATCAATGTGATAGATTAAATTTCCTGCAAAGCATCCTACTCCAAAATCCATGAAAAAAATGCCTCACCGAGTTTGAGAATGCCTAATTGAGAGATGTGTTCAGAAAAAAAAAGGGGTTCTTGCAGCCGATTACAACGTTTTAAAAGTGAGATCGTAATCAGACTTGATCGTGGCGCCATGCCGATGGCGTCACGCCATGCAGCTGACGGAAGCGGTTACTGAAGTGACTCGAGGAGTGAAAACCGCAGCGCATTGCGATTTCTGTTAGCGTTAAACGGCTGAATTTCAGCAGCTGCAGCGCAGCATCCATGCGGCGACGCATCACATATTGATGCGGGGCCTCGCCAACGCTGCTGCGGAACATGCGGGCAAAATGGTATTCGCTCAGCGCCGCTTCGGCTGCAAGTTGCGCCAGCGTTAATGGCTGATCGAGCTGCGCATCGATATACGCCATGACTCGCCGCAACACGGCGGGCGCCAGTCCGCCACGCACCTGCGGCGCTTGCCATTGCACATCGCTGTAGCGTTGCAGCAGATGCGTCATCAGCAACGTTGATGCGCTGCTGAGCATCAATTGGTTCGCCGGCTGTTGCCAGTCGGTGCTCAGCAAGAAGTGGCGATAAAGTTGGGTGATGCGATCGTCCGCCGCGAAGATCTTTTCATGCAGATTGAGCTGCGACGGACTGCGATCCCAAATCTGCTCGCCCAAATGCCGCAGATGTTCGTCGGTGCAATAGAGATGCACAAACGACAAATCGGCGCGAATATCCCACACCGATTCTACCCCGCTGGGCATCAGGCAAAAGCGATCCGGGCCGCCGCCGTTGCGCCAGCCGTTTTGGGTTTTATGCCAGGTTTCATAGCCGTCGGCGGTATACAGGCTCAGCGTGTGATGATCGCTAAGATTGGTGACGCGATCGCCGCTGTTAAACCAGGCCGCCAGCTTAATGCCGCTCGACAACTGCACACTGTCGCGCAGCTGCGCTTTGTGGCGCTGCAGCATGTTGAAGGTCTGGTAATCGGCCATGGTTCATATCACTCGAAGTTCATGAGCGCCCAGTGTACGGATCTCCGCAGACAGAAAACAGGTCACAGCCGGACACAGAAGTAAAAAGCGCAAGATTTTGCAATTGCCGCGCAAAAACGTGCAAGCCGCAGGTTGCTTTTCACGCCACACTGCGCGCCAGATTATGTCGGAGAGTGCGCTATGAATGTGATGTTATACCTTGCCGTGGTGATGATTTGGGGAACCACATGGATTGCCATTTTCCTGCAGCAGGAAGCGGGCGATACGCCCGTTTTGGTGGCGGTATTTTGGCGTTTCTTACTGGCGTCGCTGATGATGCTGGTGATCCTCAAACTGCTGCATCGGCTACGAACGCTGGATAAACGCGATCATCTGTTTTGTCTGCTGCAGGGCTGCTGCGTGTTTGGCTTCAACTTTGTCTGCTTCTATCATGCTGCCGTGTGGATCAGCAGCGGACTCGAGTCGGTGATATTCTCGATGGCCGTGCTGTATAACGCGTTTAACGGCTGGATCTTCTTCCGTCAGCGCCCATCGTTTCGCCTGTTGCCAGCGGCGGTGCTTGGCCTGGGCGGTATTGTCGCACTGTTCTGGAATGATATTCAGGCGGCGCATCCGGCTCCACAGTTGCTGTGGGGCGTGGGCCTCAGCGCGCTTGGCACGCTGGGCTTCTCCTTCGGCAATATGATTTCGCTGCGCCATCAACGCCGTCAGCGTGATGTGCTGACCACCAACAGCTACGCGATGCTGTATGGCGCTTTGGTGATGGCCGCACTGGCATTAATTAACGGCGATTCGCTGGCGCCAGCGCTGAATATGCAGTGGTTAGGCGCGATGAGCTACCTGGCGATATTTGGTTCGGTCGTGGGATTTGGCGCCTATTTCACGCTGGTGGGCCGTATTGGTGCCAGTCAGGCCGCTTACAGTACTTTGCTGTTCCCGCTGGTGGCGCTAACGCTCTCCACGCTTTACGAAGGTTATCACTGGCAGAGTAATGCGATTGTCGGGTTGGTGATGATTCTGGCGGGGAATATGGTGATGTTTGTGCGCTGGCCGACGATGGGGCGATTACGGACCGCATAAATAACGAGAGCGGGCATTGCGCCCGCTCTTTTGTTCCTCTAGCGCCAGCCCTGAACGCCGATATTGAGCTGGTGAGGTTTAGTTATGGCTTTTCTGGCAATCCAGTAAAGCAGGACGCGTTCATCATCTTTGTCGCGGTCGGCCATTGCCAGTAATTTCAGCGACAACGTGGATTTATTCACTGGTTGATGCTCATCGCTTAACTCGATCACCGCCTGACCGATAATGCAGCAAACCTCATCCTCATTTGACGCGGATTCATATGTTCGGTCTTTCATATTTCCTCCTTTTGAATGAACTTTAAGCCTGGCAAACATCCACAACTTTGCAGGCGATATGGCGTGATCGATACAAACACTTACAGATGGTTACCCGTAGCAACCGCTACGGCTTAAATGACATCACTTACTGTCATCACAATGTCATTCATACCCGCTTAACTGCATTTCGTTCCACCATCCGGTTCATTCACGCCTCTGTATCCCCCGCACGCGCGAGAGCAACTTATTATCTCCACAGATTCCGCTTTCTCGAGTGAGAGATAAAAATGACAACAGCAACCCCCGCGAATGACCAACGTACCCGCATGCTCACCCTTATCGGCACTATTATCACCCAGTTCGCTTTGGGCTCGGTTTATACCTGGAGCCTGTTTAACGGCCCGCTGGCAAATAAGCTGAATGCGCCGATCAGTGAAGTGGCTTTCTCGTTCGGTTTACTCAGTCTTGGCCTGGCGATTGCGTCATCGCTTGCCGGGAAATTGCAGGAGCGCTTTGGCGTGCGCAACGTCACCATCGGTGCGGGCATGCTGATGGCGGTAGGTTTCTGGCTGACCGCGCATGCCGATAATCTGATGATGCTCTACCTCAGCGCGGGGATTCTGGTGGGATTGGCCGATGGCGCCGGTTATCTGATGACGCTCTCTAACTGCGTGAAGTGGTTCCCGGAGCGCAAAGGGCTCATTTCCGCCTGCTCGATTGGTGCGTACGGTTTGGGTAGCCTCGGCTTTAAATTCATCTGCGGCGCACTGCTGAGCGCACAAGGTCTGGAGAATACCTTCATGATCTGGGGCGTGCTGGCGATGAGCATGATCATTGTCGGCGCGTTGCTGATGCGTGACGCACCGATACAGAAGAACAGAGGTAATACGCAGCTGGAAGCCAAAGATTACACGCTGGCGCAATCGGTGCGTTTACCGCAGTACTGGATGCTGGCGCTGATGTTCCTCACTGCCTGCATGAGCGGCCTGTACGTGATTGGCGTGGCGAAAGATATCGGTGAAGGCATGGTGCATCTGAGCGCGCAAACCGCCGCCAATGCGGTCACGGTGATTGCGATTGCCAACCTCAGCGGCCGTCTGATTCTTGGCGTGCTCTCGGATAAAATGGCGCGCATCCGCGTGATTACGCTGGCGCAAATCGTCTCGCTGGTGGGCATGAGCATTTTGCTATTCACCCATATGAGTGAATCGACCTTCTTCCTCTCCTTAGCTTGCGTGGCCTTCAGCTTCGGCGGCACCATTACCGTGTTCCCATCGCTGGTCAGCGATTTCTTTGGCCTGAACAACCTGACCAAAAACTATGGTCTGATTTACCTGGGCTTCGGTATCGGCAGCGTGCTGGGTTCGCTGGTTGCTTCCGCCTTTGGCGGCTTCACCGTCACCTTCAGCCTGATTATGACCTTGCTGGTGATTTCGCTGGTGTTGTCGCTGAGCATCCGTCTGCCAAATCGCCAAAACGTGGCAGAACCTTTACTGCATAATTAAGTTCGCTGGGATGCCGCATTAATACGCGGCATCCAATTTCTCCACAATTATTCCACAATAAAACGTTAATTGAGAACCACTATTATTAAGCCTTGCCTTTCGGAGTAATCTCGTTATTATTATCAGGCATTCAGCTTATTCCGATTGGTTTATTTTACCCCGCGACTTTTTTAGCATTTAATTGACACACTCCGTAATACATTCCGTAATAACTCTACATTTCCTGCATCTTCACTCCACTATTCCCCTGTAATCTGGCGTCATTGGAACAGAGGAGGACTCTCCATGAAGAAAGTGATTAAGCTTGCATCGGTTGTAGCCATTATGACGATGTTGAGTGGCTGTATTATCGATCATCATCGTGGAGGCGGCGGCCCAGGCTGGGGCCATCATGGTGGTGGCGGCGGCTGGCATCATGGGCACGGCGGTCATGGACACCGCAGATAGTTGGGCAAAGCACACACAGCAAATAATAAGAAAATAAAAAGGGCGGGAAATTATCCCGCCCTATTTTTTTAGCTTTTTACCGCGTAATTACATTGATACCAGGCTTTCTTAAGTCCGGGCAAATGGCTATTTTGCGACGGCAGTGATTCCACCTTATCAAATCCACGCTGGCTGCAATAATTCGCAAGGTCGATCTCCATTGCGTCTTTATTCAGCGTGTGCGGATCGTAACGATACTGCACGGTATTTGAGCTGGTATCTTCATCAACACGCTCAAATCCTCCTGGTTTGCTGACGCTACAACCTGCCAACATAAAAAGCGCCAATGTGCTAATAAGCATTTTTTTCATTAGGGTTTCCTCTTGAGCGTTGCAGTCTAAAAGGCAACGCCGCGCTTATCTATAGGAATAAAGCGCGAAATGTCCGGGATTAGTGAAGCTTTCGCCAATCAAATCGATAAAACCAAACGGTTTCACTTATCAAGGTAAGGGTGCGATTATCTGTTCAGACAAAACGAAGTCTGCACCACACCAGGTGAATTAATAATAAACATACTGATAATGACCTTCATGCCCGCGCTGAGCGGGCTTTTTTTTTTGCCTGCTAACCGGTAAGGCTGACCATCTTACGTAAAAGATTGGCCGCTTGTTTGTCAGGCAATGCGAGAATGCCGCTGTAGAGATCAATCGACATCGCGCACATTGCGCCGCGATCAACCGCGGTATCCGCTGGCATATTCAGCTGTTGCAGCCGATCGCCCCACTTGCCATACAGTTTTTCCACCACGCTTTGTAAATCGCGCTGCGCCGCAGCCTGATCCAGCGGCTGTTCATTGCCGGTACTTTGCTGCAGCAGCGTTTCGAGTGCTTGCGCATCGCGCTGATTCAGTTCCGGTGACAGCACCTGTTGCAAATTGACGCCGCCATTCACCTGCGGATAGAGGAAACGGAAGCAGCGCTGCGGTTCCTGCTGCTGCAACGCCTGCATCTCCTCGACCGAGACGCGGATGTAATCAATGATCGCCGCATCGCTGGCGCGCGTCAGACGCTGATTAACCAGATCCATCAACCAGCCGCGCATATCCCCCAGCGCCTGATTGGCGGGAACACCTTCCAGCCGTTTATGCAGCAGCTCGCGATTAAGCAACTGCCACAATGCGGGTTCCTGAATTTTTAGCAGGCGATAACCGGGCGCAAGGCTGAGTTGGGTTGCGACCTCTTCCATCAGCGCCTGCCGCTCCTGACGTGGATGAAGCCAGCTGAACCACAGTAAATTCGCCAGTATTAGCGGCAAGATAAATAACAGCACGCCTTGCCACAGTCGCAGCGAGGTGGTGCGCACCAGCAGAATAATAATGATCGCCAGCAGCGCGAACGCCGCTAGCGTAATCGGAAAAAGCGAGAGCATCGAGCGGGGTTAATCCTTACGTACATCAATTAAAACGGGGCAATTGGCGCGTTCAATCACCGCAGCGCTGACCGAACCTTTCAGCAGACGATTAAACGGCGACAGATGACGGCGTCCCATGATGATCATGCTGGCATGCAAAAGTGTGGATTGCGCCACAATGGTTTCCGCCGCTTCCCCCGCCAGAATCAAACCTTTTGCCGCCACGCCCGCGCGCAAAAGCGGCGCCAGCGCATGACGCACCACCATTTCGGCGGTGTTCTGCTCATCTTTCGCCGCCACAAAATCATCCGGATCTTCACCGGCATCAATCTCTATCGGTTGATTACAGGAGGAGTAAGCGGGATCAACGCAGCATAGCACCGTGACCTGTGCCTGATGCGCCAGCGCTTGTTCAATGGTCAACGCAATCACTTTTTCCGCCACCGGAGAGTTATCGATGGCCATCAGCAAGGTTTTCATCAGTTGGTTATCCTTCCACAGCGGTCATTTTGCCAATTTCACGAATCAAGGCGTCTTTGCACTTGATGATTTGCTCACGATAATGCGCTTCCTGCTTATGAAAACGCGCGGTCGGCACCAGTAATGAGATGGAGAAGCGGCCAAACAGCGTATCAATGGCGACCGCCATGGTCGAAATGCCCTCCAGCGTCTCACCGCGATCAATCGCCAATCCGCTGGCGCGTACCTCGGCAATCAGCTCCAGCAATTGCGGCAGCGTTTTCACCGTCATCTCGGTTAACTCTTTATAGGCTTCGCCCACCATCACGCGCACATCTTCATCGCTCTCCAGCGCCAGCAACGCGCGGCCGCCCGATGTGCTGTAAAGCGGCAAATTCAGCCCGATGCGCGGCACCACGCGCAGTTCGCGCGAGGCCACCACATAATGCACGATAGCCAGCTGCGTGCCGCTGGCCCGCGCCAGCGATACCGTTTCATTAATCTCTGCAGAGAGTTGTTCGAGGAATGGACGCACGATTTCCACCACGTCGCTGTGCACGCTGGAGATCAGCTTGAGCAGCGCCGGACCAAGACGTAACCCGCCGGCACCGCTGCTGCGCACCAGCTGTGCGCTGTCCAGCGCACCAATAATGCGCTGCACCGTCGAGCGCGGCAGATCAACCACCTGCGCAATTTCACCCAAACTCATGCCGCCGGGATGCTCACCCAGCGCGTTCAGAATTTTTGCCGCACGCGCGATGACCTGAATGCCACCCGCTTTTTCATCCTCACGGCTTGAGGGAAGTTCAACCATGATGCGTTCCTTTTTGGCCTGCCCTACTTTAACGCGAATGATCGCACTTTTACACCCTGTATCACATTGCAATACAGCATATCGATATGTAAGATGCCATCTGTATCACATCGCAATACACTGCATCAACATCATAACGAGAAGCCTGCTATGAACGCCCAGCCCATTGCGGCTCCGGCCCCCCATCCGTTTACTCTGCGCCTAGCGCTGGGATTGGTTGGCGTGCTGATTGCCGCGCTCACATCAGGATTAAACGATCGCGTCACCGATATCGCGTTAGCCGATATCCGCGCTGCCATCGGCATCAGTTACGATCAAGGCAGCTGGATCATCTCCGCGTATCAGGCCGCTGAAGTGGCGGTAATGATGATTGCGCCCTGGTTCGCCGTCACCTTTTCGCTGCGCCGCTTTGCGCTCACCGTCTCCGCTGGTTTTATGCTGAGCGGTCTGCTGCTGCCGCTGATGCCTAACGCCACGCTGTTTATCGCCTTGCGCGTGGTGCAGGGGTTATTTGGCGGCGCGCTGCCGCCAATGCTGATGACCGTTGCGCTGCGCTTTCTTCCGCCGCCGATCAAATTATACGGTTTAGCCGGATATGCGCTGACCGCCACTTTCGGTCCGAATATGGCCGCTTCGCTGGCGGCGTTCTGGACCGATGACGTCAGCTGGCTGTTTGTCTTCTGGCAAGTGGTGCCCGCAATGCTGATTGCCATGCTGCTGATTAGCTGGGGTTTGCCGCAGGATCCGCTGCGCCTTGAGCGTTTTAAACAGATCGACCTGTTCGGCATGCTGACCGGCTGCTCCGGTATGGCGCTGTTGATTCTGGCGCTGACGCAGGGCGAGCGACTCGACTGGCTCGAATCGCCGTTATTCTGCGGCTTATTATTCAGCGCGCTGGCGTTGCTGACTGTGTTCTTTATTAATGAATGGTTTCATCCGCTGCCGCTGTTCAAATTGCAAATGCTGGGGCGGCGCAATCTCGCGCACGGCTTGCTGGTGCTGGCGGGCGTGCTGATTCTGTCGCTGTCAGGTTCGGCGTTGCCGTCGGCCTATCTGGCGCAGGTGCAAGGCTTCCGCACGCTGCAGTTCGCCCCGCTGGCGTTGACCATCGGATTGCCGCAATTGCTGATCGCGCCTTTTGTTGCCGCGCTGCTGAATGTTCGCTGGGTGGATTGCCGCTGGATGTTGACGACGGGCGTAGCGCTGTTGGTGACGTCCTGCCTGATGGGCATGCACATCACCACCGATTGGGCGCGGCAGAATTTCTGGCTGATTCAGATTTTGCAGGCGTTCGGACAGCCCATGGTGATTTTGCCGGTGCTGATGAGTGCCACCAGCGTGGTTGCACCACCAGAAGGCCCCTTTGCCTCGGCGATGTTCAACACGGTGCGCGGTTTCTCCAGCATCGCCGCCAGCACGCTGGTGGAATGGTTTATCAGCCACCGTGAAAAATTCCACTCCAACGTGCTGGTCGATAGCGCCGCCAGCCGTTCATGGCTGATGACGGCGCCGAACAGCGCACAATCCAGCAGCAGCGTGCCGTTGCTGCCGGACGGCAGCGTCAGCAGCGCGGAAAACCTCAGCGGCTTCGCCACCTTGCTGAAACAGCAGGCGATGGTGCTGAGCCTGAGTGATTGCTACCAGATGCTGATTGCCTTCGCCGCCCTGCTTTTACTGTTAACCGCCTGGTTGCCAAAACGCGTGTGGCCACCACAAACACTGATTCAACCTGTTACGACGACGTCGAGATAATTGATATGCAAGCTTTTGCTTTGAAGAGAACGGTGCTGTTGAGCGCCTTATTACTGGTGTTATTAGCGATGGCTTTTTTTGTCTGGTCATCAATGACCGGCAACGATCACCGCACCACCGATGCCTACGTGAATGCCGATTACACGCTGGTTGCACCGAAAGTTTCCGGCTACATCGCCAGCGTCAACGTGCAAGACAACCAGCGCGTGAAGGCCGGCGAACTGCTGGCGACACTCGACGATCGCGATTACCGTGTGGCGTTAGAGACCGCGCAGGCCAATTTGCAGGTCAGCGAGGCGAAGCGTTTGAGTAGCCAGGCGCAGCTGGAACAGCAGCAATCCACTATCGACCAGGCGAAGGCCACGTTAGCGGCGAGCCAGGCTTCAGCGCAGTACGCCGGACAAAGCGCCGCGCGTTACAACCAGCTGTATAAAAGTGGCACCATCGCCGCAGACGATCAGCAAAAAGCCAACTCAACGCAGCGATCCGCTTCGGCTACCGTCCGCCAGAGCGAAGCGGCGCTAGCTTCCGCCGTCCAGCAAGTTGGCGTGCTACAAGCTGCGGTGCGTCAGGCCGCTGCCGATGTCGCTGCCGCGCAGGCCAGCGTCGATCAGGCGCAGCTCAATCTTTCCTACACGCGGATTGTGGCGCCGGTGGATGGCATGGTCGGTCAGCGTTCGGTGCGCCTCGGCGCCTACGTTAGCGCAGGCACGCGTTTGCTGGCGGTGGTGCCGCTGCAGCAAACCTATATCACCGCTAATTATCTGGAAACGCAGCTGGCGGATGTGCAGCAAGGGCAGAAAGTGAGCGTGAAGGTGGATGCCTTGCCGGGCAAGGTATTTAGCGGTCACGTCGACAGCATTGCTCCAGCTACGGGCGCGACCTTTTCCGCCATTTCGCCGGACAACGCCACCGGCAATTACACCAAAGTGGTACAGCGTTTACCGGTGAAAATTGTGCTCGATGAAAACCAGCCGGATCTGGCCAAACTGCGCGTGGGAATGTCGGCGATACCGGAGATTGAGACCCGCTGAAAATGTGAGCAATATCTCAGAAGCGGCCTATTTATTTTTGGGACAAATCCGCGTAAATTAGCCCTCGATCCTGTTTCGGGCTTGCCTGGAGCGACCTGAGAAGAAAGCGTGTAGCGATGATGAACTCCACCTTTCTCTTATTCTGTTCGGGTTACGCGGGTTTGGGATCGCCCGCCGGGTAGCCGCTCAGAGGAGTTGTTTTGTGAGATACGCTTTGATGGGAATTTCTTTCTTCCTGTTGCTTTGGGTCGGTACTTTTGTACTGATGCTGTAGAGCCGCCAGGCGGGGCGACGCTGAGTCGCCCCACTTAATGGTTATTCCTCTTCTTCTTCCAGCGCTTTCACCGTTCCCGGCAAAATGCCATCGGCACGGAACATCGATTTAATCCCCCGCACCGCCTGACGAATACGATCGCTGTTTTCAATCAGCGCGAAACGCACGTGGGTATCCCCGTAATCACCGAAACCGATGCCCGGCGAGACGCACACTTTGGCCTCCTGCATCAGTAATTTGGCAAACTCCAGTGAGCCAAGATGCGCGTAGTGATCGGGAATTTTCGCCCAGACGTACATCGACGCCTTCGGCAGATCGACCATCCAGCCCGCTTCGTGCAGGCCTTTCACCAGCACATCACGACGGCGTTTGTACTGTTCAGCAATATCGCGCACGCACTGTTGATCGCCTTCCAGCGCCGCAATCGCTGCGACCTGCAGTGGCGTGAAGGTGCCGTAATCGTGATAACTTTTGATGCGCGCCAGCGCGGAGACCAGCTCTTTGTTACCGACCATAAAGCCGATGCGCCAGCCCGCCATGTTGTAGCTTTTCGACAGGGTAAAGAATTCTACCGCCACATCACGCGCGCCTGGCACCTGCATAATCGACGGCGCTTTCCAGCCATCGTAGGTGATATCAGCGTAGGCGAGATCGTGGATGACCAGCACGTTGTACTGCTTCGCCAGCGCGATGACGCGCTCAAAGAAGTCGAGCTCAACGCATTGCGCTGTAGGGTTCGACGGGAAGCCGAGAATCATCATTTTCGGTTTGGGATAGCTTTCGCGAATCGCCCGCTCCAGCTCGTTGAAGAAATCAACGCCCGCTACCAACGGAACAGAACGCACCTGCGCGCCGGCAATGACCGCGCCGTAAATGTGAATTGGATAGCTGGGATTCGGCACCAGCACGGTGTCGCCGTGGTCGAGCGTGGCCAGCATCAAGTGCGCCAAACCCTCTTTGGAGCCGATGGTGACTATTGCTTCCGATTCTGGATCGATCTCTACCTGATAACGGTCTGCGTACCAGCGCGAAATCGCGCGACGCAAACGGGGAATACCTTTCGAGGTTGAGTAACCGTGCGTGTCTTCGCGCTGCGCCACCTGGCAGAGTTTTTCGACGATGTGCGGCGGCGTGGGGCCATCCGGATTGCCCATCGAAAAATCGATGATGTCTTCGCCGCGCCGACGCGCAGCCATCTTCAATTCAGCGGTAATGTTAAAAACATACGGGGGAAGGCGTTCAATACGCGAGAAACGACGGGGTGTGCTGTTATCAGCCATGATGTCCTCTGGTTTACGTAAGCGCCCGGACCGTCCGAGCGACGTGGGTCACTGTGGTGACCGCACCAAGAACATAACGCGCTGATAACAAGATTGTCGAGAGCAGACGGAAATTTTTTTAATGTTGCGGATTCAAGCGGCCAAACACCCAATCGCTTACCCATTGGCCGTTTAGCAGATAATTATCCCGCAACGTACCCTCAAGTACGAAACCATTCTTCTCAAGAATGCGGCGCGACGGCCAATTCCCCTCAATCACCATCGCTTTCAGCTTATGAAATTCTGCCTGTAGCAAAAACTGGCACAGCGCGTCGAGCGCTTCACTGCCATAACCCATTCCGGTAAACGCCGCGCGCAGCATGTAACCCACTTCGGCCTGACGATAAGGATGCCACTCGGCGCTACAGCCAAACAGGCCAATCGGCTCGCCGGTTTCCCGGATGCGCGCCACCAGACACAGCATATGAAAACTGCTCGCCTGCCATGGCGCCAGACGCTCAGTAAAGCGTTGACGAATATCGTTTTCATCCGGGATTTCACTGACCCACGTCATGGTCGCGCGGTCCTGATGTACCGCTTTGAAAATCCGCCAGTCTTCAGGTTGAAGCCGACTGAGGGACAAACGTGGCGTGAGTAATTGCATGGCTAATCTCCCCTTTTTATCCGGCAACATAGCAAACCGGCGTATTGACAACCAGCGATCGGCGCACGCTTTCGCTAATCCTCTTTTTGTTAGTCAAGTTTTCCTCTTTTGGCAGAGGTCGCTATTTATGGCGACCAGGCATGCTCAAAATTGATCCCGGCTACGAGAAAGGTCTGCAGATTGCCGTGGCGCTGGCGGATCGTGACCACATTTTTTATCATAGCCTCCCGTTTCTTGCCTGAGAGATGCCCTTGCCTTCCCACTTCGACATGCTGCTGGCGGTTTTTGACCGCGCGGCGCTGATGCTGATCTGTCTGTTCTTCCTCACGCGCACGCGGGTGTTTCGTCAGCTGTTGCAAAAAGATGAGCATTCGGTGCGAGAAAAACTGGTGGTGACGGCAATATTCTCGCTGTTTGCGCTGTTCAGCACCTGGTCAGGCATTAACGTCGACGGCTCGCTGCTCAATGTGCGCGTGATTGCAGTGATGTCCGGCGGCATTCTGTTTGGTCCGTGGGTAGGCATCGCCACCGGCGTGATTGCCGGTTTGCATCGCTATCTGATTGATATGGATGGCGTCACGGCGGTGCCTTGCCTGATCACCAGCATCATTGCTGGCATCGCTTCGGGCGTGATCAACCGCCGGGTGAATAAAGAGCAGCGCTGGCGCGCCGGTATTCTTGGCGGCATGTTGTGCGAAAGCCTGACCATGCTGCTGATTGTGCTGTGGGCCAAGCCAATGACGCTGGGACTGGCGATCGTGTCCGAGATTGCGCTGCCGATGATTTTGGGCGCATCAAGCATCGGTTTAATCGTGCTGCTGGTGCAGAGCGTCGAAGGTGAAAAAGAGGCGATTGCGGCGCGTCAGGCCAAGCTTGCGCTGGAGATCGCCAACAAAACATTGCCGCTGTTTCGCCAGGTTGATAGCCAGTCGCTGCATAAAGTGTGCGATATCATCCGCACCGACATTCACGCCGATGCGGTCGCCATCACCAATAACAAACAGATTCTCGCTTACGTCGGCTACGGCGAGCAGAACTATCACAACGGCGATGATGCCATCAGCCCGACCACCGCGCAGGCGATCGCCAGCGGTAAAATTATTATTAAAAACAACGACGAGGCACATCGCACCAAAGATATTCACTCGATGCTGGTTATTCCCCTTTGGGAAAAAGGGGAAGTGACAGGCACGCTAAAAATCTATTATCGCCGAGCGCATCGCATCACCGGGTCGCTGAAAGAGATGGCGATTGGGCTGTCGCAAATCATCTCCACCCAGCTGGAAGTCTCGCGGGCTGAACAGCTGCGTGAGATGGCGAACAAGGCAGAATTGCGCGCACTGCAGAGCAAAATTAACCCGCATTTCCTGTTTAACGCCCTGAATGCTATTTCCTCTTCGATTCGCCTTAATCCGGACACCGCGCGCCAGTTGGTGATCAATTTGTCACGTTATCTGCGTTACAACCTCGAACTCAACGATGACGAGCTTATCGATATCAAGAAAGAGTTGTGGCAGGTGAAGGATTACATCGCGATTGAGCAGGCGCGTTTCGGCGATAAGCTGTCGATGATTTATGACGTGGATGAAGATCTGCACTTCACGCTGCCCAGCCTGCTGATTCAGCCGCTGGTAGAGAACGCGATTGTGCACGGTATTCAGCCTTGTCGCGGCAAAGGCGTAGTGACGCTGAGCGTGAAGGATTTAGGCGATCGGGTGCGCGTTGCGGTGCGCGATACCGGCGATGGCATCAGCGATGATGTGATGAGCCGCGTGGCGCGAAACGAGATGCCCGGCAACAAAATTGGTCTGCTGAATGTGCATCATCGCGTTAAGCTGCTCTCCGGCCAGGGTTTGGTCATCACCCGCCATCATCCCGGCACGGAAATCGCCTTTACGCTTAGCAAGAATGGCCAGGGGCTGCCTGCCCCGCTGCGCCCCACCACGGAAACCGCCACGTGAAAGCCATCATCGTTGAAGACGAATTTCTCGCCCAGCAAGAGTTAAGCTGGATGATTCAGCAACACAGCCAAATCAGCGTTGAGGCCTGCTTTGATGATGGGCTGGAAGTGCTGAAATATCTGCAGAACCATCGGGTGGATGTGATTTTCCTCGATATCAACATTCCTTCGCTCGATGGCATGCTGCTGGCGCAAAACATCAATCAGTTTGCCCACAAACCGCTGATTGTGTTTATCACCGCGTGGAAAGAGCATGCGGTTGAAGCGTTTGAGCTGGACGCGTTTGACTACATTCTCAAGCCGTATCATGAGTCGCGCATCATGACGATGCTGCAGAAGCTGGAAGCCAGCGCGCAACAGCAGTTGCAACCACAAAACGCAGCCACCAACTCGCCACAAACCGTCAATCTGGTGAAAGATGAACGCATTATCGTCACCGATATCAACGAGATCTATTACGTTGAGGCGCATGAGAAGTTGACGTTTGTGTATACGCGGCGCGAAGCCTATGTGATGTCGATGGTGATCAGTGAGTTTTGCAGCCGTTTGCCGGAACAACAGTTCTTCCGCTGCCATCGCTCTTACTGCGTCAACCTGAGCAAGATTCGTGAAATCGAGCCGTGGTTTAACAATACCTATTTGGTGAAGTTGCGTGATTTGGATGCGCAGGTGCCGGTGAGTCGCAGCAAGGTGAAAGCCTTTAGGCAGTTAATGAGATTATAAGGCGAACGGCGGATGCCGCTCGCCTGCATGCTTACAGCTCGCGGCCCAACACCTGACGCAAGTGCGCACCGGCGCCGAGTAAGCCCGGCTGATCGTGAGTAATCATATATACCGGAATATCGACCAGGTAATCGCGGAAGCGACCTTTATCTTCAAATGCCGCGCGGAAACCGGAGGCTTTAAAGAAATCGAGGAAGCGCGGCACAATACCGCCCGCGATATAAACGCCGCCGAAGGTGCCCAGATTCAGCGCCAGGTTGCCGCCAAAACGGCCCATAATCACGCAGAACAGCGACAGCGCGCGACGGCAATCAATGCAGGTATCTTTTAATGCGCGTTCGGTAACATCTTTAGGCTTGAGGTTTTCTGGCTCACGCTCATCTGACTTCACGATGGCGCGATACAGATTAACCAAACCGGCACCGGACAGCACGCGTTCCGCCGAAACGTGGCCAATCTCCGCGCGCAGCACTTCGAGAATTTCACCCTCTTCTTCGCTATTTGGCGCGAAGTCGACGTGACCGCCCTCGCCCGGCAAGCTGATCCAGCGCTTATCCACGTGCACCAAATGGCTGACGCCAAGGCCGGTGCCCGCACCATAAATCGCGATAGGCTTGCCTTCAACCGGCGCTCTACCGCCGAACTGAATCACTTCCTGTTCGCTCAGCATCGGAATCGCCATGGAAACGGCGGTGAAATCATTAATGATTTCCAGGCTTTCCAGCGCCAGATGCTCTTTCATCACTTTGGTCGAGAACGCCCAATCGTGGTTGGTCATCTCCACCCAATCGCCGGTAATCGGACAGGCAATAGCGATACAGGCGTGCTTAATGTCCTGTTTTTGCTCGTCCAGATAGTGGCGAATCACCGCTTCGAGATTGTCGTAGTCTGATGTTGAGAAAGTTTGGGCTTGCGAGATAGCGCCGTTTTCTACCTCACACAATGCGAGACGGGCATTGGTACCGCCCACATCGCCGACCAGGGCGTATGTTGTCATTCTTCTGCTGCTCCGCTTGGGTCATAAACAATTGCAGGACACTATAAAAGCCTGCCAATAAAACAACAACGCCCACCTGCACGATGGGCGTAATCCATTCAAAGATGCTGCACAGCCTACCGATCACCTGCCCGACTTCCCAGCGGCAACTTTCCGAAATTTAGCCACTATTACGCTGATGCAGTGCGGCGGTGACTTTACGTAGCAGCGGCGGCAAGTCCTGTTTGTCCATCACCACTTCCACCAGCGACAGACGTCGATTCCGCATCAATTGTTCCATCACCGCGTCGAGTTGCACCGTTTCGCTGACGCGCCAGCTTTGCGCCGCACAGTGCTGGCTCAGCGCCTGCGGTAGCGCGGTCCAGTTCCATTGCGCGATATCATTGTAACGTTGCTCAGCACCGTGAATCGCGCGCTCAACGGTATAACCATCGTTATTAATCAAGAAGATAATCGGCTGCTGGCCGTCGCGTAGCATCGAACCTAACTCCTGAATCGTCAGCTGCGCAGAGCCATCGCCAATGATCAGGATGACCCGCCGATCTGGCTGCGCGGTTTGCGCACCAAAAGTGGCGGGTAAAGTATAGCCAATCGATCCCCACAGCGGTTGCACCAACAGTTGTGCATCCTGCGGTAAACGCAGCGCCGCCGCACCAAAGGCCGCAGTGCCTTGATCGGCAAGGATAATATCACCGGGTTGCAGGAAGCGCTGCATGGCCTGCCAGAATGCCTGCTGACTGATTACCGCCGCAGCAATTTGCTCACTTTCCTCGCACTCAGGCGCATCTGCCAGCCGCCAGTGCGCGCAGTGACGCTGATAAATCGGCGTCAGCGCCGCCAGCGCCTGCTGCATGCTCAACGGCGCAAACACCTCGCCAGCGACCGTGGCCTGAAACGGCTGCAGATCGATCACGCGCTCGGCGGGCAGATTTTGTGTGAAGCCGGCGGTTAAGGTGTCGGTAAACCGCACGCCGACGCACAGCGTAACGTCGGTATCTTCGATGGCCTGACGCACCGCCTCGCTGCTGCCTTGCGCGGCGTACGTACCGACGAAGCCCGGCTGCTGCTCGTTCAGCACGCCCTTGCCCATCAACAAGGTGGCGGCAGGAATCGCACGCAGCTGGCGCAACACCTCAAGCTGTGGCTGCAACTGCCAGCGTGAGGCCAGGAAATCGGCCAACAGCGCCACGCGCTGTGCTGGTGCCAGCAAGCGTTCTGCCGCATCGGCAAAGGCCACGGCAACCTGCTGATGGTTATCTGCGGCTGTGGCTTTTTCCTCTGATAGCGAAATCTCAGCCGCCGCCACATCCACCGCCAGCAGTAAATAGCCGGGGCGATGTTGCGTTAGCGCCTCGCTGATAACGCGATCAATCTCAGTCACTGCGTTTTCCGCCGTCAGCACCGCCGATGCCACACTTACTTCCTGCGCCATACGCAGGAAGTGACCAAAATCGCCGTCGCCCAGCGAATGGTGCACACAATCGCCCTGCTGTTGCGCCTGACTGGCGGGCGCGCCAACGATATGAATCACCGGCACATATTCGGCATAGCTGCCGGCGATGCCGTTGATAGCGCTGAGCTCGCCGACGCCAAAGGTGGTCAGCAGTGCCGCCGCACCGTTGCAGCGCCCGTAACCATCCGCCGCATACGCCGCATTCAGTTCATTGGCACAGCCAACCCAGGCAATGTCGGGATGCGCAATCACGCTGTCGAGAAATTGCAGGTTGTAATCGCCGGGCACGCCGAACAGATGACGGATGCCAGCTTGCTGTAATCGGTGCAGTAAATAATCGCCAACATTCGGGTTTTTCATCGACAGCTCCTTGTTAAGGGGATAATCACGAGTATTAGCGATGTGGCTGAATTGGCGAGATATTCATCATCGTGGCGTGGTGATTTGTGGCAAGCATTCGTTACGACGACAGATAATTCTGTAAGTTGCGATCTTCGGCGCGTTTCGCCTTAGTGTAAACGCATACACTGATATGCTGATGTCACTTTCTCCCCTATGAGACAGGAACGCTGCATGAGTGCTTTTCCCCATCCCGAACGTTATCAACAGATGCAATACCGCCGCAGTGGCCGTAGCGGCCTGAAGTTACCGGCGATTTCACTGGGTTTGTGGCATAACTTTGGCGACAGTACGCGCGTCGATAACAGCCGTGAACTGCTGCGCCATGCCTTTGATCGCGGCATTACCCATTTCGATCTCGCCAATAATTACGGCCCGCCGCCGGGATCGGCGGAATCCAACTTTGGTCGCATTCTGCGCGAGGATTTTCAGGGACTGCGTGACGAGCTGGTGATTTCAACTAAAGCCGGTTACACCATGTGGGACGGCCCATACGGCGATTGGGGTTCGCGCAAGTATCTGATTTCCAGTCTCGATCAAAGCCTGAAGCGCATGGGATTGGAGTACGTTGATATCTTCTATCATCACCGCCCCGATCCCGAAACGCCGCTGGAAGAGACCATGCGTGCGCTGGATCAGGTGGTGCGTCAGGGCAAAGCGCTGTATGCCGCCATCTCCAACTATCCGGCAGACAAAGCTGCCGAAGCGATTGCGATTCTGCGCGACCTCGGCACGCCTTGCCTGATCCACCAGCCGCGTTATTCGATGTTTGAACGTATGCCTGAGCAGGGTTTACTGGATGTGCTGGGCGACAACGGCGTTGGTTGCATCGCCTTCTCGCCGCTGGCGGGTGGCGTGTTAACCGACCGCTATTTGCAGGGTATTCCACAAGACTCGCGCATCGCCAGCGGCAGTAAGTTCCTGAATGAAAACCAGCTGACGCAAGAGAAGATGGAAAAAGTGCGTCAGCTGCAGGCGATTGCCCAACAGCGCGGCCAGAAGCTGGCGCAGATGGCGCTGAGCTGGGTGCTGCGCGATGCGCGTGTTACCTCGGTGCTGATTGGCGCCAGTAAAACCGCGCAAATTGATGATGCGGTTGAGATGTTGAGCCAGCCGGAACTAAGCCAGGATGAGATCGACGCTATCCACAACATCTTAGTGTAAACGTTTACCCGCCCGGCATTGGTCGGGCGTTTTCCGCAGCAGAAAATTCTCATTTCAGATTTACCTCAGCGTTTTCAGACTGATTCTCAAGGCTTCCCTGGTCCGATGTGGCAAACTAGCGCAACGGTGGCAGTTATAAGCTACTGAAAAGGAGAAGTTATGAAACGTGCCATTTTGTTTGCCGCCTTGCTGGCAACCTTATCCCCATTGGCTATCAGCACAGCACAAGCCGACAGCGCCACCATCAATTTGGGTCCGGGCGTTACGCTGCATCTCGGCGATCGCGATCGTCACGGTAATTACTGGGACGGGGGGCGCTGGCGCGAGCCGCGCTGGTGGAACGATCGTTATCAGTACAATGATCATCGCTGGTGGCGTCACGAAGAGTGGAAACGTCATCGCGCCTATGAACGTGAGCGCGAACGCCGCTGGCATGAGCGTGAACGTCGTGAACATCACCGCCACGATCATCGCCATGATGATCGTCGAGGTCACCACGATCACCATCATCACTAAACAAAAAATCCCGCACAATGGCGGGATTTTTCTTTTCTCTGGCAGTTACCAACCGAGCGCTTCGCCGACCAGCAAATAGAGATTGAGCGCGATCACCAGCACCACAATCAGCCGCCCGGCATTCTGCATCAGACGCGAGTTCACCATCTCATCGCCCATCAATTCGCGGTTGCCGGTAAAGGAGAGCAGCGGAATCAGCGCCAGCGCGATACCAAAACTCAACAGCACCTGACTCATTACCAGAATGCGCGTGGGATCCCAGCCCGCCCAAATTACTATAAAAGAGGGCAACATGGTGATGGTGCGGCGGAACCACAGCGGAATGTGGAAACGGATAAAGCCCTGCATCACCACTTGTCCCGCCAGCGTGCCAACCACGGTTGAGGAGAGACCGGCAGCCACCAGACTCAAACCAAACACAATTGCTGCCGCTTCACCCAACAGCGGTTGCAGCGTTAGGTATGCCTGATCGAGATCGACGATGCTGGAGTGACCGCTAAAGTGAAACGCCGCGGCGGCGGTGGCCATCATCGCCAGATTCACAAAGCCAGCGATGGTCATGGCGATAGCCACATCCAGCTTGGTTGAACTGTAACGTTGCGCCTTGCTGCCTTTATTGCCGTGCTGCGTCAGCGCCGAGTGCAGATAAATCACGTGCGGCATAATGGTGGCGCCTAACACACCAGCAGCGAGGAATACCGCATCCGATGTTGGCAGCGATGGCAGCGCCATGCCAACCACCAGCTCACTCACTTTAGGCTGGGAGAAAAACAGCTCCACAATATAAGCCGCCGCTACAAACAGCAGCAGACCGCCAATCACCAGTTCCAGCGGCTTCTGCCCGCGACTTTGCAGCATCAGAATCAGGTAGGTCGCGATACCGGTTAACACCGCACCCTGCAGCAGGGAAATGCCAAGTAATAGCTTGAAGCCGAGCGCCGCGCCGATAAATTCAGCGAGATCGGTGGCCATGGCGATGATTTCCGCCTGCACCCAATAGAACCACACCGCCGGGCGCGGGAAGCGATCGCGGATGTGTTCTGCAAGATTTTTGCCGGTAGCAATGCCCAGCTTGGCGGACATCAGCTGGATCAGCATCGCCATGACGTTGGCCCACACCACCACCCATAACAGCTTGTAGCCATAGGCGGCGCCAGCCTGAATGTTGGTCGCGAAGTTGCCGGGATCGATGTAGCCAATCGCCGCAATAAAGGCCGGGCCCAGCAGCGCGAGTTTGATCTTTCTGGCTCCGCGAGCGGCGCGCTCGGCGGTGCGGCTTTCTAGCATAGTTTTACCCTGTCCTAATGCTTGTTGACCTGTCCAGATTAAGGGTCATTCAAGGCAGATGAAATTTGGTTATAGTTATTGTAGTAATAGATGGTGCTATAAAGTATAGCCATTGCTATACATTACGGTAAAGTCAGTTCTTGCTTAAAACAAGTGCAACGCAAAAGACTCTACTCTTGGGTTATTTTATAGACAATGTTTTTGTGGATATTTCTTGTGATGAATTTGTAATAGGGTTGTGAGCGGTCAGACTTATCTGAGAAAAAACGCGATAGCGAATACTTATAATGTGGTTTTGATCTCGTTTTTAAGTAACGCGTTACATAGAATACGCAACAAAATACAACCCTCCTCAAATTTGGAGCCGACATGTCCCATGTTTTGCATTTTCTTTTAGCACTAGTGGTGGTAGCGGTGCTGGCCTTGCTGGTCAGCCACGATCGTAAAAGCATCCGTCTTCGTTATATCGTTCAACTTCTGGTAATCGAAATTCTGCTGGCCTGGTTCTTCCTGAACTCCTCCATCGGTCTCGGCTTTGTGCAGGGCTTCGCAGGATTCTTTGATCATCTGCTCAAATATGCCGCCGAAGGCACCAACTTCGTGTTTGGCAATATGAGCGAAAAAGGTCTCGCTTTCTTCTTCCTTAACGTGCTTTGCCCCATCATTTTCATCTCTGCGTTAATCGGTATTTTGCAGCATTTCCGCATCTTGCCGTGGGTGATTCGCGGCATTGGTACCGTGCTGTCCAAAGTAAACGGTATGGGCAAACTGGAATCCTTTAACGCCGTGAGTTCTCTGATTTTGGGACAGTCAGAAAACTTCATCGCCTATAAAGATATCCTTGGCAAAATGTCACAGCGCCGTATGTACACCATGGCAGCGACTGCCATGTCGACCGTTTCGATGTCAATTGTCGGCGCCTACATGACCATGCTGCAGCCAAAATATGTGGTGGCCGCGCTGGTATTGAACATGTTCAGCACCTTTATTGTGCTGTCGCTGATTAACCCGTACCGCGTGGACAGCGAAGAAGATCTGCAACTGCAGGACCTGCATAAAGGCCAGAGCTTCTTCGAAATGCTGGGCGAATACATCCTCGCCGGTTTTAAAGTTGCGATGATTGTTGCCGCAATGCTGATTGGTTTTATCGCCTTGATCACCGGTCTGAACGCGCTGTTCGACCTGATTTTCGGCATCAGCTTCCAGGGCGTGCTGGGCTATGTGTTCTATCCATTTGCGTGGGTGATGGGTGTTCCTTCACACGAAGCGCTGCAAGTAGGCAGCATCATGGCAACCAAACTGGTTTCCAACGAATTCGTGGCAATGATGGATCTGCAGAAAATCGCCGGTCAGCTGTCGCCACACTCGGAAGGTATTCTTTCTGTGTTCCTGGTCTCCTTTGCTAACTTCTCCTCAATCGGGATTGTGGCAGGCGCGATTAAAGGTCTGCACGAAGAGCAAGGTAACGTGGTTTCACGCTTCGGCCTGAAACTGCTGTACGGTTCAACGCTGGTGAGCGTGCTGTCAGCCGCTATCGCTGGTCTGGTGTTGGCCTTCTGATATACGGGGCGAGCTGCGGCTCGCCCTTCTGTTCTTAATTATTTCCATCAGTTCTAATCCGCGTCGCTTCCGCTTTTCCCCCGCTATCACCCGCTTCACTGTTAAACGCAAAACCTTTGCACAATATTGAATTTCCGTTCACACCGCCTGCGCCCGTAGTTTTTCTCCATGACGTCACTTCAGGAGAACCGCATGAGCATTCAATTCCTAGGCATGATAGGCCACCGCCTCGCTTCCGAAATTATTCCGGCTAGCGGCCCGCTGTTCGATAAAGAGTACATTGCGCGTTTTGCGCGGGCGCACGAAGACGCCGGTTTTGATCGCATTCTGGTGGGCTATTGGTCGGATCAGCCGGATGGTTTTCTGGTCACCGCGCACTCGGCGGCGCACACCTCGACGCTGAAATTTTTGCTTGCGCATCGTCCCGGCTTTGTCTCGCCGACGTTAGCGGCGCGCAAGCTGGCTTCGCTTGATCACCTCACCGACGGTCGCTTAGCGGTGCACATCATCAGCGGCGGCAGCGATGCCGAGCAGCGCCGCGACGGTGACTTCCTCAATAAAGCCGAGCGCTATGCGCGTAGCGATGAGTTCCTCACCGTATTGAAGCAGAGTCTCGAATCCGCGCAGCCGTACGATCATCAAGGCCAGTTTTATCAGGCCGAGCAGGCGTTCTCAGCCATCAAACCGCTGCAGAATAAACTGCCCATCTATTTTGGCGGATCGTCGCAGGAGGCGATTGATGTTGCAGCACGCCATGCCGATGTGTTTGCGCTGTGGGGCGAGCCGCTGAAAGGCGCGGAAGAGACGGTACGCAACGTGCGTGCCGCTGCCGCCAGACAGGGCCGCGAAATTAACTTCAACATCTCGTTCCGGCCGATTCTTGGCACAACTGAAAAAGAAGCCTGGGAACGTGCGGAGCACATCCGCGCCACGGCTGAAAAACAGCTTAACGAAAGTGGCTTTACCTTTGGTAAGGCGAAGCCACAGAGCGTTGGCGCGCAGCGTTTACTCGCCGCCGCCAATGAAGGCGATCGTCTGGATAAAGTGCTGTGGACCGGCGTCGCAAAACTGGTTCAGGGCGGCTACAACTCCACTGCGCTGGTGGGAACGCCGGAGCAAGTTTCCGATGCACTGCTGGAATATTATCGCCTTGGCATTCATAGCGTGCTGATTCGCGGCTTCGATCCGCTTAACGATGCGGTGGAATATGGTCGCGAGCTGATTCCGCTGACGCGCGAGAAAGTCGATGCGCTCTCAGCCGCCGAGAAAAGGAGCGCCTGAAGCTTATGAGCCAGTATCAGCACCAGCGCCTGCGTGATTTTGTCGCCAATCTTGCCAACTTGCTGGATGCGCAGCCGGAGGAGGCCACGGTGTTGCAACGTGGTAGCGCGTGGCTTGGCGAGTTGATTCGCCACGACGACTGGCTGGACGATGCCTTTACCCAACCTCATCCCGAACACTATCAACAATATTTGTTGTATGCCGATGCGCAGCAACGCTTTTCGGTGGTGAGTTTCGTCTGGGGGCCAGGCCAGCAAACGCCGATTCACGACCATCGCGTATGGGGACTGATTGGGATGCTGCGCGGTGCAGAGATTTCACAATCCTGGCAGCCGGGGCCGAACGGATTGCAGCCGGAAGGCGCGCCAGTCCGACTCGATCCCGGCCGCGTTGAGGCGGTGTCGCCGACGGTAGGCGATATTCATCGCGTCAGCAACGCCTATGACGACCGCGTCTCCATCAGCATTCACGTTTATGGCGCCAATATTGGCGCGGTCAAACGCGCGGTCTACCGCGAAGACGGCAGTGAAAAAACGTTTATCTCCGGTTACAGCAACCGTTACTTACCGAACATTTGGGACCTTTCACATGACTAAACCGGTTTTCCCTTTACGCCAGGCGGCGGAAATTATTGAAGCCCTGCGTCAGCAGCAGGAAGTGGCGATTGTCGATGTGCGCGATGAAGCGCTGTTTGCCACCGCGCATCCGTTGTTTGCCGTGAATATTCCACTGTCAAAACTGGAGCTTGAGCTGCTGGACCGCATTCCGCAGCGCACCACCGCGATCACGCTGTATGACGGTAACGAAGGCCTGGCGCAAACCGCTGCCGAACGGATTGCCGCGCTGGGTTACAGCAATGTCGCGCTGCTGGCAGATGATTTGGCCGGCTGGCAAGCGGCAGGCGGCGAACTGTTTATCGACGTGAATTCACCCAGCAAAGCCTTTGGCGAGCTGGTTGAGCATCACAATCACACACCTTCTTTATCTGCGGACGAGGTGCATCAGCTGATTAACAGCGATGCTAACGTGGTGGTGCTCGATGCGCGTCGTTTCGATGAATATCAAACCATGAGTATTCCAGGCGCCACCAGCGTGCCGGGCGGTGAACTGGTGCTGCGCGTGCGTGACATCGCGCCATCGCCGGAGACCACGGTGATAGTGAACTGCGCCGGCCGCACGCGCAGTATCATTGGTACGCAATCGCTGGTGAACGCCGGGATTCGCAATCCGGTGTTCGCACTGCGTAATGGTACCATCGGCTGGACGCTGGCCGGGCATGCGCTGGATAAAGGCCAGTCGCGCCGCTACGGTGAGGCCAGCGAAACCGCACAGCATCAGGCGGCGAACAATGCGCGCATCATCGCCGATCGCGCCGGTGTGGAACGTATCCCACTCGCAACGCTGAAACGCTGGCAGCAGGAGACGCGCACCACTTATCTGTTTGATGTGCGTGATGCCGACGAATACGCCGCCGGGCATCTGCCTGGCAGCCGCCATGTGCCGGGAGGTCAACTGGTGCAGGAGACCGATCATTACGCCAGTGTACGCGGTGCGCGTATTGTGCTGATTGATGATGACGGCGTGCGCGCCAATATGACCGCATCCTGGCTGGCGCAGCTTGGCTGGCAGGTTTCGGTGCTGGAGGAGCTGCAGGCCAGTGATTTCAGTGAACGCGGTAACTGGAAAGCGCAGGTGCCGCCCGTCGCTCAACCCGAATTCATCTCACCGCAGCAGTTAGCGGAATGGTTGCAGGAAGGACAAACGCAGGTACTGGATTTCACCACGCGCGCGAACCATCTCAACAGCCATATTCCGGGCGCGGCCTGGTTGCTGCGCTCTACCCTGCAGCAGCAAGGCAAAGCGTTGTTGCCGGAGGCACGTCGCTATGTTCTGACCTGCGGCAGCAGCCTGCTAGCGGGTTATGCGGTGCAACAAGTGGCTGAGCTGACCGGCAAGCCGGTGTTTGTGCTGGAGGGCGGTAACGCTGCCTGGCGCGAAGCGGGTTTGCCAACGGAGCAGGGAGAGCAGCAACTGTTGTCCCCGGCCATTGATCGCTATCGCCGTCCATATGAAGGCACCGATATTGAAGCGGGCGTGATGCAGGCGTATCTGGACTGGGAATACGGTTTAGTGGCGCAGCTGGATCGCGATGGCACGCACGGTTTCCGGGTGCTGCAATTGCAGCCGTAGGCTGTTACGGCCTGATGATAATTTGCGTCGTGAGTGATGAGGTCGCCAAAATGGCGGCCCTTCAAACGACAAAAATCGCAATTTACTGCGTTGCGTTTAAGAAGGTATTTTTTTGAATGTGTTCAGAATGAACAGAGAT